>CAWFYO010000012.1:0-797243 GCA_963820015.1 uncultured Actinomycetota bacterium | reverse complement strand
TGAACGACACGCTCCTCTGGGTTCCACGAAGTCCCAACCCACATACTCCGTCATCTCGGAACACCGCGTCCGCGTCGAGCGCTTCGGCGACGACGCCGATGGTGGTCAGAAGGTCACCGAGGCGCGCATTCTCATGGTCCACGATCGCTGGACAGAAGGGCTTGCTGTGGAGGAGCCACGTGGCACGAAGCATGCCAATAGCGTACGACCCCGATGTCCGCCAAGCTTGCGCAAATGTCTGGGAGCTTGGTGGCCGAGAGACCGCGCTCTTGAGCCAGAGCTCTGCAGCTCATCTCGACCTCCTTGGCTTGGGCTCGAGCCACGCGAATTGAGATCTCCCGCATAAGGTCGATCCAGCCCATTTGCATCACGGCCGTCAGATAAGGCCCTAGGGCCTTCAAGAATTCGCCCTCCGGATACGGGTCCGCGAAGAAGTACTCAGAGCCGGTGATGCCAGCAAAATTTGAGACTGTCTCGGTCAGGACGGCAGCGGGACTTCCAAGTCCAGCAACAGGGTTACCGGTGCTGACAGGCAACCCGCGGCCACCATCGCTTCCCAGCCTCCGCGCCAGCCATCATCGAGATCCGCCTTCCGAGGAATCCAACTCTGGGGGTCGGATTCGGCGCTCCGGTGCAGATAGATCAGGGCTTGGTTGCCGATAGCAGCGTGATCCTCCGGTCCCTTCGCGACCGATATGGAGAAGGGGCCCTCAGAGCTTGGAACGCAGACTGGAACGCCAAGTCATAGTTCAGCGTGATTATCGAGCGGATGATGCCTTCGATGAGCAGCGCGGCAGCGATCCTGTGACCCTCATTCGGCGTTGCGTTGCGCCACTCGCTCCGAGGCAACCTATCCGTGAGGGGAAGCTGTGACTGGTGCGTTTGAAAGACGACGTCAGCGAGTAGGGACAGGTCGCGCGGGTCCGAGCACGCGTCGGCGGAAAGTAGCCGGTCAGCAACCAGGGCGTGAAACGCCATCTCGGAATATTCTCCGCCGCTCTTCAGTTTGGTCGGCCAATCCATGGAGGATCCTGCTCCGGTGACGAGCATCAAGCGGCCCCCGCCCGGTGCAGACACGCACGCCAGGATCGGAGAGGGCAATGCGTCTGCAAATGGCCGTAGGCGTTCGAGCCCTGGTGTGGGCGTCCACCGCAGTTTCGGATCCAGAACCTTCGGTTTGAGTCTCGTCCAAGACCTATTCGACCCCCGTAAATTCGGCATTCCGAGCCATCGAAGACTATCGGCATCCGGCCCGGCCTGTGGCGGACCCCGCTCGCAAGGGCGGAACGGACGTCCGATCACCCAGCGCGAGAGTGCCGAGATCACGCGAGATCGAGCGGGGGCCCGGCGGGGCCCGATGGCTAGACCCGACTGGATTGAACGTACGGCTCATCGACCGGGGGGGGGCCGCGTCGATGCAAGGGACCAGGCGCGCGTCACCCCGCCGCGTCAGTGTCGTGGTGCATCCACCACGCTCACTGCGGGAAGAGCTGGGCAACGCGATGCTCGAGCATGTAATGCTCCATCTCTGCTTCGTACCGGGCACCGGCTGCGCCTCCGGTCGGCGGCTCCAGGAACCAGTACAACCTGCGGATCCCCTTCGGCGAATGCTGCTGCGCAAGATCGCGTGCTTCCGCCAACGTGAACAGCCAGGCGCGGTCCGCGTCCAGCGCTACCAGCGCCAACAACTGGGCGGGACAGGTATGCGGGAAGTTCCAGCCTCTGCTCAGCTGTCCCTTTCCGCCTGCAGGTCCGGCAGCAAGGTTGGTCTTCACTTGCATAGTCGTGGCCGTAGCGTTGCCGGGCGCGTACACGACGAGGTCGATTCCGGCATCGGTGGTCAGGCGCGCGCTGTCGATGCCGGACTTGAGCAAGCGATACTGCACGAGGAGCTCGCCGGCCGCGCCAATGTGCTGCGTAGTCACTTGCTGAGGCTAGATGACTGCAGCGCCGACTCGGCCGGTCCGGCGGTGGCCCAGCGGGTCGCACTTCGTCGGGTCCGGCAGGCGATCGCGACGGTCCCTTGGTGCCGTTGCAGACCCGTCAACCTCGCCGTGCGCCCGGCGACGGTGTCGGCGCGCATGCGTAGCCTCTGGCCATGAACGATGAACGGCTGCGGTGCGCACAGACAGCTCTTCGGCAGGTGCCCGAGGACTACCGGAAGGTGGACGCGGCTGATGTCGCCGGTCAGGAACGCGGCCACAGCTTCCATCGGGGCATGCACATCGGTTGGGCCTGGGGAGAGGACGAGCGCGGTCGGCCCTACCTCGATTTCCTGTCGGAGCACCGGCACCCGGGCATGCAGGCGGAGCGCTACTACTCGGACGGCAGCACTGAACCGATCGCGACTCCGGCCTCGATGCGAGCTGTGTCGCCGGATCCCGCCGAAGACGCCGAGATCGAGCGGGAGTTCTTCGAGAGCAACCGGGCTGCCTACGCGGACCTGCGTGACCGCGGCCTGTTGCCGCCGGAGGGCGAGAACCTCGGCTCGCAGGACATCAACGAGTACCTCCTCAAGGGCGGCTCGCCGACCGCCGGGAGCGGCCGACCGCCTCCGCCGCCGGCGCACGGCGTCGTCCTCGGTGGCGGCTGGGACGATCTGCTGCGCGAGGAGATGGACAAGCCGTACTGGTCCACGCTGCTCGACTTCGTCACCCGGGAGCACGAGGACCACGAGGTGTACCCGCCGTGGCCACAGACCTTCAAGGCGTTCGAGTTGACGCCGTGCGACGACGTCAAGGTCGTGATTCTCGGTCAGGATCCGTACATCAATCCTGGGCAGGCGCACGGACTGGCGTTCTCCGTACCGGCCGGCGTGGCCATCCCTCCGTCCTTACGAAACATTCGCAAGGAACTGGCCGCCGACCTCGACATCAGCCTGTCTGACCTGCCGGACCACGGTGATCTGACCGCGTGGGCCGAGCAGGGCGTCCTGCTGCTCAACACCACCCTGACCGTTCGTCGCGGGAAGTCGAACTCCCACGAAGGGATGGGCTGGGAGACATTCACGGACGCGGTCATCAGTGCCATCAGCGCCGAGCTCGAGGGGGTCGTGTTCATCCTGTGGGGAGGCCCCGCACAGAAGAAGGCAAGACTGATCGACCTGACGCGCCACCCAGCGCCGATCAAGGCTGCACATCCGAAAGCTCGGGCAAACGCCCGCAACCCACTAGCCGGGTCGAAGCCGTTCACGACAGCCAACAACCTCCTGATCGCCGCCGGCCGGACGCCGGTGGACTGGTCACTCCTGGACTGGACCCCGCAGGATGAGTGACGGCCGCGGCGAGCCATCGGTGTCCGGTGCTTCCTCCGGTTCAGCGTGTCATCCGTAGTCGATGCGGCGCCACCGCTTCGCACGACGGGGATTCGTTGTGGCGTGTCTGAAGTGTTGGTCAGATCTCGTCTGGTTCGACCAGCGGACCTGGGTAGGTAGCGTACGTAGCCCCCGTCAGCGCCGAGACGATCAGGCGTTCATCGAGGCCGTACCGTGCCGCGAGCTCAGTTACGGGGGTCGACGCACGGAACGCTTTCCGCAGAGCTTCGACATCGTCCCGCGTCAACTCTCGTGTCCGAGCCCCCGCGACAGGACCGCCATAGGACGGATACATCCGACCACGAACGATCTGGCTGATGGTCTGTTGTTCGACCCCAAGGCGTTCCGCTAATGCCTGTTGGGTCACGCCGCTGTCGAACTCGATCCGGATGGATCTAACCTGATCTCGCGAGAGCCGCGGCCCGTCATGGGCATCCTTGCCAGTCGTCCTACCACTCATGACGGCGTTTACCGTCGACACTGATACTCCGAACGCATCCGCCACAGACTTACGCGCCTGGCCCCCTTCTACGCGATCACGAATGTCGTCTGCTTGCGCGGGAGTCAGCGGAGGTGCCGGCGGTCGCTTAGCTCCGGTGAGCGGACCGCTGACATCGCCGAACGCGCGGCCATTGGCGATGTGCGAGATCATCTGCTGGCTCACGCCAAACATCCCAGCGAGCTCGCGCTGGGATGATCCCGCGGCTAGTTCCTCTCGGATCCGTCTTACGCTATCCGCGCTCAGCTTTTGAGCGGTGCCCGGTGAAAGCGGGCCGCCAGCCGACCGCCGGGTCCGCCCCAGGACAAGGCTCGACACCGTGTTCTGACTGACCCCATACTCGGCAGCCAGATCTACTTGCCGGGCACCCTCAGCGAACTTCTCGCGAATCTCTCTCACCCGAGCATCCGTCAACTTCACCGCAGGGACACCCCGGCTTCTCCGTCAGGTCCCATGCTGTCATTCGGAGCCACTGGACGAATGTACAGAGTCCGCAGAGGTGCGCAGTCAAGGTGCGTCACTTCGCCGCGAAGCGGTCCGACCGGTGCGCGGCAGACGAGGACTCCCAGGCACGCATCGCAGAAGTGTGGTGAGTGTGATTGTGTCGCTTCATGGACCTCCTGGCGGTTGTGCTTTCGTCGGCGCTCGTGTCAGCCGTCGTTGGGACAGCTGCGGGGTACGTCTCGCAGCGGTCCTTAGCGAAGCGGCAGGCACTCCTCGACTACGAGTACAACGCAAAGAAGCGGCTGTACGAGGCTGTTGGACCTCTGCGCTTCCAATTGCTGATCGCGTGCAGGGATGTTGTTCGACGGGTGTCCGGGCACGCCCGCGCCCAACGCTGGAACATGGACCCCACTGACTACTACGGAAGTAACACTCTCTACAGACTTCTTCGCCCGCTTGCGGTCTGCACGCTCATCGAACGAAAGATGAATGCGGCGGACTTCTCGGTAGATCCCAGGACGCTCGAACTCCTCAAGTTCGAGGTTGGCGCTTACCGCATGTTGACCAACCGAGATCCCCTGCCGTACTACGACAGGCTTGACTGGGCGACCCAGTCCCAACACGTCTTCCGAGACAACCTAAGGCGAGCCTCGACCGCGCTGATCAAGGAGGATTCAGACCAGGGCCTCGCGGTCATGGACTACACAGAGTTCTTGGACACGTTCCACGACCCTGTCGCCGACGAGAGACTCGCTCCACTCGCGAGGATCCTCAAGAACGCCCACTCGTCCATGGTTGACAACCCCGTCTTCTGGACCCGCATCGTCGGGTACGCCTATCTTTGCCAGCAATTCATAGCAACGCAGGGAACTGAGATGGGGTTCACCGACAGAACCCTCGATGTCAACCGACTAGTCGCGTTGACTCATGACGTGGAGATCAAGAGGCATTCGCCCGAGCAAGAGGAGATCTTCCGCAAGGTGGTGGCGGAAGGGCTTTAGACGTCGCACCTTCGCCTCGCCCTTGACTAGCAGTTGCCTCACGACTCCGCCTGGTCTCCGCGCGAGTCTCCGCCGGCTACGGCGCCCTGCCGTGCAGACTTGGCTAGGCCTGATCCACCGCTTCTCCAGGCCAGGGGGACATGCCAGGCTGAGTCGCCACGCGAGAACCCGTCCACCTGAATACCCTCGTTCTCATGGACGAGGAGACTGAGATCGGCCCAGCCATCGCCGTCATGACCGCGTGGGAGGGCGGTGACAGCGATCTCGCTCGAGACTGGCGGCGGAGTACGCCAAGACTCGTGCGAACGGTGGAGCCCGGCTTGTTCGTAGCCTCATGGTGTTGTGCGATCGGCTTCTCGAACTG
Source organism: uncultured Actinomycetota bacterium (assembly GCA_963820015.1). Taxonomy (GTDB): domain Bacteria; phylum Actinomycetota; class Actinomycetes; order Propionibacteriales; family Nocardioidaceae; genus Nocardioides. The sequence goes on along the minus strand of CAWFYO010000012.1, from coordinate 791,622 downwards.
CGAGACGACGAGCAGGGTGTTCCCGGCGGCGAAACTCTTCGTGAACTCGCGCTGCTCTAGCGACTGGGGCATCAGCCTGTCGCCAATTCGCAACTAGCACTCCACCTGCTCTGAGGCGACCAACCAATCGACGGCTGACGGCGGATGTGCCGCGGCGACCGGCGGGTTAGCCGTTTGGCCCCGTTATCAGAGCGGAAGCAGTCGGAGATCGGAGAAGGGAACTCCGGACCCAGGCTCAATCAGCCTCGGAACCAGCCAGCGCCTCGGGAGTCGTTGACCTAGCCTCACAGCCATGGCACGCCGACGCTCGGGTATCTGCGCCCTCTGCGGACAGCATGCAGACCTGCTCGAGGAAGAGGACGTCTTCCCCACTTGGGCCCGCAATGAGTTGCAGAAAGTGCTTGCCGAGTCACCGATCGACGGGCAGTGGCCGCCTCGAGTTGTCCTCCGTGCATGCGGGGACTGCAATCGCGGTCTGGGCAGGGAATTCGAGGACCCTGCCGCGCCCATCCTGAAACCGCTGGCCCGCGGGGAACGCCTGACACTCGACCGTGAGCAGATGGCCGTCATCGCGGCATGGGCATGGCTAAAGGACGTCGAGTACATCCTTGGACGCCCCAACCTCTGGACGCAGCAAGAGGGCCAAACAACACTCACGGACCGCAGCCGGACCCACTGGCAGGAACAACTCGCCGAGCTGCGGGCGACGCGCCGCCCGCCGCGCGGATACCTCCTTCGTCTCGCCACCATCGGCTCTGCGTCCGAGGGCGGGCCCTTCACATCCTTCATTCCAGATGGCTGGCGCCAGGACCACGCGGATCTAACTACGTTCAACGGAGTTGGCCTGCTGGTGATCGAGTCGATACGAACGACGCGCGAGAACGCGGCGCGCTTCATTGAATGCACTCGAAGAGATACGCGAGTGACACTGGTCTGGCCGCGCCTGCGGACAAGGGCAACGATCGGTGTCACGACTGTGCCGCTCGACCACGTCAACCTATGGTGCGCCGAGCACGCCTTTCATCCTGAAAGTGGTTGGGGCGGTGGTTGGCGTATTCGCGTGCCACGGGGGACCTAGGTGTCTCGACGCGCCGCAGAACGACTCCGTCTGGGGCCAACAGAGCCTGCCGTCGAAGCAGCGTCTTTCCGCCGGGTGCCTGGCACGTGATCCGGCCGCGTCATTCCGCCGCCCATGTGCTCGCTCATGTCGATGAGCGCCCGCGAAGTCGCCGCATGGGTTAGTCGTTTGACTGCAAACTGCGCGCCCAACCGAGTGCAATTGAGTCTCAACGGCGTCGCGGCGAGCGAAGAGGTCTTGAGGAATCCGACAGGCCTAGGTCGCTTCCGCTTCGCGTAGAGCAGACCGAGCCGGCACCACCCAAAACCGATGCCCCTTGCGCCCGACGGCTGTCAACCCACGGTGTTTCGATCGCCTGAATGTCGCTTGGCCTAGACCCTCGCATGCGCCTGTCGCTAGCGTGACGAACGCACATCGCGGGAGGCGCTCATGGAACGAGCTGTCGTGCTGGTTGGGATCAGCCATGCCGCAGGCCTGCCTGAACTCCCCGCGGTCGGCGACGCGCTCAGCGCGATGCAAAAGTGGGCCCGCGACCAAGGGCTGCCGGAGGACCGCGTCACAACGCTGAGTGACCTGGACGGCACACCTGTCACCTTCACCGCCGTGTGTGACGCCATCGAGGCCTACGCGAGCAGCCGGGTCATCGAACAGCTCATCGTGCACTTCTGCGGGCACGGGCTCATCAGCGACGGCACCGAAGTGTGGCTTCTCTCAGATGCGACCCGACGTACCAGCGAAGCGATCAGCCTCGCCAAGACGCAGCTACAGGCCGGCGCGGGAAAGTTCGCCCACGTTATCCTCATCGGGGACGCGTGCCGTACCTTGCCCGAAGCTGTGCAGGACGCGGACATCGACGGCGGGTCGATCTTCCCCACGGGACGTTCCCCCGACACTCGCATCGTCGACACGCTCCTTGCCACCCGGCGCGGAGCAGCTGCCCTGCAGGTCAAGGAAGCGGGCGCCGGGCCTGACGGGGTGATCCCCTACCTGGCGGTGTTCACTGCGGTCCTGTCGGATGCTCTCCAAGGGAAATACCCCTCGGTACACCCGCTCGAGGTTGACGACGACCTCGGGCCCGCACGCCACATCCTCCTCGGCCCGCTGAGCGCCGCCCTGAAGGATCTCGTCAGCGCGCGTCTGGCCGCCCTGGGCATCACGGTGCCGCAGATTCCCGACGCCGCGAGCGTCTCCTACGAGGGAGGCATGCTGTGGATCTCCCGTCTGCCACCGAGCGGCTCCGGCGACACGACGCCGGCAGGTGGCGACCTCGGTGGCAGACCTGACAAGGCTGGCAGACCCGACGAGGCTCTTGGAGACGCTGCGGGCGAGCTGGGCGGAACCGAGGAAATCGAGGGCCTCCGAGATGACCGTCTGTCCTACATTGAGGCGCCGCCCATGGACCCCAGGGCGCGGTACCACATTGACCGGGCCTGGCGGCAGGGACGGCTGCCCAGCCCCGGCACCTACTGGGTCTCCGACGACCCGCTGGAACAGCTCGCCGAAGACGCGACCCTGCATCTTCAGGAGCTGACGTTGTACCCGCCCCCAAAGGATAAGGACGCCCGTGCCCGGGTCGTGGGCGCGCGGGTAGATTTCGTCGACGCCGGACCCGTCCCCACGCGTTTCGACGCGACCACCGGAGCCGTGATGGCTCCTCGCACTACGGTGACGCCGGTGCCGCTACTGATCCGTTTGGAGTCCGGGCACTTGATAGCGGCGCAGGTCTTCGCTGACCGCGACGTGACCCTGATCGTCGAGGAGGACCAGCTCGTCGACGTCTACTACACCGAGGTCGGGAACTGGCAGCCGATGAGCGAAACCCGCGCCAGGATTGGAGCCTCGGCCCGCTGGATCCTTCCGTGGATGGGTTCGGGCACAGTCGAGGGAGCACTTCGCCAGTTCCTGCCGCTGGTGCTGGCGGACCCGAGCGTCGGAGTTCTCCTGGCGCACGAGCTCATCGAGGTCGGTCAGCGCCGGCGGATCGAGTCCTTGCTCGAGAACGACCCGCTGCCTGACGTCCTCCTGCTCGCAGGTCAGCAGCCCAGCAGCCCAGTACCGCCGATGTTCTCTCGCACCTGGCCGCTGCTCGGTGAGCACGGAACAGCGCCACGACCCGACGTGCCAATCCGCGTCTCATCGCCCTGGACGCTGTACGCCCCCGGAGGTCAAGAGCACCTGAGGATTCTTCTTTTCTGACCACAATGACCCGACAAGGAGCCGCCCCAAGAGCCGTTACGAAACCGACCCGACCCGATTAGACCTAGCAACCGCCAGGCCCAAAGAAGTCACCAGGAGAACCGATGCGCACCCTCGTCCTCGTCCACGGCCGGTCCCAGCAGGGCAAAGACCCCGTCGCCTTAAAGCAGACGTGGCTCGACTCGCTGCACAAGGGCCTCGACGCGGCAGGCCTCACCCTCGACCTGCCCGACGAGAAGGTGCGTTTCCCCTACTACGGAAACGTCCTCGCCCGACTCGTCGAAGGGGAAGAGGACGCCGGCGACATCATCGTCCAGGGAAGCGGAGACATCGACGCACCCGAGAAGGCGTTCATCGGCGCCGCCATCGCGGACGCCGTCAAGACCGCCGGCGTACCCGATCAGCCATCAGGGAACAGGCAGGAGGCGACTATGTCGAAGCGGGGCCGGAGAACTGGCCGTGGGTCATCGCCTCGGTGAAGGCCCTCGCCAAGATCCACCCGCTCGGTGGGCCTGTCCTCGCTGCAGTCGTCCGCGACGTGTACCGGTACCTGAACCGTCCCGGCGTCGAGACCGAGATCGACAACGGAGTTCGCGCGGGGCTGGAAGGGCAGGGCGAGTGCGTCGTCGTCGGTCACTCCCTCGGCGCGATCGTTGCCTACAACCTTCTCCGGCGCCGTGACACCGACGCGGACTGGACCGTCCCCAGTTTCATCACCGTCGGCTGCCCGCTGGCCATCGAACCGGTCCTCGACGCGCTGACCCCGATCAGCCGGCCCGCAGGGGTCACCGATTGGCTCAACGCCTTCGACAAGCAGGACATCGTCGCCCTGCACCCGCTGGCTACCCCGTACTTCGGCGTCACTCCTCCGGTCGACAACTACGCCGACGTCGACAACTTCACCCCGAACCACCACGGCATTATTGGTTACCTCTCCAACCCGACCGTCGCCAGCCGCATCCACGACGCGCTGACACATTGACCTGGAGCGGGACCTCATTTGTCTGTCCGCTCAGAGACTCCGGTCTGGTGGCGCCTTCGGCGCTTTGAACGTCTTGCGATCTGCGCCCATGGTCGGACGATGCAGCGTTCACGGCTTACCGAGGCGCAGATGCCCTGGTATGGCCAGCTTTGAGCCCTAGAGTTTGGTGCCCAGCCTGATGCGGGAGCCACCTTCCGGCTGAGTAGTTCGAACTGCGTCCTTCCGCCACGTGTCGGTTGGCCTGAACAGCCGGATCCGGTGAGGTAGGGCGCTGGCTCGCCCTCGGCGTCTCAGCCTTGCGAGATCAGTCTCCGAGGTAGCGGATAGCCATGTCGCGCGCCCACTGCGATAGCCCCTGGATTTTGGCGGCTTCGTCGATGAGGCGTCGATGGGACCAGAATCGGACCGGCACGATGTCACCCACGGCGAGGTCGAGCGTCTCGGTGACCTCGCGCGCCGCCGTGTCGTCTTCCCGCGCCAACACCACTGCGACCGCTGCGTCGACGTGACCGTAGGGCCGGCGCCAGGTGCAAGTCCTCGGCGGCGTGTCGAGTCGCTGACCATCACCTGCCGCAACACCTGGCTGCAGCCCGCTTCGACGAGGGCAGCGGTCTTGACCTCGTCGAGACCCAACGCTGTCAGATGCTCCTCGTAACGGTCCCACGCGACGGGCTTCGCGCTGAATGTGTCGGTGTACTTGACCTCGACCGTCAGCAACACGCGCCGACCGTCAGTCAGCTCAAGGCAAGCTGCTATGTCGCAGCCGGACATGTCTCCCGTGTGCGCAGAACGCGGAGGGAACCACTCCGCATCAATCCCGTCAAGTGCGTACGAGGCCACGCTTTCGGTGTCCGCCGCAAGCCGAACGAGGCGCGCTATTGGCATCTCGGTCAGGGCGGAAAGCAGGGCCACGGCCTCAGCAAAATGAGCGTGGAGATGGCCAGCGATGCTGAACGCCATTGGTTGCGAGGAGAGCAAGTTGCGCCATAGCCGATCCGTCTCTGCCTTGCCATCTATTGTCTCAAGGACTCGAAGTCGATCCCGCGTATATGAGCGCGCCTATGGGACATGAGGTTCGGTCCCTCGTCCACGACGGAGGCACCTTCATGGGTCCAGCCAACCAGTTCGGCAGGTGGGGTAACGATCACGAACGCGTCGGTCCTTTTGAGGCTCGCCCGCCGGCCATTGAAGTTTCTCCGTACGCCACAACCCTTGCTGGATGCGATGCATGCGCGTGACCGGATTCTCTTTGGGGAGGAGCCCATTCCAATCGCCGACTGTCGTCTCACGGGAATCCGTCGACGCTTCCCTGGCGTTCTGCTCCGAGTCGTTGCTCACGGGACCACTCAACCTCAATCGTGACCTTGGTGCATCCATGGCAGACGCGGATGAGCTGCCTCGGGATGGCACGCACAGCGCGTCACGGCGCCGCGGGTGATGTCTCGTTCTCAGTCATGGGATGACATACCCCGGTCAGGTCAGAGCCCGAGCTGGCCGGCGACCGAGTGCCGGATCAGGTTCTCGCGGTGCTCGTGCAGGAGCACGCTTTCGAGGTGGCGGAAGTCGACGTGGGCGGCGACGCGATGGCCCGCCGTGTCCGCGCGGAGTGCTGTGCGGATCCAGCCCACGCGGAGGCTGGTGAAGGTGTACCAGTCCCGAAGGTTGGCGCGGGCGGCGGCCTGCTCAACGGCGTAGCTCAAGCCGGTCGTCGCCAGGGGTTCGCTCGAGATGACGCCGTACCGGACATGGGGGAACGCGGGTCCGTCCGAGGTGAGTCCACCAGCGGCGGCTCGGGCAAGCCACCGCGTCCAGGCCATGACCGGGTCGTATGGCATGCCTGGGTCTCCTGGGATGCCCACCGCAGACCGGCGACCAGGGACGGTGACGAGGAGCCCTTGTGGGACGACCTCGAGGTCCCGGACGCGGAGTTGGTTCGCTTCGGCGGGGAGCAGCGCCGCGCCGTAGCCGATGAGCAGGAGGGCTCGATCCCTCAGCTGCTGTGGAGAAGCATCAACGGCCCGAATGCTGGCTGACGCGTCGCCGTCGTGGGCCTCCAGAACGCGTACGGCGCGGCGTACGCGCACCCCCGCAGCGGTGCTGCCGTGGCCGCCGAACACGTGGCCACCGTTGATGCCGGTGCTCTCACGTAGTCGACGTAGCGCACGAACAGCACAGAGCGGATCGTCCTGCCGTCGGATCACCACGACCTGCGGCCGCCCCGGCAGGGTTCGCGGCGGAACAGTCAAGACCGCGCCGCCGGACGTCCACCGCACATGCCCCCACATGAGCCTGGACAGGGCATGCCCAGCCACACCAGTCTGAGCCGCAACCAAGATGGCCGCACGATCCCGCAGTTGATCCGGGGTCGGCTCCATCAAGGCGTCGATCAACACCTCCACGAGTTCGCGATACAGGGGCTCACAGCTCGGCTTCGGGGACCCCAGCTCCGCCTCTCTGAACAGGCCCCTCAGATATCGGCGCAGGTCCCGATCCCGCGTCCATGGAGGTGATCCGGTGATGCGGGCCTGAAGGTCCAGGAGGGCCAGGCTTCGACGAATACCGCGTCCGGTGCCGCCCTCCTCTCGCAGCCACGTGAGGTAGAGGCAGATCGCATCGAGGTTGGCGGGTATCCCCATGCGGAGACAGAAGTTCTCGAAGCGTTCCTGCTCCTTGGCGGCCCAAGCGACCCGCCGGGGAGCCATTGCTTGCGAGATCAGGGCCTCGCGCGTGGTGGATCGCATCTGGGCGGCCGGCGGCTTCACAGTCCTACTTGCCCGGCTGGGTTGCGACGGAAGGGATCCTCACGACGGATGTAGAGGGCCAGCGTGTCCAGGGTGGCATGACGAGATTGCTGGGCGATCGACTCCAACGGGATCTCCAGGTCCGCGGCGGTGGAGATGAATCCCGCCCGCAGCGATCTCCCACCCCAGCGCCCATCCAGTCCGGCGGCGATCGCGCGTCGCTGGACCAGCAACGTCAACCCTTCCGGGGTGAGGGGCTGATTGGTGATCCGACCCGAACGCCCGACGTGAACAAACACCGGCGATTCGGGTTCCACCGTCCCGAGCTGCTCCTCCACCCGGCTCCGCCATCGCCTCACGGCGCTGACCGGGCACGTCAACGCGCTCTTGCCCAGCGGGATGCCGACGTCCCGGCCCCGTCCCGCCAGGTCGGTCTTGGAACGACGCAGGTGCACGATCAAACCCGCGTCGCGCTCGCGGATGTCGGACCAGCGAAGCTCGGAGACCTCATTCCGCCTGAAGGCCCCCGCAAAACCCAGCAGAAGCAGCGCCCGGTCCCGCAACGCAATGGACGACGCCTGGCCCAGAAGACGCATCGCCGTACGAGCGTCCGCTGGGAGCCCGGCCGCGCCCAACGAGAGTCGCCGCCACCGCCGTATGTGGTACATGGACTTCGGAACCATCGGTCCCCCGATCCACCCCGACTCCACCACGCGGAACACCGGTCCGGACGGATCGGGACCGCACGCCGCACGCCAAGCTTGCAGCGCATGCACCGGGCACGCCCCTGTGTCGTCCTCGCTGTAGGCGACGCGCTCTCGCACTCGCACCTGCCGCCCGATCGGGAGGATGGCTATGACGATCTGGTCGGCAGCCATGCTGACCTGTTCCCAGTCGAGGCGGGACATCTCGCCATCACCCACCCCTGCCAGATGAAGGCCCAGAACGGCCCGGTCGCGCACCTCCTTGAGGTCCACGCCGGTGGCGTCGATGTGTTGGCACACGCGGCGCAGCGCCTCGATGCGGAGAGCTGCGATCGGTTCGGTGCGCGCCGGTGCCGGAGCGATCCGGGACAACCCGCGTAGGAACATCCGCATCGCAGGGTCTTCGCCCGGTGTGGTCAGCCCGGCCTCCAGATGCACCCGGTTGATCGCGGCCATCCAGCCGCGCAATGTCGACAGGGACACGCCCCCGGCCGCTAACGCGTCCGTCATGTAGAGCATCACGGTCTCCGGAGCACAGGGCAGGAACTCAAACTGGTGTCGACGGCACCACTCAACGAACAGCGCCCAGCGGCGTGCGTAGTCCGCCCGGGTCCTCTCCGACACCGCGTGGGAGTAGATCTCTGCAGTACGGCGAAGCAAGCCTTCCAACTCGTCCGTAGAAGACTCCTGGTTGCCGCCGTCAAGAAACGTCCGCAGCCGCGCAGCCCGCAACCGCTCCGCAATCTCTGGCCCCGACACCGGGCCCCTCTCCATCCTCCTGAGTCTGGCAGCGGCCCCTCGTACGGTCTACCGGCTCCGAGAGTCAGGTCCACGTGCAGCCTCTTCAACCAGTCGGTTGACAAGAGGGCCAAGCCCGCCTATCGTCGAGTTCAACCCAATGGTTGAGGAGAGGGATGCGATGTCCGACCAGCTGTCCCGGGTGTTCGCCGCCCTCGCCGACCCGACCCGGCGCGACCTGGTGGCACGGCTGACCGATGGTGACGCCACGGTCGGCGAGCTGGCCGCGCCGTACGCCGTGAGCCTGCAGGCCGTGTCCAAGCACCTCAAGGTGCTGGAGGAGGCCGGCCTGGTGACCCGCAGCCGCGACGCGCAGCGCCGCCCCGTGCACCTGGAAGCAGAGGTGTTCGACCTGATGACCAAGTGGATCGAGCGCTACCGCCAACGGGCCGAGGAGCGCTTCGCGCGCCTCGACGCCGTGCTGGCGGAGATGAACGACGAGAAGAAGTCCGAGATCGAGACCCCGATGGAGGGAACCGCATCATGAGCACCACATCGACAGACGTCCGCTACGACCAGGCCGCGATCGAGGCCGACGAGACCGTGCCGATGATCCACATCTGGCGCGACTTCGCCGGTACGCCGGAGCAGCTGTTCCGGGCCCACACCGACCGCGACCTCTACGAGCGGTGGGTCGGCCCCGCCGGCAGCACCATGGCCATCGACCACTGGGATCCCAGCGACGGCGGTTCGTTCCGCTTCCACGGCGAGAGCCATGGCGTCGACCACGCGTTCCGCGGCTGCTTCCACACCGTGCGTCCCGACCGGATCGTGCAGACCTTCACCTGGGAAGGCATGCCCGACGGCGTGGCGCTGGAGACGCTGACGTTCGAGCGACCTCGGCGACGGCCGCACCCGCCTGCACGCGACTTCGCTGTGCGACAGCTTCGAGGCCCGCGACGCCTGGCTGCGCAGCGGCATGGAGGTCGGCGTGAACGACGGGTACGCCGCCATCGACCGGATGCTGGCCGATGGCACCCTCTGAGCTGCTCACCGCCGAGCCCGCCCGGCGGCACCGGCTGATCGCCGACGGCTTCGCCCGGCGGGTGCACGGCACCCACGACTGGTCCGCGCCCGGCGCCGGTGGAGGGGTGGGCGGCGCGCGACGTCGTCGCCCACCTGGTCGAGTGGCTGCCGGCCTTCGTGCAGGGCGGCTGCGACGTGCCGTGGCCGACGGTGCCGTCGCCCGCCGAGGACCCGGTCGGCGCCTGGGACGCCCACCAGCGCGCCGTCCAGGAGATCCTCGACGACCCCGCCAAGGCCGGCGCCGACTTCACCAACCCGCACACCGGCTCGATGCCGCTGGCGCAGGCGATCGACCGCTTCTACACCTCCGACGTGTTCATGCACACCTGGGACCTGGCCCGCGCCACCGGCCAGGACGAGACCCTCGATGCCGAGGCGTGTGCCGGGATGCTGGCCGGCATGCAGCCGCTCGAGGAGCTCATCCGCGGCTCCGGCCAGTACGGCCCGGCCGTCCCGGTCCCCGAGGACGCCGACGCGCAGACGCGGCTGCTCGGGTTCATCGGCCGCGACCCCGACTGGGCGCCCGCGGCCATGCGCTGACCGCGCCGAAGGCCCTGCGCCTTGATGCCTCGAGGGAGGGCGTCCGCACTGCTGACAACCGACGCTGCCGCAAGCGAGCGGCGATGGGCTGCCCCCTTCAGGCCGTTCGGTGGCGCCAGGCGTTGATCGGGTGGGCGTCGATCAGCCGGTCCAGCGACTCGGTCTTGATCCGGATCGTGCGTCGTCCGATGCGGACCGCGTCGAGGTCGCCGGCGGCGATGTAGCGGCGTACGGACTTGGTCGAGACGCCGAGGATCTCGGCTGCCTGGGTCAGCGAGACGAGCCGGCGGGGGGCGGGCGTTGCTGTCGCCATGGGTGCTCCTGGGGTCGGGCGGCCGGGTTGGCCGCGTTCATCCCCCAAGGCCCGGAATGTCCTCCAGTGGTCACCCCACTTCCTCACCCATCCCCTCACCCTGTTCCAGTCCCTCTCCACCTTGCCCGCTCTCTCCCACCTCTCCCTTCCTCCTCACTCGTCCTCGCCTTCCCCCTCCCTCCGCTCTTCCTCCACCGCTCCTTCCAGACACACCTCTTTCATTCCCGAATTCGGGGTGGCCACTCGACGCGTCGGCCGCGGCCTTGAGGAGTGTGACGATGACGCTGAAGAAGCTGGCGGCCGGCTCGGGCTACGAGTACCTGACCCGGCAGGTCGCGGCCGCCGACTCGACCGAGCTGGGTCGCACGAAGCTGGCGGACTACTACGCCGCGAAGGGCGAGGCGCCCGGCCGGTGGATCGGCTCGGGCCTCGCCGGCATCGACGCGCTCGAGTACGGCGACGTCGTCACCGCCGAGCAGATGAAGAACCTGTTCGGCCAGGGCTGCCACCCGGTCACCGGCAAGGCTCTGGGCCGGGCCTACCGACCCGATGCAGTCGCCGGGTTCGACCTGACGTTCTCGCCGGTGAAGTCCGTCTCGGCACTGTGGGCCGTCGCGCCACCCGAGATCGCCAAGTCATCCAGCAGGCGCACCACGCGGCCGTCCTCGACGCGCTCCCGTTCCTCGAGCAGCACGCGCTCTTCACCCGCGAGGGCAACGACGGCGTCCGCCAGGTCGAGACCCGCGGCCTGATCGCCGCCGCGTTCATGCACCGGGACTCGCGTGCCGGCGATCCGGACCTCCACACCCACGTGGCCGTCGCGAACAAGGTCCAGACCCGCGAGGGCAAGTGGCTCTCGATCTACGGCCGGTGCTGCACCAGTACGGCGTCGCCGCCTCCGAGACGTACAACACCGCGCTGGAACACCACCTGGCGAGCGCCTCGGCGTCCGATTCGTCGACCGACCAGGGCGAGCCCGAGAAGCGACCGGTCCGGGAGATCGACGGCGTTGACGCTCGACTCTGTGCGAGCCTGGTCGAGCCGGCGCCGCTGACATCGAGGACCGCACCGGGAGCTCACCGCCGACTTCCGTCACGCACGGCCGCGCACCGACGCCAATCGAGTCGGTGGCGCTGGCCCAGCAGGCGAACCTCGAGACCCGCGCGGCCAAGCACGAGCCTCGCTCGCGGCCGAACAGCGGGCCACCTGGCGACGCCGAGGCCGTCCAGGGGTCCTCGGGTCAGCGCGGCCGTGCAACCATGATCAAGGCAGCCTTGAACCCGCAGCTCGACTCGACGCGCCCCCAGCCTCTCGAGCACGTGGCTGCGACGAGCCGCCGGCCGAGCGCATCTCCGAGCTCGAGGAACGCCGTGCCGTCTGGCAGTCCTGGCACCTGTACGCCGAGGCGCAGCGCCAGGTCCGCGACACTCGAGCGTACCGGCCGGGCAGGTCCCCGAGGTCGTCAGCCTGGTCGCCGCGACGCACCAGGCTGTGGTCAACCTGACTCCCGACCTCGACCCGATCGCCGATCCGGCCGGTCCTCCGTCGCTCCGACGGGACCAGCGTCTACCGCCACACCGGACGCGACCACTTCACCAGCCACGCGCGATCCTCGACGCCGAGCAGCGCATCGTCGACGCCGCCGGCCGCACCGACGCCGTCGCCGTCGACCCACTCGACGTCGAGCTGGCGATCATCAAGCCGCGCTCGACGGAACCGAGCTCAACCCCGGGCAGAACAACTCATCCGCTCCATGGCCACCGACCCCCGGGAGGTGCACTCGCGCTCGCACCGGCCGGGATCCGGTAAGACCACGGCGATGCGCACGTCTTGCCGGCGTATGCGACGAGGCTCGGCGTCAACGTCCTCGGGCTCGCTCCTTCAGCGGCAGCCGCGGCAGCCCTCGGCGAGGCCACCGGCATGCCGCTGCGAGACGCTCGCCAAGCTCGTCCACGACCTCGACCACCGGGCCGGACTCGGCGCTGGACATCGGTGAGGCCGCGCACCCTGCTCGTCGTCGACGAGGCCGGCATGGCCGACACGCCCACGCTCGACCGGGTCATCGGCGCCTGCTGTCGAGCGAGGCGCCGGCGTCCGCCTGGTCGGCGACGACCAGCAGCTCGCCGCTGTCGGAGCCGGCGGCGTGCTACGCGATCTCGCCCGCACGCACGGCGCCACACGACTCGATGAGGTCGTGCGGTTCACCGACCCGGTCGAGGCCGAGCGCTTCACTGGCGCTCCGGGACGGCGACCGAGCAGCGCTGGGTTACTACCTCGACCACGATCGCGTCCACGCGGCGATCGAGCCACGGCCTGGAGGACGTGTTCGAAGCCTGGCGGCGGGACCAGGACGCGGGTCGCGACATGCCTGATGCTCGCGCCCACCCGTGATCTCGTCGCGAGACTCAACCACCCGGCTCGCGCAGCCCGGCTCGGCGGCGCCATCGCCGCCGCTGAGAGTGGCTTGCACGACGGCGCGCGTGCCTCGGTGGGCGACGTCGTCCTCACTCGCGCAACGACCGGCGGCTCGGGCATGAGCGGCACGGACTGGGTGAAGAACGGTGACCGCTGGATCGTCACCGCCATCGCTCGCGATGGCGCCTCTGACTGTGACAGCATCAGCGACTCGGGACTCACCACCGTGCTGCCCGCGCAGTACGTCGCCGCCCACGTCGAGCTCGGCTATGCCTCCACCGTCCACGCCGCCCAGGGCTGCACCGCCGACGCCATGCATGGCGTCGTGACCGGCCAGGAGACACGGCAGCTGCTCTACACCATGCTGACCCGCGGCCGGTCGAGAACCACGTCTACGTGGTCGCCGACGATCCGAACGACAAGGACGAGTTCGAGCTGCCCGGGCATCGACGAGCAGCTCACCGCGACCGAGACCATCGAGCGCGTGCTCGCTCGCGACGGCGCAGCCATCTCGGCCACGACGACCCGTCAGCAGGCGGCTTCACCCGAGACTCGCCTGCACGACGCGGCGACTCGATACGCCGATGCCATCACCCTCGCCTCGCAGCGCGTTCTGGGAGCCAGCGAGGAGGAGTCGGGCACGCCCGGCCCACTCCCTTGGCTCCCCGACGTTCCGACTGAGCTGGCCGACCACCCGGGATGGGGTCCGTACCTGGACGCTCGTTCCCGCCTCGTCCGCACGCTCGCCGCCGACGTCCGCGATCGGGCCGAGGCGACCCTCCCTGCGTGGATCCACGACTACGACGACATCCTCTCCCCCGCACTGCGAGCTGAGATCGCCGTCTGGAGGGCGGCACAGAGTGTCGCCCCCGACGAGCGCACCCTCACCGGTCCGGTGCCGGACGACGACCGCGCCGCGGCGTACCGCCGCGGTCTCCTGCGCATGATCAACAGCCGCCACGACCAGGCCGTCCAGGAGTGGGAACGCCGGGTGGTCGCCTACGTCGGGCGCTCCGACGAGCACACGCTCGACCTGGCCCGCGAGCTCGACGGGTTGCAGCGTCGAGGTCACGATCCCGAGCGGCTGCTCAAACGAGCCATGGCGGGTCCGCTCCCGGTCGACCACCCGACCGCGGCACTGAGCTACCGGATCCGCAAGCACCTTGCTGCACGGCGGCGTCGCCCCGCGCCGGCCGGAGTCGAGTACCGGCAGCCTGACCCAACCAGGTCAGGTCCAAGCCTCGGCTTGTGACGCGCTCACGCGGAGTCACCGAACTCGCGATGGAACGCATCGATGTACTCGTCGATGTGGTCCCACAGGTACACCTCGAGGACGTCGCCGAGACTCATCGGAGGCAATTCGTGCGCTGCAGCGAAGTCGGCCAGGTCCTCGGCGAGTCGGTGGTCCTTCGCGTAGTTGCCGAGCCGCTTCAGGAGCGTCACCGCAGCCCGGCGCGCCGATCGAGCAGATCCAGGGCGGTGGGACGTGACGAACTCGACGACCGCCGGCGCCGTGAGACCCCCACGACCGCGTCGTGACGGCGCTGCCTGGACGTCGGCCTGCTCGGCGAGCTGGTTCAACAAAGAGGCGTCGGGCAGACTCAGCACGCCCGAGATCAATGCGTGCTGCACGAGATGACTCGCCTCGAATCCCGCATCGGGGCGGTCCACGGCTTGGCCGGCAAGGATGTCGAGGTCAGCAGTGTTCTCGATCAAGCTTGTGTTCGCCCAGGTGCGGTCTCGTCGCCGCGCCGCGCGCCCGTGGCCGAGCTCGGCGAGCAGCGCGCGGCGTACGGCGCGCTTGATCGTGGGGGCCACGCACCGGTCCGCTGGACCGGACCGAACCTGCATCCAGAGCTCGCTCGCGACCATCGCGTCGACCTCGGGCCCCAGATCGCGCAGGTTGTCGGCCAGCAGAGTCGCGGCGGGAAGCAACAGCCAGGCCAAGACGGTCGCTGCCTCCGCATCGTCCTGAGCCTTCCGGTGGAGACGGACCAGCAAACCGTCCTTTGCGGCCACTGGCGCCCGGCGAGTCCAATCGGGGAGGTTTAGCAGGTCGTCGACCACGGCAAGGTCGGGCTCCAGGTGACACCAGCGCTCCCACGCGACTGCGGCAACCGCGAGCCCCGGGCCGCTCACGTCGTCCAGACCGAGACACTTCGCGACACTCATTCTCGTCACCTCCACTTCCCCGCGAGCACTCTGCTCACTTGGTAGGTGCGCACCCCTCTGTCGGAATCAGCCTGGACACCCCGCATGGCATCGCCACCTCTGCCCACGCGTGGCTTCATCTGCCCAGGTGAGGCACCGAATTGCACGATCTGACCCACTAGATCCGGTCGGATATCCTCGAACCGTGTCCGGGCACACCCTGCTCGTCTACGCCCGCCGCGCCGCGGGGCTGACCCAGACCGCCCTGGCACGGCTCGCCGGCACCTCGCAGCCCACCCTTTCGGCGTACGAGCGAGGCACCAAGAGCCCCTCCCTGGACGTCGCCGAGCGGATCATTGAGGCGGCCGGCCACCGACTGGAGGTCGTGCCGAACCTGGAGTTCGTCGAGATCCCCGGGCAACACGGGCTACACCCGTTCTGGCTCGCCCACCAGTTGTGGCGGTTGGATCCCGAGCGCGCCTTCGCCACGGTGCTGCTGCCCGGCCCTCATCGCGACTGGCCGGTGCGACGACGGCTGTACCGGCTGGCCGACCGCAGAGACCGGGCGCTCGCCTATGAGCTGATCCTCCGTGAGGGCAGTCCGAGAGACCTCCTCGACCACATCGACGGCTTGCTCCTGGTCGACATCTGGAACGAGCTCAAGCTGCCCGACCCCATCCACCGCGCCTGGCAGCCGCTCGTGTCCAGAACACTTCCCCCACCTCGCCAATACCGTTCCGACACCCGCGGCGATGATCCACCCGGGGCACTCCTGAGGCTCCGCCCCAGCCAGCGTGCCCGCTACCTACCAAACGTCGCCGACCCCTGAAGTCGACGACAACTGACGATCTCTTCGCACGGTCAACCCGACACGGTGGAACGACCGGGACTCCCGAAGTCGCATCACCCTGTGGAGTCAAGCCTTCTGAGTGAGACCGCCTCGCCTCAGGTGAGTACTCGGCTCTTCGTGCCGGTCAAGGGCGGGTCGGTCTGCCTTTCGGCGTCCCACCTGCCAAGTCGTGTTGCGAGCCACCTGGCCTCATGACTCCGACGTCACCGAACGTCCAGCCTCGGGACAGTCGCTTACGGAAAGCTGGCGCCATGACGCTCGAGCCAATCACACCCGGCCTGCACGAATCGCTGGTGACCACCGATCTGCAGACACGTCTGACCGCGGTGACGGGGCTTTCGGTCGCGACCGGGGAGATCGACGCGGTCGATCTCCCCCACGTCCTCGCCCAGCACGTCTACGCCTCGGCACATCGAGCGTTCGCCAGCCGGAGCCGCTGAGGACGCGGTGACTCTCGCCAACCAGCTGATCGACTCGATGCAAGAGTTCGGCACCGAAGTCATTGCGCCTGCGTCCCTGCTCTTGCGGATCGCACCGACGCCTGGCCCCGGCGTCGTCACCTATCCCGACGTCCGGCCCCGCACGCCACTGGCCGAGGCCGCACTGATGACGAACGCGAAGTCCGAGCCGAGTCTCGGACCGGAGCTGCGCACCGAGATCGACGGCGCGGACCACGTCGACCTCTTGTGCGCCTTCGTCAGCTGGCAGGGCTCCGTCTCCTCGACGCCGAGCTGCGCCGGCTCCGCGAGCGCGGCGGCAGGCTTCGGGTGATCACCACGACCTACATCAGGCTCCACAGAGCGGCGCGCGCTCGACCGACCTGGTCGGGAGTACGACGCCGAGGTCCGGATCCAGTACGACGCCCAACGGACGCGGCTGCATGCCAAGGCGTGGATGTTCCACCGCAACACCGGCTTCGACACCGCCTACGTCGGCTCCTCGAACCTCTCCCACACCGCCCTGCTCGAAGGCGTTGAGTGGAACGTCCGGCTCTCCCGGATTGCGACGCCAGCGCTGTTGGAGAAGTTCAATGCCACGTTCGACACCTACTGGAACGACGCGGCGTTCGAGACCTATCGACCCCGGTCGGGACGCGGACCGGCTCGACGTTGCGCTGGCCGAAGCGGGTGGACGCACTCAGACCGATCGCGTCACGCTCTCCCTGTCCGGGCTCGAGGTCACGCCGTATCCCTACCAGCAGGAGATGCTCGACGAGATCGAGGCCGAGCGCAGCGTTCACGATCGCCACCACAACCTCGTCGTCGCAGCGACCGGCACCGGCAAGACGGTCGTCGCCGCTCTCGACTACCGACGACTCTGCGTCGAACCCGGCGCGACCGACCCTCGCTGCTCTTCGTCGCGCACCGGAAGGAGATCCTCAACCAGTCGCTGCGCACCTACCGCGAGGTACTAGCCGACGCGAACTTCGGCGAGCTCTACGTCGGCGGCGCGCGTCCCGAACGACTGGAAGCACGTCTTCGCCAGCGTCCAGTCACTGAGCTCCTACGGCGTCGAGCAGCCTCGCCGCTGACGCCTTCGACGTCGTCGTGATCGACGAGTTCCACCACGCCCGGCCGCGACGTACCGCACGCTGCTCGACCACCTAGCGCCCGACCGAACTGCTCGGCCTCACAGCCACGCCCGAGCGTGCGGACGGCATCAACGTCCGCGACGCTTCTTCGACGGCCGGATCGCCACCGAGCTGCGGCTGTGGGACGCACTCGGCGCCGAGCTGCTGTGCCCGTTCCACTACTTCGGCGTCGCCGACAACACCGACCTGCAGCCAGCTCAGCTGGAGGCGCGGCGCGCTACGACGACGGCGAGCTGTCCAACCTCTTCACCGGCAACGACGCCCGCGCGCGCGATCGTCCTCAGGCAGCTGCACGACAAGGTCGCTCGACACCGGATCGATGCGGGCGCTCGGCTTCTGCGTCAGCGATCGAGCACGCGACGTACATGGCAGCGGCCTTCAACGAGGCCGGGATCCCCGCCCGTGCCGTCACCGGCGACGACACGCCAGGAGCGAACGCGCAGCAGCTCTCAGGGCTCTCCGCGACGGCGAGGTGAACGTCCTCTTCACCGTCGATCTGTTCAATGAGGGCCTCGACATCCCGAACGTCGACACGTCCTGTTCCTTCGGCCAACCGAAAGCGCCACCGTCTTCCTGCAACAGCTCGGCCGCGGCCTTCGCCGTACGGCGGACAAGGCCGTGCTCACCGTGCTCGACTTCGTCGGGCATCAGCACAAGGAGTTCCGCTTCGACCTCAAGCTCACGCGCCCTCACCGGCCTGTCCCGCAGCAGGCTCGGCACCGCGGTCGACGAAGAATTCCCCTTCCTGCCCAGCGGCTGCCAGATCGTGATGGACAAGGAGACGCAGGCTGTCGTCCTGGCGAACCTCAAGACCCAGATCGGTAACCGCTGGAGCGACCTCCTCGCCGAACTGCGCGGCATCGGCAATGTCGACCTGCGCGAGTATCTCGCCGAGTCCGGTGCCGCACTTCCCGATCTCTTGAGGTCCGGACGCTCCTGGACACGGCTCCGGAGGGATGCCGGCTTTGAGACCCGGCCGGTCGGCCCCCGTGAGGACGAGCTCGTGAAGCGCGGACGCTCCTTGATCCACGTCGACGATCGCCCACGGGCGTGGGCCTACCAGTCAGTCCTCCGTTCGCGTACCGAGCCGTCGCTCTGGACACCGGCCGAACGCCGCATGGCCGAGATGCTCTTCTTCTCGCTCTGGCCCAACGGCGGCGGGTTCGCCAGCATCGAGGACGGGATCCGCTCACTTCGGTCAAACGAGGTCGCGGCGAACGAACTGTCGACGCTCGTGGACATCGCCTTCGAGAATGCGCGACGCACGACTCTCGAGCTCTCCGGGGACCTAGCTGGCATCCCGCTGCAGGTGCACGGCCGCTATCGACGAGAGGAGGTGCTCGCGGCGCTCGGCGACGCAAGCCTGGCGAAGCCCCCGATCAACTTCCGCGAAGGTGTCCTCTGGGTGCCCGACATCAACACCGACGCCTTCTTCATCCAGCTGAAGAAGTCCGAGGCCGCCTTCTCGCCCACGACCATGTACCGGGACTATCCGATCAGCCCGACGCTGTTCCACTGGGAGTCCCAGAATCGCACCGCCATCGCCTCACCGACCGGCCAGCGGTACATCAACGGCACAAGCACCGTCCTGCTCTTCGTTCGCGCGACGTCCGTGGACGAGTACGGCACCGGAGCCCCATACCTGTTCCTCGGCCCCGCCACTTATGTCGAGCACGAGGGCGAGCGTCCGATCGCCATCACCTGGAAGTTGGAGAGCCCGATGCCGATCGACTTCTTCAGCGCCGCCACAGTTGTCGCGAGCTGACGAGCCCACGCGGCCGAGTCGCGCCGTACCTCACGGCGAACTCTTCAAGGCTTGGGCACGAAGCCAAGAAGCACGCGCTATCGGTTGCATTGAGCAGCCGATCCGAGGATCGCTTTCCCCCACCAGTCCCCCACGGGGCAATTCTCGAAGTCGACTCAGAATGACTCCAGAAATGGCGAAAACCCCAGGCTGACCTGGGGTTATAGTGGTGGAGCCTACGAGACTCGAACCCGCAACCCCCTGCTTGCAAAGCAGGTGCGCTACCAATTGCGCCAAGGCCCCTGGTGTCGGCCCGGGGCGTCCCCGACGCCGCGGCGGGCCGGGCTCAGCCCCGATCGACCTTGTCGGTCGCCTCGGCCCAGAGGGCCTGCTCGCGCTGGCCTTCGTCGAACTTCTTCTTGGCGAAGAGCACGCCGGCGGCAGCGAGGGCGATGAACAGCAGTTTCTTCATGAGGACTCCGTCATGGGTGAACCAGTGGGCCTAACAGGACTTGAACCTGTGACCTCTTCCTTATCAGGGAAGCGCTCTAACCGTCTGAGCTATAGGCCCGGGGTCGGTCACAAAGACCGGACGGCCATCCCCGTGTGATCGGGGAGCGGCCGCTGCGGAACATTACCGCAGCCGTCGAAGGCCGCCCAAAACCGGGGCGCCCTCGTCGGCGAGGTCTCAGACCTGGTCCTCGGCGAGGGTGACCTCGATGCCGCCGAGGAGCGAGGCGGCCATGTTGTAGAGGAACGCCCCGAGGGTGGCGATCGCGGTGATCAGGACGACGTCGATCACCGAGACCAGCATGGTGAAGCCCAGCACCCGCGACATCCCGAGGTAGTTGGTGATGTCGAACGTCGAGGCCTGGTTGCCGCTGGAGACGGTGTCGGAGACGGTGTTGTTGATCGAGCTCCAGACGCCGGCCGCGCCGAGCACCGACCACACCATGAACACCGAGACCACGGTCACGATGCCGAAGGCGATGGCCAGCAGGAACGACACCTTCATCACCGACCAGGGGTCGATCCGGCTCAGCCGCAGGCGGGCACGACGAGGGGCACGGGCCGACCGTCGCTGCTCGCGGGTACGGCGCGTGGTCGCGGCGGTCGGGGCGGGCACCGGGGCCGCCGGCGACGCACCCACGGCCTCACGCCCGGCGGGCACGACGGGGGCCATCGGAACGCTCTCCTGCGCGCGCCGGGCCTCCTCCGCGCGGCGGGCCTCGTCTGCACGGGCCTGCTGCTCCCGGGCCTCGCGGGCCTGCTGCTCGCGCTGTTGCTGCTCGCGGACCTGCTGCTCGCGCGCCTGCTCCTCGACCAGCTCGGGAGGCGGTGGGGGCAGGACGCGCGACGACTCGCGCTGCACCTGGCCGTTGGAGCCGTTGGACTTGCGCTCCTCACCGGCCCCGACGCGACGCTGAAGGCGCTCGGCGAGCGGGATGCGGGCGGTGTTGTCCTGGGTGTCCGGGCGCGTCTGGACAGGTGCCTGCTCGGCAGAGCGCTCTGTCATCAGCCCTCACTCTCTCAGATCGGTTGCGGGCCCCTCGTCGGACCCGGACGCCTCGTCTGGAGACGACGTACCGCTCTCGATTGTTGCATCCGGTCCCACATCAGGCGATTCGTCGGCCTGCTCCTCGGACACGGTGGCGCCGGCGGAGGCCTCCTCCAACACCTCTTCGGGTGACTCCACGGAGCGGGCGACCACGGCCACCGCGTCGCCTCCCTTGGGGGTGACGAACTTGACGCCCATGGTGTCGCGCCCCGTCGCCCGGAAGTCTGCATTGATCGGGCTGCGCACCACCTGACCGCCTTGGGTGATGGACAGGATCTCGTCTCCTTCGACCACGATGAAGGCGCCCACGAGCCCGCCGCGGTCCTCGTTGGCCAGCGACATCGTCTTGATGCCGAGGCCGCCCCGGGACTGGAGTCGGTAGTCGCTGATGCGGGTGCGCTTCGCGAATCCCCCGTCGGTCATGGTGAACACGAACTGCGGCTTTACCTCGGGAGCGTCGACGTCGTCGGCCTCGTCGGCGAGAGCGGCCTCGGCCGCGACCTGGGCGGCCCGGATCACCGACATCGACAGCACCGAGTCGCCGTGCCGGAACTTCATGCCGGTGACGCCGGAGGTCGCGCGACCCATCGGCCGGAGCTGGGCGTCGTCGGCACGGAACCGGATGGCCTTGCCCTTGCGGGAGACCAGCAGGATGTCGTCGCCGGGCGAGACCAGCTCGGCGCCGATCAGCTCGTCGTCGTCCTCGCGGAAGTTGATCGCGATGACGCCGGCCTGGCGCGGGGAGTTGTAGTCGCCGAGCCGGGTCTTCTTCACCAGCCCGTTGCGGGTGGCGAGCACGAGGTAGGGAGCCTGGTCGTAGTCGCGGATCGCCAGCACCTGCGCGATGTCCTCGTCGGGCTGGAAGGACAGCAGTCCCGCGACGTGGCCACCCTTGGCGTCACGCTGCGCCTCGGGGAGGTTGTAGGCCTTGGTGCGGTAGACCCGCCCGGCCGTGGTGAAGAACAGCAGCCAGTGGTGGTTGGTGGTGGCGATGAAGTGCTGGACGACGTCGTCGCCGCGCAGCGTCGCGCCGCGCACGCCCTTCCCGCCGCGCTTCTGGGTGCGGTAGGCGTCGGCGCGGGTGCGCTTGGCGTAGCCGCCCCGGGTGATCGAGACGACGAGCTCCTCGTCGGGGATCAGGTCCTCCATCGACAGGTCGCCGTCGGCGGCGATGATCTGGGTACGGCGCTCGTCGCCGTACTTCTCGACGATCTCGGCCAGCTCGTCCTTGACGATCAGCCGCTGCCGCTCGGGGTTGGCCAGGATGTCGTTGAGGTCGGCGATCACGGCTTCGAGCTCGGCCAGGCGGTCGATGATCTTCTGGCGCTCGAGGGCCGCGAGCCGGCGTAGCTGCATGTCGAGGATCGCCCGGGCCTGGAGCTCGTCGATCTCGAGCAGCTGCGATCAGGCCCTCGCGCGCCTCCTCGACGTCGGGGCTGCGCCGGATCAGCGCGATCACCTCGTCGAGCATGTCGAGCGCCTTGACCAGGCCCCGCTGGATGTGGGCGTCGGCCTCGGCCTCGGCCAGGCGGTAGCGGGTCCGGCGCTGGATGACCTCGATCTGGTGGGTCACCCAGTGGGAGATGAACTGGTCGACGGTCAGCGTGCGGGGTACGCCGTCGACCAGCGCCAGCATGTTGGCGCTGAAGTTGGTCTGCAGCTCGGTGTGCTTGAGGAGGTTGTTGAGCACCACGCGCGCGACGGCGTCGCGCTTGAGCACGACGACGAGGCGCTGCCCGGTGCGGCCCGAGGAGTCGTCGCGCACGTCGGCGATGCCCTGCACCTTGCCGGTGTCGGCGAGGTCGGCGATCTTGAGCGCGAGGTTGTCGGGGTTGACCATGTAGGGCAGCTCGAGGATCGACAGGCAGGTGCGGCCCTTGGCGTCCTCGTCGATCTCGATGACCGCGCGCTGGGTGACCGAGCCGCGACCGGTGCGGTAGGCCTGCTCGATGCCCTGGCGGCCGACGATCAGCGCGCCGTTGGGGAAGTCGGGGCCCTTGATCCGCTCGACCAGCGCGTCCTGGAGCTCCTCGCGGGTGGCGTCGGGGTGGTCGAGCGCCCAGGTGGCACCGTCGGCGATCTCGCGCAGGTTGTGGGGCGGGATGTTGGTGGCCATGCCGACCGCGATGCCGGCCGAGCCGTTGACCAGCAGGTTGGGGTAGCGCGACGGCAGCACGACCGGCTCCTGCGAGCGGCCGTCGTAGTTGGGCTGGAAGTCGACGGTGTCCTCGGAGATGTCGCGCACCATCTCCAGCGCCAGCGGTGCCATCCGGCACTCGGTGTAGCGCATGGCGGCGGCGGAGTCGTTGCCGGGCGAGCCGAAGTTGCCCTGGCCCTGGATGAGCGGCGCCCGCATCACCCACGGCTGCGCGAGGCGCACCAAGGTGTCGTAGATCGCGGTGTCGCCGTGGGGGTGGTACTGGCCCATCACGTCACCGACGACGCGCGAGCACTTCGAGAACCCGCGGTCGGGCCGGTAGCCGCCGTCGTACATCGCGTAGAGGACCCGCCGGTGGACCGGCTTGAGCCCGTCGCGTACGTCGGGCAGCGCGCGGCCGACGATGACGGCCATGGCGTAGTCGATGTAGGCCCGCTGCATCGAGGTCTGCAGCTCGATCGGCTCGATCCGGCCGCCGCCGCCGTCTCCCCCATCGGTGGTCAGGTTGCTCGGGGTCTCGCTCATTCTGTGGCCTTCTACCTCTGTCTAGGCATTTTCGTAGACATCACCATCCGAACCTCGACGCGCCGGAGCGCGCGCCGCGAGGCGGCTAGATGTCGAGGAAGCGGACGTCCTTGGCGTTGCGCTGGATGAAGCTGCGGCGCTGCTCGACGTCCTCGCCCATCAGGATCGAGAAGATCTCGTCGGCCCGGGCGGCGTCGTCGAGGGTGACCTGCAGCATGAGTCGCTGGTCGGGGTTCATCGTGGTGTCCCACAGCTCCTCGGCGTTCATCTCGCCGAGGCCCTTGTAGCGCTGCACGGGGTTCTCCTTGGGCAGCTTCTTGCCGGAGGCGAGACCGTCCCGCATCAGGGCGTCGCGCTCGGAGTCGGAGTAGACGAACTCGTGGTCGGCCGGCCTGTTCCACCGCAGCCGGTAGAGCGGCGGCTGGGCCATGTAGACGTGGCCGTGCTCGATCAGCGGCTTCATGAACCGGAACAGCAGCGTCAGCAGCAGCGTGTTGATGTGGTGCCCGTCGACGTCGGCGTCTGCCATCAGCACGATCTTGTGGTAGCGCAGCTTGTCGAGGCTGAACTCCTCGTGGATGCCGGTGCCGAGGGCGGAGATGATCGCCTGCACCTCGGTGTTGGCGAGTACCTTGTCGATGCGCGCCTTCTCGACGTTGAGGATCTTGCCGCGGATCGGGAGGATCGCCTGGATCCGCGGGTCGCGACCCTGCCGGGCCGAGCCGCCGGCGGAGTCGCCCTCGACGATGAAGACCTCGCACTCCTCCGGGTTGGTCGACTGGCAGTCGGAGAGCTTGCCGGGCAGACCACCTCCGCCGAGCAGGCCCTTGCGGTTTCGGGCGAGGTCGCGGGCCTTGCGCGCCGCGATCCGGGCGCTGGCAGCGGACTGCGCCTTGCGGACGATGTCCTTGCCCTCGGCGGGGTTCTGCTCGAGCCACGCGCCGAGCTGGTCGTTGACCACGCGCTGGACGAAGCCCTTGGCCTCGGTGTTGCCGAGCTTGGCCTTGGTCTGGCCCTCGAACTGCGGCTCGGCCAGCTTGATCGAGACGATCGCGGTCAGGCCCTCGCGCACGTCGTCGCCGGAGACCCGGTCCTCGCGCTTCTTGATCAGCCCCCACTCCTCACCCCAGATGTTGACCAAGGAGGTCAGGGCGGAGCGGAAGCCCTCTTCGTGGGTGCCGCCCTCGGGGGTGTTGATGGTGTTGGCGAAGGTGTGCACGGACTCGGTGAACGTCGTGTTCCACTGCATCGCGACCTCGAGGCTGAGGTCCTGGGTGCCGCCGTTGGCGCCTTCGCGCTGCTCGGCCTCGAAGGAGATCACGGTCGGGTTGGCCGGGGTCTTGCGCTTGTTGAGGTAGTCGACGTAGTCGACCAGGCCGCGGTCGTAGCGGAACCTCCGCTCGAGCCCACCGCCCTCGCCCTCGTGGACGGCGTCGACGCCGATCTCGTCGACCTCGCCGGACACGGTCTCGTCCCTGACCGCCTCGAGCACCTCGTCGGCGACCGGCCGCTCGTCGCGGACCACGATCTCCAGGCCCTTGTTGAGGAAGGCGTACTCGCGGAACCGGGTGGTGATCCACTCCAGGTTGTAGGTCGTGGTCTCGAAGATCTCCTCCGACGCCCAGAAGGTGACCGTGGTGCCGGTGCGCTCGCCCTCGGCCAGAGCACGGACCTCATCCAGCGGCCCGTCGGGGTCACCGAGGTGGAAGCTCTGGCGCCAGAGGTGTCCGCGGTTCTTCACCTCGACGACCAGCCGGCTCGACAGGGCGTTCACGACGGAGACGCCGACGCCGTGCAGGCCGCCGGACACCTTGTAGCCGCCGCCGCCGAACTTGCCGCCCGCGTGGAGCATGGTCAGGGCCATCGTCACCGCCGGGATCTCCTGCCCCGGCGCCGTGTCGGTGGGGATGCCGCGGCCGTTGTCCTCGACCCGCAGCCCGCCGTCGGCCTGCAGGGTCACCACGATCAGGTCGCAGTAGCCGGCCAGGGCCTCGTCGACGGCGTTGTCGACGATCTCGGTGATCAGGTGGTGCAGGCCGCGCTCGCCGGTCGACCCGATGTACATGCCGGGGCGCTTGCGCACGGCTTCGAGGCCCTCGAGCACGGTGATCGCCGAGGCGTCGTAGGCGACGCCGTTGGGCGGCTCGGGGAGGTGGGTGCGGTGGCTGGCTGGACGCGGGACTGGCTGGGGGACTGGCTGGGGGACTGGCTGGGGGTGGCTGGCTGGGGGACTGACTCGGGGGGTGACTGCTCGGGAGTCTCGTCGCTCACGCGCACCTCTTCCTCGTTGCCGGGCGCCCTCGCGGGCCCCCGGACCGACCTCACATGGGAAGGGCCGCGGCATCGAGGAGAGCGCGCGGCCTTCGTCGTCCATGATAGCCGTTCCCGGGCCGCATTCCACGCTGGCATCCCCGACGGAGGGGGGTCTGTGGAGGAAAACGGCTCGCAGCGGGCGCGAGAAGGCCCAACGGAGGCCCGAACAGGGGGGCGACCGTGTCCCCATACGTCGGCGCGGCCCTCAGATCGGCATACCGGGGCTCGCGGCGAGGTCTCGCCGCGGGAGTCCGGGATCCGGCCGCTCAGCCGTAGGTGTCGCGTGGTCCGCGGCCGTCGCGGACCGAGCGCTGGCCGTGCTTCCACGAGGGTGCGTGGGGGCCGAGGACCTCGATCACCTGGACGGTGCCGTGTCCGAGGTCGTCGTTGAGACGGCGTACGACGGCAGGCGCGAGCAGCTTGAGCTGGGTGGCCCAGGCGGAGGAGTCGGTGCGCACCACGAGCCGGCCGTCGGCGAAGGACTCGGCCTTGCTGTGGGCGCCGACCTCGGGCCCCACGATCTCGGCCCAGCGCGCGAACATCGAGGCCACCCGGAGGTCGACCTGCCAGCCGCGGTCGTCGACCATCCGGGTCAGGGCGCTGTCGAGCGTCTGGGGGTCGCGGTCGTCGGGATGGGCTCCCGAGACGCGGCCCGGGGTGCGGGGCCGGTCGACCCTGCGGGCCGCCTTCCGCCGAGCGGGACTCGACCGCGCGGTCGCCCGGGCGAGGGTACGGGCCAGGTCGAGCCCGGCGTCGTCGTGGTCGGGCCCGGACCCGTGCTCGGGTGCCGGGTCGGGAGCATCGAGGTCCGGCTCGTCAGGGCTCACGGCGTACCTCACCCCCTCCGACGACGAAGCGGGTGCCGGACAGCTTCTCGGGCACGTCGTCGGCGACCGCCGCGGTGACCAGCACCTGCTCGGCGCCCGCGACGAGCTCGGCGAGCTGCGACCGGCGCTCGCTGTCGAGCTCGGCGAAGACGTCGTCGAGGATCAGGATCGGGTCGTCGCCGTCAGCGCGCAACAGGTCGTACGAGGCCAGCCGGAGCGCGAGCGCGAACGACCACGACTCGCCGTGGCTGGCGTAGCCGCGCACCGGCAACCGGCGCTCGCCGTTGCCCAGCGACAGCAGGAGCTCGTCGCGGTGGGGACCGACCAGGGAGATCCCGCGGTCGAGCTCGTCGCCGCGGCGGCGCTCGAGCTCGGCCAGGAGCTGTTCGGTGAGGTCGGCTCGCTCGGTGGCTCCTGCGAGGTCGAGGCTCGGCTGGTAGTCGAGGCCGGCGTCGTCGACGCTCGCGCCCCGGGCGACGGTGGCGTAGGCGTGTCCGACGTAGGGGCGCAGCAGCTCGACCAGGCGCAGCCTCTCGGCCAGCACCTCGGCGCCGGTGCGGGCCAGGTGGGCGTCCCACACGCCGAGCGTCGAGAGGGCCGAGTCCTGCGAGGTCGAGCCGCGTCGCGCCGCACCCGCGGTCTTGAGCAGGGAGTTGCGCTGCTTGAGGATCCGGTCGTAGTCGCTGCGGACGCCGGACAGGCGGGGCGCCCGCATCACCAGCAGGTCGTCGAGGAGGGCGCGGCGGCCCGACGGGTCTCCCTTGACCAGGGCGAGGTCGTCGGGGGCGAAGATGACCGTTCGCACCAGCCCGACCAGCTCGCGGGCTCGGGGCAGGTCGGCCCGGTTGACCCGCGCCCGGTTGGCGCGACCCGGGTTGATCTCGACCTCGAGCACCGCCTCGCGCCCGTCGCGGACCACGGTGGCGCGCACCAGCGCGCGCTCGGAGCCGGCTCGGACCAGCGGCGCGTCACCCGCGACCCGGTGGGAGGCGAGGCGCGAGAGGTAGTCGATCGCCTCGACGAGGTTGGTCTTGCCCTGGCCGTTGCGACCGATGAACGCCGTTGCGCCGGGCTCGAGCGTCGACGTCCGCGCCGGCATAGGAGCGGAAGTCGACGAGCGTCAGGCGGGCGACGTACAACGGCGTGCTCGTCGGGCGGTCAGCTGGTCGGCGAGGCGTCGCCGCCGGGAGGCGCCTCGGTCTTCACCGCGTGGCCGCCGAACTGGTTGCGCATCGCCGCGACCGCCTTCATCGCCGGGCTCTCGTCCTGCTGGGAGACGAACCGGGCGAACAGGGAGGCGGCGATCGCCGGCATCGCGACCCCGTTGTCGATCGCTGCCTCGACGGTCCACCGGCCCTCCCCCGAGTCGGCGGCGTAGCCCGCGATCTGGTCGAGGTGGGCGTCGTCCTGGAGCGCGGCCACGAGCAGGTCGAGCAGCCACGAGCGGATCACGGTGCCCTCGCGCCACGAGGCGAAGACCTCGGTGACGTTCTCGATCATGTCGACCTTGTCGAGCAGCTCCCAGCCCTCGGCGTAGGCCTGCATGATCGCGTACTCGATGCCGTTGTGGACCATCTTCGCGAAGTGACCCGCCCCGGCGGCCTGGCCGGCGTGCACGAAGCCGAACTCGCCCTCGGGCTTGAGCGCGTCGAAGGCCGGCTGGACCTTGGCGACGTTGTCGTCGGAGCCGCCGCACATGAGGGCGTAGCCGTTCTTCAGGCCCCAGACCCCGCCCGAGACGCCGCAGTCGACGAAGCCGACGCCCTTCTGGGCAAGGAGGTCGGAGTTGATCTGGTCGTCGGTCCACTTGGAGTTGCCGCCGTCGACGACCAGGTCGCCCTCGCCGAGGAGCTCGGCGAGCTCCTTGACGGTGTCGCGGGTCGGGTCACCCGCGGGGACCATCACCCAGACCACCTTGGGGCTCGGCAGCTGCTCGACGAGCTCGGCCAGGCTGCCCACGTCGGAGACGTCCGGGTTGCGGTCGAAGCCGATGACGGTGTGGCCGGCGTTGCGCATGCGGGTGCGCATGTTGCCGCCCATCTTCCCGAGTCCGACGAGTCCGAGGTGCATCGCGGCGCTCCTTCGTGGAGGGGGTCTGGCCGGTGACCGGATGGTTGCCGGCCGAGCTCAGCTCGGGGTCATCCCCGGTCGAGCAGGATCACGAGAGCAGGCGGCGGGGCATCAGGAGGTAGCGGAAGCCGGTGTCGTCACCTGCGTCGCCAGCCTCGCCCATCGCGCCACTGATGACAACCGGCTTGGTCGCCACCGTGAACGCCAGCTCGACCACCGCCTCGTCGATGACCTGGAGGCCGTCGAGGAGGTACTGCGGGTTGAAGCCGGTGGTGACGTCGTCGCCCTCGATGGTGGCCTCGATCGACTCACTGGCCTGCGCCTCCTCGCCCGAGCCCGCGTCGAGGGTCAAGGTGCCGTCGCTGAAGGCCAGCTGGACGGCGGTGTTGCGCTCGGCGACCAGGGCGACGCGCTTGAGGGACTCGATCAGCGAGGCCTTGTCGACCGTCGCCGTCGTCAGGTGCTCGGCCGGGAACAGGCTGCGGACCTTGGGGAACTCGCCGTCGAGCAAGCGGGTCGTCGTACGACGGGTGCCGCCGGGGCCGGAGCCCTCGAAGCCGATGATCCCCTCGCCGGTGCCGCCGGTGGAGAGCGCGATGGTGACCTCGCTGCCCGCGGTCAGCGACCGCGCCGTGTCACCGAGGACCCTGGCCGGCACCAGCGCTGCCGCCGACTCGTCGGGGGTGTGGGGCTGCCAGTCGAGCTCGCGGTGGGACAGCCGGAACCGGTCGGTGGCCAGGAGCGAGATCGTCGACCCCGAGATCTCGATCCGGACGCCGGTGAGCACGGGAAGCATGTCGTCACGCCCGGCGGCGGTGACGGCTTGCGCCACCGCGTGGGCGAACACGTCGCTGGCGACGGTGCCGGTTGCGGCCGGCATGTCTGGCAGCGCCGGGTAGTCCTCGACCGGCATGGTCTGGAGGCTGAACCGCGCGGAACCACAGGTCAGGCTCACCCGGGAGCCGTCGAGGGTCATGTCGACGGGCTTGGCGGGCAGGCTGCGGCAGATGTCGGCCAGCAGCCGGCCGCTGACCAGCGCCTTGCCCTCGTCGGCCACCTCGGCCGAGAGCGTGGCCCGGGCGGACGTCTCGTAGTCGAAGGTGGACAGGACCAGGCCGTCGTCACTGGCCTCGATCAGCAGACCCGAGAGGACGGGGACGCTGGGGCGGACGGGAAGACTGCGCGCCGCCCAGGCGACGGCGTCCGCGAGTACGTCACGGTCGACGCGGAACTTCAAGGTGGATCCTTCGGGAGATGGGTCGGCGGCCTGCTGACCGCCCCAGGGGGATTCTGGACTGAGCATCCTGCCACGCGGCTCCCCCACGCGGGAGAGACGCCTGATCTGAGGGGCCGGGCCGTAGGACACCGCAGCCGAGCCCGAACGACGCGGGTGAGGTCGGTTTGTCCCCAGGAAGGGCACGGAGTGTCGTTGGAGGATGATCTGGACAGTGAGAGGTTCGTAGTAGTCATAGGTGCGGTGGATATGTGGAGGAACCCCTGTTCGCCCAGGTCAGCGGGCCTTTGGTCCTCCACAGGGGCTGTGGAGCTCGTCGTGGGCGAGTCGCGTTCCCTGTGGTCGACGCTCCCGGTCCGTCCTACGGCGGCTCGTCGGTGCACAGGCCCTGTGCACGAATCGCCGGGCGGGCGCACAGCCGGGTGCACATCTTGCAGCGATGTGATTCGTCCGACGCGGGGGTGCCGCCCAGGACGCTCGTCGCTCACGCCTGGCGGGCTTGCATCTTGATCCGGTTGGTCAGCTCGCTGACCTGGTTGAACACCGCGCGACGCTCGGCGAGCAGCTGGTTGATCTTCCGGTCGGCGTACATGACCGTGGTGTGGTCGCGGTTGCCGAACTGAGCGCCGATCTTGGGCAGCGAGAGGTCGGTGAGCTCGCGGCACAGGTACATCGCGATCTGTCGGGCCATCACCAGGTGGCGACCACGGCTGGGTCCGGTGAGCTCGTCGATCGACAGGCCGAAGTACGCCGCGGTCTGCGCGATGATCAGCGCGGCGGTGATCTCGGGCTCGCCGCCCTCAGGGATCAGGTCCTTGAGCACGATCTCGGCCAGGGTCATGTCGACCTCCTGGCGGTTGAGGTTGGCGAACGCCGTGACCCGGATCAGGGCACCCTCGAGCTCGCGGATGTTGGTCTGGATCTTGCTGGCGATGAACTCCAGCACGTCAGCCGGCGCCGACAGCCGGTCCATGGCCGCCTTCTTGCGCAGGATCGCGATCCGGGTCTCGAGGTCGGGAGGCTGGACGTCGGTGATCAACCCCCACTCGAACCGGTTGCGCAGCCGGTCCTCGAGCGCCTCGAGCCGCTTGGGTGCGCGGTCGGAGGTCAGGACGATCTGCTTGTTGGCGTTGTGGAGGGTGTTGAAGGTGTGGAAGAACTCCTCCTGGGTCTGGGTCTTGCCCTCCAGGAACTGGATGTCGTCGATCAGGAGCACGTCGACGTCGCGGTAGCGCCGCTTGAACCGGTCCTGCCGGTCGTCGCGGATCGCGTTGATGAACTCGTTGGTGAACTCCTCGCTCGAGACGTAGCGCACCTTGGCGCCGTTGTAGAGCGAGCGGACGTAGTGGCCGATGGCGTGCAGCAGGTGGGTCTTGCCGAGACCGGAGTCGCCGTAGACGAGCAGCGGGTTGTAGGCCTTGCCCGGCGCCTCGGCCACCGCCACTGCCGCAGCGTGGGGAAAGCGGTTGGAGGAGCCGATGACGAAGGTCTCGAAGGTGTACTTCGGGTTCAGCCGGGTCTCGCCCTGGTTGGGCCGCGGTGCCTCGACCGCCGGCGTCGCCGCGAGCGTGCCGACATGTCCATCTGTCGACATGTCGACAGATGGATTCGGCGATTCGGCGACGTGCTGGGGCGGTGTCTTCTCGCCCATGGAGGGATTGACGGTCACCGCCAGCCGGATCTCGTGGCCGAACGCCTCGGTCAGGGCGTCCTCCAGCTGACCGCGGAGCCGGCCCTCGAGCTGGCTCCGGGTGAACTCGTCGGGCACCGCGATGATCGCGTTGGTGCCGTGCATGGTGACCGGCTCGCTGTTCTGCACCCAGGCCTGCTGGTTGGGCTGCAGATCGTCGACGACCTGCTGCCAGACAGCAGCGAGATCCGCTTCGTTCTCCACAGGTAGGACCCGCTCTCCTCGATCTCCCGGACCTGGGGACGCCAGTCGTCGTACGCCGTCAGACGCGAGGCCCGGTTCCACAGGTTTGTCCACACCTTGTGAACGTGGCTGCCTCCTCATGGAAGCAACCTGCCGAGACGCTCACTGCGGACCGGCTTTGGCCGGATCACCGCAGGTCAGGGGCCGTTTCTGGCGAGCCGGATGAGTCTGGTGGCTGCCGTCGGCGGGGGGTCCGAACCGAACGCGGGGAAACTCGACGAGTCTCGAACATAACCCTCGCCGGAGCCGGGCGGCAAGACGCTATCCACAGGCAGCGCCCGGGTGACCGGCCACTGAGACCGGCCTCCTCGGCGCCACGGTCCAGGCTCGGCTTTCCACAGGGGCGCTCGGGGGCCGGACCGCCGGATCTCGATTTGACCTGGCCGGAGCGCCGCGCGTACCGTTTCTCGGTCACCCGGTGTCGACGGGTGCCGCATGTCCACGCCCTCCTCGCAGGCAGCTTCGAGGTGTGCGTGGGTGGGCGGTGCGGGCCGAGACCTCCGCAACACCCGCGAATGCAGTCTCGTCCAGTACCGTCCGAGCCATCGGACGACCGGGCCGACCTGCCGGCGTGACGTCCAAGCGAACACCATGTTCGAGAACCGGAGAGACCCCGTGAGCAAGCGTACGTACCAGCCGAACAACCGCCGACGCCACAAGGTGCACGGGTTCCGGCTGCGCATGCGCACCCGTGCCGGGCGCGCGATCTTGTCCTCTCGCCGGCGCAAGGGCCGCAAGAGCCTGGCCGTCTGAGCTCCGGTTCGCGGCTCCGACCCGTGCTGCCAGCGGCGCACCGCCTCACGCGTGGGGCTGACCTGCGGCGAGTTGCGCGGTCGGGGCGTCGCAGTGGTCAGCGCACGCTCGTGGTGCACCTGCTCACCGACGACCACCCCGGTCCCGCCCTCGTGGGCTTCGTCGTCGGCCGGGCCGTCGGCAACGCCGTCGTCCGGCACCGGGTCCAGCGGCGCCTACGTCACCTGTGTCGGGACCGCCTCGATCGCCTGCCCCCCGGAAGCTCGCTGGTCGTGCGCGCCCTTGCGCCCGCCGCCGGCGCCACCTCGGCGGAACTCGCGCTCGACCTCGACCGTTGTCTGGAACGGAGCCTGGCGCGCCGGGCCGAGGGGGCGGTGAGCCGAGCGTGAAGTACGTCCTGATCGGCCTGCTGCGCGCCTACCGGTTCGCCATCAGCCCGCTGTACGGCCAGGTGTGCCGCTACCATCCGACCTGCTCGGCCTACGCCCTCGACGCCGTCACCGAGTACGGCGCGGTGCGCGGCAGCTGGATGGCGCTGCGGCGCCTGCTCCGGTGCCACCCCTGGGCGCCGGGCGGCTACGACCCAGTTCCTCGCCGAACCTCCGGCGCGAGCACCACTCCCACCCAAGGAGCCTGACCCGTGCATGCCCTCGGCCAACTCGGTCACCTGATCCTGGCACCGCTGTACTACGCCGTCTCGGCGATCCTCCTGGCGTGGCACTGGTTCTTCAGCCTCTTCATGAACCCCGACAGCGGTGGCGCCTGGGTGCTGTCGATCATCGGTCTGACCCTGGTGGTGCGCGCTGCGCTGATCCCGCTGTTCGTCAAGCAGATCAAGTCCAGCCGGAACATGCAGCTGATCCAGCCCAAGGTCAAGGAGCTGCAGAAGAAGTACGGCCACGACCGGGAGCGCCTCGCCCAGGAGACGATGGCGCTCTACAAGGAGACTGGCACCAACCCGTTCTCCGCGTGCCTCCCGCTGCTGGTGCAGACCCCGGTCTTCATCGCCCTGTTCCGCCTGCTCGACCAGGCCTACAAGCACGGCACCGCCAACGGCTTCATGACCCCGGCCCAGGCCTACAGCCTCGGCCACGCCAAGCTGTTCGGGACGATCCCGATCTCCGCGACGTTCCTGAAGAACGACGGCCTGGTCCAGGTCCAGATTCTGGCCGCGATCCTGGTCGTGGCCATGACCGTCACCACGTTCACCACCCAGCGCCAGCTGATGAGCAAGAACATGCCGGCCGACGCGATGAGCGGCCAGTACGCCCAGCAGCAGAAGCTGTTGCTCTATGTGCTGCCCGTCGTCTTCGCGGTCGGTGGTATCGCCTTCCCGATCGGCGTGTTGTTCTACTGGACCACCACCAACGTGTGGACCATGGGCCAGCAGTTCTATGTGATCCGTCGCAACCCGGCCCCCGGGACGCCCGCCTTCGACGCGAAGGTCGCCCGCGACCGGGCCAAGGGCCGCACCACTCAGCTCTCCCAGGAGCTGGCCGTGGAGGAGGCGCACGGCGACAAACGCCCCGCGGAGCCGCCGCGCCAGCGGCAGCAGCCCAAGAAGCAGTCACGGGAGAAGCGGAAGAAGCGGAAGAACGGCCCGAAGCCCGGCGGACAGCAACGCCCCGGCAAGCCGAACGATCCTGCGCCTTCCGACCGCGCCGAGAACGACGACACAGATGACGAAGGAAAGAGCGCATGAGCGAGACCTCCGAGCCGATGACCGAGCCCACTGACGAGCTGACCGAGCCCACTGGCTCCGACGAGCTGCTGGACCTTGCGGACGCCCCGGAGGAGATCGAGGTGCTCGACGAGTCCGAGGAGTCCGCCGACGAGGGCGCCGACGAGGGCGCCGACGAGGAGCGCCGACGAGGACGCCGACGAGGACGCCGACGAGGACGCCGACGAGGACGCCGACGAGGACGCCAACGGCAGTGTGGTGCCGCTGGCGGATCGCCTGGAGCAGGAGGGCGATATCGCAGCGGACTACCTCGAGGAGCTGCTCGACATCGCCGATCTCGACGGCGACCTCGACATGGACGTCGAGGGGGAGCGGGCCGTGGTCTCGATCGTGGGGGCCGACCTGGCGCAGCTGGTCGGGGCCCGCGGCGAGGTGCTCGAGGCGCTGCAGGAGCTGACCCGCCTGGCGGTCTACCGCGAGACCGGGGAGCGGAGCCGGCTGATGCTCGACATCTCGGGCCATCGGGCCCAGATCCGGCGCGACCTGGAGGAGCTGGCCGCGGCCACCGCCGCGCAAGTCAAGGAGACGGGGGAGCGGGTTGCGCTCCGTCCGATGTCGCCGTTCGAGCGCAAGGTCGTGCACGACGCCGTCGCAGCCGCCGGGCTGTCCTCGGAGTCGGAGGGTGTGGAGCCGCGTCGCTACGTGGTGGTGCTCCCGGCCTGATGGCCGATGTTTCACGTGAAACACCGCCGCCTCCCGATCCGGCGGTGCTCGCCGCCCTCTTTCCCGAGGATCGCCACGCCCTGATCGAGCAGTACGCCGCGCTGTTGGCCTCCGAAGGCGTTCTCCGGGGCCTGATCGGCCCGCGCGAGGTGGGCCGGCTCTGGGACCGGCACCTGGTCAACTCCGCGCTGGTCGCGCCGCTGGTGCCACCGCACGCGTCCCTGGCGGATCTCGGCTCCGGGGCCGGCCTGCCCGGGCTGGTGATCGCCATCGCGCGAGCGGACGTGCCGGTGACCCTGATCGAGCCGATGGCACGGCGTACCGCCTTCCTGGAGGAGGCGGTGGAGCGGCTGGGTCTGGAGACGGTCGAGGTGGTGCGCGGGCGGGCCGAGGACTGGGCCCGCCCGGAGCGCTTCGACGTGGTCACTGCCCGGGCTTTGGCGCCGCTGCCCAAGCTGCTGCGCTGGGCGCTGCCGCTGGTCCGGCCGGGAGGTGCGGTGCTGGCGATGAAGGGGTCCTCGGCGGAGGAGGAGATCGCGGCGGCCGCGGCCGAGCTGGCTCGTGCCCAGGCGACCGCGGAGGTGCTGCACCCGGAGGTGACCGGTGCGACGTCCACCACCGTGGTCCGGGTGGTTCCCCGGGTCGGCACGGCGATAGGTTGGCCCGTGGGCTCGGGTCCGGAGCGCTCGACCCGGACCGGCCCGCGACGAGGACGAAAGGGGCCCAGGTGAGCCACGACGCCACCACTGCCGTGTCGTCCGATCCCCGAACGGGGCTCGGCTGGCCGGAGACGGCACCGACGACCGAGTCCGTTCCAGTGGGACCCGATGAGTTTTCCACCGGTCTGGGGTGGCCCCCTGAGCGTGAGTCTCCACAAGTTTCCCCTGGTTATCCACAACCCCCGGTGACTAGCCCTGTCGCCGATCGGGCTACCGATGTTTCACGTGAAACACCGCTGCCCGAGCCGGTCGTGACCACCCCGGCGGTGCGCACCGCCGCCGACTTCGCGGCGTACGGCGACTCGGTGCTGGATGAGAGCACCCCTCTGGCCCGGGTCGCCGAGGACACGGTGCGGGCCCGGCTCGAGGCCTCCCAGCGACCTCCGATGCCGCGGCCGAAGGCCACCCGGGTCCTGGTGGTGGCCAACCAGAAGGGAGGGGTCGGCAAGACCACCACGACCGTGAACCTGGCGGCCGCCCTGGCCCAGCTCGGGCAGCGGGTGCTGGTCGTCGACCTCGACCCGCAGGGCAACGCCTCCACCGCGCTCGGGGTGGAGCATCACCGCGGAGCCGCCTCGACCTACGACGCGCTGGTCGACGGGGAGCCGCTGGCCGACCTGGTCAGCCCGTGCCCCGACGTACCCGGCCTGTTCGTCGTGCCGGCCACCATCGACCTGGCCGGCGCGGAGATCGAGCTGGTCAGCCTGGTGGCTCGTGAGAACCGGCTCCGCAAGGCGATCAGCGCCCATCCGCTGGTCGGCGACGCGGCCGACGCCGGCGAGGACCGCTACGACTTCCTCTTCGTCGACTGCCCGCCCTCGCTGGGTCTGCTCACCCTCAACGCGCTGGTCGCGGGGCGCGAGATGCTGATCCCGATCCAGGCGGAGTACTACGCGCTGGAGGGGCTCGGGCAGCTGCTCGAGACCGTCGAGATGGTCAAGGCCCACCTCAACCCCGGCCTGGTCGTCTCGACGATCCTGGTCACGATGTACGACGCGCGCACCCGCCTGGCCTCGGGCGTGGCCCAGGAGGTGCGCGACCACTTCGGCGACCAGGTCCTGCGGACCACCATCCCCCGCTCGGTGCGGGTCTCCGAGGCACCGTCGTACGGTCAGACCGTGATGACCTACGACCCCGCGTCACCCGGCGCACTGTCCTATCTCGAGGCCGCCCGTGAGATCGCCAGGAAGGGTGCCCCCCGATGACTCGACCCACCAGACCGCTCGCCGCGCCGGTGTGGGAGCTGCGGTGAGCCAGGACCGTCCCCGCCGTGGTCTCGGTCGTGGGCTCGGCTCGCTGATCCCGACCGGCCCGCCGACCGGTGAGGACCCGCCCTCCGAGCCGGACGCACCCGTCGTCGACCCGGCGGCCGCTGCCCCCATGCCGGTGCCGGCCGGTGCCTACTTCGCCGACCTCCCGATCACCGAGGTGGCGCCCAACCACGTGCAGCCGCGCCAGGTCTTCGAGGAAGAGGCGATGAGCGAGCTCGTGCACTCGATCAAGGAGATCGGGCTGCTCCAGCCGGTGGTGGTGCGCCAGACGGGTCCGGAGTCCTACGAGCTGGTGATGGGCGAGCGTCGATGGCGGGCCGCCCAGGAGGCCGGGCTGACCACGATCCCGGCGATCGTGCGCCAGACCGAGGACGCCGACATGCTGCGCGACGCCCTCCTGGAGAACCTCCACCGCGCCCAGCTCAACCCGCTGGAGGAGGCGGCGGCCTACAGCCAGCTGCTCGAGGACTTCTCCTGCACCCACGAGGAGCTCGCCGAGCGGATCGGACGTTCGCGGCCACAGATCAGCAACACCATCCGGCTGCTGAAGCTCTCGCCGGCCGTCCAGCGTCGGGTCGCGGCCGGGGTGCTCTCGGCCGGGCACGCGCGGTCGCTGCTCGCCGTGGAGGATCCCGACCTGCAGGACCGGCTGGCCGCCCGGGTCGTGGCCGAGGGCATCAGCGTGCGAGGCCTCGAGGAGATCGTCGCGGTCGGGCAGCAGGAGGCCAAGGAGCCTCAGCTGCGGCGCCGCAAGCCGGTCGCGCCCGGACTCAGCGACCTCGCCGAACGACTCTCGGACCGGCTCGAGACGCGCGTCAAGGTCGACCTCGGCCAGCGCAAGGGCAAGATCACCGTGGAGTTCGCCTCGCTCGACGACCTGCGTCGGATCGTCGACATCATGGATCCGCGCAACCGCAGCGACCGCCCCATCTGACGCGGTCCGCATCAGTGCAGCGACGGCCCGACAGCCATATGTCGACAAAGCAACAAGTCGCTCAAACGATAGACGGACTCGTCGACACGGGCCGTTGACCTGCGGAAATGCCTCTTCGCCGGGTCGGCAGGCGACGACTCGGCGGGACGGGGGTGCCCTGACGGCCCGAGTGAGCGACCGCTCAGTCGGCGCGCGCCGAGTCTGCGGAAGGGGACGGGCCGGCCTTGCGCTCGGCCCGGCGGCGACGTTCGGCGGCGTCGAGGCCGGCCGCCTCGGCCAGGGTCGGCGCGGTCCCGCCGTGCGACGCGGGCACCCACCAGGCCCCCTCGGCCGGCTGGGGGTAGGACGTGATCGCATCGTCGAGCAGCCCCTGGAGGGCGGCCTTGAGGACGGCGGTCTCGCCGACCGGATCGGTGCCGGTGACGGCGAGCGGAGCACCGACTCGGATCGAGATTGCGGTGCCGCGGGAGAAGTCGCGCGGGTGATCCTTGGTCATCAGCCGCTGGGTGCCCCAGAGCACGAGCGGGATCAACGGTGCGCCGGTGCGCGCGGCGATCCGGACCGCGCCGGTCTTGAGTTCCTTGATCTCCATCGCCCGCGAGATCGTGGCCTCGGGGAAGATCCCGACCAGCTCACCGTCGCGGAGGAACTGCTCGGCGACCGCCAGCGACCGCTCGCCCTCGGCCCGGTCCACCTCGATGTGCCGGCAGGCCCGCATGATCGGACCGCTCACCCGGTGGTCGAAGAGCTCGCGCTTGGCCATGAAGCGCACCCGCCGCCCGATCCGCTCGGGCGCGACCCCGCCGTAGATGAAGTCGACGTAGCTCACGTGGTTGACCGCGAGCAGCGCGGGCCCGGTGCGCGGGAGGTGCTCCAGGCCGGAGACGTCGATGTCCTGGCCCAGCGCCCGGAAGGCCACCTTGCAGGCCCGGATGATGGAGGAGTAGACGAGCTCGGTCATGACGTCTCCTGCTGGCGCCGGGTGGCGAGGAACTCGGCGATCCGCCCGATCGCCTCCTCGAGGACGGCGACGTCAGGCAGCGTGACCAGGCGGAAGTGGTCGGGCTCGAACCAGTTGAACCCCGTGCCATGGGTGACCAGGATCCGCTTGGCGCGCAGCAGGTCGATCACGAACGCCTCGTCGTCGTCGATCGCGTAGACCTCGGGATCGAGCCGCGGGAAGCAGTAGAGCGCCCCACGCGGACGCACCGACGTCACGCCGGGGATCTCGTTGAGCAACCGGTCGGCCAGCATGCTCTGGTCGTGGAACCGGCCGCCGGGCACGATCAGCTCCTCGATCGACTGGTAGCCGCCCAGGGCGGTCTGGATCGCGTGCTGGGCGGGCACGTTGGCGCACATCCGCATGTTCGCGACCAGGGTGAGGCCCTCGAGGAAGTCGGTGGCGAGGTGGCGGGGGCCGGAGATCATCACCCAGCCGGCGCGGTAGCCGCAGACGCGGTAGGCCTTGGACAACCCGCTGAAGGTCAGGCAGAGCACGTCCTCCCCGGCGTACGTCGCCGCGTGGTGGTGCACCGCGTCGTCGTAGAGGATCTTCTCGTAGATCTCGTCGGCCATCACTACGAGGTCGTGACGCCGGGCGATCTCGACCAGCGCTCGCACCGTGGCCTCGCTGTAGACCGCACCCGTGGGGTTGTTGGGGTTGATGATGACGAGGGCGTGGGTGCGGTCGGTGATCTTGGACTCGATGTCGGCCAGGTCGGGCTCCCAGCCGTTGGTCTCGTCGCAGCGGTAGTGCACCGGGGTGCCGCCGGACAGGGTGACGGCGCCGGTCCACAGCGGGTAGTCCGGCGCCGGCACCAGGATCTCGTTGCCGTCGTCGACGAAGGCCTGGAGCACCATCGAGATCAGCTCGGAGACGCCGTTGCCGATGAAGACGTCGTCGACGGAGACGTCGCGCAGGCCGCGCTCCTGGTAGTAGTGCGCGACCGCGGTGCGGGCTGGGTAGATGCCTTGGCTGTCGCTGTAGCCCTGGGCCTCGGGCAGGTGGTGGACCATGTCGGCGACAATCGCCTCGGGGGCCTCGAACCCGAACGGCGCGGGGTTGCCGATGTTGAGCTTCAGGATCCGGTGCCCCTCGGCCTCCAGCCGCTGCGCCTCGACCAGGATCGGGCCGCGCACGTCGTAGCGGACGTGCTGGAGCTTCTGGCTCTGCCGGATCGGACGCACCACGTCATCCTCTCAGCAGGGCGAGCGGGCCTACGATGGTGTCCGGAGCAGGGGCGTCAGGAGGTCTGGAGATGTCACGCAAGGTCGTCCGCATGACGCTCGACCACCTCGCCGCTCT
Source organism: uncultured Actinomycetota bacterium (assembly GCA_963820015.1). Taxonomy (GTDB): domain Bacteria; phylum Actinomycetota; class Actinomycetes; order Propionibacteriales; family Nocardioidaceae; genus Nocardioides. Next base: position 751,489 of record CAWFYO010000012.1, on the reverse strand, counting down.
CGAGGGGCCGTGCCGCTCCTGTGTCTTCTGGGAGCTCGACCCCGTACGACGCGAACGGGTCGACGACCCGGCGGCGGAGAAGGAGGCATGGGTCTCGGCCGTCCTGCGCGACTGGGGCTCCTGCGGACGGGTCGTCCTGGTCGACGACCGCCCTGTCGGCTACGCGCTCTACGCGCCGCCGGCCTACTACCCGGGCGCCGGCGCCTTCCCGACGTCCCCGGTCTCCACCGACGCGGTCCTGCTCTCCGCGGTGTACGTCGAGCCCGGGGCGCGCGGGGGCGGGCTCGGCCGGATGCTGGTGCAGGGGATGGCCCGCGACCTGATCGAGCGCGGCGGGGTCGCCGCCGTGGAGGCCTTCGGGGACACCCGCGGGCCCGGGCTGACCGGGGCCGGCCGGTGCGTCGTACCGGTGGAGTTCCTGGCCGGCGTGGGTTTCAAGACCCAACGCGCCCACGCCGTCACTCCCCGGATGCGGATGGACCTGCGCAGCGCGCTGTCGTGGCGTGAGGAGGTCGAGGCGGCGCTCGAGCGGCTCCTCGGCGCGGTCAGGCCAGCGCCGAAGACCCGCGCCGACCACCCGCGGACCACGAGTCGGACGCGGCTGCGGCCGCGCTGAGGGCTCGCACGGCGGTCACCGGGGTGATCGTCGGGCCGGCTTGCGAGCGAGCTCGCTGCGCGGTTCGCCACGGCGATCGGCTTCGTCGGGACGGTCGTCGGCTGGCGAGCAAGCTCGCTGCGCCGTTCGCTGCGGTGACCTGGCCCGACGAAGTCGGGCCAGGTCATCCTCGCTCAGGCGATGAAGTCCCGGAGCTCCTTGAGGAGCGCGGCCTTCGGACGGGCGCCGACGATCGACTTCACGACCTCGCCACCCTGGTAGACGTTGATGGTCGGGATGCCGTTGACGCGGTAGGACGAAGGCACGACGGGGTTCTCGTCGACGTTCATCTTCACGAACGTGAGCTTGTCGCCGTGCTCGGCCGCGATCTCGTTGAGGATCGGGTCGACCTGGCGACACGGGCCGCACCACTCGGCCCAGAAGTCGACAAGAACGGGCTTGTCGGACTTGAGCACGGTCGCCTCGAAGTCGGCGTCGGTGACAGCTGCCAGGTTTGACACGGGAGGTTCCTTCCGGTTGATCGGCGTCCACACCCGCGGCGGGCGGATGGTCACCTGAGTGAACATCATGCCGCCGACGGTTGTTCCCCTGTCAGCGCCGCGCTCAGAGGCCGGCGTTCTTGACGGTGTCGCTGGCCGCGGAGCCGATGACAGCAGCGCGGGCGTCAGCCTCGCTGACCGCGGCGTGGTCGAGCTCGGCGACGTAGCGCTCGGCGTCGAGGGCGGCCGCACATCCGGTGCCGGCGGCGGTGATCGCCTGGCGGTAGTGGTGGTCGACCAGGTCGCCACAGGCGAAGACACCGGGCAGGTTGGTCGCGGTGGAGGGATGTGAGACCAGGACGTAGCCGTCGTCGTCGAGCTCGACCTGCCCCTTCAGCAGCTCGGACCGGGGGTCGTGACCGATCGCGATGAACAGCCCGGTCACCGCGAGCTCGCTCTCGCTGCCGTCGCGGGTGTTGCGCAGGGTGATCGACTGCAGCCGGTCGTCGCCGTGGATGGCGGCGACCTCGGAGTCCCAGACGATCTCCAGCTTGGGGTCGGTGAACGCCCGCTCCTGCATGATCTTGGAGGCCCGCAGCTCGCCGCGACGGTGGATCATCGTCACCTTGCTGCCGAACCGGGTCAGGAACGTCGCCTCCTCGACCGCGGAGTCGCCACCGCCGACGACGGCGATGTGCTGGTCACGGAAGAAGAAGCCGTCACAGGTCGCACACCACGACACCCCGCGGCCGGAGAGCTCGGCCTCGCCCGGCAGCCCGAGCTTGCGGTAGGCGGAACCGGTGGCGAGGATCACGGCTCGCGCGGAGTAGGTCTCAGTCGCCGTGCTCACGGTCTTGACCTCGCCGGTGAGGTCCATCGACACGATGTCGTCGGGCACCAGCTCGGCCCCGAAGCGCTCGGCCTGGGCCCGCATCTCGTCCATCAGGGCCGGACCCATGATGCCGTCGCGGAAGCCGGGGAAGTTCTCCACCTCGGTGGTGTTCATCAGGGCGCCACCGGCGGTCACCGAGCCCTCGAAGACCAGGGGGTGGAGGGAGGCGCGGGCGGCGTAGACGGCGGCGGTGTAGCCCGCGGGGCCGGACCCGACGACGATGACGTTGCGGACCTGCTCGGCGGACGGGGACTGCGACATGGGACGACTCCTGCTGCCGGTCGGGAGCTCTGGTCGCGCCACCGGCGGGGCAGTCGACCATACGTTGCAACAGATCGTAGGCGAGTGCTGTTCCCGCCCGACGGCGCCCGGCCCCGGTGGGACGCCCCTCAGCCGTCGCGAGGGCTCAGGGAGTGGGCAGCGTGACCGACCGGATCGGCCGGCTGGAGCCGCACAGGACGAGGTCGACCACCTGGGTGGAGCCGTCGGGCACGTGGTAGACCAGCGCTGCCGGAGCGAGGTCGTAGAGCGCCGCGAGCACCCGCTCGTCGCCGGCCGCGACGACGCAGGACGCTGCGGGCTGGACGATCCGACGCGTGTCCTGGCCGCTGAGCAGCGCTCGCCCGGCGAGGGCATCGGCGGAGAACGACTGACGGCGTACGACGACACGACCGTCGCGGACCACGGCCTTGACCGACCCCGGCCCGCCGAGGCTCGTGCTGTCGCCGGCGGTCGGCCCATGGGACGGAGCCTTCCCGCTCTGCCCCGTGCCGCCCGCGGCGAGCCGGTCGCCCTCGGACGCGGCCGACCCGGACGCGGTCTGGCTCCCGGTGCCCGGGCCGGGCAGGTTCTGGGCGAGGACGACGCCGCCGACCACGATCGCGGCGGCGGCGGCGAGCAGGCCCGCCGCGCGACGCCGGCGCTGGACGGGAAGACGGGTCACGATGCCACCCGCCGTCGGCGACTCGACCGTGGCGGGTTCGGTGGCGGGTTCGGTGGCGGGTTCGGAGGCCGGTTCGGTGGCGGGCTGCACTGCGGGGGCCGCTGTGGCCAGGTCGGCCAGCACGCGGTCCATCCGGGCCGCCACGTCGGCCGGCATCGGCTCCTCGTGGCGCGCTTCGGCCAGGAGGCGCCGCACGGCGTCGTTCTCGGGGCTGGACTGCTCGGTCTCGTCGGTCACGGTGCACCTCCTTCCGGGGCCTGGCGTGGTGGACCTGGGGTGGCGGAGATGGGACGTGCCGGCCCGGCCCGCGGTTCCCCGTGAGGTGGGTCACCCAGCTGGTCACCCAGCTGGTCACCGAGCTGGTCGCGGAGCAGGACGGCGAGCCGGTCGCGGCCGCGGGAGCACCGCGACTTCACGGTCCCCTGGGCGCAGTCGAGGATGGCGGCCACCTCGGCGACGGTGTACCCCTCCATGTCCACCAGGACCAGCGCAGCGCGCTGCTCGGCCGGGAGGGTCCGGAGGGCGGCCAGCACCGCCCGTCGGCGCTCGTCGGCGACGGCGGCCTCCTCCGGGTCGACCTGGGCGGCGGTGCCGGTGCTCCCCTCGGTGCTCCCCTCGGTGCTCGCCTTGATCGAGCCGCGGTCGCCGTGGTCGTCCAGGTCGTCGGGGAGCGGCTGGGTCCGGCGCACCTTCGCGGCCCGGATCCGGTCCAGGCAGGCGTTGACCACGACCCGGTGCAGCCAGGTGGTCACGGCCGCGTCACCGCGGAAGGTCTCGGCCCGCCGGTAGGCCGCGACCAGGCCGTCCTGGAGGCCGTCGGCGGCGTCGTGGGGGTTGCCCATGGTGCGCAGGGCGACCGCCCACAGCCGGTCGCGATGGCGAGCGAAGAGGATCCCGAAGGCATCGCGGTCACCAGCGACATGGGCGGCGAGCAGGCCGGCGTCGCTGCGGGCGTCGGGACCGGAGCCGGTCGGCTCAGTCACCGTCGACCACTGCCTCGGCGATCTCGCCGCGGAAGCCACCCTTCACGGAGGGCAGTGACGTCAGCCACACAACGACGTAGCGGCCGGTCACCGGTGCCGAGAGCCGCACGCTGCCGGTGGTGCCGGAGAGGGTGGCCTGGCCGGCCGGTGACCGGGTGACGACCGCGGTCGGCTCGGCGCCCAGGACGTAGATCCGGACGGTCGTCGGCGCGCCGACGGTGGTCAGCTCCACCCGCGTCACCTGGTGGGGCTTGCCGAGGTCGAGCACCAGGCCGACGCCGGTCTTGAGGCCGCCGGGCCCGAGGTTCTCGTTGTAGCGCGACGTCGTCCACGCGGTCCGCGGGTCACCGTCGACCGCGAGCGCGGCCTCCTGGGGGTTCTCCTCCGGGGGGCTGCCCTGGGGGTCGAAGTCGGTGGCGGCGACGCCGCTGATCGGCCCGGCCGAGGTCGGCGTGCTGCTCGGAGTGCGGGCCGGGCTGGTGGCCGGAGTGTCCGGTACGGCGCCCAGCGGCGAGCGGCCGCGCCCGAGGTTGAAGGCGATCACGGAGGCGATCAGCACCAGCAGGCACACCGCGACCAGGGCAGCCAGCCGGAGCCAGCTGACGCCCGGCTGCCGGTCGTCGTCGTCCTCGTCGTCCTCGACGTAGGCCGGAAGGACTCCGCTGCCGGTGCCGGTGGCGGGACCGGATCCCTCCCAGGGCCAGAAGCCGGCGCCACCGTCCGCCTGCGGAGGGAGCGTCCGCGGCCGACGGACGGGGGCGCCGTCGGTGGGGTCGGGCGCGAACAGTGGTCGCACCGGAGGCGGCTCGAGCGCGGGCGGAGGGGGCGCGGGCTCGGTGCGCTGGGCGATCCAGGAGACCTCGTCGTCGTCGTGGAAGATCGGGAGCCCGGCCTGGGTGGGCAAGCCCTGGTCGACCGGAGCGTCCTCGTCCGACCCTTGGTCGACCTGGGGGTCCTCATCGACGACGGCTTCGTCGACCCCGGTGTCGTCCAGCCCGGTGTCGTCCAGCCCGGTGTCGTCCAGCCCGGTGTCGTCCAGCCCGGTGTCGTCCAGCGGGTCGGCGTCCGCCCCGTCGACGACGGGGACCTCGGCGGTGTTCTCGGGTGCGGGTGGGTCGGGCAGCGGCGTGAGCACCACCGTCGACTGGCCGGCCGGTGGGTGCTCCAGCCGCATCAGCCAGGTCTCGGCCGGGCGGGAGGAGGCGCCGAGGAAGCCGCGGAGCATGTCGCTGACCATGGCCGCGGTCATATCCGCGTCGCCGTCCTGGTTGAGGACGTGGTCGCACAGGGCGTCGAGGGTGCGCGGGATGCCGGCTCGCACCTGGCGCGGCCGGAGCACGTGGCCGTGCTGCGAGGGCGCGGCCGGCACCACCGACCGGCTGGGTCCGGCCCACCGGCCCGTCAGCGCGGCGTAGAGCAGCCCGACCAGGTCGACCACGTCGTGGGACGTCGTACCGGCGGGAAGCCCGTGTAGCGCGGCGTCCACCGCGAAGCCGATCAGCCGCACCGCGCCGTCGTGGTCGATGAGGACGTTCTCCGGCACCAGCCGCCCGTGGGCCACGCCGGAGGCATGTGCCTGCGCCAGGGTGTCGCCGACCTCGGCGACGATCCAGGCCGCCACCGCCGCGGAGAGGGGACCGGTGTCGGCCACCAGGATGTCGAGGCTGGTGCCCGAGCCCCACTCGTTGACCACGAAGCAGCCCTCGGCGGCCTCGTCGATGTCGAGGACCCGCAGCATCCGGCGGTCGAGCACCGTCGCCGACGTGCGGGCCGCCTCGCGGAGCAGGGGCGCGCGCTCGTCGGTGGTGGCGATGATGTGCACGGCGACGTCGCGGTGGAGCACCGAGTCGAAGGCGCGCCAGAAGCGACCGCCTGCCTGCTCGGTCAGGAGGTCGTTCAGTCGGTAGCGCCCGGCGAGCACGTCACCGGGCCGGGTGTGCTCGGGCAACCACGTCCCTTCGCTGCGCTCACCCATGGTAGGAGCGCCGGCCCGGTAAGCGCCGTAGGACCAGATCGAGGACGGTGGTGACCTCGCGGATGCGCATCAGCCGGGCCAGGCCCACGAAGACCACGACGTCGATGCCGGCGAGGGTGACCAGCCGGAACGCGGCGGTCAGGTGGGAGATGTCGTCGCCGGTGCCCGGCAGGGCATGGCCGAGCAGCCACGCCACCGTGGTGGAGATGCCCGCGGCGATCAGCAGGCGCACCAGGAAGCGCAGCGACGTCGGCGTCTCGAGCCCACCGAGGCGGCGCGCGAGCATGCCGTAGGAGACCGCCGAGCCGACCAGGTACGACGCGCCGTAGGCGACCACCAGCGCCGGCGACGTGCCCGCGGCGGTGGCGCGCTGGACGAGGGCGATCGCGACCACGATGTTGGTCGCGGCGATGCTGCACTGGATGAAGAAGACCGTGCGGTTGAGCTCGAGGGCGTAGAACCCCCGCAGCATCAGGTAGTGGACGGTGAAGAGGACGACGCCGGGACCGAACAGGATCATCGACATGACGTAGTTGTCGAAGGTCTCGCTGGTCGCGCCGTACCCGAAGAGCACCTTGGCGCTGTCGAAGGCCAGCAGGGGCAGGGCCAGCGCGAACGGGACCACCATCGCCAGCGCCGTCCGCAGGGTGCCGGCCAGGGTGCCGGCCAGGCCGGCGAGGTCGCGGTTGGCGGCCTTCGCCGAGAGCCGCGGCAGGATCGCGGTCGCCAGCGAGACCGTGATGATCGCGTGCGGCACCATCACGAAGAGCGCGGCTGCGGCGTAGACCGTGTAGCCGGTGGCGGTCGACGGCTCGGCGGAGTGCTGGAGGTGTCCGTGGAGGCACGCCGCGTCGGCGGTGCCGCCCGAGGCGAGCCGGACGACGACCAGGAAGGCGGCCTGGTTGACCACGACGAAGAGCACGGTCCACATGCCCAGCCGGAGTGTGTGCCCGAGACCGGAGTGGCGGAAGTCGTAGCGCGCGCGGAACCGGAAGCCGGCAGAGCGCAGGTAGGGCAGCAGGATCAGCGTCTGGGCGACGATCCCCAGCGTCGACCCGAGACCCAGGACCAGCTCCTGCTGGCGGGTGAAGGCGGCACAACCCTCGGCGTAGGGCAGCGGGCCGAACCAGAACAGGTAGAGCACCAGCACCAGGATCGAGATGACGTTGTTGGCGATCGGCGCCCACATCATCGGGCCGAACCGCCCCCGGGCGTTGAGGACCTGCCCGAGCAGCACGAACATGCCGTAGAAGAAGACCTGCGGCAGGCACAGGCGGGCGAACGCGATGGCCGAGTCGCGCTGCGCGGCCAGCCCGGGGTCGTTGTAGGAGCTGTTCAGGTAGAGCCGCATCACCAGCGGTGCCGCGATCACGAGCACGACCGTGACGGCGCCGAGGAAGAGCAGCGCCAGGGTCACGATCCGGTTGGTGTACGCCGCCCCGCCGTCGGCGTCGTTCTTCTGGGCCCGCACGAGCTGGGGGACCAGCACGGCGTTGAAGACGCCACCCGCCAACAGGATGTAGAGCATGTTGGGGATCGTGTTGCCGATGTTGAACAGGTCGGCGTGCAGGGCGTTGCCGATCGCCGCGGCGAGCAGGACGTTGCGGGCGTAGCCGCTCAGCCGAGAGACGACGGTGCCGGAGGCCATCACCGCCGAGGAGGCCAGGATGCTCCGGCTCTCGCCGGCGTCGCTCATCCGGGGCCCCCGCGGAAGCGTGCGTCCCCCGCGGGCAGCGTGGCCCTGCTCGGTTTCGTGGGGTGGTTCATCCGGGGCCCCCGCGGAAGCGGGCGTCCCCCGCGCGCAGCGCGGCCCTGCTCGGTTTCGTGGGGTGGTTCATTCGGGGTCCCGACGTACCAGGCGGCGGGTCAGCCGGGCCACGATCGCGGCGACCAGCATGACCAGGCCGGCGCCGATGATCACCCAGATCAGCCGGCTCACCTGCTCGGCCCGCAGCGGGAACTGGTCCTGGGACCCCAGCGGCTGGCCGGCCTTGTTGGTCAGCTCGAGGGTGACGTCGTGGACGCCCGCCACCTGAGTGGACGCCTTGAGCAGCACGGTGGTCTGGCCGTGCGGGGGGAGCTGGAACGTCTCGCCGCCGGTGATCTCCAGCGCCGGATCGGCCACGGCGCGCACCGCGACGGTGACCGGTACGTCGAGGGTGTTGCTGACGATGGCCGCGAACCGGCCGGACGTCCCGGCCAGGGTGACCGACTCCGGGGCGGCGATGTCGATCCCCTGCAGGTTGTCGCCGACCCAGCGGGAGGTCGAGTCCATGCGGGCGAGGGCGCCGAAGTGGTCCTCGGCGGCGGTGTACGACGCGTTGCCGGCGACCTCCGTGAACAGCTGGGAGCGGAGGAGGTTGTTGCCGGCCAGCACGGACTGGAGGATCCGTCCGTCGCGAAGGGTGCGCCGGGCGGTGTCGTAGACCAGATGGCCCAGATGGGGGGTGCCGGGCGCCGGTGGGCGCAGGCGAGTGGGCGGGACGGACGCTCCTCCTCCGGCCGTGGCGTCGTCGACGCTGGTGAGGCGCACCCACGGAACGTCGAGGCCGGTGAAGAAGCTCGGCCGGGGGTGGCGCAGCTCGTCGGGGAGGTTCACCACCAGCGGCTCCTGCTGGTCGAGGATCCGCACCGCGGCCTCGGCGAGGATCCGCTGCCGGAGCGCCAGGCTGCTGGTGGGGTCGACCGGTCCCGGACCTCCGTCCGCGGCGGCGGTGGCCGCGAGGACCACCGAGCGCCCGTGGACCCGGACCGCTGCCGTGGCCGGACCGTCGTACCCGGTGTCGTCGAGCAGCACCTCGGTCGCTCGGGGGAGGCGCCCGATCTCGATGCCCCTCATCCGGCCGGTGGGCGGGGCGACCGCCGGCGTCAGCGGGAGGTTCCACGAGCGCAGGGAGCGGGCGGTGCGTCGGATCCCCTCCGAGAGCAGCTCCGAGCCGTGGCGCAGGGCCGAAGCGACGGCGAGGTCGCCGTAGGGGAGACCGAACGTCTGGCCGGTGCCGGTCGTGAGGACGTGCCGGATGTGGGCCAGCCACTGCTGCGCGGCGCGCACGGTCGCCGGCGAGATGCTCGTGGCCGTGCTGTCCGCCGTGGTCGTCGCGGAGGCGGAGGACGACGGGCTCTGGCTCGGACCGGAGGACGGTCCCCCGTCGGAGCCGGGGGCGTGCAGGGTGCGGGGCGGGTTGCCCTGCGCGAGCTGGCGTACGGCGTCGATCACCGCGGGGTCGAGCACCCAGCTCAGCGGGTGGGACTGGGCGGCTGCGCCGAGGGCGACGGCCCGGTGGAGGGTGCCGGTGCGCAGGCTCCTCAGCCAGGCGTCGGTGTCCTCGATGGTGCCGTCGGTCGCCCGGGTCACGCCACTGCGCACCGGGGCGACGAGGGCGACGTCCTCGATGGCGCCGGTCGCCTGGAGCGAGGACGGGATGAGGGGGAGGAAGGTCCGGTCGCGGCCGGCGGCGTTGCCGGTGTAGCCCTCGCGGTTGGTGCCGAGGGCGTGGACCCCGAACCAGTAGACGCCCGGCACGGTCACCCCCAGCTGCGACCTCGGCAGCCGGACCGTGAAGGGCACCGTCTGGTCCGGTAGCAGCGAGTCGATGTGGTCGAAGGTCCCGGGCGCGATGATCCGGTGGCCGACGTCGGCGGTCACCGGCGTCTGGACCGCGGCGGCGAGTCCGTCGGTGGTGGTGATCGGCGTGGAGCCGATGAAGCCGTCGACGTTGATCGCCGTCCACGTCTCGTTGCTGGCGTTGGTGATCGTGCCTCTGATCACGATCGGCCCGTGGTCGGGGATGTAGCCGGGCGTGATCGACCCCATCCGGACCACCAGCGGCTGGGTGGGGTCGCCGGGCCTGGTCGCTGCCGTGGCGGTGGGTGCTCCCGCGCCCGGCACGGCGTACGGCGAGGCTCCGAGGGCGAGGAAGAGCGTCGCCGTGACCAGGAGAGCCAGCCGGACCGCCACCCTGAGGGCATGCGGAATCGACGGCGGGCGGAGCACGCCCAGACTCTAGTGCGCGCGGTGACGCGGACTCGGGAGCGTCGGCCGCACCCCGCTAGGCTGACCCGTTGTGTCCGACGCCCCTGACCGGCAGCTGCCGGGCCCGATCCGGCTGGCCGACGCACAGCGGGACGTGGCCGCCGAGCTCGATCGCATCGCCCCCGTCCTCGACCCCCTCGGGAAGCGCTTCGCCGCCGCCGGGCACGAGCTCGCCCTGGTCGGCGGACCGGTGCGCGACGCCATGCTGGGGCGCCGGCACAACGACCTCGACCTGACCACCTCGGCCCGTCCCGACGAGATCGAGCGGCTGCTGACCGGCTGGGCCGACGCCACCTGGGACATCGGTCGTGCCTTCGGCACCATCGGCAGCCGCAAGGGCGACTTCGTGGTCGAGATCACGACGTACCGCTCCGAGCACTACGACCCGACCTCCCGCAAGCCGGCCGTCGCGTTCGGCGACGACCTGGCCGGCGACCTGGGCCGCCGCGACTTCACGGTGAACGCGATGGCGGTGCGGGTGCCGACCCGCGAGCTCGTCGATCCCTACGGCGGTGTGGTCGACCTCGCGCACGGGCTGCTGCGGACTCCCGGCACCCCTGAGGACTCCTTTTCCGACGACCCGTTGCGGATGATGCGCGCGGCCCGGTTCGCCGCCCAGCTGGGCTTCACCGTCGACCCGGCCGTGGTCGAGGCGATGTCGGCGATGGCCGACCGCATCGAGATCATCTCGGCCGAGCGGGTCCGCGACGAGCTGGTCAAGCTCGTGCTGGCACCCCAGCCCCGGGCGGGCCTGACCCTGCTGGTCGAGACCGGCCTGGCCACGCGGGTGCTGCCCGAGCTGCCGGCGCTGGCGCTCGAGCGCGACGAGCACCACCGGCACAAGGACGTCTACGAGCACACCTTGACCGTGCTCGAGCAGTCCATCGACCTCGAGGACCGGCTCGGCGGACCCGACTTCGTCTCGCGCTTCGCCGCCCTCAGCACGACGTCGGCAAGCCACGGACCCGCCGTTTCTTGGCGGACGGCACCGTCACCTTCCACCACCACGACGTGGTGGGGGCCAAGCTGACCCGCAAGCGGATGCAGGCGCTGAAGTTCTCCGGCGACGACATCGACGCCGTCTCCCGGCTGGTCGAGCTCCACCTGCGCTTCCACGGGTACGGCGACGGTCAGTGGACCGACTCGGCCGTGCGTCGTTACGTCCGCGACGCAGGCGACCAGCTCGAGCGGCTGCACGTGCTGACCCGTGCCGACTGCACGACCCGCAACCAGCGCAAGGCCGAGCGGCTGCGACGCAGCTACGACGAGCTCGAGGCGCGCATCGCCCAGCTGTCGGAGGAGGAGGAGCTGGCCTCGATCCGGCCCGACCTCGACGGCACGCAGATCATGGAGATCCTCGGCATCCGGCCCGGACCGCAGGTCGGGGCCGCCTACCGCTTCCTGCTCGAGCTGCGCCTCGACGAGGGCCCCGCGTCGTACGACGAGGCGAAGGCCGCCCTGCTGGCCTGGTGGGCCGAGCAGTAGGTCCGCGGGTTTCGAGACGGGCCTCGACGGCCGTCCTCAACCACCGGCGTCGTGGGTCGGTCGTGGGTCGGTCGTGGGTCGAGGGGGCTCGTGGGCGCCTTCGCGCAACCACCGCGGTGGAGGACCTGACCGCGTGGTCGGGGGGCGCTGCTAGACAGTGGGGGTGACCACCACCGAGACCGACGTCCGCGCCGAGGCGGAGCGCTACCTCCGGGCGCTCGTCGGCCGCGACGACGCCCGGCTGCGCGACGACCAGTGGTCGGCCATCGAGGCCCTGGTCGTGCAGCGCCGGCGGTCGCTGGTGGTGCAGCGCACCGGGTGGGGGAAGTCCGCGGTCTACTTCGTGGCGACGTTGCTGCTGCGTGACGCGGGCGCGGGCCCGACCGTGATCGTCTCGCCCCTGCTGGCCCTGATGCGCAACCAGATCGCGGCCGCCGAGCGCGCCGGCATCCGGGCCCACACCATCAACTCCACCAACGCCGACGACTGGGAGCAGATCCACGCGTCGGTGGCCGCCGGCGAGGTCGATGTGCTGCTGGTCAGCCCCGAGCGCCTCAACAACCCCGGCTTCCGCGACGAGGTGCTGCCCCGGCTGGCCGCCACCTGCGGCCTGCTCGTGGTCGACGAGGCCCACTGCATCTCCGACTGGGGCCACGACTTCCGACCCGACTACCGCCGCATCCGCACCCTCCTGGCCGAGCTGCCGGCCGGCATCCCGGTGCTCGCCACGACCGCCACCGCCAACGCGCGGGTCAGCGCCGACGTCGCCGAGCAGCTCGGCCACGACACGATGGTCCTCCGCGGCTCGCTCGACCGCGAGTCGCTCCGGCTCGCGGTGGTGCGACTGCCCACGCCCGAGCAGCGGCTGGCCTGGCTGGTCGACCACCTCGCCGAGCAGCCCGGGTCCGGCATCGTCTACTGCCTGACCGTCGCCGCGACCCAGCAGGTCGCCGAGCACCTGCGGGCCCACGGCCTCGACGTCGCGGCGTACTCCGGGCAGACGGAGGCGACCGAGCGCCTGGACCTCGAGCACCGGCTGGCCACCGGCCGGGTCAAGGCGCTGGTCGCGACCAGCGCGCTGGGCATGGGCTTCGACGCCACGCTCGGCTTCGTGGTCAACCTCGGGGCACCGCAGTCGCCGGTCGCCTACTACCAGCAGGTCGGCCGCGCCGGGCGCGGCACCGACGAGGCCTCGGTGGTCCTCCTGCCGCAGCAGGAGGACCGCGACATCTGGGCCTACTTCGCCTCTCTCGCGTTCCCGCGCGAGGACCAGGTGCGCCACACGCTGCGGGTGCTCGGCGAGGAGGGCACGGCCAGCACCGCCGCGCTGGAGACCTGGGTCGACCTCGGCCGCACCCGGCTCGAGCAGATGCTGAAGGTGCTCGACGTCGACGGCGCCGTACGCCGGGTCCGCGGCGGGTGGCAGGCGACCGGCGAGGAGTGGGTCTACGACGCCGAGCGCTACCAGCGGGTCGCCGAGGCGCGGCGGCGCGAGCAGGACGCCATGCTCGCCTACCTCGACACCGACCGGTGCCGCATGTGGTTCCTGCGCGACCAGCTCGACGACCCCGACGTGACCGCCCAGACCCGCTGCGGTCGCTGCGACACCTGCGGTGGCATCAGCCTGACCACGGCGGTGTCCGACTCCTCGGTCGCCGACGCGCGTGAGCGGCTGGCGCGCCCCGGCGTCGTGGTGGAGCCGCGGGCGATGTGGCCCACGGCGCTGGCCAACCTCGGCCTCGACCTCAAGGGCCGCATCGGCGAGACCGCGGAGCCGGGGCGCGCCGTCGCCCGGCTCACCGACCTCGGCCACGGGCAGGAGCTGCGTGCGCTGTTCGCCGAGCCGGCCCGAGACGTCATCGTCCCCGACGGGCTCGTGCACGCCGTGATCGAGGTGCTGGCCGACTGGCGACCCCACGTCGAGGCCATCGTGGTGGTCGACTCGGCACGGCGGCCCACTCTCACCCGTGACCTCGCCGACGGGCTCTCGCGCTACCTGCGGGTCCCGGTCGTCGGCAGGTGGGCGATCGTCGACCCCACCGTCGAGCCGGACCGTGGTGCGGCCAACTCCGCCCACCGCGTGGCCGCGGTGGCGCGCCGTTACCGGTTCGAGGGCGAGGTTCCCCCGGGCCGGGTGCTGCTGGTCGACGACCAGGTCGTCACCGGCTGGACGCTCACCCTGGCCGCGCGCGCCCTCCGCGACGCAGGCGCCACGGCCGTGCTGCCGCTCACCCTCGCCGTCCGCAGCTGACGCCGACGAGCGCAGGACCAGGGCCCGGTCCCACGCCGTACGACGTGGAGCCGGGCCCTGGTCGGGCAGGTGCGGACCGGAGACCGCAGGTGGGTCAGGGCACGACCGGCTGGCCGAGCAGGCGCCGGTAGGTGTAGCCCAGTCCGAGCAGGACGACCGGGATGCCCACGAGCAGGCCGACGCCGCAGATGCACGCACTGACCAGCAGGATCAGGCCGGCGAGGATGTAGAAGACCAGTGTGCTGCCGAGGTTCTCGGTGACCAGCTTGTAGCTGGCCTTGATCGCGTCCCAGGCCGACAGGTGCTGGTCGACGACGAACATGATCGTGAAGAAGGTCAGGAACCCGACGATCAGCCCCGGGATGTAGCACAGCACGGTGCCGATCGCGGTGCCGATCGCGATCAGCACCGCGGCGATCACGACCTGGGCCTTGTCGTAGCCCTCGAACATGTCGCCGACCTTGAAGTCCTGACCGTCGGTCACCCGCAGCGCACCGCGGTACAGGCCGGCGGCAAGGAGCTGGGCGAAGACGAAGAAGATGCCTTCGGCGAGCCCGGAGACCAGCAGGCGCGGGAAGGTGCTCGAGGTGCTCACCGCACCCAGGAGGATGACGTAGACCAGGACGCCCACCACGATGATGCCCACCCACGCGACCAGGGTCGGGATCAGCATGGTGCCGGGGCTCTGGGTGAACTTGCGCCAGCCGTAGCCGATCGCATCGGTTGCCTGGTAGCCGCCGGGCTGACCCGGCTGGCCGCCGTAGGGGTTCTCGGCCGGCGGCGGGGCGCCGTAGCCGCCACCGTCGGCGGGCGGCGGAGCGCCGTAGCCACCTGCATCGGCGGGACCCGCGCCGTAGGGGCTCTCAGCGGCGGGGGGCGGGGGTGTCGACGGCGGTGGCGGGGGTGGGGGCGGGGGTGCCTCGGAAAACGGAGGCGGAGGTGCGGGCTCGTCCGCAGGCCCGTCGGGGCGCGGAGGCTCGTTGGTGTCACTCATGCGCGGCAATCTAGGGCTCGCGAAGAACCCGTGTCACTGCCCCGCGCGGGCCGCCGAGGCTTTCATCCTGCCCCCCGCCGCACCCGGACCCCGGTCCGCCGAAGCGGGACCGGGGTCCGGGGCAGGTCAGACCTGAGGGGTCGAGCAGGGGCGCGACGTCACCCCTCACGTGGTTTCGACGCGCCCGTCGCGGCTTCGTTCCTCAGCCGAGGGGCTTGCTCAACCTGCGGGCGAGACGAGTGTGCGTTCGTCCCTCACGCTCACTCTTCGCCCTTGATGAAGGCCTCGACGCGTGCGCGACCCTCGTCGTCGGGCAGCTGCACCGGCGGGCTCTTCATCAGGTAGGACGACGCCGAGATGATCGGGCCACCGATCCCGCGGTCCTTGGCGATCTTCGCCGCGCGGAGCGCGTCGATGATGATGCCGGCGGAGTTGGGGGAGTCCCAGACCTCGAGCTTGTACTCCATGTTCAGCGGTACGTCGCCGAACGCGCGACCCTCGAGGCGGACGTAGGCCCACTTGCGGTCGTCGAGCCACGCGACGTAGTCGGACGGTCCGATGTGGACGTTGCGGTCGTGGACCTTGCCGGCCAGCGGGCCGGTGAGGTTGGAGGTGACCGACTGGGTCTTGGAGATCTTCTTGGACTCCAGGCGCTCGCGCTCGAGCATGTTCTTGAAGTCCATGTTGCCGCCGACGTTGAGCTGGTAGGTGCGGTCGAGCACGATGCCGCGGTCCTCGAACAGCTTGGCGATCACCCGGTGGGTGATGGTGGCACCGAGCTGGCTCTTGATGTCGTCGCCGACGATCGGGACGCCGGCGTCCTCGAACTTCTTGGCCCACACGGGGTCGGAAGCGATGAAGACGGGCAACGCGTTGACGAAGGCGACCTGGGCGTCGATCGCGCACTGCGCGTAGAACTTGCCGGCCGCCTCGGAGCCCACCGGGAGGTAGGAGACGAGGACGTCGGCCCGGGTGTCCTTGAGGACCTGGACGATGTCGACCGGCTCGGCGTCGGACTCGTCGATGGTCTCGCGGTAGTACTTGCCCAGACCGTCGAGCGTGTGTCCCCGCTGGACGATGACGCCGGTGGGCGGCACGTCGCAGATGCGGATCGTGTTGTTCTCCGAGGCCTGGGTGGCCTCGGCCAGGTCGAAACCGACCTTCTTGGCGTCGACGTCGAAGGCGGCGACGAACTCCACGTCGGAGACGTGGTACTCACCGAACTTGACGTGCATCAGGCCGGGCACGGTGCCCGCCGGGTCGGCGTCCTTGTAGTACTCGACGCCCTGGATCAGGGACGTCGCGCAGTTGCCGACGCCCACGATTGCTACTCGTACCGAACCCATGAGGGTCTGTTCCTTCCTAGCGGGTGTTTCAGGTGGTTGCGTCGGCCACGGGGGCCACGCTGGATGGGTTATCGCTGGTGTCGCTGGTGTCGCTGGTGTCGCTGGTGGTCTCGCGGGCCGGGGGCACCGGCTGGTCGGCCAGGCGCTCGGCGTTGATCAGGTCGCCCAGCCACTTGACCTCGCGCTCCACCGACTCGATCGAGTGGCGGCGGAGCTCGGAGAGGTAGCGGTCGTCGCCACCCCCGGCGTGCCGGGCGCGGTCGAGCCGCTCCTGGAGCCGGGACCGGCGCCCCTCCAGGACCCGCAGACGCACGTCGGCGTCGGTGCGGGAGAAGAAGGCGAACCGGGTGTTGAACGAGTCGTCCTCCCAGGCCGCGGGACCGTCGTCGGTGATCTCCTCGCCGAAGTACTGCCGGCCGGCCGGCGTGATCTGGTAGACGATGCGCTGCCGCCGCGAGACCGCGGCCGGAGCGGTCACCTCGGTGATCCACCCGGCGCGCAGCAGTCGCTTCAGCGCGGGGTAGAGCGAGCCGTAGGAGAGCAGCCGGCCCCAGCCGAGCAGCAGGTTGAGCCGCTTGCGGAGCTCGTAGCCGTGCAACGGGGACTCGTGGAGCAGGCCGAGGACGGCCAGCTCGAGCGAGGCCGCCTTGCGCGCCATGAGAGGCTCCCGTCTGATCCGACGCCGCGATGTGTCACGGCGTTCTATCGGGCGAACATATCAACTCGATATATCAACCGCCAACTCCGCCGTCGGGGCCGGACGGGGAAGCGTGGTTTCGACCCGTCCTGGCCCGGGCACGTACCCTCGTCCCCGACGGCTCGGGCCGCGACCGGAGGGGCCGGGGTGGCTGGCCGTCCTCTGTGCAACCACATTCCCTCCCCGACGCAACTCTGGAGACACCTGTGAGTGCCAAGCGCAGGGCCCCCGGGCCGGCTGTGAAGCGCAAGCCGACGAAAGCTCGCGGACAGACGCGCCCCGCCACGCGCCGGACCCGCCTGCGCAAGGTCTTGAAATGGACCCTGATCGTCGGACTGGTCGGCGTCCTGGTGCTGATCGGCGGCTTCGTCTACCTCTACCAGACGACGGCGATCCCCAACCCCAACAAGGACTTCCAGACCCAGACGTCCTTCGTCTACTACGCCGACGGCAAGACCCAGGTCGGCACCTACGCCACGCAGAACCGTCAGATCATCCCCTACAGCGAGATGACCGACAACCTGCGCAACGCGGTGGTGGCCGCCGAGGACCGGACGTTCTGGACCAACCACGGGATCGATCCCAAGGGGATCATCCGGGCGGCGTTCAAGGACGCCAGCGGCGGCGCCACCCAAGGCGCGTCGACGATCACCCAGCAGTA
This sequence comes from uncultured Actinomycetota bacterium, assembly GCA_963820015.1. GTDB lineage: Bacteria > Actinomycetota > Actinomycetes > Propionibacteriales > Nocardioidaceae > Nocardioides. The sequence goes on along the minus strand of CAWFYO010000012.1, from coordinate 734,134 downwards.
CGTCAAGATCCTCTACCTGACCCAGGAGCGCTCGCTGAGCCGCAAGGTCCACGAGGCGATCTTGTCGCTGAAGCTGCAGAAGCAGCTGAGCAAGCAGGAGATCCTCCAGGGCTACCTCAACACCATCTACTTCGGCCGCGGCGCCTACGGCGTGCAGGCCGCCGCCCAGGCCTACTTCGGCGTCGACGCCCAGGACCTCAGCCTGCGGCAGAGCGCGGTGATCGCGTCGGTGCTGAACAACCCGTCGCAGTTCGACCCCGCCAACGGCAAGAGCAACCGGGAGGCGCTGCTCACGCGCTACCGCTACGTGCTGGCCGGGATGGCCTCGATGGGGAGCATCACCGACGCACAGGCGGCGGCGGCCGCCCAGCGGCTGCCGGCGTTCCCGGTCTTCAAGGAGTCCCAGGCCTACGGCGGGCAGAAGGGGCACATGCTCTCGCTGGTGCGCCAGGAGCTGCACCGGCTCGGCTTCACCGACGACCAGATCGACGGCGGTGGCCTGCGGGTCACCACCACCTTCACGCCGAAGGCGATGGCCGCGGCGAAGGCCGGCGTGCTGGCCGTCCGCCCCAAGATCAGCGACAAGCACCTCCACGTCGCGGTCGCGTCCGTGCAGCCCGGCACCGGTGCGCTGGTGGGCTTCTACGGCGGGCAGAACTACCTGCGCTCGCAGATCAACTGGGCCGAGGCCGGCGGCATGGTCGGCTCGACCTTCAAGCCAGTCTCGCTGGCCGCCGGCATCACCGACGGCTACTCGCTGAAGAGCACCTGGGACGGCAACTCGCCGTACGTCTTCCCGGACGGCCTCCAGGTCCACAACGAGGGTCCCGGTGAGGGCACCGACTACGGCGCGGCGGTGAGCTCGGTCTACGCCCTCGAGCAGTCGATCAACACCGCGTTCGTCGACCTGTCGACCAGCATGAAGAACGGGCCCGACAAGATCCTGACGATGGCCAACAAGATGGGGATCCCGCCGGCCGAGGCCGACCCGCACTACCCAGGCATCCCCGACACCACGACCGACCTGCAGGCCGACGCCCTCATCACCCTGGGCAAGTCGCGGGTCAGCGCCATCAACATGGCCAACACCTACGCGACGATCGCCAACGGCGGCCAGCGCGCCGACGTGCACGTGATCAGCAAGGTGACCCTCAGCGACGGCACCGTCAAGTACAAGTACAAGCCGCACACGACCCAGGCGGTCGACCCCGACATCGACCGCGACGTCAGCTACGCCATGCAGCAGGTCGTGCTCCACGGCACGGGCGCGAACGCGCAGGCGCTCGGCCGCCCCGCGGCCGGCAAGACCGGTACGGCGACCAACGACGCCGGCGACGTGTCGTCGTCGTGGTTCGTGGGCTTCACCCCGCAGCTGGCCACCGCGGTGATGTATGTGCGCGGCAACGGCAACGGTGCCCTCAACGACTGGCTCCCGCCGTACAACGGGGCCTCCGGCTACTTCGGCGCGGGCTACCCGACGGCCACCTGGACCGCGGTGATGAAGGCGGACATGCTCGGCCTCCCGGTCGAGCAGTTCCCGCCACCCGCCAACGTCCCGCCCAAGCAGAAGGACCACGCGCCGGCCCCGACCCTGCCGCCGGCGACCCATCACACGTCGCGCCCGGCCTCGTCGGCGCCCACCTCGACCGCACCGACGTCCACGCCGCCGACCTCGACCCCGCCGACGTCCAGCCCGCCCGCCTCCACCGGGTCGTCGTGCTTCCCGCCCGGCCACTGCCACTCGTCGAGCCCGCCCGTCAGCAGCTCCCCGACCACGTCCACCGCGCCGGCGGCCGTACGGCCGTCGATCATGGCCAGCCTCGAGCCCTACTGGTGAGCGACCAGCCTCCCGACGACCGGGGCGTCGACGGGGCAGACCCCAGCAGGCCGGACCGCGAGCCAACGCGGCCGGTGCCGCTGACCGCCGACGACCCGCTCGCGGCGGAGTACAGCCTGGGGGTCGGTGGTCCGATCGGGACGCATGCCGGACGGCACCCGTGGTGGACGCCGCTCCGGGTCGTGCTCGCGCTGACGGCCCTGTGCTGCGCACTCGGCTTCCTCTCCAAGACGCCCTGCTACCAGACCAGCTGGAGCAGCGACGAGGTGCGTTACTCCGACCTCTGTTACTCCGACCTGCCCTACCTCTACGTCGGCCGCGGGTTCGCCGAGCTGGAGTGGCCCTACTCCGACGCGATCGACGTCCGCGACCGCTACCCCGTCATGGAGTACCCCGTCGGGATCGCCTACTACGCCTGGGCCTCGTCGTACCTGACCCACTGGCTGTCCGGCTCACCAGACCTGGCCGCGCGAGGAGCGCTCAACCAGGACCAGCTCTACGAGCTCGACCAGGTGCGGCACGAGGAGCTCTTGTTCACCGCCGTCGACGCCATCGGGTTCGCGCTGTGCGCGCTGATCGCGGCGTGGTTCCTCAGCGGCGTCAACCGGCGGAGACCGTGGGACGCCGTGCTGTTCGCGGCGTCACCGGTGCTGCTGTTCGAGGGGATGATCAACTGGGACCTCCTCGCCGTGGTCTGCGTGGCCGGCGCCCTGTGGGCGCATGCCCGGGGCAGACCACTGCTCACCGGCGTGCTGATCGGGCTCGGGACGGCGACGAAGCTCTATCCCCTGTTCCTCCTCGGCGCGCTCGCGGTGATCTGGGGACGCGACCGGCGCTGGCGTGACCTGGTCGAGGCCACCCTGGCGACGGCGGGCACCTGGGCCCTGGTCAACGCCCCCGCCTATCTCAGTGGCCCGCACGAGTGGAAGGTCTTCTGGACCTTCAACGCCGAGAGAGGCGCCGATCTCGGCTCGGTCTGGCTGCTCCTCGGCCAGATGACCAGCCACACCGCGAGCGTGCACACCATCAACGTGGTCTCGTGGGCCTTCTTCCTGATCTGGTGCGCCGGCGTCGCAGTGCTCGGCACGCTCGCGCCCGAGCAGCCGCGGCTGGCCCAGCTCGGCTTCCTGCTCGTGGTCGGCTTCCTGCTGGTCAACAAGGTCTACTCGCCGCAGTACAGCCTCTGGCTGCTGCCGCTCGCGGTGCTGGCCCGGCCGCGGTGGCGCGACCAGCTGATCTGGCAGGGCGCCGAGCTCTTCTACTTCGTCTCGGTGTGGTGGTACCTCGGGGAGTACCTCAACCCCGCTGGCGGCGGCGACGCCGGCTTCTACTGGGTCGCGATGATCGTGCGCATCGCCGGGCAGCTCTACCTGACCACGATCGTGGTCCGCGACATCCTCCGGCCGGAGTACGACGTGGTGCGCATGCGGGAGTGGCGGCCCGGCCGTCGCCGACCCCGGCCGGGTCTGTCACTCTCGAGACGCGACGTGATGTCTGCCCGCTGAGCCGGACGGAGGGAGGTGCGCGGTGTTCCACGCGTACTCGCCCTCGCACCTGGTCGTCCTGGCCGTCTTCGCCGTCGGCACGGTGGTGCTGCTGACGTGGGGCCGAAGCCTGCGCGGGACCGGGTGGGAGCAGCCCGTCGCCGTGGCCTTCGCCGTCGCCAACCTCGTGCTCGGGGTGATCTCGATGGTGCTGGGGATGGTGCCGTTCCACGTCGGGAGCTCGCTCCCCCTTCAGATCTGCGGCTTCGTGTGGGTCGTCGTGGCGTGGGCACTGCTGTCGCGGCGGCCGACGCCGACAGCCCTGACCTACTACTGGGGGCTGACGCTGACTCTCCAAGCGGTCCTGCAGCCCACGCTGGAGCAGCCGTTCCCCGAGCCGAGGTTCTTCGTCTTCTGGCTCAAGCACGTCGCGATCGTGTGGGGCGCGGTCTACCTCACCTTGACCCTGCGCAACGGGCCGGACTGGCGAGGCTACCGGCGTACCGTCGTGTGGACCTTCGTCTGGCTCTTCGCCGTGCTCGGTCTCAACGCCGTCCTGGGGTCCAACTACGGATACGTCAACCGCAAGCCGAGCAGTGGCACCGTGCTCGACTTCCTGGGACCGTGGCCGGGCTACCTGGTGGCCGAGATGGTGATCGTCCTGGTGGGTTGGGCGTTGATCACCCTGCCGTGGACAGGTCTGCCGCGGCGACGGCCGCGTCCGGTGTGACCGGGGCGGGCCTCAGCTGACCAGGACGCGGTCGAACGTGGTGGTCGTCATCCGGACCCGTACGTCGAGCTCCTCGCCGACCGCCGGCACCCGCGGGCCGTGCGGCAGGAACAGCATGGACGACTGCATGTGCGGCGGCTCGGCGAAGAGGCGGTGCTTCCCGTCGATCGAGTACGGCGAGCGGACGAAGCCGACCGCGTCGAGGCCGCCGCGGGCCAACGTCGCGGCCCGGGTGCGCATCGACAGGTCACCGGGGGGTGACTCCATCCCGATGCCGTGGGACGTGCCGCCCGACACGACGACGATGTAGCCGCTCTTGGGTGCCGAGCGGCCGCGGTAGCCGAAGACGTCGCCGCGCTCGACCTCGTGCACGTCGAGCACGGTCGCGGTCACCCGCCAGCTGCCGCGGTCGCCGAGCCACAGCGACGTACCGACCCGGGGCCGCACCACGAAGTCGGCGTGGGTGGAGCGGAGCGAGGCCAGCTCGGCCGGCGTCAGGTGGCTCACCCAGAGGGTGCGGGTGTCCAGCTCGGAGGCGACCACGTCGTTGATGAGGTGGACGACCTCGCCGAGGTGGGAGCCGGAGGCCAGCGGCAGGTGGAAGGCGACGCCCTCGACGGTCGCCGGCCGCCGCGCGAGGAGCTGGGCGGCGGCGCGGAGCTCCTCGCCGGTCATGCCGTGCCTGCGCATGCTCGTCAGCCGCTCGAGCACCACCCGTGCCTCGGGCTCGTGCTCGAGCAGGGTGACCAGGTCGGCGAGCCGGGTCACGGTGTGCACGGCCCGACGCGGAGCCAGCCCCTCCGGGAGACCCGCGCCGAGTGGACGCCAGGGGGTGAGGACCAGCAGGTCCCCGTCGAAGCGCTGCGCGACCTCGGGGAGCTCGTCGTAGGTGCCGACGGCAAGCGTGTCGCAACCGAGCCAACCGGTCTTGCGGGCGAGCCGGCCGACGGTGAAGCCGTAGCCGTTGCCCTTGGCCACCGGCACCAGGCCCGGCGTCTGATCGGCGAACTCGCGGAGGTGACGCCGCCAGCGTTCGCCGCCGACGGTGAGAGTGAGGCTCATCCGGTCACCCGTGGCGCCGCTCGAGGAGGGAGCGGCGGTTGAGGTAGAGCTCGAAACCCTTGTAGAGCAGGCGATTGAGGGGGAGGTCCCACTCGCCGACCGTCTCGACGGCCTCACCGCCGGTGCCGGTCTTGAACTGGATCAGCCCCACGTGGGGGTCGTCGGGGTCGAGGGTGTCGGTGATGCCGCGCAGGTCGTAGACCTCGGCACCCTGGGCGATCGCGTCGCGGATCATCGCCCACTGGACTGCGTTGGAGCCGCGGACGTCGCGCTTGTCGGTGGAGGAGGCGCCGTAGGAGTACCACGCACGGGTGCCGACGCGGACACCGATCGTGGCCGCGACCAGGTCGCCCTCGTGGTGGGCCAGCCAGAGGGTGATCCGGCGCGGGTCCTTCGCGCCCAGCGCGTCGTACATGGTCTGGAAGTAGGCCAGCGGCCGGGGCGTGAAGTGGTCGCGCCCGGCGGTGTGGACGTAGAGGTCGTGGAAGGCCTTGAGATCCTCGGCGGTCCCCTGCGAGACCACGACGCCGGCCTTGTCGGCCTTGCGGATGTTGCGCCGCCAGAGCTGGTTCATGCCGGCGAGGACGTCGTCGTCGGTACGGCGGGTGCCATCGGCGCGGGTCAGCGGGATCACGAACGTGTACTGCGGCTGGCCAGGCGCGAAGCCGCTGTCGACGGCCAGCGCCTGCCAGCCGAGCGCCTCGAGCTGCTGGACGACGCGCGCCCCGGAGGCTGACCGCTCGGCGGGAGCCACGTCGCCGAGCCGCTGGACGCTCTCGTCGGCGATGCCCGCCTTCACCTGGTCGGCGGTCCACCGGCGCGTGACCACCGGCGGACCCATCCGCACGCCGAAGGCTCCCTGACCGCGCAGGTGGGAGGTCATCGGGGCCAGCCAGGCCTCGAGGTCGTCGGCACCCCAGTCGAGGACCGGTCCTTCGGGGAGGTAGGCGAGGTAGCGCGGGAGCTTCGGGATCCGGCGGTAGAGCACCAGCCCGGCGCCGACGAGCGCGTCGCCGTCGAACCAGCCGATCGACTCCCCGCGCCACTCGGCCTTCACCGTCGCCCAGGCCGGCGTCTGGAGGAAGCTGGCCCACGACTGGTCGGCGACGAAGCCACGATGGGCTTCGGCGGAGATCGGCCGGACGGTCAGACTCACGCCGACGAGGCTACCGGTGAGCGGACCGCGCCCGCGGGGCCCGGGGTCAGAGCCGGGAGCGGACCGCCTCGAAGTCGGCGCGGTGCTCCTCGGGACCGCCCGGCGTCTCGAACACGACGGGCGCGCCGGCGTCGCGGACCACCTGGGCGAGCAGGTCGGGGTCGATCTTCCCGGCTCCGACGTTGGCGTGGCGGTCGGCCCCGGAGTCGAACTCGTCGCGGCTGTCGTTGCAGTGCACCAGGTCGATGCGCCCGGTGATGGAGCGGACCTCGTCGACCACGGACTCCAGCGGGACGCCGCCGGCGTGCGCGTGACAGGTGTCGAGGCAGAAGCCCACCATGTCGGCGCCGTCTGCGGCCGCGACGGCTGCGAAGACGCCCTTGATCCGGTCGAGGTAGCGGGCCATGGCGTTGTCGCCACCGGCGGTGTTCTCGATCAGGAGCGGGATCTTGAGGTCGGTGGCCTCGACCGCCTTGCGCCAGTTGTCGAATCCGACCGCCGGGTCGTCGTCCTTGTTGACGTGGCCGCCGTGGACGATGAGGCCGCGTGCCCCGATCTCGGCAGCGGCGTCCAGGTGCTGCTGGAGGAGCTTGCGGGACGGGATGCGGATGCGGTTGTTGGTGGTGGCGACGTTGACGATGTAGGGGGCGTGGACGTAGAGCCCGATGCCGGCCGCCTCGGCGTCGGCGCGCAGGCCCTCGGCGCCCCCGGCGTAGCGGACCTCCGGCCCCCGGTAGCCCTGAGGGTCGCCGAGGAAGAACTGCACGTGGGGCGCCTGTCGCGCCCGCGCCTCGGCGATCGGGTCGGTCTGCTCGACATGGGCGCCAAGGGCGAGCGTCGGGGAGGTGGCCATGCCGCCATCGTAGGAAGCCGGGCCGACACCCGTGCCGGGCCGCCTTCGTGGCAGGCTGTGACCATGAACATGCTGGTCGTGGGAGTGCTGACGCTGAGCCTGCTGCTGATCGTGGTCGCCGGCGTCTGGATCGTCGCCGTCGCCCTCAGCAGCTCGCGCGACTGACCCGCCGGTGCCCCGCTGCGGGCCGGGCGACTCGTCGTACGACGACTACTAGTGCGCCCAGCGCGTCGCGGCCGTGATCTCCTCCGGGGAGTGCGCGGCGAACAGGTCGATCTCCGACTCCCGCACGGCAGTGATCGCCTCGACCAGGCCTGACCCCAGCGCCGAGCCGAGCGTGTCGTCGGCGGCGAACGCCTCGAGGGCCACGCCCAGCGTGGCGGGCAACGGCGTGATCCCGCGCCGCGCCTGGTCGTCGGCGCTGAGGAAGGCCGGGTCGACGTCGACCGGCTCGGGCAGCGTGGCGCGGCCGTCCATCCCGGCGACGCCGCAGGCCAGCAGCCCGGCGAGCAGCAGGTAGGGGTTGGCCGAGAGGTCGACGCACTTGACCTCGAGGTTGGCCGCCCAGTCCTCGCTCCCGGCCGAGCCGACGACCATGCGGAGCGCGGCCTCCCGGTTCTCCAGGCCCCAGCAGGCGTAGGCACCGGCCCAATGCTGCGGCACCAGTCGGAGGTACGACGCGACGGAGGGCGCGCCGAGCACGAGCAGGGCCGGCAGATGGTCGAGCACCCCGGCTGCGAATCCCTCGGCCTCGCCGGTCAGCCCGAACCGGCCAGGGCCGCCGGCGAACAGGTTGCGACCGTCCTTCCACAGGCTCAGGTGCACGTGACCGCCGTTGCCGACCCCGTCGGCCGCGACCTTGGGCGAGAAGGAGGTGCGCAGGCCGTACTGCATCCCCACCGCACGGATGGTCGACCGCACCAGCACGGAGGTGTCGGCGGCGGGCACCGGCGACTCTGCGGCCACCGACAGCTCGAGCTGCCCCGCGGCGTACTCCGGATGGAGCTGCTGGACCGCCACCCCCTGGTCGGCGAGCGCGACCAGCAGGTCTCGGCAGTAGTCGCCGGCGTCGGTGAGCCGGGCCAGGCCGTACGCCGGGCCCTGGACCGCGGGCGTGAACGCGCCGCCCTCCTCGGAGACCACCCACTCGATCTCGATCGCCGACCGTACGGAAACGCCGCGGCTGCCCAGGTCGTCGACGAGCCTGCGCAGCAGCTGCCGCGTGTCCAGGGGGTACGGCGTGCCCTCCTGGTCGAACCGCTCGCCCGGCGCCCAGGCCCAGCCCGGCTGGGCGGACAGGACGACGAGCCGCTCGAGATCGGGCACCAGTCGCAGGTCACCGACGGGGCCGGTGCCCGAGGAGGGTGCGACGAGCCAGTCGTCGAGGCGGAAGAAGTCGAAGGAGGTGGAGCAGCCGACGCCCCAGGCCGCCAGGTCGGGCAGCCGGTCGAGGGGGACGCTCTTGACCCGCGAGATGCCGGCGTTGTCGACGAAGCTGGTCGCGACCGCGACCACTCCCTGCTCGGCGAGGTCGGGCATCAGCGACTCGGCAGCATCCCGGCGGCGGTCGCGGTCGGCGAGGTCCATGGGGTCGGGCTCCCTGCTCCGGCAGCGCCGTGCGGGCTGCGTCTGGACAACGGACAGTACCCCCGCCCAGACTCCCCAGGGACTCCATCCAGGACCCCGGAGGCCGGCCATGACCGCTCCCGCGAGCACCCCCGCGGCTCCGCGCCGACACCTCGGCCTCCCGCTCGACGACCTCGTCGACCACCACTGCCACGGGATCGTGACCGGCGACCTCGACCGGGCCCGGTTCGAGTCACTGCTGAACGAGGCGAGCAGCCCGTCGCCGCTCGGCACGACCTTGCTCGACTCGATGCTCGGCCTCGCCCTCCGGCGTCACTGCGCGCCGCTGCTCGACCTCGAGCCACTGGCGCCGGCCGAGGCCTACCTCGCCCGCCGCACGCAGCTCGGTGGTGCGGAGGTCAGCGCCCGGCTGATGGAGGCGTGCGGCATCGGCACCCTCCTGGTCGACACCGGGCTCGGGCCGGAGGAGCTGTGCGGACCGGGCGACCTGGCCGCGCTGTGCGGAGGCCGGGCCCGGGAGGTGGTGCGGCTCGAGCGGCTCGCCGAGGAGGTGCTGGCGCGTGGCTCGGCCGACGTGGTCGGCGAGATCGAGGAGCGGCTCCGGCACGGGGGCGCGATCGCCGCCAAGAGCATCGCGGCCTACCGCGTGGGGCTCGACCTGCCGGCCGACAAGCCGTCGGACGACGCCTACGCCGCGGCGCTTGCCGAGGGCGACCCGCAGCGGCTGGCGCACCCGGTCGTCAGCGCCTGGCTCGCGCACACCGCCCTCGAGGTCGGCCTGCCGCTACAGGTGCACACGGGCTACGGCGACGCCGACCTCGACCTGGCCGCGGCCGACCCGCTGCGGCTGACCGCCTTCCTGCGGGCCACCCGCGAGCTCGGCGTACCGGTGCTGCTCCTGCACACCTGGCCCTACCACCGCCGAGCCGCCTATCTGGCCCAGGTCTACGACCACGTCTTCCTCGACCTCGGGCTGACCACCCACAACACGGGGGCGTTCGCGGCCGGGGTGCTGCGCGAGACGCTGGAGATCGCGCCGTTCGGCAAGCTGCTGTTCTCCACCGACGCCTACGGTCTCGCCGAGCTCTACCTGCTCGGGGCGGTGCTGTTCCGGAGGGCTCTGGAGGCGGTGCTCGGTGACCTGGTCGAGGCGGGCGACGCGAGCGGCGCGGACGCCCTGCGGATCGCCGACCTGGTGGTCCGGGAGAACGCGCGTCGCGTCTACGGCCTCTGAGCGCCTCGGCGGTGCAGCAGGGCACGGGCCTCGACGGCCGTGGCCGGTCGGCGCCCGGGATCGGGATCGACCAGCGATCGCAGCAGCGGCCGTAGCCGGCCGCGCGGGAGGTCGCCGGGCCGGCGCGGCGGCCGGCCGGTGAGCAGCTCGGCGGCGGTGACGCCGGCGGCGTGGAGGTCGGCCCGCGGGTGCGCCGGTGCTCCCGCTCGGGCCTCGGGGGCGACGTAGCCCGGCGTTCCGTCGGGTGGGCCGGACGCCGCGATCGGGCGGGCCGAGCCGAGGTCGGTCAGCCAGAGGTGTGGCGGTCCGGTGTCCGTCGGCTCGAGCAGCAGGTTGCCCGGCTTGACGTCGCGGTGCACCCAGCCGGCCTCGTGCAGCGCAGCGAGTGCTGCGAGCAGCTGGTCGAGGAGCAGGGCGACGAGCTCACCGGGGAGGGCACCGCGCGACGCCAGCAGCTGCTCTGCGCTGCCCCCGCGGATCAGCGGGAGCACGAGGAGGTCGCCGACGCGTTCGCCGGTCAGGACGTGCCGGTGGTCGAGCGCGGGCCCGCCCCACCCGCCTTGCTTGACGACGACCTGGCAGCCTGCGCGGAGGTCCCAGGCACGTCGTACCGGACCGGCGGAGCCGGTGCCCACCACCTCACGCAGGAGGAAGCGGCCGGCGACGAGTCGGGGCATTGTCGGGACGCTAGGCCGGCCGGACCGACCCCGCTGTCGTGATTGGGCCGCCTGTGGAGAGCGCTGCTAGCCTTGCCCGGTTGTCTCCCGTCCGTCACCTAGGGCGTGGGGCAGCCTCGGCGACCGACCCGCGTCGTACGCCGGACAACGCAAAGCCCTCCTGCCACGGAGAGTCCGTGGCCGCTCTAGTCCAGAGGAGGTGGAGACCGCTGTGCGTGCCTATGAAGTGATGGTCATCCTCGACCCGAGTCTCGAGGAGCGTACGGTCGAGCCGTCGCTCGACAAGTACCTCAACGTCATCCGCAAGGACGGCGGCAGCATCGAGTCCGTCGACGTGTGGGGCAGGCGTCGCCTGGCCTACGAGATCAAGAAGCAGGCCGAGGGCATCTACGCCGTCATCAACCTGACCGCGGAGCCCGCCACCGTCAAGGAGCTCGACCGCCAGCTGGGTCTCAACGACTCCGTGCTGCGCACGAAGGTCCTGCGTCCCGACGCCCACTGACCTCAGCCGACGACTTGTGGATCCTCGCTGGCGCCTGTCGGTGCCAGCGGCCACGATGAGCGTCAACGCGTACTCACCTCACGAGGAGACTCAGCACATGGCAGGCGACACCCAGATCACCGTGGTCGGCAACCTGGTCGACGACCCCGAGCTCCGCTTCACGCCGTCGGGGGCCGCGGTGGCAAACTTCCGGATCGCCTCGACGCCGCGGACCTTCGACCGCCAGACCAACGAGTGGAAGGACGGCGACGCGCTGTTCTTGTCCTGCTCAGTGTGGCGGCAGGCCGCGGAGAACGTCGCGGAGTCCCTCACCAAGGGCATGCGCGTCGTGGTCCAGGGCAACCTCCGCTCCCGTCAGTACGAGACGCGTGAGGGCGAGAAGCGCACCGTCTTCGAGATCCAGGTCGACGAGGTCGGCCCGTCGCTGCGCTACGCCACCGCCAAGGTGACGCGCACCCAGCGGCAGGGTGGCTCGTCGTACGGCGGGGGGCAGCAGGGCGGCGGCAGTGCGCCCGCCGACGACCCGTGGGCCACCCCGGCCCCTGCGCAGGGCGGCGCCCCAGCCGGCGGCGGCGCCCCGGCCGGCGGCGGCGCCCCGGCCAACGACCCGTGGGCCACCCCGGGCGTCAGCTCGGACGAGCCTCCGTTCTGATCCACCTCGGACACCTCACCACTGAATAACCAGTCCAAGCCCACCATTCCGGCGCGAGCCGGGCTCGACGAAAGAGAGCACCACAATGGCCAAGGCAGTGATGCGCAAGCCGAAGAAGAAGGTTTGCCAGTTCTGCAAGGAGAAGGCGACCGGTGTCGACTACAAGGACACCACGCTGCTCCGCAAGTTCATCTCCGACCGCGGCAAGATCCGCGCGCGTCGGGTCACCGGCAACTGCGTCCAGCACCAGCGCGACGTGGCCATCGCGGTGAAGAACGCACGCGAGCTCGCCCTCCTGCCCTACACCTCGACCGGTCGCTGACGGGAGGCCTGAGCATGAAGATCATCCTGACCCAGGAGGTCACCGGCCTCGGTGGCCCCGGCGACGTCGTGGAGGTCAAGGACGGCTACGGCCGTAACTACCTCCTTCCCCGCGGTGCCGCGGTCCGTTGGACCCGTGGCGGCGAGAAGACCGTGGAGGCCCTGCAGCGTTCGCGCGCCTCCAAGGCGGTCCGTGACACCGAGCACGCCGACCAGCTCAAGGCCAAGCTCGAGGCCGGCCCGGTCGACGTGAAGGTCAAGGCGGGTGCCAAGGGGCGCCTGTTCGGTGCCGTCACCACCTCCGAGATCGCCGGCGCCCTCGCCGAGGTCGCCGGGGAAGAGGTCGACCGCCGCACCATCGCGCTGGCCAACCCGATCAAGACCCTGGGTTCCCACTCGGTGTCGGTCCGGCTCCACGACGACGTGTCCGCCACCGTGGCGCTCAACGTCATCCCCGCCTGACCGCGCACTCAGCAGCAACCCGAGGCCCGCCCGGATCCGTCCGGGCGGGCCTCGCTGCGTCCCCGGCCGCTCGACGTCGGCAACCAACCGACATGCAGACCGGACTTCGAGGGTCCCTGGAAGGACGGTCTGTATGCCAGTGAGTTCGAGCCGGCTCCCCGGACCCGCCGGGGAAGGCCCTGCGTACACCCTGTGCATGAGCGGTGGATATCCCCCGTTTCGGCCCAGGGGGCGAGCAACTGTCGACAAACCAACAGCCAAATCCCAGATGTCGAAGAGATGAACCCCCGGGGCGGCTGACTTTTTCCGCTGCACATCTGTGGAATCGCATCCGCGCAGGTCACAGGCGTGGTAGGCCGGGATCGACGGGGTCTGTCCACACGTTGTCCACGGCCTCGGCCACAGGCCGGGGCGTGTCGTCCACGGGCTGGCCCGAGTTATCCCCAGGGCCTGTGGAGGAGCGGCTGGGCGTGGCGTCGTCCGGGGACCTAGATTGCGCCGAGGCAGGTCGGGACCGCACGGGGCGGAGGCCGGTGCGGGGAGCCCTCGCCACGGTACGCGGCCGCCGGTGGCGCGCCTGCGGCCGTTGTCGGTGGTGACCCCTAGCGTCACTCCTGTCACACGTCGGGTGCACGGGGCGCCCGTCGGACCAACGGGAGGCGCGGGCGTGAGCATCACCGAGCAGGGGTCTTGGGGCGTCCCGGGCCTGCCCGAGCCACCGCGTGACGACTGGGGCGACGGCCCCGCGGCCTACGAGCCCGGCGAGCGGCCGACCCGCCCCGGTGATCGGACGCCGCCCCAGGACAACGCCGCGGAGCAGAGCGTGCTGGGCGCGATGATGCTGTCCAAGGACTCCATCGCCGACGTCAGCGAGGTGCTGCGGGGCGGCGACTTCTACCGCCCGGTCCACGAGGTCATCTTCGACGCGATCATCGACCTCTACGGCCGCGGTGAGCCCGCCGACCCGATCACCGTCAGCAACGACCTCCAGCGCAAGGGCGAGCTCGCCCGCATCGGCGGCGCCCCCTACCTGCACACCCTGTCGGCCAACGTCCCGATCGCCGCCAACGCCGGCTACTACGCCGAGATCGTGCGTGAGAAGGCCATCTTGCGGCGGCTCGTCGACGCCGGCACCAAGATCGTCCAGATGGGCTACGCCGGCCAGGGCCAGGTCGACGACGTGGTCGACCAGGCGCAGGCCGAGGTCTACCAGGTCACCGACCGCCGTACCTCCGAGGACTACGCGCCCCTGTCCGACATCCTCAACGGCGTCCTCGACGAGATCGACGCGATCCAGAACCGCGAGGAGGGCCTCTACGGCGTGCCCACGGGTTTCGCCGAGCTCGACGAGCTCACCAACGGCCTCCACAAGGGCCAGATGATCATCGTCGCGGCCCGCCCCGCGGTCGGTAAGTCGACCCTCGCGCTCGACCTGTGCCGGGCCGCCTCCATCCACAACAACCTCACCAGCTGCTTCTTCAGCCTCGAGATGGGGCGCTCCGAGATCACGATGCGCCTGCTCTCGGCCGAGTCGCGGGTGCCGCTCAACGCCCTGCGCAACGGCTCGATGCGCGACGAGGACTGGACCAAGCTGGCCCGCAAGATGGGCGAGATCTCCAGCGCCCCACTGTTCATCGACGACTCGCCCAACATGACGATGATGGAGATCCGGGCCAAGGCACGGCGGCTCAAGCAGCGCCACGACCTGCGCCTGATCGTCATCGACTACATGCAGCTGATGACCTCGGGCCGCAAGGTCGAGAGCCGTCAGGTCGAGGTCAGCGAGTTCTCCCGCCAGATCAAGCTCCTGGCCAAGGAGCTCGAGGTGCCGATCATCGCGCTCTCCCAGCTCAACCGTGGCCCCGAGCAGCGCGGCGACAAGCGGCCGATGATGAGCGACCTGCGTGAGTCCGGCTCCCTCGAGCAGGACGCCGACATGGTGATCCTGCTCCATCGCGACGACGTCTACGAGAAGGAGTCGACCCGCCCCGGCGAGGCCGACCTGATCGTGGCCAAGCACCGCAACGGCCCCACCCGGGACATCGTCGTGGCCTTCCAGGGCCACTACTCACGCTTCGTCGACATGGCCCACTGACGCCCCGCTACCTCCCAGAGAAGTCGCAGACCTCCCGCCGGGCCAATCACCCGGCGCAGGTGAGGACACCGCCCTCCGGGCGTGGAAATCTTCGGTTGACCACTCCTTGGAAAGGCAAATCGAATGGATTTCTCTGGGAACTTCTGGGACATCGTCCTGTGGACGTTCTGGATCTTCGTCTGGGTCACGGCCATCTTCATCTGGTTCCGCTGCGTCTTCGACATGTTCAGCGACCACACCCTGAGCGGCTGGGCCAAGGTCGGCTGGTCGCTGCTGCTGATCTTCTTGCCGTGGCTGGGTGCGTTCATCTACCTGGTGACCCGTGGCCGGAGCATGGGTGAGCGGCAGCTGGCCGCGATGCAGAAGCAGCAGGCTGCCCAGGACGCCTACATCAAGCAGGTCGCCGGTTCGTCGCCGACCGACCAGGTGGCCAACGCCAAGGCCCTGCTCGACTCCGGCGCCATCACGCAGGAGGAGTTCGACACCCTCAAGGCGAAGGCGCTCGCCTGACACACGCCGTACGACGAGGGGCCGGGCCACGGGGCCCGGCCCCTCGCTGCGTCGGCCCGCCCCTGCGCGGCAGTCAGGTCAGGGAGTGGCGGCGGGAGACCTCGACCAGCGATCGGGCGGTGAGGGAGCGCTCTTCCCGCTCGAGCCGGGAGACGGTGGCCAAGAACACCTCGCCGGTGGTCACCGCGTCGCCCAGGGCGTGGTGGGGGGTGTGCACGCACAGCCCCAACGACGTCGCGACGTCCTCGATGTCGGGCTCGTGCCCGGTCCCGCTGGCAGCGAGCCCGGTGGCGCGGAGCAGCGCGGCGGTGTCGACGGTGGGGGGGTGACCGCGCCGCATCCCCGGGAGGACGCGCCCCAGGAAGGCGTGCTCGACCCAGGCGGCGTGGGCGACCAGCACCCGGCCCTGCAGCCGGTCGAGCAGCTGGTCGGCGACCTCGCCGATCACCGGCGCGGAGTCGAGGTCCTGCTGCCGCAGACCGTGCACCCGCATCGCACTCTCGCTGATCGGTCGCTCCGGCCGGATCGGCAGGTAGGTCCGCGTGCCCCAGCACAGCCGTCCGGACCGGACCACCACGCTGCCGAACGAGATGACGACGTCACGACGCAGGTCCAGGCCGGTGGTCTCCACGTCCACCACCACGTACTCGACGTCGCGCCACGGCACGTCCAGCTCGGGCCCGCGCAGCGCACGGCGGCGGTGCACCCTCATCGGCGGGTGCGCCGCGACCACTCGGCGGCCACGGCCTCCTGGATCGTGGCGACCGCACGGAACGTCTCGCGCAGGTGCCGCCGGGTCAGGGTGTCCAGCTCGCGCGGGTCGACGTACGTCGTGGGGGCGGTGCCGGTGGAGATCGAGGCGAGGTCACGGGCCAGCAGCAGCTCGAAGATCTGGTCGAAGGCCGCCACCAGCGTGTCCGCCTCATCGTGGGTCAGCAGGCCGGCCTGCTCGCCACGCCGGAGCCGGTCGAGCGTTCCCCCGCGGCTGTCGCCCGTGACGACCGCGACCCAGCGCCCGATGGCCGCTACCGGCAGCAGTCCGCCGCGCTTGAGGTCGAGCTGTCCCCGGTGGTGTCCCCGGTGGTCGACCACGAAGTCGCGGACGAAGCCGGTGGGTGGCTTGACCGCGGTGGACTCCTTCACGAACGCACTGAGGAAGTCGCGGCTGCGCTCCTGCCGACGCATCACGTCGGTCACCGTCCGGCCCACCGCGACCTCGGTGAGGGGACGGCTGTCGATGACGATCGAGGACAGCAGCAGCACCTGGGGGGCCATCGGGTCGGCCAGCCAGCGGGCCGTCGCCGCACCCCACTCCTCGGTTGAGCGGGCGAACAGCGGGTTGACCGCGTTCGCGCCGTTGCCGCAGCGGGCCAGGCCGCACGACTCCATGTCCACCAGCAGGGCCTCGGCCCGGTCGAGGTAGTCCTGGCGGACAGCGTCCCCGCCCGGGCCCGCCCAGACCATGGCGGTGTCCACGTCGGAGTGGGGCAGGGGCTCGCGCCGCGCCATCGACCCGAGCACCACCCACGACGGTGGCGAAGCGAGCTGGTCCAGGCCGTGCAGCGCGAGCAGCGTGCGGAGCAGGGCGTCGACGATAGATGCGTGCAGGCTGCCGATCTGGATCGCCGGCACCCCGCTGTTCCCGAGCTCGACCAGGCTCGGCAGGAGCAGCTGGGACGCCGCCCGCAGCGCCTCGACGGTCTCGGCGTCGTCGATCAGCGAGCGGACCTGCAGGGGGTTGCGGATCTCCGCGGAGGCGAAGTCGACGGCCCGCACGATCCCCTCCGGAACGCCGCGCCCGTCCAGGACGACGAGGTGGTGGACGCCGCGGTCGATCATCCGGGAGAACGCCGTGGCCTGGGAGAATTCCTCCCCGATCCCGATCACGGGGAACGACGCGAGCTCACCGACGGGCGCGGACGGCGACACCTCGCCGGTCGCCACCCGACGCCGGAAGTCGTGGTCGGTGACCACGCCCCACTCCTCACCGCGCCGCACCAGTGCCGCGGAGTGGTTGGCCCGCGTCACCCGCCGCGCGACCTCGGCGACCGTCTCGCCGTGCTCGGCGGTGACCAGTGGCCGCATCAGGAAGCGGGCCGAGCCCGGCGTGTGGTCGAGGGTGCCGCTGCTGGTGAGGCGCTCGCGGCTGATCATCGTTCCGAAGTGGGCGAAGCGGAGCCGGCCGGCGTCGTGCAGGACCGTCCGCGGGTCCGGGAGCCGCAGGCACAGGCTGTCCTCCAGGGCGCGCACGGACAGGGCGGGTGCCAGGCCGGTCAGCACCGAGATGTGTCCGAAGGTGTCACCGGGTCCGAGCTGGTCGACGACCCGGCCGCGGTCGACGACCTCGACCGCTCCGGTGCGCACCACCCACAGATGATCCAATGGTGGGCCGTCGGCCTGGACGATGGTCGACCCGGCCGCGAAGTACTCCACCTCGAGCTCGTTGACCAGCCGCCCGAGCTCGTCCGCGCCCAGCGCGTCGTACGGCGGTTGGCTCCCGAGGAAGTCCGCGTACTCCTTCACGGGCCACATCCTGCCGGAGAAGGGGCAGGCATACCCCCTGGGGGAGGGACGTTCGCCTCTGCTGAACCATCGCCGCCGCTTCCTAGCGTGAGACTCAGATCGCCTAGGAGGCACCCCATGAGGACACTCCTCGTGCTGGGCGGGGGGACCGCCGGCACCATGACCGCCAACCGGCTGCGACACCGGCTGGACACACACGAGTGGCGCATCGTCGTCGTCGACCAGAACGACGAGCACCATTACCAGCCCGCCTACATCTTCGTCCCGTTCGGCGACGCGACGCGCGAGCAGGTGGTGCGCTCGCGGCACCGGTTCCTCGGCGACGGCATCGAGCTCGTGCTGGCCGAGATCGACCGGGTGGACGCCGAGGCGAAGCAGGTCATGCTCGCCGACGGCCGTGAGCTGGCCTACGACTACCTCGTCATCGCCACCGGGACGACGCCCCGGCCCGACCAGACGCCCGGCATGCTCGGCCCGGAGTGGCGCCGCAGCATCTTCGACTTCTACACCCTCGAGGGCGCCGAGGCGCTCGCGATCGCGCTGGCGAACTTCGACCACGGCCGGCTGGTCGTCCACATCACCGAGATGCCGATCAAGTGCCCGGTGGCACCCCTCGAGGTCACGTTCCTGGCCGAGGCGTGGCTGCGCCAGCGCGGGTTGCGCGACCGGGTGGAGCTCGTCTTCGTGACCCCGCTGGACGGTGCCTTCACCAAGCCGATCGCCGCGCAGCGGCTCGGAGCGATGCTCGAGGAGCGCAAGGTCCACGTCGAGCCGGACTTCCTGGTCGAGCACATCGACCAGGAGCGCCGGGTCCTGGTCTCCTTCGACGAGCGCGAGGTGGCCTACGACCTGCTGATCACCGTCCCGCTCAACATGGGTGCGGATTTCGTGGCGCGCTCCGGGCTGGGCAACGAGCTCAACTACGTCCCGGTCGACAAGCACACGCTGCTCTCCACGGCGTACGACACGATCTTCGTCCTGGGCGATGCCAGTGACATCCCCACCTCGAAGGCGGGCTCCGTGGCCCACTTCGCCGTCGACGTCTTCATCGACAACTTCCTCGAGCACGTGGAGGGGCGGCCGATGACCGGGTCGTTCGACGGGCATGCGAACTGCTTCGTGGAGTCCGGCGACGACAAGGCCGTCCTGATCGACTTCAACTACGACGTCGAGCCGCTGCCCGGCAAGTACCCGGTCCCCTACCTCGGACCGATGAGTCTCCTGAAGGAGACCCGGACCAACCACCTGGGCAAGCTCGCGTTCCGACACCTGTACTGGAACGTGTTGATGCCCGGACGTCCCATCCCGCTCCCGGCCCACATGTCGATGGCCGGCAAAGAGCATCCAACCGAGCCGGCCACAATCCAGGAGGAGGCCTGACACCATGCCCACCACGACCATCGACGGACACGAGATCCACGTCAACGACGAAGGCTTCTTGACCGACCCCGACGAGTGGAGCGAGCCGCTGGCGAAGTCGCTCGCAGCGCAGATCGGCATCGAGCTCACCGACGAGCACTGGGCCGCCATCCGCTTCCTGCGCGAGGACTTCGCGACGCAGGGCGAGACGCCGACCCTGCGCCGCATCAGCGTCGTCGGCGGCATCCCGACCAAGACCCTGTTCCAGCTGTTCCCGCAGAAGCCGGCCAAGAAGCTCGCATACGTCGCCGGGCTGCCCAAGCCGCACGGCTGTGTCTGACCCGGATGTGAAGGAGAGAGCCATGACCGCCACCGAGACCCCTACCCAGACCCAGCCGGTCGTCCCGTCGTTCGGCGGAGCCCAGACCGACCGCAAGCTCGCCATCATCTGCTCGAAGGGCAACCTCGACATGGCCTACCCTGCCCTGATCCTGGCCAACGCCGCCCTGGGCGAGGGAGTCGAGACGCACCTGTTCTTCACGTTCTGGGGCTTCGACATGATCAACAAGAAGACGATGGACGACCTGAAGTTCACGATGCTCGGCAACACCGCGACCCACATGCCGCAGGGTCTCGGCGGACTGCCCGGGATGACCGCGATGGCGACCCACCAGCTGAAGAAGTCCATCGCCGACCTCAACGTGCCCGAGGTCCCGGAGTTCCTGCAGCAGATCGTCGACTCCGGCGGTCACCTGTGGGCGTGCCGGATGTCGGCGGACATGAACAAGCTGACCGAGGAGGACCTCTACGACGAGGTCGAGGCCATCATCAGCGCCTCGGACTTCATCGAGATGACCGAAGGGGCGCAGCTCCTCTTCATCTGAGGTGGGGGTAACGACCAGTTGGTCGTCACGACCTCAGGGGGCTACGGGGGCGAAGGCGCCGAGGTCCTCGCCCTCGCCGTGCACCACGACGTACGACGACTCCGGGACCTCGCGCCAGGCGCCCTTGAGGTCTCCGAGCGGCTCGGAGACCACGAGACGCGCGTCGTCGGGAAGGTCGTGCAGGACCGGGTTGTCGGGGTACTGGTGCTTCAGCGTCGACACGTCGGTGCTGTGGAAGAGCGACCGAGAGCTGTGGGCACTGGAGTACCGGAACGCCCAGGTGACCTCGCCGTCGGTGGTGGCGACCGTCATCTGCACCGGGTCGACGATGCCGTGCCGGTGCGCGGTCGCCTCGACCAGGCCGACGGCGCGGGCCACCGCGGCCGGGGGATCGGCCTCGAGCCCGAAGGTGAGGGCCAGGTAGAAGAACAGCTCCGAGTCGGTCGACCCCTCGATCTGGGGGAAGAGCGCCGCGTCGACCGCGAAGGCCAGGTCGCGCTTCATCTCCGGGAACCCGGCCAGGACGCCGTTGTGCATCCACAGCCAGTTCCGGTGCCGGAACGGGTGACAGTTGGTCTGCTGGACCGCCGAGCCCGTCGAGGCCCGGATGTGGGCGAAGACCCGCCGCGAGCTGGCCAGGGCGGACAGCTCCCGCAGGTTGCGGTCGTTCCAGGCCGGCTCGGTGCTGCGGAAGAGGCCGGGCGTCTCGCCGACGCCGTACCACCCGACGCCGAAACCGTCACCGTTGGTGGTGGTGGCGCCCATCTTGGAGTGCTTGCTCTGGATCACCAGCGAGTTCGCCGGCTTGAAGAGCAGCTCCTCCAGGTTGATCGGTGCACCGGAGTAGGCGAGCCAGCGGCACATGGCGGGCTCCTCTCAGTCGTCGCTCGCGGCCTTGGCCAAGGACCAGGTGAACTCCAGCTCGACCTCGACCTCGTCGCCGTCGATCTCCACCTCGAACTCGGCCTGCACCTGGTCGGGCATGTGCAGCGTGATGGTGCCGCCGCCACCGACCGGGAGCTCCACGTCGCCGCCCTTGGCGAAGCCCTTGGACAGGGCCGACAACCAGACCGCTGCCTCCTCGCGGGTCAGCACCTTCTTGCGCTCGAAACTCACGTCGGCCATCGCGTTGCTCCTCGGGAGTGGCGGCCCAGGCGTTCGAGACGTGCCTGCCTGAACCGAGTCGTCGCTGGGCACGCCCTCGGAAGGTACCGAGGCGCTCTGAGCCGGCGTCAGAGGCGAAGGTCCCCGCACGGTCGGCCCAGTCGTCGGCCCAGAAGTCGGGCCAGAAGTCGGGCCAGAAGTCGGGCCAGAAGTCGGGCCAGAAGTCGGGCCAGAAGTCGGGCCAGAAGTCGGGCCAGAAGTCGGGCCGGTCGCCGGCTCAGACGTCGGGGAGGGCGAAGCGGTGGATGAACGCCAGCGCGAGGTCCGCGACGTCGCGCCACCCGCTGTCGATCACCAGGGAGTGGCCCCGGCCCGGGACCTCGGCGAACTCGGTGGTCGCGGGGTTCTCCAGGTGTTTCTCGTACGCCGCGTGGGAGATCGCGTGGGGCACCGTGTGGTCGTCGCCTCCCGAGACGACGAGCAGCGGGCCGCGACCGCCGGCGGCGTAGGCCACTCGGGTCTCCGAACGCGGGTTGAGGTTGCCGAAGGCGGCCTGGAAGATCGGGGCGCCCGACGCGGGCACGTGGAAGGCGTCGTACAGCGCGTCGGACTCCTCCTCGGACAGGGCGTTGGCCCAGCCGTAGCGGAACTGCTCGCGGGTGAGGGTGACCGATCGCTTGGCGTTGGCCGGGTTGCCGAGCACGGGGAAGGCCGAGCGCAGGGCCGAGACAGGCAGCGGGAGGACTCCACGGCCGGGTGCCGGGTCGATGGAGACGGTGACCTCGGCGACCCCGCGTCCGGCCAGCTGCTGCACGATCAGCCCGCCGAACGAGTGGCCGACCAGGGCTGGGGCCATGGCCAGGCCGCGGATCGCCTCGTGGTGGTGCTCGGTGACGGCCCGCACCTTCTTGCCCGCGAACACCTCGGGCCGGGCCCGTGCCTCCTCCACCGTCTCCGGGTCGTCGGGCCAGCCCGGCGCGATGGTCGCGTAGCCGGCCTCCTCGAACCAGGTGCGCCAGGGGCCCCAGCTGCTGGCCAGCAGCCACAGGCCGTGCACGAACACGACCGGGCGCTTCCCGCTCGCGTTGGCGGCCTCGATCTCGGCGCTCTCGCGTGCGGTGAGGGGCATCGGGAAACCTCCGGCGGGTGTGGGCTCCTCGAACCTAACGCCCCTCGCCGTACCGGGGCAGGGGGGTCCAGAACCTCTTGACGATGGCGCGGGACGGCCATTACGTTCGGATCCAAACGATTCCGTCGGTGACCTTCCTGGGAGGACCCATGCAGCCCACGCCCGTCCCGCTCGACCAGGTGGACCTGGCCGACCTCGACGTCTTCGTCAACGAACCAGGCGTGGGGCATGTTCGACACGCTGCGTCGCGAGGCGCCGGTGCACTGGAACCCCGAGCACGACGGCGGCTCCGGCTTCTGGTCGATCACGCGGTACGACGACATCGAGCGCATCGACAAGGACCCCGAGACCTTCACCTCGACGCACTTCACCAACCTCGAGGAGCCCCCCGAGGAGTACCAGGAGCTGCGCAGGTCGATCCTCGAGACCGACGGCCCGCGCCACCTGGCCCTGCGCAAGCTTCTCGATGCGCGACTTCACCCCGGCCCAGCTGCGCCGCTACGAGGACTTCCTGCGCGGCCTCGCCCAGCTCACGGTCGCGACGGCGCTCCAGCAGGAGGAGATGGACTTCGTCGACGCGATCGCCGCCGACTACCCCATCGCCGTCCTGGCGCGGCTGCTCGACACCCCCGAGGAGATGACGCCGCAGCTGATCGCGTGGGGCAACGAGATCGTCGGCTTCTCCGACCCCGAGTACGCCCGGGTCCTGGTCAACTCCGAGGAGGCGGAGGCCTACCGGCACCTGCCGTTCAGCTCCCCGGTCTCGCAGGAGATCTTCGAGTACGGCCGCCGGCTCGCCGCCGAGCGCAAGGGCGGCGAGGGCGAGGACCTGGTCAGCAAGCTGGTCAACCGGATCCCCGAGGACGGCGTACCTCTTTCGCCGGAGCACTACGACAACTACTTCCTGCTGCTCGTGGTCGCCGGCAACGAGACGACCCGCCAGGCGATGAGCCACTCGATGAAGGCGCTGATCGACAACCCCGACCAGATGCAGTGGCTGCTGGAGCACCCCGAGAAGATGCAGGTCGCGGTGGAGGAGTTCCTCCGCTACGCCTCGCCGGTCTACCACTTCCGCCGTACGGCGACCCGCGACGTCGAGCTGCACGGCCAGCAGATCAAGGCGGGCGACAAGGTCGTCATGTGGTGGGCGTCGGGCAACCGCGACGAGACCAAGTTCGAGGACCCCTACACGCTCAAGCTGGACCGGATGCCCAACGACCACATGTCGTTCGGCAAGGGACCGCACTCCTGCATGGGCGCCAACCTGGCCCGCTTCGAGATGCGGATCCTGTTCGAGACGCTGCTGCCGCAGATCGCCGAGATCCAGCAGACCGGCGACATCAGCCGGGTGCGCAGCAACTTCGTCAACGGCATCAAGAAGTTCCCCGTCCGCATCGTCTCGAAGTGACGGTCGCCGAAGCCATGACCGAGACCCGTACCACCCTGCGGGAGCACGAGAGCGAGCTCGTGGTCGCAGTCGGCCACCCCGGTCGCCGAGGGCGTCGTCGAGCTGCGCCTCGCCGACGACTCCGGCACCGGCCTGCCGCCCTGGACCCCCGGCGCCCACGTCGACCTGGTCCTCGGCGACGACCTGGTCCGGCAGTACTCCCTGTGCGGTGACCCCGCCGACGCGACGTCGTACACCGTCGTCGGTGCTGCGCGAGCTCGAGTCGCGCGGCGGCTCGGCCTACGTCCACGACCGGCTGGCCGAGGGCAGCCGGGTCACCGTCCGCGGCCCGCGCAACCACTTCCCCCTGCTGGCCTCGCCGCGCTACGAGTTCATCGCCGGTGGCATCGGGATCACCCCGATGCTGCCGATGATCGCCGAGGCCGAGGCGTCGGGCGCCGACTGGCACCTCAGCTACGGCGGCCGCACCCTCGCGTCGATGGCCTACGCCGAGCGCCTGGTCACGACGTACGGCGACCGGGTCACGCTGGTGCCGTTCGACGAGCAGGGCGTCCTCGACCTGGCCACGATCCTCGGCAGCCCGGGCGCCGACACCCTGGTCTACTGCTGCGGTCCCGAGGGCCTGCTCAAGGCGGTCGAGGACGTCTGCACGGCGTCGTGGCCGGCCGGCGCGCTGCACCTGGAGAGGTTCGCGGCCAAGGCCACCGAGGCGCCGGCCGACGGCGAGCGCTCCTTCGAGCTCGAGCTCGCCGCTTCGGGCGTCACGCTGCAGGTGCCGGCCGACAAGTCGGTCTTCGACGTCATCCAGGATGCCGGCGTCAGCGTGCTCGGCTCCTGCCACGAAGGCATCTGCGGCACCTGCGAGCAGGTCGTGCTCGAGGGCGAGGTCGACCACCGCGACTCGGTGCTCAACGAGAGCGAGCGGGCCGCCAACGACGCGATGATGGTCTGCGTCTCGCGCTGCCTGTCCGACCGCCTGGTCCTGGACCTGTGAGGGGCGACGCCATGAGCACCCATCCCGTGACCCCCTCCGTGGCTCCTCCCGTGACTCCTCCGGTCCCGACGGACTGCTGGTACGCCGTCGCGTCGTCCGCGTCGGTCGGCCGCACCCTGGTGGCCGTGGTCGTCCTGGCCGAGCCCGTCGTCCTGTTCCGGACCGAGGGCGGCGACGTGGCCGCGCTCGAGGACCGGTGCGCCCACCGGGCCTACCCGCTCTCGGCCGGGAGCCTGGACGGCGACGTCGTGCGCTGCGGCCTGTGCGGCTTCGGCTACGACGCGGGCGGGCAGTGCGTGTCGGTCCCGACCCAGCCGCGGGTTCCCTTCGGCGCGCACGTCGCGTCGTACCCGGTGCAGGAGCGGGACGGCGTCGTGTGGCTCTGGCTGGGCGAGCCCGGCCGCGCGCGGCTGCACCGCGTCCCGGAGCTGCCGTGGCTCAGTGACGAGGGCTGGGCGACCGTCGGCGAGACCGACGAGGTAGCGGCCGGGGCGCTGCTGCTGCACGAGAACTTCGCCGACGTCACCCAGGTGCCGTTCGTCGCGCCGGAGATCGCCCCGGCGGCGCTCTGCGACCGCGCCGCCGCTCGAGGTCGTGGTCACCGAGACCACCGTCGAGCTGCGGCGTGAGTTCCCGCCGTCGCCCCTCCCGGGCTGGCAGGCCGAGCTGCTCGGCGTCGGAGGTCGTGACGGCAGCACCGTGCAGGGCGGGTTCTTCCTCTCACCCGCGGTGTGGGTCGACCACTGGGACACCACCTTCGCCGGCGGCGTCGCGCGGCTCCGGTTCACCCAGCTGGTGACGCCGGTGGACGCGAGCACCAGCCGGCTGCACTGGCGGGTGAGCCGCGACTTCGCCGTCGGCGACGCGGCGGCGGATGCGCGGATGCAGGAGATGTTCGCCGACTACTACGCGCGGGTGCGGGTCGCGATGGAGACCGCCCAGGCCACCCTCGACCGTTACGGGCCGGGCCCGGAGGTCAACGTCGCCGCCGACGTCGCCGCGCTGCGGGTGCGCGAGATCGTGCGCGGCATGGTGGCCGAGGAGAGCGCGTGGCTGACCCGCGACAGGCCGTGCGTGACGACGTACCGTCACGAACCACGAGAGCCAGGAGAGACCGTGCCCGAGCTGAAGGGGTTCGCCCCGCCGTACACCGTGAGTGGCCGCAGTGCCCTGATCCCGAACCCGCCGTGGTTCTACAGCGGCGACCTCCTGACCGTGGAGTACCGCACCGACGTCGACAAGGTCCGCGCGATCCTCCCCGCCGACGTCGACCTCGCCGAGGAGGACCCGGGGGCCGTCGCGTTCATCTGGGCCGACTGGCAGTCGTGCTCGTCCGGCGGGGCCGAGCTGCTCGACCCGGCGCGGTCGCAGTACAAGGAGGCGTTCGCCGTCGTCCGCTGCCGCTACGAGGGGGTCACCTACTCGCGGTGCGTGCTGATCTGGGTCACCACCGACTTCGCCATCGCGCGCGGGGTGCATCAGGGGTATCCCAAGAAGCTCGGCTCGATCCACCAGACCCGCCCGATGCCCTACGGCCGGGGGGCGCCTCGGATCGAGGCCGGCGGCCGCTTCGGCGCGACCCTGGCGGCCTACGACCACCGGCTGGCGCAGGCGGTGATCACGCTCACCGAGCCCAGCGAGACCAACGGCTTCGTGAACTCGCTGCCGATGCTCCACCACCGTCAGGTGCGGCCGATCGAGAAGGCCGGCGACGGCTGGGCGCTGGACGAGGTGCTGACGATGAGCGGGGTGGGCTTCGAGTCCGGCCAGGCGTGGCGGGCCGAGGCCTCGCTGGAGCTCTTCGACTCCCCCTGGGACGACGTCGCCAGCACCCTGCCGGTGCGCGAGGTGATCAGCGGCTACTACGTGCAGGTCGGCACCAGCTGGGACGGCGGCACCACCCTGGCCCACCGCTGACCCACCGCACGCTGGTTTCGAGACGGGCGTGAGGACGTCCTCCTCAACCGGCGAGCCCAGCCGGTTGGGGAGGCTCGGGTAGCCCGGGCGGCCCTCGCCTGACCTGTAGGGGGGCGCGGGGCCGTCGGGATCCCCGGCTGACCGGGGATCCCTGCACCTGTCGGTCGTTGCAACCCCCGACAAGTGCAGGGACCGCCTGCGAGATGTGACGGACGGGACCTGTGGGGCGAACCGCTCAGAACAGCCCGACGATGTTGCCGTCGGCGCCGACGGGTCGCGAACACCTGCTCGCGGAGCAGCACCCGTGGCAGATCCGGATCAACCCGAAAGACCGACAACCCGACTTCTCCCCACCACCGCGGCACGGACAAAAGCCCGAAAATGGATCCGCTATCGACCACGGACCGAATAACCCGTGAGCAGGTCTCAGCCGGTCGGGTCGCCGGCGGCGGCGCAGGGGTGTCCCTGGGGCCGGTAGGTGACGACCGCCTTCGCGGACGTGAGGGGGGAGGTGGGCGTGACGCCGCGGACGTAGACCAGGATCGGGACCAAGCAGGCATCGCCGGTCGGCGTGATCACGAACTCGGCCACCTCGCCGCCGCGGGCGGGTGCGATGCGCGGGTCCACCGGGTAGCCGGCCGACAGCACCATGACCTGGACCGGAGCGGCCGCCGCGACCGACACCTGCACGCGTACGGCGTCCCGCGTCTCGAGCTGAGGGTTGCCGGTGTCGGTGTAGCCGTCGAAGACGAGCTTCGCCCAGCGGCCTTCCATCGTGTGGCCGAACCGACCCGACCAGTGCAGCATCTCCGTGTGCGGACGCCGGACGTCGTGGCCCGGCCGTAGCCAGTAGAGCGCCACGCCGCCCACGACGACCACCAGGGTGACGACGGTCGCCATCAGCACCTCGCCCGTTGCTCCGACACCGCGGCGCACCAGCACTGGCCAGCCCTCCTCCGGATGGTCACGATGGGGACCCCCCGGAGGGTCAGCCGATGAACGCAGGTTACGGCTCCAGCCGGGCGCCGATCTCGTCGGCCAGGTCGACGATGGAGAGGACGTCGGCGCGGGTGGTGCGGAAGTTCACGATGCACGGCCGCAGGCAAGCCTGCCCGTCGACGATGGCGCTGGTGACGTAGACGCGCCCGTCGTCCTGCATCGCCCGGGCCAGCCGCAGGTTGTGCTCATCCACGTCGCCTCGTGCAGGGACCCGCCGGAACGGCACGGTCGACAGCTCCGGCTCGACCACGAGCAGCTCGAGGCCGGGCCGGTCGCGGACGGCCTGCGCGAGCTCGCGGGCCAGCTCGATGGTGGTGGTGATCGCCTCGCGGAAGGCCTGGGCGCCGTGGGCGCGCAGCGCGGTCCAGAGCTTGAGCGAGCGGAAGGCCCGGGAGTACTCCATCGTGCCGTCGACGGGGTGGGTGTAGCCCTCCTCCTCGACCATGTACGACGCGTCGTGACGGAAGGCGGCGTGCAACGCGGCCGGGTCGCGCACGAGGAGGATGCCGCAGGCCTTCGGTACGAACAGCCACTTGTGGGCGTCCACCGAGACGGAGTCGACGCGGTCGAGCCCGGCGAAGAGGTGCCCGGCCACCTCGGTGCAGGCCGCGGGCAACCCGTAGGCGCCGTCCACGTGCAGCCAGGCGCCGGTGCCCTCCACGACGTCGGCGATCGCGCCGATCGGGTCGACGGCGCCGGTGAGCGTCGTGCCGGCCGTCGCCACCACGGCCAGCGGCGTGACCCCCGCAGCCCGGTCCTGCGCCAGGGCCGCCGCGAGGGCACCGGGCTGCATCCGCCGGTGCGCGTCGATCGGCACGGAGCGCAGCGAGTCGCGGCCGAGCCCCAGTACCTCGACCGCGCGCTCCACGCTCGAGTGCGCCTCGGCGCTGGTGTAGACGGCCGCGTGCACCCCGCTCAGCCCGGTACGACGGCTCTCGGGGAAGGCGCGGGTGCGCGCGGACATCAGGGCGGTGAGGTTGGAGAGCATGCCGCCGCTGGTCACCGTGCCGGCGGCCGCGGGGTAGCCGACCAGCCGGCCGACCCACCCCAACGTCTGCTGCTCGACGAGCAGCGCCGCCGCCGACTCCGCCGCGAGGTTGACGTCGTGCGACATCGCGAGCGCGTCGGCCAGCACCGCGGACTCCAGGCCCGAGGAGCCGACGTACCCGAAGAAACGGGGCCGGGTCTGGGCGAGGCTCTCGTCGAGGACCTGCTCGGCCGCATCTAGCGCGGCCCGGACCCCGATCCCACCCTCCGGAAGGGAGCTCTCCAGCAGTCCCAGGGTCTCGACCGAGACCGGCGGCTGGTGCGGGCGCGCCTCGTCGAAGGACCGCCAGGCGTCGCGCAGGAGCGCGATGCCGTGGTCGAGGGCGATCGTGCGCTCCTCACCCAGCGAGAGGGGACGCGGGGTCGGCTCCACGGTCACAGGTGGTAGGCGTACTCGCGGAACTCCCAGTCGGTCACGAAGTGGGCGAACCGGTCGGCCTCGTTGCGCTTGTAGGTCAGGAACGACTCGACGAAGAAGTCGCCGAGCACCTCGCGCAGGTCGGTGTCGGCCTCGAGCGCGTCGAGCGCCTCCGGGAGCGACTGCGGCAGCATCGGCGCCGACTCGGGGTCGTAGCCGTAGCCCTCCACCGGGTCGGGCAGCTCCACCTTGTCGCGGACGCCGAGGTAGATGGCGGCGGCGACGGCGGCGATCGCGAGGTAGGGGTTGGCGGTCGCGTCACCGAGCCGGACCTCCATCCGCGCGGCCGAGCCCCGCTCGGGCGGGATCCGGACCATGGAGCTGCGGTTGTCGAGGCCCCAGTCGATCAGCCAGGGGGCCAAGGTGTCGGGCCCGAAGCGCTTGTAGGAGTTGATCGTCGGGTTGAGGATCGCGGCCAGCGCCGGGGCGTGCGCGAGCACGCCGGCGACCGCGTGCCGGCCGGTGTCGGACAGCCCGAACTCGCCCTCGGGATCGCCGAAGACGTTCTCCTCGGCGTCGTCGACCAGCGAGACGTGGAGGTGGAAGCCGCTGCCGCCCTCGTCGTTGAAGGGCTTGGCCATGAAGGTGGCGAGCATCCCCTCGTGGCGGGCGATCTCCTGCACCGCGGACTTCATCCGGAAGGCCCGGTCGGCGGCATCGAGGAGCTCGGAGTGGTTGAGGTTGATCTCGAACTGGCCGCCGCAGAACTCGTGGTTGGCCGCGGTCACCTGCAGCGATGCATCACGCATGAAGCGCAGCATCGTGAGGAGTACGCCGCGCGGGTCGCCCTTGCGGCCGACGACGTAGACGTTCCCGGGAGCGTCGGCGTAGCGCTTCCAGCCGGTGGGGGAGGACGTGTCCTCCTCCAGCAGGTAGAACTCCAGCTCGGGGCCGACGACGGCGCGCAGGCCGAGATCCGCGAGCCGGTGGCTGACCCGGCGCGCCACCTCGCGTGGCGCCTCCTCGGCGGCCCGGCCGCCGAGCACCGTGGTGTCGGCCAGGCACCACAGGGCACCCGGCTCCCACGGCAGGTCGGTCAGCGTGTCGAGGTCGGGCCGGGCGCTGATGTCGGGCAGCCCCGACTCGATGCCGCCCTGTACGGGGACCACGTCGCCCATCGGTGTCGTGTGGTAGACGGCGCGGCAGAACGCGATGCCGTGGCCGAGCGCCGTCTCGAGCTCGTCGAGCAGGACGTCGCGGCCGCGGTCGACGCCGATCAGGTCGGAGTAGGAGACCCGGATGACATCGATGCCGCGTGCGCGCAGGTCGCGGACGAGTGCGGGGACGTCGGTGCCAGTCATGTGCTCACCTCTCGGCGCGGGCAAGATCGTTCGGGACCGAACGATAGAGGCAATGTAGTGCGACCCGGCCGTCCTGGGAAGAGGCTCCCGCCACCTGCTGCCAGACCCTTGCCCACCTGGCGGTGTGTCAATATGTTCGTACCCGAACGACTATCCACCAGGAGGCCTCCGATGCGGGCGCTCTTCGTGCAGCATGACCACGTCTCACCCGTCGGGCCGGTCGGGGAGCGCCTCGTGCAGCGCGGCTACGCCGTCGACGAGCTCCTCGTGGTGCCGGAGGACCGGTTCCACGCCCCGGCGGTCGAGGCCGACTTTCCCGACCCCACGTCGTACGACGTGATCGTGCCGATGGGTGCGCCCTGGTCGGTCTACGACCTGACGACGATCGGGCCGTGGGTCGAGCCGGAGCTGGACTTCCTGGCGCGAGCGGTGGCCGGTGGGGTGCCGGTGCTCGGGATCTGCTTCGGTGGCCAGGCACTCGCTGCGGCGCTGGGCGGTGCCGTCGTACCGGCGGACGAGGTGGAGATCGGCTGGACGTCGGTGGAGACCGACGACCCCGACCTGGTGGAGGCCGGGCCGTGGTTCGAGTGGCACCACGACCGTTGGGTGGCCCCGCCCGGTGCCCACGTGCTGGCCCGGACCGCGGCCGCCGAGCAGGCGTTCGTGATCGGGCGGAGCCTGGCGGTGCAGTTCCACCCCGAGCTCACCCCGGGCATGCTGCGCGGCTGGCTCGCCAACGGCGGAGCGACCTATCTCGAGGCCCGCGGGATCGACCCCGGCCCGGTCCTGGCCGACACCGACGCGCTGGCTCCGGACGCCCGCCGGCGGGCCCACCGGCTCGTGGACCGCTTCCTCGACCGGGTGGCGCCCGCCACCCCGGATGCCACCCCCGACCTCACCACCGCCGGTCCGGCCGGCGGTGACTCGTAGGGTCGCGACCATGGCGGCCCCACGCTCCTCGTCGTCCCCGGTCCCGCGAGCCCCGCGCCGGCGCCCGGTCTCCGACCACCCGGTGCATCCCGACGACTGCGACCCCTCGCGCTGCCCGTGCGACGACGCGGCGTGCTCGCTGAGCCGCTACGCGCGCGCCGCCGCCGCTGCCGAGGAGGGGGCGGCCTCCGGCGACTTCACCCTCGAGGCGACCGAGCAGGCGGTCTCGGAGCGGCTGCAGGGCATGGAGGTGGACATGTCGGCGATGGCCGTCGTCTCCAACGTCTACCGCGCGGCCAACTCGGTGCGGAACCATCTCGAGCGCACCGTGCTGGCTCCCCACGGCCTGACCTGGACCGGCTGGGTCGTGCTCTGGGTGATCTGGATCTGGGGCGAGATCGAGAGCCGTCACGTCGCGGCGGAGGCCGGCGTCTCCAAGGGCACGCTGACCGGAGTGCAGAAGACCCTGATGGCCAAGGGCCTGGTGGAGCGCAACGTCCACCCCGGCGACGCGCGGCGGGTGCTGCTGTCGCTGACCGACGAGGGGCAGCGGCTGATGGCCGCGCTCTTCCCCGAGTTCAACGCCGTCGAGGCCTGGGTCACCACCGACCTGGACCACCAGGCCACGCTCGACCTCGCCCGGTCTCTGCGGACGATCGTCAAGCGGGTCGAGCAGGGCTGAGCGCCGCGTCGACCAGGGCTCGGAAGAGCCCCAGCTGGACGGGGTCGGTGGCCACGGTGTCCTCGGGGTGCCACTGGACCCCGAGGAACCAGCCCGTCGCGTCCGGGAGCACGGCCCCCTCGACCGTCCCGTCCGCGGCGTACGCCGCTGCCTGCAGGCCGTCGCCGAGCCGTCGTACACGCTGGTGGTGGAAGCAGGACGCCGTGACCCGGGTGCCGACCGCGTCGGCGAGCAGCGTGCCGGGGACGACGTCGACGGCCTGGACGACGTGCCGGTGCGGCTCGGCCATGTCCTGCTCGAGATCGCCACCGAGGGCGACGTTGACCAGCTGCCAGCCGCGGCAGACCGCCAGCAGGGGTACCCCACGATCGAGTGCCCACCGGACCACGGCCAGGTCGAAGGCGTCCTGCTCGTCGTCGACGTCGTAGACCGCGTCGCTGTCCAGCCCCTGGCCGTAGAGGGCGGGGGAGACGTCGCCGCCGCCCGGGAGGAGCACCGCGTCGGCGAAACCGAGCCGGCGCTCGATCTCGTCGGGACTCACCACGCCGTCCGGCGCCCACGGGTGGACGGCCAACGGCTCGCCCCCGGCACGGAGCACGCCTGCCGAGAGGGTGCGGGCCGTGCTCAGCGCGGCGTAGCGGTGGGCGGAGGCCGAGGCCGAGAACCGCGCCGGGATCACGACGAGGGGGGTGGCGGACATGCCTTGACGCCTCCGGTGCTCGGCAATAACGTTTGTGTCCGAACGATATCGGAGACGAGGGTGGCGACGCCAGGGTCGCGCCCGCTCCGGATCGCGAACGGTGCCACCCAGGCGCACCGCAGCGGAGGAAGCCACATGGCAGGCACGGGCACGGGCACAGGCACGGAGCACGTCGCCGGGGTCGAGGTCGACACCCGGCACTGGATCGGGGGCGAGCGGGTCGCGAGCGAGAGCACCTTCGACGACGTCTCCCCGCTCGACGGCCAGGTGATCGCGCGGGTCAGCCGCGGCGGCCCGGCCGAGGTGGACGCCGCGGTGGCCGCGGCTACGGCGGCCTTCCCGACCTGGGCAGCGATGCCGCCCGCCGAGCGCGCCGCGATCCTGCACCGGGTGGCCGACGGCGTCGAGAAGCGCATCGAGGACCTGGCCCAGGTCGAGACCCGCGACAACGGTTCGCTCCTGCGCTCCCACCGCCGGGGCGTGATGCCGCGGGTGGCGATGAACATCCGCTTCTTCGCCGACCACCTGCTCCACCTCTCCCACCCCGACTTCGAGACCCGCGGTCACCGCAACCACGTCACCTGGGATCCGGCCGGGGTCACCGCGATCGTGACCCCCTGGAACGCACCCCTGATGCTGGCGACCTGGCGCATCGGTCCCGCGCTGGCAGCGGGCAACACGGTCGTGGCCAAGCCGCCGGAGTGGGCGCCGCTGACGGCGTCGCTGTTCGCCGACATCGCCCACGAGGCAGGGCTCCCGGCGGGCGTCTTCAACGTGGTCCAGGGCTTCGGCATCGAGGCGGGTGCCCCGCTCGTGGCCCATCGCGACGTACGCCGGGTCTGCTTCACCGGCTCGGTCCCCACGTCGGTCAAGATCGGCGAGGCGGCGGCGCGCAACGTGACCCCGGTCAGCTTCGAGCTCGGGGGGAAATCCCCGCTGCTGGTCTTCGACGACGCCGAACTGGACCTCGCCGTCGAGCTCGCGGTCGAGCAGTTCGACAACTCCGGGCAGGTCTGCCTGGCCGCGGTCCGGATCCTCGTCCAGGACGGGATCTACGACGCCTTCCGCGAGCGCTTCCTGGAGAGCGCGGCCGCCGTCGTCCAGGGTGACTCCCGCGACGAGACCGTCGACATCGGCCCGCTCGTCGGCCGGACCCACCTCGAGCGCGTGGACGGCTTCGTCCAGCGGGCCAAGGCCGAGGGCGCGCGGGTGGTGCTCGGCGGTGAGCCGAACACCGAGCTCAACGAGCAGACCGGTGGCTTCTACTACCGGCCGACCGTGTTCGAGGGCGTCGACCGGTCCATGGAGATCACCTGCCAGGAGGTCTTCGGACCCGTGCTCACCCTCCAGCGCTTCGGCAGCGAGGACGAGGGCGTGAGGATGGCCAACGACACCGACTACGGCCTGGCCGCGACCATCGTCACCGGTGACGAGGACCGCGCCGAGCGCGTGGCCGGCCGGGTCCGGGCCGGCACGGTCTGGGTCAACTGCTTCTTCGTCCGCGACCTCTCCGCGCCGTTCGGCGGAAGTGGCCGGTCGGGAATCGGTCGCGAGGGCGGCACCTGGTCGTTCGACTTCTACTGCGACGTCAAGAACTCGGTCTACGCACCGAGAGGATGGAAGTGACCCATGGGTGAAGTGGTCGGCGCGGGGATCCTCGCGCACGTCCCCACGATGATGCTGCCGCCGGAGACCCGGCTGGAGCTCAACGAGGGCAAGGAGATCTCACTGGTTCCCGCGCTGCACCGGCTGCGCGAGGAGGTGTTCGAGACCCTCGACTACGACACGGTGGTGGTGCTCGACTCCCACTGGTTCACCACGGTCGAGTTCGTGGTGACCGCGCAGGACCGGCGTTCGGGGCTGTTCACCGCCGAGGAGCTCCCGCGCGGCATGTGCCGGATCCCCTACGACTGGCGCGGCGACCCCGAGCTCGCGTGGGCGATGGCCGACGCTGCTCCTGCGCACAGCACCTGGGTGACCGCGAACGACGACCACTACCTGCCGATCTACTACGCGACCCTCAACCTCTGGAAGTTCCTGGGCGAGGGCCTCGACAAGCGCTGGATGTCGGTCAGCGTCGCGCAGACCGGCGAGGGTGAGGACTTCCTGCGCGCCGGCCGCGCGGTCGGCGACGCGATCGCGGCCACCGACCGCAAGGTCCTGCTGCTCGCCTCCGGCGCGTTGTCGCACACCTTCTGGAAGCTGCGTCAGCTGCGCGACCACGAGGCCAGCGACCCGAAGCACATCCGCACGCCGGAGGCCTACGCCGCCGACCTGGAGCGGATCGCATGGTTCAAGGACGGCGAGCACCAGCGGGTGCTGGAGACGATGCCGCAGTTCCTGCCCTACCGGCCGGAGTCGATGTTCGCCCACTACCTGATGATGGTGGGCGCGCTGGGCGAGGAGGACTGCGTCGCCCGGGCCCGCCAGTACGGCGACTACGAGAACTCCATCGGCACCGGCCAGGTGCACCTCTGGTTCGACCGTCCCGACGGCGGCTTCGCCGGCCCGCGTCGTACGCCGGAGGACCCCGACTACGTCCGCCAGAACGGCGGCCCCGACCTGACCGCGGCCGGCTGATGACCCAGCCGACGACCGAGTACCGCAGGATCCTGCTCGACGGCGCCGCCATCCAGGTCGTACGACGCGGCGACACGTTGGTCGCCGGCGACGGCCGGGAGGTGGGGGTCGACGAGGCCCAGCACCTGCCGCCCACCGAGCCGTCGAAGATCATCGCGGTGCACCTCAACTACGCCAGCCGCACCGAGGAGTTCATGACCCGGCTGCCGGCCGCGCCGACGTACTTCCACAAGCCGGTGACGGCACTGAACTCCCACCGCGGCGCCGTCGTGCGGCCGGAGGGGTGCAGGTGGCTGAACTACGAGGGCGAGATCGTCATCGTGATCGGCCGCACCTGCCGCAACGTCTCGCCGGCCGAGGCTGGTGACTACATCGCCGGCTACACGGTCGGCAACGACTTCGGCCTGCACGACTTCCGCGACACCGATGCGGGCTCGATGCTGCGGGTCAAGGGCTCCGACACCCTTGCTCCCGTCGGGCCCGGCCTGGTCACCGACTGGGACTTCCGCGGCAAGACCCTGCGGACGCTGGTCAACGGTGCGGTGGTGCAGGAGGCGTCGACCGACGAGATGGAGTGGGACATGCACTACCTCGTCGCCGACATCGCCCGCACGATCACGCTGTCGCCCGGCGACCTGCTCTTCTCCGGTACGCCGGCCAACTCCCGGCCGGTGGAGCCCGGCGACGTCGTGGAGGTCGAGGTCGACGGTCTCGGTCGGCTGACCAACCACGTCGTCACCGGTCCGACCCCGATCCGCACCGACGTCGGCGCCCAGCCGACCGAGAGCGAGGAGGTCGTCTCGACCGCCCTCGGCGGGGACTGGGAGTTCCGCGGCGTCCGCACCCCGAGCAAGGACCTCTACCCCTCCACGGTGACCCCCGAGGACTGATCCGGCGGGGTCGGCGGGTGCTGACGGGGCACTGCCTGGGCACTGACGGGGCACTGACGGGGCACTGACTGGGCACTGACTGGCATACGAACCGTCGTCCGGGGGCCCCGGCAGATTCGGTTCGTATGCCAGTTGGCTGTCGGCGCGGGCTCAGGTCACCAGGTCGGCGACGGCGTCCTCGTTCTCGTCGGAGAGCCGCAGCTTCCCGACGATGGTGCCGATCACGAACATCGCGAACGGCGCCAGCACGAGGATCCAGCCGGTGGTGTTGAGGGCCCACGGGTGCGCGACCGGGTCGACGCCGGGCTTGACGGTGCCGGCCAGCAGCGCGAAGCGAGACATCAGCAGCCAGAGACCGACGGCGAGCCCGCCGATCGAGAGCAGCGGCGCGAACAGCGCCGCCCACTGGGACACCTCGCCGCGGTGGCGGCTGAAGAACGCGATCACCGCGATCGAGACCAGGATCTCCACGAGGGCGATCGCGATCACCGCGAGACCGGAGAACCAGTAGAAGAGGTTGAGCACCGGGTCCCAGCCGCGGATCTGGAAGAACACGATCACGATGAACGAGATCACCGAGGTGACCACGGTCGCGGTCCACGGTGCACCGCGGCGGTTGACGCGGTCCAGCGACCGCGGCAGCACGCCGGCGCGGCCCATCGCGTAGAAGTACCGCGCCGCGCTGTTCTGGAAGGCCAGCAGACCGGCGAACAGCGACGAGATGACCAGCCAGCTCATCACGTCCGACATCCACGAGCCGACGTAGGTGTCGGCGACCGAGAACAGCACGTTGGCCGGGTTGACCAACGGGACACCGCCGACGCTGGAGAGCTTCGCCGTCTGGTCCACGACCTGCGAGGCGCCGAGGCCGGTCACGATGCCGAAGGCGGTGTAGCCGAAGATCACGGTGATCGCGATGACCGCGAGGTACGTCGCGCGGGGCACGGTCTTGTGCGGCTCCCGCGACTCCTCGCCGTAGATCGCGGTCGCCTCGAAGCCGATGAAGGACGCGAACGCGAACGCGATGGCGATGCCCGCCGTACTGGCCAGACCTCCCACGAAGATGTTCGACGGGGCGAAGGACGCGCCGAAGTCGATGCCATCGGGCTTCTTGGACGAGAAGAGCACGGCGGTCGCGGTGACCACCAGCGACAGGAGCTCGAGCGTCATCAGGACG
Source organism: uncultured Actinomycetota bacterium (assembly GCA_963820015.1). Taxonomy (GTDB): domain Bacteria; phylum Actinomycetota; class Actinomycetes; order Propionibacteriales; family Nocardioidaceae; genus Nocardioides. The sequence goes on along the minus strand of CAWFYO010000012.1, from coordinate 696,930 downwards.
CCGAGCAGCTTGGCGCCGACGTCGACGGAGAGGGCGGAGAGGCCCGTCACCAGTGCCCATGCGATCAGCGTCCAGACCCACCAGCTCCAGTGGAGGCCGACCTTGTCGGCCATCTGCGCGGTGACGACACCGCCGAAGAAGCCGTAGACCGCCAGCTGCACCGCCAGGTAGGCGACCAGCGAGACGAAGGCCGAGCCGACGCCGGGGATGATCCCGAGCCCACGGCCGACGAAGGCGAAGAAGGCGCCGACGTTGGTCACCTTGCTCGACATCGCTGCGTAGCCGACCGAGAAGAGGAGCAGGACGATGCCGGCGACGACGTAGGCGCCCGGCGCGGCCGCGCCGTTGCCGACCACGATGGCCACCGGTACGGCGCCGGTCATGCCCACGAGAGGTGCCGCCGCAGCGACGACGAAGAAGACGATCCCCAGGACGCCCAGGCGACCGCCGTGGAGCGCGGACTCCTCGGTCTGTTCGGGAGCTGGTTGGAGCTGGCTCATGGCGGGCTCTCCTCAGAGCGCAGTGGTGTCCGACCGCAGGACCGAGAATCTCGTTCGGATCCGAATGACTTTCGTCAGAGGGTGCCGTCACAGCCGGGCGCTGTCAAGAGGTTCGGACCCGAACGTCTCTGGTCGCCCGGCTCTGCGAGGATGCGGCAGTGTCCACGATGAGCGCACACCGGCTGGTCAGTCCCGACGTCCTGGCTGCGCCCGTGGCTCCCGATGGCGGCTCCGACAGGCTGGCGACGGCGTCGGTCGCGCTGGTGACGACCGCGGTCGAGGTGGGGCTGTGGGAGGCCGGGCCCGGGACCGACACCGACGTGGAGGCCGACGAGGTGTTCCTCGTGCTGAACGGTGCCGGCACCGTGCGCTTCGAGGACGGGAGCGCGATCGACCTGCGGCCCGGGGCCCTGGTCCGGCTCCACGAGGGAGACCGCACGACCTGGGTGGTCACCGAGCGGCTCCGCAAGCTCTACCTCGCCTGATCGGCGGCCCCCCAGCGCTGAGGTGCGGTGAGGTGCGGCGGCACCTCAGTACTCGTCGCGGTGGTTGATCAGGTAGTCGTCGTACGGCGGGACCCGCAGCATCGCGCGGTGGGCGGCGACGGAGTCGCCCCACGCGTACTTCAAGAAGGTGCGGAGCCGGCGGTGGCGGTGGGCGGCTGGGCGGTCTGGGCGGTGGTCGGGTGCTGGTTCATGACTCCATGGTGAGGCTCCTAACCGTTCAGCACCAGCGAATACTTCTTATCATTCATGAAGCAACACTGTATGATCGCCGGCATGCTCGACATCCAACGACTCAGGGTCTTCCGGGCCGTCGTGGCCAGCGGCTCCGTGCAGGCGGCGGCCGACCACCTCGGCTACACGCCGTCCGCGGTCAGCCAGTCCCTCTCCACCCTCCAGCGCGAGACCGGGTTGACGCTCTTCGAGAAGGCGGGCCGCGGGATCACTCCCACTCCGGCCGCCGAGGTGCTGGCTCTCGAGAGCGAGGAGGTGATGGGGAGCCTCAGCCGGCTGGGCGCGGTCGTCGACCAGCTCCGTGACGGCCACACCGGCACCCTGACGATCGGCACCTTCGACTCCGCCGCGGAGTTCTGGCTGCCCCACGTGGCGCGCGGCCTCCAGCAGGACTTCCCCGACCTCGTGCTCGAGCTCAGCCTCGACGAGCTCGGCAGTGCCGGCCAGCGCGAGCCCGTGCGCCGCGACATCGAGGTCGTGACCGAACCGGCCGACGTGCCGGGATCCGAGCGGCCCGGCTACCGCCGGCACGTCCTGAGCGAGGAGGGCTACCGCGCCGTCATCCCCCAGGGCCATCCCCTCCTGACCGAGTACGCCGGTCAGCTCCCGCTGGCGGCGCTCGCCGACCACGCGATGATCGACAACGACTTCAGCAACACCGGCTGCTCGCTGATCATCGGCGGCGCCTGCCGTGCGGCCGGCTTCATCCCCCGCTACGTCGCCCGCTCCGACGACCACCACACGGCGCTGGCCTTCGTCGCCAGCGGGATCGGGATCACCCTGCTGCCCGCGCTGGCGGTACCCGAGGGAATGGCCGGAGTGGAGAGTCGCGAGGTGGTCAACCCGACCCCACGCCGCCGGATCGTCGCCCTCGTCCGCGCCGGCTCGGCGCCCAACCTGCCGACCCGCCGCGCGCTGGAGCTGCTGCTCGAGGTGGCTGCCGCCACCGAGGCCTCGCGACGCGCCGTACTCACCCGCGGCAGGTGAGCCCACGCGAGCCGTGGAGTCCCTAAGGTCGGGGCATGTATCTCATCCTGGGGATGATCCTGTTCGGCATGGTCATCGGAGCGGGCGCCCAGTTCATCCTGGGTCGCCACGGTGGCAAGGTCGACTGGACCATGGCCATCGTCGCCGGCCTCGCCGGCTCCTTCGTCGGCGGCCTGGTGGTCAGCCTGCTCTCCGGTGACGGCCTCGCGCTGCGCCCGAGCGGGATCATCGGATCCCTCGGCGGCGCCGTGGTCGTCACCGCCGTCTGGCGGGCGATGGAGGCGCGCAAGCACCCCCCCAAGAACCCCAACCGGCGCTCGGGCAACCCCGCCAAGCGCAACCAGAGCCCGGGCCGCCACTAGTCACCACGCCTGCGGCCCTGCGTGCGTGAGTCCTGGTCCCACCGGTCCCATCCGCCCCCAGCCGTCCCGGACGCCCCTTACCCGGGCAAAGCCCTGGCAAAGACCTGGCAAAGACTCGGGCGAACCCGGAGCAGCGGACCGCGGGCCTGCCCCACGATGACGCCGTACGCCGGTCGTGGGTCAGGCAGCTCGGGGGCGGCGTACGGCGAGCGGGTCCGGACCCCGCCCGCGCACAGGCACCAGGGCCCGTCCCCCCACAGGACGGGCCCTGGGTGTGCGCCCCGCCGGCGGGAGCCTCAGCCGGCCAGCACCAGGTCCTCGGGGCTGGTGACCTGGGGCCGCACCTGCGCCCGTCGCAGCGCGACGAACGCCACGACCCCACCGGCCATGACCAGCACGCCGGCGAGGAGGATGCCGGCACGGTAGCCGCTCAGGAAGGCGTCGACCGCTGTGTGGCCGGCGGCCAGCGCGGCACCCTGACGGCTGGTCAGCACGGCGCCGATGACCGTGATGCCGAGCAGGCCGGCGACCTCGCGAGAGGCGTTGAAGACGCCCGAGGCGACCCCGGCCTGGGCGGTGGGCGTCACCCCGATGACGGTGGCGGTCAGTGGGATCGTCATGCCGCTGGTGACCCCGATGACGGCGAAGGCGGGCATCAGCGAGAGGAAGGACGCGCCCTCCCCCAAGAAGGCGATCGAGCCGACCGCCACGCCCATGGCCAGCATCCCGAAGCCCGTCGAGCGGTAGGCGCCGAAGCGGGCGGCGACGCGGTCCGACACGACCGCCGTGGCCGCCATCAAGAGGGCCATGGGCACGAAGGCGAGCCCCGCCTTGGTCGGCGAGAAGCCCAGCACGCCCTGGAGGTAGAGCGAGGTGAAGAAGTAGATCCCGAAGATGCCGAACGCCCACAGCATCAGGGCCACGATGCCCCCGGTGAACTCGCGGCGGCGGAACAGGCTGACGTCCACCATCGGCTGCGTGACCCGGCTCTCCACGACGACGAACGCCGCCGCGAAGGCCGCGGCCGCCGCGAACGTGCCGAGGATCGCCGCGGAGGTCCACCCGCGGTCGTGACCCTCGATCAGGGCCCAGGTCAGAGCGAACAGCGACACCGTCGACAGGGCCACCCCCGGCAGGTCGAGGCGTCGGGCCTCGTGCTCGCGGGACTCCTGGATGGACCACGCTCCGAGCACGAGGGTGGCTGCCCCGATCGGGACGTTGATCCAGAAGATCCACTCCCACGAGACGTACTGGGTCAGCAGTCCGCCGACCACCGGGCCCACGGCCAGGGCGAGCGCGCCCACCCCGCCCCAGACGCCGACGGCCGCGTTGCGCTCGCGAGGGTCGGTGAAGGTCGCGCTGATGATCGCCAGCGTCGTCGGGGTGACCAGGGCCGCTCCGACCCCCTGGAGGGCGCGAGCGGCGATCAAGGAGGCGGCGCCGCCGGCGAACCCCGCGAACAGCGAGGACACCGTGAAGACCGTCAGCCCGATCATGAAGAGCCGGCGGCGGCCGAACGCGTCGGCCAGTCGCCCGCCCGCGAGCAGGAGGCCGGCGAAGGTGAGGATGTAGCCGCTGACGACCCACTCGATGCCGGCGGTCGAGAGGCCCAGCTCCTGCTGGATGTCGGGGATCGCCACGTTGACGATGTTGTTGTCGAGGTACGTCATGAAGGTGGCCAGCGCCACCGACACGAGAGCCCATCGGTTGCGGTTCATGAGGTGTCTCCTATACGTCGTACATGTATGTCGTACAGGAAACCTTGTACGACGTATAGTTGTCAAGCCTTATGGTGTATAGTTGTCAGTATGACGCCCCGGCCCGCCACGGCGACCAAGCTCTCCCGCTCGGTGAAGGCCGACCTCAGCCGGGCCGCGATCGTCGAGCGTGCCCTCACCGTGATGGACGCCGACGGCCCCGACGCGGTCACGGTCCGGCGGATCGCCCAGGAGTTCGGCGTCACCCCGATGGCGCTCTACTGGCACGTCGCCAACAAGGACGAGCTCCTCGCCGCGATGGGCGACGCGCTGCTGGCCGAGGTGACCCTTCCGTCGCCGACCGGGCCGTGGCACGCCCAGCTGCGCGGCGTGGTGGAGGCGCTGATCGACGCGCTCTCGCGCCACCCGGCCGCGGCCGAGCTGGTCCTGCCGCGGGTCCTGGTCACCGAGCCCGGGCTCGAGCTGTCCGAGTTCACCCTGACCCTGCTCGAGGACGCCGGCTTCGGCCGCGAGCAGGCCGCAGACGTCGCCCGGCTCGGCCTGCAGACCGCGATGATGCTGGTGGCCCAGCGTCCCGGCGCGGAGAGCCAGGCGGCCGCCGAGGAGCGCGACGCGTTGCTGGCCGCCAAGCGCGCCCACGTCCAGAGCCTTCCGGTCGACCGCTACCCGCGCGTGCAGGCCGCAGCCGACGCGCTCACCGACTGCGACGACGAGGCGGCCTACTACGGCTTCGGCGTCGACCTCTACATCGAGGGAGCCCAGGCGATCCTGCGCCGGGTCAAGCGCGGCGCCTGACCGGGGAGCAGAATCCCGGGCGACAAACGGACCGTCGTCGGGGATGCTGACGCCTCGTGCGCGTCACCGTTCCCGCCGTGCTCCGTGAGGAGCCGCAGTACCGCCTGCTCTTCGGCAGCCAGGTGCTCTCGGTGGTCGGCGACCGGGTCGCCAGCGTCGCCCTGCCCTTCGCGGTGCTGGCGATCGGCGGCGGGGTCGGCGAGGTCGCGATCACCTCGGCCGCGCAGTTCCTGCCGTTCGTGGTGCTCGCCGTGCCGGCCGGTGTCTGGGCCGACCGTTGGGACCGCAAGCGGATCCTCGTCGTCTCCGACGCCGTCCGCATGGTCACCCAGGCGATCGCGGCCGTCCTCCTCCTCACCGGCACCGCGCAGGTCGCCCACCTCGTGGTCCTGGCCGCGGCGTTCGGGGCCGCGGACGCCTTCTTCTCGCCGGCCTTCAGCGGGCTCCTGCCGACCACGGTCGACCCGGGCAACCTCCAGCCCGCCAACGCCCTGCGGGGCCTCACCTTCTCCCTGGCCAACGTGGCCGGGCCGGTGGTCGCCGGCGCCCTGATCGCCTTCACCGGTGGTCCGGGCAGCGCGTTCGCCTTCGACGCCGCCACCTTCGCGGTGTCGGTCGCCCTGCTGGTGCCGCTGCGGCCACGGGTCATCGAGGCCGTGGAGGCCGGCGACCGGCAGCCGGCTCCGGAGGCGTCGTTCGGCACGGCGCTGCGAGAGGGCTGGCACGAGGTGCGCTCCCGCTCGTGGGTGCTCGGCTACCTCGGCGGCTTCAGCGTCTACCACGCGGTCGTGCTGCCCTCGATCTTCGTCGTCGGGCCGGTGCTGATGGCCGCGCACTACGACGGCGCCCGGTCGTGGGCGGTGGTGACCGCTCTCTTCGGCATCGGCAACATCCTCGGTGACCTGCTCCTCCTGGCCTGGCGCCCGCCGTACGCCCTGCGGGTCGGCGCCCTGATGCTCGTCGGCGCGTCGTGCCAGGCCGCGATCATCGGCAGCCACCTGTCGGTGTGGGGGATCGGAGGGCTCGAGCTGCTCACCGGGATCTGTGTCACCGGCACCTTCACCCTCTGGGAGACCTCGCTCGGCGAGCACGTGCCGCCGCACGCGCTGTCGCGGGTGTCGAGCTACGACTACCTCGCCAGCACAGGCGTCATCCCCCTGGGCAACCTCCTCGTCGGCAGCGTGGCCGCGGTCGCGGGCATCTACCCGACGCTCTACGCGATGACCGCGATCGGGATCGCCAGCTCCCTGGCAGTGTTCGCGATCCCCTCCGTGCGCCACCTCCCGCGCGCCGTCACCACCTAGCGGACGCAGGGGATCAGGCAGTGGTGCCGGGCTCCAGCCGCGCGCCGGGGCCGAGGTGGGCCTCCACGACGCAGTCCCGGCCGACCAGCACCACGTCCTCGTCGCGCACGCGGCGGGAGCTCGGCACCTCGCCAACGGCTGCGCTACGACGCATCTCGCTGCGCTCGTCCACGATCGCGGTCTGCACGACCGCACCCGACCGGATGACGACGTCGTCGAAGATCACGCTGTCGGTGACCCGGGCGCCGCGCTCGACGACCACGCCGGGTCCGAGCACGCTGCCCCGCACCTCTCCGGCGACGTCACACCCCGGCGTACTGCACGCTCACCCAGACCTCGACGAGCTCGGAGTGCACGAGGCTCGACAGCGCGAAGTCGACCAGCCGGTGCACGCCCCCGAACGGGAGCGCCGGCTTGGCCCGCTCCCTGGTCAGCACGTCCATCCGCGAGCCCTGGCCGCCGGCCTGCACGATCGCGAGCACCTCACCTCGACGCATGGCGCCTCCTCTCGGGCGGGAGCCTGACGGACCCGCACCCGGGCGCGCCTCACCCCGTCGAGGGAGGGTGTTGTCGGTGGGGTGTCCTAGCGTCACGGGATGGACATCATCCTCATCCCGGGCCTCTGGCTGACCGCTCGATCGTGGGACCACGTCGCCCCCCGGCTCGCCGACGCCGGCCATCGACCTCATCCGCTCACCCTCCCCGGCATGGAGTCGGTCGAGGCCGACCGGTCGGGCGTCACGCGGCGCGACCACGTCGACGCGGTCCTCGCCGCGATCGACGCGGTGCCAGGCGACGATCCCGTGCTCCTGGTGGGTCACTCGATGGGCGGCGTGCTCGCCTGGGCGGCGGCCGACGCCCGCCTCGACCGCGTCGCCGGCGTGGTGTTCGTGGCCAGCGAGCCAGGGGTCCCCGACGAGGCGGACTCGATGTTCCCGGTCGAGGGCTCCGACGTGCCGCTCCCCATGTGGGACTTCTTCGACGCCGAGATGACCACCGACCTCGACGAGGCCCTGCGCGACTCCATCCGGGCCGGCTCGGTCCCCTCGCCGCTGCACGCGGTCACCGACGGGCTCGACTTCGCCCACGAGGCCCGCTACGACCTGCCGGTGCTGATGATCACCGCCGAATACGACCAGGCCCAGCTCCGCGAGTGGACCGACGCCGGCATGGACGGCACCGAGGAGATCGCCGCCCTGCGCTCCCTGCGCTACGCCGACCTCCACAGCGGCCACTGGCCGCAGTTCACCCGGGCCGACGACACCGCTGCGCTGATCGCCGACTTCGCGGCCGGGCTGTGACCAGCCGGCAGCCGGCTCATCCCCCCTGACGGGCCGCGCGGAAGAGCCGGTCGGCGAGCGCCCGGTCCGAGGTGATGGCCAGCACCTCGTCGCCGGGGCGGAGCGTGGTCGCCCCGGTGACCTGCACCATCCGACCCTGCCGGCTGACCACGCTGACCCACACGTCCTCGTCGAGCGGGAGGTCGTTGAGCGTCGTGCCGTCCGCGGCCGAGCCGCGCTCGACGACATACCGCTGGATGCCTTCGGGCTGGTCGCGGAAGCGCATGCCCATGGTCCAGGGCTCCTGCTCGACGACGCGCATCGGGACCTTCCAGGCCCGGGCCAGCGTCGGCACCAGCCCCCCCTGCACGACCACCGAGAGGAGCACCACGACGAAGACGACCGAGTAGATCCGGTCCGCGTCGGGCGCGGCCTCGGCGACGGCGTAGGTCCCGAGCAGGATCGGGACGACGCCTTTGAGCCCGGCCCAGAGCACGAACGCGCGCTCACCGCGGTGCAGCCGGATCGGAGCGAGGACCAGCCCGACCAGCACCGGGCGGATGACGAGGATCAGCAGCACGGCCAACACCAGTCCGGCCCAGCCGCGCCCGTCGCCGACGGCGTGGGTCAGCGGGATCGAGAGGCCGAGCACGGTGAAGGCGACGATCTCGCCCAGGCTGGCGAGGGCCGACGCGAAGCGTTCGACCTCGCGCTTGTACGGCGCCCTGGTGTCGCCCGCCATGATCCCGGCGAGCAGCACGGCCAGGAAGCCAGACCCGTGCACCAGGGTGGTCGCGCCGTACAGGAGCAGGGCGAACGCGACCGCACGCAGGGGGTAGAGCGCCTCGTTGGGCAGCGGGAGGTGGCACAGCAGCCAGCGCAGAGCAAGACCGCCGGCGATCCCGAAGGCGACACCCACCACCATCTGGAGCGCGAACTCCAGCGTCCCGTGCGCGACCGCTCCCCACCCGGCCCCCGTCGAGCCGAGGAGGGCGACCATCAGCGCGATGCCGACCGGGTCGTTGGCACCTGCCTCGCCCTCGAGCAGGGTGCCGGACCGACCGGACACCTCGCGTCGTCCGAGCACCGAGAACACCGTCGCCGGGTCGGTCGGTGCCAGCGCGGTGCCGATCAGCAGCGCCGGCCGCCAGTCGAAGCCCAGCACCACGTGTGCGGCGACCGCGAGCGCGCCGGCGGTGACGAAGGTGCCGGCGACGCCCAGCCACATCACGGCTCCGGCCACCGGACGGAAGCGCGAGAGCCCGATGCGCAGACCGCCGTCGAAGAGGATGAGCACGATCGCGACGGTGACGATGCGCTGGTCGGTGACGATCGAGAGCGACCCGAGGTCGGGGAAGACCGCCGAGCACACGGACGCGGCGACCAGGAAGAGGGCCGGGCTCGGCACGTGCACCTTGGACGACAGCCGGCTGGAGAAGATGGCGAGGAGCAGCGCGACCGAGGCGACGACGACGGTCACCGCGAACGAGGTGACGTCGTGCATCAGGTACTCCACTGCTCGGGGGTCGGCCGGACCACGCCGACCAGACTTCCCGGCACACCGGTGACCACCCTAGTGCGGCGTCGTCCGGCTCACCGCACGACCCGTCAGGAGTGCGCCACGCACCTGGTCGACCAGGGTCGCGCCTCGAGCCGGCCCTCCGGGATCGGCTCGTCGCACACCTCGCACCTGCCGTAGGTGCCGTCGACCACCCGCGCCCTGGCCCGTCGTACGTCGTCGAGCATCGCCAGCAGGTGCTCCTGGGCGGAGACCGCCGCGAGGCGATCCACCGCCATCGACGTGCCCTCGCCCACGCGCTTGCCGAACGAGATCGTGCCCACCTCGCCGGGCGGCTTGGTGAGCTCGGCGAGCTCGGCCTCGAGCCGCTCCTCACGTTCGGCGAGCAGGCGGCCGGCGTCCTCGTGCATCCCGCCAGCGTAGGCGGCTTCGTCGGCTCGGTAGCGTGACGGCATGCTCTCGGCTCACCGCACGTTCACCACGATCACCCCTCCCGACGTCGTCTTCGCCTACCTGTCGGACTTCACCCGCGCCGAGGAGTGGGACCCCGGCACGGTCGAGTGCACGCGGGTCGAAGGGGACGGGGGCGTGGGCACGCGCTACCGCAACGTCTCCTCGTTCCTCGGCCGGAAGACCACGCTCGAGTACGTCGCCGAGGAGCTCACCGGACCGAGCTTCGTCCACTTCCGTGGGCACAACGAGCAGTTCACCGGTCACGACCGGATCCGGCTCGAGGCCCTGGCCGGCGGGGCGACCGGCACCGAGGTCACCTACGACGCGGAGTTCACCTTCCACGGCGCCAGCCGGGCCGCGGTGCCCCTGGTCGCTCTCTACCTGCCGCACCTCGCCAAGAAGACCGTCGCCACGATGCGTGACCGCCTCGATCGGCTCAGCCACGGGAGCTGAGTCCCGTCGGTGCCGACCCTGGTGACCGCCGTGGGCGTGGCCTAGCCTGGCGCCCATGACCGCTGCCCCCCGCGACCCGGCCCAGCCGTGCTCGTGGGTGCCGGCCGACGCACTGAGCGAGTCGGACCCGACGCCCGGGATGACCAGACAGGTAGCGATGCATCGCGACCAGATGTGGACCGGCACGGTCGACACCGAGCCGCACGCGGTCTCCGGCTGGCACCACCACGGCGACCACGAGACCACCCTCTACGTCGTGTCCGGCCGGATGCGGCTCGAGTCCGGACCGGGGGGCTCGCACGTGGTCGAGGCCGGTCCCGGCGACTTCCTGCGGGTCCCGGCCGGCGCGGTGCACCGGGAGTCCAACCCGTCGGAGGAGTCCGCCCGCGCGGTGATAGTCCGCTGCGGCACGGGCGACCCGACGTACAACGTCGCCGGCCCGGCCGACTGAGGCCCGCAGATGCTGGGCTCCCACGACTTCCTCTACTGCCCCAGCGACGATGCGGCGCAGGACCTCGCCTACTGGACCGACCGCCTGGGAGCCACCCTCGTGTTCGCGGTGGAGCGGTTCGACACCCGGGTCGCCTGCGTCGAGCCGGCCGCCGGGGGTCCTGCGGTGCTCTTCGCCGAGCACCTCGACGGCGACCGGCCCATCTCGGTCTACCGGGTCGCCGATCTCGAGGCCGCCGTCGCCGACCTGAGTGGGCGAGGGGTGGGGGTGAGCGAGCGGTTCGAGTTCCCGTTCGGCGACGGCGTGGAGCTGGCGCTGCCGGGGCCGCAGCGGGTGGCGGTCTACGCGCGGACCCGCGAGGATCGCGGCGAGTCGCTGCGCGGCCGGCGCGACTTCTGACCCCTTGACCTCCGGAGGCCCCATGGACCTGCTCACCCTGCCCGACGGCCGCGCCCTCGAGATCGAGGTCTCCGGGCCGGACCGTGGGCCCGTGCTGCTCTTCCTGCACGGTACCCCGGGGGCTTCCCACCAGCTCGGTGCGCTCGCCGATGCCGCAGCCGGGCACGGGCACCGGCTGGTCACCTTCAGCCGGGCCGGGTACGGCGCGTCCTCCCGTCGCGCGGGTCGCAGCGTCGCCGACGACCCGAGCGACGTCGCAGCGGTCCTCGACCACCTCGGCACGGAGGCCTGCGTGGTCGCCGGCTGGTCGGGTGGCGGGCCCCACGCGCTGGCGTGCGGCGCGCGCCTGGCCGACCGGGTGCGCGCGGTGACCGTCGTGGCCGGCGTGGCGCCGTACGACGCGGAGGGCCTGGACTTCCTGGCCGGCATGGGTGAGGACAACATCGAGGAGTTCGGACTGACGGTGAAAGGGGAGCCCGCACTGCGAGGGTTCCTCGACTCGGCGCGCGAGGAGTTCCTCTCGATGACTGCCGGGCAGGTGGAGGCCTCGCTCGACACGTTGCTGCCCGACGTCGACCGTGGCTCGATCACCGGCGCGTTCGCCGACTACCTCGCCACCGAGTTCCGGCAGGCGGTGTCGGTGTCGATGGACGGCTGGGTCGACGACGACCTGGCGTTCGCCGCCCCGTGGGGATTCGCGCTCTCCGACGTCACCGTGCCGACCTACCTGTGGCAGGGCAGTGAGGACCTGATGGTGCCCTTCGCCCACGGTGAGTGGCTGGTCGGGCGCATCCCCGGCGTGACCTCGCACCTGGAGCAGGGGGAGGGCCACCTGACGATCCTCCTCGGCGCCTTGGATCGCTGGGTCGCCGAGCTCGTCGCACACTCCTGATCCGCCACGCCGAGGTGCCTCGGCGTGTCATCCTCACCAGCATGGACGAGCAGGGGGTCGTCCCCGTCGACGAGGGACTCCGCCTCCGGCCCTTCGCCGGAGAGCCGGACGTCGACGCCGCCCTGCCCTGGTATGCCGACGCAGCCACGGTGGCTGCGGTCGACGGTCCGGGAGGTCAGCCCTACGACCGCGCTCGCGTCGCCTCGATGTACGACGCGCTGGGCACGCAGGGCGAGCTCTACCTGGTCGAGCGGCGGTGCACGGCGTCGGGCTGGGAGCCGGTCGGCGACGTCACGCTCGCCCCGGACACACTGCCGATCGTGATCGCCCCGACGCACCGTCGCCGCGGGATCGCTCGCTCGGTCCTGCTCCGCCTCGTCGACCGGGCCCGGGTGCTGGGGTGGGACGAGCTGCGGGTGCGCGAGGTCCATCCGGACAACGCCCCGTCGCAGGCGTTGTTCGAGAGTCTCGGGTTCATCGCGCGGGTGGACGCGCCCCCTGCCTACGTCCTCCGGCTGGGTCCGCTGGCAACTCGACGCCGCGGATGACCGGAGGGCTCAGGCCGCGCCGTACGACGTCGAGGCGATGACCGGACCCAGCTGCTGGTCGGGCGCCCCGGCGAGGCGGGGCACGACGGTCCGCATCATCCAGGGAGACCCGACCTCCGTGGCGATCCGGTCGAGGGCCTCGGCGTCGCGGCCCACGATGAGCAGCACGACCTCGCGCTCGCTGGTCTGGACGACGTGCGCTGCTTCGAACCCGTCGGTGGCCCGGAGGTCATCGGCCAGGCTGCTGAACTCGGCGAAGACGGCCGGGTCGACGGGATCACGAAAAAAATCAGGTGGTTGACGACGGTGTACAACGCAGGCTCCTGGGTCCGAGAGGGTTGTTCGTCCTCGGCTCTAGGTCAGGCTCCCGCCTCCTGACGACGAGCAGGCGTGCGATGCTGCCCCGCGTGTGGCTCAAGGTGCTGGTCCCGTTGCTGGCGCTTGCCTACGCCGCCTACCGCGTGGTGCTCCACGTGCAGATCTCCCGGGCCCGCCGAGCCGGTGACCGGGAGCGGGTAGCCGAGCTCACCAGCCATGGTTTCCGGCTCTACCGCTGGGCGTTCCTGATCTGCCTGCTGGCGATCGCGTTCCTCGCGCTGCTGGTGTACTCGAACGACCACTGAGCCTGGGCCCCTCCGCCCGGTCTGCCGGCGGGTGGTACACCGGAGCCATGCCCGACACCCTCGACGTCCCGGTCGCCGGCGGCTCGCTCCGCGTCACCTCCTGGGAGGGCAGCGGCCCGCCGGTGCTCGCGATCCACGGGATCACCTCGTCGGCGTGGGCCTGGCCCTTCCTGGCCGCCGAGCTCGACCGTCCCCTGGTCGCGCCCGACCTGCGCGGCCGCGGGCGGTCCAATGCCCTGCCCGGTCCTTACGGCCTGGTCACCCATGCCGAGGACTGTGCGGCCGTGGTCGAGGCCGTCAGCGACCAGCCGGTGGTCGTCGTCGGGCACTCGATGGGCGGCTTCGTCGCCACCGTCCTCGCCGCGCGGCGCCCCGACCTGGTCCTGGCGGTGGTCCTGGTCGACGGCGGCCTCCCGTTCGCGGCGGCCGACGAGGAGGCGACGCTCACCGGCCTGAAGCCCATCGTGCAGCGCCTCGTCACGTCGTACACCCGGACGGAGTACCGCGACTGGTTCCGCCACCACCCCGCGTTCGTCCGCGACTACACGCCGGAGGTCGAGGCCTACGCCGACTACGACCTCCCGGCAGATCCCGGGCGACCCAGCGTCGTGCCCGAGGCGGTCGAGGCCGACCAGGCCGACCTGCTCCGCAGCAGCGCCTTCGCCGACGCCCTCGAGCAGCAGAGCCACCCGCGGCTGTTCCTGCACGCCCCTCGCGGGTTCGCCGACGAGCCGCCGGGCCTGTATCCCCGGCCGACGGTCGACGCCTTCGCCCGGCGCTGGCCCGACCTCGAGGTCCGGCTCGTGCCCGACGTCAACCACTACACGATCGTGCTCAGCCGGCGCGGTGCGTCGGCGGTGGCGCAGGCTGTCGCAGACCTCGGCTGAGGTACGCGGCCTCAGCCGTACGTCGGGCCGGCCTGGGGGAGGGGCCGGGCGGGGTCCGCAGCCGGGAGGGCGTGCAGCGCGACCGGGGGGAACTCGCCCATCGCGTGGTCGGCGATCCGCTTCATCATCCACATGTCGATCCCGCCGCCGAGGAACCCGCCCGCGAGCGGGATGCCGCGGCCCAGCCTGCTGAAGGCCTTCTCGCCGACGCCCCGCATCAGCCGGAAGCCGATCGCCTTGTTGAGCATCAGCAGGCCCGCGGGAGGCAGCTGCCCGGAGGCCAGGGTGACGACCCGGCTCTGCTTGCCGCCGACCAGGCCGGCCTTGGCGAGCACATCGTCGGCGTCGGAACCGACCAGCGTCATCAGGATCGCGGTGCGGACCATCGGGTCGTTCACGTCGTACCCGCGCAGGTCGGCGATCGCGCCGACCATCCGGGTGGCCTGGATGTAGAACTCCACGACGTTGGCGGGCAGCGCGATCGGCATCGTGAGGAAGCCGCCGACGCCGGTGACGAAGCCGCCGATCCCGCCGCGGACCAGGGTCTGGCGGGCCACCTTCGCCACCGCGGCGTCGGTCGAGCCGGTCCGGCCGGCCTCGGTGCGAGCCCACACGGCGAGCTCGTGGGCCGACCGCAGCGGCCCGAGGCCGTCGATCCCCGCGTCGAGCAGCACCTGCACGACCCGCGAGACCGCGCTCTCGTCGGGGTGCTGGACGGTAGCCGCCGTCAGCGCGGGGACCTTGTCCTTCCGCTTGCTCAGCGCCATCGGTCAGTGCTCCTCGGGGCCGGGTTCGGCCTGGTCGGCGGCGGGGTCGGCGGCGGGGTCGGCCGGGCCGTCCTCCTCGCCACCCGGGCGCTGCTCGGCGATCCGCTCGACGCCGCGGTCGAGCACGCCGCGCACCTCTTGCAGGGTCGAGGCGTGGCGGCCCTCGGTGCGGCCGTTGACCGCGTCCGCGACCTGGTCGAACATCCGGCCGACGTCCTCCCGGTGGTCGTGGGCGAACTCGCCCGCGAGCGCGAGCCCCTGCCGGACCAGGTGGTCGGCCTGGTCGGCGAGCTCGGTGAGGCGGCGCTCGACGTCGTACTCCTCGAGCAGCGCCTTCACCTGGTCGGCGAACGACGGCTTCTCCTCCATGGCACCTCCCGGGTGTCTCGGCCCC
Organism: uncultured Actinomycetota bacterium; assembly: GCA_963820015.1. GTDB lineage: Bacteria > Actinomycetota > Actinomycetes > Propionibacteriales > Nocardioidaceae > Nocardioides. Next base: position 681,861 of record CAWFYO010000012.1, on the reverse strand, counting down.
ATTGTCCCTGGTGCCGGTGCCCAACCCAACCAGACAGGTCGCGGGGCCCTCCGTTCCTGGGTCGGGCCGAGGTTTGGGTGAGCGGGGTCGTGGGGTACGGGACCCGACGTCACCGATCGATCGGAGCGGACATGACCGACCACGTCGCCCACGCCGAGACCGAGATCTCGGCGGCGCCCCAGCAGGTCTGGGACGCCCTCACCGACCCCGACGCCATCGAGCAGTTCATGTTCGGCGCGAAGGTCGACACCGACTGGGAGGAGGGCAGCGCCATCACCTGGAGCGGTGAGTACGACGGCAAGCCCTACCAGGACAAGGGCGAGATCCTCGAGGTCGTCGAGAGCCGGCGGCTCCGGGTGACCCACTACAGCCCGCTCAGCGGCGAGGACGACGTGCCGGAGAGCTACCACACGCTCGACTACCGCCTCGCCGACGAGGGCGACAAGACCCGGCTCACCCTCGACCAGGACGGCAACGACTCCGCGGAGCAGGCCGAGCAGTTCGCGGGGAACTGGCAGGCGATGCTCGACAACGTCAAGTCGTACGTCGAGGAGGGCCGCGGCGCCGGGGTGTGACGCCGGGGTGTGACGCCGGGGCGTGACGCCGGGGTGTGACGCCGGGCCGGCTCAGCGGAAGCGCCGCAGCCTGAGGCTGTTGCCGACCACGAACAACGACGAGCCGGCCATCGCCGCGCCCGCGACCATCGGGTCGAGCAGGCCGGCCGCGGCGAGCGGGATGGCGGCGACGTTGTAGGCGAACGCCCAGAACAGGTTGCCCCGGATCGTGGCCAACGTCCGCCGGGCCAGCCGGATCGCGGTGACCGCCGAGGAGAGATCGCCGCCGACCAGGGTCAGGTCGCTGGCGGCGATCGCGACATCGGCGCCGGTGCCCATCGCCAGGCCGAGGTCGGCCTGGGCCAGGGCGGCGGCGTCGTTGACGCCGTCACCGGCCATCGCGACGACCCGCCCTTCGGTCTGCAGGGTCTGGACGGCTTCGACCTTGCCCTCGGGGCGGACGCCGGCGATCACGGTGTCGATGCCGACCTCGCCGGCCACCCGCGCTGCGGTCGCCTCGTGGTCGCCGGTGAGCAGGACCGTGCGCAGCCCGAGCGCGTGCAGGCGGCGTACGGCGTCGGCCGACGTGGGCTTCACCGCGTCGGCGACGACGAGCACCCCCTGCGCCACACCCTCCCAGCCGACCACCACGGGCGTGCCGTCGCCGGCTTCGGCGACCACGCGCCGTACGGCGTCGGACGCGGTGGCGAACAGGTCGAGCCTGCCGACGGTGACCTGGCGACCCTCGACAGTGCCGCGGGCTCCCAGACCGGGGAGGTTGCCGAAGTCGCTGACCGGCGGCAGCCCCGGTCCGGCGGCGTCGACCACGGCGCGCGCGACCGGGTGCTCCGATGCCTGCTCGACGGCCGCGGCGAGGCGGAGGACCTCGTCGTCGGCGGGCTCGCGCCGGACGACGGACATCCGGCCGGTGGTCACGGTGCCGGTCTTGTCGAGCACGATCGTGTCGACCGCGTGGGTCGACTCGAGCACCTCGGGGCCCCGGATCACGATCCCGAGCTGGGCGCCGCGACCGGTCCCGACCATGAGAGCCGTGGGCGTCGCCAGGCCGAGGGCGCAGGGGCAGGCGATGACGAGGACCGCCACGGCGGCGGTGAAGGCCTCGGTCGTCGTGCCGCCGAGCGCGAGCCAGCCGACCAGGGTGAGCAGGGCGATGACCAGGACGACGGGCACGAAGACCGACGACACCCGGTCGGCCAGCCTCTCCACCGGTGCCTTGGTCTGCTGTGCGCGGGTCACCAGCCGGGCGATCTGGGCCAGCTGGGTGTCGCCGCCGACCCGGGTGGCGCGCACGACCAGGCGACCGGAGGCGTTGAGGGAGGCGCCGACGACCTCGTCGCCGGGCCCGACCTCGACCGGCACCGACTCGCCGGTCAGCAGCGACAGGTCGACCGCGGAGGCGCCGTCCTCGACGATGCCGTCGGTCGCGACCTTCTCGCCGGGCCGCACCACGAACCGGTCGCCCACCGCGAGGGTCCCGACCGGCACCTGCTCCTCGATCCCGTCGCGGAGCACGCTGACCTGCTTGGCGCCCAGCTCCATGAGCGAGCGCAGGGCATCTCCGGCCCGGCGCTTGCTGCGGGCCTCGGCCCACCGGCCGAAGAGCAGGAACGTCGTGACGACCGCGGCGGTCTCGGTGTAGAGGTGACCCTCGCCCACGACGACGGCCACCGCCGACCAGGTCCAGGCGGCCGCGGTGCCCAGGGAGACCAGCGTGTCCATCGTGGAGGACCGGTGGCGCGCGTTGACGAGAGCGGCGCGGTGGAACGGCCAGCCGGCCCACCAGACCACGACTCCGGACAGCGCCAGCGACCACCACTCGTACGACGGGACGCGCGTCGCCGGGACCATCGCCCACAGCACCACCGGGACGCTGAGGAGAGCAGCCACCACCAGGCGCAGCGGCAGGGTCCCTGTCGTCACCGTCGTGTCCGCCGTCGGCAGCGCGGCGTCGTACCCGGCGGAGCGGACGACCTCGATCAGGTCGCCGGTCGCCAGACCCGGTGGGAAGCTCACATGGGCCTGCTCGGTGGCGTAGCTGACCGACGCTGAGACGCCGTCCACCTTGTTCAGCTTGCGCTCGATCCGGTGGGCGCAGGAGGCACACGTCATCCCCTCGATGTCGAGGTCGACCTCGAGGGTCTGGGACAGGATGGGGATGGTCATCGTCGTCAGCTCAGACGAGCTCGTAGCCGGCTTCCTCGAGAGCCGCGCGGACGACGTCCTTGGCCAGCGGGGGCTCGGCGTGGACGGTCAGCTCGCCGGTCTCGAGCACGACGTCGACCGAGCGCACGCCGGGCAGCTCGCTGATCTCCTCGGTCACGGTCGCGACGCAGTGGTTGCAGGTCATGCCCTGCACCTTCCAGATCTGGGCCATCTCGTCCCCTCTCAGGAGCGCACGAGCCGCGCGATGGCAGCCGATGCCTCGGTCAGCTTCTCGTCGGCGCCGTCGCCGGACGTCAGGGCATCACGGACGCAGTGCGCCAGGTGGTCGTCGAGCAGGTTGAGCGCGACCGCCTGCAGTGCCTTCGTCATCGCCGAGACCTGGGTGAGGATGTCGATGCAGTACTGGTCCTCCTCGACCATCCGCTGCAGGCCTCGGGCCTGGCCCTCGATCCGGCGCAGCCGCTTCAGGACGTCGTCCTTGTCGTGCAGGTATCCGGGCTGGTCCACGCCGTCGAGGGTACCCCTAGGGGGTAGACTTCAGGCCAGGGCCGTTGGTCCCGGGTGTCGGGGGACGGGCGCCGTCGCTCAGCGGCGCACCCGGGCGTACTTCACGACCCGGTCGACGAGGCCGAGGTCGCTGCGCACCCAGGCCGTGACCGCCACTCGGCCGGTGCGGTGGAACTTGCACACCACGGCTGCCTTCGTGGTCCACGCCGTGGCCCGCTTGCCCCCGCACTTGTACCGGTAGCGCACGACGTGTGACACCGCTGTGCCGGTCGAGGCCGACGCGTTCGCGTGGAGCGTCCGCCCGACCCGCACGGTCTGCGGACGGAGGGTCAGGCGGGCCGTGGGCCGGGTGCCTGTGGTGACCCTGACCACCGCGGTCGCGGTGTCACTCAGCCCGGAGCTGTTGGAAACCAGGACGCTGACCGTCCAGCGGCCCGTGTGGGTGAACCGGCAGGTCGCCGTCGAGGAGGACGTCGCCGCACGGGCCCGCTGCTTCCCGCAGGTGAAGGCGTACGACGTGATCGTGCTGGCCTGCCCGGGCTGGGACGCCCCGGCGTTGAGCTTCACGGTCACGCCCTGCTTCACCGACGTCGGCGCAGCCTTCAGGGCGGCCGTCGGAGCGGTCGGTGGGACCGTCACCGCGACGGTCTGGCTCGCCGAGGCGGTCTGGTTCTTGGTGTCGGTCACGGTCACGGCCGGGTGGTGGTCACCGCCGGACTGGTAGGTGCACGTCGTGGTGGGGGTGGCCCTCGTGGTCACCGGCCCCCCGGTGTCGCAGGCGAAGGCGTACTGGGCGATCCCGTGGTCATCGGTCGAGGCGGACGCGTCGAGGGTGACGACCTGGCCGGTGTCGACGGAGCTCGGGGTGGCCTTGAGGGCTGCCGTCGGTGGGTTGTCCACGGGCACCGTGGTGCGCTCCAGGGCGCCGAGGTCGGCGAAGGTGACCGGGCCGGTGCCCGTGTCGATGACGTCGGGCTGGTCGACGGGAGCAGCCCCGGACTCGTCGGGGTTCACCCATCCGGAGATGGACGAGGCGGCTGCGTCGAGGGCCGGCGAGCTGGGCCCGAGCTGGAGGTTCCGGGCGGCGAGGTCGACGAACTTCGGGTTTCCGACCTTCCCGTGCGTCTCCTGGCCCGAGGCCGAGCGGAACCCGGACAGGCTGGTGTAGAGGACCCCGTCCCACTCGAACAGCGGGGTCGTGCCGTCGGACTCGAACACCAGGTCGTGGTCGATGGTCGTGCCGGGCACCGACTCCGCGTCCACCCGGATCCCGCCCTTGCTGCGCGAGGTGTTCACGGCGTTGTCGACGGAGATGTTGTTGCGCAGCGACGTGCCGGTCGATCCCTTCGTGGCCACGCCCTCGACGTTGAGCCCGGACGTGGCATTGCCGACGGAGGTGTTCGAGATCACCACGGCGTTGGGTGAGCTGGAGATGTCGATGCCGTGGTCGTTGTTGTCGTAGCTGATGTTGCGCCGGACCACGGCGCCGGTCGAGCCGGTGTAGATCTCGATCCCGGAGTCGTCGTTGTCGAAGGCGACGTTGCGCTCCACCACGGCGTTGAGCGAGCCGAGGCTCACGTCGATCCCGGTGGCCCTGCGGGTACCCGGAGTGAGGTTGGCGCTGGCGGTGTTGTTCGCGATGTATGCGCCCTGCCCGCCCTGGACGCTGATCCCGTGGTAGCCGTTGGCCGTCGCGGTCGAGGAGGTCACCGAGGGGTCGACGGAGTTCACGAACCGGACGCCGATGGAGCCGTTGTGCATGACCTGCACCGAGGTGACCGTGTCCGACGTGCCGCCGTTGACGTAGACGCCGTAGGAGCCCGCGTCGCTCACCGTGACGCCGCTGACCAGCGAGCCGGTCGTGGTGTCGAGGAACACCCCCGCGACACCCTGCTGCTGGAGGATGAAGCCCTGGACGGTCACGCCGCTGGTGTTGCGGACCAGGAAGCCGTAGGACCGCACCACCTTCAGCGCGTCGCCCGTGGTCGGCGACGGGCCGCCGAGGTCGACGTACAACGTGCGGGTCCCCGAGTCCCAGAACCAGCTGTTCGAAGTCGTCGCGCCGGCCGAGGGCGCCTTCGTCAACGCCGTGCTGCCCTTGAGCACCTGGGTGGGGCCGGCGGTGGCGCTGAGCTGCGTGGTCCAGGCGTTCCCGCCGGTGGGCGACCATGTCGCGGAGTCCAGCGGGTCGGTCCCCACGACCTGGGCGCCGGCCGACGTCTGGAACTTCACGCCGCTGGGTGCGGTGACCGTCTCGCGGTAGGTCCCGGCCTGGACGCTCACCGTGTCACCGGCCGCCGCGGCCTTCGCCCCCGCGCTGATGGTGCAGTACGGCGTGCCGCTGGTGCCGGGTCCCGCGTCCGAGCAGCTCGGATTCTGCTGGGCGACCACCAGCACGGTGCTCGCCTCGGCGGGAAGGCCGACGCCGGTGAGCAGGGCGGCCACGACCGCGGTACAGACCGCGGCGGCGAGGCCGCGCACCCCCGTCCGCCCTGGTACTGGTACTGGTACGACCTTCAACGATCCCCCGGGCACGCGCACGCTGATCCCCCCGTTGCTGTGCTGGTGTGCTGTTGTGCCGTCACGCTAGGCACAGGCCCGCGGGCTGTCGTCGCTAGTCAGGGTGACGCCGAGTACGCCGATGGGGTGAGGTGCTCCTACGCCGTCCGGCGGCCGGTTCGCTGGGTGGGCGCGCAACACGCCCGACATCAGCCTCGGTGACGATGGACCCATGCGCCCAGGACACCCGAGCACGCCGGACAAGGCGCTGCGGCGCGACATCCGCCGGGTGACCTCCATCCTCGGCGAGACGCTGGCACGGGCCGAGGGCCAGGACCTGCTCGACCTGGTCGAGGTCGTGCGCGCCCACGCCAAGGACCGCAGTCTCGACGAGCTCCCCGACTTCGACCTCGACACGATCACGACGCTGGTGCGCGCGTTCACGGCGTACTTCCACCTCGCCAACATCACCGAGCAGGTCCACCGCGGCCGTGCCCTCACCCGCCTCGCTGAGGAGGAGGGCGGCTGGATCGAGCGCGCGACCTCGCGGATCGGCGAGGCCGGGATCGACCCCGCGGAGCTGGCCGGGCTGGTGCGGCAGGTCGCCGTCCGGCCGGTGTTCACCGCTCACCCGACCGAGGTGGCGCGCCGTTCGACCATCGACAAGCTACGACGGGTGGCCGCCCTGCTCGAGGAGCCCGACAGCCCGCGGCGGACTCGTCGCCTCCAGGAGGCGGTCGAGCTGCTCTGGCTGACCGACGAGATCCGGGTCGAGCCGCCGGAGCCGACCGACGAGGCGCGCAACGTCGTCTACTACCTCGAGGGCCTGTCGGGCGGGGCGCTGCCCGACGTGCTCGAGGAGCTCCGGGACGGGCTGGCGACGCTCGGCGTCGAGCTGCCGGTCGGCGTCCGGCCGCTGCGCTTCGGCAGCTGGGTCGGCGGTGACCGCGACGGCAACCCCCACGTCACCCCCGCCACCACCCGCGAGGTGCTGACGCTGCAGGCCGTGCACGGTCTGCGGCTGCTGCGCGGGCTGGTCGACCGCGTACGTCGCGACCTCTCGGTCAGCGACCGCGTGAGCACGGCCTCCGACGAGCTGCGGTCACGGATCGCCGAGCTGCTGCCGGCCCTGCCCGAGGTCGCCCCGCGCTACCGACGGCTCAACGCCGAGGAGCCCTACCGGCTCTTCCTGACCTGCGTGGAGGTGCGGCTCGGGCTGACCGAGCGGCGGGTCTCTGACGGCGGCCGTCATGTCGACGGGCGCGACTACGCCGACGACACCGAGCTGCTCGACGACCTGCGCCTGCTGCACCGCTCGGTGCTCACCCATCAGGGAGCGGTCGTCGCCTCGGGCGAGCTCGAGCGCCTGCTGCGCACGGTCGCCGCGACCGGCCTCACCCTGGCCACGCTCGACGTCCGCGAGCACAGTGCGAAGCACCACGCGGCGGTCGGTCAGCTGCTGGAGCACGTCGGCGAGCTCGGCACGCCGTACGCCGAGCTGGACCGCGCGAGCCGGACCAAGGTGCTCAGCGAGGAGCTCGCCCAGCGCCGCCCGCTGGCCCGGGCCCCGCTCCCACTCGACGAGGGCGCTGCGGTGACCGCTGAGACGTTCCGGGCGATCCGCTGGGCCCTGGACTCCCTCGGCCCGCGAGCGGTGGAGAGCTACATCATCTCGATGACCCACGACGCCGACGACGTCTTCGCCGCGGTCGTGCTGGCGCGCGAGGTCGGACTGGTGGACCTCGCGTCGGGGGTCGCGCGGATCGGGTTCGTGCCCCTGCTCGAGACCGTCGAGGAGCTCGAGCGGACCGAGCTCATCCTCGACGCGCTGCTCGCCGACCCGTCCTACCGAGAGCTGGTCCGGCTGCGCGGTGACGTGCAGGAGGTCATGCTCGGCTACTCCGACTCCAACAAGGCCGGTGGCATCACCACCTCGCAGTGGCAGATCCAGCTCGCTCAACGGCGGGCTCGCGACGTCGCGCGGCGCCACGGCGTACGGCTGCGGTTCTTCCACGGTCGCGGCGGGTCCGTCGGTCGCGGCGGCGGCCCGACGTACGACGCCATCATGGCGCTCCCGTCCGGCACGGTCGACGGCGAGGTGAAGATCACCGAGCAGGGCGAGGTGATCAGCGACAAGTACGCCCTGCCGACCCTGGCCCGGCAGAACCTCGAGCTCGCGCTCGCGGCGACCCTCGAGGCCAGCGTGCTCCACCGCACCGACCGGCGTACCCCCGACCAGGCCGCCCGTTGGGACGCGATGATGGACCGCGTCTCCCAGGCCGCCCACACGCGCTACCGAGCACTGGTCGAGGAGCGCGGCCTGCCGCCGTACTTCCTCACCAGCACGCCGGTCGACCTCCTCGGCGCGTTGCACATCGGCTCGCGCCCGGCTCGCCGTCCCGGCGCCGACGACGGCATCGACGACCTCCGCGCGATCCCGTGGGTCTTCGGCTGGACCCAGTCGCGGCAGATCGTGCCGGGGTGGTTCGGGGTCGGGACCGGGCTCGCCGCCGGCGAGCTCGACGTGCTGCAGGAGATGTACGCCGAGTGGCCGTTCTTCCGGACCTTCCTCGGCAACGTCTCGATGACCCTGGTCAAGACCGACCTCGACATCGCCGCGAGGTACGTCGCGCTGGCGCCCGAGGAGCTCCGGCCCCTGCTCGACGAGGTCCGGGCCGAGCACGCGCTGACCGTCGAGCGCCTGCTCGCGGTGACCGGTGACCGGGCCCTGCTCGACCGTGAGCCGACCCTGCGGACGACGTTGGAGATCCGCGAGAACTATCTCGAGCCCCTGCACCATCTCCAGATCGAGCTGCTCGGGCGCTACCGCCGCGGCGAGGACGATCCCAAGCTCGAACGCGCCCTCCTGCTGACCATCAACGGGATCGCCGCCGGGATGCGCAACACGGGCTGAGTGCACCGAGTGAGTGCCTGCCGCCCATCCCTTGCCTCCGCACGACACTCGCCGTACGCTCGCGATATATCGCGAACGGTCGACGATTCGAGGGGCACGGAGATGGGTGACGGCGCAGGGCAGGGCATGGGACACGGGTTCAACCGGCAGTGGGCTCGCGAGCTCGAGGCGCAGCTCCAGCAGCACGGGTGGGGCGGCCGGGGGCCGGGGGACTGGGGCAGCTGGGGCGGACGCGGCCGCCCGTCGGGGCCGCCGCCGTGGCTGGCGGGGCTGTTCGGGCTGGCCGGCCAGGACGCGCCGCCGCGCGGGCCACGGGTACGGCGCGGCGACGTGCGGGTGGCGATCCTCGCGGTGCTCGCCGAGGAGCCGCTCAACGGCTACCAGGTGATCCAGCAGATAGCCGAGCGGACCGACGGCGCCTGGCGTCCCAGCCCGGGCTCGGTCTACCCGACCATCTCCCAGCTCGAGGACGAGGGCCTGGTCGAGGGTGACGACGAGCGGGGCCGGCGTACCCTCCGGCTCTCCGACGCCGGCCGCACCTACCTCGCCGACCACGCGGACGAGGTCGCGGCGGTGTGGGCCCCGTTCGCAGCCGGCGCCCGGCGCGGACGGCGCGGCAGCGACGGTGAGGCGCCCGACTTCACCTCGCTCAAGCCGGAGATCGGCCGGGTGATGAACGCCGCCTGGCAGATCATCAGCACCGGCACCGACGACCAACGGCGGGCCGCGATCGGCGTGCTGGTGGAGGCCAGGCGCGGGCTCTACCAGATCCTCGCCGACGAGGTCGACGACCTCGGCGACCACGGCCCTCGCGACGACGGCGAGGACGACGGCGAGGAGGAGCTGTGAACCAGACCCTGCGGATCGGCGACGCCGAGCGCGAAGAGGCCGCGCGCGAGCTGGGGGAGCACTACGCGCTCGGCCGGATCACCACCGAGGAGCACTCCGACCGGCTCGAGCGGATCTGGGCCGCGCGCACCAGCGCCGACCTGACGCCGGTCTTCGGCGACCTGCCCCGGCCGCAGCCGGAGCGGCCCGAGCCGACGATGCGCGACCGGGTCCGGTCGTTCGCCCCGCTCGCCGCTCTGCCGTTCGCGCTCCGGCTCCTGTGCTTCGTGGTGCTGTTCGTCCTCGCGGTCACCCACCTGCCGATCGTGCTGGTCGCGCTCCTGGTCTACGTCCTCGCCGTACGCCGCGTGGCGATGCGCCGGCGCACGCACTGGCACGGCCACTGGCACGGCTACTGGCGCTGACGCAGGCTCAGACCTCGACGGCCCGGTTGACCCAGACGTCGACGACCTCCATGCCGACCTTCTCGTAGAGGCCGAGCGCTCCGGTTCGGGAGTCGGTGGACAGGGCCGAGCGGCTGGCGCCGTGCTCACGGCCCAGGGCGAACGCGTCGACGAGCAGGGCCTGGGCCAGCCCCTGGTGGCGTTGGTCGCGACGGACTGCGAGCTGGTTGATGAACGCCTCGCGGGTCGTGTCACCGAACATCTGGATCAGCGCGGTCCCGACGATCTCGCCGGCACCGTCGGTCACGACGCGGAAGTGCCACGGCTCGAAGCCGGGTCGGAGCACCGAGGTGGCCAGGAAGTCGTCGAAGGGCTCACGATCGCGCTCGGTCCACTCGAGGAAGGCGTCCTCCTTGACCTGGTGGACGGCGGGGTACTCGTCGGGCGTGGCCTCGCGGACCGCGTATCCCTCGGGCAGCGGCCGCTCCGCGATCTGCGCACCCTCGGGAAGGTTGAGCACCCAGCTGGTCCAACGGACCTTCCACCCCAGCTTCTCGAGGAGGCGGTCCCCGGGGCACCCCTGCGGGACCGGGCTGCCGATCACCCGGCCGCCGAGCGCGCGGGTGCGGGTGGGCATCCACGCGGCGAGCGACGTTCCGATCCCCCTGCGGCGGTACGCAGGGTCCACGGCCGCGTCACCGCGGCCGGACTTGTTGACCTCGGCGTAGGCCACCAGCCGGTCTCCGTCGAAGACGCCCACGGTCGAGGCGGCCACGTCGAAGCTCGGCTTCTGCCAGTCCCCGACGATGTCAGCGAGCTCGATCTCGACCTTGCCGATGTCCTCCTGCTCCTGCAGGGCCATCACCGAGAACACCGCCTCGGCGTCGTCGACGGTCAGCGGTCGCGAGGTCAGCCCTTCGGGCAAGGTCAGCTCGTCCATGGGGCGACATCCCATCATCGACCTGGCGATGGCGTCACCCGATTTCACGCTGACCTGGCGACGGCGTGCGCCGAAATCGCCTCGACCCGGCACTTCTGTCAGACAGAAGTGCCGGGTCAGCGTCGTACGACGTGACGCGAGTGCCGGGTCAGCTCACTTGGCGATCGCGGAGATGTCGAAGTCGAGCTTGATCTTGTCCGACACCAGGAAGCCGCCGGTCTCGAGCGCGGCGTTCCAGGAGAGGCCGAAGTCCTTGCGGTTGAGGACGGCCTGGCCCTCGAAGCCGAGGCGGGTGTTGCCGAACGGGTCCTTGGCCGAGCCGGTGGACTCGAAGTCGATGCTGATGGGCCGGGTGACGTCCTTGATGGTCAGGTCGCCGGCGATGGTCCAGTCGGCGCCGTTGCGGGCGACGTCGGTCGAGACGAACGTGATCTCGGGGTAGGTCTCGGCGTCGAAGAAGTCGGCGCTGCGCAGGTGGGCGTCGCGGTCGGCCACACCGGTGTCGATGCTGGCGGCCTTGATGTTCACCGTGACCTTGCTCGCGGCCGGGTTCTCGGTGTCGACGACGGCCTCGCCGCTGAACTCGGTGAAGGCACCGCGCACGGTGGTGACCATCGCGTGGCGGGTGCTGAAGCCGAGGCGGGTGTGCGTGGGGTCGAGGGTGTACTCGCCCTTGATGTCGGTGAGGACGCTGGTGGCGGGATCGAAGGTGCTGTCAGCCATGGGAAGTCGTGTCTCCTGAGTTGAAGTTTCAACCAAACGGTATTCGGTACAACGCCCTGGCCCTCCAGGCATTCCACTGCCTCGAGTGACCTGAGTCACACGCGCGCTCTCGGGAGAACGACCCTGACCGGTCGCCACCGCCTCGCCGCCCGCTGAGGGCGAGGCTGAGGGCGACGCTGAGGGCGACGCTGAGGGCGACGCTGAGGGCGACGCTGAGGGCGACGCTGAGACAAGGGCTGACAAGCCGGGTCGCGAGTGCTTGGCTCGCCCCATGTCACCGAGCACCGAGCACAAGATCCTGCTGCCGGAGAGCGAGCAGCCGACACGCTGGTACAACGTCCTGCACGACCTGCCGACGCCCCCGCCGCCGGTGCTCCACCCAGGCACCGGGCAGCCGGTCGGGCCGGACGACCTGACTCCGCTCTTCCCGATGGACCTGATCATGCAGGAGGTCTCGCAGGACCAGTACGTCGAGATCCCCGGCGAGGTGCTCGACGTCTACCGCCTCTGGCGGCCCTCGCCGCTGTTCCGGGCCCATCGGCTGGAGAAGGCCCTCGGGACGCCGGCGCGGATCTACTACAAGTACGAGGGCGTCTCGCCCGCCGGCTCGCACAAGCCCAACACAGCGGTGCCGCAGGCGTTCTACAACAAGCGGGCCGGCATCTCGAAGCTGACCACCGAGACCGGCGCGGGTCAGTGGGGTACGGCGCTCGCGTTCGCCTGCTCGCAGTACGACCTCGACTGCGAGGTCTGGCAGGTGCGGGCGTCCTACGACCAGAAGCCCTACCGGCGGATCATGATCGAGACCTTCGGCGGCACGGTGCACCCGAGCCCGAGCGACCTGACCGAGGCCGGACGGGCGATCCTGGCGCAGGACCCGCACTCCACCGGGTCGCTGGGGATCGCGATCAGCGAGGCGGTCGAGGTCGCAGCCCAGCGCAGCGACACCAACTACGCCCTCGGCAGCGTCCTCAACCACGTGCTGCTCCACCAGACCGTGATCGGCGAGGAGGCCCTGCTCCAGCTCGCGATGGTGGGCGAGACCCCCGACCTCCTGGTCGGCTGCACGGGCGGCGGCTCCAACTTCGGTGGGCTCGCCTTCCCGTTCCTCCGTGAGAAGTGGGCCGGGCGGATGTCACCGGTCGTGCGCGCCGTCGAGCCCGCGTCGTGCCCGAGCCTCACCCAGGGCACCTACGCCTACGACTTCGGCGACACCCTCGGGATGACGCCGCTGATGAAGATGCACACGCTCGGCCATGACTTCATCCCGGACCCGATCCATGCCGGCGGCCTGCGCTACCACGGCATGAGCCCGCTGATCAGCCACCTCTACGAGAACGGCGAGCTCGAGGCGGTCGCGAAGAAGCAGTCGGAGTGCTTCGCCGCGGGGGTGCTCTTCGCGCGCACCGAGGGGATCGTGCCGGCGCCCGAGCCGACCCACGCCCTGGCGGCGGCCATCGAGGAGGCGCATCGCTGCACCGAGACCGGTGAGGAGAAGGTGATCCTGACTGCGCTGTGCGGGCACGGCCACCTCGACCTCGCGGCGTACGACGCCTATCTGCGCGGCGACATCGTCGACCACACCTGGGACGACGCGGAGCTGCAGAGCGCCGTGGCCTCGGCCCTGGAGAAGCTGCCGGCGGTCAACGGCTGAGGCCGGCCACCGGCGCAGGACGTGTGCGCCGGCCGCCACCACGCCCCTGACAGGATGACGGCCATGGGGACCTCTCGGCCGCGACACTTCGTCCTGACCGCACTGGCACCGCTCACGCTCGTGCTCGCCTTGTCGGGCTGCGGCAGCAAGGACGCCGACCCGCAGCCCACGGCCGACGCCCTCGCCGCCGGCCTGTCGTCGGGTGACCTCTCGAAGGTGGTGTTCACCGGCACCTCGGCCGCTGCGGCGCAGCAGCGCCTCGAGGACGTGACCGCGGGCCTGGGCGAGGTGAAGCCGAAGGTGACGGTCGCCTCGGTCGCCGACGGCGACCGGACGGACACCGCCACCCTGCACTGGACGTGGCCGATCGGAGGCGGGTGGAGCTACACCACCAAGGCGTCGCTGCAGAAGACCTCGGACGGCAAGGACTGGCAGGTCGCCTGGAAGGACAGCGTGGTCGAGCCCTCGCTGGCTGCCGGCGAGTCGCTCGACGCGACCACGGTCGCGGCGAAGCGAGGCGACGTCCTCGGCCCGCACGGGGTCGGCCTGGTGACCGAGCGGCCGGTGCTGCGGTTCGGGGTCGACAAGCACAAGGTCAAGGGCCCCGCCGCTCTCGAGTCGGCTCGTCGGCTCGCGAGCCTGCTCGGCCTCGACGTCGCGCCGTACGTGAAGCTCGTCAAGGGAGCCGGCAGCGAGCAGTTCGTCCCCGCGATCGTCTACCGTCAGGCGGACGTGCCGGCCGGGGTGATGCAGCGCTACACCCGGATCAAGGGCGTCGACGCGATCGCAGGCGAGCTCCCGCTCGCCATCACCAAGGAGTTCGCGGCTCCGATCCTGGGCACCGTCGGGCCGGTCACGGCCGAGATGATCAAGGACCACCCCGGCGTCTACCGGGCCGGTGACGTCGCCGGGCTCTCCGGCCTCCAGGCGCGCTACGACGGGCAGCTGCGCGGCACGCCGGGCGTCCAGGTCGCCGCGGTCGCCGCGGACGGCAAGCGACGCACGCTGTTCACGACCGAGCCGGTGGCCGGCACCCCGCTGCACCTGACCCTGCAGCCACGGTTGCAGCTCCTGGCCGAGCGGATCCTGTCCGACGTCGGGCCGGCCAGCGCGATCGTCGCCGTCCGGCCGTCGACGGGCGCCATCGTGGCCGCGGCCAACGGTCCCGGGAACAACGGCTACAACGACGCGACCTACGGCCGGTTCGCCCCCGGGTCGACGTTCAAGACCGTGGGCTCGCTGGCGCTGCTCCGGCACGGCCAGACGCCCTCGTCACCGGTGGACTGCCCGACCAGCGTCGACGTCGACGGCAAGGTGTTCACCAACGACAGCTTCTACCCGCCGTCGGCCAACGGCCGGATCACGCTGGCCACCGCTCTGGCCAACTCCTGCAACACCGCCTTCATCAACGAGCGCACCAGGCTGGGCTCCCACGACCTGGTCGACGCCGCCGCGACCCTCGGCATGGGAGTCGACCACGACCTGGGCTTCCCGGCGTACTTCGGCAATGTCGTTCCGCCCACGTCCGAGACGACCAGGGCCGCCGACATGATCGGCCAGGGGCAGATCCTGGCCTCGCCGATGACGATGGCGACCGTGATGGCCTCCGTCGTGGCCGGGCACACCGTCGTGCCGCAGCTGATCACGTCGGTCGACCCCGCGAAGACCTCGCCCGAGTCGCTGGCGGCTCGGCAGGACGCGACCCTGAAGCGGATGCTGCGCGGCGTCGTCACCCGCGGCACCGGGATCGGGCTGAACGACGTACCGGGACCGCCGGTGATCGCCAAGACCGGCACCGCGGAGTTCGACCGGGGCGGCAAGCGGCTCACCCATGCCTGGATGATCGCCGGCCAGGGCGACCTGGCGGTGTGTGCGTTCGTCGACGTCGGGCAGACCGGCGCGGGCACGGCGGGGCCGCTGCTGGAGCAGTTCCTGCGGGGCGCGCTCGCCCGGTAGGGCAGGCGGATCCCGGCGGCCCGGACGCCCTCAGCGCTCCTTGGGGGTGACGGTGCGGGCGACGTCCTCGGGCATCGGCTCATAGTGGCCGAAGGAGCGGGTGAACGACCCGGCGCCGTGGGTGGCGGAGCGGAGGTCGACGGCGTAGCGCACCAGCTCGGTCTGCGGCACCTCGGCATTGATCACCGTCCGGTCGTCGCCGACCTTGTCGGTGCCCAGCAGCCGGGCCCGGCGCGAGGAGAGGTCGCTCATGGTGGGGCCGATGTGCTCGTCCGGTACGACGACCGCGACGACGTCGTAGGGCTCGAGCATGGTGACCGTCGTGCCCGCGGCCGCCTCGCGAAGCGCCAGCGACCCGGCCATCTGGAAGGCCATGTCGGAGGAGTCCACGGCGTGCGCCTTGCCGTCGGTGAGGGTCACCCGCAGGTCGACCATCGGGTAGCCGGCGCGGACCCCGCGCTCCATCTGCGCCCGGACGCCCTTCTCGACCGAGGGGATGTAGTTGCGTGGCACCGCGCCACCGACCACCTTGTCGACGAACTCGAACCCACCGCCCTCCGGCAGCGGCTCGACATCGATGTGGCACACGGCGTACTGCCCGTGCCCGCCGGACTGCTTCACGTGCCGCCCGAGCCCCTTGCCCGCTCCGCCGAAGGTCTCCCGCAGCGAGACCAGGAACGGCTCGGTGTCGACGTTGACGGCGTAGCGTTCCGCCAGCCGCGAGATGAGCACGTCGGAGTGCGCCTCGCCCATCGTCCACAGCACCAGCTGGTGGGTCTCGGGGTTGTTCTCCACGCGCACGCTCGGGTCCTCGGCGGCGAGCCGGCCGAGCGCCTGCGACAGCTTGTCCTCGTCGGCCTTGCTCCGCGCCACGATCGCGACCGGCAGCAACGGCTCGGGCATCGACCACGGCTTCAGCACCCGCGGCTCGTCGATCGACGACAGGGTGTCGCCGGTCTCGGCCTTGCTCAGCTTGCCGATCGCTGCCAGGTCGCCGGCCACGACGGCCTCGGCCGCGACGTGCTGGCGCCCGAACGGGTAGGCCAGCGAGCCGATCTTCTCGTCCTCGTCGTGGTCCTCGTGGGTGGAGTCGGCGAAGAACGACGTGAAGTGCCCGGACACGTGGACCGGTGCGTCGGGGGTCAAGGTGCCGGAGAAGACGCGCACCAGGCTGACCCGCCCGACGTAGGGGTCGCTCGCGGTCTTCACGACCTCGGCGACCAGCGTGCCCAACGGGTCGCACTCGATGGGCTCGCTAGCCCCGCCGGCGGGCGTGAACACCTCGGGGGACGGGTGCTCGAGCGGCGACGGGAAGCCGTCGACAGCCAGGTCGAGCAGCTCGCGGCAGCCGACCCCGGTCACCGAGCACACCGGTACGACGGGGTGGAAGCTCGCGCGGGCCACGGCCTTCTCGAGGTCCTCGGTGAGGGTCTCGTGGGAGATCTCCTCGCCGCCGAGGTAGCGGTCCATGAGGGACTCGTCCTCGGACTCCTCGATGATTCCCTCGATGAGGGCTCCGCGGAGGTCGTCGTGCGCACCGTCGTCGACCATCAGGTCGAACAGCCCTGTCACGTCCTCGCCGTCGCGTACCGGGACGTAGAGGGGGAGCACCTTCTCGCCGAACGCCTCCCGGGCGGCAGCCAGTACGCCGTCGTAGTCGGCGCGCGCGTTGTCGAGCTTGGTGATCACCACGGCGCGTGGCATCCCGACCTCGGCGCACTCGCGCCACAGGGCGGCGGTGGCGTCGTCGACGGGCTCGTTGGCGCCGATCACGAACAGCGCGCAGTCGGCGGCCCGCAGGCCGGCGCGCACCTCACCGACGAAGTCGGCGTAGCCGGGGGTGTCGACGAAGTTGATCTTGGTCTGCCGATGGACCACCGGCGCGATCGCCAGCGAGATCGAGCGTTCGTGGGAGTGCTCGAACTCCTCGAAGTCGCAGACGGTGCTGCCCTCGGTGATGGATCCCGCTCGGGGGATGGCTCCGGCGGAGGCGAGCAGCGTCTCGACCAAGGTGGTCTTCCCGGACCCACCGGGTCCGACCAGCACCACGTTGCGGATCCGGTCGGGGCTGCTCGCCCCGAGATCTTGCCCGGCTGGTCTGCGACCGCCTGCCCTGTCAGCCATCTCCGCCTCCGCTCTCGGGCGGCCCGGGGAGAGCCGCCGGTTCACGCGCGTCACACGCATCAGATGAGTGGAACCCAAACAACTCCTCCTGGACGCGATGTTCAAGGGGTCGAAGGGCCTGATCCACGCCGAGATGCGGCGAAACGGCGGCCGGGAAGCTCCTCCGGACGCGGACGAGCCCCTCGCAGCATGGGGTCAGCGAGGGGCTCGATATCGTTCCGGGTGCATGCCCCCAGGCCGACGTTCTCAGAGTGTCAGACTCGTGGGTCGGGCGTGCGGCATTTCGGCAACTTTCTCGCGAGTGCAAGGCTGATTCCATGACTGGACTAGACCTCCTGGCCAAGACGGGCTCCCGCGGCCTCTTCATCGGCGGCGAGTGGCGTGACTCGAGCACCGGAAGGAGGTTCGAGGTCCACGACCCGGCCGACGACTCGGTCATCACCGACGTCGCCGACGGCAGCACCGACGACGCCATGGCCGCCCTCGACGCGGCCGCCGGTGTGCAGGCCGAGTGGGCCGCGACGCCCCCGCGCGAGCGCGGCGAGATCCTGCGCCGCTCCTTCGAGGCGATCATGGACCAGGCCGACGACTTCGCCGAGCTGATGAGCCTCGAGATGGGCAAGACCTTGGCCGAGGCCAGGGGCGAGGTCGCCTACGGCGCGGAGTTCTTCCGCTGGTTCTCCGAGGAGGCGGTGCGCATCCACGGCCGGTGGATGCAGGCGCCCGGCGGCGGCTCACGGCTGCTGACGATCCGCAAGCCGGTGGGCCCCTGCCTGTTCGTCACTCCCTGGAACTTTCCGCTGGCCATGGGCACCCGCAAGATCGGGCCGGCGGTCGCGGCCGGCTGCACGATGGTCGTCAAGCCTGCCGAGCTGACCCCGCTGACGATGCTGGCCCTGGCCAACGTCCTCGACGAGGCCGGGCTGCCGGCTGGGGTGCTCAACCTCGTCACCACCCACGACTCCAAGGCGCTGAGCGCGACCCTGATGGCCGACAACCGGCTGCGGAAGGTGAGCTTCACCGGCTCCACCCCGGTCGGGAAGGTGCTGGTGCGCCAGTCCGCCGACCAGCTGCAGCGGCTCTCCATGGAGCTCGGTGGCAACGCGCCGTTCATCGTCTTCGAGGACGCGGACGTGAAGGCGGCCGTCGACGGCGCCATGGTCGCCAAGATGCGCAACATGGGCGAGGCCTGCACGGCCGCCAACCGCTTCCTGGTCCACGAGTCGGTGGCCCCGGAGTTCGGGCGGCTCCTCGGCGAGCGGATGGGCGCGCTGCGCACCGGTCGCGGCCAGGAGGCCGGCACCGATGTCGGCCCGCTGATCAACGCGGCCGCGGTCGAGACCGTGGGTGAGCTCGTCGACGACGCCGTCAGCCACGGTGCCGAGGTCGTGTGCGGTGGTTCGGCGCCGGAGGGCCCGGGCCACTTCTTCTCGCCGACCGTCCTGCTCGGCGTCCCGGCCGACGCGCGGGTCACCACCGAGGAGATCTTCGGGCCGGTCGCCCCGATCACCACCTTCACCGACGACGACGAGGCGATCCGGATCGCGAACGCGACAGAGTACGGCCTGGCCTCCTACGTCTACACCCGCGACCTCGCCCGCACGATCAAGGTCGCCGAGCAGCTCCAGTTCGGGATGGTCGGGATCAACAGCGGGCTGATCTCCAACCCGGCGGCGCCGTTCGGCGGCGTGAAGGCCAGCGGATTCGGCCGCGAGGGCGGCTTCGAGGGCATCGAGGAGTACCTCGACACGACCTACGTCGCGATCCCGGGCTGAGCGGGGTCAGCGCTGCCGCGGCTGGGCCAGCGCGTCGGCGAGCTCCGACCGCGAGCTGATCGAGAGCTTGCGCAGGATGTGGGACACGTGCCACTCGACGGACTTCACGCTCACGCCCAGCTCGGCGGCGATCTCGCGGTTGCGCTTGCCGGTGACGACCAGCGCCGCGACCCGGCGTTCGGCGGCACTGAGCTCGGCCATCCGGCCGGGCAGCTCGCCGTCGGGTGACTCGCCCAGCCGCTCGAGCAGCCAGCGGACCCGCGACAGCAGCGGCGTGAGCTCCTCCTGGCGCGAGTACTTCTCCGCGGCCCGGAGGAGGTCGACCGTGCGGGCCTGCTCCTCGGGGCGCAGCAGCATCAGCCACCCCGCCAGGTCGGTCCGGATCTGGGCCTCGAGCCGGGACGCCCCCGTCCCGGCCAGCACCACGAGCGCCTCGTCGAGCAGACCGATGCGGTCCTGGGTCGGCGAGATGGCGGCCTGGGTGCGCAGCGCGTAGGCCACGGCGTACGGCGTGTGGCGGACGCGCGCGTCGGCGACCTCCTCCTCCACCAGCCGGGCGGCGGTCGAGATCTCACCGCGGCCGGCGATCTGTCGGGCGAGCCCGCTGCGCCAGGGCAGCCACCTCGTGGCGCTACCCAGCTCGTCACCGGCCCGCTCGTAGCAGGCGACCGCCTGGTCGACCTGGCCACGGGCTGCGGCGAGCTCGCCGAGCCCGAAGCAGGCGATCGCCGACACGCCGCCGCGGACGCGGACCAGGCTGGTCAGGTCGCGGGAGTAGGGCGCGGCACCGCGGGTGTCCCCGAGCGCGAGGCGCGCGAGCAGCCCGGTGAGCGCCAGGGTCGCGCGACTCTGGTCGTCGGCGGACTCCTCACGGCGTCCCTGTTCGACGAGGTCGAGGGCGTTACCGATCCGCCCCTCCAGCAGCGCGTTGCTGGCTTGGTCTGCAAACCGGGCGGAGTCGACCGAACCATGGCCGACTGACGTGCGCGAGTCCGCCCCCCTGGGCTCGTGCATGGAAACAAGGTACGGGGTCGACGGGGTCCCTGGGGAGAGCCCAACGGGCTATTTAACCGTTACCGAGTGGGCTATCTCCAGCGCCGAGGCCGCTGCGGGCTCCGCAAGCGCACGGTGGTCGGCCACCAGCCCGACCCTGGTCCGCCGCTCGAGGAGGTCCTCCACGTCGAGTGCGCCCTCGTCGGTCACGCCGAAGATCAGCTCGGCCAACGTGACCGGCACTCCGTCGGCGACCGGGCTCAACAGCTCGTCGTCGCCGAGGCCGGAGACGGCCCTGGCGGTGTCGAGCACACGGGTGGCGGCGACGCCGTAGCGGCGCACCAGGCGGGGGCTGGGCGAGCTCGCCGTCAGGCGTGCCAGCTCCTCGCGGGGGGCGGCGCCGTCGAGCGCGAGCCGCGTGGTCCGGCACGGACCAGCGCTCAGCCCGGTCCGTCGTACGACGGCGTCGACGGTGTCCTCCGCCATCCGGCGGTAGGTCGTGAGCTTGCCCCCGACGACGGTGACGACCCCCGAGCGCGAGGTCAGCACGGCGTGCTTGCGGGAGAGGTCGGCGGTGGCACCGTCGGCGCGCAGCAGCGGCCGCAGCCCGGCGAACGAGCCGGCGACGTCGGCGCGGGTGAGGGGGCGGGCCAGGCCGGAGGAAGCGGTGGTGAGCAGGAAGTCGATCTCGTCGGCGGACGGCACCGGTACGTCGGGCGGGTCGCCGTCGACGGGAACGTCGGTGAGGCCGACGTAGACGAGACCGTCGGACTGGGGCAGGACGTTGACGAACTGGGCATGCCCCCCGGGCACCGGCAGCGTGAGCGCGGCCCGGAGGCCCGGCAGCGTGCCGGCCCGGAGCACGAGGTGGGTGCCGCGGCTGGGCCGGAGCTCCACGTCGTCGACCAGCCTGCCGGCCCAGACGCCGGCGGCGTTGACCACCGCGCGGGCCGCGACCTCGACGGTCTGCCCGGTCAGCTCGTCACGCAGCACGGCACGGCCACCGGTGAGCTCGACCGCCCGGGCACGGGTGCGCAGGTCGGCTCCGAGGCGGGCAGCGGTCCGGGCGATGGTCGCCACGAGGCGGGCGTCGTCCTCGAGCTGACCGTCCCAGGAGAGCAGGGCCCCGCGAACGTCGCCCCGGAGACCGGGCGCGAGCAGCCGGGCCTCCGCCGCGGAGATCCGACGCGAGCGCGGCAGGGTGCGGCCGCTGGTGCGGGCGGCGATCCGCAGCAGGTCGCCGGCGCCGACGCCGGCCCGCAGGAGCGCGGCCAGCTGGTGGCCGGTCGCGTCGGCGAGCGGCACCACCATCGGCAGCGGCCGGGTCAGGTGGGGCGCCGTCGTCGCGAGGAGGATGCCGCGCTCGACTGCGCTCTCGTGGGCGACGCCGACCTGTCCGGTGGCGAGGTAGCGCAGGCCGCCGTGGACCAGCTTGCTCGACCAGCGCGACGTACCGAAGGCGAGGTCGTGGGCGTCGACCGCGAGCACGGACAGCCCGCGGGAGACCGCGTCGAGGGCGACCCCGACACCGGTGACCCCGAGGCCGACGACCAGGACGTCGACCCGGGTCGGGACGTCGTCGAGACCGGGCCGGATCCGGCGCGCGGCGCTCACGGGGTCACCGCCCGGCGCACCAGGTGGGCGAGCTCGGCGTCGAGCGCCTCCTCGGTCACGTCGTCGTCGATCATCGTGTGGCCGCTGAGCACGAAGCCGTGCGCCGCCAGCAGCAGGGCCCGCGCCATCGTGACCGGGTCGCCCTCCCGGATCGAGCCCTCGGCCTGACCCTCCAGGATGCGGGCGGCGGTGAGCTCGGCGATCGCCTGCTGGCTGCGGCCGCGGCGGGTCAGCAGGTAGGGGAGCAGGAGCTCGGGGTCGAGCTCGACGATCCGGAGGAACAGCTCGTTGTCGCGCAGAGCCTGGGAGGTCGCGACCACGATGGCGACCAGTTGGTCGGCCACGGTTGCTCGGTGGTCGGTGTCGTCGTCGACGAGAGAGCCGTCGGCGGCGGCCACCGCGCTGGCCACGACCTCCCCCCACTCGCGCGTCATCAGGTCGCCCAGCACCGCGGCCATGTCGGGCCAGGTGCGGTAGATCGTCATCCGGCTGACCCCGGCGCGGCGGGCCACCTCGGTCAGCGTCGTCCGGCGCCACCCGACGTCGAGGATGCAGGCCCGGGCGGCGTCGAGGTAGGCCGCCTGCGGGTCGCTGTTGTGACGAAGTGACGTCATATGTCACACTGTAACACATGACGATCGAGATGCACCCGACCCGATGGGGCGACCCCGCACGCGCGGCCGCACTCCCCGACAGCGCGCGAGGCCTCGTCGAGCTGGTCTTCCCGGTCAGCGACCAGTCCGTGCCCGACGACCTGGCGCTCGACCTGCCGACGCCCGGCCTGGCCGACGCCGTGCTCGCCGCCCTCGCCGGGGTGGTCGGTCCCGAGCACGTCCACACCGACGACGAGACCCGCCGCCTGCGCACCAGGGGCAAGTCGACGCCCGACCTCCTCCGGGCCCGCGCGGGCGACCTCACCGACGCTCCGGACGCGGTGGTGCGGCCCGCCGACGCGGCGCAGGTGCAGGCCGTGCTCGAGGTGGCTGGCCGGCACCGGGTCGCCGTCGTGCCGTTCGGCGGTGGCACCTCGGTGGTGGGCGGCCTCGTGGCCCGCCGCGACCCGTCGTACGCCGGCGTCGTCAGCCTCGACCTGGTCCGGATGAAGCGGCTGCTCGCGGTCGACCCGGTCTCCATGACCGCGACCCTCGAGCCCGGGCTGCGCGGCCCCGAGGCCGAGGCCCTGCTGGCCGAGCACGGCATGATCCTGGGCCACTTCCCGCAGTCGTTCGAGTACGCCACCATCGGCGGCTTCGCCGCGACCCGGTCCAGCGGGCAGTCCTCGGCGGGCTACGGGCGCTTCGACGCCGTGGTCGCGGGCCTCACCGTGGCGACCCCGATCGGCTCCGTCGACCTCGGCCGGGCACCGGCCAGCGCCGCGGGCCCCGACCTGCGACAGCTCTTCCTCGGGTCGGAGGGCGCGCTCGGTGTGATCACCTCGGTGACCGTGCGCTGCCGGCGGCTGCCGTCCGAGCGGCTCTACGAGGGGTGGCGCTGGACGTCGTTCGACGCCGGCGCCGCGGCCGTCCGGACGCTGGCCCAGGCGCAGCTGCTGCCGACCGTGCTGCGGCTCTCCGACGAGAACGAGACCGCGATCAACCTCGCCGACCCCGACGCCGTCGGCGGTGCCGCCGCGAGTGGTGGGTGCCTGATGATCGTCGGCCACGAGGGGACGCCGGCCGAGGTGTCGGCGCGCCGGGCCGCGGTGTCGGCGGTGCTCACCGAGCTGGGGGGCACCCCGGCCGGCGAGGAGCCCGGCCGGGCCTGGTCCGCGGGCCGCTACGCCGCGCCGTACCTCCGCGACTCGCTGCTCGACGTGGGGGTCCTGGTCGAGACGCTCGAGACGGCCACGTGGTGGTCACACCTGCGGGAGCTGTACGACGCCGTGTCGGGTGCCCTGCGCGGCTCGCTCGGGGACTCGGCGCTGGTGCTGTGCCACATCTCCCACGTCTACGAGACCGGGGCCTCGCTCTACTTCACCGTCGCCGCGCCCGAGGGCGACGACCCGATCGGTCGCTGGCGCGAGGCCAAGCGAGCCGCCTCCGAGGCGATCGTGGCGGTCGGCGCGACGATCACCCACCACCACGGGGTCGGCACCGACCACCAGCCGTGGCTGGCCGCCGAGATCGGCGAGGTGGGGGTCGCGGTGCTGCGTGCCGCGAAGGCGGCCGTCGACCCCGACGGCATCCTCAACCCCGGCGTGCTGGTGCCCTGAGGCACCCGTCGGCTCAGGCCTCGAACGTCCACACCAGGAGCTGGGTCGGGACGGCGGCGGTCACCGACAGCCCTCGCTCGTCGCGGAACTCGAACGCGTCCCCGGCCGCCAGTGGCTCGGCCAGGCTGCTGCGGGTCAGCGCCCCGGTGACCACGAAGAGGTAGACCAGCGGCGCCTCCGGCACCTCGGCCGACTCGCCGGCCCCGGCGTCGGCCAGCCACAGCGTCGCGCCGGGCACGTTGAGCGGCAGCCCCTCGTGGCCGGCGACCGCCGTCAGCGACCCGCTCGACAGATCCGGTGCCGTCGTACGCCGCGCGGGGGCGGTGCCGGTCTCGCCCGGTCGCAGCCACATCTGGACGAACCGCGTGGCCCCGGTCAGCGCACGCTCGCTGTGGGTCAGCCCGGTGCCGGTGTCGGTCACCGCGAGCTCGCCCGCGGGCTGCACCACCGCGCCCGAGGTGTCGACGTGAGTCAACTCACCCCGGACCACCCACGTCACCAGCACCACATCGCGGTGCTCGTGCGCGCCGTACCCGGATCCGGTGCCCAGCAAGTCGTCGTTGAGCGCGAACAGGGGCCCGAAGGCAATACGGTCGGGGTCGTAGAACTCCCCGAACGAGAACGAGTGCCGCGTCTGGCGGCCTCTCTCACGGGTGTTGAACCGGTCCAATCCCCGACGAACGAGAACACTCACCTCCACAATGATCCCCGTGGCTCACCCTCTGCTTCCACCGGGCTTCCGGTTCGGAGCGAGCACGGCGGCCTATCAGATCGAGGGAGCGGCCGCCGAGGACGGCAAGGGGCCGAGCATCTGGGACACCTTCACCCACCAGCCGGGGCGGGTGATCGACGGCTCGAACGGTGACGTGGCCTGCGACCACTACCACCGGCTGGAGGAAGACCTCGACCTGATCGCGCGCCTCGGGCTGGGGGGCTACCGGTTCTCGATCTCGTGGCCTCGGGTCCAGCCCACCGGCAGCGGCCCGTTCAACCCCGCCGGTCTGGACTTCTACGACCGGCTCATCGACGGGTTGCTCGAGCGCGACATCCAGCCGATGGCGACGCTGTTCCACTGGGACCTGCCGCAGGCGCTCGACGACGAGGGCGGGTGGATCAACCGCGGGGTCGTCGACCGGTTCGCGGAGTACGCCGCGACCCTCGGTGAGCGCTACGCCGACCGGGTCGAGCACTGGGTGCCGATCAACGAGCCGAACGTGGTCACGTTCCTCGGCTACGCCACCGGGGTCCACGCGCCAGGGCTGTCGCTGATGTTCGACTCGATGGTGGTCGCCCACCACCTGCTGCTGGCCCACGGCCGGGCCGCCATCGCGCTCCGGGCCGCCGGTGCGACCAGCGTGGGCTGTGCCAACAACCACGCGCCGATGTGGCCGGCGAGCGACGACGAGGCCGACGTGGGGGCCGCCAAGCTCTTCGACGCGCTGTGGAACGGCATGTTCGCCGAGCCGATGCTGTTCGGCCGCTACCCGCGGGACCTCGAGCTGCTCGTCGAGCCCTTCATCGAGCCCGGTGACATGGCCACCATCCGCCAGCCCCTCGACTTCTACGGCGTCAACTACTACAACCCGATGCGCATCGCGGCCGCCGGGGACGAAGAGGCGGACATGCCCTTCGAGCAGCGCAACGTGGTCGGCTACCCGGTCACCGACTTCGGCTGGCCCGTCGTACCGGACTCCCTGCGCGAGTGGCTGATCACCCTGCGGGCCCGCTACCGCGCGGCCCTGCCTCCGATCATCATCACCGAGTCGGGCTGCTCCTACGCCTCCGAGCCCGACGCCGACGGCGTCGTCGACGACCAGGAGCGGATCGACTACCTCGACAGCCACCTGCGGGCGATCGCGGTCGCCGTCCGCGCCGGCGTCGACGTGCGCGGCTACTACACGTGGTCGTTGCTGGACAACTTCGAGTGGGCCGAGGGCTTCACCCAGCGCTTCGGCCTGGTCTACGTCGACTACGAGACCCTGGCCCGCATCCCCAAGCGCTCCTTCGAGTGGTACGCCGAGACGATCCGCGCCCAGCCCCCCGACAGCTGACCTGGCGTTTGTGTCAGGTCAGCGACGGCCGACGCCCCGCGCGTTCCAGCCGGCGGAGCGCCAGGAGTCGAGGTCGAGCGCGTTGCGGCCGTCGAAGAGCTGACGCCGGTTCACGACGCCGTCGAGATCGGCCGGGGTGAGGTCGCGGAACTCCCGCCACTCGGTGAGGTGCAGCACGAGGTCGGCGCCGCGACAGGCCTCCACCGCGGAGTCGGCGTAGGTCAGCGTCGGGAACAGCGCGCGGGCGGTCGCCGCGGCCGCGGGGTCGTAGACCTGCACCCGGGCCCCCCGGAGGTGGAGCTGGCCGGCCACCGACAGGGCGGGTGAGTCGCGGACGTCGTCGCTGTCGGGCTTGAAGGCCACGCCCCACACCGCGATCCGGGCGCCGGTCATCGTCCCGTCGGGCGACGACGCCTCCACCATCGACTGGGCGATCTGGGCCACCCGCTCGCGCTGGTGGAGGTTCACGTCGTCGATGTGCAGCAGGAAGGTCATCGCGTCCTCGACGCCGAGCTCGCCGGCCCGGTGGGCGAAGGCCCGGATGTCCTTGGGGAGGCAGCCGCCCCCGAAGCCGACCCCCGCGTTGAGGAAGCGGCGGCCGATCCGGGCGTCGTACCCGATCGCGTCGGCGAGGTCGGCGACGTCGGCGTCGGCGGCCTCGCAGACCTCCGCCATCGCGTTGATGAACGAGATCTTGGTGGCCAGGAACGCGTTGGCGGCGACCTTGACCAGCTCGGCCGTCGCATAGTCGGTGACGACTACGGGTGCTCCGGCATCGATCATCGGGGCGTAGAAGTCGCGGAGCAGCTTCTCGGCGCGCGGGTCGGTGACGCCGAGCACGATCCGGTCGGGGCGGACCGTGTCCTCGATCGCAAAGCCTTCCCGCAGGAACTCCGGGTTCCAGGCGAGCATGGCCTCCTCACCCGCGGGCGCCAGCGCGGCGAGCTGTCCGGCGATCCGCTCGGCGGTGCCCACCGGCACAGTCGACTTGCCGACCACGAGGGTCGGCCGCTCGAGGTGCGGCGCGAGGCCCTCGATCGCGCGGTCGACCTGGGCCATGTCGGCACCCAGGCCCTCGGCGCGCTGGGGGGTCCCGACGCAGAGGAAGTGGAGGTCGCCGAACGCCGCGACGTCGGCGTAGGAGTCGGTGAACCGCAGCCGGCCCGAGGCGACGTGGCGCTCGAGCAGCTCGGCGAGGCCCGGCTCGAAGAACATCGCCCGACCCTGCGAGAGCGACGCCCGCTTCACCGGGTCGGACTCCATGCCGAGCACCTCGTGCCCGAGCTCGGCCATGGCTGCGGCGTGGGTGGCCCCGAGATAGCCGCAACCGATGACGGTGATGCGCATGCCGGGAGTCTAGGGAGCGAGGGCGGCCGCGACCCGCGTCCCCTGCTCGATCGCGCGCTTGGCGTCGAGCTCGGCGGCCACGTCCGCCCCACCGATCAGGTGCGGCTGCCGTCCGGCCGCCACCAGCGCGTCGTACAGACCGCGGACCGGCTCCTGCCCGGCACACAGCACGACGGTGTCCGCCTCGACGAGCACGGGTTCGTCGTCGACGAGGAGGTGGAGGCCCGCGTCGTCGACACGGACGTACGACGCTCCCCGCACCTGGCGCACCCCCGACTGCTTCAGCACCGCTCGGTGTGCCCACCCGCTGGTGCGGCCGAGCCCGATCCCGATCGGCGTCGCCTTGCGCTGCACCAGCGTGACCTCGCGGGTCGGCGTGCGCGGCTTGGGCTCGGTCAGCCCGCCCGGGTGGAGCGCCGGGTCGCCGACGCCCCAGTGGGACATCCAGTCGTCGGTCGTCTCCGCCGGGTCGTGGGTCAGGAAGTGGCTCACGTCGACCCCGATGCCGCCGGCACCGACGACAGCGACCCGCAGGCCGGGGACGACCCGCCCGCTGAGCACGTCGGCGTACGACGCCACGCTGGGGTGGTCGACGCCCTCGAGCTCCGGGACCCGCGGCACGACGCCGGTGGCGACCACCACCTCGTCGTACGACGCGAGCTCGGCCGCCGTGGGGGCCTGCCCGAGCCGCACCTCGGCGCCGAGCACCTCGAGCCGGCGGCTGAAGTACCGCAACGTCTCCGCGAACTCCTCCTTGCCCGGCACCCTCATCGCCAGCCGGAACTGCCCACCCACCTCGTCGGCCCGCTCGAACAGCGTCACCGCGAACCCGCGCTCGGCCGCCGCGGCTGCCGCCGCGAGCCCGGCCGGGCCGGCCCCGACGACGGCGACCCTGGCCGGCCCACCGAGTGGCAGCAGCACCAGCTCGGTCTCCCGCGCAGCCCGGGGGTTCACCAGGCACGACGCCTTCTGGTTGCTGAACACGTGGTCCAGGCAGGCCTGGTTGCAGGCGATGCAGGTGTTGATCTCGTCCGCCCGGCCCGCCGCCGCCTTCGCGACGAAGTCGGGGTCGGCCAGCAGCGGGCGCGCCATCGACACGAGGTCGGCCTCGCCGGCGGCCAGGATCTCCTCGGCCAGGTCGGGGGTGTTGATCCGGTTCGACGCGCACACCGGCACCGACACCTCGGCCCGCAGCCGCGCGGTCAGCGGGCGCCACGCGCCCCGCGGCACCTGGGTGATGATCGTCGGCACCCGGGCCTCGTGCCAGCCGATGCCGGTGTTGAACGCGGTGACGCCGGCCTCCTCGAGCGTGTGCGCCAGGTCGACCACCTCGTCCCAGGTCTGGCCGCCCTCCACCAGGTCGAGCAGCGAGATCCGGTAGACGATCGGGAAGCCGTCGCCGACCGCCTCGCGGGTACGGCGGACCACCTCGACCGGGAAGCGCCTCCGCTTCTCCGCGGTGCCGCCCCAGGCGTCGGTGCGCTGGTTGGTGCGAGCCGCCAGCATCTGGTTGATCAGGTAGCCCTCGGAGCCCATCACCTCGACCGCGTCGTAGCCCGCCTTCTGCGCCAGGCGCGCCGCCCGCGCGAAGTGCGACGCGGTGTGGTCGACGCCCTTGGTGCTCAGGGCGTGCGGCGTGAACGGCGTGATCGGCGACCGGGTGCGCGAGGCGCTGACGCTGAGCGGGTGGTAGCCGTAGCGGCCGGCGTGCAGCACCTGCAGGGCGATCGCGCCACCGGCCTCGTGCACGGCGTCAGTCACCTCCCGGTGGCGCATCGCCTGCAGTCGGTGCGTCATCTCCGACGCGAACGGCTTGAGCCAGCCGCGCCGGTCGGGTGCGTAGCCGCCGGTGACGATCAGGCCCACCCCGCCACGGGCCCGCGCCGCGACGTACGCCGCGAGCGCCGGGAGGTCACGCACCCGGTCCTCGAGGCCGGTGTGCATCGACCCCATCACGACGCGGTTGCGCAGCGTGAGGTCGCCGAGGGTGATCGGGGCCAGCAGGTGGGGGTACGTCACCCGCGACATTGAACCGTCCCGGACGCCGGCGTGGGGTGTGACATGGGTTGCACCTATATACCCCTAGGGGGTATAACAGACGGATGACCGAGAGCTGGCGGATGGCTATCACCGCGACCCGACACTGCTTGACCGGCTGCGCGATCGGCGAGGTCCTGGGGATGGTCCTGGCCACCTGGTGGGGCTGGGGCAACGGCGCGTCGATCGCGCTGAGCGTCGGGCTCGCCTTCACCTTCGGCTACGCGCTCACCTACTCCGGCGTACGCCGGATGGGCGCCGACAACCGGACGGCGGTCCGAGCCGCGCTGGCCAGCGACACCGTCTCGATCCTCACCATGGAGATCGTCGACAACCTCTTCATCCTGCTCGTCCCCGGCGCCATGGCGGCCGGCCTCGACACCACCTTGTTCTGGTGGTCCCTGGCGGTCTCGCTCGCCGTCGCGTTCGTGGTCGCGGTGCCGGTCAACCGGTGGCTGATCGACCGCGGCAAGGGACACGCGGTGGTCCACGCGTTCCACGACGAGCACGCCGACGGACACGCCCACCAGCACTGACCAGGGGCTCCCGTACGATCTGCCCATGCGCATGCCTCGAACGGCTGCCGTCCTCCTGCCTCTCACGCTCCTCGCGCTCGGGTGCGCGCCGCAAGCAAGCTCGACGACGGCCACCCAACCCAGCACCAGCTCCTCCGCTTCGCAGTCGGCCGCCGAGTGCGTCCAGGGCAAGACGATGACCGACGGCACCCTGACCGTCGCGACCGACTCCCCGGCGTACGAGCCGTGGTTCAAGAACAACGACCCCAGCAACGGCAAGGGCTACGAGTCCGCCGTCGCCTACGCGGTCGCCAAGCAGCTCGGGTTCGACCCGTCGTCGGTGACCTGGGTCAAGGAGCCGTTCAACAAGTCCTACGCGCCCGGCGCGAAGAACTTCGACTTCGACATCAACCAGATCTCGATCAACCCCGACCGCGCCAAGGCCGTCACGTTCTCCGACGGCTACTACACCGCGTCGCAGGCGCTGATCACGCTCAAGGACAGCCCGATCGCGAAGGCGACCAGCATCGACGACCTCAAGCAGTACAAGCTCGGTGCCCAGACCGGGACGACGTCGCTGACCGCCATCCGCGAGGACGTCCAGCCCACCCAGCAGCCGCTGGTCTTCCAGAACACCAACGTCGCCAAGCAGGCACTGCTCAACCACCAGGTCGACGCGATCGTGGCCGACCTGCCGACGGCGTTCTACATCACCGCCGTCGAGATCCCCTCGGCCACCATCGTCGGTCAGTTCCAGCAGCAGAGTGGCACCCCGGAGCAGTTCGGGATGCTCTTCGAGAAGGACAACCCGCTGGTGGAGTGCGTCAACCAGGCGCTGGCCACCATCAAGTCGGACGGGACCCTCGACGCGATCGAGCAGAAGTGGCTGAGCCAGACCGTGAACGTCCCCGTCCTCCAGTGACCTGCCCGTGACCTGCCCGTGACCTGCCCCGTGACCTGCCCCGTGACCTGCCCCGTGACGGTCCGGTGAGCGAGCCCGTCGAGACCTGGCAGCCGAGCGCTCGGGAGAGGGAGCGGCAAGCCGTACGCCGTTCCCTGCGTCGCCGTGCGCTGCTGATCTCGACGGTGACCACGGTCGTCTTCTTCGCGCTGGTCTGGTTCGGCACGGTCACCTCACCGGGCTGGCCCAGCGTGAAGGCGACGTTCTTCAACTGGGACGACGCGAGGTCGGCGTTCCCCTCGATCTGGCATGCCTTCTGGACCTACAACGTCAAGCTGTTCCTGATCGGCGAGGTGCTGATCCTGAGCCTGGCGCTGACCGTGGCGCTGATCCGTCAGTCACGGGCTCCGGTCCTGCTGCCGCTGCGGATCGTCGCGGTCATCTACACCGATCTGTTCCGGGGCATCCCGACCATCCTGCTGGTGTTCATGCTGGCCTTCGGGGTCCCGGCCCTGAACCTCCAGGGCGTCACCAACTCGCTCTTCTTCTGGGGGTTGGTGGCGCTCGTCCTCTCCTACGGCGCCTACGTGGCGGAGGTGATCCGGGCCGGCATCGAGTCGATCCACCCCTCGCAGATCTCCAGCGCGGACGCGCTCGGGCTCTCGCGGTTCCAGGCCATGCGCTTCGTCGTCGTGCCGCAGGGCATCCGCCGGGTGGTGCCCCCGTTGCTCAACGACTTCGTCAGCCTGCAGAAGGACACCGCGCTCGTCGGGGCGGCCGGCCTGTTCGACGCGCTCTTCGCCGCCCAGGACTACGCCAACTACCACTTCAACTTCACGCCCTACACGGTCGTCGCCCTCTACTTCATCGTGCTGACGATCCCGCTCGCCCGGTTCACCGACCACCTCCAGCACCGCGCGATGGAGCGGGAGAGGCAGGGCGCGCGATGAGCGACGTGCTGCTCGAGGCGACCGACGTCCGCAAGACCTACGGCGACAAGGTGGTGCTCGCGGACGTCTCGCTGAGCATGGGGGCCCACGACGTGGTCTGCCTGATCGGGTCGTCCGGGTCGGGCAAGTCGACCCTCCTGCGCTGCCTCAACCTGCTCGAGGACATCGACGACGGCGTGATCGAGTTCGAGGGCCGCGAGATCTCCGACCCGCGCGTCGACCGGCGGGAGGTCCGCAGCCGGATGGGGATGGTCTTCCAGTCCTACAACCTGTTCCCTCACCTGACGGTCCTGGAGAACTGCGTGCTCGCCCCACGCCGGGTGCACGGCGTACCCAAGGCCGAGGCGGAGCAGCGGGCCCGCGACCTGCTGGCCCGGTTCGGCCTCGCCGACCAAGCGGACAAGCACCCCGACCGGATGTCCGGCGGCCAGCAGCAGCGGGCCGCCCTGGTCCGGGCGCTGTGCACGCGGCCGACACTGCTGCTCCTCGACGAGATCACCGCGGCGCTCGACCCGGAGCTGGTCGGCGACGTCCTCACCATCGTCAAGGCGCTGGCCGAGCAGGGCACCACGATGATCCTGGCCACCCACGAGATGGCCTTCGCCCGCGACATCGCCACGACGGTGTGCTTCCTCGACGGTGGCCGGATCCTCGAGCAGGGTCCGCCCGCGGAGATCTTCACCCGCCCCCGCGAGCAGCGCACCCGCCAGTTCCTCGCCCGGGTCCTGGGGTAGTCCGTGACGAAACGCACGTCTTCAGGCCGGATACGGGTGCTCTTCGTCACGGACTACCCGATCGAGCCGGTCGCCAAGGGGGAGGGATGAGCGGGGTCAGGCCCCTGGGTCAGGGCACCGGACCGCTGCGCGGCGTCAAGGTCGTGGAGCTGGCCGGGATCGGCCCCGGCCCGCACGCGTGCATGATCCTGGCCGACCTCGGCGCCGACGTGATCCGGGTCGACCGGCCGGGCGGCCAGCCGCTGACGGGCGGCCCCCACGACCTGCTCAACCGCGGGCGTCCGAGCGTGGCACTCGACCTCAAGCACCCCGAAGGAGTGGCGGCCGTCCTCGACCTGGTGGCGACGGCCGACGTGCTGGTCGAGGGCCTGCGTCCCGGTACGACCGAACGGCTCGGCCTCGGCCCGGACGCCTGCCTGGCCCGCAACCCGCGGCTGGTCTACGGCCGGATGACCGGCTGGGGCCAGGAGGGCCCGCTGGCCACGACCGCCGGCCACGACCTGGGCTACATCGCGATCACCGGCGCCCTGGCGGCGATGGGTCAGGACAAGGCACGGCCGCACTTCCCGAGCAACCTCGTGGGCGACTTCGGTGGCGGGTCGACCTACCTCGTCATCGGCATCCTGGCCGCCCTGCTCGAGGCGAGGGTCTCCGGCTCGGGGCAGGTCGTCGACGCCGCGATCGTCGACGGCACCGCCCACCTGAACGCGATGGCGACCGGCTTCCTGGCGAGCGGCCTCTACCGCGAGGAACGCGCCGCCAACCTGCTCGACGGTGGCGCGCCGTTCTACGACGTCTACGAGACCGCCGACGGCCGCCACCTCGCCATCGGCTCGCTCGAGCCGCAGTTCTACGCCGAGCTGGTGCGGTTGCTGGGCGTTGCGGACACCGCCCCCGACCGCAACGACCCGGCGAACCATCCCGAGCTCCGCCGGGTGATCTCCGAGGCCGTCGCCTCGCGTACCCAGGCCGACTGGGTCGCGGTCTTCGACGGGTCCGACGCGTGCGTCGCGCCGGTGCTGCCGATGAGCGAGGCGTTCACGCACCCCCACCTGGCCGCCCGCGGCACCTTCGTCGACCGCGACGGCGTGACCCAGCCGGCGCCGGCGCCTCGGTTCTCACGCACCGAGGCGTCCCTGACCACGCCGCCGCCCGCCGTCGCCGGCCAGGACACCCGCGCCGCCCTCGCCGCGTGGGGTCTCGACGCCGAAGCCCTCATCGCGTCGGGAGCGGCGGTCCAGCCATGAGCACCGACACTGAGCACGTCGACGTCCTGATCATCGGCGCCGGTCTCTCCGGCATCGGCGCGGCTGCCCACCTGTCCCGCAGCCTCCCGCGCACGTCGTACGTCGTGCTCGAGGCGCGGGAGGTCAGCGGCGGCACGTGGGACCTGTTCCGCTACCCCGGGATCCGGTCGGACTCCGACATGTACACGATGGGCTACTCCTTCCAGCCCTGGACGCACGACGAGGCCCTCGGGTCGGGCGACCGGATCCTGGAGTACCTCCGCGACACCGCGCAGGACTACGACGTCGAGCGGCACATCCGCTACCGCCACCGGGTCGTGAGTGCCTCGTGGAGCAGCGAGGACGCCCGCTGGACCGTCGAGGCCGAGCACGACGGCGAGTCGGTGACCCTGACCGCCGGGCTGCTGTGGGCCTGCCGGGGCTACTACGACTACGCCCACGGTCACGAGCCCGGGTTCGCCGGCGCCGACGAGTTCGCCGGGACGATCGTGCACCCCCAGCACTGGCCGGCCGACCTCGACTGGTCCGGCCGGCGGGTCGTGGTGATCGGCAGTGGCGCGACCGCGGTCACCCTCGTGCCGGCGCTGGCGCACGCCGCCGCCCACGTCACGATGCTCCAGCGCTCGCCCACCTACATCCTGAGCCTGCCGGCGCGCGACCCGGTCGCCGTACACCTGAAGAAGTGGTTGCCCGACCGCCTCACCCAGCGACTGGTCCGCCTGAAGAGCATCGCGACCGCCTCGGTGTTCTACCGCCTCTCGCGGACCCGGCCGTCGATCGTCAAGCGGATGATCCGCAAGCAGAACGTCGCGCTGCTGCCCGAGGGGTACGACGTCGACACCCACTTCACGCCGACCTACCAGCCCTGGGACCAGCGGGTGTGCTTCGTGCCCGACGGCGACCTCTTCAAGGCCCTACGTCGCGGGAACGCGGAGGTCGTCACGGCGACGATCGAGCGCTTCGACGCCGACGGCATCGTGCTCACCGGTGGGCGCCACCTCGACGCCGACGTGATCGTGTCCGCGACCGGGCTCGAGCTCTCGCCGTTCGGCGACCTCGCGCTGGACGTCGACGGCGAGAAGGTCGACCCGTCCCACGAGCTCACCTACCGCGCGCTGATGCTCTCCGGGGTGCCCAACTTCGTCTACACCGTCGGTTACACCAACGCCTCCTGGACGTTGAAGGGCGACCTGGTCGCGGAGTACACCTGCCGGCTCCTGGCCCACATGCGTCACCACGGCTACCGCAGCGTCGTACCCGTGCGCGAGGAGGGCATCGCCGAGCGACCGTTCATGGACTTCACCTCCGGCTACGTGCTGCGGGCCCTCGACCAGCTGCCCAAGCAGGGCCACCGCGAGCCCTGGCGGCTGCGGCAGAGCTACTGGTACGACCGGCGCGTGCTCCGGCGCGGCGACCTGGAGGACGGCGTCCTGCGGTTCCGCTGAGGCCGGCCCCGCATGAGGCCGGGCCCGGCGGGTACGACGTGGTGGTCCAGCACGCCACGACAGCGAAGGGGGCGCCGCTATGGGGCTCGACGACAAGATCGAGAACGAGGCGACCGAGGCCAAGGGCAAGGCCAAGGAGGCCACCGGCTCGGCCACCGGCAACGACAGCCTGGAGTCCGAGGGCAAGGCCGACCAGGGCGAGGCCAAGGTCAAGAAGGCCGGCGAGCACGTCAAGGACGCCGCGGGCAACGTCAAGGACACGTTCTCCAGCTGATCGGAGACAGGTCGCGAAGGGTCTCACCGCTGCGGCGGCGGGACCCTTCGTCGTACCACGAGCGCCTAGGGTGACCCGCGTGCTGGCTGCCGTCGGCCGCGCCGTGCGCCGGTCGTTGTGGGAGAAGGTCCCACGTGACCATCGTGAGTCGCCCCGTGCCCTGCGGCGACGGCAGTGGGTCACCGGTGCGTTCGTGGTCATCGGGGCGGTCGTGCTCGGCTTCTCGCTGTCGATCTCCCCGGGGAACGCGTGGTTCTACCCCGCGACCATCGGCCTCGCCCTGGTGTGGACGATCGGCGCCTTCGCCTCGGGCCCTCTCCACCTGGGCCACGCCCTGCGCGGCGGCGAGCCCGGGCCGCGCCCGCTGCTGGTCCCGGCGGCGTACGGACTGCTGCTGGCCGGCCTGTTCTTCGCGGGCGCCCTGGTGGTGCGGGAGGTGCCCTGGCTGGACGCGCAGGTGCGCCACGTCCTCGACCACGCGCAGCAGGGGTCGGTGCCGCTGCTGGTCGTGATCACCGCGCTCAACGGGGTGGCCGAGGAGCTGTTCTTCCGCGGGGCGCTCTATGCAGCCACGACCCGCTATCCCGTCGTCGTCACCACGGTCGTCTACGCGGCGGCGACCCTGGCCACCGGCAACCTCATGCTGTCCTTCGCCGCCCTGCTCCTCGGGCTGTTGTGCGGCCTCCAACGCCGCGCCACCGGCGGCATCCTGGCCCCGGTGATCACCCACGTCACCTGGTCCACGGCGGTGCTGTTCGCCCTTCCGGCGCTCTTCGGCTGATCCGGGACGGCAGGTCAGGGGCGGTCGGAAACGGGCGCGGCCTCGAGGGCGCGGCGGACGGCCTCGGCGTAGGGGAGCGGGTCGCCGGGGACCAGGTCACGGATGGAGTGGTCGGTGACCACCACCTCGGTCCCCATCGAGTCGATCAGGTTGCGGCCGGTGGTGACGTCGACGTCGGTCACGAAGGCCAGCCAGTACGACGAGAGCCGAGGCGTCAGCACCGGCACCCGCAGGATCGGCACCCGGCGCCCGGTCGAGACCTCGGAGGCGACCTCGAGCATCTCCAGGTAGGTCATCTGCTCGGGACCACCGATCTCGTAGACCCGTCCGAAGGCCTGCGGCTCGTCGGCGACGCCGACCAGGTAGCGGACGACGTCGTCCACGGCGATCGGCTGGGTCTTCGTCGAGACCCAGCGGGGCACGACCATGGCCGGGAGGTTCTTGACCAGCTGGCGAGTCAGCTCCCAGGAGATGCCGCCCTTGCCGACGACGATGCCCGCCCGCAGCACGGTGACCGGGACCCCGCCGGCGCCGAGCAGGCCCTCGACCTCGCGCCGCGACCGCAGGTGGGGGGAGAGCTCGGTGCCCTCGGCACCGAGGCCGCCCAGGTAGACGATCTGGCGCACGCCGGCCGCGGCCGCCGCCCTCCCGAACGCCTCTGACGCGCGGGCGTCCCGCTCCTCGAAGTCGGGGGAGTCCAGGGAGTGCACCAGGTAGTAGGCGACGCCCACACCCTCGAGGGCGGCCGAGAGCGAGTCGGTGTCCTGGACGTCGGCCCCCACGGCCGTGCCCGGCCCGTCGTACGCCTCGGGGCGGCGGGTCATCGCGCGTACGTCGTACCCCTCGTCGAGGAGGGCGGGGCACAGGCGGCGTCCGATGAAGCCGGTGGCGCCGGTGACCAGGACCGTCGCAGGGTCGGTGGGTGCGGTCACGGGAGACCTCGTACCCCGGGGGTCTGCCGCTGAACCGTCATCGTGCACGCTTCGCGATGTTGGCGCGTCGCGTCGCGTCCATGCCGGCCTCGTAGGCCTGCACCAGGGAGGCGATCGAGAGCGGCTTGAGCCGCTCGACGACCTCCTGGATCGTCTCCGGCGAGACGCCCTGCTCCTTGTAGACCGGCCACACCCTGGTCCGGAACAGCTCGTAGAGCTCCTCGGCGATCGCGCGTCCGTGGGCGGCGTACACCTCGGCGGCCGCCCGGGCCGCCTCGATCGGGTAGCCGAGGTCGAGCAGCCCCAGCCCGACGCCGAGCTGCGACATCGAGACCTCGAACCGCCCGCGCCCGCTGGGCACCAGCACTCCGAGGGCCTCCAAGGTCTCCAGGTCGTGGGCGTCGAGACGCCGGCCGGCGCGCTGCTCGAGCTCGACGCGGCTCACCTCGGCCCGGGAGTCGGCCATCCACGGGGCGAGCATCGTGCGGTGCAGCGCGATGTCCTCCGGCGTCGCGTGGTCGGGGATGCCGGCGAGGTACTTCTCGATCGCCGACAGCGTGAAGCCGTGACCCTGGAGCTCCTGCACCAGCTGGAGCCGGGCCACGTGGTCGGAGGTGTAGTAGCCGCTCCGTCCTCGTCGAAGCGGCGAGGGGACCAGGCCCTTGGTCGTGTAGAAGCGGATGTTGCGCACGCTCATCCCGACCCGCTCGGTCAGCTCGTCGAGCGTGAGCAGCGTGACGGGTGCCACAGTTGCGTCCTTGACGACCATGACAGTAAGAGTGTCACAATCGATCCCATGGCTCCATCACCTCGCGAGGCACCCCAGCAGGCATTCGTCTACGACCATCTCCGTACCCCCCGCGGCAAGGGCAAGGCGGTCGGCGGGCTCCACGAGGTGAAGCCGGTCGACCTGGCCGTCGGGCTCCTGAGAGAGATCCAGACCCGCAACCCGTCGCTCGACCTCGACCGGGTCGACGACGTCGTCCTCGGTGTCGTCTCGCCGCTCGGCGAGCAGGGTGGCGACATCGCCAAGACCGCGGCGATCGCGGCGGGCTACCCCGAGACCGTGGCCGGCGTGCAGCTCAACCGCTTCTGCGCCTCGGGTCTCGAGGCGGTCAACCAGGCGGCGGCGCGCGTGCGCAGCGGTTTCGAGGACCTGATCCTGGCCGGCGGCGTCGAGTCGATGAGCCGGGTGCCGATGGGCTCCGACGGCGGCCCCTGGGCGATGGACCCGGCTACGGCGTTCACCACCGGCTTCGTGCCGCAAGGCATCGGTGCCGACCTGATCGCCACCCTCGGCGGATGGACCCGCGAGGACGTCGACGCCTATGCCGCGGAGTCGCACCACCGCGCGGCCAAGGCCTGGGCCAACGGCTACTTCGCCGACGCGATCGTCCCGGTCACCGACCGCAACGGGCTCACCGTGCTCGACCACGACGAGCTGGTGCGGCCCGACACCTCCGTCGAGGGGCTGGCCGGTCTCCGGCCGAGCTTCGCCCAGATGGGGAAGGACGCCGGCTTCGACGACGTGGCGCTGGAGCAGTACCACTGGGTCGAGAAGATCGACCACGTCCACCACGCCGGCAACTCCTCCGGCATCGTCGACGGTGCGTCCTTGATGGCGATCGGCTCCGAGGAGCTCGGCACCTCCCTCGGCCTCACGCCGCGCGCGCGCATCGTGTCCGCGGCGGTCTCCGGCGCGGACCCCACGATCATGCTCACCGGCCCGGCGCCGGCAGCCCGCAAGGCACTGGCCAAGGCGGGGCTCGAGGTCGCCGACATCGATCTGTGGGAGATGAACGAGGCCTTCGCAGCGGTCGCGATGCGCTTCATGCAGGACATGGGCATCACCCACGAGGTCACCAACGTCAACGGTGGTGCGATCGCGATGGGCCACCCGCTGGGCGCCACCGGCGCCATGATCCTCGGCACCCTGATCGACGAGCTCCAGCGGCGCGACCAGCGGCGCGGCCTCGCCACACTCTGCATCGGCGGCGGGATGGGCATCGCCACGATCGTCGAGGTCGTCTGACCCTTCGCGACCTCTCGACGGACCCCACCTGGCTTCTCACACGGAAGAGACCCATGAGCACCGACACCACCACCCAGACCGCCGTCCGCTACGACCGCGACGCCGACGGCATCGTCACCCTCACGCTGGACGACCCGAACGCCAGCGCCAACACGATGAACGAGCTCTACCAGGCCTCGATGCACGCTGCGGTCGAGCGCCTGTACGACGAGCTGGCCAGCGACCCCGACAGCGTCACCGGCGTCGTGGTGGCCTCGGCGAAGAAGACCTTCTTCGCCGGCGGCAACCTCACCCTGATGATGCAGGCGACCGCGGACGACGCCGCGTCGGTCTTCGCCGGCATCGAGGCCATGAAGGCCGACCTGCGCCGGCTGGAGAAGCTGCCGAAGCCGGTCGTCGCCGCCATCAACGGCGCCGCCCTCGGCGGTGGCCTGGAGATCGCGCTGGCCTGCCACCGCCGGATCCTGGTCGAGGAC
The DNA here is from genome assembly GCA_963820015.1 of uncultured Actinomycetota bacterium. Taxonomy (GTDB): domain Bacteria; phylum Actinomycetota; class Actinomycetes; order Propionibacteriales; family Nocardioidaceae; genus Nocardioides. Next base: position 642,258 of record CAWFYO010000012.1, on the reverse strand, counting down.
CCCTCGGCCGTGGTCGGCCTGCCGGAGGCCACCCTCGGCCTGCTCCCCGGCGGGGGTGGCGTGACCCGGGTGGTCCGGATGCTCGGGGTGAGCTCGGCGCTGATGGACGTCCTGCTCCAGGGCACCCGCTTCAAGCCCGCCGACGCGCTGGGCAAGGGCCTGGTCGACGAGCTGGTCGCCGACCGAGCCGACCTGGTCCCGGCCGCGAAGGCGTGGATCAAGGCCAACCCGGAGGCGGCCGGCAACCCGTGGGACCGCCCCGACTACCGGATGCCCGGCGGCACCCCCCAGTCGCCCAAGCTGGCGGCGTTCCTACCGGCGTTCCCTGCCCTGCTGCGCCAGCAGACCAAGGGCGCCGTCTACCCGGCGCAGCGGGCGATCCTGTCCGCCGCCGTCGAGGGAGCCGGCACCGACTTCGACACCGCGAGCCGGGTCGAGAGCCGCTACCTGACCAAGCTCATCGTCGGGCAGAACTTCAAGAACATGGCGCAGGCCTTCTTCTTCGACCTCCAGGCGATCAACGCCGGCAAGTTCCGACCGGAGGGCTACGAGAAGTTCACCGCCACCAAGGTCGGCGTCCTCGGCGCCGGGATGATGGGCGCCGGCATCGCCTACTCGTGCGCCCGCTCGGGCATGCAGGTCGTGCTCAAGGACGTCACCCCGGAGGCGGCCGAGCGCGGCAAGGGCTACAGCGAGAAGCTCAACGCCAAGGCCGTCGAGCGCGGCAAGCTCACCCAGGAGAAGTCCGACGAGCTCCTGGCCCGGATCACGCCGACGGCCGACCCCGCCGACCTGGCGGGCTGCGACCTCGTGATCGAGGCCGTCTTCGAGGACCCGAGCCTCAAGCACCAGGTCTTCGCCGAGATCCTGCCGCACGTCAACTCCGACGCCCTGCTGTGCTCCAACACCTCGACGCTGCCGATCACCGAGCTCTCGACGGGCGTCGAGCGGCCCGAGGACTTCATCGGCCTGCACTTCTTCAGCCCGGTCGACAAGATGCCCCTGGTCGAGATCATCAAGGGCGAGCAGACCTCCGACGCCGCCCTGGCCAAGGCCTACGACGTCGTGCTGCAGATCCGGAAGACCCCGATCGTGGTCAACGACAGCCGCGGCTTCTACACCTCGCGCGTCATCGGCACGATGGTCAACGAGGGCCTGTCGATGCTGGCCGAGGGCGTGCCCCCGATGTCGCTGGAGCGCGCTGCCCTCCAGGACGGCTACCCGGTCGGGCCGCTGCAGCTCACCGACGAGCTGAACATGGAGCTGATGGCCAAGATCGCCAAGGCGACCAAGGACGCCGCCGAGCGTGACGGCACGCCGTACGACGAGCACCCCGGCGGCGCCGTGGTGGCCCGCATGATCGAGCTCGGCCGCACCTCGCGGCTGAAGGGCGCGGGCTTCTACGACTACGAGGACGGCCGGCGTACCCACCTGTGGACCGGCCTCGCCGAGGAGTTCCCGGTAGCCGACGAGCAGATCCCCTTCGCCGACGTGAAGGACCGGATGATGTTCATCGAGGCGATCGAGACCGCGAAGTGCTTCGAGGAAGGCGTCATCGAGTCCTCGGCAGCGGCCAACATCGGCTCGATCATGGGCATCGGCTTCCCCGCCAACTCCGGTGGGGCCGCCCAGTTCATGACCGGCTACCAGGCCCTCGACGAGCAGGGCGAGGCCACCGGCCCGATCGGGCTCACGGCGTTCGTGGCCCGTGCCGACGAGCTCGCCGACCGCTACGGCGAGCGGTTCCGGCCGACGGCCTACCTGCGCGACCTCGCGATGAAGGGCGGACGCTTCCCGTCCTGAGGCCGGACCCCTGACCGGCTACCTCACACGAAGAGGCAGAACGGGTGGCCGGAGGGGTCGGCGAGCACGTAGAGCGGCTCGTCGGGGTCGTCGGAGCGGTCCAGCAGCAGCCGGGCGCCCAGGGCCTCGGCGCGCGCCCGGTGGCGCTCGAGCTCCTCGACGCTCTCGACGGTGAAGTCCATGTGCAGCTGCATCGGCACGTCGTGCTCGGGCCACGTGGTCGGGGTGAGCTCCCTGACCAGCTGGACGGCCAGCACGCGTCGCCCACCGGGCTCGTGCAGCACCAGCCAGTCGGTGTCGTCGGCCGCGCCGTCGGCCGGCGGCTCGTCGCCCGGTCGGTACTCGAGCCCGAGCAGCTCGCGGTAGAACTCCGCGAGCCCGCGCAGGTCGGTGGTGTCCAGAGCGGTGCCGAGGTACGTCGGGTACGTCGCCATGCGCCCATCGTGCCCGGAGGCCTCGGTCACGTCACCTGCGGCGCGGCGTGCGCGCCGCCGCCGCCGGCGCGCACCTCCGGCACGGAGTGGAACAGGTAGACGCCGCGGACGTGCTCGGCGTCCCCGACCGTGGGGGTCAGCTGCGCGGTCGGGTCGCCCGGGTCGATCGGCCACCAGGCGACGTGCTCGAGGTGCCAGCCGAGCTCCTCGATCTGGCCGAGCAGGTCGTAGGTGTGCCGCGCCCGGCGTCCGCCGCCGGGCGCCGCGGACTCGGCGTACGCCGCGAGCACCGAGTCGTCGAGCTCGATCTGGAAGAAGTGGTCGCCGCGCAGCTTCGCCCGGGCGGCCTGCCCGACCGGCGACGCCCAGAACACGCTGTCGGCACCCGTCTCGGCGCTCCCCGGCTGCGCGGCGGGGTCGCCGCTGGCGGAGTCCCCCGCCTGCGGCTCGTGCTCGCGCATCCGATGCCACCCCATGAACGTCCTCCCCCCGGGACCATGGCCAGCAACAGCACGATAGGTCGCCGCCACCCACCCTGCCGAGACCCGGGCGAAAAACTTTACGTTTTCGCAGAACAGGACCCGCGAGCGCTGCGAGACTTCTCGGGTGAACCAACCCGTCGTCGACGTGCAGGGTCTGCATGTCCGCTTCGGCGACGTCGAGGCCGTCGCCGGCATCGACCTCCAGGCGTACGCCGGGCAGGCCACCGCCCTGCTCGGGCGCAACGGTGCCGGCAAGTCCACGACCATGCGCGTGCTCGCGGGCGTGGTCCCGCCGACGGCCGGCACGGTGACCGTGGCCGGGCTGGACATCCGCCACGACACCCTCGCCGTCAAGCAGATCTCCGGCTACTGCCCCGACGTCGGCGGCCTGGTGCCCCGGGCGACGCCCTGGGAGCACCTCCAGCTCAGCGCCCGGCTCCGCCGCCTCGACGACTGGGAGGACCGGGCCCGCGACCTGCTCGAGCGCTTCGAGCTCGGCGACGTGATGAACCGGGTCACCGGCGGCTTCTCCCACGGCATGGGCCGACGCCTGTCGGTGATCCTGGCCGCGATGCACCAGCCGCAGGTGCTGCTGCTCGACGAGCCCTTCGACGGCGTCGACCCGATCGGGGTCGAGGCGACCTTCGAGGTGATCGCCGACGCGCGGGCCCGTGGTGCCACCATCCTGCTCTCCACCCACCTGCGCGACCTCGCGATCCAGGCGTGCACCACCGCCCTGGTGCTGCGCGGTGGCGCTCGGGTCGCGGCCGTGGACGCGGAGGAGATGGCCGGCGAGGAGGGGGCCCGTGCCTACCGCGCCCTCCTCGACTGAGACCACCGCCCCCGTCAGGCCGGTCCGCGTCGGTCACGTCGCCGCCGGCGCGACGCGCCGTTCGCGACGTCGGCATCCTCTTCCACTTCCGACGCCAGGCCGTACGACGGCGGCACATCGTCCGAGCCCTGTTCCTGCTGCCCCTCGCCCTGACGCTGGGTGCCGCGATCATCCCGGCCCTGCTGCCGGCCGCGCGCGACTCGTCGAAGGCGTTCGACATCTTCTTGCTGATGCCGTCGGCGATGGGCGCCATCCTGCTGCTCAACATGCTGTCCGCCGTTGCCTCCGGCGGCGGGCGCGAGCTCATCTCGCGTGACCAGGCCGGCCCGCACCCGGTCAGCCCGACCACCGACCACCTCGGTGCGCTGCTGATGGCGCCTCTCAACATCTCCTGGATGATCCAGGCCTGGATCCTGTTCGGGTCGATGGCCTACAGCTTCGGACCGGGCAAGCTCCTCCAGGCACAGGTGATCATGGTGCTCTGGATGTGCTTCTCGACGTCGGTCGGGCAGCTCGTCGCGTGGACGATCGAAGCGATCCGGCGAGGTCGCTCCGGCGTCGCCATCACCCGCGGCATCTTCGTCGTGATGGGGCTCGTCGCGCTGGTCGTCCAGCTGACGGGCCGCACCACGCAGGCCCTCGACCGGATTCCGACCATCACGATCTTCCAAGGGGCGATCGAGGGCTGGAGCGTGCGCTGGCTGCTCACGGTCGTCGGGCTCCTGATCGGCATCCTCAGCGCAGTCGCGCTCGGCGCCGTACCGGCCCATCTCGCGGCCAGGCGGATGCCGCGCGACGAGGCCAAGATGGAGACCGACCAGCACGAACCGCGGCCGCTGTCGCGCACCGTGCTCGGCACCCTGATCCGGCTCGACCGAGGCTCGGTGTGGCGGTCTGTGCCGATGCGGCGCGGCGTGATGGTGCTGGCGGTCGGGCCCGGCCTGGTCGCCGTCTTCGGTGACCTGCCGTGGTCCTCGATGACGATCCTGCCGGGCCTGGTGGCCTCCGGTGGCGCGCTGCTGTTCGGCGTCAACGCCTGGAGCCTCGACGGCCGCGGCGCCCTGTGGCGCGAGAGCCTGCCGGTCACCCCGTCGAACGTGTTCGACGCCAGGGCCTGGGTGATCACGGAGTTCCTCGCCGTCGCCTCGTTCATCACCCTCGGCCTCGGCGCCCTGCGGGCAGGGATCCCCAACGGCACCGAGTCCGCGGCGCTCCTGTGCACCCTGGTCGTGGTGCTGCTCCAGGTGGTCGGGGCGTCGATGCGGTGGTCACTGCTGCACCCCTACCCGGCCGACATGCGCTCGGCGCGCGCCACCCCGGCGCCCCCGGCCACCATGGTCGGCTACTCGGCCCGGCTCGCGGTGAGCACGACGTTCACCGGCCTGTTCTTCTCGGCCTGCTCGAAGGTGCCCGACTGGCGGCTCTCGGTGATCGTCGCGATCCCCTGCGTGCTGTGGTCGGGGGTGCGGTTCGCCCGGACCTCCCGGCGCTGGGAGGACCCGATGCTGCGGGCGCGTGTGGTCACCACGACAGCCGCCTAGCGCGAGCACCACCGGCCGGGCGAAGCCGAGGCGGACGTCCGCAGTGTTCGGCGCAGCGCCCTGGGGGCGCAAGCCGCTGACAGCCCCTCGGGCTCTACTGTCGGCTCATGGAGTTCTCACCGTCCCCTCGAGCCGCTGACCTGACCGCGCGGGTGGCCGACTTCATGGCCACCGAGATCACCCCGATCGAGGCGGACTACCACCGCGACCTGGCCGATGCGCGCCGTACCGGAGACCCGTGGCGGCCGCTCCCGGTGATCGAGGAGCTCAAGGCCAAGGCGCGGGCGCAGGGGCTGTGGAACCTGTTCCTGCCGGCCAAGCACGCAGGGGAGTACGCCGCGAGGTTCGGCACCGACGGCGGCGAGGGGCTGACCAACGTCGACTACGCCCCTCTGGCCGAGCTGATGGGCCGGTCGGCGTTCGCACCGCTGGTGTTCAACTGCAACGCGCCCGACACCGGCAACATGGAGGTGCTGCTGCACTACGGGTCGCAGGCGCAGCGCGAGGAGTGGCTGGAACCGTTGCTGGACGGGCGGATCCGGTCGGCGTTCACCATGACCGAGCCCGGCGTGGCGTCGTCCGACGCGACCAACATGGCCGCCACGTGCGTCGTCGACGGCGACGAGGTCGTGGTCAACGGCCGCAAGTGGTGGTCGACCGGCGTCGGTCATCCCGAGTGCCGGATCTACGTCTTCATGGGGGTCACCGACCCCGAGGCCGACCGCCACCACCGGCACTCCATGGTGCTGGTGCCTCGCGACACCCGCGGGGTGAAGATCGAGCGGCTGCTGCCGACGATGGGGATCTACGACGAGCCGCTCGGGCACGGCGAGGTGTCGTTCACCGACGTCCGGGTCCCGGTGACGAACATCATCTCCGGTCCAGGCGAGGGCTTCGCGATCGCCCAGGGCCGGCTCGGTCCGGGCCGGGTGCACCACTGCATGCGGCTGATCGGGCTCGCCGAGATGGCGCTCGAGCAGGCCTGTCGGCGCGGGCTGGAGCGGACGGCGTTCGGCAAGCCGCTGGTCGATCTCGGCGGCAACCGCGAGCGGGTCGCCGACGCCCGGATCGCCATCGACCAGGCCCGGCTGCTGGTGCTCAACGCCGCCTGGAAGCTCGACGTCGGCGGCCCGATGAACGCGCTGTCCGAGGTCTCCCAGATCAAGGTGGCCGTGCCGAACATGGCCCAGCAGGTCATCGACATGGCCCTGCAGCTGCACGGCGGAGGTGGGATGTCCGACGACTTCCCGCTGGCCTCGGCCTGGATCGGCGCCCGGTCGCTGCGCCTCGCCGACGGGCCCGACGAGGTGCACCGCGGTATGGTGGCGCGCCTCGAGCTGAACAAGTACCGCACCCGATGACCCCCGAGCGGGTCCTCGTGACCGGGGCGGCGTCGGGACTGGGGGCCGCGCTCACGGCGGCCTACCGGGCGCGGGGCGCCGAGGTGCTGGCGACGGATGTCGCGAGCGGTGCCGACCTGCGGCTCGACGTCACCTCCGACGCCGACTGGGCAGCCGCGCTGGCCTACGTGGAGGAGCGGTGGGGCGGGCTCGACGTCCTGGTCAACAACGCGGGGGTCGCCGGCGGCGGCCGGATCGACGTCGCCGGGCTCGACGAATGGGAGTGGATCACCGAGATCAACCTGTTCGGGGTGGTGCGCGGCTGCCGGACCTTCACCCCGCTCCTCAAGCGACAGGGCTCGGGCCGGATCGTCAACGTCGCCTCCCTGGCCGGGCTGGTGCACCCGGCCGGGATGGCGTCGTACAACGCGGTGAAGGCGGGGGTGGTCGCGCTGAGCGAGACGCTCGGCCACGAGCTCGCGCCCTACGGCGTGCAGTGCCACGTGGTGTGCCCGTCGTACTTCCGGACCAACCTGATGACCTCGATCCGGGGGGCCGACACCGCGCTGGTCGGCATCGTCAGCCACCTGGTGGAGTCGTCGCCGCTCGGACCCGACGACATCGCGGCGGCCGTCCTGGCCGGTGTCGACGCGGGTGACGAGGTGATCCTCCCCGACCCGGCGGCCCGGGCGGCCTACGACCTCAAGCAGCGCAACCGCCCGGCGTACGACGCCCAGCTGCGGCACCAGGCGGCCCGGTTGCAGGAGCTCGCCTAGGCACCATGTCGTGGGGAACGATTCGGTGACGTTCTCCCGCGGAGGCGGGCGAACGGGCATCGTGGTCTCCGTGACCGGACGGTACGACGAGTGGGCGGCGGCGCGGGCGCCGTCGCTGGTGCGCTTCGCGCACGGCCTGGTCGACGGTCCTGCGGCCGACGCCGCTGTGCACCGGGCACTCGCCAAGCTCGCCGCCCGGTGGCACCGGGTCGCGACCCGCGAGGATCCCGACCTCGCCGCGCGGGCCCACGTGCTGGCGGCCATCGGCGGCGGGCAGGCCACCCGGCGTCGCGCGGCTGCCCTGCTGCGCGTCCTGGAGGACCGCTCCGACGTCGAGATCGCCGACGTGCTGCGTTGTTCCGAGTCCGCCGCGCGCGTCCACGTGCAGCGCGGCCTGGCCGCGGAGCCCGCTGGCACCGACGTGCAGGTGCTGACCCGGCCGATCGTCGTCCCGACCTCCCACCCGCCTCCGAGGCGTCGTCGTGGTGGCGCCTGGGCCGGCGCCCTGGCCGTGCTGGCCCTGGTCGGTGGCATCGCCTGGGTCGACCACGTCACGTCGACGCCGGACGGCGTGATCACCTATCCCCACGTGGACGTGCCGAGCGACTGGCGGGTCGAGTCCTACGCCGGCGTGGAGGTCCGGGTCCCGGTGACCTGGGGCTTCGGTGGGTCGCCGGTGCGCTCCGACAGCTTCCGCGGGCGCCATCTCGGGGGCTGTGGAGCCAACGAGGCGGCCGTCCTGTCGTCGGCCGACGACGCGACGTACGCCTCCTCGGTGACGCCCTTCGTGGGCCGCCCTGCGGTGATGACCGACCGGTGCGTCCCCTGGGGCAGTGACGGGGTCCTGCCGCGGAGCGAGGCCCTGTGGTTCGCCTCGCCGCTGGCGGTGGGGGTCGAGCACGTGGGCTCGCAGGTGGCCGAGACCCGGGCGGTCGGTGACCAGAAGGTGTCGGTCTTCGCACGCAGCTCGGCGCTGCGGCGCAAGATCCTGGGGACCGCCGAGGTCGTCCGGGTCGACGGCAACGGCTGCCCGACCCGCGCGGTTCAGCAGCCCATCCGAGGGCCCGCAGGGCTGGAGCCGTCCTCGATGTCGGTCTGCGTCTACTCCGAGGACACGGGCGCCCCGGAGCTGATGTGGTCGGGGCACACGACGGAGCCTCCGGCACGTTCCTACGCCGACGCGGTGGCGCGCGCGGCTCCGGCCGGGACCTGCGCCGACCTGCCCCACGGCCGTTGGCTCGCGCTCGGCCTCCACGGCGCGGCCGGCACCCGATGGGACGTCGTCGACCTGGGCTGCGGCGCGATCGCCGACGCGGAGGGCTCGGTGCCGCTGACTCGCGACACCGTCCACGACTGGAAGCTGGACGGGGTGGAGGCCTACGCGCAGCTCCCGGGAGAGGCCTCGACATACTGAACCGGTGAGCACAGCCGACGAGTCGCGCCCGGTCCGCGAGGAGGACGCCTTCGACGTCGGGGCGGTCGCCGAGTGGCTGCACGGCCACGCGTCGACCTTCCGCGACCACCTCGACGGGACCCCCGAGGTGCGGCAGTTCCCCGGCGGCGCCTCGAACCTGACCTACCTGCTGCGTTACCCGCACCTCGACCTGATCCTGCGCCGGCCACCCGCCGGCGCCAAGGCCAAGAGCGCCCACGACATGGGGCGGGAGTTCACCATCCAGTCTGCGCTGGCGCCGGTCTACCCCTACGTTCCGCGGATGGTCGGGCTGTGCGACGACGTGTCGGTGATCGGGTCGGAGTTCTACGTGATGGAGCGGCTCGAGGGCACCATCTTGCGCAAGGAGCTGCCGTTCGAGCTCGACCCGGACGAGGCCTCGATGCTGTGCGAGCACGCGTGGGAGGCGCTGGTCCGGCTGCACCAGGTCGACGTGAGCGGCGTACCGGAGCTGGCCGCACTGGGACGCGGTGAGGGGTACGTCGCACGACAGGTCGCGGGCTGGACCGACCGGCTGGCCCGGGCCGCGACCGACGACCTCGGCGACTGGTCGAGCGTGACCGCGTGGCTCGGGGCCCACCAGCCCGCGGACGTGGGCCAGTGCCTGATCCACAACGACTGGCGCTTCGACAACCTGGTGCTCGACCCCGCCGACCGGCTCCGGGTGCGCGGCGTCCTCGACTGGGAGATGGCCACCGTCGGTGACCCTCTGATGGACCTCGGCGGTGCCCTCGCCTACTGGATCCAGGTGGACGACGACGAGTTCTTCCAGGGCTTCCGCCGGCAGCCGACGACGGCGCCGGGGATGTGGACGAGGCAGCGCGTCGTGGCGTGGTACGCCGAGCGCACGGGGCTCGCGGTCACGCCGGAGCAGTGGCGCTTCTACGAGGTGTTCGGGCTGTTCCGGCTCGGCGTGATCTGCCAGCAGATCTGGTACCGCTACTTCCACGGCCAGACCCACAACGAGGCCTATGCCGGGTTCGGCCCGGCGGTCGCCTACCTCGAGTCGCGCTGCCACGCCCTGCTCGCCGCGGCCGACGGAGCCGCCTGATGGGGCTCGTGCTGCTGGTCCGGCACGGACAGGCGTCGTTCGGTGCCGACGACTACGACGTGCTCAGCGAGACCGGGGTCGAGCAGAGCCGGGTGCTCGGCCGCTTCCTCGCAGCGGCGGGGATCTCGCCCGGCGCGGTCGTGCACGGCGCGATGAAGCGGCAGCGCGACACCGCCACCGCGATGGTCGAGGCCGCCGGTTGGTCGGCTGCGCCGGAGCTCGACGAGGGGTGGAACGAGTTCGACCACATCGCCGTCGTCGCCCGCGCCGTCGAGGGCGACGACCGGCTCTCGGGTCCCGCCCCCGATCGGCGCGTCTTCCAGGAGGTCTTCGAGCTGGCCACCGCCCGTTGGGCGAGCGGCACCCACGACGACGACTACGACGAGCCGTGGACCGGGTTCGTCGGCCGGGTCCGGTCCGCCCTCGACCGCGCGGTGGCCCGCGACGGCGTCACCGTCGTCGCCTCGTCCGGCGGCCCGATCGCCGCCGCGTGCTCGATGCTGGTCGACCGCGACGCCTCAGCGACCGAGCTGGGGCGGCTCTGGGCGGCCTACAACACCGTCATCGCGAACACCTCCGTCAGCCGGGTCATCGAGGGCTCGACGGGGCGTCGGTTGCTGACCTTCAACGAGCACAGCCATCTGCCCCGCGAGCTGGTCACCTACCGCTGAGGACGGATCAGCCCAGATCGGTCCGCCCAGAGCAGTCCGCCCAGAGCAGTCCGCCCAGAGCGGTCCGCCCAGAGCAGTTCCGCCCAGAGCAGTTCCGCCGGGAGCAGCGTGCCCTTCGCTCGCCGTAGGGCGGGTGGCAACCTCGCAGCATGAACGACTCCACTGCCTGGCACCGGATCGACGACGAGATCGCCGGCAGCCTGCTCGAGCAGCGCACGCTGCTCATGGGCGGGGTGCTCGACGAGACCCTGGGCAACCGGCTCTGTACCGGCCTCATGGTGCTGGCGGCTCGGGACCCGCGCGCCGACATCCAGCTCTGGATCAGCTCGCCCGGGGGCTCGGTGCCGGCCATGCTGGCGATCCGCGACGTGCTGCGGATGATCCCCAATGACGTGGTCACCGTGGCGATGGGGATGGCGGCCAGCGCCGGCCAGTTCCTGCTCAGCTCGGGGACGAAGGGCAAGCGATATGTGCTCCCGCACGCACGCGTCCTGCTCCACCAGGGCTCCGGAGGAATCGGCGGCACGGCGATGGACATCGCGATCCAGGCCGACGACCTGCGGCACACCCGGGACACGGTGCTCCGGCTGATCGCAGAGGACACCGGCCAGGACATCGAGACCGTGGAGCGGGACTCGCGGCGCGACCGGTGGTTCAGCGCCGAGGAGGCGCTGGACTACGGCTTCGTCGACCACGTCGTCGCCACCCTCGACGAGGTGCAACCCGTCGTACGCCGTCCGCTCGGGCTGGGGGCCTCCTTCACCCCACAACGTTCTTCTCCTCCCCCGCTTCGCTCCTCCGTCGAACAACGCTGCGGGGACCCCCTCACCCCACAACGTTCTTCTCCTCCCCCGCTTCGCTCCTCCGTCGAACAACGCTGCGGGGACCCCCTCACCCCACAACGTTCTTCTCCTCCCCCGCTTCGCTCCTCCGTCGAACAACGCTGCGGGGACCCCGAGTGATGAGCAGCTACCCGATCCCCTACGTCACTACCCTCACCAACCGCGGCGAGCGGACCGTCGACGTCTACAGCCGTCTGCTCGCCGACCGGGTCATCTACCTCGGGACGCCGATCGACGACGGGGTCGCCAACACGGTGATCGCCCAGCTGATCCACCTCGAGTCGGAGAGCCCCGAGGCGCCGATCAACCTCTACCTCAACTCCCCGGGCGGCTCGATCCCGGCGATGCTCGCGATCTACGACGCGATGCAGTTCGTGCGCCCTGTCGTCGAGACGACCTGTGTGGGGCAGGCGGTCGCGACCGCGGCCGTGCTGCTCGCCGGAGGCGCACCCGGGCACCGGCAGATCCTCCGGCACGGGCGCGTGGTGCTGCACGCGCCGGCCGCCGAGGGGCGCGGCACCGTCCCCGACCTGATCCTCGAGGCCGAGGAGATCGAGCGGGTGCGCTCGCTGCTGGAGGAGCTCCTCGCCCAGGACACCGGCCGCACCCCCGCGCAGGTTCGCGAGGACACCGAGCGGGACCTGGTGCTCACCGCCGAGCAGGCGGTGGAGTACGGCGTCGTCGACGCGGTGATCACGTCGCGCGACGCCGGGGCGCGGGTCGCTCAGGCGGCCAGGCAGACCGGCGACTGAGGAGCCGTCGAGCCGATCCGGACCGCGAGGGTGCCGACCGAGAGTCCGAGGGCGCCGGCCATCGCCGCCAGCAGCTCGGAGGACGGGTCCTTGAGGCCGCGCTCGACCTCGGAGAGGTACTGCGGCGAGACGCCCGCCTCCTGCGCCACGTCGACCAGCCGCCGGCCGGAGGCGTGCCGCTCATGCCGCAGCTCGCGGCCCACCGACTCGCGCCACAGCGGCTCGAGGCCGCCCGCTTCCGGTGGCTCCCGGCGTACCGGCAGCGGAACGACGTCTCCCATGACCCGATGCTAGGTCCGCCGGCTGTCCGTGGCAGCCCCGTTCCGCTGTCAGCAGAACCCATGGCTAACCTCGGCGCATGAGTGGGGCGGGCAGGGCGTGCATCCTCGGGGCGGGGTCGTCGGGGATCACCGCCGCGCAGGTGCTGCAGGCCGAGGGGATCGACTTCGACTGCTTCGAGGTCGGGTCGGGCGTGGGCGGCAACTGGCGCTACGACAACGACAACGGCGTCAGCTCGGCCTACCGCTCGCTGCACATCAACACCTCGCGTGCGGCGATGGAGTACGCCGCCTACCCGATGCCCGCGACGTACCCCGACTACCCGAGCCACTGGCAGGTCGCGGAGTACTTCGAGGACTTCGTGGATCACTTCGGCCTCCGCGAGCAGATCACGTTCCGGACCGAGGTGACCAAGGTCGAGCCGAGCGCCGGCGGCGGGTACGACGTCACCCTCCGCTCCCGGGACGAGGGACGCTCGGCCGAGACCAGGCACTACGACCACGTCCTGGTCGCCAACGGCCACCACTGGGACCCGCGCTGGCCGGAGCCGTCGTTCCCGGGGAGCGAGACCTTCCCGGGGCTGCAGCTGCACGCGCACTACTACCGCACGCCGGAGGTCCTCGAGGGCAAGCGCGTGGTGGTGCTGGGGATCGGCAACTCGGCCACCGACATCGCCGTCGAGTCGAGCCGGGTCGCCTCACAGACCTACCTGGCGATGCGGCGCGGTGCCTGGGTGATCCCGAAGTACCTGTTCGGGATGCCGACCGACCACCTCACCGACTCCCCGCTCGCCCGGGGCCCGTTGCGGCTGCAGAAGATCGCGATGCGCACCATGCTCCGGGTCGCGGTCGGGAAGATGACCGACTACGGCCTGCCCGAGCCGGACCACGACGTGCTGGAGGCCCACCCGACGGTCAGCGACGAGCTGCTCGGACGCCTCGGGCACGGCGACATCACGGTCAAGCCGACCATCACCGGGTTCGACGGGCCCTGCGTGCGCTTCGCCGACGGCTCGAGCGTGGAGGCCGACGTCGTCGTCTACTGCACCGGCTACAAGGTCACCTTCCCGTTCCTCGACGACACCGTGGTCCGCGCCGCGGACAACCACGTCGACCTCTACCGCCGGGTCGTCGCCCCCGACCGCCCCGGGCTCTACTTCATCGGGCTGGTCCAGCCGCTCGGCGCGATCATGCCGCTCGCCGAGGCCCAGGCTCACTGGGTCGCCGACCTCATCAGCGGCCGGGTCAGCCTGCCTTCGCGCTCGCAGATGCGCGCGCAGATCGCGGCGTACGACGAGGCGGTGCGGAAGCGGTTCGTGGCCAGCAAGCGGCACACGATGGAGGTCGACTTCCACTCCTACCGGGCCGAGCTCGACAAGGAGCGGAGCAGCCGCGCGGTCACCGGGGCCGGTGGGGGTCCTCCACCGCGTTGACCTCCACCGCGTTGACGACCACCGTGCTCATGATCTTGTCGGCGAAGGTCTGGTTCCTCACGTCCCACAGCGGCCAGAGGTAGCCCAGGCCGCACAACAGCCCGTCGACGAAATGGCACAGGTGGCGGACGAACGCCGGCAGCGGGCCGATCGGGCGGGCCTCGGACTGGCTGACCAGGCGGATGGCCAGGATGGTCTTGCCGACGGTCGCTCCGGTGCGGCCCTGGCGCAGGCAGATGTTCCAGACGAAGAACGCCAGTGAGGTGACGGTCCCGACGACCATCAGGGTCACCGGGACGCCGATGCTCCCGGTGACGTGCACCGTGGACGAGCCGTCGGCGTTCTGCGTGGTGGTGAGGTGGCTGCCGAGCAGGGAGATGTACCCCGCGTAGAACGGGGCCGCGGCGACCGCGGTGGCCAGACCGTCGATGAGCACCGCACCGACCCGGGCCAGCCAGGAGGCGTAGCCGGCGCTGGCGATCTCGCCGGCCGGCGAGCCGAGCTCTGACATGGCCCGAGTATGGCGCAAGCCCTTGCATACCCGATATGCATGGGCGTATACATACTCCGTATCCATGACCACGGGGGCCATGGATCCGATGAAGGAGGCCACCGGTGTCGGTGCGCAACGCGTTGCTCGCCCTGCTGGAGCAGGGGCCGCGCTACGGCTACCAGCTGCGGGCGGAGTTCGAGCACCACACCGGCGGCACCTGGCCGCTCAACGTCGGCCAGGTCTATACGACCTTGGCCCGGCTGGAGCGCGACGGGCTGGTCGAGGGCCGGGGCGAGGACGGCGAGGGCCACGTCGTCTACGCCGTCACCGACGCCGGACGGCAGGAGGTCACCGAGTGGTTCACCTCGCCGGTGGCCCGCACGCAGCCACCCCGCGACGAGCTCGCCATCAAGCTGGCGCTCGCAGTGACCGTGCCGGGGGTCGACGTCGGTGCGGTCATCCAGCAGCAGCGCAGCGCCACCATGACCGCGCTCCAGGACTACACCCGTCTCAAGCGTCGGGCCGCCGACCCGGACAAGGGCCCGGGCGAGGGCTCGGACGGCTCCGCCGAGCTGGCGTGGGGGCTGGTGCTCGACTCCCTCGTCTTCAACGCCGAGGCCGAGATCCGCTGGCTCGACCACTGCGAGGCGCGGCTGCGCCGCGCGGCCGCTGACCGGAAGGCCGAGCCGTCCTCGGCGGTGGTCGACCCGGTCGCGACGAAGGGAGCGGTCCGGTGAACGCCGTGCTCGAGCTCGAGGCCGTCACCCGGGTGCACGGCGAGGGGGCGACCGAGGTGACCGCGCTGCGGGCGGTGGGCTTCGCGGCGTACGCCGGCGAGCTGGTCGCCGTGATGGGGCCCTCGGGTTCGGGCAAGTCGACCCTGCTGACCCTGGCCGGCGGCCTGGACACCCCGACCGACGGAGTCGTCCGGGTCGAGGGGGTCGACCTGGCCGGGCTCGGCCAGAAGGGGCGGGCGGCCATGCGGCGTACGTCGATCGGCTACGTCTTCCAGGACTTCAACCTGATCCCGGCGCTGACCGCGGTCGAGAACGTCGCCCTGCCGCGCGAGCTCGACGGCCAGGGCAGCAGGTCGGCCCGCAAGGCGGCGCGGGCGGCGCTGGAGGAGGTCGGCATCGGCGAGCTGGCCGACCGGTTCCCCGACGAGATGTCGGGCGGCCAGCAGCAGCGGGTCGCGATCGCCCGCGCCGTCGTCGGCGAGCGCCGGCTGATCCTGGCCGACGAGCCCACCGGGGCGCTGGACAGCGAGACCGGCGAGGACGTCCTGCGGGTGCTGCGCGGCCGCTGCGACGCCGGTGCGGCCGGCGTCCTGGTCACCCACGAGGCTCGGCACGCCGCCTGGGCCGACCGGGTCGTGTTCCTCCGCGACGGCGTCGTCGTCGACGAGTCCGGCGCCGACCGGCCGGACACCCTGCTGGAGCGCTCACGATGACCGTGCTCTCGGGAGTCTCGGGCTGGCGGGTGGCCCTGCGGCTGGCCCGGCGAGAGGCCTGGCGGGCCAAGGGCCGCAGTGCGCTGGTGCTGGTGATGGTGACCTTTCCGGTCGTGGCCGTGGTGGCGGCCGAGGTCGCCCAGGCGACCTCGAGCGTGAGCGCGGCCGAGGGCCTCGACCGGCGCCTCGGGTCGGCGCAGGCGAGGATCACGTCGCTGCCCGACGTGACCACGGCCCACCAGGTGCCGGATCCCGACCAGGCGTCCAGCAGCGAGGGCGGTCACCGTCCCGCGACGTCGCTGGCGGCGATCCTGCGCCTGCTCGGTGGCCCGCGGCCGGTACTCGAGGTACGGCCACGCCAGGCGGTCGTCCGGACCGACGCCGGCGAGCTCCGGGTCGACGCGACCGGCGTGGTCATGGCCGACCCGCTGGCGCAAGGACTCTTCCACCTCACCTCCGGGCGCTATCCGCGGAGCAAGGACGAGGTCGCCGTCAACGCCGCCCTGGCCCGGGACGGGTTCTCCGTGGGTGACCGGCTGACCTTCGCCGACGGCACGGCGGCGACCGTGGTCGGGATCGCGGAGTCTGGCGGCCAGCGCACGGCCCCGGTCCTGCTCGGCGTCCCCGCGCTCTTCCCCGGCCCCGGTCGCGAGGGCATCCGCTCCTGGCTCGTGGGTGGCGCGCCCGTGACCTGGGACCAGGTGCGCGCGGTCAACGCGGTCGGCGGCCTGGTGCTGTCGCGGGAGGTCGTGGAGCACCCGCCGCCCACGTCGTCGTTGCCGCTCCAGGTGGCGTCGGTGCCGTCGACCGACCGCACGCAGCTCTACACGGTGCTCGCGCTGATCGGGGTGATGGTGCTGCTGGAGGTGGTGCTGCTGGCCGGACCGGCGTTCGCCGTGGGAGCGCGCCGCCAGTCGCGCACCCTGGCCCTTCTCGCGGCCAACGGCGGGACGCCGAAGCAGTCGCGGCGCGTGGTGCTCGGGACCGCGGTCGTGCTGGGCGGGGTCGGCGGTCTCGCCGGCCTGGTGCTCGGGATCGTGACAGCGTGGGCGATCCTGCCGGCCCTGCAAGGGATGTCCGACACCTGGTTCGGCCCGTTCCAGCTCCGCTGGCCGCACCTGCTCGCGATCGCGGCGTTCGGACTCGTGAGTGCCCTGCTGGCCGCCGTGGTGCCGGCCTGGATCGCGTCGCGGCAGGACGTCGTGGCGGTGCTGGCGGGGCGCCGGGGTGATCGGAAGGCCGGCCTGCGGTCGCCGATCCTGGGGCTGGTCCTGCTCGGCGCCGGGGTCGTGCTGGCCGTGCTGGGAGCGCGCCAGGGAGCAGGCGAGCTCCTCATCGCGGCCGCTGCGGTGGTGTCGGTGTTCGGGATGGTCTTCCTGGTGCCGATCGTCGTCGTCGCGGTGGCGCGACTGGGCCGGCGCTTCCCGCTGCCGCTGCGGTACGCCGTACGTGATGCGGCGCGACACCGGACCCGGACCGGGCCGGCGGTCGCCGCGGTGGCCGCCACCGTGGCAGGCGTCGTGGCGCTGGCGATCGCGAACACCAGCGACCAGGCCCAGGCCCAGGCGGACTACACCCCGCAGCTTCCGATCGGCATGGGGATCGTGACCGCCTACTCCCCCCACCCGGACTGGCCGGACCTCACCGCCACCGTCCACCGGATCGCCCCCGAGGCGCGGCCGCGGGTCGTCGTGGGTGCCGGCGGGGGGCACATCAGGCTGGCTGTCCCGGGGCGCTCGGCCCGCCAGGCCGGCTACGCCGGCGCCTTCTCCTCCCAGGCCGTCGTCAGCGACGGCACGGACTCCGCCATCCTCCGCGCCGTGGCGCGGGGTCTCGGCGTGGCCCAGCAGGCACGGCTCGTCGCCGCGTTGCGCCACGGTCGATCGGTGTTCTTCACCGACCGCGCCACCGGTGCCGACACCGCCGGCCTCTCGATCTCGGGCGATCGGCGGCTCCAGGTCGCGGCCACGTACCTCTCCGCGCGCGCCGGGACGACATCGGTCATGGGGGTGCTGACTCCCGGGACTGCACGGGCGCTCGGGGTGGCGCCGCGACCCGTGGGGCTGGTGCTCGCCGGCGTCCCGCTCACGAAGGACCAGGAGAGCACCCTGCAGCAGTCGCTCACCGCCCTCGACCCCTCGTCGTACCTCTATGTCGAGCGCGGCTACCAGGTGCCCGGGGCCGAGCGGGTCGTGCTGTGGATCCTGTTCGGGCTCGCCGGGGTGCTGATGATCGGTGGGACGCTGACCGCCACCTTCCTGGCGCTTTCCGACGCCCGGCCCGATCTCGCGACGCTCTCCGCGGTCGGCGCGGCACCCCGGACGCGACGTGGTGTCGCCGCGGCGTACGCCCTCTCGGTCGGGGCGGTCGGCGCGCTGCTCGGTGCCGCGGTGGGGTTCATCCCGGGGATCGCCGTCACCTACCCACTCACGCGGAGCTACCTCCCGGGCGCGCCGTCGCACTACCTGTCCATCCCGTGGTCGCTGATCCTGGGGCTCGTCGTCGCGCTGCCCTTGGTCACCGCGCTCGTGGTCGGACTGACCGCGCGCTCCCGCCTGCCGCTGGTGGCCCGGCTGGACTAGGCGTCGGCTGCCCGGTCCCCACCCCATAAAAAGACAGGCTTGACTGTTTGTTTGTACGACGGGAGCATGGGCGGGTGGTGACATCGGCCCGGGTGCCGCAGGGGGAGCGGTCGCGCTTGATGCGTGCGCGGCTGATGGACGCCACCATCGAGTGTCTGGTGGAGCACGGGTTCGCGGGGACTTCGACGACGCTGATCAGCGAGCGCGCGGGGGTGTCGCGGGGAGCCCAGCTGCACCACTTCCCGACTAAGAACGACCTGGTGGTCGCGGCCGTCGAGCACCTGACCCAGGTTCGCGCTGCCGAGCTCGCGACCGCGGCCGCCGCCCTGCCCCACGGGCCCCACCGCACCCGCGACGTGCTGCGGATGCTCGGTGACCACTTCGTCTCGCCGGTCTTCGTGGCGGCCCTCGAGCTCTGGGTCGCGGCGCGCACCGACACGACGCTGCTGTCGGCAGTCGCACCCCTCGAGCAGAAGGTCGGGCGCGAGACCCACCGGATGACCGTCCGCCTGCTCGGCGCCGACGAGTCCCAGCCGGGCGTCCGGCAGCTCGTCCAGGCCACCCTCGACCTCGTCCGCGGGCTCGGCCTGGCCGCGACCATCACCGACGACTCGCGGCGCCGTAACCGGATCCTCGACCAGTGGGCCCGCACGCTCGACGGGGCCCTGTCGTGAACGCCGTCCTCGACCAGGTCCTCGCCGACCTCGCCGGCGAGGGCGCGCGGCTCGAGTCGCTGGTGGCCGACCTCCCCGAGCCGGGCTGGCGTACGCCGACCCCGGCCGCCGGCTGGGACGTCGCCACCCAGATCGCCCACCTGGCCTGGACCGACGAGGCCGCCCACGCCGCCGCCACCGACAAGGCGCGGTGGGACGCCCTGGTGCTCGAGGCGCTGGCCGACCCCGAGCACGCCGTCGACCGGGCCGCGATCCAGGGCGGGCTGGCTGCGCCGCCGGCCCTCCTCACCCGCTGGCGTACGGCGCGCGAGAGGCTCGCGGACACCCTGCGCGGCTATCCCCAGGGCCAGAAGATGCCGTGGTACGGGCCGCCGATGTCGGCGACCTCGATGGCGACCGCCCGCTTCATGGAGACCTGGGCGCACTCGCTCGACGTCCACGAGGCGCTCGACGTCGCGCCCGAGGTCACCGACCGGATCCGGCACGTCGCCCACCTGGGTGTCCGCACCCGCGACTTCTCCTTCGCCGCCCACCGCACCCCGCCGCCGGCCGAGGAGTTCCGCGTCGACCTGACCGCGCCGTCCGGCGACCTGTGGTCGTGGGGCCCCGACGACGCGAGCCAGACCGTGACCGGCTCGGCGTACGACTTCTGCCTGCTGGTCACCCAGCGGGTCAACCGCGCCGACACCTCGCTGGTGGCGGTCGGCCGCGACGCCGACGCGTGGCTGTCCATCGCGCAGTGCTTCGCCGGCCCCCCCGGCGCCGGACGTGAGCCGCGATGAGGCCGCTGCGTGTCGGCAACTGCTCCGGCTTCTACGGCGACCGCCTCACCGCGATGCGCGAGATGCTCGAGGACGGCCCGCTCGACGTGCTCACCGGTGACTACCTCGCCGAGCTGACCATGCTGATCCTCGGCCGCGACCAGCTCAAGGACGCCTCCCTCGGCTACGCCCGCACGTTCGTCCGCCAGCTCGAGGACTGCCTCGGCCTCGCCCTCGAGCGCGGAGTGCGGATCGTGTCCAACGCCGGCGGGCTCAACCCGGCCGGACTGGCCGGCCACCTCGCCGAGGTCGCCGCGGGCCTCGGGCTGTCGCCGTCGATCGCGTACGTCGACGGCGACGACGTACGCGCCCTGGGTTTCGCGAACGCTCTGACCGCCAACGCCTACCTCGGTGGCTTCGGCATCGCCGCCGCCCTGACCGCGGGCGCCGACGTCGTCGTCACCGGCCGGGTCACCGACGCCTCCCTGGTCGTCGGCCCTGCCGTCGCCCACTTCGGCTGGGGACCCACGGCGTACGACGAGCTGGCCGGCGCCGTGGTCGCCGGCCACGTCCTCGAGTGCGGGACGCAGGCCACGGGTGGGAACTTCGCCGGCTTCCGGGCGATGCCGAGATCGGCTCAGCCGCTGGGTTTCCCGCTCGCCGAGCTCCACGACGACGGCTCGTCGGTGATCACCAAGCACCCCGATACCGGAGGGCTCGTCAGCGTCGACACGGTGACCGCGCAGCTGATGTACGAGGTGCAGTCGACCCGCTATCTCGGCCCCGACGTCACCACTCACCTCGACTCCGTCCGGCTCACCGACGACGGCCCCGACCGGGTGCGCGTCTCCGAGGTGCGCGGGGAGGCCCCGCCCGAGCAGCTCAAGGTCTGCGTCAACGAGCTCGGCGGCTACCGCAACTCCGTCGAGCTGGTCCTCACCGGCCTCGACGTCGACGAGAAGGCGGCGTGGGTGCGCGCCCAGCTCGAGCCCCGGCTCACGGCGTCCTCCGTGACCTGGACCCTCGGTGCCCTGCCACAGCCCGACGCCGACACCGAGGAGGGGGCCTCGACCCTGCTCCGGTGCACGGTCCAGGACCCCTCGCCCGACCCGGTCGGCCGCGCCTTCAGCAGTGCCGCCGTGGAGCTCGCCCTCGCGTCCTACCCCGGCTTCACGATGACCGCGCCCCCGGGCAACGGCACGCCGTACGGCGTCTACCGTGCGGAGTACGTCGACCGTTCGGCGGTCACCCACACGGTGCATCACGCCGGCGGCCGGCCGGAGGTTGTCTCGTGAGAGCCCCCCTCGGCACGTTCGTCCATGCCCGCTCCGGTGACAAGGGCGGCGACGCCAACCTCGGCCTGTGGGTCGCCCACGACGGGTCGCCCGACGAGAAGCACGACGACCGGGTCGCCTGGCTGCTCGCCCTCGTGACGCCCGGCTTCGTGCGCACCCTGCTGCCCGAGGCGCGCGACCTCGACGTCGAGGTGTTCCCCCTGCCCAACCTCGGTGGGGTGAACGTCGTCCTCCCTGGCCTCCTCGGGAGGGGCGTGGCCGCCTCGACCCGCTTCGACCCCCAAGCCAAGGGGCTCGGCGAGTGGGCCCGGTCGCGGTACGTCGAGGTCCCCGAGGCACTGCTGTGAACGACCGCGAGGCGCTGCGGGAGGTGGCCCGTCAGTTCACCCGGCGCGAGGTGGTGCCCCACCTCCAGGACTGGGAGGACGCCGGCGAGGTGCCGCGCGACCTGCACGCACGCGCGGCGAAGCAGGGACTGCTCGGGGTCTCGTTCCCGGTCGAGGTGGGCGGAGAGGGCGGTGACCTGCTCGACAGCATCCCGGTGATGGAGGGGATGTTCGAGGAGGGGGCGTCCAGCGGGCTGCTGGCCGCGCTGTTCACCTCCGGCATCGCCCTGCCCCACATCGTCGCCACCGGCGAGGCCGACCTCGTCGACCGCTTCGTCCGCCCGACCCTCGCCGGCGAGCTCGTCGGCAGCCTGGCCGTCACCGAGCCCGGTGGCGGCTCCGACGTGGCGGCGATCCGGACCAGCGCGCGCCGCGACGGTGACCACTACGTCGTCAACGGCACCAAGACCTTCATCACCAGCGGCGCCCGCGCCGACTTCGTGACGACGGCGGTGCGGACCGGTGGCCCCGGCCACGGCGGGATCTCGCTGCTCGTGGTCGAGAAGGGCACGCCCGGCTTCACCGTCGATCGGTCGCTGGCGAAGACGGGTTGGCACTGCTCCGACACCGCCGAGCTCGGTTACGCCGATGTGCGTGTCCACGCCCGCAATCTCGTCGGTGCGGAGGACTCGGGGTTCGCGCAGATCGCGGAGCAGTTCGTGGTGGAACGGATCGCTCTGGCCGTGCACGGCTACGGCATCGCCGCCCGCAGCCTGGCTCTCACCACGGCGTACTGCCGTCAGCGGGAGACCTTCGGCAAGCCCCTGCTGGCCAACCAGGTGGTCCGCCACCGGCTGGTCGAGATGCGTCGGCAGGTCGAGGTGTCGCGGGCCTACGTGCACGAGGTCGCGCGTCGCCACGTCTCCGGCGAGTACGTCGTGGCCGAGGCGTGCCTGGCCAAGCAGACCGCGGTGGAGTGCGCGGCCCACGTCTGCGACCAGGCCGTGCAGCTGCACGGCGGCACGGGATATCTCCACGGCACCGAGGTGGAGCGGCACTACCGCGACGCCCGGATCCTGCCGATCGGAGGAGGAGCGACCGAGGTCCTCACCGACCTGGCCGCACGACTGATGGGGTACACGCCATGACCTTCCACCTGCTCGGGCCCCTGACCAGGGAGGTCTCCGTCCACGTCGACGCGACTCCGGAGGAGGTGTGGGCGCTGGTCAGCGACGTCACCCGGATCGGGGAGTTCTCGCCCGAGACCTTCGAGGCGCGCTGGACCCGCGGCTCGACCGGCCCGGAGGTCGGGGCGTCGTTCAAGGGGCACGTGAAGCGCAACGGCGTGGGCCCGACGTACTGGTCGCCCTGCCAGGTGACGACGTGCGTGCCCAACGAGGCCTTCGAGTTCGCCGTCGGCACCGACGACCTGACCCTCAACAACTGGGGCTACCGGATCGAGCCCGACGGGGCCGGCACGAAGGTCACCGAGTACTTCCGGATCGAGCCGTCCCTGATGATGCGGGCGTACTGGACCGTGCTCGGCGCCCTTCGCGGACGCACCAACGAGCGCGGCATGCGGACCACCCTCGAGCGGATGAAGGCGGTGCTCGAGGCATGAGCAACCGCACCACGAACAGGGAGGCGATGCTCGAGAAGCTCGCCGACCTCGAGGCCGAGCACGCCAAGGCGGTCGCCGGTGGCGGCCCCAAGTACGTCGAGCGGCACCATGCGCGCGGGAAGCTCCTGCCACGCGAGCGGATCGAGGTCCTCGTCGACCCGGGCTCGGCGTTCCTCGAGCTCTCCCCGCTCGCCGGCTGGGGGTCCGACTTCGCGGTCGGGGCGTCCCTGGTGACCGGCATCGGGGTGGTCGAGGGTGTCGAGTGCCTGATCACCGCCAACGACCCGTCGGTCAAGGGCGGTGCCAGCAACCCGTGGACGGTGAAGAAGGGCTTCCGGGCCGCGCAGATCGCGGAGGAGAACGGCCTGCCGACCATCTCGCTGGTCGAGTCCGGCGGCGCGGACCTCCCGACGCAGAAGGAGATCTTCATCCCCGGTGGCAAGGTCTTCCGCGACCTGTCCCGGGCCTCGGCGCGTCGGCAGCCGACCATCGCGCTGGTCTTCGGCAACTCCACCGCCGGCGGCGCCTACGTGCCCGGCATGAGCGACTACACGGTGATGGTGCGGGGCCAGGCCAAGGTGTTCCTGGGCGGGCCGCCATTGGTGAAGATGGCGACCGGTGAGGAGTCCGACGACGAGTCGCTCGGTGGTGCCGAGATGCACGCGCGCGTCTCCGGCCTGGCCGACTACCTCGCCGAGGACGAGCACGACGCGATCCGCATCGGGCGCCGGATCGTGGCCCGCCTCAACTGGCGCAAGCCGACGCCGCGACCTGCGGGGGCATGGGCGGAGCCGGAGCAGGACGCCGACGGGCTGCTCGACCTGATCCCCAGCGACCTCAAGGAGCCGTTCGACCCGCGCGAGGTGATCGTCCGCCTGGTCGACGGCAGGGGACCGGGCAGCGAGCGGCCGTTCGACGAGTTCAAGCCCCTCTACGGCACGTCGCTGGTCACCGGCTGGGCCCGCCTCCACGGTCGCCCGATCGGGATCCTCGCCAACGCCCAGGGCGTGCTGTTCAGCGAGGAGGCGCAGAAGGCGACGCAGTTCATCCAGCTCGCCAACCAGGTCGACACCCCGCTGCTGTTCCTCCACAACACCACCGGCTACATGGTCGGCGCGGAGTACGAGCAGGGCGGGATCATCAAGCACGGCGCCCAGATGATCAACGCCGTCAGCAACTCGAAGGTCCCCCACCTCAGCGTGATCATGGGCGCGTCGTACGGCGCCGGCAACTACGGCATGAACGGCCGGGCCTACGACCCCCGCTTCCTGTTCACCTGGCCGAGCGCGAAGTCCGCGGTGATGGGGCCGGCCCAGCTCGCCGGCGTCCTGTCGATCGTGGCGCGGGCGGCGGCCGAGGCTCGCGGCCAGGCCTACGACGAGGAGGCCGATGCCGGCATGCGGGCCTTCATCGAGCAGAGCGTGGAGGAGCAGAGCCTGCCGTTCTTCCTCTCCGGGATGCTGTACGACGACGGCGTCATCGACCCGCGGGACACCCGCACCGTGCTGGCGATCTGCCTCTCGGTGGTCGAGAACGCCCCGATCAGGGGTGCCGAGGGATACGGAGTCTTCAGAACATGATCTCCAGACTCCTCGTCGCCAACCGCGCTGAGATCGCGAGCCGGGTGTTCGCGACCTGTCGCCGCCTCGGGATCGAGACCGTGGCGGTGCACTCCGACGCGGACGCCGGGCTGCCCTTCGTCCGCGAGGCCGACACCGCCGTGCACCTGCCCGGCAACGCGCCTGCCGACACCTACCTGCGGATCGACCTGTTGGTCGACGCCGCCCGCCGCGCCGGCGCCGATGCCGTCCATCCGGGCTACGGCTTCCTCTCGGAGAACGCCGACTTCGCCCGCGCCGTCATCGGCGCGGGGCTGGTCTGGGTGGGTCCGTCGCCGGAGTCGATCGAGGCGATGGGCTCCAAGGTGCGCGCCAAGGAGCTGATGCGGAAGGCCGGCGTACCGGTCCTCGAGGCGCCGGCAGTCCCCACCGAGGGCGACCTCCCGCTGCTGGTGAAGGCATCGGCGGGCGGCGGCGGCCGCGGGATGCGCGTCGTACGCCGGCTCGCCGACCTGCCCCTGGCGATCGAGGCGGCGAGCGCGGAGGCGGCGAGCGCCTTCGGCGACGGCACCGTCTTCGTCGAGCCGTACGTCGAGCGCGGGCGCCACGTCGAGGTGCAGGTCGTGGGCCATCCGGCCGGGGTGCTGGTGCTCGGCGAACGCGACTGCTCGGTGCAGCGCCGCCACCAGAAGGTGGTCGAGGAGTCCCCGGCCCCCGGGCTGCCGCCCAGGACCCGCGGGGCCCTGCACGAGGCGGCTCACGCGGCGGCCGCGGCGATCGACTACCACGGCGCCGGCACCGTCGAGTTCCTCTACGACCCCGAGGCCGACCGCTTCTTCTTCCTGGAGATGAACACCAGGCTCCAGGTCGAGCACCCGGTCACCGAGCTGGTCCACGGCGTCGACCTGGTCGAGCTCCAGCTCACGGTCGCCGAGGGCGGCTCGCCCGACCCCCGCGCCATCGGCGAGACCTACGGCCACGCCATCGAGGCCCGGCTCTACGCCGAGGACCCGGCCGCCGGCTGGCAGCCGCAGAGCGGTCGGCTGACCCTGGTCGACGTGCCCGGGGTCGACGGCGCGTTCGACCTGCTCAACCGGCCTGGGCTGCGGCTGGACGCCGGCTTCGAGACCGGCAGCGAGGTCTCGACCCACTACGACGCGATGCTCGCGAAGCTCGTCTCGTGGGCACCCACCCGCGAGCAGGCGGCACGTCGCCTCGCCGCCGCGCTCCGCGGCGCGCGGATCCACGGGCTCGTCACCAACCGCGACCTCCTCGTCGCCGTCCTCAGCGAGCCGGACTTCCTCGCCGGCGAGGTCAGCACGGCCTTCCTCGACGACCACCGCCCGGTGGTGAGCGCACCCGAGGGTGACCACGACGTCGCGGCCGCGCTGGCTCTCGCCGAGCGCGACCGCCTCGCCCGGACCGTCCAGCAGGGCATCCCGGTCGCGTGGCGCAACGTCGTCAGCCAGCCCCAGCGCACGGTCTTCGAGGGAGAGGTGATCGTCGAGTGGTGGGGCGGCCGGGACGGGTACACCGTGGCCGGCTGCACCGTCGTGGACGCGGCCCCCGACCGGGTGGTCCTCGAGCGCGACGGCGTCCGCACGACGTACGACGCGCGGGTCGCCGCCGACCCGGTCGAGGTCGAGGTCGAGGTCGACGCACCGTCCGGCCACGTGTGCCTGACCGTCGTCCCGCGCTTCACCGACCCCGCCGATGCGGTCGCCAGCGGCAGCCTGCTCGCGCCGATGCCCGGCACGGTGGTCGCGGTCCACGTCCAGGAGGGCGACGACGTCGAGGCCGGCCACGCCGTGCTGGTGCTCGAGGCGATGAAGATGCAGCACACCGTGGCGGCGCCGCACGCCGGCACGGTCACCGACCTGTCCGTCCGGCCCGGCGACCAGGTGGCCGCAGGTGAGGTCCTGGCGGTGGTCTCCCCTCGAGACGGCTCGTCCCTCGCCTCGTCAGGACAACTGACCGGCCCGACCGACGGCCGGGCCGGTGCGACCGCCGGACCCGACGTACCCACACCCGCAGCCACAGAGGAAGAGGGAGACGCATGACCAGCTTCACCGAGGTCCCGTTCCAGGAGAGCCAGGAGCGCCAGGCGCTGCGACGCGAGGTGGCCAAGCTCGCCGCGACGTTCGGCAGGGACTGGTTCACCGAGAAGGCCAGAGCCGGTGAGAAGACGACCGACCTCTGGCTGGAGATCGGCAAGTTCGGCTACCTCGGCATCAACATCCCCGAGGAGTACGGCGGCGGTGGCGGCGGCATCGGCGACATCGCGGCGGTCTGCGAGGAGCTCTCGGCCCAGGGCTGCCCGCTGCTGCTGATGGTCGTCAGCCCCGCGATCTGCGGCACCATCATCAGTCGCTACGGCACCGAGGAGCAGAAGCGGCGCTGGCTCCCGGGCATCTGCGACGGCACGGGCACGATGGCGTTCGCGATCACCGAGCCCGACGCCGGCACCAACACCCACAACATCACCACTACCGCCCGGCGCGACGGGGACGAGTGGGTGCTGAACGGCCGCAAGATCTACATCTCCGGCGTCGACGAGGCCGACAACGTGCTGGTCGTCGCGCGCACCGAGGACGCGCGCACCGGCAAGCTGAAGCCGGTGCTGTTCGTGGTCCCGACCGACAGCCACGGTTTCGAGTACCGCCCCATCGCCATGGAGATCGTCAGCCCCGAGCTGCAGTTCCAGGTGTTCATCGACGACGTGCGGCTCCCGGCCGACGCGCTCGTCGGTGACGAGGACGGTGGCCTGGTGCAGCTGTTCGCCGGTCTCAACCCCGAGCGGATCATGGCCGCGTCCTTCTCGACGGGGCTTGCCCGGTTCGCGCTCGAGCGAGCCGCGTCGTACGCCAAGGAGCGGACGGTCTTCCAGGGACCCATCGGCAGTCACCAGGCGATCGCCCACCCCCTCGCGCAGTCCAAGATCGAGATCGAGCTGGCCCGGCTGATGACCCAGAAGGCCGCCGCCCTCTACGACGCGGGTGACGACCTGGGCGCCGGGGAGGCCGCCAACATGGCCAAGTACGCCGCCGCCGAGGCCGCGTGCGACGCGGCGGACCGCGCCGTCCAGACCCACGGCGGCAACGGGATCACCCAGGAGTACGGCATGGCCGGACTGCTGGTCGCGACCCGGGCCGGGCGGATCGCGCCGGTGTCCCGCGAGATGATCCTGAACTTCGTCGCGATGCACTCCCTCGGGCTGCCGAAGAGCTATTGACCCGGGGGAGGTTCGGTCCGGGTGGAAGCCGGCTCAGCGCAGGGGCACGAACCGGTAGTACCCGTGCCGGGTGATCTGGCGCCCGCGCATCGAGCTGGCGACGCGGAGCATGGTGCCGCCGACCGGGATCACCATGACGCCACCCGAGTGGAGCTGGGCGACCAGCTCGTCGGGGAGCTCGTGGGCCATCGCGGAGACCAGGATCCGGTGGAACGGTGCGGCCCCCGGCAGGCCGAGCACGCCCGGGACGGCTTCGTGGATGCTCGCCCACGGCACGTCGCACTCGTCGAGGTGGCTCGTGCCGAGCTCCACCAGGTCGGGCTCGAGCTCCACGCCCAGGACCCGTCCGGTGGGACCGGTCAGGTGGGCGAGCAGGGCGGTGGTCCAGCCCGACCCGCACCCGACGTCGAGGATCTTGTGACCGGGCCGCACGTCGAGCAGCCGGAGCATCGCCTCGACCGTGCTGGGCTGGCTGTTGGTCTGGCCGTGCCCGATCGGCAACGGGCCGTCGTACGACGCGTGGCGGCGCTGGCTGCGCGGCAGGAACCCCTCCCGTGGCATCGCCGCGAACGCCTCCGCCACCGCGTCTCCGCCCATCCACCCACGCTAGTCGCCCCACCTCGATAGTCCCCGACGAATTGGTGGGGTGGGAGGCCTCGGGGGCGACAAGAACGTCGGGGACTATCGGGAAGGGCGACGGGGTGGCCGGGGGACGAAGAGGGGGACCCGGGCGGCGTAGGCCTCCCAGCCCGGTCGCTGCGACATCGTCTTCTCCAACAGCTTGGCGCCGGTGACGTTGCGCAGGAAGTGCGTCATCGCCAGCGGCGACAGCACGGTGACCAGCGCCGGCAGCCAGCCCGAGGCGGCGCCCCCGACGATCCAGATGCCCCACCACAGCAGGGCGTCGCCGAAGTAGTTGGGGTGTCGGGTCCAGCCCCAGAGCCCGCGGTCCATGACCGGCCCGCGCTCGGGGTCCTTCTTGTACGCCGCCAGCTGGGCGTCGCCGACGGACTCGAAGACGACGCCGACGGCCCAGACGACCACCCCCACCCAGACCAGCCAGGTCACCGCGACGTCGTCGTGGGCTGCGGCCAGCACGGGCAGCGAGATCAGGCAGATGACCAGCCCCTGGGTGAGGAACACCTTGGTGATCGCCGCCCGGAAGCCGCCGTCGCCGAGGAGCTCGGCGTAGCGCGGGTCCTCGCCGGCACCGCGCGACCGGCCGAAGATGTGCCGCGCCAGCCGGGCGCCCCAGACCACGACGAGCACGGCGACCAGCCAGCGCCGCCACGGCGTACCGGTGCCGACGACGGCAGCCACGACCGCGATCGCCGCCAGCGCCAGGCCCCAGGCCACGTCCACGACCGAGACCCGTCCGGCCCGGCGAGCGGCGTACGCCGTCAGCACCATCGCCGCCGCCGAGACCCCGACCGCCATCAGCGCGAGGCCCCACCAGGTCGTGATCACCAGTCACGCTCCAGCGGCAGCGTGTGGGCACCGCCCGGGCTCACGCACAGGATCTGGTCGACCCCCATCCGCCCGTCGCGGAAGGCCAGGGCGCCACCCACGAGGTAGAGCCGCCAGACCCGCACGACCTCCTCGCCCACCAGCGCGGTCAGTCGCTCGACGTGGCGCTCGAAGTTCTCCAGCCAGCCGGCGACGGTCAGCACGTAGTGCTCGCGCAGGGCGTGAACGTCGCGTACCTCGAGCCCCCCAGCTGCGAGGTACGCGACGGTCTCTCCCACGGGCCGCATGTGCATGTCGGGTGCGATGAACGACTCGATGAACGGTCCACCCCCCGGATGCCGTCCGGACCGTGACATCTGCTGCACCAGCACCCGACCCCCGGGCTTCACGGCTCGCTGCAACACCTCGACGTACGCCGGGTAGTGGCGTTCGCCGACGTGCTCGCCCATCTCCAGCGACCCCACCGCGTCGAAGTGCTCACGCTCGGGCACCTCGCGGTAGTCCTGCAACCGGATCTCGACCCGGTCCTCGAGCCCCTGCTCGCGGACCCGCCGGTCGACGAACCGCTTCTGCTCCGCCGCGATCGTCACCCCGGTGACCCGGACGCCGAAGTGCTCCGCGGCGTAGAGCGACAGCGACCCCCAGCCGCAGCCGACGTCGAGCATCGTCATCCCGGGCTCGAGGCCCAGCTTGCGGCAGACCAGGTCGAGCTTGGCCCGCTGCGCCTCCTCGACCGACCGGTCGGGCGAGGTGAAGTAGGCGCAGGAGTAGGCCAGGTGCGGGTCGAGGATCAGCGAGTAGAACTCGTGGGAGAGGTCGTAGTGGTGGCTGATCGCGCGCCGGTCACGACCCGGGCTGTGCAGCCGCCCGCGCACGCGGGCCTGCGAGGCCGGAGGCCCCGGCGGGAGGCCCACCACGCCGAGCGAGCGCAGGGTGCGGACCGCGTGGGCGAGCGCGGCGGGGCGCGGCCGTCCGGTCAGGCCGCGGGCGCGCCCGACCTCGGACGCGTGCGCCAGCGCCGCGCCGAGGTCGCCGTGCACTTCGATCTCGCCGGTGACGTAGGCCTGGGCTGCGCCGAGCTCGCCGGGATGCCACAGCAGCCGGCGCAGGGCCTCCGGGGTGCGGATCTCGACCACGGGCCCGTCGGCGGGGCCGGCCTCGGAGCCGTCCCACGCGCGCAGCCGCACCGGCAGGTCGCCCCCGACGAACGGCGCCACCGCCTCCTCGAGCGACGGGGCCACGGCGAGGTCGGTGGTCATCGACCGTCCTCCCGGGAGAGCACGATCTGGTTGACGTCGAGGTAGCCCGAGGCGAAGCCGGCGCGGCTGTACTCCAGGTAGAAGTGCCACATCCGGACGAACGTCTCGTCGAAGCCGAGTGCCGCCACCCGGTCGCGGGCCGCCAGGAACCGCTCGTCCCACTGGCGCAGCGTCTCGGCGTAGTGGGTGCCGAACGCCATCCGGTCGGTGATCCGCAGCCCTGTCCGCCGCCGGGTGAGCCGGTCGATCACCTCGACCGACGGCAGGAAGCCGCCGGGGAAGATGTACTTGTTGATCCACGTGTAGGTGTTGCGGGTGGCCAGCATCCGGTCGTGGCGCATGGTGATCGCCTGGAGGCCGACCCGTCCGCCGGGGGCCAGCGAGCGGTCGAGGATCGTGAAGTACTCCTCCCAGAAGTCGTAGCCCACGGCCTCGATCATCTCGACCGACACCACGGCGTCGTACGACGCGTCGGCCGGGAGGGCGCGGTAGTCGAGGAGCTCGACGGTCACCAGGTCCGTCAGCCCGGCTTCGGCGATCCGCTTCTCGGCGAGGTCCTTCTGCTCGGTCGAGAGCGTGATCGAGTGGACGACGGCGCCGCGCCGGGCGGCCCGGATCGCGAGCTCGCCCCAGCCGGTGCCGATCTCGAGCACGCGGGCGCCGGCCACGACGCCGGTGTGGTCGAGGAGGCGCTCGATCTTGTGCGCCTGGGCCGCGGCCAGGTCGCTGCCGGCCCGCGGCAGCGACATCCGGACCAGCCCGTCGCCGTGCAGCTCGTCGGCCGGGAACAGCGCCGAGGAGTAGGTCAGGCTCGGGTCGAGGAACAGCTCGAAGAGGTCGTTGGAGAGGTCGTAGTGGTGCGCGATGTTGCGGCGCGAGTTGGCGCGGGTGCTGCGCTGGTGGCGCGGCGGGCGGGCGACCGCCAGGGCGCGCAGCCGCTGGAGGCTCGCCGGCACCAGCGAGGGCATGTCGGCGGCCAGCACCGTGAGGAAGGCGCCGAGGTCGGGGGCGTCCCAGGCCCCGGTCAGGTAGGCCTCCCCGAAGCCGATCAGCAGACCGCGTCCGAGCCGGTCGAAGAACTCCTCGGGCCGGTGGATGGTCATCTCCGGCCCGCCCTGGCCGTGGACCCGTCCCTCGAGCCGCACGGTCACCGGCATCCGGTGCAGGCCGGCCTCGAACAGCCGCCGCGCCACCGCGGCGGACACGGTGGTGCGGACGCCGGTCGGCACGGTCCCGAGGTCGGGCCACTGGTCGATCGCGGCACGGTTGAGGGCAAGTGTCATCGCGGCGTCTCCTCGGGGCTGGAGGGGCGGGCGTGGATCGGAAGTCGTCGCAGCCAGAGCGCGACCCCGTGGGCGCGGATCAGGGCGGCGCCGCGGAGCGCTGCGGGCGCGGCCCGCCGCGCGGAGACCTGCGTACGGCGTCCCGACAGGCCGGCGCTGAACGTCGCCCCGTCGTCGGTGTGCAGGGTGACCGCCACCAGCAGGTCGTCGCCCGGGACCGGGACCCGCACGTCGTACCACCCGTCGGTGCCGTGGAACGGCGAGACGTAGAGCGCCTTGTCGACCCTGGCGCGGCCGCGCACGTCGGGATGGACGAGGTAGGCGTGCCGGCCGCCGTAGGTGTTGTGCACCTCGACGATCGCCGCGGCCAGCGCCTGCTCGGCGTCGAAGCACCAGAACACGCTGATCGGGTTGAAGCAGTAGCCGAGAGCGCGGGCGTTGGCCGCCATCAGCACCCGGCCGCCCCGCAGGTCGACGTCGTGCTCGGCCAGGAAGGCGTCGACGTTCGCCCGGATCGAGCGGTCGGGAGAGCCGAGGTGGTCGCGGGCCTCGAAGGTGCCGAGGCGCCCGTGGTCGGGCAGGGCGTCGAGGTCGACCAGCCAGGTGTGCGCGTGATGGGTGAAGTCGTGGCGGAAGGGACGGCGCCGGGTGTGGCGGATCGTCGAGGCGTACATCCCCGGCCGGGGCACCTCGGGCCCGTCCCAGGGCAGGCCGAGGTGGGCCGCCGCGGCGGCGCCGGAGCGGGCGCCGTCCTCGTGGAAGCCCCAGCCGTGGTAGGCCCCCGCGAACGCGACCCGCGCGGTGTTCGCCTCGGGCAGGGCGCGCTGCGCGGCGACCGACTCGGGGGTGTAGAGCGGGTGGGCGTACTCCCGGCGCGCGATCACGGTGGCGGGGTCCACGAGGTCCTCGCCGCCGAGGGTGACCAGGTAGTGGGTGTCGGTGGGCAGGCGCTGGAGCCGGCTCAGGTCGTAGGTGACCGTGACGCCTTCCCGGTCACCGTGGCGGCGCAGGAAGTTCCACGACGCCCGGGCGTTGCGGGCCCGCGGCAGCAGGGCGACGTCGGTGTGCAGGAGGGCCACGTTGTCGCTGTAGGGCATCGCGCCCAGCGCGCGGCGCTGGACGGCGGTCGGCTCCTCGAGCATGGCGAGCGCCTGGTCGGGATGGGTGGCGATCACGACGGCGTCGAACGGCGTGGTCCCGCCGTTGCCGTCGGTGACGTGGACGGCGTCGAGGGTCTCCCGCACCGACGTCACCTTGGTGTCGACCCGGACGTCGTCGATGCTGGCGGCCACCTTCGCGACGTACGCCCCCGAGCCGCCGACGACGGTGCGCCACTGGGGCGACCCGGTGACCGAGAGCATCCCGTGGTGGGCGAGGAACTCGAAGAGGTAGCGGGCGGGGTAGTCGAGGGCCACGGCCGGGTCGCACGACCAGACCGCCGCGACGAGCGGCTCCATGAAGTGGCGCCGGAAGTAGGCCGTGAAGCCGCCGTCGGCGAGGAAGTCGCGCAGCGTGCGGTCGTCCGTCTCGGGGTGCTCGAGGAGGACGCGGGCCTGCCGGTGGAAGCGCGGGACCTCGGACAGCATCCGGAGGTAGCCGGGGCGGGAGAGGGTGCGGACGCTCGGGAACAGCCCGCGCACGCCGAGGGCCCCGGCGTACTCCAGGCCGGTCTCCTCGTCGCGCACCGACATCGACATCTCCGACGGCTGGGTCGCGACGCCGACCTCGGCGAAGAGCCGGAGCAGGGTCGGGTAGGTGCGTTGGTTGTGCACGATGAAGCCGGTGTCGATCGCGTGCCCGGCCACCTCGTGGGTGTCGGCGTGACCGCCCAGGCGGTCGTCCGCCTCGTAGAGGGTGACGCGGGCGTGGCGTCCCGCGACGTGGGCCGCGGTCAGGCCCGCCACGCCGGAGCCGATCACTGCGACCCGGCGGCGTCCTTCAGGGTGCCCGGTCACGCGCCGCTCTTCCCGGTGGCCGAGAACGGGAAGAGCGCCACGGGGTCGGTCGTCGGCTCGGGCGACCCGGTGTCGGGCTCGACGCTGACCGCCGCTGCGGTGGCCGTGGCGGCGTCCCCGGTGAGCACCGTCGTGTCCGAGGTGTCGGAGATCAGGCCGGCCGAGATCATGCCGCTGCCGGGCTGGGCGAGCCACAGCTGGTAGGTCTTCCCCAGGCCAGGTGAGGGCAGGTCGTGGGCGACCAGCACGGCGCGCTCGAGCGACGGCGACCTGACCAGCGTCATCTCGCCGCCACCGGCCATCCGCTGCGTGGACGAGACCGCGTCCTGGGCGTGCAGGACCTGGTCGGCGAGGTCGGCCCGTGACGACTGCCACGGGTGCCAGACCAGCAGGCCGGCGGCGAGCAGGACGAGCGCGGCGGCCGTGGCCAGCAGGCGCGGCAGCACGCGCCGGCGCATCGGGACGACGGTGGCTCGGGCCGGCTCCGGGGGCAGCGGCCGGACCTCGCGGATGCCGGCCAGGACGCCGGCGCGCAGGGAGGCCGGCGGGGCCTCGGCGGTGGTCTCGGCGATCAGGGCGGACGTCTCCTGGAACGACGCGACCTCGGCCCGGCACGCCGCGCAGGCGGCCAGGTGGGTCTCGAACCCGGCCCGCTCGGCAGGGTCGAGCGCGTCGAAGGCGTAGGCGCCCGACAGGGCGTGGATGTCGCTCATGGCGGTCAGGTCGTTCATGACGGGGCCACCTCTCCGACGCCCAGGGCGTCTCTCAGGCGGATCAACCCGTCCCTGATCCGGGTCTTCGCCGTGCCCACCGGGAGGTCGAGCATCGAGGCGACCTCGGTGTGGGTGTAACCCCCGAGGAACGCCAGCTCGACGGCCTGCCGCTGCTTGTCGGTGAGCTCCTGCAGCGCGGAGCGCACGCGCGTCGCCTCCAGTGAAGCGGTCGCGCTCTCGGCCGTGCTGTCGTGGTCGACCTCGTGCACGCGCCGGGTGTACGCCGTCTCGCGGCGCCCCGCGGCCTCCGCCGACCGCACCCGGTCGACGGCCTTGCGGTGGACGATGGTGAGCAACCAGGCCAGCGGGCTGCCCTTGTCGGCATCGAAGCGGGCCACCTGGCGCCAGCAGTCCAGGTAGGACTCCTGGGTCACCTCCTCGGCCTGGGCCCGATCGCGCAGGACCCGGACCGCGAGGCCGAAGGCTCGCGCCGCTGTGGCGTCGTACCACTCGGCGAAGGCGGCCTCGTCCCCGTGGCTGGCTCGCTTCAGCAGCTCGGCCATCGGCGTGCCACCGGGTCCGCCCTCGTCGGAGGGTGGCCCGGCCGGCACCGGCCGAAGGTTGGTCACGGCTCGATCCTCCCGGGTCGGGTCAGTGGGTCTCAGCTCTGATCATGTCTGGCGACACCAGGTCTTCGGTACGGCGGCCAGACCGGATGGGTGGGATCTTCCCCGGATGTCTCGACGGCGAACCTCCCCCTGGTGTTCTGCGGTCGGACAGCGCCCCGACCGACCCCGCACTCCGGGTGGCAGGATGCCCGGCATGCCGGAGACATCTCCCGAGGAGCTCGTCCACTACGCCGTCGCCGACGCGGTCGCCACGATCACCTTGGACTCGCCCCACAACCGCAACGCCCTCTCGCGGCAGCTGGTGACCGAGCTGTTCGAGCGGCTCGAGCGGGCTGACGCCGACCCGGACGTGAAGGTCGTCCTGGTCCGGCAGGCCGGTCGCGTGTTCTGCTCCGGCGCCGACCTCGCCGAGGCGACCACGGTCGGCATGGAGGAGGGCGCGAAGCGGATCGTGGAGCTCCAGCGCCTGATCGCCACGATGGACAAGCCGGTGGTGACCCGGGTCGAGGGCGCGGTCCGCGCGGGAGGCATCGGCATCGTCGCCGCCGGCGACCTCGCGGTCAGTGCCGACGACGCGACCTACGCCTTGACCGAGGTGAAGCTGGGCCTGGCCGCGGCGATCATCAGCCTCACCGTGCACGCCCGGATGAACCCCCGTGCGGCTGCCCTGACCACGTTGGGTGGCGAGACGTTCACCGGGGCGCAGGCGGCCGAGTACGGGCTGGTCACGAAGGCGGTCCCGGCCGCCGACCTCGACGAGGCCGTCGCAACGCTCTGCGCACAGCTGGCCACGGGCGCGGCACAGGGGCTGCGCGAGTCGAAGCGGATCCTCAACGCCGACCTGGTGCGGCGGATCGACGCGCTCGGCGACGACATGGCAGCCCTCAGCGCCCGGCTCTTCGCCTCCGAGGAGGCCCGCGAGGCGATGACGGCGTTCTTGAACCGGAAGCGGTGACGGGCAACCTTCCGCCCACCCTCGCCGGTCCTTCCTGATATGACCGGCATGACCGCTGTCGACTCGGGGGGACAGGTGCGTGAGGTGTCCTTCGACGAGTTCGTCGCCGCTCGCTCGCAGGCGCTCCTGCGGACGGCGTACCTGCTCACCCACGACCACGACCTCGCCGAGGACCTCCTCCAGACCGCACTGACCAGGGCGTGGTTCGCCTGGAAGCGCATCGACGGGGCGCCGGAACCCTACGTGCGCAAGATCCTGTTCAACACCTACGCCTCCTGGTGGCGCCGCAAGTGGAACGGCGAGCAGCCGACCGACCGACTCCCCGAGCGAGCCGCGACCTCTCAGAAGGACGACGACGCCGAGCCCACGGACCTGTGGACAGCGATGGGGCGGCTGCCGCGGCGGATGCGGGCCCTCATCGTGCTCCGCTACTTCGAGGACCTCACCGAGGCCCAGACCGCCGAGGTGCTCGGCTGCTCGGTCGGCACCGTCAAGAGCCAGAGCAGCAAGGCGCTGGCCAAGCTCCGCATCGACCCCGCACTCGCCCAGGAGGGAGACCCGCGATGAACACGCTCACCGACCTGCGACGCACCCTCGACGAGCACGCGGCCGAGGTCACCGACCCGGCAGCCGTTGCGCGGACGGCCTCGATCCAGCACCGCGTCACCGTCGTACGACGTCGCCGCGGTGCGGTGGCCGCCGGAGCCGTCTCCCTGGTCCTGCTCGCCGCAGTGGCAGCCACGGTCGTGCCGCGAGGCACCACGCAGCCCCGACCGGCGGCGCCGACGCTGCTCGGGCAGCAGGCGCCGGACTGGGTGAAGTCGCTCGGCTTCCACTACGACACCGACGGCCGGGGCTACACGTTCCAGGGCGCGGGGAGGATCCAGGTGAAGGCGTCCGAGAAGCCCCAGCTGTTCTCCTGGACCACCTCGCTGAAGACCCGGGTGGCCGTCGAGCTGCCGGACCACCGCACCTGGTACTCACCGCTGTCGGGGTTCGAGGACTTCGTCGTGATCCCGCCGGGTCAGGGCGGCGCGCTCGGGTTCACCGCGGTGAAGGGCGGGGACGTCGCAGTGGCCTCCTACCAGCTCGCCGACGAGCCCCCCGACGGCTACGCCCACGACGGCATCGCCTTCCGCAGCGACGTCGCCGGTGCGACCCTCCTGCGTGGTCTGGTGCCCGACCAGGGCGCGACGGGCGCGAGCTCGACCTTCGTGGCCCCGCAGGGCCAGGTGTCGCTGGCTGTCGTCTGCTCGGGTCTGCCGAAAGGCGACGCGCTGCACGTGGCCTTCGCGGGTCACGAGGCCACGTCGGTCGACGCCGCCCACTGCGACCCGGGCGCCTTCTGGGACGCCGGTGCCCAGGTCCTGGCCCGCTATCAGGGCGTCGGGACGCCCGGGAAGCGGGTGCGGCTGCACGTCTGGGTGACCGCCGGCCAGGGCAGCGCGCCCCAGCTTCCGGCGGGGTCGGCACCCGACCTGAAGTTGGGGGTCGGGGTCTACGGGGCACTGCCCCTTGAGAGCGTCGGGGGCACCCAGGTCCCGGGCTTGCTCGAGTACCTCGGCCACACCTGGATGCTGGGCAGCTCCATGTCGACAGACCTCCGCGCTCACGCCCGGGCGCACCTGTGGGCGTACCCGAACGGACAGCCCGTGGTGGTGGCCTGGAGCAGGCCTGGCCGGACCGAGAGGCTGAAGGTGGCCTACCGCGCGGGTCGCGAGAGTGACGGCGTCACCTCCGGTGGCAGCGGGGCCGGTTCGCTGCCGGGACTGTGGGCTCCCGCCGGGACCACGCCGACCGCTCGGCTCACCCAGGGCACGGCCCGGCTGGGCATCGGTGCCTACGTGCGGGCGGACTGAGCTGCTTGCGCGGTCCGGCGTACGACGCCGGGCGCGAGCCGATACGATGGTCGACTTGCCGGTTTCGCCCTCAGCCCGGGGGCGGGTGGGGATCCGAGGAGACAACGTTCTTGGCTGACGAGGTGCTGGCCGCTGAGCTCGATGCTGAGCAGGCCTTCGTCGATCGGGTGTACGTCCAGCTCGAGCGATCGGCGCGCCACGCCCGCGCTCTGGCGCGCGAGGGACACGGACGCGGAGCGCTGGGTCACGAGGGCGGCCTGGTCGAGCGTGACGCGATGGTCTTCCAGGCGGCGCGGCGGATCGCCCAGCTCGACGCCGCCCACGAGGGGCTGGTCTTCGGCCGGCTCGACCTCCAGGCGTCGCTCGACCCCGAGCCCCGCTACATCGGCCGGATCGGCCTGCGCGACGACGACCGCGACTCCCTGCTGATCGACTGGCGGGCCCCCGCTGCGGCGGTCTTCTACCAGGCCACCGCCGCCGAGCCCCACGACGTGATCCGGCGGCGGGTGCTGCGCTGTCAGGGGCCCAGGGTCGTGGGCGTCGAGGACGAGCTGCTCGACGCCGAGGCCGACACCGACCTGCCGATCGTCGGCGAGGGCGCGCTGATGGCCCAGCTGTCGCGGGCACGCGACCGCTCGATGCACTCCATCGTCGCCACCATCCAGGCCGAGCAGGACCGCGCGATCCGGGCGCCGGCCAAGGGGGTCGTCTCGATCAGCGGTGGCCCCGGCACCGGCAAGACAGTCGTGGCGCTGCACCGCGCGGCGTACCTCCTCTACACCGACCGCCGCCGCTACGAGACCGGTGGCGTGCTCGTCGTCGGACCCTCCGGGGTCTTCATGCGCTACATCGAACGCGTCCTGCCCTCCCTCGGCGAGACCGCGGTCGCGCTGCGGTCCCTCGGCGAGGTGGTCGGCGGCCTGCGGTCCATCCGCCACGACGACCCGGCCGTCGCCCTGGTGAAGGGTTCGGAGCGGATGGCCGAGCTCATGCGCCGTACGGCGCGCCAGCAGGCACCGTCGTCGCCCAAGGAGTTCCGGGTGTTCTGGCGCGACGACGTCGTCCACCTCGACCGCGGCGCCCTCGGCAAGCTCCGGCGCCAGCTGATGGGCCAGGGCCCGCGCAACCGGCAGCTGCCGCGCATCGCGTCGTCCCTGCTCGACGTGATGTGGCGCCAGGTGACCGGTGAGCGCGGTCGCGAGCGGGGCCGCGAGGCCTTCGACGACGACATGCTGTCCTCGCAGGCCTTCCTCGACTTCGCGGTGTCGTGGTGGCCGCCGCTCGAGGCCACCGAGGTCCTCGGCTGGCTGCGCGACCCGGAGTTCCTCGCCCGCGTCGGCGAGGGCGTCGTCACCCCCCAGGAGCAGCGGCTGCTGGTCGAGTCGTGGCAGGCCGACTCGCTCTCGGTCGAGGACATGCCCCTGGTCGACGAGCTCCGCTACGCCGTGGGCGACGTCCCCGACCGCGCCCGCGAGGAGGACCACGAGCTCGACGACTACGTCGGGGGCGACATGCGCGAGCTGACCACGGCGCTGGAGCGCGAGTACGGCCCCGACGCCGGGCCCTGGCGTCCGCCCACCCACCGGATCGAGGACGACTCCTACGCCCACGTGCTCGTCGACGAGGCGCAGGACCTGACCCCGATGCAGTGGCGGATGGTCGGGCGCCGGGGCCGGGCGGCCACCTGGACGATCGTCGGCGACGCCGCCCAGTCGTCGTGGCCGGTGCCGTCCGAGTCGGCGTCGGCGCGGGCTGCCGCCATCGCCGGCAAGGACCTCCACGAGTTCCACCTGTCGACCAACTACCGCAACTCCTCCGAGATCTACCACTACGCCGCCGACTACGCGTCGCGCGTCGGGCTCGACGCCGACCTGCCGACCGCGGTCCGGTCGACGGGGGTGTCCCCGCGCGAGGTGGCGGGCGGGTCGGATCTCGCCGCCACGCTGCGGGCCGAGCTGGCCGCTCTCGCCGGCGAGGTGCGGGGCACCGTGGGCATCGTGACCCCGCTCGCCCGCCGAGCCGAGGTCGCCTCGTGGTTGGCGTCCTGGCCGGAGCTGGCCGACGACGCCCCCCACGCGACCACGCCCGAGACGGCCGGCGACGACCGGATCGTCGTCCTGACCGGCATCGACACCAAGGGCCTGGAGTTCGACGGCATCGTCGTGGTCGACCCCGACGCGATCGAGGCGGAGTCGCCCACCGGCCGCGCCACCCTCTACGTCGTCCTCACCCGCGCCACTCAGTTGCTCACCCTCGTCCGCTGACGACCGAAACGTCGGGGACTACTGGGTTCGCCCGATAGTCCCCGACGTTCTGGTGGGGTCCAAGCACCTAGGGGCAGCCAGAAGGTCGGGGACTATCTCGGTGGGCCGGTAGTCCCCGACGTTCTGGAGGGGTGGGCCGGTGGGGAGGGTCAGGCCGCGACCGGCTCGGCGAGCTCGCGCTCGAGGGCCTCGTGACGGGCGAGCACCTGCTTCCGGGACGGCAGGTGGCCGCCCACGACCCACTCGAGCTGAGCACCCGGCTGGGACCCCGGCTGAGACGTCGCGGAGGGCGAGGAGGCGCGTCGGTAGATTCCCCGACATGACCACCGCCACCGTGACCGCCCGGGACGCCATCGCCGCGCTCCAGGGGCACGAGGCGTGGGCGATCATCCGACGATCGACCCGGGCAGGCGACCGGCAGACCGTCGGCCTCGTGGGCGGCGCTCGCCGCGAGGTCGAGTCGATCCTCGACATCCCGCTCGAGGACGGGATCCCCGAGGCCGGCCACGTCGCCGACCGGCTGGTGGCGGTCCCCTTCCGCCAGGTGCACGAGCGGGGCTTCGAGGCCCACGACGACGGCACGCCGCTCGTGGTGGTCGACGTCGCGAGCGAGCAGGAGTTCAGCGTTGCCGAGGTGGTCGACGCGATCGACGACCTCGGGGTCGACTTCGCCGATCGCGGCGGGTTCGACATCGACGACGACGCCTACGCGAAGCTGGTCGCGACGATCATCGCCGACGAGATCGGCCAGGGCGAGGGCGCCAACCTCGTGATCGGCCGCCACTACCGCGCCGACGTCGCCGACTGGGACGCCGGAAAGGCACTGACGGTCTTCCGTCGCGTGCTCGAGCGCGAGCACGGCGCCTACTGGACCTACCTGTTCTTCACCGGCGACCGCTACCTGATCGGCGCCAGTCCCGAGCGGCACGTCTCCGTGCACGGGGACGACGTCCGGATGAACCCCATCTCCGGCACGTTCCGCCTCGGCTCCTCCGACACCGACACCCTCAAGCCCCGCTTCCTCGACTTCCTGCACGACGAGAAGGAGATCTACGAGCTCTTCATGGTCGTCGACGAGGAGCTGAAGATGATGTGCGACATCTGCGACAAGGGGGGCCAGGTGCTCGGCCCGTTCCTCAAGCCGATGTCGCACCTGGTCCACACCGAGTACTTCCTGGCCGGGCGCACCAGCCGGGACCCCCGCGAGGTGCTGCGCGACACCATGTACGCCGCC
This sequence comes from uncultured Actinomycetota bacterium, assembly GCA_963820015.1. Taxonomy (GTDB): domain Bacteria; phylum Actinomycetota; class Actinomycetes; order Propionibacteriales; family Nocardioidaceae; genus Nocardioides. Next base: position 600,959 of record CAWFYO010000012.1, on the reverse strand, counting down.
ACGGTCACCGGCAGTCCGGTGCGGAACGCCTGCCGCCTGATCAAGCAGTACGAGTCGCAGGGCCGCGGCTACTACGGCGCAGCGCTGGCGCTCTTCGGTCGCGACGACCACGGCGCCCCGGTCGTCGACAGCCCGATCGTGATCCGCACCGCCGACGTCGACCTCGAGGGCCGCCTCACCGTCACGGCCGGTGCCACGCTCGTGCGCGACTCCGACCCGGCGTCCGAGGTGGCCGAGACGCGCGCCAAGGCGGGAGGCATCCTGGCCGCCTTCGGCCTGGTCGAGCCGGCGCCCGTGCCGACCGCCGACGTCGCGGAGCTGGTCAACGACGAGGACGTGCTGCTGGCCCTCCATGCGCGCAACCACCGGCTCGCGTCCTTCTGGCTGACCGACCAGTCCGGTACGACGGCCGACCCGGCGCTGGTGGGCAAGCACGTGGTGATCCTCGACGGCGAGGACGACTTCGTGAACATGCTCCGCCACGTCCTCGGTGTCGCCGGCATGACCAGCAGCGTGCTGCCACACGCGTCGTACGACGAACACGCGCTCGACGACGCCGACCTGGTGATCGTCGGGCCCGGCCCGGGCGACCCGCGCGACGGCGACCACCCCAAGATCGCCACCTTCCGCAGTGCCGTCGACCGGCTGCTCGAGCGCCGGCAGCCGTTCCTCGCGGTCTGCCTCGGTCACCAGGTGCTGTGCGACCGGCTCGGGATCCCCCTGGCCTACAAGGACATCGTGTTCCAGGGCACCCAGGACGAGATCAGCCTCGACGGGCGGCCCGAGCGGGTGGGCTTCTACAACACCTTCGTCGGTCGGGTGGGCGGCACGGCGCTCCCGGAGGGGGTCAGCGTCGAGTCCGACCCGGCGACCGGTGACGTGCACCTGGTCCGCGGCCCGCACTTCCGCGGCATCCAGTTCCATGCCGAGTCGATCCTCACCGAGCACGGAGCAGCCCTCGTGCACGGCCTGGTCGGCGACCTGCTCGGGCCCTGAACCTCGCCCGGGGTGACGCGGGCGACAGCGGCGTCAGGAACCCGTCAAGACCCGTGAACGACGCCTGAGGGCGAACGACGCTGGAGTCGTGACGTTGCAGGGCTGGCTGGTGACCGAGGGCGAGGTGCGCCACGCCGCCCGGGGCAGCTCGTGGTGGAAGGTGATGTGCCTGACCGGTGTCGACTACTTCTCGACACTGGGCTACCAGCCCGGGATCGCGGCGCTGGCCGCCGGCTTCCTCTCGCCCGTCGCCACGCTCGTCCTGGTCGCCCTCACCCTGTTCGGCGCCCTTCCCGTCTACCACCGGGTCGCGGAGGAGAGCCCCCACGGCGAGGGCTCGATCGCGATGCTGGAGCGGCTGCTCAGCTTCTGGAAGGGCAAGCTGTTCGTGCTCGCCCTGCTCGGCTTCGCGCTCACCGACTTCATCATCACGATCACGCTGTCGGCCGCGGACGCCACCGCCCACCTGATCGAGAACCCCAACCTCCAGCCGGTCCTGTCCGGCCACCAGGTCGTGATCACCTTGGCCCTGGTGGGCCTGCTCGGTGCGGTGTTCCTGCGCGGCTTCACCGAGGCGATCGGCCTCGCCGTGGCCCTGGTCGGGATCTACCTGACCCTCAACGTCGTGGTCATCTCCGTCGCCCTGTGGCACGTCGCCGAGCATCCTTCCCTGGTCCCCGACTGGAAGCACGCGCTGGTCGCCCAGCACGGCAGCCCGCTGGCGATGATCGGGGTGGCCCTCCTGGTCTTCCCCAAGCTGGCCCTCGGGATGTCGGGCTTCGAGACGGGCGTCGCGGTGATGCCCCACGTCAGCGGCGACGCCTCCGACACCGAGGCCCACCCGGCCGGCCGGATCCGCGGCACCAAGCGGCTGCTCACCACCGCCGCGGTGATGATGAGCATCTTCCTGGTCACCAGCTCCTTCGCCACCACGCTGCTGATCGCCCCGGCGCAGTTCGAGCCCGGCGGCCAGGCCAACGGCCGGGCGCTGGCCCTCCTCGCCCATCGCTACCTCGGCAACGCCTTCGGCACGACGTACGACGCGTCGACGATCGCGATCCTCTGGTTCGCGGGCGCGTCCGCGATGGCCGGGATGCTCAACCTGATCCCGCGCTACCTCCCGCGCTACGGCATGTCGCCGGAGTGGGCCGGTGCGGTCCGGCCGCTCGTCCTGATCCTCACCGCGACCGCCTTCCTGATCACGTGGATGTTCGATGCCAGCGTCGACGCGCAGGGCGGCGCCTACGCCACCGGCGTGCTGGTGCTCTTCACCAGCGCCGCGACCGCGGTGACGCTCGCCGCGCGCCGGGCGGGTCAGCGCCGTCGGGTCGTCGGGTTCACCGTGGTGACGCTGGTGCTCGCCTACACGACCGTCAGCAACATCTTCGAACGCCCCGACGGCGTCAAGATCGGCGCCTGCTTCGTGCTCGCCATCGTCACGGTCTCCCTGCTCTCGCGGGTCAAGCGGGTCTTCGAGCTCCGCGCGACCGAGATCGACTTCGACGCCGCCAGTCAGGTCTTCATCCGCGACTGCTCCCGCCGGACGATCCGTCTCGTCGCGAACAAGACCCACGATCGCGACGTCGAGGACTACCTCGACAAGATCAAGCGGTTGCGGCGCGACCACGACCTGCCGGTGGACCCCGACGTGATCTTCGTCGAGGTGAGCGTCGTCGACCCGAGCGACTTCGAGGGCCGGCTCCACGTCCGGGGCGCCGTGCTCCACCAGCGCTACCGGGTCATGACCGTCCAGGCGCCGTCGGTGTCCAACGCGCTCGCCGCACTGGCCCTGCGGATCCGCGACGACAGCGGAGCGATCCCCCACATCTACTTCGAGTGGACCGAGGGAAACCCGGTCCAGCAGTTCCTCCGGTTCCTGCTGTTCGGGCTCGGTGAGGTCGCCCCGGTGACCCGCGAGGTGCTCAGACGCGCCGAGCCCGACCCGGCCCTCCGCCCGCGCGTCCACGTGGGGTAGGACACTGGGCCCGTGGAGACCCCCGAGGCCGGCCGCCTGAGCCCCCGGCGGGTCGCACTCGGCTGGGCGATCACGCTGCTGGGGCTGCCGCTGCTGACCACGCTCCTGGTGCACGCCGCCCGGGGATCGGCGCGGATCGCGCTGGCCACGATGCTGTTCCTCAGCCTGGCGGTGCTGGTCGCGATCGTGGGTGGTCGCTGGCCGGCCCTCGTCGCTGCGGTGGTGGGCGCGCTGCTGCTGAACTACTTCTTCATCCCGCCGCAGCACACCCTCGACGTCGCCTCCACCTCCGACGTCTACACGCTGGTCGTCTTCGCGGTGACCGCCGTCGCGGTGGCCGCGGTCGTCGACACGGCGGCCCGGAGCCGGGAGCAGGCTCGGGCCGCGGAGGCCGAGGCCGGCACCTTGGCCATGCTCAACCGCCAGGTCCTGGGCGGGGAGTACGACGTCCCGCAGCTGCTGGCGCTGGCGCGCGACACCTTCGGTGCCGACTCCGTCGACCTGGTGACCAGCGAGCCGGTCGGGGCCACCGGTGCCGTCGTGCTCCCGGCCGGGGCGGACGCCTGGCTGGTGCTCCGCGGCGGCTCGCTCGGCCCCCGCGAACGCTCGGTCGCCGCGGCCTTCGCCTCCCACGTCGGCGTGCTCCGCGAGCGCGAGGAGCTGGCCCGGCAGAGCCTGGCCGCCCGCGAGCTCGAGGCCGGCAACCGCACCCGGACCGCCCTCCTGGCCGCGGTCTCCCACGACCTGCGCACCCCGCTCGCGGGCCTGCGCTCGGCGACCGAGACGCTCGCCACCCACGACGAGCGGCTGGGCCCGGACGAGCGGCACGCGCTTCTCGACGCGATGGAGGTCTCGGTGGCCCGGCTGACCACGATGGTCAGCGACCTGCTCGACATGAGCCGTCTGCAGACCGGCGCGGTGACGCCGATCGCCGCCGACGTGCCGCTCGGCGAGGTGGTCCGGCGGTCCTTGCAGGGGCTCGAGGGAGCCGAGCGGGTCCAGATCGGCGAGCTCCCCACGGCGTACGTCGACGCCGGGCTGCTCGAGCGCGTCCTGGCCAACCTGGTCGCCAACGCCCTTCGCTACAGCCCGACCGTCGAGGTCAGCGGGGAGAGCCGCGGCCTGCGGGTCGTGCTGCGCGTCCTCGACCACGGGCCGGGCATCGAGGCGGCAGACCGGGCCCGGATCTTCGAGCCCTTCCAGCGGCACGGCGACGTCGCCGGCGGGTCCGCGGGGGTCGGCCTCGGGCTGGCCGTCGCCCGAGGGCTCACGGAGGCCCAGAACGGCGCCCTCGAGGCGGTGCCCACCCCGAACGGCGGGCTGACGATGCAGCTCGACCTGCCGGGGGCGGGGTCGTGAAGGTCCTCGTCGTCGACGACGACGCCACGCTGCGCAGCACCCTCGCGATCGGGCTGCGGGCCGCCGACCACGAGGTGCTGATCGCCGCCGACGGGCGTACGGCGCTCCAGGCGCTGCGCGAGGACCGCCCCGACGTCGTGGTGCTCGACCTCGGCCTGCCCGACCTCTCGGGCATCGAGGTGCTGCGGCGTCTCCGGGCGTGGAGCACCACTCCCGTCGTCGTGCTGTCCGCGCGGGCGGAGTCGAACGAGAAGGTCGAGGCCCTCGACCTCGGCGCCGACGACTACGTCACCAAGCCGTTCGGGATGGACGAGCTGCTGGCGCGGATCCGGGCCGCTGCCCGGCGGGCCCGGTCGGACGTTCCTGTCCTCGAGGCCGGAGACCTGGTCATCGACCTCCCCGCCCGACGGGTGACGAAGTCCGGCGAGGTGGTGCGGCTGACCCCCACCGAGTGGGGCCTGCTGGAGATGCTCGTGCGCACCCCCGGCCGGCTCGTCGCCCAGCGCGACCTCCTGCACGAGGTCTGGGGTCCGGCGTACGACAAGGAGACCAACTACCTGCGCGTCTACGTCGGTGCCCTGCGCAAGAAGCTCGAGGACGACCCTTCGGCACCGCGGCACCTGATCACGGAGCCGGGCATGGGTTACCGGTTCGAGGTGTAGGCCGGGTCAGCCCGCCACGAGGGCGGCGCCCGGGAGCTGGAGCACCATCCGGGTGCCGCCGGCGTCGTTCTCCTCCACCCGGACCGATCCCGCGTGCCGGTCGACGACCTGGCGGACGATCGAGAGCCCGAGCCCGGAGCCGGGCATGGAGCGGGACTCGTCGGCGCGGTAGAACCGCTCGAAGACCTGCTCGCGGTCGGCCGGAGCGATGCCGGGGCCCTGGTCGTCGATGGTGAGGGTGCCGTGCACGAGGCGCACGGTCACGGTGCCCTGGGGCGGGCTCCACTTCACGGCGTTGTCGAGCAGGTTGGTGACGGCGCGCTCCAGGGAGGCCGACTCGCCGGTCACCCACCACGGTTCGAGGTCGACCTCGAACGAGAGACCGGTGCCCCGGCGCCGGGCACGCGCGATCGCCCGGTCGACGACCTCGGCCAGGTCGACCTGCTCGACGGCGTTCTCGCGCACGGGCTCGTCGCGGGCCAGCTCGACCAGGTCGCCGACGAGGTTGGACATCTCCTCGATCTGGGCGCCGACGTCGTCGAGCAGCTCGGCCCGCGACTCCGGCTCGAGACCACCGGTGTCGTCGGCCTGGAGCAGCAGCTCGAGGTTGGTGCGCAGCGAGGTGAGCGGCGTCCGAAGCTCGTGGCCGGCGTCGACGACCAGGCGGCGTTGCCGGTCACGCGAGGCGGACAGCGCGGCCAGCATCGTGTTGAACGCCGAGGCCAGCCGCGCGATCTCGTCGTCGCCCTCGACCGGCAAGGGGGTGAGGTCCTCGGTGCGGGCGATCCGTTCGACGTTGTAGGTGAGCCGGCGCACCGGTCGCAGGCCGTTGCGGGCGATCGCCCATCCCGCGGCTCCCGCGCCGATCACCCCGGCCAGGCCGAAGAGCAGCATCACCGCGCCCATCCGCTTCAGGGCGCTCTCCTGCGGCGCCATGTTCTGGGCGAGGACCAGCGCGTTGCCGCGGCTGTTGGTGAGCGGCACGGTGACGACGCGGTAGTCGCTGGAGCCGAGCCGGACCGTGCGCACGCTCTGGGACGACGTGCCGGCCGCGACGGCGATCTCGGGCCGCCCGAACGGCAGGGTGCCGGTGCGCTGGTTGCCGTCGACCGCGCCCATCCCGCCGTCGCTGGTGACGTAGTACAGGTGCATGTCGGCGGCGCCGACGGCCCAGGCGGGGATCTGGGTGTCGGTCAGCTGCGCGAACGCGATCGTGTCGCTCACCCGGTGCGCCCGGTCGAGCAGCGACCGGTCGAGCGACCCCTCCAGCGACATCTTCACCGTCACGAAGGCACCCAGCGCGACCAGGGCCACCGCGAAGCCGACGGCCATGGTGGTCAGCAGGATCACCCGGCTGGCCAGGGAACGGCGGTAGTGCCACCGGGGCTCGTCGCGTGAGGGCTCCTCGGCCGACCAGCCCGGTGCTGCGGCGGTCGTCGGGGTGCTCATGAAGGGCTCAGCTCTCCTTGAGGACGTAGCCGACGCCTCGCACGGTGTGGATCAGCCGCGACTCGCCCTCGGCCTCGGTCTTGCGGCGCAGGTAGCCGACGTAGACCTCGAGGGAGTTGGCCGTGGTGGGGAAGTCGTAGCCCCAGACCTCCTCGAGGATGAACGACCGCTCGAGCACCCGGCGCGGGCGGCGCAGGAACATCTCCAGCAGTGTGAACTCGGTGCGGGTCAGCTCCATCGGCCGTTCGCCCCGGAGGACCTCGCGGGTGGCGAGGTCCATGGACAGGTCGGCGAAGGAGAGCACCTCGTTGTCGTCACCCTCGGCCGGTACGACGCGGCGCAGCAGGGCGCGGAGCCGGGCGAGCAGCTCCTGGAGCGCGAACGGCTTGGTGAGGTAGTCGTCGGCGCCGGCGTCGAGCCCCTCGACCCGGTCGCCCACGGCATCGCGGGCGGTGAGCACCAGGATGGGCACGTCGTTGCCGGCCTTGCGCAGCGACTTGGTGGTCTCGATGCCGTCGAGCCGCGGCATCATCACGTCCATCACCACGACGTCGGGCGCGTGGCCGGCGATGCCCGCCAGGGCCTCGGCCCCGTCGGAGGCCAGCGACACGGCGTAGCCGTTGAACTCCAGGCTCCGGCGCAGTGACTCGCGCACCGCCTTGTCGTCGTCGACGACGAGCACCCGCGGCTTGGCGGGGGTCGAGGCTGGAAGAGCTGGCGGAGTCACGGGCCTCACTCTGCCAGCCCGTCCTGAACCCGGGCTGAGAACCGGGCCGTGTCCACCTCAGCCGAACCGGCTCGCCACCTCGGCCGCGCGAGCGCCGTACCCACCGCCGAACAGGCACGCGTGCACGAGGAGCGGGAAGAGCTGGTGGAGCCCGATCCGGTCCTCCCAGCCGTCGGCGAGGGGCGAGACCTCCTCGTAGGCCGCCAGCACCCGGGGCAGCTGGGGCAGGCCGAAGAGCGCCAGCATCGCGAGATCGGTCTCGCGGTGGCCACCGTGGGCGGCAGGGTCGATCACGCAGCAGCCACCCTCGTGGGTCCAGATGACGTTGCCGTTCCAGAGGTCGCCGTGCAGGCGGTGGGGGCCCTCCTCGGGCACCAGGTCGGCGAGCCGACCGATGACGGCGTCGACGTAGGCGGCGCCGTCGGCGGAGATCGCGCCGCGGTCCTGGGCCAGCTTGAGGTAGGGCAGCACCCGCTTGGTGGCGTAGAACTCCGCCCAGGTCGGCGCGGGCTTGTTGGGCATCGGGAGCCGGCCGATGAAGCCCTCGCGGTCGAGGCCGTAGGTCGGCGCCCCGGCGTCGTGGGTCTTCGCCAGCGCCCGGCCGAAGTCCGAGGCCGCCTCGGTGGTCAGCTTGCCCGGCTCGATCCAGGCCAGGATCAGGCAGTCGGGCTCGACCGCGAGCACCTCGGGCACCCGGATCCCACCGGTCTCGCCGAGCCAGCGCAGCCCGGCCGCCTCGGCCTCGAAGAACCCCTCCGGTGCGTGCGGCAGCGTCTTCATGAACGCCGACCTGCCGCTGCTGAGCCGGAGCTTGGTGGCGGTGGCGATGTCGCCGCCGGCGACCGGTGCCGTCGCTGCGACCGCCGTGCCGAGCAGCTCCTCCGCACGGCGCGCGACGTGAGGCTGGCGCGTCATCGGCACCTCCTGCGATCCGGCTGCGATCCGGCTGGGTCGGCTGCCCACACCGTAGTACGCCGCGCGGGTCGCCCGCTCAGGCGAGCCGGTCGGCGAGCTCCGCGACGAGGGCGTCGGTGGTGCGCTCGACCATCTCCAGCACCATCGCGAAGCCGTCGGGGCCGCCGTAGTAGGGATCGGGCACGTCGGCGCCCGGAGCGACCGGGTCGAAGTCGCGGAACATCCCGACCCGCTCGGACCGGCCGCCGAGGTCGGCGAGGTTGTCGGCGTCCATCGCCAGCACCAGGTCGTCGTCGGCGGCCCAGGAGGCGTCGTACTGGCGTGCCCGGTGCTGGCTCGGGTCGTAGCCCGCGCCGACGAGCGCGGCGGCCGCCCGCTGGTCGATGGGATCGCCGACGTGCCAGTCGCCGGTGCCGCTGCTGTGCACCACGACTCGGCCGTCGAGCCCGGCGTCGGCCAGCCGTTGCTCGAGGACGACGTGGGCGGTGGGGGAGCGGCAGATGTTGCCGAGGCACACCAGCGCGACGGCGTAGCGCCCTGGGTGGCGTGGCGGTGGGAGCACGTCAGTCGCGGTCGGTGAGGGCGTTCATGCCCCAGTTGACCAGGGTGATCACGATCGAGCCGCCGAGGGCCGCCCAGAAGCTGGTGACGTGGAAGCCGATCCCGAGGACGCCCGCGAACCAGGCCGTCAGCAGCAGCATCAGCGCGTTGATGACCAGCAGGAACAGCCCGAGGGTCAAGACGACGAACGGCAGCGACAGGAAGGTCACGAAGGGCTTCACCAGCATGCTGACCAGGCCCAGGATCAGCGAGACCATGAGGAGGGGGATCAGCTTGTGCCTGATCTCGGCCGAGCCCGAGGTGGGGCCGGTGAAGTAGATCCCCTGGAACAGCCAGGTGGCCACGGCCACGGCGACCGCTGTGGACAGCAGCCAGGTCACGAACCTCACGCCGCGAGCATAGCCAGCCTCAGTCGAGGTCGAGGCGTTGGATGATCGCGTCCTCGGCACCGGCCAGGTGCTCGGTCAGCTCGGTGACGGCGGCGTCGACATCACCGGACTCGAGGAGCTCGAGCAGGTGGTGGTGCTCGCCCGCCTGGTCGCGGGCGTTGCGTCGTACGCGGTCGATCTGCGCGAGAGCCAAGCGCAGCTCGGCGACCACCGACTCGGCCATCGCGACCAGCCTCGGCGACTCGGTCAGCCCGACCAGGCTCAGGTGGATGGCGAGGTGTCGCTGGTTGAGCTCCTGGTACGACGCCCCGTCGGCGACCGCCGTCTCGTAGGCGCCGAGCGCCTGCCGTACGGCGTCGCGGGCGTCCTCTCCCGCGGTCGGCCAGTGGCGCACTCCGGCGGTCTCCAGCACGGCCCGGACCCGGGACACGTCGCGCACCGACTCGGGGTCGGGGCTGGCGACGGTCACCCCGCGGTTGGGCTCCCGGGTGGCCAGGCCCTCGGCGACCAGGACCGCCAGCGCCTCACGCAGGGTGGGCCGGGAGACGCCGAGCGACTCGGCGAGGGCGACCTCGCGCAGCGGCGTCCCGGACTCCAGCTCACCCTCGAACACCGCCCGCCGCAGCTCCTCGGCGACCCGGTCGACGGTCGAGGAGTGCTCCAGGTGGAGGGAGCCGAACGCGTCGCTCGTGCGCTCGGCGGAAGACATGACCCCAGACATGACCCCAGTGTCCGACAAAGACTTGCCGAGCACCGCATCGCGCGCCATACTGCGAGTTGTCAGATTGTCTGACAATCACTCGAGCATCGACCACCCGTGGGAGGAGTACGCCGTGTCGCTCGCGCAGCAGGCCCTGGAGCCGCAGCCCGCGACCCCGTTGTCGTGGGGCCGCCGCTACGTGATGGTCCGCCCCGACCACTTCCGCATCGACTACGCGATCAACCCCTACATGGACCTCGCCGACCAGCCCGACCCCGGTCGCGCGATGGCGCAGTGGGTCGGGCTGCTGTCCACGATCGAGCGGCTCGGCGGCACGGTCGAGGTGCTCCCGCAGCGCGCCGACGCCCCCGACATGGTCTATGCGATGAACCTCGGCCTCGGCGTCCTCCGCCCGGACGGCACCGGCGTGGTCACCGGCCACGTGGTGATGTCCCACATGCGCTACGCCCAGCGCCGGATGGAGACCATCTCCGCCGGTCCGTGGTTCGAGGGCAGCGGCCGCTCCACGTCGTACGTCGGTCGCGACGGCGTCGGCGCGCACCTCGAGGCCGGCGACGTGTTCGCCTGGGGCGACGCGCTCCTCGCCGGGTTCGGTCCGCGGACCGAGGAGCTGGCGCTCAAGCACCTCGCGGGCGACCTGGGGGTGCGGGTGCGCGGCGTCCGGATCACTCACCCGGCGATGTACCACCTCGACCTCGCGTTCTGCCCCCTCGACGACCGACGGGCGATGGTCGCTCCGGGTGCGTTCGACGAGGCGTCGGCGCAGGCGCTGCTCGACCTGGTGCCCGAGCCGCTGGTGCTCACCGACGACGAGGCGCTGACGACGTTCTGCGCCAACTCGATCGTGGTCGGCGACACCGTCGTGATGCCGGCCGGAAGCCCGGTGCGGGTCAAGGAGCAGCTGGCCGCGTGGGGCTTCGGGGTCGTCGAGGTCGACGTCAGCGAGTTCCACAAGGGCGGCGGCTCGATCCGCTGTCTGACCAACCCCGTCGACGTGGTGCTCGGTCGCGACGTGCCGATCGTGCTCGGTGGCGAGGTCGTCGTCCCCGGGTCATAGCCTTCGGGCATGGTCTCGATCGGCGGCGCGGGCTGGATGCTGCTGTTCGCCGTCGCCGCGGGCCTGCTGTGCGCCGTCGTGGGGCTGGCCGCGGGCCGGCGGCTGGGGGTGGTGGCCGGCTTCGCCTGGTTCGGGCTGCTCTGGAGCCTCACGGTGATCGCGATCGTGACCCTGGTCCCCGCCCAGAACGGTCTCGGCTACGTGCCGGCCGACCAGCACGCGACCTCGTGCAGCTGGGACATCGGCGGCCCGTCGCCGGACGGGTTCTGGATCTTCGGCGGTGGGCAGCAGCTGCTCAACACCCTGCTGTTCGTGCCGGCCGGGATGTTCCTGGTCCTGGTGCTCGCGCGCTGGCGTGCCGGGTGGGTGCTGGTGCCGCTCGGCCTGGGCCTGCTCGCGGCGTACTCCCTGGCGATCGAGTACACCCAGCTCCAGGTCGCCCGCATCGACCGCGCCTGCGACGTCACCGACATCATCGACAACGTCACCGGTGCCGCGATCGGGGTCGCCCTCGGCCTGCTCCTGCTGCCGCTGTTCCGCCCCTGGCGGGCCAAACGGTCCCGGAGCGTCGGGGATAAGTTGGCGTCATGACCACTCCGGAGCCACGCGCCTGCGTGTCCCAGATCCCGGCCTACGTCGCGGGGAAGCCGCCGCAGCCGCGCGCGGGGCTGACGACGTACAAGCTGAGCAGCAACGAGAACCCCTACCCGCCGCTGCCCGGGGTCCTCGAGGCCGCCGCGAAGGCCGCCGAGCAGATGAACCGCTACCCCGACATGGGGAACACCGCGCTCTACGCCGCCCTGTCGGAGTCGCTCGGTGTCGGTCCGGAGCGGCTCGCCCTGGCCACCGGCAGCGTCGCGCTGATCTACCAGCTGGTGCAGGCCTACTGCGAGCCCGGCGACGAGGTCGTCCACGCCTGGCGCAGCTTCGAGGCCTATCCGATCGCGGTCACCGCCGCCGGGGCGTCCGGCGTGCGGGTGCCGGTGACCGTCGACGGGCGGCACGACCTCGACGCGATGGCGTCGGCGATCACCGACCGCACCCGCCTGGTCATCGTCTGCACTCCCAACAACCCGACCGGGCCGTCGGTCACCCAGTCCGAGCTCGACGCCTTCCTGGCGAAGGTGCCCGCCCACGTGCTCGTCGTCGTGGACGAGGCGTACGTGGAGTTCGTGCGGATGAGCGACCCGGTCGACGGGCTGGCGACCGTCGCCGCCCACGGCAACGTCGTGTCGACCCGAACCTTCTCCAAGGCCTACGGGCTGGCCGGCTTCCGCGTCGGCTACGCCGTCGCGCCGGAGCCGGTGGCGACCGCACTCAAGGCGGTCTCCCTCCCGTTCGGGGTCTCGAACGTCGCTCAGGCCGCCGCCGTCGCTTCGTTGGCCGCCCGGCCCCAGCTCCTGGAGCGGGTCGACGCGCTGGTCGCCGAGCGCGAGCGCGTGGTCAAGGGGCTCGCCGACGCCGGGCTCGTCGTACCGGAGGCGCAGGGCAACTTCGTGTGGTTCGCGATGGGCGAACGCACGGTCGAGCTCGCCGCGACCGCCGACGAGCTGGGCATCGTGGTGCGGCCGTTCGGCGGCGAGGGCGCGCGGGTCTCCATCGGCGAGACAGAGGCCAACGGCCGGATCGTCACGCTGGCCCGCCACTACGCCTGACCTCGAGCGACCCTGTCGACGCGGAAGGCGATCTAGACCAGGGGTCGAACGGCGACTCGGTGGTCCACCGACACCTAGCCTGGCGAGCCCAACCCCCGGCGGCAGGAGCCCCCCGTCATGTCACGTCCTGCTCGACTGCTGCGGCTGGTGGTTCTTGCGTCGTGCAGCGCCGTCGCAGCTTCCTCGCTGGCGCTCCCGACCGCCCAGGCGGCCCCCATCGACCTCGTCCCGAGCCACACGCGGGTGCAGCAGCGCGTGTACTTCGCGGACGGTGTCTCGAGCTCGACGGCGTGCACGATCGACGGCAGCAGCACCGCGGGTCGCACTCTCGACTTCACGAACGGCTCGGGCTCCGACACGCTGGCTGTGGACGTGACGGTCACGAACCTCGACCCGGTCGCTCCTGACCCGACCGACGTCACGCACGTCACCGGCCAGGTCTCCGTGAGCGGCAGCCAGCAGGGGAAGAGCGGCTCGACCTCGTCGTACCGGATGTCCGGGACGGGATCGGTGACGGTGGTCCCGGACCTCGGTGACGCCTCGCTGTGCGCGGTGGAGGTGGGACTGCTGGGAGGGGTCACGCTCACGGTCACCGAGTCGAAGCCGGGCTGGATGTATCTCAGCCGCGCCCAGCAGCAAGGCGTCACCACCAAGCTGTCCATCGTCGCCGAGGACGGCTCGGAGGAGTACCTCGAGATCGTCGGGGGTCCGGCGTCGTCAGCCACCGCGCGGACGTTCCTGGCAGCCGGGTCCTACCAGGAGAAAGCCTGGTTCACCGTCTGGGGCTCGGCCCGTCTGGGATCCGTCCAGCGTGCCCCAGCGCCCAGCGCGACGATGAGCGGCGTCTTCCACGCCGCCGGCTCGGCGCTGTCGCGAGCGAGGGGCACCGGCACGGCGTACCTGGCGCTGCCGTCGGCGACGTCCTGCAGCAAGCACACGGCGTCCCTGGGCTGGACCGGCAAAGCGGGCAAGGTCAGGAGCGCGTCGGTCTCGGTCAACGGGAGCCTCGCCGCCAAGGCCGGCACTCCGACGGCCGGCTCGTCGCTGGTGCTGAAGAAGCTCTCAGCGACCCGGGACCTGAAGATCACCGCCAACCTGCTGATGAAGGACAGCTCGAAGAGGAGCGTCACCCGTAGCTACGTGCCCTGCCAGGGCTGATCCCAGCTAGGCGGCCACGGGCTCGCGGTCGGCCACCCTGACCCGGTCCATCTCCCGGAAGGTCGGGAGCACCGTCGGCGCCATGGTGGTCACGAAGTAGGCCAGACCCACCACGACCAGCGCGGTCGTCAGCCCGACACCGCTGACCAGCAGGCCGCCGAGGATGCCGCCGAGCGGCATCAGCGACCAGCACAGGGCGTTGCTCAGTGACGTCACCCGGCCGACCATCTCGCGCGGGATCCGTTCGAACTGCACCGCGCCGAGCACCGGGTTGAGGAAGCCGGAGGCGCACCCGCCGACCAGGCTGGTCACGAGGATCACCCACAGCGGCACACCGAGCGCGAACAGGACGAACCGGGGCAGCCCGGTGATCAAGAAGGCCACGACGTACGTCGTGAAGCGCGGGAGGCGGGTGCCGTAGGCGGCGGCGACGAAGGAGCCCACCATCGAGGCGCCGCCCCAGACCGCGAAGACCAGGCCGACGGCGCCGACACCCGCGCCGGTGTCGTGCGCCCAGACCGGCAGCAGGACCGAGGCCCAGGCCAGGTCGAGCAGGTTGGTCACCGCGATCATCACGCAGAGGCTCATCAGGACCGGGTCGTGGCGCAGGAAGTCCCAGCCCTCGCGCAGCCGGGCGCCGTACGACGCCTCCTGCTCGCCCGGCTCCAGCTCGGCCGGCTCAGCCGCCAGACCGATGCCCCGGGTGGTGAGCGCCAGCACCAGCGCGCACAGGCCGAACGAAGCGGCGTCGACCGCGACCGCCTGGGCGGCGCCGACCGTCGCGACCAGGCCGCCGGCGAAGGCGGCGCCGAGCATCGTGGAGCCGCGCTCGATCGCGGAGGCGAGGCCGGTCGCGCGCTCGTAGGGGACGGCGGCGTGCTCGACCAGCGAGGGGATCATCGCGGTCGTGGCCGCGTCGCCCGGGCCTCGGAGCCCGCCGGCGACGGCGACCAGCACGAGCAACAAGGGGAAGGAGAGCCCGCCGACGCTGTGCAGCAGGGGGATCAGCCCGACCGCGACCATGCTCAGCAGGTCGACGGTGATCGCCACCCGGCGCGGGCCGATCCGGTCGACGAGCGGACCGCCCGCGGCTCGGAGTACGACCATCGGGGTGATCTCGGCGGCCGCCACCAGGCCGGTCTGCGTGGGCGACCCGGTGGTGACCAGCACCAGCCAGGGGATCGCGATCATCGAGATCCGCGTGCCCACCAGCGAGACTGCTTCGGCGGTCAGCCAGCCGTAGAGCGGGATCCGCCTCGGGGTGGGGCCGATCACGGCTGGGCCCCCTCCGTGACGACGGTGCCGGGCCGCGGGAAGGCGTTGAGGTTGACCATGAAGTCACCGGTGCCCTCGACGTCGGGGTCCTCCTCGCCCCAGGACTCGACGACCTCGGCGAGCCGGTCGACCAGCTGCTCGGCGCGCTCGGCGGTGAGCCGGAGGTGCCAGTCGCTGGTCGTGCTGGCGCGCTGCCACCGCTCGGGCAGGTAGCGACGCTCGGCCACGGCCTGCATCAGCGTCTCGGAGTACATCAGGGCGACCGTCTGCAGGTAGGCCTCGGCGCTCTCGGCGTCCTCGTCGTCGCGCCGGTCGGTGAGGTTGGCCCGGGTGCTCTCGTGGGCCGCTCGCCACCAACGGTCGCGGGCGTCGCCGCGCTCGGTGTCCTCGACGATGAAGCCGTGCTCGGCGAGCTGGCGCAGGTGGTAGGACGTCGCGCCGGTGTTGAGGGACAGCTCGCGGGCCAGGGTGGTGGCCGTGGCCGGCCCCTCGACGCGCAGCCGCATCAGCATCTTCAGCCGGGTGGGATGGGACAGGGCGCGGAGCCCGGCGGCGGTGGGGGTGATCGAGGGGGCGAGGTCGGCCATGACTACAAAGGTACCTTTGCAAAGTATCGTTTGCAAACAGTTCTTGGGAGAAATGGACGATAGTCCCCGACGTTCTGGTCGCTCGGGCCTCGAGTTCGACCACCAGAACGTCGGGGACTATCGCGCGGGTGTGGGTACGAGGGCGCATGACTCCCACTCCGTCGTACGTCACGAGGGGCGCGTCCTTCGAGCGGGACATGGACCACCTGCCCGACCGGGTCACCGCGCTGTCCGGCTGCTCGCGCGACCCCCACGAGGAGCAGCCGCTCGAGGTGCCGACCTGGCCGGTGGAGCCGGGTCGCTACCGGCTCGTGGCCGCGAAGGCCTGCCCCTGGGCGACGCGGGCGATCATCGTCCGTCAGCTGCTCGGGCTGGAGCACGTGATCTCGCTCGGGCTGGCCGGGCCGGTCCACGACGAGCACAGCTGGTCCTTCGACCTCGATGCGGGCGGCCGCGACCCGGTGCTCGGCATCCCGCGGCTGGAGGACGCCTATCTCCGGCGCTCCACCGCCTACGACAAGGGGATCACGGTGCCGGCCCTGGTCGAGATCGAGACCCGCGAGGTGGTGGCCAACGATTTCCCCTGGCTCACCCACGACCTCTTCTTCGAGTGGCGCGACCACCACCGACCCGACGCGCCGGACCTGTGGCCCGACAACGTCCGTGAGGAGATGGACGAGGTGATGGACCGGGCCTTCACCGAGGTCAACAACGGCGTCTACCGCTGCGGCTTCGCCGGCTCCCAGGAGGCCTACGACGAGGCCTACCGCCGCCTCTGGGACACCCTCGACTGGCTCGAGGACCGGCTCACCGACCGGCGCTTCCTGATGGGCGAGGCGATCACCGAGGCGGACGTGCGGCTGTTCACGACGCTGGCCCGCTTCGACGCCGTCTATCACGGCCACTTCAAGTGCAACCGCAACAAGCTCACCGAGATGCCCGCGCTGTGGGCCTATGCGCGGGACCTCTTCCAGACCTCCGGCTTCGGCGACAACACCGACTTCGAGCAGATCAAGCGGCACTACTACGTCGTGCAGTCCGACGTGAACCCGTCGGGGATCGTGCCCGAGGGGCCCGACCTCTCCGGGTGGTACGCACCGCACGGGCGCGAGCGCCTCTAGCCTGCCCCTGTGTCCGGTGTCGTCAGGGTCGGGATCTCGGGCTGGCGCTACCCCGCGTGGCGCGGTGACTTCTACCCGTCGGGGCTCGCCCAGCGGCGCGAGCTGGAGTACGCCGCGTCGCAGCTGACCTCGATCGAGGTCAACGGCTCCTTCTACTCCCTGCAGCGCCCGTCGTCGTACGCCGCGTGGCGCGCGGACGCGCCGGACGGCTTCGTCTTCGCGGTGAAGGGTCCCCGGTTCGTCACCCACCTCAAGCGGCTGCGCGACATCGACGTACCGCTCGCCAACTTCTTCGCCTCCGGTGTGCTCGCGCTCGGCCCGGCGTTCGGGCCGGTGCTGTGGCAGCTCCCGGAGAACCTGAGGTTCGACGCCGAGGTCGTCGACGCCTTCCTCGGCCGGCTGCCTCGGACGACCACGGAGGCCGCAGCGCTCGCCGCCCACCACGACGACAAGGTGCCCGACGACCGCGCGCTGACCACCGCCGAGGACGACCACCCGCTGCGCTACGCGCTGGAGTTCCGCAGCTCCACGTTCGCCGACCCCGCGGCCTACGCCCTCCTGCGCCGGCACGGCGTCGCCACGGTCTATGCCGACACTGCGGGCCGGTGGCCGAAGGTCGACGAGGACACCGCGTCATACCGCTATGTCCGGCTGCATGGCGACCAGGAGCTCTACGCCAGCGGCTACACCGACCGCGCGCTCGACGAGTGGGCCGATCGGTGTCGGGGCTGGGCAGCGGCCGGACAGGACGTCTTCTGCTACTTCGACAACGACATGAAGGGCTACGCGCCGCACGACGCCCGGCGCCTGATCGCCCGGCTCGCCTCCTAGGCTGGCGGCCATGGCCTCCGACGCCGCCGTCCCACTCGTGCCCGGCATCTGGCGGATCCCGCTGGTCCGCGACTTCGTGAACGGGTTCATCCTGCGCGACGACGACGGACAGGTGACCCTCATCGACATGGGCCTGAAGCAGTCGGGCAAGAAGGTGATGGCGGCGCTGGCCTCGATCGGCTCCGGCCCCTCCGACGTGACCCGGCTGATGCTGACCCACGCCCATCCCGACCACGCGGGCGGCGCGGCGTACGTCGCGCAGGAGACCGGCCGCGAGTTCGGCATCCACGAGGCCGACGCCGGGTTCGCTCGCCAGGGCATCAGCCCGCCCCGCGACCAGAGCTTCCTGCTCGGCCGGCTGATGGCCCGCGGCAAGAACGGCTTCCCGCCGGTGTCGGTCGGCGAGACGTTCACCGACGGCCAGGTCATCCCGTTCGCCGGGGGCATCCAGGTCGTGCACACGCCCGGGCACTCGCCGGGCCACGCGTCGTACCTCGTGCCGGAGTCGGAGCTGCTGATCACCGGTGACGCGATCTTCAACGTGCGGGGCCTGCGCTGGCCGATCAAGTCCTTCTGCACCGACTTCCGGATGACCCAGCAGACGGCCGTCCGGCTCGCCGAGCTGGAGTACACGACGGCTGCGTTCACCCATGGCCCCCACCTGTCCGACCACCCGCGGCAGCACATCCGCCGCTTCCTGCAGCAGAAGGGCATGCTCTGATCACGCTGCGTCGTAGACCAGGTCGACCGACGGGTAGACGAGCTGGACCGGCCGGGACGGGCGGACCCGGGTGGGTGCCGGCGGGGTCGACGACCAGCTCGCGGCCGTGCGGCGTACGCCAGAGGTAGCGGCCCGGCCCGATCTGTCTGGCCCTGAAGCCGGCATGGGTCTTGACCCGGTGATGTCGGCGGACGAGGGGCCCGGAGTTGTGAGTGCCGGTCTGGCCGGGCGGACCGTCCGGCTGGTAGGGCGTCGGGTGGTCGAGGTCGACGTCGCGGGTGAGGCAGGTGGCGTAGGGGAAGTAGTCGCCGCCCGCCGTCAGGTGGACCCGGTTCTTGATCGCCTCGGGGTGCTCGTAGCTGTTCACAGAGACCAGGTCGGCGAGGTCGATCACGGGCTGGACGTCGACCCTGGTCGTGCGGCCAAGGAGCTCGAGGGCGTCACCGGGAAGCATCGGCCCGAGCCCCTCGACCCGCACCACACCCGTCGCGGCACCGGCCAGCACGTCGCGGTGGACATGGACGTAGAGCTGGGCGCGCGGGCGGAGTCGGGAGAGCTTGTCGTAGGTGAGCTCGGGCAGGAGGTCGGCGGGGAAGGCGGTGGACCGGCTCTCCATCAGGGCTTCGGCAGCGGTGCCGTGCTCCAGCAGCAGCGCCAGCAGCTCGGCGGGCCGCGCCAGCCACCCGAACGCCTCGGCGCGGAGCTCGTCGCGCGTGCGGTCTCCGACCTCCCGGCCGGCGAGGATGTCGGCGACCCGGTCGACGGTGGCATCGATCCAGGTCGCGTCTCCGGCCGCGACCCGGGCGATGACGTGCCGCAGGCCGAACTCGTCGGTGCGGCCGAGCCCGACGAACCGCCGGCGGCGCTGCTCGCCGCCACCGCCTGGTCGACGACAGCCACCGACGCCAGCGGCAGGGCGCGGCTCAGGGAGGCGATCCGGCGGGCGACCCAGACCTCGGCGCGCAGAGCCTGCACCACGCGCCAGGTCAGCGGCAGCCGGTGCCGGAGGTCGAGCACGTCGGCGATCGCTTTGTCGCACGACGCCGGATGGACCTCCCTGGCGATGGCGATCTCGGCCGTCGAGAGCTCCCACAGCTCCGGCGTCCCCTCACCGCCGAGCCGGCGGAACCGGTCGCCCGGCCCCCGGGCGGCGTCCGGATCGCCGTGCAGCACCGCCCAGTGCGCCAGGACCTCGAGGTCCTCCACCTCGACGGCTCTGCGCCGACGGGTCGCCGACTCGGCGCGGGCCAGGGTGGCTCCGGCGTCGAGGTCGGCGAGTGAGTGAGCGAGTGAGTGGGGGCGAGTGAGTGGGGCATGCGCCGAGTCTATCGAACATATGTTCGAACCACAAGCCGCGCGGATTGAGAGGTTGAGAGGTTGAGAGAAATCGGCCCTTCGCCTCGACCTCGATCTCGTACGCCGGGTCCACGCCCAGGACCCCCCTGCGTGACCACATGGGTCGACGCGATCGCCGTCGTGCGCTGACGTCAGCCGACCTGCTCGCGCTCCGGGACCTCGGGACCGCCGCGGACGACGAAGTCCTGCTGCCGGATCAGCACGAACGACAGGGCTGCCGAGGTGAAGGCGACGACCATCGCGATCAGCGTGATGTGGTTGAGGGCGTCGACCACCGCCGACGTACCGATCTGGTGGATCAGGTCATAGGCCTGCTGACCGGCCGAGGCCCCGCCCTGCTGGGTCGCGGCCGCCTGGGCTGCCCGCGCAGCCGGGTCGACCTGGCCTCCGGAGAGGGCGGCGGTGAGCCCGTCGAGCGCCTGCGGCGGCACCTTTGGTGACAGCTCGGGCCGTACCGCGGAGGCCACCTGCCGGCTGAAGATCGAGCCGAGGGCCGCGATGCCGGTGGCGATCCCGATCTGGCGGAACGTGGAGTTCACCCCGCTGGCCATGCCGGCGCGGGCGACCGGTACGACGCCGACCGCGGTCGAGGCGAGCGGAGGGTTGATCATTCCGACGCCGACGCCGGACACCACCAGCCCGGGGATCAGGTGCGTCCACGACGAGTCGGGCTGGATGCCGTGCAGCAGCAGGAGCCCGAACCCGAGCACGACGAAGCCGGGCCCGATCAGCCACTTGACCGGCACGCGCTCGCTGAGCCGACCGGCGATCGCGGCGGCGAAGAACGAGGCGACCGACAGGTAGAGGAACCGGACGCCGGTGGCGACGGCGGAGTAGCCGAGGACGTTCTGGACGTAGATCACCAGGTAGGTCAGGAGCGAGAAGACCGAGGCCGAGACGCCGAACGCCGCTACCAGGCCGCCGGTGAACGTCGGCTTGCGCAGCAGACCCAGGTCGAACATCGGCTTGCGCTGCACCATCTGACTGATCACGAACACCGCCAGCAGGACCCCCGAGACCACGAAAGAGACGACGACTCGGGTCACGCCCCAGCCGTCCTTGCCGGCCTCGATCAGGCCGTAGACCAGGGCCGCCAGGGCGATCGAGAAGCTGACGAAGCCGAACCAGTCCGGTCGCCCGGCGTGGGGGTCCTTGGACTCGACGACCCGGGTCAGCGAGACGGCCAGCGCCACCAGGCAGATCGGCACGTTGACGAAGAAGATCCAGCGCCAGGACAGACCGCTGGTGAGGGCGCCCCCGAGCACCGGCCCGATCGCGACGGCCACGCCGGTGGTGGCGCCGAAGACGCCGAACGCCGTGCCGCGGTCCTTGCCGTGGAACGCCGCTGCCAGCAGGGCGAGGGCGGTCGAGAACATGGCTGCGCCGCCGATGCCCTGGAAGGCCCGCGAGACCTGGAGGAAGAAGATGTCCTGCGCGGCGCCGCAGGCGATCGAGCCGACGGTGAAGATGACCAGGCCGATCACGAAGACGAGCCGGCGCCCGAAGAGGTCGGCCAGCGACCCGGCGGTCAGCAGCAGGGCGGCCAGGCTGAGGGCGTAGGCGTCGATGACCCACTGGAGGTCCGACAGCGTCGCGTCGAGCTGCTGCTGGATGTCGGGCAGGGCGACGTTCACGATCGTGATGTCGAGCAGGAGCATGAACACGCCGGTGCAGACCGCCGTGAGCGTCCACCACTTCGGGTCGCGGCCCGCGGTCGAGGGAGTCGTCACCGGCCCATCTTCACACCGGGCGTCCTCAGACCGCGCCGCGCTGCACCTCGCTGGCGAGCTTCAGGGTGCGGGTCCCGTCGGCCTGCTCGATCTCGTACGCCGGGTCCTCGGGGCTGCCGAGCCGCGTGATCCGGACGCCCTTGATCCGCCGCACGACCGGGCGGGGGTGGACCGCGGTCACCGTGCCCTCGACGACACCCGACGCCGTGCGCCAGGTGACCGTCGTACCGATCTCGCTGCTCATGTCGTTGCGTACCCCGAGACGTGAATGGCAATGACGGCACGGACCCTACCCAGCCCGCCCACCCTGCCCGAAGCCCGGGTTGATTGGTGCCGCGCGCATCCGGTTCGGTAAGTTTGACGATACGAATGTGGTCCCAGTCACACTCGGCGTAGCGGCGCACCACCCCGCGTCGTACGCCGTCCGCATCGAGCAGGCAGGCGGCGACCCCGCGAGCCCTGAACCATTAGGAGCACCCGTGACCCAGTCCGGCTTCGGCCCCGACCTCGCGGAGGTCTTCGGACCTGCCCACCAGGACGGTGGCCCCGAGCTCGTCCAGCTGCTCACGCCCGAGGGCGAGCGCGTCGAGCACCCCGACTTCTCCTTCGGCGACGACCTGTCCGACGCCGAGCTCGCCGAGACGGTCCGCGACCTGTTCCGCGACATGACGCTCACCCGCCGGATCGACGTCGAGGCCACCGCGCTGCAGCGCCACGGTGAGCTCGGCATCTGGGCCCAGCTCCTCGGTCAGGAGGCCGCGCAGGTCGGCGCCGGCCGCGCGCTGAAGCCGCAGGACTACGTCTTCCCGACCTACCGCGAGCACGGCGTCGCCTGGTGCAAAGGTGTCGACCCGCTGAAGCTGCTCGGCCTCTTCAGGGGTGTCGACCAGGGCGGCTGGGACCCCCGTGAGAACAACTTCGGCCTCTACACGATCGTGATCGGCGCCCAGACCCTCCACGCCACCGGCTACGCCATGGGCATGCAGCGCGACGGCGTCGTCGGCACCGGCGACCCCGACCGCGACGCGGCGGTGATCGCCCACTTCGGTGACGGCGCCTCCAGCCAGGGTGACGTCAACGAGGCGTTCATCTTCGCCGCTTCCTACAACGCCCCGGTCGTGTTCTTCTGCCAGAACAACCAGTGGGCGATCTCGGAGCCGATCGAGCGTCAGACGCGAATCCCGCTCTACCAAAGGGCTCTCGGCTTCGGCTTCCCCGGCATCCGGGTCGACGGCAACGACGTCCTCGCGACGTACGCCGTCACCCGGGCCGCGCTGCAGCGAGCCCGCGAGGGACAGGGCCCGACGCTCGTGGAGGCCTACACCTACCGGATGGGTGCCCACACCACGACCGACGACCCGACCCGCTACCGGCTCTCCGACGACGTCGAGCGCTGGAAGCTCAAGGACCCGATCGCCCGCGTCGAGGTCTACCTCAAGCGCAACGGCATGGCCGGTCAGCAGTTCTTCGACGACGTCGTGGCCGAGGCGGACGAGCTCGCCCATCGGTTGCGCGAGGGGTGCAAGGCGATGCCCGACCCGCTGCCGATGAGCATGTTCGACCACGTCTTCGCCGAGGAGACCGACGAGCTTCGCGTCGAGCGCGAGGGCTTCGCCGCCTACCTGGAGAGCTTCGAGGGGGCCCACTGATGACCACCACACCGGCGACCCAGAAGGTCACGCTGGCCAAGGCCCTCAACATGGGCCTGCGCAAGGCGATGGAGAACGACCCCAAGGTCCTGCTCATGGGCGAGGACGTCGGCAAGCTCGGCGGCGTCTTCCGGATCACCGACGGTCTGCAGAAGGACTTCGGCGAGGACCGCGTCATCGACAGCCCGCTGGCCGAGTCCGGAATCGTCGGTACGGCGGTCGGCATGGCCCTGCGCGGCTACCGGCCGGTCGTCGAGATCCAGTTCGACGGCTTCGTCTACCCGGCCTACGACCAGATCGTCTGCCAGGTCGCCAAGATGTGCTACCGGTCGCAGGGCAAGACCCCGCTGCCGATCGTGATCCGCATCCCCTTCGGCGGCGGCATCGGGGCGGTCGAGCACCACAGCGAGTCACCGGAGGCGCAGTTCGCGCACACGCCGGGGCTCAAGGTGGTCGCCTGCTCCAACCCGGTCGACGGCTACTGGATGATCCAGCAGGCCATCGCCGCGCCCGACCCGGTCATCTTCCTCGAGCCCAAGCGGCAGTACCACGCCGACAAGGCCGACCTCGACGAGAGCGCGACGCCCGACCCGCTGTTCAGCTCGCGCCTGGTCCGTCAGGGCAGCGACGTGACCGTCCTCGCCTACGGCCCCACCGTGAAGACCGCGCTCAAGGCGGCCGAGGCCGCCTCCAACGAGGGCCGGTCGCTGGAGGTCATCGACCTGCGCACCCTCTCGCCGCTCGACCTGGCCCCGGTCTACGAGTCCGTACGTCGCACGGGTCGCGCCGTGGTCACCCATGAGGCCCACGTCAACCTCGGCATGGGTGCTGAGGTGGCGGCCCGGATCACCGAGGAGTGCTTCTACTCCCTCGAGGCGCCGGTGCTCCGCGTCGGCGCCTTCGACACGCCGTACCCCGCGTCGCGGATCGAGGAGGACTACCTCCCCGACCTCGACCGCGTGCTCGACGCCGTCGACCGCACCCTCGACTTCTGAGAGGCCACCACACCATGGCTGAGTTCAAGCTGCCCGACGTCGGCGAAGGCCTCACCGAGGCCGAGATCGTGAGCTGGAAGGTGAAGGCGGGCGACACCGTCACCATCAACCAGGTGCTGGTGGAGATCGAGACCGCGAAGTCCCTGGTCGAGCTGCCCTCGCCCTTCGAGGGCACCGTGCAGCAGCTGATGGTGCCCGAGGGCGAGACCGTCCCGGTCGGCACGCCGATCATCGCCATCGGCGAGCCCGCAGAGGCCGCAGAGGCCGCAGAGGCCGCGGCGGCCGCGGCGGCCGCCCCGACGCAGCCGGAGATCGACCTCTCCAACCCCGCCGCCAGCGGTGGCGGCGAGGGCGAGTCGCTCGTCGGCCGCAACAAGGCCGACCGCACCGCCGTACGACGCGCCCGTCATGCGGCCCCGCTCTCGGCGGGTGCCGAGGCGACCCACCAACAGGTACAGAGCTCGTTCCAGCTGGGCGTGGCAGCGCCCGAGATGCCCGAGGTCCCCGACGAGCCGGCGGTGCCTGCCACCGCTGCGCCGGTGTCGCCGGCAGCGACCCGCACCCTCGCCAAGCCGCCGGTGCGCAAGCTGGCCAAGGACCTCGGCGTCGACGTCACCGCACTGGTCGGCACCGGCCCGGGCGGCGCCGTCACCCGCGACGACGTACAGGCCGCCACCGGTACGGTCACCGTCCAGCCGGCCGCCGGGCGCGAGTCGCGCGAGCCGATCAAGGGCGTCCGCAAGATGATGGGTCAGGCGATGGTCGACTCGGCCTTCTCCATGCCCCACGTCACCGAGTGGGTGACCGTCGATGTCACCCGCACCATGGAGCTGGTCGAGCGGCTCAAGGGCCGTCGCGAGTTCCGCGACGAGAAGGTCTCGCCGCTGCTCGTGCTCGCCCGGGCGGCGATGCTGGCGATGCGCAACACTCCGGAGATCAACTCCTGGTGGGACGACGCCGCGCAGGAGGTCGTCTACAAGCGCTACGTCAACCTCGGCATCGCCGCGGCGACGCCACGTGGTCTGGTCGTGCCCAACGTCAAGGACGCCGACCAGCTCTCGCTGGTCGACCTGGCGGCCGCCCTCAACCAGCTCACCGCCACCGCGCGTGAGGGGAAGACGCAGCCGGCCGAGATGAGCGGAGGCACCTTCACGATCACCAACGTCGGCGTCTTCGGCGTCGACAGCGGTACGCCGATCATCAACCCCGGCGAGTCCGCGATCCTGTGCTTCGGCGCGATCAAGCCGCAGCCGTGGGTGGTGCGGGTCGACGGGGTCGACCAGATCGTGGTCCGCCAGGTCACGACGCTGGCGATGAGCTTCGACCACCGGCACATCGACGGTGCCAAGGGCTCGCGCTTCCTCGCCGATGTCGCCGGCATCCTCGAGGACCCTGGCACCGCCCTCCTCTTCTGACTCGCCGCTCAGGCCCCCGAGCCCGCGTGCCAGGCGGGCTGGTGTGCGGCGAGCAGCCACGCGTGGAAGAGCGGCCGCAGGTCCTGTCCCGTCCGGCGGCTCCACCAGGCCACGACCGTGTCCCGGTCCTGGCTGGTGAAGCGGTGGGTGGTCAGCCACTCCCGGGCCAGCCGCCAGAACTCCGCGGTGCCGACCCGCTGCCGCACCTCGTCCCACATCAGCGCCGGGAGGTAGTAGACGTTCCCCTCGCCGAAGGACCCCGGGTGGTAGCGAGCCGGCGGCCCCCACATGCTGCGCATGAACGACGCCTGGACGTTCCACCCGTGCAGGATCCGGTTCAGCGAGTCCGGGCCGTGGTCGGCGGTCCAGCTGCCCTCAGCGAGATAGAGAGCCATCGACTCGCTCATCCACAGGTCGCTCCAGTCGCCCGGCGTGACCGTGTCGCCGTACCACTGGTGCGCGAGCTCGTGCACGAGCACGTCGCGCGACAGGGTGTACCGGTTGTCGCCGAGCGTGATGGTCGACTGGGTCTCCATCGCACTGTGCGACGGCACCACCAGCACTCCGAGGGTCGGGAACGGGTAGGGCCCGACCTTGCTCTCCAGGTAGGCGATCGCCTCCGGGGTGTAGCGCACGCGCTGGAGCGTCGACGGCTTCGAGATGGGGGTCCAGTAGGTGATCGGCAGCCCGTGCGGGCCGGTGTCGTGGGTGTCGGTGAAGCGGCCGATCGCGAGCGTCACGAGGTACGACGCCGCCGGGTCGGCCAGCTGCCACCGGGTCACCGTGCGGCCGCCCTGCGTCGTCCTTGCGAGCATCCGTCCGTTGGCGACCCCGACCATCGGCGACGGCGCCGAGATCGAGATGTCGTAGAAGGCCTTGTCCGACGGCTGGTCGTTGACGGCGTACCAGGAGTAGGCGCCGTAGGGCTCCTGCATCGTCCAGACCGTGCCGTCGGCGGTCGTCGTCCAGCCCGTGGTGTCGAAGTCCCTGCGGTCGGTCGGCGCGCGCACCGGCTCGGGAGTGCCGGAGTAGGTCAGCTGCAGCACGTGACGGTCACCGGTCTTCAGCGGTGCCTGGACGACGAGGTCCTTGCCGTCGTGCCGGAACGCGACCTGCGTGCCGTCGAGCCACACCCGGCCGACCTCGAGCTGCCGGGCCAGGTCGAGCTGGAGGTGGTCGGCCGTCGCGGCTGCCCGGAACAGCAGTGACTCGGTCGCGGTGAGCTGCGAGTGCCCTGGGTCCCAGCTGAGCTGGAGGCCGTAGTGCAGGGCGTCCACGCCGGGGTCGCCGACCGAGGGGTAGACGGAGTCCTCGCGGGGGCTGCTCAGCGCCGCGTCGTACGCCGCGGTGTCGGCCTCGACCGCCGTCCCGCTGCCCTGCACTGAGGGCGGCGTGGCGCCGGACGTCCCCGACCCGCACCCGGCCGCGAGCAACCCGAGCAGCAGCAGGCCGACCGGGCCCTGCGCGACCCGCCGCACGTCAGCCCTGCTCGCGCAGGAGCGGCCGCGCCAGCTTGCGGCCGTGGTGGATCTGCGCCTTGATCGTGCCGATCGGGGCGCCGATCTGCTGGGCGATGTCGTCGTAGGACATGCCGTAGACGTCGCGGAGGATCAGCGGCTCGACGAACTGCGGATGGTCCTTCTCGATCGTCTCCAGGGCCTCGAGCAGGTCGAGCCGGGTGCCGGCGATCACGCTGGTGGTGCGCGGGTCAGGCTTCTCCAGCGGCAGCACGTCGGAGGAGAACGCCTGGTTCTTCATCCGTCGGTAGGTCGTGCGGGCGCTGTTGACGGCGACCACGTGCATCCAGGTGGTGAAGCGGCCGTTGCGATGCCAGGAGCCGATCTTGTTCGCGATGTTGATCAACGCCTCCTGGCAGGCGTCCTCGGCGTCGCCGGAGTAGGGGAGCACGCCGCGGCACACGTTGAGGCAGCGCGGTCGGACCGCGGCCAGCAACGCCTCGAGCGCGTCTCGGTCGCCCTCCTGGGCCCGACGCGCGAGGTCGTCGATGTCGTCGGGCGTGAGCTCGCCTGCGGTCATGCTGGTCCTTCGCCTTCCCCGTGCCGCCCGTCAGGACGGTTTCGTGCCTGCACCATAATGCCGAGGGTGTCGATGCCAGCCCGTCTCGGACGCTACGCCGTGCGCCGGCGTATCGGCTCGGGGGCTTCGCCACCGTCTGGCTCGCCTATGACGAGCAGCTCGACTCTCCGGTTGCGGTCAAGGTGCTCGCGGAGAACTGGACCGAGGACTCCCACGTCCGCCAGCGGTTCGTCGAGGAGGGCCGGTTCCTGCGCAAGGTCGAGTCGCCGCACGTCGTGACCGTCTACGACGCCGGGCTGCTCGACGACGACCGCCCCTACCTGGTGATGTCGTACGCCGACCAGGGCACCCTCGCGGACCGGCTCGAGAACGAGGGGTTCACCGTGCCGCAGGCGATGGAGGTGATCCGCCAGGTCGGCGACGGGCTCCACGCCCTGCACCAGCGCGGGGTGCTCCACCGCGACCTGAAGCCGGCCAACGTCCTCTTCCGCACCGTCGACCCGGAGCACGCCGGGACCGCCGTCCGGGCGATGGTCGGCGACCTCGGGCTCGGCAAGGAGCTCGACGTCTCGTCGCGGCTGACGATGATCGCCGGCACCCCGTCCTACGTCGCGCCGGAGCAGGCGCAGGGAGAGCATCTCGACGCGCGCGCCGACCAGTTCTCCTTGGGGGCGCTGGCCTTCCTGATGCTGAGCGGCCGGGCCCCCTATGCCCATGGCACCCTGTCCGCCGCCGCCAACCCCGCGCCGCCGCCTCCGCTGTCCACCCCCGAGCGACCCTTCCCGCACGCCACCGAGGACGTCGTACGACGCGCACTTGCCGCCGACCGCAACGACCGGTGGCCCGACGTGCCGTCCTTCGTGGCGGCGTTGCGCGAGTCGCTCGGCGACTCGGGCGTCGGGACCCTCCCCGAACGCTGGCTGCCCCTCGACGCCGAGCTCACCCAACCGGGCAACAAGCCGTCGCTGTCCGCCGACGACGCCGACCTCCCGGACCCGGTCGCCCCGAGGGCGCCTCGCCGCTGGCCGGCCGCCGCGCTGGCCGTCACTCTGCTCGTGGCGGGCGGCCTCGGAGGTTTTGCCCTGTGGCGGTCGACCCATTCGACGGTGCAGGTGTCCGACGACGAGGGCGTGCTCTCCGTGACCGTCCCTCGGGCCTGGTCGGCCTCGGTGCGCACGCATGGCTGGAACCCGCCCGGCAGCGCCATCGGAGAGCCGGCACTCTCGGTGGGTGACGGTGCCCGCTGGCGCACCACCGGTCCAGGGCAAGGTGTCTTCGCGGGCCTCCTGACCCAGAGCAGGCTGCCGACGACGATGCCCCAGCACCCCGGCTGCCAGGGGGTGGGAGCGCCGGTGCGCGAGTCACGCGGCGATGCGTCGGTCACGGTCACGTCGACCGGCTGCCCCGGCGTGATCATCGAGCGCGCCGTCCAGCTCAACGCCTCGACCCTGCTCTGGATCCAGGTACGCAGCGCAGACGCCGCGACTGCCCGGCAGGTCCTCGCCAGCGTGCGGACGCACGGCCTGGTCTGACCCGCCTCAGCCGGTGGACGCGGACGACGGGGTGCTCGAGGAAGGGCTCGCGGTCGGGCTCGCGGTCGGGCTCGACGTGTCAGTCGGGCCGGGGCTGCTGGAGGGTGGCCGGCGTGGGGCGCGGGTGCCGGTCACGTTGTCGGCGAACCGGTTGAGCAGGGCCTTGAGGCCCGGCACGTCGCGCCGACGGCCCGCCACCGACACCTGCAGGGTCGCGTAGGGGTCGCCCGGGACCGCGAACCACTCGAAGTAGTTGTAGCGGTGCAGGTTGCTGGGCTGGTCGCGGTACTCGAAGTAGACCGAGGAACTCGTCCGCTTGAGCACCTGGAAGTCGGCGACGCCGCTGGCCTCCTCGAAGCCCGCGATCTTCGCCGCGACCGACATGTGGGTGTCGAAGAGGGCGTTGTCGAGCATCCGCACGTAGAGGCTGTAGCCGCCGATCGTCGGCTCGTCCGACGGCTTGAACCGGACGCTCTGGCTGCGCTCGACCTGGCGCGGGGTCAGGGGGGTGCCAGAGGAGTCGCCGTAGGGCGCCCAGTCCTGCGGCACGTGGTACGTCCACAGGGCCAGGTGGTTGCGCATCGTGTGGACGGTCGGCAGGGCCAGGTCGGGCGACAGCGGAGGGTAGGCGATGTCGTGGGCGTACGGCGAGCTGGTGGGCAGGTCCACCGGGACGCTCGGCGAGACCCCCGGCACCGGGTCGGCCAGACCGCCGGCCGCCGGCCGTGGCTGCACCAGCCAGCCGAGCAGCAGCCCGCCCCCGAACCCGATCAGCCCGCAGAGCAGCGCGGCCACGAGTCCCCGTCTGCGCATGGCGCCCAACCTACCGAGCGCCGGCGTGTCCGCCGCGGCGCTGGGTACGACGCACCCATGACGCACGAACCTGCCGCCCCGGCCGAGCGGGGACGCGACCTGGACGACGCCACCCGCACGGCGCTGGGCAAGCTGTCCGAGGCGCTCGAGGTCGTCGAGGACGCGCGCGGACGCCTCTACGGGTTCCACCGGCTCACCGGGACCGCCGACCTGACCCTCGGCGAGGCCGTCGAGGCCTTTCGCCAAGCAGGTCACCAGGACTTCGCCGACCGGCTCGAGACCGAGCTCGTCGGGCGCAACGTCATCGAAGGGCGCTGGACCTACCAGGTGGTCGAGGAGTACGACGACGGCTACTACACGCTCTTCCGGGAGCTCGAGTCGACCGCGCGGCACGACCTGGCCGGGGGCCAGCGCCACGTCTTCGAGGCCCGGATGAAGGAGGACCGTCGTACCCTCGGCGCCCGCCACCACGAGAGCCACCCCGAGTCGGGGATGTGACGGTCCGGCGCCCTATTTGCGCGGCGGTGTCACACGCGTCATGGTGAAGGCATGACCACCGCCTACTTCGACAAGCACCGCGAGCGCCTCGACGCGGCGGTGGCGGCCTGCGCGTCGCGTGAGTACTACTCCGCCTTCGACGAGTCCCCCTCCCCACGCGTGTACGGCGAGTCCGCGGCCGCCGAGGGCAAGGCGGCGTTCGAGGCGTGGCTCGACGGACCGTTTCCCCTGGAGACGCCGGGCAGCGACGGCACCGTGACGACCGAGCGGTCGCCGTTCGGGTTCGACCTGGGCGTGAGCTACCCCCACGCGCACGACGTCGACGCGCTGCTCGGCGCGGCCCTCACCGGCATGCGGGCCTGGCGCGACGCCGGACCCGACGTGCGCACCGGCATCTGCATCGAGATCCTCGACCGGCTGCACGCCCGCGTCTTCGAGCTCGCGAACGCCGTGCAGCACACCAGCGGGCAGGCGTTCGTGATGGCGTTCCAGGCCGGCGGCGCCCACGCGCTCGACCGCGCCCTCGAGGCCGTCGCCTATGCCTGGGTCGAGATGACCCGCACGCCGCGCACTGCGATCTGGGAGAAGCCCGGCAAGGTGCCGGTGAAGATGGAGAAGACGTTCACGGTCGTCCCGCGCGGGGTCGCGCTGGTGATCGGCTGCAACACCTTCCCGACCTGGAACTCCTGGCCCGGTCTCTTCGCCTCCCTGGTCGCCGGCAACTCCGTCATCGTGAAGCCCCACCCCTCGGCGGTGCTGCCCCTGGCGATCACCGTGCAGGTCTGCCAGGAGGTGCTCGCCGAGGCCGGCTTCGACCCCGGCCTGGTGGCTCTGGCCGCGGAGAAACCCGCCGACAAGCTCGCCTCGTCGCTCGCGTTGCGGCCCGAGGTGAAGCTGATCGACTTCACCGGCGGCAACGCGTTCGGCGACTGGCTGGAGAAGAACGCCTCGCAGGCGACCGTCTTCACCGAGAAGGCCGGCGTCAACACCGTCGTGCTCGACTCGACGGCCGAGTTCAAGGCGATGTGCTTCAACCTCGCCTTCTCCTTCGCCCTCTACACCGGCCAGATGTGCACGGCCCCGCAGAACGTCTACCTGCCGGCGACCGGCATCGAGACCGACGAGGGCCGGAAGACGCCGGCCGACGTCGCGGCCGGGATCGGCGCGGCCTTCGACCAGCTGCTCGGTGACGACGCCAGGGCGGTCGAGCTGCTCGGCGGGGTCGTCAACGACGGCGTCCTCGACCGGCTGGAGGCAGCCGGGTCGCAGGGCGAGGTGTACGTCGCGTCGCGCACCGTGACCCATCCGTCGTACCCCGACGCGACGGTGCGGACCCCCACGATCATCGGGCTGACCGCGGCCGACTCCCACGTCTACGAGGCCGAGTGCTTCGGCCCGGTCGCCTACCTGATCGCGACCGCCGACACCGACGAGTCGATCAGACTGTTCGGGTCGACGGTGCAGCAGCACGGCGCGATGACGGCGTCGGTCTACTCCACCTCCGACGAGGTCCTCGACGACGTACGGCAGGCCGCGCTCGACGCCGGCGTCGCGCTCAGCGAGAACCTCCTGGGCGGGGTCTTCGTCAACCAGTCAGCGGCGTTCTCGGACTTCCACGGCACCGGCGCCAACCCGGCGGCCAACGCGTCCTACACCGACGGCGCCTACGTCGCCTCCCGGTTCCGGATCGTCCAGTCCCGCCGCCACCTCGACTGACCCCGGACCCCTCCCACCACCGCCGACTCCGCACCACCAGAACGTCGGGGACTACCGGCGCGAGGCGATAGTCCCCGACGTTCTGGTGGGGTTTCATCGATCCAGGACGACCAAAACGTCGGGGACTATCGCGAGTGGCCCATTACGGTGTGCGCGTGCCCGACTATCGTCCTCCGCAACGTCCGGATCGTCGAGCTGGGGCCGGGGCCGGGGTGGGCGGGACCGGTCGACCTCGTCGTCGAGAACGGCCACGTGCTCTCGATCGGGCACGAGATGGAGCGGCCGCTCGGCCTCGAGGAGTACGACGCGCAGGGGCGGTGGGCGATCCCGGGCCTCTGGGACGCCCACGTCCACCTGTCCCAGTGGACCGCCCTGCGCGGCCGGCTCGACCTGGCCGGCAGCGAGTCGCCTGCGGCCGCGCTGGCGCGCGTCCGCGAGCACCTCGCCGCCCATCCCGGGCCGCTCGTCGGCTTCGGCCACCGGCTCGGGCTGTGGGAGACCGAGCCGACCGTCGCCGCCCTCGACGAGGTCGCGCCCGACGTCCCCGTCGTGCTGATCGCCGGCGACGCCCACCACGCCTGGCTCAACTCCCGCGCCCTCGAGCGGCTCGGGCTCCCAGCGCGCGCGGGAGTCGTGGCCGAGAACGAGTGGTACGACGCCTACACCCGCATCGAGCGGGTCGTCGAGCCCGACCTCTCCCCGGCCGCCTACCGGCGGACCCTGACCCGCGCCGCCAAACTCGGCATCACCGGCGTCGTGGACCTCGAGCGCGGCCAGACCGCGGCCGACTGGGAGCAGCGCGACTCACCGATCCGCGTGCGGGTGGCGACGTACGCCGACGGGCTCGACGCGATCATCGCCGCCGGGCTGCACTCCGGCGACCGGCTCCCCGGCTCGCCGGACACGGTCACCATGGGCCCGCTCAAGATCATCAGTGACGGGTCGCTCAACACCCGCACGGCCTGGTGCTGCGAGGACTACGCCGACGGCTCCGGGGCGGGGGCGCCCAACCAGACCACGGCCGAGCTGACGGCCCTGCTCGAGCGGGCCCACGCCAACGGTCTCGAGGTCGCCACCCATGCGATCGGCGACCTGGCGCTGCGCGAGGCGCTGACGGCCTACGACGAGTCCGGAGCGCTCGGCTCGATCGAGCACGCCCAGCTGGTGCGCCGTGCCGACCTCGCCAAGCTGGCGCGCCTCGGGCTGCGGGCCAGCGTGCAGCCGGCGCACCTCCTCGACGACCGGGACGTGACGGAGGCCTGCTGGCCCGACCGCGCCGGCCGCTGCTTCGCGTTCCGGTGGATGCTCGACGCGGGGGTGCGCATGGCCTTCGGCTCCGACGCACCGGTGTCGCCGCTGGACCCCTGGTTGGCGATCGCGGCAGCCGTCCACCGCAGCGCCGACGAGCGCGAGGCCTGGCACCCCGAGCAGGCGATCACCCCTCGTGAGGCGCTGGCCGCCAGTGTGGACGGACGCGGGAGCGTGCGGGCCGGGATGCCGGCCGACCTCGTGCTCCTCGACGCCGACCCGCTCGCGCCCGCCGACACCCCGGCCGAGCAGGCCGCCCGGTTGCGGCACTTGCCGGTCGCGATCACCTTCGTCGCGGGCGAGCCGGTCTACGGCCACCTCGGCTGAGCGCTCAGGCGAGGGCGATGGTCAGGTCGCGGACCGTGGCCGGGTCGTCCAGCCGGTCGCCGTACAGCTCGCGCAGCTGGCCCATGCGGTAGCGCACCGTCTGCGGATGCACGAACAGTGCCGCCGCGATGTCGTCGCGCCGACCCTGGTGGAGCAGCCACGACAGCAGGGTCTCGGTGAGCTTCTGCCGGGTGGCCGGCCGCAGCTCGGCCAGCGGCGCGAGCACTCGCGTGCGGAGGTCGGCGACGGCCTCGGTGTCGGCGGCGAGGACCAGGTCGGCGAGGTGCTCCTCGGTGTCGTACGTCGCCTGACCGACGCGCAGCTCGAGCCCCCGCAGCGCCCGGACGTACGACGTGGCGGCCGCGAGCCACGGACGCGCCGGGCCGACGACGGCCGACCGGCCGGCCACCGAGCGGACGAGCCCGGCCCGGGCCCGGCCGCCCGCGTCGGGCACGAGCAGGACGCCGACCCCGTCGGGCAGCGTCGGCTCCCCGGCGGTGCTCAGGGTGCGCGGGTCGAGCAGGCCGTGCACGGGGCGCACCTGCACGCTCGGGACCAGGACGACGGTCAGGGTGCGCGGCGGCACCCAGTCGGCGCGCTCGGCAGCGGCGACCAGCGCGTCGGCCGGGTCGCCGCGCAGGATGCCGAGACTGAGCCGGTCGAGGTAGCCCTGGCGCACCCGGCCGCTGGTCTCGAGCTCGTCGGCGTGACCGGAGAGCGACGCAGCGGACAGCTCGTCGATGTAGGCGAAGACCAGCTCGGCGAAGGACGCCAGCATGTCGGCGGGCACGCCGGCCTCGACCGCGGTCTCGGCGAGCTCCCGCCAGGCGACCCGGGCTCCCACCCGGTAGGCCGAGAGCAGAGCGTCGGCGCTGCGGCCGCTGCGGGCCTCCCCGCGACCCAGGGCGTAGGCGCCCTCGAGCGCGGGGGACAGGGGCGTACCGGGGTCACCGGAGCGGCCGCGAGCAGCCAGCCGGAGGAAGCCCGCGAGCGCCATCTGCACGGCGTTCTCGATGTTGTCGCCCATCGGGCCGCCGAACGCCGCGGCGTACGACGGGACCTCGCCGGTCACCGCTGCGATGGTGTGGTTGGCGACGTCGGGCAGCCGCCTGCGGAGCAGGTCCAGCAGCTGCTGGTCGAGGGCGATCCGGCTCGCGCCCTCGCGCTCGGAGGCATCCTGGGAGGTCATGACCGTGAATTGTTCCATACGAACAAAAGATCCCACCTGATTCACGTGTGCTGGTCAGGAACGTGGCAGTTTCACACGACATCCTTGGGAGGGTGAGCACAACTGTGGAGCCGGCATCCCGCTGGCGCGACCGCGCCCGGAAGGTCGCCGAGGCGGCCACGTCGCCGCTGGTGCCCGCCGACTTCTTCGACCTGTTCGCCCCGCTTCGTCCCGGCGCCGACCTGCGCGGCCGGGTCGAACGGGTGCTCCCCGAGACCCCTGACGCCGCCACGCTCGTGATCCGGCCCGGCGCCGACTGGGCAGGCCACGTGCCCGGTCAGTACGTCCGGATCGGTGTCGACGTCGACGGCGTGCGCTGCTGGCGCGCCTACTCCCTGACCCACGGGCCGCGGCCCGACGGGCGGATCTCGATCACCGTCAAGGCGGTGCCCGGCGGCGTCGTCAGCCCCTATCTCGTGCGCCACACCAAGCCCGGCACGATGCTCCACCTCGAGCAGGCGGCCGGTGAGTTCGTCCTGCCGCAGACCGGCCCGAAGCGCTACCTCTTCGTCACCGCCGGTTCCGGCGTGACGCCGGTGATCGGGATCCTGCGCAACCTCTTCCCGTCCACCGACAGCGGCGTGCTCCGGCCGCTCCGTTCGCAGTCCTACGACATCGTCGTGCTGCACGTCGCTCCGAGCGAGCCCGACTCGATCTTCCTGCGCGACCTCCGGGCGCTCGACGCCGACGGCGCCATCCGCCTCGTCGCCCGCTACGACGACGTGCACGGCGTGCTCGACCTGTCGGACCTCGACGCGCTGGTGCCCGACCTCGCCGACCGGACGACGTTCGCCTGCGGGCCCGGCGGGCTGCTCGACGCGATCGAGACGCACCACGCGGAGCGCGGGCTGGCGCTGCTGACCGAGCAGTTCCGGGTCGCGATGCTCGTGGCCGGCGAGGGCGGCACGGTGCAGTTCGAGAAGTCGGGTACGGAGGTCGAGTGCGACGGTGCGCGCCCGATCCTCGACCAGGCCGAGGAGGCCGGCGTCCTGATGCCGAGCGGGTGCCGGATGGGCATCTGCTACCAGTGCGTGCTGCCGATGCGCGAGGGCGCGGTGCGTGACCTGCGCACCGGCGAGCTCACCACCGCCCTGCCGGGGGAGACCCCGACCGGCGGCCTGAAGATCCAGACCTGCATCAACGCGGCCGCCGGGCCGTGCCACTTCGACCACTGACCCCTGACCACTGACCACTGACCACCGGCCACCGACCACTGACCACCGGCCACTGACCACCGGCCACTGACCACCGGCCACTGACCACCGGCAGCACCAGGAGGAACCAGATGACGACGATCCAGAAGAAGGCCAAGATCGGCCAGACCAACCCGATCGCCCACCTGAGCGCCGAGGACCTCGACCTGATCGCCCAGGAGCTCGACGAGATCCGCCGGTCGGTGATCGACACCCGCGGCGAGCGCGACGCCCGCTACATCCGCCGGGTGATCCGCACCCAGCGGCAGATCGAGCTGGGCAGCCGCGTCGTACTCCTGGCGTCGCTGTACCCGCCGGCCTGGTTCGTCGGCACCGTCGGCCTCTCGATCTCCAAGATCCTGGAGAACATGGAGATCGGCCACAACATCCTCCACGGCCAGTGGGACTGGATGCGCGACCCGAAGATCCACTCGACCACCTGGGAGTGGGACTCCGCGACGCCGGCCGCCCAGTGGAAGCACGCCCACAACGAGCTCCACCACAACTTCACCAACGTGATCGGCAAGGACAACGACCTCGGCTACGGCATCATGCGCGTCGACGAGGACCAGCCGTGGCACCCGATGCACCTCGGGCAGCCGCTGTGGAACTTCGTCAACGCCTGCTTCTTCGAGTACGGCATCGCCGCCTACGACCTCGAGCTCCGGGGCCACCTCAAGCGCGGCAAGCAGAAGTCCGAGAAGTTCCGCCGCGAGGGCAAGGCCGTGCTGAACAAGATCCGCAAGCAGGTCACCAAGGACTACGTCGTCCACCCGGCGGCGTCGGCCGTGACCGGCTCCTTCTTCACCACGATCCTCGCCAACTACACCGCCAACACCGTGCGCAACCTGTGGTCGCACTCGGTGATCATGTGCGGCCACTTCCCCGAGGGCGTCCAGACCTTCGAGAAGCGCTCGATCGACGGCGAGACCAAGGCGGAGTGGTACGTGCGCCAGATGCTCGGCTCGGCCAACATCTCCGGCTCCAAGCTGATGCACATCATGACCGGGAACCTGTCCCACCAGATCGAGCACCACCTGTTCCCCGACCTGCCGTCCAACCGCTACGGCGAGATCGCGCCCCGGGTGCAGGCCCTCTTCGAGCGCTACGAGCTCGACTACTGCGCCCGCCCGCTGCCGCAGCAGGTCTACTCCGCCTGGCACAAGGTGGTCCGGCTCTCGCTGCCCAACGGCTGGCTCGACTCGACCACCATGCGCAACCTGCCCACCCAGCTCCAGCGGCTCTACCAGATGGCCACCGGTGGCCCGAAGGTCCGCCGCGCCCTCCAGGCGCGGATGATCCAGGAGAGCCGCCGGGCCGCCGCCGAGTCCGCCCTCGCCGCCTGACCGCGGCGGCTGCTGCCCGGCGACGACCTGGGTCTCCGGTCAGTGCGGGGACCGACGTCGGTGGTGGTCCGCCGGCCAACCGCCGTCGGGGACGGTGAGGATCTCGAGGGTGTTCCCGTCGGGGTCGTCCCAGTACAGCCCACGCCCACCCTCGTCGCGCTCCTCGTCGACACCCGGCTCGCCGTGGAAGGGATCGGCCCACGTCGGGATCCCGCGCACGGCGAGCCGGCCTCGGACGGCCTCGAAGTCCTCCGGCGTGACCAGGAAGGCCAGGTGCACCCCCTGCGCCGGCCCGAGGGAGTCGGCCAGGCACAGCGCGACCCCGTTCGAGAGCCGCACCACGGCGAACGGGCCGTACGACGACGCCTCCGGCAGGCCGAGCACCTCCACGAGGTGCTCGGCCGCCGCCCACCTGTCGCCCACGTGGACGATCGTGTGGTCGAGGTCCACCGTCGAGCTCATGGGAGCACCGGCTTGTTGCTGCGGATGACGCCCAGCGGGTCACGCGCCGCCTGGATCGCCCGCAGCCGGGCCAGCCGGGCGGCGTCGTAGCCTGCGGCGTCGGCGCCACCGAGCGGCACGAAGTTCGGCATCCGGTGCCCTGAGGCCAGGTGCGCCACCGCCCCTTCGACGGCCGCGAGGCCGTGCGGGATGGCGGCCGCGAGCTCCGGCACCATCGGGATGCCAGAGCGCGCAGCCAGCGCCACCAGCCGAGCGGGACGTCGCAGCCGGTGTAGCCGAGCCGGTCGGCCACCCCGAACGCGCGCTGCATGACGGCGTCCGCGGCGGCGTACTCCCCTTGGTTGTGCAGCGCCGTGCCGAGCTGGAAGTGGGCCGCCAGCTCGTACTCGAGCGGGAGGTCGAGCGTCAGCGACTCGCGGGCACAGGCCTCACGCTCCGGCGCCCTCCCAGGGGTCCAGAGGGCGACCTCGCGCGACGCCAGACAGTCGCGCAGGACCTCGGGGTCGCCGCTCTCGCGGGCCAGCTCGATCGACCGTACGCCGCACCCGTCGGCCTCCTCGTAGCCCCAGGCGACATAGTGCTCGAGCGCCAGGTTGCTCCACAGCCGGGCCTGGATCCGTGGGTCCGTGAGGTGCTCGAGACACTCCTCCAGCACCCCGATCGCCCACGGGTCGTCGTCGCCCATCTCGCGCCAGTGCCACACCCACGAGCTGCGGAAGCTCATCGCCGCCTCGGCCATCCGTCTGCGGTCACCCCGCGCCCGAGCGAGCCGGATCGCCTCACCGAGGGTGGTCGTCATGCCGCGGATGTCGCCGAGCCGCTGGCGGGCGAGCGCCAGCGCGATCAGCAGGCGATGGCGTCGTTCGGGGTCGGGACGGGGCGAGCGCCGGTCGAGCTCCTCGGTGCGCGTCCAGAGCGCGAGGGCCTCGGTGAACGCGTTGCGCGCCTCGGCCGCGGCCGCGGCCCGGCTGCCGTAGTCGACGGCTTCGTCGAGCAGGTCGGGCAGGTACGCCGCCGCCAGGGCGTGGTGCTCGGCGACGGCGGCCAGCAGATCGGGGTCCTGGGCCAACCGCGGCACCAGGGCCCGGCCGACGGCCGCGTGCCGCCGGGCGCGTTCGGCCGCGGACAGGTCGGCGTACACGGTCTCGCTGGTCAGCGCGTGGACGAAGCGGAACGCGCCGGGCTCCCCCGCCTCCTCGACGAGCCCGGACCGGACGGCGTCGTCGAGGTCGTCGAGGACCACGCCGTCGCCGGCGGTCTGGAGCAGCGCGGCGTCGAAGTCGCGCCCGATCACCGAAGCCACCGCCAGGGAGCGCTGGGTGCGCTCAGGCAGCGCCAGCACACGGAGCCGGAGCACGTCGGCGATCCCGGCCGGTACGTCGAGGCGCTGGGCGTCCGCGGCGGTGACTCTCCCGCCGGCGGCGAGCAGCCGCGCCATCTCGAGGGCGAAGAACGGGTTGCCGTCGCTGCGGCGGGTGAGCACGTCGATCAGCTCGGGACCGGGTGCGTCGAGGACCCCGTCGAGCAACGCCGCGACGCCGTGGTCGTCGAGCGGCCGCACCTGGATCCGGCGTACCTGCAGCCGCGACAGGTCGGCCAGGGCCTTGCCGAGCTCGGGGTGGCTGCGCGGGTCGACGGTCCGCACCGTCGCCACCAGCAGGACCGGGTGACCGGCGAGCTCTGCGGCGACATGGCTGAGCAGCTGCAGCGAGGTGTGATCGGCCCAGTGCAGGTCCTCGAGCGCGACCACCAGCGGCTGCCCCGCCGCAGCCAACAGCTGCGCCACGGCGGCGAACGTCCGCAGCGTCGACGCGGTCGCCGCGCTGGCGCCATCGGAGTCCTGACCGATCACCCGGGCGGACTCGCCGAGCAGTGCGGCGATCTCGGGCGGGTGGTCGGCACCCGTGGCGAGCGCCCTGACCACCGGGAGCCAGGGCCAGTACGCCGGGGCGAGATCGGCCTCGTGGCAGCGCCCCTGCAGCACCAGGACTCCCCGCGACTCCGCGCGTCGGACCAGCTCTGCGGCCAGCAGGCTCTTCCCGATCCCCGCGTCGCCGGTGATCAGGACGACGCCGCCGTGCCGCCGCGCGGTCAGGTCGTCGAGGGCGTCGTCGAGGGCGGCCAGCGCCTCGGGTCTCCCGACCACCGTCTGCCGGGGGGCCAGGACGTCGTGCGGTTCCGGCCTCGGGCCGGCGAGGTCGGCGTCCTGGGCGAGCACCTGCGCCTCGAGCCGGCGTACGGCGGGAGATGGGTCGAGCCCGAGCTCCTCGACGAGGTGGTCGCGGAGCCGGCGCAACGTCTCGAGTGACTCCGACTGACGGTCACAGCGATAGAGCGCGAGGGCCAGCAACGACCACATCCGCTCGCGGAACGGGTGCTGCTCGACCTCCCCGGCGAGCACGGCGCGGGCGTCGTCGGGCCGACCGAGATCGAGGAACGCGTGCGCCCGCGCCTCGAGCAGCCGGAAGCCGGTCCTCGTCGAGCCGCGTGGCCTCGGCGCGCAGGGTGGGTGCCGCGAGCAGGTCGGCGTAGGGCACTCCGCGCCACAGCGCCAGCGCTGCTTCGGTCGTGGCGAGCACCTCGTGCGCTCCGCCGTCGAGCCGAGCCGCGGCTGCCGAGAGCGCATCGGCGTCGAGGGCGACGCCCTCGAGGACGTAGCCCGCTGCCTCGCGCCGGAGCACTGCGTCGTCCCCGAGGAGCTTGCGGAGCCGGGAGACGGCGACCTGGAGGCTGCCGATCGCACTCGCTGGCGGGTCGTCGCCCCAGACCTCGTCGACCAGGCGCTCGTCGCTGACCTGCCGGCCGGCGGCCACGGCGAGGGCGGCGAGGACGGTGCGTTCGCGGCGTCCGCCCAGCGGCAGCTCGCGGCCGGCTCGCCGTACGCGCAACGCCCCCAGGACGTCGATCTCGACGGGCATCCCCACCCCCTCGGTCGGCGAAAGCGTAGCCAGACCACCCGGGCGCCGTCCCCGGAGTATCACCAACGTGACGACGCTCTCCTGTTCCCAAGGGCCGCCCGCGGCGAGACGATGTCCGGATCGGGCCGCCCTCCGGCGGCAAGGAGCCCGGCATGAACCACACGACATCCGGCGGGTCCGATCTCCGAGGTCCCGCCCTCGGCCTCGGGTCGACGTTCGGCTACAGCGGCGCCGACCTGACCAACCTGCGTACGGCGATCGCGCGCGACGAGGTCGTCTGGCAGCCCGCCGGCACCACGGAGCCGCGCACCCTCGAGCTGCGCATCCACGGGGTCGGCGGCGCGCCGCCCGAGGTCAACCTCGAGTCACCCGCCACGCTCCAGGTGGCAGGTGACGCCCGTGCCGGCTTCTACCGCGCCTGGTTCCCCGGTGGTACGGCGCGTGGTCGCCCGCTCCAGGAGGCCTACTGCTGGGGACACCTCGACACCGCCTGGTGGACCGCCCTCTGGCTGCTGCTCCTGCCGTTCGGACTCCTCAACGTCGCCCACTGGGCGCTGCCCGCGGTCGGCCCGAGCGCGGTCCGCGCGACGGCCCGGGCCCTGTTGCGGCTGCAGAGCCTGCTGCTCACCGTCGCCCTGGTCGCCACCACCTGCTACCTCACCCTCGACCTCGTGGCCTGGCAGGCTGCCGAGCGAGACCTGCTCTGGGCCTGGACCGGCGGCTTCGAGAACTGGCAGCTCGGGACTCGGATGGCGCTGATGTCGCTTGGCGTCTTCGCGGTGATCGGCGTGCTCTGGTGGCTCAGCCACCGCACCCAGGGCGACTACGAGGACCGCAGCTCCGGCGCCGGAGCGCCCGACCTCGACATCTGGCCGCTGTCCGACCGGATGCTGTGGTGCGGCGCCCTGCCGGTGACCCGGCAGCGCGCGGTGCACCTGCTCGCGGCCTCGGCGACTGTGCTGATGATCCAGGGCCTGCCGCGCTCGGCCACCCTGGCCTGGGTGCGACCCGTCGTCTGGGCGGTCGCGATCGTCGTCGGCGTCGTGGCGGTCGTGCTGACCCTGTCGGCCTGGACCGACCGCGACGCGAAGCGCCCCGGGGCCAGCAGCGTCCCGAGGTTCGACCGGAGCGTGGTGGTCGGCTCGCGCGTCGTCCTCGCCTTCACCGTGGTGATCTCGCTGGCCCGGGTCTGGTGGCAGCCCGACGCGACCTACGCCACCGCTCTGCCCTACGACGGCCGCGTGCAGCTCGTCCTGTTCTTCACCGGCCTGCTGCTGGCCGGCGCCGTCGCGCTGGTCGTGCTCGCGCACGCGCCGTGGCTGCAGCGCGACGTGTTCGTGCGAGGTCTGGGTAGCGCGGTGATGACCTTGCTGGCCACCCTGATCTCGACGATCTTCACCGCCAGCCTGCTCAACTCCGTGGCCCAGATGATCGCCCGGCCGACCCTGGCGACGGTGCCCGTGCCGACCAGGAGCCCCGACGCTCTCTACCTGCCCAGCACGGCCTACTCCGGCGGCCTCGCCTTCCTCGTCGCCGTCATCTCGGCCGGGGTGACGGCGCTGGTGCTGGTCTTCGTCGTCCGCAACCTCCAGGCCCGGCGGGTGCGGAAGGACGAGGTCGGCCGGCTCTACGCCGGGCGGGGCCCGGTCGGTCCCGACGGCACCACGCGGATCGACACCGAGGCCGCCCACACGGTCTCGCGCACCATCGCGACCTCGCGGCTCACCGACTCCTCGGGCTGGGCGCTGTTCTGCGTGGTCGCCCCGACGTTCCTGGTGCTGCTGGGCTACCAGGCGTTCCTCCAGCTGCACCCGGTCGGCAACCCGCACCTGAAGTGGCTCGCCAACGCTGGTGCCTACCTCGCCACCGCGGCGACCATCGGGTTCCTGGCCTACCTCCGGTCGGCGGTCACCGACCCCGCCGCCCGCAAGCGGGTCGGCTTCCTCTGGGACGTCATCACCTTCTGGCCGCGAGCCTGTCACCCGCTCGGCCCGCCGTCGTACGCCGAACGCTCGGTGCCCGAGGTCGTGACCCGGATCCGCCGCATCGTCGGCGACGACCTCGAGCCCTACGACCCGGCGCAGGCCCTCGACCACGCCGAGCAGTACGACGCCGGCACCGCACCGACCTACCGCGAGCGGCACACCGACGTGCTGCTCGTCGGCTACAGCCAGGGCTGCCCGATCGCGACCGCGGTGGTCTGCCAGCTGCCGCCCGAGGTGCGCCGGCACGTGCGGCTGCTGACCCTCGCATCCCCGGTGCGGCGTCTCTACGGCCGGACCTTCCCGTCGCACTTCGGGCCCGACCAGATCGCCGCGCTCGAGGCCGGGCTCGACGGGCGCTGGACCAACCTGGTCCGCGAGACCGACTACATCGGCGGCTGGGTGAAGGCGCCCAGCGGGGGCGGGGTCGACCACCGGCTGCTCGACCCTCCCGTGCTGTGGGAGGACGAGGACCCGGCACCGCCGCTGACCCACCTGCACTCGAGCTGGTTCAGCGACCCGCAGGCCCGGCCCTACGCCGAGGCGCTGCTCCACCCGCCGTCGCGTGGCTCAGATGCCGGGGAAGGTCCGAGGCAGCAGGTCGAGCTCGACACCCTGGATGCCGACGTCGCCGGGGGTGTGGTCTGCGTCGAGCCGTCCGTGGACGAGCCGGACGAACGCCTCGGCCGGGAGCCGCAGCTCGGCTGACGCCGCCCGGTCCGAGGTCCACCGAACAGGTTCAGCCGCCACCTCTCCTGCTGCTCCTCGGTCAGGGAGCCCACCTCGTCCCTCACACCCAGGCGGGGAAGGTGGGCTCGGGGAGAGGACCCGTGGAGGCGTCCCGGCCGGACTCGAGCGCGTGGCCGAGCTGGAGCAGCGTCGCTTCGCTGCCGCGTTCTCCCCACAGGCTGACCGCGACCGGCAGGCCGTGGACCAGCTCGACCGGGACGGTCAGGATCGGCGCCCCCGCCAGGGCGCTGGAGTCGCAGGAGCCGCCGGTGTAGGCGTCGCCGTTCACCAGGTCGATCGGGGTGGCAGGGGCGATCGCCGGCGCGATCAGCGCGTCGAGGTCATGCACGCCGAGAACGCGGTCGAGCTCGGCGATCC
This sequence comes from uncultured Actinomycetota bacterium, assembly GCA_963820015.1. GTDB lineage: Bacteria > Actinomycetota > Actinomycetes > Propionibacteriales > Nocardioidaceae > Nocardioides. The sequence continues at coordinate 557,188 of CAWFYO010000012.1, read as the reverse complement.
CGGCCGCCGCGCAGGCGTCGACGGCCTCGAGGTACGCCGGCGAGGCGACGCCCTCGGTCTCCGCGGCCTGCTCCAGCAGGCTCTGGCCGAACCACGGCTGCTCCGCATCGGCATGGGCGCGGTTGAAGGCGATCACGTCGTGGAGGTCGAGGACCTCGCTGTCACGGGTGTGGAGGTACTTCGAGAGGGACACCTTGAGCTCCACCAGCATGAGGGTCAGCTCGTGCTGCTCGTCGAGACCCTTCAGCGCCGGCAGGGTGATCCCGTCGACGATCTCGGCGCCGGCCGCGGACAGCAGGTCGAGCGCTCGCTCCGCCGCGTCGTCGGCCGCAGGGCTGAACCCCCAGACATCGCGCGGGACGCCGATCTTGCGTCCGCGGACCCCTCGCTCGAGGTCGGCGGTGGTCTCGGTGCCGGCCAGGACGTCGAGCAGCGCGGCCGTGTCGGCGACGGTCAGCGCCATCGGCCCCGGGGAGTCCTGGGTCCAGGAGATCGGGACGACGCCCTGCGTCGGGACCCGACCCACTGTCGGCTTGAGCCCGACCACCCCGCACGCAGCGGCCGGAGCCGTGATCGAGCCGTTGGTCTCGGTGCCGATCGCGAACGGCGCGAGCCGCGCCGCCACAGCCGCACCGCTGCCGGAGCTCGAGCCCCAGGCCGTGCGGTTGAGCCCGTAGGGGTTGCGGGTCAGGCCACCGTGGGCGCTCCAGCCGGAGGTCGAGTGGTGGTCGCGGATGTTGGCCCACTCGCTGAGGTTCGTCTTGCCGAGCACGACCATGCCCGCGTCGCGGAGGCGTCGTACCAGAGGAGCGTCCAGTCGAGGGGGCACGTCGGCCAGCGCCAGCGAGCCGGCCGTCGAGGCCAGCCCGGCCGTGTCGATGTTGTCCTTCACCAGGATCGCCTGCCCGTGCAGAGGCGAGCGCTGTCGGCCCTGCGCCATCTCGCGGTCGAGCACCTCCGCCTCGGCGAGGGCATGGGAGTTGACCGCGTTGACCGACCGGATCTGCGGGTCCACCTCCTCGATCGACCCGAGCAGTCGTCGTACCTCGTCCTGGGCCGGTCCTGAGCTCACCGTCGCATCCTGGCACCTCGACAGGGCAGGATAGGCCCGAGCGAGGGGAGCAACGATGACGATCGACCTGGCGGCGATCAACGCCGAGCGCGAGCGGATCAAGGCCGACCACCTGAGGGACGCGGCCGAGCGACCGGAGAGCAGTGCGCGCGGGCTGCACCACTTCGCGCTCATCTGCTCCGACGTGCGGGCCACCATCGACTTCTACCAGGGCATGCTGGAGTTCCCGCTCACCGAGATCTTCGAGAACCGTGACTACGCCGGCTCCAACCACTTCTTCTTCGACATCGGCCACGGCAACCTGCTGGCGTTCTTCGACCTGCCCGGCCTCGACCTCGGGCCGTACGCCGAGGTGCTGGGCGGGCTGCACCACCTCGCGATCTCAGTGACCCAGGAGCGGTGGGACCACCTGCGCGGCAAGCTCGACGCAGCCGGGGTGGAGTACCTCGTCGAGAGCGAGAAGTCGATCTACTTCCGCGATCCCGACGGCGCCCGGCTCGAGCTGCTCGCCGACCCCCTCGGCGAGATGTACGGCACCAAGGTCCTCTGACCCGTCAGCGCCGGCCCACCCGCCACAGCCACCACAGCCCGACGAACGGCAGCACCAGGGGCACGTAGCCGTAGCCGTTGCCGTAGGTCGACCACACGCTGGCCTTGTCGAGGTCGGACGGCCGGCTCAGGGTGCCGATCACCAGCACGCCGGTGAGCTCGATCCCGATCGTCACCACGGCGACGCGGCGGCGGTCGGTGGCCAGCGCCCAGGTGGCGACGATGTAGACGATGCCGGAGAACAGTGAGAACGAGTAGGCGGTCGGCGCCTTCGAGGCGTGCGTGGCCAGCTGGACCAGCGCGCGGGCGGTCGCGGCCACGGCGAAGAGTCCGTAGACGAACACCAGGACCCGCCCGAAGCCGCTGCGCGTCGACGCCGTCATCGCGTGCTCCACAGCTGGTGGAGCCGCAGGAACAGCACCGGTACGACGATCACGCCGACCAGGAGCACCGCGGTGCCGGAGCGGGTGCGCTCGCCCATCGACCAGACGAAGGCGATCGGCAGCACCAGGACCAGGCCGATCAGGTAGCCGACGTAGGCCGCCACGTTGAGCGCGCCGGTGTCGCCGAAGACCTGCACGAGGCCGACCACGAGCTGGCCGAGGAGCCCGACCTCGAGCAGGGCCAGCGCACCGAACAGGTAGTCGTCCGGCAGCCGGTCGCGCACGATCAGCACCACCAGCCACATCGCGATCACGGCCGCCAGGACGCTCAGCACGATCTGCAGGGCGGTCACGAGCCGAGCCTAGGGGGAGCGGCGTGTCGCCGTGATGCCGGGATCCGGCGCATCTCCCGCTAGGCTGGAGCCATCAATTCGTCGAGCTCTCGTCGCGAGTTGTCCGCCACGTCGTAGCAGCTGACCGCTGCTCCGTGGTGAAGCCGCCCGAAGCCTTCGGAACGGCTTGTCGGCGAGACACAGCACAGATAGCGCTTCCCTTGACCACCTTCACAGACCTCGGCGTGCCTGCACGCCTGTCCACCGTCCTGGCTCGCCAGGACATCGAGACCCCCACTCCCATCCAGTCGGCGACCCTGCCCGACTCCCTCGCCGGGCGCGACGTGCTCGGCCGTGGCCGCACCGGCTCGGGCAAGACCTACGCCTTCCTGCTGCCGCTGGTCGCTCGTCTGTCCAACGGCGGGCCGGCTCGCGCGCGCTCGCCACGAGCTCTGATCCTGGCCCCGACGCGTGAGCTCGTCGGCCAGATCGACGCTGCCCTGGCTCCGCTCGCGGCGGTAGCCGGTCTCAGCACCCGCACCGTCTTCGGCGGCGTGGGCCAGGGCCCCCAGGTCAGCGCGCTGCGGCGCGGGGTCGACATCCTCGTCGCCTGCCCCGGGCGGCTCGAGGACCTGATCGGCCAGGGGGCCTGCACCCTCGACGACGTCGAGGTGACCGTGCTCGACGAGGCCGACCACATGGCCGACCTCGGCTTCCTGCCCGGCGTCCGCCGGCTCCTGCGTCGTACGCCGCCGCGCAGCCAGCGCCTGTTGTTCTCCGCCACGCTCGACAAGGCGGTCGACGGTCTGGTCCGCGAGTTCCTGAACCAGCCGGTGACCCACCAGGCCGACTCGGCGCAGTCGCCGGTCGCCGAGATGACCCACCACGTGCTGCACGTCGACCGTGAGCACCGCCTCCCGGTGCTCGTCGACCTCACCAGCGCCCCGGGGCGGACGATCGTCTTCACCCGCACCAAGTACGGCGCGAAGGCGCTGGCCCGCCAGCTCAACCGCAGCGGCGTCTCGGCCGTCGAGCTGCACGGCAACCTGGGGCAGGGCGCGCGCACCCGCAACCTCGACGCCTTCCACTCGGGCAAGGCGGCCGCTCTGGTGGCCACCGACATCGCGGCACGCGGCATCCACGTCGACGACGTCGCGCTGGTCGTGCACGCCGACCCGCCGGCCGAGCACAAGGCCTACCAGCATCGCTCGGGCCGTACCGCCCGCGCCGGCAGCGCCGGCACCGTCGTCACCTTGATGACCTCCGACCAGGTCCGCGACGTACGCGACCTGACCAGGGCGGCAGGCATCTCACCGACCACCACCCGGATCCAGGGCTCGTCGCACCCCGTCCTCGTCGAGCTGGCGCCGGGCACGCGGGTGCTCACCGAGCCGAGCTCGGGCGAGGTCGTCGTCGACCGCCCTGCCAGGCAGGGCTCCGGTGGCGGGGGACGCAACCGCCGTCGCCGCGGCCAGCAGTCGAGTCAGACGTCGGGCCGGAAGTCGGGCCAGCAGTCGGGCAAGCAGTCGGGCCAGCAGTCGGGCCAGAAGTCGTCATCGGGGAACCGGCGCCGCGGCTCCACGACGCGGGCGACGTCGGGCGGCAGCCACAGCGCTGCTGCGTTCAGCTCCGGCCGCCGCTGACGCGAAGGGTCACGCCTCCGAGGCGGTGTCGAGCAGCGCCTCGGTGAGGATCGCAGCCAGCGTCTCCACCTGTACGTCGACGGTCCCGGACGCATCGGCCTCGCCGGCCCCGTCGAGCGCCCGCGCGGCCAGTCCGGCCTTGGCGTCGATGAGCTCGGCGATCTTGGCGTCGATGGTCTGCGCCGCGATGATCCGCCACGCGGTGACCGGCTCGGTCTGGCCGATCCGGTGGACCCGGTCGATCGCCTGGGTCTGCTCGGCGTTGGTCCACGAGAGCTCGGCCAGCACGACGTTGGAGGAGACCTGGAGGTTGATGCCGACGCCGGCCGCGGTGAGCGAGCAGACGATGACGTGGACCTCGGGGTCGTTGACGAAGGAGTCGATCGCCTTGTCGCGCGCGATGCGCGTCTGGTCGCCGCGGATCGAGGTCGACCCGACGCCTCGGCGGGCGAAGAGCTCCTCGGCGGTGTCCATCACGTCGAGGTGCTTGGCGAAGAACACGACCTTGCCGGCGCTGCGGGCCAGCTGGACCGCGTAGTCGGCCGCCAGCTCGGCCTTCGCCTGACCGATCTTGCGGACCATGGTGAAGACGTTGTCCCCGCTGGTGTTGGACTCCGAGCCCTCGGCGACCTCGCGCTCGGCCACGCGGTGGACGAGCTCGTGGTCGATGCCGTCGGCGTCGAGCACGGACGCACCGGCACGACGGTGCTCGAGCGCGGCCTGGTAGCGGGACACCAGCCGCTGGGCGAGCTGACGCTCCGCGTCGCGGATCGAGCGGCCCATGGCGCCCTCGAGCTCGACGGGCAGGTCGGCGATCCGGCGGGCCGGGATGTCGGCGGCCACGTCGACCTTGCGGCGCCGGACGATCCCCATGTCGACGACCGCCTGGCGCGCGGCGGGATAGAACGCGTGGTCGGCGGGGTTGAAGCCGGTCTCCTCGAGGGCAGCCATCAGCACGTTGCCGGGCTTCTTCTCCTCGATCCAGCCGAGCATCTGCCAGATCGCGCGGAAGTCGTCGATGTCGTTGATCAGTGGGGTGCCGGTCAGCGCCATCATCAGCGGACGTGCGACGCGCTGCCGGATCCGGTCGGAGACCTCGAGGACGTTCTGCGAGCGCTGGGACTTCTTGTTCTTGATGTAGTGCGCCTCGTCGACGACCAGACCGCGGAAGCCATGCTCGCCCATCCACCCGACGTGCCGGTCGAGCACCTCGTAGTTGACGACCACGATGTCGGCGAAGCCGTCGACGTCGAGGCCGTCGCCGTGCACGACGGTGACCGAGCGCTGCGGCGTCCACATCGCGGCCTCGCGCGCCCAGTTGGTCTTCACGACGTTGGGCACGATGCACAGCAGCGGGTAGGCGCCGGCGACCTGCGCGGCGAGGAGCGCCTGCGCGGTCTTGCCGAGCCCGGGCTCGTCGGCGAGGAGGTAGGTGCGGTGTCCCTCGGCGGCCGCGGCGAGGAGCTTCGCCTGGTGCGACATCAGGTCGACGCCGGGCGGCAGCAGCATCGGCCGGGGCTCGGGCAGCTCCATGCTCGCGGGGGCGCCGGCCGCGGCCTGCTCGAAGGAGTTGAGCAAGGGCTCGATCAGCTCCCACCCGGCCAACCGGCCCTGCACGCGCGGTGCGGCCTGACTGAAGTCGGGCACCAGGAACGGGTTGGCCAGCTGGGCCTGGACGACCGACTGGGGCAGGGCGGTGCGCTCGCGCGTGGCACCGGAGAACGGCGTGGCCGACCGCTCCGGCTCGGGCTCCGGCTCGAGACCGGCCTGGAGCTGCATCTCCCGCTCGAGGCGACGCGTGGCGTCGGAGACCTCGGCGTCCTCCTGGAGGAGCGCGAAGAGCGAGGGCTCACGGGTCGCGATCTGGGCGAGGATCGTGGCCAGGCCCTCGAGCCGCTTGAGCTGGGTGTCGCGCTGCACCGGAGTCAGTGACTCGTCGGCGCGGACGTGGGCCCGCTCGGCGCGCGCCAGGAGCGCGGAGGCCTGGAACCTCGCCCGCTGACCCGACGTCAGCTGCCGGCCCGCGACCGCGCGCTCCACCTCGCGGACGGCCATCGCCAGCACCGGGATGATGCCTTCGTTGTCCCGTCCGCGAGCACGCCCGTTCGCGCGCCCCTGGGTTCGGGGTCGCTGACCCGACCGGGTGTCCCCCGACCGGCGTCGACGCTGTGTGGCCAACCAGCCCTCTTCCTGATGCGTACTCCGACGCGGAGGGTGACTGGCCCGCCGCGGCGACCTGGCGTCGTACGACGGGTCCAGATCTCGCAGCCGACTCCGTGCCCTCCGGTGTCGATTGCCTCGGCTGTGTCGCGCCAGACGGCGCTGACACCCGGCGCGAGTGAGGCCCGGATCAGCCGTCACCCGCCGGTGCCGATGCGACCAGTGTAGATCCTCGTGGCCCAGATCGTGCGTTCGGTACGAGATCCGGCTCGGTCACGACTCGTCGGGAGGCCTCGGCGGGGGTCGGTCGCCGTGCACGATCAGGACCGGGCAGGACGCGTGCTCGGCGACGGTGGCGCTCACCGATCCGAGCAGGAGACCGGCGAACCCGCCGTGGCCCCGGCTGCCGACGACGAGCATGAGCGCGGTCTCGCTGGCCTCGAGCAGGACGTGGGCGGCCCCGCCGCTCTGCAGGATGCGCGCGACGCCGGGCGGGTCCTCCTCGCCGAAGACCCCGGTGATCACCTCGGCCTGGACGCCGCGCATGTTCTCGTGGGGACTCCAGTCGGGCAGGGGGGCGGCGTACCCGTAGGTGGTGGGGTACTGCCACGCGCTCACCACGTTGATCGGGGCCCCGAGGAGCTGCCCCAGGTGGGCTGCCCAGCGCAGGGCCTTCCGGCTCTCGGGTGACCCGTCGACCCCGACCACGATCGGATCGCCGGCGGTAGGGATGCTCATGACGTCTCCCCTCTCTCGCTCCGCCCTCCAGGCTCCCTCGCCGCATCGGTGTCACGTAGAGACGAAGGTCCCCGCGGCGACGGACGTCAGAAGCCACCCGCCCCGGGTGATGCCCCGACGTGTCGACCGGCCGAGACTCGAGGCCGGACGAAGCACCGTCCGCACACGCCTCACAGCAGATCGGAGAGCAGTCATGCCAGAGCAGGACCAGCCCGTCGACACCGCTTCGGAGACCGAAGTGACCGCAGCCGCAGTGTCCGACGGCGCCTACACGCTGATGGTCGCGGACTTCAGCGACACCGACACGGCGTGGGAGGCCTACGAGGCCCTCAAGGAGGTCGAGGACGGACGCACCGTCGAGATCGAGGGCGTGATCGTGGTGAAGCGGTCCGCCGAGGGCGAGCTCGAGGTCCAGAAGGCCACGGACCACAGCACCAAGTCAGGTCTGAAGTGGGGCGTCGTCGGCGGTATCGCGCTCGGCGTGATCTTCCCGCCCTCGATCCTCGGCAGCGCTGCCGTCCTCGGCGCCGGCGGCGCCGCGGTGGGCAAGCTGCGGCAGCGCCACCACCAGAGCGAGCTGGCCGAGTCCCTCCAGGACGCGATCGAGCCGGGCCACTCGGGGCTGCTGGCACTCGTCTCGGACCCCGGTGCGGTGAAGATCCGCCAGGCGCTCGACCGGGCCGACCACATCGTCGAGTCCGCGATCGACAAGGTCGAGGCCGAGGACATCAAGGCCGCCGCCAAGGAGGCGCAGGACGAGTCCTGACCCCGGGCCGGAGCAAGGGGCCAGAGCAAGGGGCCGGAGCAAGGGGCCGGAGCAAGGGGCCGGAGCACGGTTCAGAGCACGGAGACAGCACGGAGACGGAGCGTCGTCCCGTGCGGGTCGTCGGCACCCTGCGTCTGGTCCACTGATCATGCGGGAAGCCCGGCGTCAGCCGTTCAGCCGGGCCAGCTTCGCCTCGACCAGACGTCGTACCAGGTCGTCGGGCAGCGGCTCGTCGACAGCGAAGTGCAGCGACCCCCCCGTCCTCTCGTACGCCGCGAGGTCGTCACCGAGGTCGCCCAGCACTGCACCACTGTGGGGGAGGTAGGCGAGGTGGTGGCGGAAGGCTGCGAAGCCGGCCACCACCTTGCCGTCCACCCGGAACGCCGGCATCCCGTAGGAGATGCACTGCTCGGCGTCCGGCGCCACGGCCAGGATCGAGCGCCGCAGCGCCTCCAGGGTGCTCCGCTTCGGCTCGTCCACCGTGGCGAGGTAGGCGTCGATCTCGTCGGCACTCATGCGGGGAGTCTCGCGTCGGGCCGGCCCGGCTGTCGAGGGCCGGGGTAGCGTGCGTGAGGTGAGTCGTGCGCTGCTGATGGGCCTCGGTGCCCTGCTCGTCGTGGTCGGGGCGGTCTGGTTCCTCCAGGGCATCGACGTCCTGGGTGGCTCCGGCATGAGCGGCAAGACCCTGTGGGCCGTCATCGGGCCGATCGTCGCCGTCGTCGGGGCCGGGATGTTCGTGGCGGGCTGGCGCAGGTCGGCCGGGTGAGGTCGATTTCGCCGGTGCTCGTCCGTCATGGGAGCAGAGGCCGGCCCGCCCCGGGTGGCCACGGAGTCAGGAGGCCCCCCATGAGCCACCCCGTCGTACATGCCGAGATCCGCTCCAGCGACCCGGACGCCACCCGCGCCTTCTTCGGGGGGCTGTTCGGCTGGACCTACCCCGCCGAGGGGGCCTTCCCGGGCTACACCTTCGTCGAGACCGGGGTCCCGGACGCGCTCTACACCGCCATCAGCCCGCTGCAGGGGGACGACGACCTGGTCACGTTCTTCGTCGGCGTCGACGACATGGCGACGAGCATCGCCGACACGACCCGGCTGGGGGGCCGGGTCGTGCAGGAGCCGGTCGAGGTGCCGGGTGTGAGGTTCGCGCTGATCGCCGATCCGCAGGGTCACGTGGTGGGACTCGCCCAGCAGCTCTGAGGCCCCGGTTTCGCTGCGCGCGCCCCGGGGTCGGGAAGGATGGTCGGGTGCAGGCGGCCGCCCGGAGACGCTTCGACCCGTGGGTCGTGGTGGTCGCGGCCGTCGCCCTCGGCACCTACCTGCCGCACGGGTTCCGGGGACTGTTCAGCCGCGACCTCGGGGTCTACGCCTACGGCGCCCGGCAGGTGCTGGCCGGGCAGCCTCCCTACGTCGGGATCGTCAACCGGGCCGGGCCGCTGGCCCACCTGCTGCCGGTGCCCGGCATCGTGGCGGCCCGCCTCGTCGGCGGGGACGAGGTCGTGGGGATGCGGGCCTGGTACCTGGTGCTGGCGGTCGCTTCGGTCGTGCTCACCTACGTGGTCGGCCGGCAGGTCTTCAGCTCGCGTGCGGCCGGTCTCGCGGCGGCGGCGACGATGCTCAGCTTCCAGGGGTTCATCGACCTGGCGACGACCGGCCCGCGTGAGAAGACGCCGATGGTGCTGTTCATCCTGTGCGCGGTCTGGGCGTTGTCCCACCGCCGCTGGTTGCTCACCGGCAGCTCGGTCAGCCTCGCCACCCTGACGCTGCAGATCTCGTTCCTCCCGCTGCTCGCGGCCGCGGTCGTCGCGATCGTCCTGGTCGGACCCGGGCGACGCCTGCGCGACCTGGCCCGGCTCGCGCTCGGAGGCGCGATCCCGGTCGTCATCGTCGCGGCCTACTACGCGGCGTACGGCGCGCTGGGCGACCTCGCCGACGGGTTCGTCCTGCTGAACCTGCGCTACTCCCACGGGCGGCCCTTCACCTCGCGCGCGGGTCTGCTGTGGGGTCGGCTGGAGGAGGGGTACGGCGCGTCGCTCTGGCTGCTGCTCGCCGGTCTGGTGCTGGTGCTCGTCGTCGCGGTGGCTCGGGTGGCCGACGGGTCGCGGCGGCGCGACCCGGCCACCGCCACCCTGGCGGCGCTGGCGGTGGCGACGATCGGCTCGCTGCTCTGGACCGAGGTCGACTTCGACAGCTACGAGGACGCCTTCACCCTCCTTCCGCTCGCTGCCCTGGGCATCGGGGCGGGCCTGGCCGAGCTCGGGCTGCGAGTGCCGCGTCGCGCCGCCCTCGCCGTGGCTGCCCTGGCCGTCGTCCTCCCGACGGCGCTGGCCGTGCACTACTCGCTCACCGTCCACGACAACCGGCTCGTGGCGCAGCAGGAGGCGACGAAGGCCTTGCTCGCCCGGGTCCCGAACGCGCGGATCTGGTCGATCGACGCACCCCAGTACCTCGTGCTGGCGAAGCGGGCCAACCCCACGCGCTACCAGCTCTTCTCCGGTGGCCTCGGCGCCGAGATCGACGACACCTGGCCCGGCGGCCTGGACGCCTTCGTGGCCTGGAACCGGGCTCGGCAGCCCGACCTGGTCGCCGTCAACGGTCTCGAGCTGGCGGTCGGCCACTGGACGTCACGGCTCAGGCCCGACTACGTCCGGGTGGGCTACTCCCCGGGGGCCTTCTGGTTCGCGCGCGCCTCGCTGGGCCCGCAGGTGCTCCGCGCGCTCCGCGCCGAGCCCGGCCTCCAGCCCCCGGTGGGCTCACGGTCGAGGACCCAGACCGGCCAGCTCCGCGAGGCGGGCAAGGCCGGCCGGAGTCCGGGCCCGTAGCCGGGCCAGGGTGTCCTGCACGGCCGCGTCGTCGCTGAGCTCGCTCGGCACCCGGGCCGGGTTGAGGGCCACCCCGTCGGCCCACGCCTTGATGTCCGGCTCACCGCCGAACGACGCCGCCGCGCGCATGCCCCGGACTGTCATCTCCGCCCAGTCGCTCAGGGTGTTGCCGTAAGGCGACGGAGGGCAGAGCCGGTTCTTCTCCTGGTCGTCGGTGCGGGTCGCCTCGACGTACCCGACCAACGCTGCGGCGAAGCACGGCGACCCCGCTCGGATCGGCTGCACCGTGATCGCCTCGCGGCTCCAGACCGGGACCAGCGGTGGGTTCTGGAGGCCGGAGGCGGCGCAGTGCACGACGACGGTGTCCGGTGAGATCGCGACCGAGCCCTCGTCGAGGACGAGGCGGCCCGGCTCCACGCGCCGCAGGTGCCCCCGTCGTACGACGCGTTCCAGGGTGCGCAGCAGGTCGAGCTCCCAGGCCCCCAAGGTGGGAGCCCTGGCCATCGTCGGGGTCAGGGTGCGGTCGATCCGGAGCATGATGCCGGCGTCCTCGAGACCCAGGAAGAAGTCGTCGAGGGAGATGGCCCCGGCGGCGGCCTGCATCGTGTCCGCCACCATGCCGAGGAAGACCGCGGGATCGGGCTGCACCAGGGCGCGGTTGATCATCCAGGGCTCGCGGGGCCGGACCCAGCAGATGCGGTCGGGGTCCACGCCGCGCGCGAGCAGCCAGATGCAGGCGTCGGTCGCGGTCTTGCCCGAGCCGACGACGACGTACTCGCGGGGCGCCTCCGCCACCCGCGGCAGGTCGTTGACCGGGATCACCCGTGCTCCGTCCGAGACCTCGAACGGCGCCGGCGTGTCAGCAGGGATGTCCGGCGCGAGGTAGCGGGCGTCGACGATCCGGCACCGCTGCGGCACCTCGAACCGGTCACCCGAGACGCGGGAGACCACCTGTCGGTCGCCGAGGTACTCGTGGCTGGTGAAGAGCTCCACCCGGCCCGACTCGAGGAACCTGTCGCGGACGACCTGCTCGAAGTAGGCGCGGATCTCCGAGACGGTGGCGCGTTCGTGCAGCCCTGCCTCCGGTCCGCTTCGCTGCACGCGGCCGCCGCCGAGCAACGTCGAGGCGACGCCGTAGAACACGGAGGCCTGGTGGAGCCGGACGAAGGGGTAGGCGTCGAGCCAGTGCCCGCCGACACCGACCCGGCGGTCGACCATCGCCACGCGCACGTCGGCGTGGTCGATCAGCGAGTCGGTGAACGCCATCCCGGTCGCGCCGGCGCCCACCACGAGGTAGTCGGCCTCCACGACGCGGGTCACCGCTCAACCGCCCATCTGGAAGAGGTCAGACCGCCTCGGCGTACCAGACCTCGCGAACGCTCTGGTTCATCAGGGCCCGCTGGCGGAACTGGATGACGATGCCGCCGATGGCGAGCACCACGAACAGCAGCCACCACAGGAAGTTGTTCGACACCGTGTCGGTGAAGTCGCCCCTGCTGAAGTCGGCGGTGTTGAGCGAGCCGAACAGCAGCATCAGCCCACCGACCACGCCGATGGCACCGGCGATGGAGCCGATGAAGACGAGCATGATCATCGGGATGTTGGCGAACACCGAGACCAGTCCGACCAGGATCCCGACGGCGAGCCCGACCAGGACGGCGACCCAGTTCCAGCTGATGCCGAGGGCGATCACGATGCCCGAGCCGATCGCGAAGCCGGCCGCACCCATCGCGATCACGATCGCGACGTAGTAGTAGAGGTAGGCGAGGACCGCGAAGACCAGGGCGAACACGAGCCCCAGAGCCCAGCCGAGGAGCGTTCCGAGGAAACGGTCGCCGGCGAGGTCGGCCACGATTCCGGCGCCGAACGCGAACCCGGCGAAGAAGCCCCAGATGGGGATCATGATCCGCAGCACGAACTGCCCTGCGACGAGCATGGCGCCCCCGGCGATGATCGCGAGGAGGCCCAGGAGGATGTCGGCCATGGGAGCAATGTAGGGGTCCGCGACCCTGTGACCTGGGAGGACACGGGCTACCCCGGGGTCGTGGCGACCCACCAGGCAGCGACCTGGGCGCGGGAACGGACGCCGAGGCGAAGGCGGATCCGCTCGAGGTGACCCTCGGCCGAGCGCTCCTCGATCCCGAGCCGGCTTGCGATCTCGCGGTTGGTCAGACCCTCCGCGACCAGGGCGGCGACCTCCTGCTGCCGCCTGGTCAGGGTCGGCGCGGACGTCGGCGGGACGTCCGGAAGCCCCAGGAACGACCGGATGGTGCCGACCAGCCGCGCGGAGTCGCCGACGTAGGGGATGTGCGAGCGCCCGGGCAGCACCTCGAGGCGTGCGCCCGGGATCGCCTCGGCGATCAGGCGCGCCTGGGCGAGGGGAGCGGCGCGGTCCTCCTCGCGGTGCACGACGAGGGTGGGCGCCCGCACCTGGCCGAGCGACGCGGTCACGTCGATCCGGTAGCACAGGCGCAGGAGCGCGGCCGCGGTCTCCGGCGCGGACGCCTCGCGTTGGTAGACGCTGAGGGCGGCGCGGGTCCCGGCAGAGGCATCCGGCGCGAAGATGTCGGTCAGGACGTCGGCGCCCAGCCCCCACGCTCCGGCCACGAGGGCCACGACGTGGTCGCGTACCTGCGGGTCGCCGAGGTCCGCCCCGCGCGCCCACCCGCCGTACAGCAGGAGGCGGGCGACCGTGTCGGGGTGACGGGCCGCCCAGGCGATCATGAGCGGGACGCCGAGCGAGGTCGCCACGATGTCGGTCCGGTCGACGCCGGTTGCCGCCAGCACCGCCTCGACGACGGCGAGCTCGAGGTCCAGGGACGGCTCCGGAGCCGCAGCGCGCTCGGACAGACCAGAGCCCGGGCGGTCGTAGCGCACCAGGGTCCGGCCCTGCGACAGGCTCTCGAGCAGCTCGCGCTCGGCCGGGAGGGCCCAGCTGAGCTCGAGGTGGCTGAGCCAACCGCCGACGTAGAGGAGCGGCTTCCCGTGGCCCGCTGTCGCGTAGGCGATCTCCACGCCGTCGGCGGTCCGGGTCGACCGCAGCTGCTGCTCCACCCGACGACTCCAGTGCATCGGTCGCCGGGCGGCAAGTGGGGTAGTTTCCCGCCTGACATCGGGCGATCGCTCGACCGAGGCTGGAGCATGACCACGACAGAACCGGCGCACGGGCTCCCCGCCCGGCCGCGAGCAGGCGCCCGCATCGCCTTCGGCTACGGCGTCGTCTGCTACCTCCTGTTCCTCGCGGTCGTCGGCTACGGCGTCGCGTTCCTCGCCGACGTCGTGGTGCCGCGCACGGTCGACGGCGGAGGCCCGCAGGCGAGCCCCGTGGTCGCAGCGGTGGTCGACGTGGCGCTGCTCGGTGTGTTCGCCCTCCAGCACAGCGTGATGGCACGCCCTGCGTTCAAGCGACGCTGGACGCGGCTGGTCTCGCGCCACGTCGAGCGGTCGACGTACGTGCTGATGTCGTCGGCCGCGCTGGCGCTGGTGTTCTGGCAGTGGCGACCGATCCCGACGGTCGTGTGGGAGGTGGCGGCGCCGGCTGCCCGCGCGGTCATCTGGGTGCTCTTCGCGCTGGGGTGGCTGTAGGCGCTGGCGATGTCGGGCGCGATCGACCACGCCGGAATGTTCGGCCTGCGCCAAGGTCACGCGGTACCTGCGCGGCCGGTCCGCGTCGGCGCCGTCGTTCGCCGTGCCGCTGCCCTATCGCCTGGCGCGGCACCCGACGATGATCGGCTTCTTCGTGGCCTTCCTGGCCACGCCGACGATGACGGTCGGCCACCTGCTCTTCGCGGCGCTGGGCTTCGGCTACATCCTGGTCGGCGTACGCCTCGAGGAGCAGGACCTCATGGCCGAGCTACCGGAGTACGCCGCCTATGCCGCCGCGACCCCGCGTTTCGTCCCGCGCCTCCCGCCGCGAGCGACGTCTCCTGTGCCTGGTGGGTCCAAGGTTCCCTGAGGGGACAGAGTGCCTGGGACCCCACTGCCCTCTCCTGGGCAAAAGATTGGTAAAGGTTGCCCGAAATCCTGAGACGAAGGTTCTCCGCGGTGGCGCGAGCCTCTAGGTTCAGTTGTGGGGGGAAGGTCCAGCTGACCGGGGGGGCACGCTGCACCGACCACCATCTGCGCGCGACATCTGTTCGCGTGGTTCGTGCCCACGGCCCTCGAGGCCGTGGGCACGACGTCATTTGCGCCCCGGTGGCGGTGGGGCGGTCACCCGGACTTCGGGCAGGCGCCGTCGCACGCGGGAAGGACTATCTTCCTGGGGTGCGGCAGCGCCTTCTCGAGACGGTGAGCTGGTGCGGCGAGCGGTTGCCCGAGCCGCGATGCTCGGCGACGCTCGAGCCATGGACTTCTTCTGCTACCACCGCGATCGCCCAGGGTCGATGGCGCTGCGGGAGCGGCTGGCCGAGGAGCACTGGTCGTACATGGACCGGTACGCCGCGACGATGGTCGCGCGCGGCCCCACCTTCACCAGCGACGGGACGCTGACCGGGAGTGTGCACATCCTCGATCTCCCCGATGCCGCCACGGCCCGTGCCTTCGCCTTCGAGGAGCCGGGCTACCAGGTGGGCGCCTATCGCGACGTGCTCCTCAGGCGATGGCACAACTCGCTCGGTCGCACGATGTGGGACTTCCGTGGCGGTGATGAGGGCGAGCACTTCCTCGTCGTCGGGTTCAGCTCGGAGCCGGCAGCAGGTGCCGCCGCTGCACCGATCGGTGACGAGCTCATCGCGAGTGGGCCGCTGCTGTCCGACGACGGCTCCTCGGTCGTCGGGGCAGCCGTCCTGCTGGGAGCCCCCTCTGCCGACGATGCGAGGGAGATCCTGGCCGCCGACCGGTTCGCCGGCATCGAGGTGCATCGATGGCGGTTCGGTGGGCGACCGGCCTGAGGGTCAGGTCCCGTACGCCGTCCGGTGCCGCGGCTGGTAGAGCTGCACGTCGTCGGCACCGGGGACCTGGACCATCGCCACGACGCCGTAGCCGTAGTCGTCGGGCCCGGAGCTGAACTCCGCGCCCTTGGCCCGCAGCTCCGCCATGGTCGACACCAGGTCGTCGACGATGAAGCTGACGGACTGGTGAGGCGGCGTGGTGGAGCCGTCGTGCAGGGGGCCCGTCGGATGGACGCCGAGCTCGCTGGGCCCGGTCCGGAAGATCAGCCAGCCGTCGTCGCCCGTGCCGGCGTCCACATGGGGGAAGCCCATCACGTCCGCGAAGAACGCCCGGGTCGCGACGGCGTCGTCGGAGTAGATCAGGGTGTGGCAGGCGAGGATCACCTCGTCAGGATGGCACGACCGGGCCGGCCTGCCACGCGCGGCGGACCGTCGGTTCGCTAGGACGCGAAGGGCCGGCCGCGCACGGCGTCGGCGAGCACCCCGACCGCGAACATCAGGTCGTGCCGCAGGGCGGTGATCCCGCCCTGGTCGGGCCGGTGACCCGTCCTTGCTCGGTGGCCCGCGTGCCTGCGCATGCTCTGAGGAGGTCCGGCGCAGGGCGGTGATACGAGCGGGTCAGCTCCCGGTGTAGTAGCGGTCGGCGACCTCGAGCGCCCCGTCGAGCATGGCGAGCCCCTCGCGCAGGTCGTCCTCGGTGATGTTGCACGGGGGTACGACGTGGGTGCGGTTGAAGTGCGTCATCGGCCAGAGCCCGCGCTCCTTGCAGGCGCCGGCGAAGGCGATCATCGGCGCCGCCGCCTCGCCCGCCGCGTTGTAGGGCACGAGCGGCTCACGCGTGTCGCGGTCCTTGACCAGCTCGACGGCCCAGAAGACGCCGAGGCCGCGGACCTCACCCACCGACGGATGGCGCTCGGCCAGCGCGGCCAGCTCGGGCCCGATCACGTCGGTGCCGAGGGCGCGCGCGTGCTCGATGATCCCCTCCTCCTTGAAGATCTCGATGGAGGCGACCGCGCTCGCGCAGGCCAGCGGGTGGCCGGAGTAGGTGAGGCCCCCGGGGTAGGCCCGCTGCTGGAAGGTCTCCGCGACCGGGTCGCTGATCACCACGCCGCCGAGCGGGACGTAGCCGGAGTTCACGCCCTTGGCGAAGGTGATCAGGTCGGGGCGGACGTCCCAGTGCTGCACGGCGAACCACTCGCCGCAGCGACCGAAGCCGGCCATCACCTCGTCGGCGATCAGCAGGATGCCGTGCTCGTCGCAGATCTCGCGTACGCCGGCCAGGTAGCCCGGCGGCGGGACCAGGATGCCGTTGGTGCCCACGACCGGCTCGAGGATGATCGCGGCGATCGTGCCCGCGCCCTCGACCATGACCGTGTCGCGCAGGTATTGCAGGGCGCGGCTGGTCTCCTCCTCCGGCGAGGCGGAGTGGAAGGCGGACCGGTAGGGGTAGGGACCCCAGAAGTGGACGATGCCGGGGATCGTGTGCGGCTCGGTGCCCCAGCGGCGGGGGTCGCCGGTCAGCCCGATCACGCCGTGGGTGGCGCCGTGGTAGCTGCGGTACATCGCCAGGACCTTCGGCCGCCCGGTGTGGAGGCGGGCCAGGCGGATCGCGTTCTCGTTGGCCTCGGCGCCGGCGTTGGTGAAGAAGACCTGGTTGAGGTCATGCCCGGCGACCTCGGTGATCAGCCGCGCCGCCTCGGAGCGGGCGTCGTTCGCGAACGACGGCTGGATCGTGGTCATCTGCTGGGCGTAGTCGGCGATCGCCTTGACCAGCTTGGGGTGCTGGTAGCCGATGTTGACGTTGACCAGCTGGCTGGAGAAGTCGAGGTACTCCTTGCCCGCGTAGTCGGTGAAGCGCGACCCCGATGCACTGGCGATCGGCAGCGGGTCGATCAGGGCCTGGGCCGACCACGAGTGGAAGACGTGGGTGCGGTCGAGCTTGCGGACCGTCGCCTCGTCGGTCGGGATGCCGGCCAGCGGGCCGTCGTACGTCGGGGTCTGGGACATGGGGGCTGCCTCTCAGCGGTGGGTGGGGAAGCCGAGGTCGACCTGCGAGGTGGCCGGGTCGGGCCAGCGCGAGGTGACGACCTTGCCGCGGGTGTAGAAGGAGATGCCTTCGGGGCCGTACATGTGGGTGTCGCCGAACAGCGAGGCCTTCCAGCCGCCGAACGAGTAGTAGGACACCGGCACCGGGATCGGCACATTGACGCCGACCATGCCGACCTCGACGTCGAACTGGAACCGGCGTGCGGCGCCGCCGTCGCGGGTGAAGATCGCGGTGCCGTTGGCGAACTGGTTGGCGTTGATGAGGGCGATCGCCTCGTCGTAGCTCTCCTCGCGGACCACGCACAGCACGGGACCGAAGATCTCGTCGGTGTAGACCGTCATGTCGGGGCTGACCCGGTCGAGGAGCGTGGTCCCGAGGAAGAAGCCGTCGCTGGGTACGTCGGCCTCACGACCGTCGACCACCGCGACTGCGCCGGCCTCGACGCCCTGCCCGACGTAGGACGCGACCTTGTCGCGGTGCTCGCGCGTGATCAGCGGGCCCATCTCGGAGTCGGGGTCGGTGCCGTCGCCGATGCGGAGCTTGGGCAGCCGGGCGGCGATCGCGTCGACCAGCGGGTCGGCGGCGTCGCCGACCGCGACCACCACGGAGATGGCCATGCAGCGCTCGCCGGCCGCGCCGTACGCCGCCGAGACGGCCGCGTCGGCGGCCATGTCGATGTCGGCGTCGGGCAGGACGAGCATGTGGTTCTTCGCGCCGCCGAGGGCCTGCACGCGCTTGCCGTTGCGGGTGCCGGTTTCGTAGATGTAGCGCGCGATCGGGGTGGACCCGACGAAGCTGACGGCGGCGATGCCCGGGTGGTCGAGGATCGCGTCCACGGCCTCCTTGTCGCCCTGCACGACGCTGAAGACGCCATCGGGGAGGCCGGCCTTCTTCCACAGCCGGGCCAGGAACATCGAGGCGGACGGGTCCTTCTCGCTCGGCTTGAGGATGAACGCGTTGCCGGTGGCGATCGCGTTGGCGCACATCCACAGCGGCACCATCACCGGGAAGTTGAACGGGGTGATGCCGGCGACCACCCCCAGCGGCTGGCGGATCGAGTAGACGTCGACGCCCGTGCCGGCCTGCTCGGAGAAGCCGCCCTTCATGTGCTCGGCGACGCCGCAGGCGTACTCGACGTTCTCCAGGCCACGCTGGATCTCGCCCTTGGCGTCGGAGAGCACCTTGCCGTGCTCGCCGGTCACGATCTCGGCGAGCTCGTCCATCGATCCGGCGAGGAGCTCGCGGAACCGGAACAGGACGCCGCTGCGGGTCGCCAGCGAGGCCGAGCGCCAGCTGCGGGCGGCCTCGGTCGCCTGGGCGACGACGGCGTCGACCTCGGCGGTCGTGGCGAGGTCGACCTCGGCGGTCTGTACGCCGGTGGCCGGGTTGTAGACGGCGCCGGTGCGCCCGGAGCCGCCCATGCCCTCCGTGGAGGTCTCGGCGCCGTTGGTCCAGTGGGTGATCCGTGCGGTCATGCCGTCGAAGGTATCGACTCAGGCTCGCCTAGAGCAATTGCCACTTTGTTATGGTACGAACTTGTGTGGGACAGCTCGAGCGCAGCCGCCGACCTCCGCATCGTGGGGCCGGGGATCACGGTCTCCTGGCATGCGGCCTCCACCGACGCCGACTCGGCGCTTCGGGCGCACGTGGCCCTGGTCAGGGAGGTCGAGGCGGCCGAGGTCGCCGTCGGTCGGTTGTGCCGGCGTTGCGGCTCCACCGAGCACGGCCGCCCATGGGCGAGCCACGACGTCGACGTCAGCCTCGCCCGCTCGTCGCCCTACCTGGTGACGGCGGTCTCGACCCGCGGGCCGGTCGGTGTGGACGTCGAGGAGCTCGAGCGTGTGGACCGGGCGTGGCCCGCCCTGGCCCGGGTCCTGGGGTGCGGTGACCTGGAGGGGGGCCGCCGGCGAGGACAACTGTGGTGCAGGACCGAGGCGGCCCTGAAGCGGTCCGGCACGGGGTTCACACCGCCGTACGACGTCCGGGTGCGCGCGCTGGGCAGCGTCGACGACCTGCCCGCGCCCGAGGGCTACTGCGCGGCCGTCGCGTACGACGGCTGAACCTCAGGCTGGCGGCAGCGGCGGCAGCGCGGCCGTGTAGAGCCAGGCCTCGAACAGGTCGCCGAGATCGCGACCGGCCGCCAGCGAGGCGTGGGCGATGAAGTTGGCAGTCGAGACCGTGCCTCCGCGGTGCTCGTCCACCCACGACCGCAGCAGACCGAAGAACGTGTCGTCACCCACCTCGCCACGCAGGGCGTGGAGCGTCAGCGCGCCTCGCTTGTAGAGGCGGTCGTCGAACATCAGCTCGGGCCCCGGGTCACCGATGACGAGGTCCTGGTCGAGCTCGGCGAGGCGGGCGTGGTGCTCCGCGACCCGCGCGTCGGTCGGCATGGTGCCGGACTCCTCGGACCACAGCCACTCGGCGTAGCAGGCGAACCCTTCGTGCAGCCAGATGTCCTTCCACTGCCCGAGGGTGACGGCGTTGCCGAACCACTGGTGCGCCATCTCGTGGGCGACCAGCCGCTCGCTCTCCCAGTCGTCGGTCATGAAGTTGCGACCGAACGTCGACATCCCCTGTGCTTCCAGGGGGATCTCGAGCTCGTCGTCGGTGATCACGCACGTGTACGACGGGAACGGGTAGGGCCCGAACGCCTGCTGGAAGTACGCCATCATCTGCGGCTGCCCCCCGAAGGCGGCGTCGTACCCCTCGTCGTCGAACGGCCTCGGCGTCAGGCTGCGCATCGGCACGGAGGCGTCGAGTGCCAGCACGTCGTAGCGCCCGATCTGCACCGCCGCGAGGTAGGTGGCCATCGGCGCCTCCTGCTCGAACACCCAGGTGATGCTGCTGGCACCGCGCCGCTGGTCGACCGGCTCACCGGTGAACGCGACGACGTACTCCGAGCCGGTGGTGAGGGCGAGGGTGTACGTCGCCTTGTTGTCCGGACGGTCGTTGCACGGGAACCAGGACGGGGCGCCGTGTGGCTGCGAGGCGACCAGGACCCCGTCGGCGAGCTCCTCCCAGCCGGCCGTGCCGAGCGCCTTGGACGACACCGGCCGCGGACTCCCGGCGTAGCGGACCCGCACCTCGAACGTCTCGCCGGCCCCGATCGGGCCCGGGGCCCTCACAGCGAGACGGTCACGGCGGTGCTGGTACCGGGCTGCCCGGCCGTCGACGAAGACCTTGGCCGGGCGCAGGGCGAGGTCCAGCTCGACGGTGGCGAGGTCGGTGTGCGCCTCGCACCGCAGCCTTGCGTCGCCCTCGAGCCGGTTTCCCTGGACCTTGTACCCGACGTGGAGGTCGTAGTGCAGCACGGAGTACGACGCGCTGCCGTGCCCGGGGACGTAGGGGTCGGTCCCGGAGGGGTCGGTCACTCTGGCTCCTCCCAGGGGCCGATCGGGTTGCCGCTCCAACGGGTGCGGCTCGGGACGCTCTCGCCACGCATCACCAGGGACACCGGACCGATCGTGGCATGGCGACCGATGGTAGCCGCGGGCAGGATGACGCTGTGGGGGCCCAGGGTCGCCCCTGTGCGCAGCACGACGCGATCCATGCTGAGCACTCGGTCGTGGAACAGGTGCGTCTGCACCACGCACCCATGGTTGACGGTCGCCCCGTCCTGCAGCTCGACCAGGTCGGGCTCGGGGAGCCAGTAGGTGTCACACCACACGCCCCGACCGATCCGGGCGCCCAGCGCCCTCAGCCACATGTTCAGGGCTGCGGTCCCCTGCGTCACGGACGCGAACCACGGAGCCGCGAGCATCTCGGTGAAGGTGTCGGCGAGCTCGTTGCGCCAGACGAAGGACGACCACAACGGGTGCTCGCCGGCCCGGTGCCGCCCGACCAGCAGCCACTTGGCGGCTGCGGTGACGGCGGCCGCGGCGATCCCCCCGGCGAGCAGGACCGGACCACCCAGGAGCACGGTCCAGCCGCCGACCGCGTCGAGGAGGGCGAGCAAGGCGCCGCCGACGCCGACGTAGAGGGCGCCACCGAGCACGAGGGGGACGACGCGGCACAGCTCCACCAGGGCGCGGCGCACCCGGAGCCCGCGGGGCGGGTCGTAGGTGCGGCTGTCGTCCCCTTGGCCGGCGGCCCGCCGGAGCGGGGCGGGCGGGCTGCCGATCCAGGACGAACCCGGCTCGGCTGCGCCGCGGCGCGGCGCAGCCGACAGCACCGCCACCAGCGACTCCTTGGGCACCTTTCGTCCGGGCGCGAGCATGCCGGAGTTGCCGACGAACGCGCGCTTGCCGACCTTCACCCGCTCCACCCGGAGCCAGCCTCCGCCGAGCTCGTAGAAGCCGATCAAGGTGTCGTCGGCCAGGAACGAGTCGTCGTTGACGTGGACGAGGGTGGGGATCATCAACACGGTCGACGCCTCGACCCCGTCGCCGACGCGGGCGCCGAGCAGCCGGAGCCAGGCCGGGGTGAGTGCGCTCGAGTACAGCGGGAAGAGCCAGGTCCGCGCCTCGTCGAGGATCCGGACTGTCGCCCACACGCGAAGGCCCGGACCGGACCGCACGGGATGGTGCCCGGCCTCGATGCCGCGCCCCCACCACCGGACCACGGCCGCCACCAGCGCACCCAGCACGACGTACCCGACGACGACGGCCAGCGGCAGCCACGGCAGTGCCTGCAGTACCGCCTCGCCCAGCGAGGAGGCGTCGCGGACAGTGGGGTACAGGACCAGCGCCGCTGCGACGACCGCGATGCCCGGCAGTGCCGTGACCAACAGGGCGGTCAGCCCGTAGGCCGCGAGCCAGGCCGACCCGGCCGGAGGTGCTTTCGTGGACCAGGGCCCGCGGGCGTCCTGGGCGCGACGTTCGGCCGGTGAGCCGGCCCAGTACTGCCCGGCCGGCACCGTGCCGGCGACGAACGAGCCCGGGGCGACCTCGGCGTCGTGGCCGATCCGGGAGCCCGGGCCGAGCATGCTGCGTACGCCGACCCGGGCCCGGGCGCCGATGTGGATGTCGCCGATGTGCACGGCGTCGCCGTCGATCCAGAAGCCACCCAGGTCGACCTCGGGCTCCACGGACGCCTCGTCGCCGATCCGGAGCAGACCCGTCACCGGCGGCAGGGTGTGCAGGTCGACGCCCCGCCCGACCCGAGCGCCGAGGAGCCGCGCATAGGTCGTGAACCACGGCGCCCCGGCCAGCGAGGTCGCCGCGAGCTCGTCCTGGATGCGCTGCGCCAGCCACAGCCTGAGGTGAGCCCTTCCACCGCGAGGGTGGCGCCCGGGGGTCACGGGCCTGAGCACCACCCTGGCCAGCAGGGCAGCGAGCACCATCCGGCCCGGCGCCAGGACCAGCAGCACGACAGCAGCCAGGACCAGCCACCAGGGGAAGGTCGGGAGCCAGTCCAGGCCCGGCGCGAGCCGGGCGAGGTCGGAGCCGAGCATCAGCCAGGTGATCCAGCGCAGCGCGGCCAGGGCTCGCAGGGGCATGAGGGCGGCCAGCATTCCGGCCTGGGTCTTCCACGGGATCGGGAGCACGCTCCGGTCGGTCCGGACCACGGTGCCGCCCAGCTCCTCGAGGGCCACCGAGAGGGTGGCGACTGTGGGGTTGGCGTAGAGGTCGCCGACGGCCACCTCGGGGTAGCGCTCGCGCAGTCGTCCGACCGCCTGGGCCGCGGTGAGCGACCCCCCACCGAAGTCGAAGAAGTCGTCGGTGGGAGTCGTGACCTCTGCTCCCAGCACGTCGTACCAGATCTCGGCGATCCACTCCTGGCTCTCGGAGAGGTGGCCGCTCACGCGAGGCGTCTGCGGCAGCGGCCAGGGGAGGGCGTCGCGGTCGACCTTGCCGGAGGTCCGCGTAGGGAGCTCGTCGACGGTTGCCAGCCGAGGCACGAGCCCCGCCGGCAGGCGATGGCGGAGGACGTCCAATGCCGTGGCCTGGTCGTAGCCGGCCCGGGTGGTGACATAGCCGACGAGCAGCTTGTTGCCCGACGACGTCGAGCGCACCGCAGCTGCCGCCGACACCACTCCCGGCAGCCGGAGCAGCTGGTCGTCCAGCTCTCCGAGCTCGATCCGGCGCCCGCCCAGCTTCACCTGGTCGTCGGAACGGCCGGCGAAGACCAGTCCTTCGGCGTCGTTGCGGACGATGTCTCCCGATCGGTACGCACGCTGCCAACCCAGGGCCGGCATCGGTGCGTACGCCTCGGCGTCCTTGGCCTCGTCGAGGTAGCGGGCCAGGCCCACCCCGCCGATGATCAGCTCACCCTCCTCACCCGGGCCGACCGGGAAGCCGGCCGTGTCGACGACGGCAAGGTCCCAGCCGTCCAACGGCAACCCGATGCGGACCGGTCCGTGGCCGTCGAGCAGTGCCCCGCAGGCGACGACGGTGGCCTCCGTCGGGCCGTACGTGTTCCATACCTCGCGTCCGGCCCGCTGGAGGCGTGAGGCCAGCTCGAGCGGGCATGCCTCACCGCCCATGATGAGGAGCCGGACGGCGTCGAGTGCGCTGTCCGGCCACAACGCGACGAGGGTCGGCACCGTCGACACGACGGTGATGCCGTTCGCGACCAGCCAGGGTCCGACGTCGACACCCGACCGGACCAGGGAGCGAGGCGCCGGCACCAGGCAGGCGCCGTATCTCCAGGCCAGCCACATCTCCTCACAGCTCGCGTCGAACGCGACGGAGAGGCCCGCCATCACTCGGTCACCGGTCCCGATCGGCTCGTCCGGGAGGAACAGGCGCGCCTCGGCGTCGACGAACGCCGCGGCGTTCCGATGGGTCACCGCGACGCCTTTCGGTGTGCCGGTCGACCCGGAGGTGAAGATCACCCACGCGTCGTGGGCGGGTGACACCCCCGATTGCCCCAGGGGCGGACGCCCCGCCCCTCGGAGCTCGACGGCGAGGCCGTTGCCGACCACCGCCGCCGCCTGCGACTCGTCGAAGACGACGCGGGCCCGCTCGTCGGGATCGTCGGCGTCGACCGGCACGTAGGCCGCGCCCGCGAAGAGGATCCCGAGGATCGCGACGTACAGGTCGACGGTCCCGGACTTGATCCGGACCCCCACCTTGTCGCCGAGCCCGATGCCGACCGCGACCAGGCGGGTGGCGAGCTCGGACGCGGCCTCCTCGAGCTCTGCGTAGCCGAGTGTCTCGGTCCCGCTGTCCACGGCCAGAGCCTCCGGGTGCCGGGTCGCCGTGGCGGTGAAGATGTCGACCAGCGTCCTGGGCGCGGGCGCCTGCGCACCCGCCCGCAAGGACTGGGCCGCGTCCGCGTTCCGGCCGGTCATGGGGCCATCGTGCTCGCTCCTGGTGAACGGCCGATGTCCTGCCCCGGCCCCTCGCTGAGACGCTGGCACGTGAGGAACGCTCGGAGAAGGGCCGAACGGTCCTGGACCTCCGGGTGTCAGACGGCGACCGGCGTGCCCGTCATCGACGTCTTGGGCAGCCAGCGTGGGAGGGCCCGGGCCACCTGCGAGGGCCCGTGCACCGCGACCGCGCCGGAGCGCTGGGAGGCCGACGCGGAGGCGCTGCCCTTCGACGACGACGCCTTCGACTTCGTGCTCTCGGCGATCGGCGTGATGTTCACCGCCGACCGGGTTCGTCGGCCAGATGCTCAAGACCGTCGGCAAGCACGTCCCCCCCGCCCGCCGCCCAGCCGCCCTCGCGGTGGGGGACCGAGGAGGTCGTCGCCGAGCTGCTCGGTGACTGCGTGCACGACGTGGCGTCCTACACCGCCTTGGTGACCCAGCGCTTCGCCTCCCCCGGGCGTACGCCGACATCTTCCTGACGCACTACGGGCCGACGTACGCCGCGGCCTCGCGCCTCGACGAGAGCGGACGCGCCGCCCTCCGCGACGACCTGACCCGGCTGGCCCACGAGGCGAACCGGGCCGTCGACGGCACCTTCGTCAGCGACTGGGACTACCTGTTCGTCACCGCCGACAAGCGCTGAGGCGAGCCGGTGGCGCAGGCCGTCAGCGCAGCGAGAACGGGGGGTAGCGGTCGGTGACGAGGAGGAACGCGTAGGCCTCGACCCGCAGCGCCCAGCGGCCCACGCCCACCACGTAGTCGAACAGCCCGCGTGGGTAGTGCCCGGTGAACAGGATCGCGAACCACGAGAAGACGACCGCGAAGAAGGCGCCGATCCCCAGGAAGAAGAGCACCACGAAGTGGGGGATCGCGAGGAACCACTTCACCAGCGGCAGCCAGCGGTTCAGGTCACGTTGTACGTCGGGGTAGTCGATCTCGAGGTGGACCTTCTGCTCCTCGACCGTCGAGGGGTAGTCGTCGGTCAGCAGCACGAAGTAGGCACCGACCCGGGTGGCGAACCGGGTGAGCTCGCGGGCGAAGTCGAACCACCAGCGCGGGTAGCGCTGCCGGAACAGGATCATCAGCAACGTCGCGAAGAACAGGCCACTGACGATGCCTCCGCTGGTGGTGGTCACCGTGTTTCCGCTCTGGCTCTCGATGGTCTGGCTCGCCCCGGCGGTGAGGATGCCGTAGATGGCGGCGATCGGGATGATCAGCACCAGCCGGAAGGCGGTCTTCACCCGGTTGAGCTGCGTCGAGTAGTCGACCTCGAGTCGCGCGGGGTAGGGAGTCGGCAGCGGTGCCGGCGGTGTGCTCTGGACGGACATGACAGACCTCCTGGTGTCCTCTCCCGCCAGGGTCCACCGGATCGTCGGGGAGGACGAGAGGCTTTCGATCCTTGTCCTGGACGCCGTCTGCGTTCCACCATCGAGGGAGTCCTCGAGACGCAGGTGAAGCGATGTACGGCACCCCACACCCATGGCGGACGGTCCTCCTGGTGGCGACGGCCGCGGAGGCCGGGCTGGTCTACCTCGGTCGCAGCTACGGGTCGACCCGGGCGGAGCGCAGGCGACTGATCCCGGGCGACGAGATCGTCGCCGTCCCGGGGGTGCAGACCGACCACGCGGTGACGATCTCGGCTCCCCCGTCGGCGGTCTGGCCCTGGCTGGCGCAGATGGGTTGGGGCCGCGCCGGCTGGTACACCGCGCCATGGGTGGACCGGCTGCTGTTCCCTGCCAACGGCCCGAGTGCCGACCACATCGACCCCGGCCTCCAGGCCATCGAGGTCGGCACCGTCATCCCGGATGGGCCTCCCGAGACCGAGTGCGGCCTCACGGTCGTCCGGCTCGAGCCGGAGCGGACCCTCGTCCTGCGCTCCGACAGCCACCTTCCCCGCAGCTGGCGCGACCGTGCCCGCCTCGACTGGACCTGCGCGTTCGTGCTGACGCCGCTCGACGAGGGGAGCCGCACCCGCTTGCACTTCCGGTCGCGGTGGGTCGCCGCCCCGTGGTGGCTCTCCCTGGGCGGCTGGCTGGTCGTCGTGCCCGGGGACTTCGTGATGTCTCGCGACATGCTGCGGGGTGTGCGGGCCCGGGCCGAAGGACTCCCGTCGGCGATGCCCGCGGCCGCCCACTGAGCGAGGTCAGGCCTCGCGCATCACGATGGTCTCGACCTCGGCGAGGGCGCGATCGGCGTACCCCTGCCACATCCGGCCGATGACGCTCAAGGTGAGTCGGGCGGGCGAGGCCTTGGGATGCAGGGTCCAGGCCCAGCTGATACGCGCACCCGTGCCCTCCGGGGTCACCGCCCAGACGCCGTCGATGGAGCGGATCAGGGGGCGGAGCGGTCCGTGCAGGTCGTCGAGGACGTAGCCGAAGTTGTGCGGCCGATCGACGGAGGTGAGCGTCTCGCGCATGCGACCGCCGGCGTCGGCCAGCACGATCGTCCGCGCCTGACCGACCGAGCCCCACTCGCTCGGCTCGTCGGTGACCTGCCGCACCGGCGGGAAGCCGGCGTAGCGGCGGCTGAAGATCTCCGTCAGCGGGGCCGCGAGCAGACGGTCGAACGCCCGGGTCGGCTCGACGGCGACGACCCGAGAGGCTTCCACCCGATGACCGGACACAGCGCTCAGGGTACGCGCGTCGACGGCGTGATGGGATCGACGAGACGGCCGGACCACCCCGCCTGCGGCTTCCCGTGAGGAGACTCGATGGCCATCTTCGCCCGATCCGACGACTGCGGGGCCGCGGGCTGAGCCTGAGGGGGCAGATCACCGCGCCCGGACCTGGCCGCGGACGAGGTCGTCCGGTCCGTCGACCGGCTGCCGGACCCGGGCTGACGTCGGCTGGACGAGTCCCGCATCACACAGAGAAGTCGTGTCCGGCTTCCTGGGCCGGGTACGGAAGGTCATGAGCACAGACAAGTCGCAAGAGGTCCGCAAGGGGCTGTTCGACAGCGTGACCGGCAAGGCCAAGGAGGTCGCCGGCGCCGTGAGCGGCAAGGACGACCTCGTGGAGGAGGGCCAGCTCCAGCAGGCCGAGGCTCGCCTGCGCAAGGACGCCGTGGCCGAGGAGGCCGTGGCGGACGTCCAGCAGGACGAGGCGAGGCAGCAGGTGCGCGAGAGCGCCGAGGAGGCCGACCAGCGCACGCGTGCGTCCCGGACCGAGGCCCGCCGTGAGACGTCACAGGTCGAGCGCGAGCGGAACGGCGAGCACGCTGCGGCCGCCCGGGCTGCCGACGTACAGGAGGCCCAGGGCCGTGAGGTCGCCGAGCAGGAGGCCGGCGAGCTCGCCGAGGCGCGGCTGCGTGAGGCCCAGCGACTCGCCGCCGACGCCGCCTCGATCGAGCAGAGAGCCGCCGCAGACTCGCTCCGCCTCCAGCGCGAAGCGGATGCGGCGGACCACCAGGCCGCCGAGCGGCGCGCCGAGACCAAGAACTGAGACCACCATGATCAGCACTCTCATCGCCCTTCCCTACGAGCTCACCCGTCTGCCGATCGCGCTGGTGGACAAGAGCCTGATCGACCGCCTGCCTGCCACCTCCGGCACGCGGCTCGGTCTCGATCGGGCCATCGGTGGCGCCGACCGGGTCGCCGGCGCCCTGTTGGGCAACCAGTCCATCGCCCAGCGTGGGGCGGACCGTCTCCACCGCTCCGGCAGGCTCGCGACCGCCGCGCGCCTCGAGGAGGGGGCCGAGGCCCGGCGCGAGCAGGCCGCCCAGGTCGCCGCTGACGCGGGTCGCAAGGCTGCCGCGAAGCGGCGCGCTGCCCGGCGCAAGGCGGAGACGGGCCTCGACGAGGCGGCCGCCGCGAAGACCAGGGCGAAGCGCCAGGCCAAGGCCACGGCCACGAAGACGGCTACGGCGAAGAAGGCTGCCGCCGACCAGAAGGCGGCTCGCCGTGCCGCGGACGTCGAGAGGCAGCAGCGGCGCCGGGTGGCGGCGGCGGAGACCAAGAAGCGGGACGCCCAGCGCCAGGCGAAGGACGACCTCGCCGCCGCCCGTGCGACCAAGCGCTCGGCGGCCGAGGCCCGGGCCGACGCCGGGCGCCTCGACCAGGCGACGCGAGCCAAGAAGCAGGCTCGCAAGCAGAGCTGAGCCAGGACCGACGCCCGGGAGCCCCGAGAGCCCCGGGCGTCGGTCACCTCGCGGCAGGGCCTTGGCCCCTACCTCCGGCAGCCACCGTGCGCAGAGGATCGCGACGGAGGTGGTCGAGACCATGGATCACAAGGCAGGGCTCGCGCTGCCGCGCACCGTCGACTACTCCCGACGACCGATGCTCGTCTTCTGGGAGGTGACCCGTGCCTGCCTGCTGGCGTGCCGGCACTGCCGCGCGTCCGCCGCCCGCGACCCGCTGCCGGGGGAGCTCAGCAGCGACGAGGGACGAGCGCTGATCGACCAGGTCGCGGCGTTCGGCCGGCCCTACCCGATCCTCGTGCTCACCGGCGGTGACTGCCTGCTCCGTTCGGACGTCTTCGAGATGGTGGCGTACGCCGACTCGCTCGGCGTCCCGGTCGCGATGTCGCCGTCGGTCACGCCGATGCTGACGCCGGAGGCGATCGCGCGGATGGTCGACACCGGGGTGAAGGCGGTCTCCCTCAGCCTGGACGGCGCCACGCCGGGCACGCACGACGGGGTCCGCGGCATCCCGGGCCACTTCGACCAGACGGTCCCCGCCATCCGCGCCCTCGTCGACGCCGGGCTCAAGGTGCAGGTCAACACCACGGTGATGCGGGCCAACCTCGACGAGCTCGCCGACATCGCGGCCCTGATGGCCGAGACCGGGGTGGCGATCTGGGAGGTCTTCTTCCTGGTACACGTCGGCCGGGGCGAGGCCACCGGTGCCATCACGTCGGCCGAGCACGAGGACGTCTGCCACTTCCTCTACGACGCGTCCCACTACGGCTTCACGGTCCGCACCGTCGAGGCGCCGTTCTTCCGCCGGGTCGTCGTGCAGCGCCGCGCGGGCGAGCCGGCGCCCGGCACCACGTCGTACCTCGCCCTGCGCGACCGGCTCGTGGACCGGCTCGGACCCGCCGAGCGCCGGTCGACGGCGCACACGGTCTCCACCCGAGACGGGAAGGGCATCGTCTTCGTCAGTCACGACGGCGAGGTGTTCCCGGCCGGTTTCCTCCCGCTCCCGCTGGGCTCGGTGCGTGATCGGCCGCTCGCGGAGATCTACCGTGACAGCCCGGTGCTGCGCAGCATCCGCGCGGCGGAGTTCGGTGGCCGCTGCGGGCAGTGTGAGTACGCCGACCTGTGCGGCGGCTCGCGGGCCCGGGCCTACGCCGACACCGGAGACCCGCTCGCCGAGGACTCCGCCTGCGTCCACCAGCCCGTTCCGGTCTGACCGCGCGCTCACTGCTCGCGCACAGGGAGCACACAGGCGCCGTTGGCACGCTGCGCGGGTGCAGTCCACCACGGAGCAGCAGTCCACCACGGAGCCGCTCGGCGCGACCCTCCAGCGCGCTGTCACGGACACTCTGGACGAGGCCATCGGGCGTGAGGCTCGGGACAACCCCGTCCTCCCGGTCACGGGCGGACCCGCCGGCAACGTCCTGCTGACCGCATGGACCGGTCTGGTGCTGCTCGCGCTCTCCCTGGCCGAGCTGCTGACCCTGTTCAACGTGCGTGGGCTGATCTCCTGGCACGTCGCCCTCGGCGCGCTGCTGATCCCGCCGGCGCTGATGAAGACGGGAAGCACCGGCTGGCGGATGGCGCGCTACTACCTCGGCAACCCGACGTACCGCGAGGTCGGGCCGCCGCCGCTCCTGCTGCGACTGCTCGGGCCGTTGGTCGTCGTCTCGACCCTGGGCCTGCTCGGGACCGGCGTGCTGCTGGTGACGCTCGGCCAGGACACCTCGCACCAGAGCCTGGTCTCCCTGCTGGGCTTCCGTGCCGACTGGGTGTCGCTGCACCAGGGGTTCTTCGCCGTCTGGCTGGTGGCGGTCGGGCTGCACCTGCTCGGGCGGATCATCCCCGCCCTCCGGGCGACGGTGGTGCCGGGCTCGGCCACGGTCGTGCCCGGTCGATGGACGCGCATCCTGTGGTTCGTGACGATGCTGGCCTCGGCCGCCGCCCTCGCGGTGCTGCTGGTGCACGCCGACGGGAGCTGGGTGTCGTTCCACGGGTTCGGCGGCGACGACTGACGCCCCCCACCGGTCACGGCGCCGGGCTCATCACCCGGGCCAGCCAGACGAAGCGGTAGCCGAGAGCGCGGAGTCTGGTGATGATCGTGGGGAGTGCGGCCGCGTCGAGGGTGGTCCCGTCGTCGGGGTTCGAGCCCAGGTGCATGAGCACGATCGCACCCGGTTGCGCGGCCGCCACCACGCGGGACACCACCTTCGCCCGGGTCTGGCCGCCGGAGGTGCCTTTCCAGCCGAGGCTGTCGACGGTCCAGCGGAACGGCAGGTAGCAGAGCCTGTCGAGCAGCGCGATGTCATGAGCGTTGCGGGCGCCGAAGGGGAACCGGAAGAAGCGCCGGGGGTCCTGACCGGTCGTGGAGCGGATCACGCCCTCCGCGCCACGCACCTGGCTGGTGATCTGGGCGTCGGTGAGGGTGGTCAGATCGGGGTGCGTCATCGTGTGGTTGCCGACCACGTCCCGGGCGGCCAGCCGTGCCGACCTCACCGGATAGGCCTTCACGAAGCTCCCGGTCAGGAAGAACGTCGCCTTCACGTCCATCGTGCGCAGGGTGGCGCGGATCGACGGAACGCCGTCGGCGTTGGCGCCGCCGTCGAAGGTCAGCGCGATCACCTTGTCGCCGACCGGCAGCCGAGAGATGTCCTGCCCGGCGAACTGCGGCGGGATGCTGCACGGAGGCGGCGCCGGGGTCGTGCTCGAGACGGTCGCCGAGAGGCTCGCCGGCGCACCTGCCACCGGGATGCCGGTGCCGCACCCGGCGGCCAGCACGCACACGCTCGCGACCGCTGCCCACGTCTTGGACGTTCCCACGACACTCACCCCGTCTCTGCAGAGCAGGGCCCACTGTCAGTGTCCGTCGGCCGGGCCGGAGCGGGTAGGGCCGTGGGTCAAGACCTCTCGGGCCCCTGTCCCGAGCGTGTCCGGCGCCGAGGGCCAGCGCGTGTAGCGGTGGGCCACCACGGGCTGCTGGTCGACCGGCCTGCCGCGCTGGATCGTCCAGGCCAGCCGGATCAGCCCTGCCTGCGACCAGATCAGCGGCGTGGCTTCGCCAGAACATGTGGACCTCCCGAGACCCGGATCGTCGACCCGTACCCCGCGCCCGCCACCCGGACCGTCGCGCCGCGAGACCCCAGGCTCGGGGCCCAAGGTCCGTGGTTGCCCCGAACCTGATGCGGTTGGCTGGACGGGTGGAGAGTCTGCGGCGGATCCAGCGAGCCCTGCTCGCGCTGGCCGCCGTGACGATCTTCGGGACGGTGGGCTACCTGCTGCTCGGGTTCGCGCCCCTGGAGGCGCTATACCAGACCGTCACCACCGTCTCCACGGTCGGCTACCGAGAGGTGCGGCCACTCTCGCCTGTCGGCCAGGTCTTCACGATGGTGCTGATCGTGCTCGGCGTCGGCACGGTTCTGTACAACCTCAGTGTCATCCTCGAGGCGGTCACCGAGGGCCACCTCCGCGAGCATCTGGAGAGACGCCGCATGGACAAGGACATCGCCGCCATGAGCGGGCACGTGATCATCTGCGGTTACGGGCGGGTCGGGCGCGCGGCCGCGGAGTTCCTGGCCGCGAGCGGCTACGAGGTCGTGGTCGTCGACAACGACGCCGGTCGTCTCGAGCAGCTCGGCCACGGCCTCACCTACCACCTGTGCGGCGACGTCACCGACGACGCCGTGCTGCGGGCCGCCGGCATCGACCGAGCCCGAGCGCTGATCGCCGCTCTCGACACCGACACCGACACCGTCTACGTCACCCTGTCGGCGCGAGCCATCCGACCGGACCTGGTGATCATCTCGCGAGCGCGCACCACCGATGCCAAGGCGAAGATGTTGCTGGCCGGGGCCAGCCGGGCGGTCAACCCGCAGCGCATCGGCGGTCGGCGGATGGCCGTGTTCGCCCTCCAGCCGGACGTCGCGGAGTTCCTCGACGTCGTGATGCACGACGAGGACCTCGACTTCCGGATCCAGCAGGTCCAGGTCGGCGACGGCTCGAGCCTGGTGGGTCACTCCCTCGGCGAGCTGCGCGTCCAGGAGCAGACAGGCGCTCTGCTGCTCGCCATCCGGCGTGGCGCCGGCGAGCCGTTCGAGCCTCATCCGCCAGAAGACACGGTGGTGCCTCCCGGCGCTGTCCTGATCGCCCTGGGGACTCCCGGCGAGCTCGACGAGCTCGCCCGGCTCGGCACCGGACACGTTGGGTAGTGCGTACACCGCCTACGCCGGCCGGGGTTCGGCGCCGGCTCTAGCCGCCCGCGGACTGTTCGCCGGGACCGGGGAGCACGTCGCGCCACGAGTGCTCCGGTGCGAAGCCGAGGAGCTCACGCGCCTTGTCGATGGCATAGCAGGTCTCGTCGCGGCCCAGGTCACGCCGCACCGGCACCCCGTCGTAGAAGCGGTCTCGCACCTCCTCCGTGGTGGACGCCACGGACATGTCGGCGTTGGCGACGTTGAAGAGCTCGTAGCCCAACCCGTCGGTCTCCAGGCAGCGCTGGACCATCTGGCACAGGTCGCGGACGTCGATGTAGGCGAAGATGTTGCGCCGCCGCAGCGACGGGTCGGCGAGGAAGGCCGGGAACAGCTCGGCGTACTCGTGCGGCTCGATGACGTTGTTGATGCGCAGCCCGTAGACGTCGGCCCCGGTGCGGGCCTGGAAGGAGCGCGCCGTCACCTCACCGGCGACCTTCGACATCGCGTAGGCATCCTCCGGGACCGTCGGGTGCTCCTCGTCGACCGGCAGGTAGAGCGGGCGCCGCTCGCCCTGGGCGAAGCAGATGCCGTAGGTCGTCTCCGAGGAGGCGAACACGATCTTGCGCACCCCCAGCCGGGTCGCGGCCTCGAGCACGTTGTAGGTGCTGAGCACGTTCGTCGCGTACGTCGCCGCGTCCGGCCTGAGCTGGATCCGCGGTATCGCAGCGAAGTGCACGAGCGCGTCGTACGTCGGCTTCTCGGGCAGGTCCAGCTCGTCGAGAGCGGCCAGGCCCGCGAGCGCCGAGAACGTCTCGCCCGCGTCGGTCAGGTCCACTCGCAGGTCCGCCACCGCCGGGTGCCCGAGCGGGACGAGGTCGGCGTTGGTGACGTGGTGGCCCTGCTCGGCCAGGTACGGCGCGACGTACCTGCCGGCCTTGCCGCTGCCGCCGGTGAAGAAGATGCGCATGACCCTTTCGTACCCTGGCGGTCGCGACCCACCTGCACCGGGGTGGGCTAGGTGACGAGGTCGGCGAGCACCGTCAGGTCCGTGTACTCAGGGGCTCCTGCGACCACCTCGGTCAGCTCCTTGCGGAGGGCCTGGACGCCTTCCTCACGGCGAGGGTCTGTCTCGCGGGCACGGGCCTTCTCCTCGCTCTCGAAGACGACCAGCACGAAGACGTGCGCCGGGTCCTTCTGGTCCGCCATGACGATGGTGCGGAGCAGGCCCGAGTCCGCCTGCTCGAAGGTCCGCAGCTCTTCCATCGCCCTGAGGACGGCATCGCCCCGGCCCTCCTTGACGCGGATGCTGCTCAGCTGGGCCCACATGTCGGTCCTCTCCTCATACCCCGTAGGTGACGCCGAGTGTTCTCGCGCCGAGAGGCTGCGGCAATGCCGGTCCAGACCAGCTGCGCTCAGGCCGCCGGTCGCGTCGAGGCCCAGCCCGGTCCGCGCAGCACGAACGACCATCGGTCGCGCCAGGTCCGGGCCGACGCGACGTCCTCGGTCATCTCGACCCACTCGTGGCCGGCGATGGTCATCGGGTTGTAGGAGTCGACGTTCTTCGTCAGCCCGTAAACGACCGGCTCGTCCTCGTTCTCGAACGTGCCGAACAGCTTGTCCCAGAGGATGAGGATGCTGCCGTGGTTGCGGTCGAGGTACTGCCGGTTGGACCCGTGGTGCACGCGGTGGTGCGAGGGCGTGTTGAACACCCGCTCGACCCGGCCGAGCCGCTTGATCGCCTCGGTGTGGATCCAGAACTGGTAGATGAGGTTGATCCCGCGCGCCTGCTCGATCAGTGAGGGGCGGATCCCGGCCAGCGCGAGCAGCCCGTAGGGCACGCTGAGGGTGATGCCTTCCGCCACCGGCTGCCGGAGCGCCGTCGACAGGTTGTAGTGCTCACTGGAGTGGTGGACGACGTGCACCGCCCACAGCCACCGGCTCTCGTGGCTGGCCCGGTGGTTCCAGTAGTAGACGAAGTCCCAACCGAGGATCGCCGCCCCGTAGGCCCAGGCGCTGGTGCCGAGGTCGAGCGGCGACTTCTCGAACAGCCGTTTCCCCGAGGTCAGCGCCGCCCAGGTCGTCGACACGACCAGTGCCGTCGACGCCACCGACGTCACGGCCAGGCCGGCGTGGGCCTTCCGGAAGGCGGGACTCAGCGGCGCCCGCCGATCCGGCTCGACCGCAGGCCCCTGCCGGATCTCGGTCAGCTGCTCCTGCACCGCGCGCACCTCGGCCGGGACCGTCTGCGGCTCGGGCAGCCGGCCGTCCCTGAGCCGCCTGCGGACCACGTCGCCGACGGTGGTCAGCACGGCTGTCGCCGCTCCCAGCGCGAGCAGCGTCCTGCCGTGCCGGCCGACGCCCGGGGTGACGGGGTCCAACACCTTCCTGGCGACGTACGGCGCGACCAGGCTGCCCACGCCCATCGTCAGGCTCGCCACGGTGTCGGCCAGCTGGTAGTCGCCGGCCCGCGTCCCCGGCTCGACCGGGTGCGACCGCTGCCACAGGTACTCCGCTCCCATCGCCCCGATGAATGCCGGGATCGCGGCCACCGTCAGGTCCACCTTCACCCGGCCATCCTGCCCGATCCCCGCGATGTCCTCTTGTCCCCTGTCCATCAGTCGGCGCCGGGGCCAGAATGCTGACGCGGCAAGCGCAGGCCCTGCTGCGGGAGCGGCTCGGGCCTGGAGGAGAGGCGTCATGAACACCTCGACGACGTTCGACGAGTCCGAGATCCGAGCTGCGGAGCAGCGTCTGGAGGCTTCGCTCGAGGCGGAGGATCCCACCGCGTGGGTCTTCGAGTACACCGAGGACGCGGTCTTCGACGGGGGCGGCGATCACGCAGTGGAGGGCCGGGCAGCCCTGCTCGACATGGCGAGGTCGATGCACCCGCTGAGATCCGTATCGATCCGACCGCTCCGGACCGAGGGCCGAGATGGCCTGGTCGCGGTGTGGGCCGAGGCGACCTGGGTCAGCGGCGCGACGGGTGTGGACCCCACCGACGTCCGGGTACGAGGAATGATCGTCTGGCGCAAGGAGCCGGACGATGTGTGGCGCGTCGCCATGGAGGTCATCGGCTGACCCCCTGCTCCTCAGTGGGCTGCCGGTCCGGGGGCTTGCGGCTCGGCCAGGTCCACGTCGACCAGACCTGGCTCGCCGTGCGCGTGCAGGGGTGAGGGCTCGACCCGCATGAGCTTGGCCAGCCACGCCGGCAGCCACCAGTTCCACCGGCTGAAGAGGACGACCAAGGAGGGCACGAGCACCGCGCGGACGATCGTTGCGTCGATGAGGATCCCGACGCCGAGGCAGGTGGCGAAGACCTTGATGTCCGTGCCCGGCGCGGAGGCGAGGGCAGCGAAGGCGAAGAACAGGATCAGGGCGGCGGAGGTGACCAGGCGTCCGGTCCGGCCGATGCCTCGCACCACTGCGGCCTGGGTCGACCCGCTACGGTCGTACTCCTCGCGCATCCGGCTGAGGATGAAGACCTCGTAGTCCATCGACAGACCGAACAGGAACGCGAAGATCAACGGGGGTAGCCAGAAGGTCATGGCGCCGGTGGCCTCGATGCCGAACACGGCGTGCGAGCCGTTGCCCTCCTGCCAGAACCAGGTGGCCAGGCCCATCACCGCCCCGAGGCTGATCAGGTTGAGGACGACTGCCTTCAGCGGCAGCAGGACCGAGCGGAACGTCCGCATCAGCAACAGGAACGTGATGAACGCGATCAGGCCCACGACGTAGGGGAAACGGTCGTAGACCGCGTGCCGGTAGTCGACGATCGTCGCGCCGAGCCCGGCCGTGCCGAGGTAGCCCGGCAGCGACTGGGTGGCTGCCGTGACTGCGTCGACGACTTCGACGGAGCTCGAGTTCACGGTCTCGTCGTTGGGGATGACGTCGACGGCGGTGCGCCCGTCGGTGCCGGGCGAGTACGCCGCGGACGCGCGGATCCCGTCGACCTTCCCGGCGGCCGCGGCGATGGCCGCGGCGTCGTCCTGGTTGTCTGCAAGCAGCACGATCGGAGAGACGACGCCGGTCCCGACGCCTCCGTCGATCAAGGTCTGCAGCGTCTGGTAGGCGGGGCTCGAGGTGCCCTGAGAGGCCGTGCTGGACTGCCCGAACTGGATGTTGCGGATGGGCGCGATCAGGATCGCGAGGACGAGGAGGGCCGCCCCGCCGAACAGCCACGGGCGCCTGACGATCATCCGGGCCCAGGCGGTCCACCCGCGCGACGCCGTTCCTTCCTTCCTGATGTGCGGGATGTCCACGCGGGGACCGACGGCGGCGAGCATGGCCGGTAGCAGGGTGAGGACGACCGCGACGCTGCACAACGGGATGAGCATGCCGCCGAAGCCCATGCTCTGCAGCAGGGGAACGGGGATGACAACCAGGGCGATCAGGCTGATGGCGACCGTCACGCCGGAGGCGAAGACCGCGTGGCCCGCGGTACGCATGGAGATGCGGACGGCTTCGTGGTTGTCGTGCCCGTGGGCGATCTCCTCCCGCCATCGCGAGACCACCAGCAACGAGTAGTCGATCGCGACTCCGAGCCCGACCAGGGCGATCAGGAACTGCACGACGAAGCTCACGTCGGTGAAGACCGTCAGCAGCAGCACGATGAGGAACGTGGTGAGGATCGAGACCGCAGCGATGACGAGCGGCACGAGCGCGAGCAGCGAGGCGAAGACGAACACGAGCACGGCAAGCGCGCCGAGTGCTCCCAGCAGCGTCTCCTCGAGGACACTCGGCCCGGTGTCGCTGCCGCCGCCCGACTGCAGCTGTTGGTAGCCGGTCAGGCCACCGGTGAACCCGTGTTGCTGGAGCTGGGCGGCGAACGTGTCCTCGATCAGCTTCTGGTTGGGGTCGACGAACCCCTGGGGCTGCGGCTCGTAGACGATCCCGAAGGTGGTCCGGCCGTCGCTGGTGATGAACCCCTTGTCTTTGGTCTGGGAGTAGTCCACGACGCGCACCGAGGGGATCTTCCGCAGGGCGTCGTAGACCGCCTGCACCTCGGCCGCCGAGCCCGGGACGGTCTGCCCCGCCGGCACCGTCACCACCGGGACGTAGGCGGCCTGTGCAGTGGCGCCCTGGTAGGACGCGATGATCTTCTGCTCGGTCTCGTAGCCCTGCTGACCCGGCAGCGAGAAGTCGTAGCTCAACCGGTTCGGGACCGCGCCCGCTGCCGCGATCCCGGCCACGAACATCACGAGCCAGAACGCGAAGATCCACCGACGGTGGGCAAGCACGAACGACGAAAGCCGCTCCATGGGACTCCTCGGGCGAGAACAGGACGGCTGGGAGGTTCAGTTCCTGCCGGGGGCAGCCTCGCAGGAGGCACGCCGACCTGACAACCGCCTGTTCGCGCACGCTGCCGGGCGTCGTACGTCGCCAGCCACGACCCAGCGGTCGGCCAGGCCCGCACCCAGGTCGCACGCGCGAGGTCCGCGGGCACAACATCGAGGCGTCGCGCCTCGACCAGCGCGAGGACCGTTGCCTGCTGGACGCGGGTGAGTGGAGTCAGCGCCTCGGCAGCTCCCCGGTCACGGCGACGGCCGGACCGCTGCGCACGTTGTCAAGGAAACCGGAGGACGCCGTTAGCTCCTCAGGGGTGAGGATCGTCGGGTTCAGGGAACGGTGCACCGCGGCCTCGACTCGGGTGCACGCCTCGTAGACCGCGTCCACGTCGGGCTCACCGAGCACCATGACGTCGATGTCGTGCGGTGCCGGACCGGCATCCCCGAGCATGCGCGCGGCGAAGGAGCCGTAGAGGAACGCCGACTCGATCCCCTCGATGCGGGCAAGCTCTTCGGCCAGGACCACCACCGGGCCGGTCGCGACCAAGAGGATCTCGCGCAAAGGATCCACCAGCGGGCTCTCGTCGTTGGCGCGGATCAGCCTCGTACGGCCCACCTGTCGCTCGCTCAGGATGCCGGCGCTCACCAGGCGCGCGTCCTCGCGGTGCACGGTCGGTTAGGTCGCGCTCGGAGACCGTCACCTCGATCCATGCCGGGGCCGGTTGGACACCGATCCCAGCGAGCACGTCGATGTGGTCGTCTCCCACCGCGTAAACGGACATGTACGGGAACCGGTGGAAAACCAGAGGTGGACCAGTCACGCCCTGCGCTCCCGTGCGGCTACGGATCGGCTCGGCTGCGCCTTCGGGTTGCCGGGGCCAGATTTTCGTCGGACAGTGGGACCCTCTCGGGTCGTTCGGTGCGACAGGTCAGGTATGCAGGCTCGAGCAGAGTCCCCGGACTCGCAGTTGGTGGCCGCCGTCGCCGGCGGCGACACCGGCGCGCTCCGCACTCTCTACGAGCGGCACTCGGGCTGGTTGTCGGTGCGCTTGATGCGGCGCTGCCACGACCGCGAGTTGGTGGCGGAGGTGCTTCAGGACACGTTCGTCGCGGTGTGGCGCGGAGCCGGGAGCTACCGAGGCGAGGGCGACGTAGGTGCGTGGTTGTGGGGGGTCGCCGTGCGCCGGCTGGTCTCGCGACTGCGCCGGCACGACCTGCGATCAGAGGTGCCGGTGGAGTGGGCCGGCGAGACTCCCGACGTCAGCGCCGAGGAGCACGTGCTGGCCGGAGTCGAGTACGGCGAGCTGGGGGTCGCGCTCGCCAGTCTCTCGCCCGAGATGCGGGCGGTCGTGCAGGCGACGATCCTGGACGGGCTGACCCCGAGTGAGGCCGCGGTCCTCCTCGGCGTGTCCAGGAACACGGTGAAGTCACGGCTGCAGCGTGCCAAGCGGCACCTGCGACGCGAGCTGGTGGAGGGAATGCCATGACCGACTGGCATGTATCCGACGAGGCACTGCGCAGCTGGGTGGACGACACCGCGGGGCCGGTCGCCGGTGCCTCGGTGGAACAGCACCTCGGACGATGCGAGAGGTGCCGGGGCGTGGTCGCATCGCTGGTGCCGGCCGACGACGTGCCGGGCAGCTGGGAGTCGATCCTCGAGGCTGTCGAGCTGCCGTCGCCGTCGCTCGGCGTGCGCCTGATGACGCGTGTCGGGATCGGTCCGGCCGACCGCGCGGTGGTCGACACCGCCCCAGTGCTGCGGGTCGGCTGGCTTGTCGGCGTGAGCGTCGTGCTCGGCTTCGCCGTGGTCGCCTCGCTGCTCGTCGATGACGGTGGGCTGGCGCCCTTCCTGGCGGTCGCGCCGCTGGTGCCGGTTGCCGGAGTCGCTGTCGCCTATGGCCCCAGCGCCGATGCGTCGTACGAGGCCGTGCTGGCCTCGCCGTATCCGATGTTCCGGCTGGTACTGCTGCGGACAGCCGCGGTGTTGGCCACCTCGGTGCCGCTGCTGGTGCTCGGCGGGCTGCTGCTGCCGTTCTCGTCGACGACCGCGGTGGCGTGGCTGGTGCCGGCCGCCGGGTGCACGGTCGTGGTGCTGGCGGCGAGCAGCTGGATCGACCCCGAGTACGCCGCCGTCGTGACCGGACTCGGCTGGGTCGCGGCCGTCGCCTGGGCGACCCGCCAGGGCGACCCGCTTCTCGTGCTCGCGCCGCTGGCCATGGCCGGCTACGCGCTGGTGCTCGTGAGCGGGCTGCTGGTCCTCGGCAACCGAGCTCTGCGCGCCCGACCGTCCTGGCGCCTGTACTGACCACCCCCCTGACCACCCCCGTGACCCCGTGATGACCACCCCGTGACCACACCGAACGAAGAGGACGATCCGATGACCGACGCGACCATCCGTCTGCGAGGACTCACCCATGCCTTCGGCCGGACGCCGGTGCTGTCCGGCGTCGATCTCGACATCCGCCCGGGCGTGACTGGGCTGTTGGGCCCGAACGGGGCGGGAAAGACCACGCTGCTCCGCATCCTGGCCACG
This sequence comes from uncultured Actinomycetota bacterium, assembly GCA_963820015.1. Classification (GTDB taxonomy): domain Bacteria; phylum Actinomycetota; class Actinomycetes; order Propionibacteriales; family Nocardioidaceae; genus Nocardioides. Next base: position 516,396 of record CAWFYO010000012.1, on the reverse strand, counting down.
GTCCTGGGAGCCCAGCGCGGCGAGGTCTCGATCCTCGGGAGAGACCCCGCGGAAGGCCGATCGCGCGCCGAGATCCGCCGGCGGCTGGGCTATCTGCCTCAGGAGCTCGGCTACCCCCGAGGCTTCACCACCTACGGGTTCGTGGACTATCTGGCGGTACTCAAGGAGCTCGAGGATCCGGCCGCCCGGCGGGCCGAGGTGCGGCGCGTGCTCGAGGCCGTCGGGCTCGGCGACCGCGCAGCCAAACGGATCCGAGCACTCTCGGGGGGGCAGCGCCGCCGGGTCGGGCTGGCCCAGGCGCTGTTGAGCTCGCCGGAGCTGCTGGTGCTGGACGAGCCGACGACCGGCCTCGACCCCGAGCAGCGGGTCTCGCTGCGGCAGGTGCTGGCCGAGCACGGCCGCGCATCGACCATCCTGCTGGCCACCCACCAGACCGAGGACGTTGCGGCGTTGTGCGAGCGGGTGATCGTCCTGGACGACGGCGCAGTCCGGTTCTGCGGGCTCGTGTCCGAGCTGATCGGGCAGGCGGCCGGCCGGGCCTGGCTGGCCGACGGACCCGATCCTCGAGCCCAGGTCTCCTGGCGTACCGGCAACGGCAGGTACCGCAACCTCGGTCCCCTGGCTCCCGAGGGCGCCACTCCGGCCGAGCCGACGCTCGAGGACGCCTATCTGCTGCTCCGCGGCGCCACCCGGCCCGAGCACGAGGTCGTGGCATGACTGCCGTCGCGGCGCCGGCCGCCGTGCCCGCGACCTCCACGGTCCTGCTGCGGCTCGCCCGGATCGAGGCGCTCCGCTATGCCCGTCATCCACTCTTCGTGGTCGGCCTGCTGCTGGCGCTCGCCAGCAGCGGAACCTATGGGCCGGTGGAGCTCGACCACCAAGTGGTGCCAGCCTTCTTCATCGGCGTCCTCGGGCTGGTGATCGCCTCCAGGCTGGCCACGGCGACCGACACCTCCCGGCCTGTGGTCATGGCCGCGCCCGTCATCGAGCCGGTCCGCACCGCCGCGCTCTGCCTGGCCTGTGCGGTCCCGGCTCTGGCGGGGCTGCTGGTGGTCGTCGTCCACCGACTGATCGTCCTGGCCGACCCGCCACGGAGCTACGAGTACGCCGGCTACGGCCCGACCGACCGGTGGTGGATCACGATCGTGATCCCCGTGGTGGCCTGCGCGGGCGGTCCGCTGCTCGGTGTCCTGGTCGGGCGGTGGCTGCACTTCCGCGGCGCGACCGTGCTGGCAGTCCTGCTCGTCCTGCTGTGGTCCCAGATCGGCGCCTACTACCCCGCACAACGACTCGACGCCGACTCGTTGTTCGCACGGACGCTGCACCTGGTCACGCCGTACACCGCCTTCCTGGAGACGAACGCCGGCGGCAACGCGGGGCCGACGCTGGTGACGTCGTACACCGGCTCGGCGTTCTGGTTCCTGGTCTGGACGTTGGCGCTGTGCGCGATGGCTGCGACCGCCGCGATCGCGCACGGCGCCACCGGCCGGCTCCGCGTGGTCGTGGCGCGGTGGTTCGCCGGTGCGGTGGGCCTCGCGGTGGCCGCGCTGGTCGCCGGGGTCGGCACCGGAGCCGACCACCTCGTCTACTACACCCCGGACGGGGACTCCAGCCTGGTGAAGCCGGCGGTGCCGGGTGCGTGAGCTGCTGCCACCTCGGCCGGTCGCCGTGTTGAGATCCGCCCCCTGGCCAGTCCTGGCGGGGCTGGCCTCGTGCGCGAGTCTGGTGTTCGCGGCTTCCGTCCTGGCTCGGCATGACGAGTTCGCGCCGTTGCTCGCCTTGCTGGCCATCGGCATCTGCGGCGCGGCGGCGGCCTACGTCCTCGACGAGGAGGCCGGTGACGTCGCAGACGCCAGCCCGACCTCGAGGCCGCACCGGGTCGGCTGGCGGCTGGTGATGCTGATCCTGCCCGCGGCCGTGTCGGCGACCGCGCTGCTGTCGCTGCACCGGCTGGACGCACGGACCCCCTGGCTGCACCTGCTGCCGGTGGCGGCGGGAAGCATCACGGTCGGCGTGGCGGTCGCGGCGGCGTTCCGACGCGCCGGCAACCCGGCGCCCGGCGACCTGGCCGGGGTGGTCACGTTGCTGGGCGTGGTGCTCGTAGTCCTCGTCGACCCGTTCCGGCGCTGGGTGAGCCTGTCCGCCCTCGGCGGCGTCGACTACCCGATCCGCACTGCCGTTGCCTGGTTCGCGATCGTCCTGGGCTGCGTCCTGACCGTGACCGCCTGCGAGGCCGACCCCGGCCGCTCCCGATACGTCGTCCACCGAAAGGTCGCCTCATGAGGCTCTACCGCGTCTTCGCCTACCTGATCGCGCTCGAGGTCGCCGTCCAGGCGGCGGCGCACGCCTACGGCGCCGCCGGGCTGGGGCACTGGATCTGGTCCGACGGCCACACCGTGACCAAGGCCGACCTGGAGGAGAACAGCGGCGTCCCGATCACCGGCCGGTGGGCCGACGAGCTGCACGGGGTGAACGGGGCGATGCTCGTCCCGCTGCTGGCGCTCGCGTTCCTGGTGGTGGCCGTGATCGTGCGCCGCCAGGTCAAGGGCGCCCTGGCCTGGGCGGGCATGGTGCTCGGACTCGTGGCCCTGCAGGTGGTGCTCGGTTTCGCGACCATCGCGGTGCCAGCGCTCGGGATGCTCCACGCCGTCAACGCGCTGGCGCTGCTGCTGGCGGCGCTGCACGCGGCACGACTGCCGCGGGTCACCGCGCAGCCCGGGCCGGTCGACGCGCCGTTCACCGGTGCCAACATCTAGCCGGAAGACCCGGTCGCCCCACCTTCTGTGCCGGCTACCGGCCATCCTGCCCGTCCGAACAGTTCAGCCTGGGTGTCCATCTCACCGAGTTCTGCCAGGAGCAGATGGCCAGTTTCGACCGCGCCACCCTTGACCGGGTGATCGGCGGCGATGTCACCTACCAGCAAGTCTTCGGCAGCGCTCCCTGGAGCGAAGCGTGCCCTGCCTGGAACACACCCGGCGACACCCCGTCACCGCCAGCAGACCCCCAGGGAAGCGCGCTGCTGCTGCCTGGCCAATTCGACTCCTACTCACGTCCCGAGTGGTCCCGCCGGCACGCCCGGAGGTGGGACCACACCTGGGTGTTCACTGCGCCGAACAACACCCACAACACACTCGGCTACGACGCATGCGCGCTCTCGGTGCGCAACGCCTGGGTCCTCGCAGACACGCCGGCGCCACCGGACCCGACCCTGTGCACCACACCACCGAACCTCACCCTCCGCTGAGGTTCACCCCTCAGCAGGCCCACGCTCACGGATCGGCACTCAAAGGTGGAGGAGACCTACTTGGCTGCTGAGGCGGCACGCGCCGCTCTCGTGACGGCCGGCCTCGTGCACCGGCCACGTCGTCCTCGCAGGCGCTGGCAGACGGCCTGGCGCGTCACGACAACCGGATCGCGATCGGCAGCCCCGAGGGAGACCTGGTGAGGGAGCCCACTACCCGCTCAGCGTCGCGCACGCGGTGGCCACCCGCCCGCGGGGACGTGCGAAAGCCCCTGCCAATGTGCCCGGCGAGCGCGCTACCGGACCGCACCGGAGTCGCTACCGGACCAGCACTTCAACCCGCCCTGATCACAAGGCGGGCTGAGGGCAGACCGCCTTCGTCTGGTTCTCCTACGTCGACCCCGGACACCTGGTCGGCGACACCTGGCAATGCTGCCACCCTCCGTCCTTGAACGCGATGCGCGCGTGTACGCCACGAGCGATCACCAACGGGTTGCTCCGCGCCAGACTCAAGATCCAGGCACTGATGGAACCCACCGCGTTGCCGCACGCCTGTTCAGTAGGCCGGTCAGGTCACGTCGAAGCGGAACGATCACGCGGGGTTTCGGCCATTGGTGGTCAGCGTTGGGCGTCGTCTCCGATCGTCGGCCAGGCCGGATGGCTTGCGGACTGTGTGCGGACCGCACCGGGTGTCAACGGCCAGGCTGGAGGAAGCCGGACTCGTACGCGAGCACGACCGCCTGGATCCGGTCTCGGAGGCTCAGCTTGGACAAGATGTTGCCGACGTGGGTCTTCACGGTGGCTTCGCCGAGGACCAGCGTCTCCGCGATCTCGGCGTTCGACCGACCGCTCGCGAGCAGGCCGAAGACCTCGAGCTCCCGCTGGCTGAGGTCGGCCAGCACGTCGGGTACGCCGGTGGTCGGCGGCGGCGCCCCGACGTAGTGCTCGACCAGACGGCGGGTCACTTTCGGGGAGATCACCGCGTCGCCGCGGGCGACCATGCGAACTGCGAAGACGAGCTGCTCGCGGGGGACATCCTTGAGCAGAAATCCGCTGGCGCCCGCGCGCATGGCGTCGTACACGTACTCGTCGAGGTCGAAGGTGGTGAGCACGAGGACCCGGGTCGGCGATCCGGCCCGCACCAGCTGACGCGTCGCCTCGACGCCGTCCATGCGCGGCATCCGGATGTCCATCAGGACGACGTCCGGGGTGTGTGAGGCGACCATGCGCAGGCACTCCTGACCATCCTTGGCCTCACCGACGACCTCGAGGTCGTCCTCGAGGTCGAGAATCAGTCGGAAGCCGGCCCGGACGAGATCCTGGTCGTCGCACAGCAGGACCCGGGTCATGCGGGCTCCCCACCAATCGGGAGCGTCGCGACCAGCTCGAACCCACCGTCGTCTGTGTGGCCGGAATGCAGGGTGCCGCCCGCCGCCAGCGCCCGTTCACGTACGCCGATCAGCCCATGGCCAGAGCCCCCGTCGGCGTCCGCGACCGTTGGTCGAGCCTGTCGGCCGGCGTCATTGCGTACGACGACGCGCACGTCGTCGTGGCTGCCCTCGACGGTGAGCCTGGTCGGCACGGCGCCGGCGTGCTTGAGCACGTTGGTGAGCCCCTCCTGCACGATCCGGTACACCGACAGCTCGATGCCCGAAGGCATCGATGCGGCGTCGACGCGCACGTCGGCCTCGAGCGGCAGCCCGGCCTCGCGCAGTCCCTTGACGAGCGGCGGCAGGTCCGCCAGTCCGCGGGCCGGTGCCCGGGAGGAGCGACCTGCGCTCGGGTCGTCATCCCAGTCGGTGAGGTCGTCGCTTCGCAGCACGTGCAGCAGCTGACGCATGTCGACCAGAGCCTCACGGGCGCTCCCGCGGATGGCGCGCAGCGGCTCGCCGGCCAGCGACGGGTCCCGAGCGAGAGCTGCCTCGGCGGCGTCGGCCTGGACCGCGATCACGCTCAAGCTGTGGGCAACGACGTCGTGCAGCTCCCGAGCGATCCGGGCGCGCTCATCCGCAACGGCCAGGCGGGCGAGGTCGCGCTGATGCTGCTCCGCATACATCGCCCGTGACCGCCAGGACCTGGCGGCCCGCCCCAGCAACCAGGCGCCGCCCACCTCGACCGCGATGAAGGGATAGTCCGAGCCGCCGTCGAGCCATTCGGTGAGGAACATTCCGGCGAGCATGAACCCCAGCCCGAGCGACGCGACGCCTTCGTCGTACCCGGCGCCGACCGAGTACGCGAGCAGGAGCACCACCACCAGCGCCATGAGCGTCCCCGGCGACTGGTTGCCCCAGATCCCCTGGACGACGTTGGCCACAGTGGTGACCATCGCGGCGACGAGGGGTGCACGCGTGCGCCCGAGGAGGCTGAGCCCGATGACGACGGCCACCGGCAGCGTCAGAGCCAGCGGCGTCTCGTCGACGTCTCCGCTGATCAGGCCGCCGACCGAGAGTGCCACCACGACGCTCGCGAGGACGACGTCGACGAGGGGTACGCCGAGGACGGCTCGGGAGCGAGCGGTGGATGGCACAGGTCGAGGGTAGGTCGCGTCGACGGTCCCGGGGATCGGTATGGAGGAGGAGACGGATCAGCCGCGCGGTGGGGTCGATTCGCGACCCAGAGGGAGGCGAACGGGGCGTCGTTCGCGCCAGCGTGGCGCCATGACGAATTCCACTCTCCTTCGGTTCTCGGCGGCCGGCCTTCTGGTCGGAGCGCTGTTGCTCTCGCTGGGCGACCTCCTGCGTCGTACGGTCGACTCCTCTACCGGCTCGTCGCCGACGGCGATCGCCGCCTCGGTCCACGACCATCCTGGCGTCTGGCTCACGGCCGGCGTCCTGAGCGTCCTCGCACCGGTGCTCCTCATCCCGGGCATCTGTGCCCTGGTGGCGACGACGCGCGGACGGGGGTCACGCGTCGTCGCGGTCGGCGGAGCCCTGGCCGTGCTGGGCCTGGTGGCGTCCGCCGGACACGCAGTGGCGTACTACGCCCCGTTCGCGCTCTACGACCGGGCGGACACCGGCGCCGCGACGATCAAGGCTCTGGACGATGCCTCGGAGTCCTACCCCATGCTGGTCGCGCTGATCATCGCGTTCATCGTCGGCATCACCATCGGCATGATCACACTCCTCGTCGGCCTGCGTCGCGCTCGCCGGGTGCCGGTGTGGGCGCCGATCGCCGCGGTCGTCTTCGCCGTTGCCGGCAGCTCGGGCGGTGTCGTGATGGGCGTCCTCGGCACGGTGGCGGCACTCGCGGCATTCCTGCCTGCGGCACGGTCCTTGGTTGTGCCGACGACCGACGGAGCGTCGGCACGAGGCGATCGCGATCTCGAACCGACCTCAGCCTGACCGGGTGAGGCAGGAACGCGTTCTCCAGACCAGTGGGCATCGCCGACGACCGTGGGCCTCGGCAGGGACTTCTTGCGGACCACTTGTTGCCTGCGGTTCGCTGGGTCGCCGCGAGATCCCTCGGGCGAGGGCGGCGTCGAAAGCGTCCGGGCGACCTGCTCGGCCTTCTCGGTCGCCGCGGCACCCACCGGCTTCGCCTCGTAGCGGTCCTGGTTTGCGAGCGCGTCGCAGGCGGTCGAACTCTCTCGCCGCACGCTCCGCGGGTGGCGTGTCGAACACGGCACGCAGGCAGCGACCGAGGGCCTCGTGCCGGTCGGGAACGTTGGTCGTCCGGAAGCGTACGCCGCCAGCAGCGCCTCCCCCGTGTCGTGGCAGGCGTCGTAGGCAATGCCGTACTTCACGACGACACTGGTGAGCAGCGGTAGTTGGTTCAGCCGCTCCTCTGCCTGGCGCTGGAACGAGGTCGCACGCGCGAGGTCTGCGGGCACGACGTCGAGACGTCGCGCCTCGACCAGCGCGAGGACCGTTGCCTGCGGCCGGGTCGGTGGGTGACGTGGCAGCGAGGAGCGTGGGCCACCGGTCAGGTGTCGGACCGGGACGGGGGGCGTCTCAGGCGGAGCCGCCGGCATGGGCGAGGAGGCGTGCCTGGAGGTCGTGGTAGCTCCCCGCCGGGGGCGGCTCGGTGCCGTCGCGGACGGCGGCGGCTGCGCGCGCGGCAGCCTCGAGGGCGGCGCGATAGGGGAGCGAGCCGGTGCTGACGCGTCGTACGCCGAGGTCTCCGAGCTCGGCGAGCGTCCGGCCGGAGATCGCCAGCACGTTCACCGGGACGTCGAGCGAGGAGGTGATCGCCCGCAACGTCTCGGGGTCGCTCAGTCCCGGCACGAACACGCCGTCGGCACCGGCGTCGACGTACGCCGTGGCGCGCGCGACCGTCGCCTCGACTGTGTCGTCCTGGTGGAACCAGTAGGTGTCGACCCGCGCGTTGACGAACACGTCGGGGGTGCGGGCCTTGACGGCGGTGACCTTGGCAGCGAACGCGGCCGGCTCGACGAGCCGCCCGTCGGTGCTGTCCTCGAGGTTCACCCCGTCGGCGCCCACCTGGTCGACGTACGCCGCGACCTGGTCGGGGTCGTCGGAGTAGCCGTCCTCGACGTCGACGCTGATGAAGACCGGCAGGGGCCGGAGCTGGTCGGCCAGCCGCAGGTTGGCCGCACGGGCGGCGCGGCTGCCGTCCGGTCGGCCGAGACTCGAGTTCACGCCGAAGCTGGTGGTCCCGATCGCCGGGTAGCCCTCCGCGAGGAAGGCCAGAGCCGAGGGCAGGTCCCAGGCGTTCGGGAGCAGGAGCGGCAGGGGGCCGTGGTGGAGGTCGGGGAACGTCGTCATCGGTGGTCGGCACTTCCTCGGAAGCATCGTGGCCGTCGGTCGAGCGGCTCGCGCACAGTGGACCTGATCCGGCGACCGGGGTGCAAGGGGGCAGTGTGGGTACGTACCCGTCCCCCGACGAAGGAGACGGATGCGCATCACCGACACCAGCGACCTGTGGTGGAAGACGGCGGTGGTCTACTGCCTGGACGTACAGACGTTCATGGACTGGAACGACGACGGGATGGGCGACTTCACCGGACTCGCCGAGCGTCTCGACCACCTCGCCGAGCTGGGGGTGACCTGCCTGTGGCTGATGCCGTTCCACCCGACGACCGACCGTGACGACGGCTACGACATCACCGACTACTACGGCGTCGACCCGCGGCTCGGCAGCGCCGGTGACTTCGTCGAGGTGGTCCGCACCGCGCGCGACCGCGGGATGCGGGTGATCATCGACCTGGTCGTCAACCACACCTCCGACCAGCACCCGTGGTTCCGGGCCGCGCGGTCGAGCAAGACCTCGCCGTACCGCGACTTCTACGTCTGGCGCGACACCGAGCCGCCCGACACCAGCAAGGAGGTCGTGTTCCCCGACCAGGAGAACAGCATCTGGGAGTACGACGAGAAGACGGAGGAGTGGTACCTCCACCGCTTCTACCGCACGCAGCCCGACCTCAACATCACCAACCCCCGCGTCCGCGACGAGATCGTGAAGGCGATGGGGTTCTGGCTGGAGCTGGGGATCTCGGGCTTCCGGGTGGATGCCGTGCCGTTCATGATCGAGACCACCGGCGTCGACCAGGCGGAGCTGGACCGGTTCCCCGACCCCCACGAGTTCCTGCGCCACCTCCGGTCGTTCGTGGGACGGCGCACCGGGGACGGCATCCTGCTCGGCGAGGTGAACCTGCCGCACCGGGACCAGAAGCTGTTCTTCGGCGGAAAGGACGGCAACGAGCTCACGATGCAGTTCGACTTCATCGGCATGCAGAACCTCTACCTGTCGCTGGCTCGGCAGGACGCCCGCCCCCTCGCGCGGGCACTCCGGCAGCGACCCGCCATCTCGACGGAGTCGCAGTGGGCGACGTTCGTGCGCAACCACGACGAGCTCACCCTCGACAAGCTCTCCGACGCGGAGCGCGACGAGGTCTTCGCCGCCTTCGGGCCGGACCCGGAGATGCAGCTCTACGGTCGCGGCCTGCGTCGCCGCCTGCCGCCCATGCTGGACGGCGACCCACGTCGGATCCGGATGGTCTACAGCCTGCTCTTCTCGCTGCCCGGTACGCCGGTGCTGTTCTACGGCGAGGAGATCGGGATGGGGGAGAACCTCGCCATCGACGGCCGGCTCGCCGTACGCACGCCTATGCAGTGGACCGACCACCGCAACGGCGGCTTCTCGAACGTCGCCCCGGCGCGGCTGCGGCGGCCGGTGACGGAGGGCGGCTTCGGTCCGGAGCACGTCAACGTCGCCTCCCAGCGCAGCGACCCGGACTCCCTCCTGGCGTTCATCGGCCGGCTCGTCCGGCGCTACCGCGAGTCACCGGAGCTGGGCTGGGCCGACTTCTCGGTGCTCGACCAGCCACATCGGCAGGTGCTGGCGCACGAGTGCGCGTGGGACGACCGCCGGATCGTGGCGGTCCACAACCTGAGCCCCGAGAGCTGCACGGTGCCGCTGGCCCTCGACGACTGTGACAGCAGCTTCCATCTCCTCGACCTGCTGCAGGGCTGCGATCGCCTCGTGATCGACGACCGCGGTGGGGTGGAGGTCGCCCTCGAGGGCTACGGCTACCGCTGGCTGCGGCTGATGCCCCGCGGCAGCCGCCGCCTTGCCTAGCCCGTCACCTGGCCCGTCACCTGGCCCGTCACCTGGCCCGTCACCTGGCCCGTCATCTGGCCCGTCATCTGGCCGGCCGAGGTGGAAGAGGACCGCAGCCATGGTGTCGGATGGCGGTCCACCTGTTCGTAGCAGTGGTGAAGGCCGCCGACGAGGGTGGCGTCACGACCACAGGAGATGATCCGGATGAACCACCCGAAGCCCGTTGCCCGCCGTCTCTACGAGCTCACCGAGCCGATCTCGCTGGTCAGCTTCTTCTCCCCGGAGCCCAACGACGCGATGGCGACGCTCGGCTTCCGCAACTACTGGGACGGCTACTTCGCGGGACGCGCTGCGCCCCTCGGCCGGGCCCCGGCCGAGGTGGTCCACGCGGCGTTCTACAACTTCGCCGACGGTGAGGTCGCCCGCCACATCCCGAAGGTCTGGGACACGACCACGCCCCAGGCGGCGCACGCCGCACGGCAGCGGGGCTGCGTGGCCGCGCTGCGGCGGATCCTCGGCGACCTCGTCGAGACGCCCGGGCTCGCTCGCGCCGCCGAGCTCCTCGCCCGGGCCTCGACCAGCGCGCCGACCGAGGGTCGGGTCATGTACGCCGGGCTCCGCGCGCTCCCGATGCCCGAGGAGCCCGTGGCCCGGCTCTGGTACGCCGCCAACATGCTCCGCGAGCACCGCGGGGACGGCCACATCGCTGCCCTGGTCTCCGAGCAGGTCGGCGGGATCGAGGCTCACGTGCTCAGCGCCCTCGACATGGGCATCTACCCGGCGGAGTCGTTCGGGCGGATCCACCACCTCCCGAAGACCGACCTGGCAGAGGTCATGACCGGTCTGCGCGACCGCGGCCTGCTCGATGCCTCCGGCCGCTTCACCGACGCCGGGCGCGCGACCAAGGACCGGATCGAGTCACTGACCGACGCCCTCGCGGAAGCGCCGTACGACGGACTGGAGCCACGCGAGGTCGACGAGCTGGTCGCTGTGCTCGAGCCCGTCTCCCGAAGGCTCGAGGCCACGGGGTCGAACTCGGAGGCGGCCGGCTGACCCCGGTCAGGGACGGAAGGTGGCGCGGTACTGCGTCGGCGTACGTCCGGTGAGGTCGCGGAACGCGGCGTTGAACGCGGACAGAGAGGTGTACCCGACGGCGTGCGCGATGGTGGTGACGGACGCCTCGTCCGCAGCGAGCCTCTCGATCGCGCGCAGCACCCGCATCCGGCGCAGCACCGCGCTCCAGGTCATCCCGCACTCGTCCTCGAACCGACGCGCGAGCGACCGTGGCACGAGCCCGACCGCGCGGGCGACGTCCTCGAACCGGACGCCCTCGCCCAGCCCTTCGTCGGTCAGCGCCAGAGCCCGTCGAAGCTCCGGGGACCGGCCGGCCGGGATCGTGACCGGACTGGGGTGCTCGGCCAGCCGCCAGGCCACCGCCGCCAGCGCGCCGAACACGCTGCGTGCGTACGGCGGGAGTGGCTCCTCGGCGTCGGGCCACCCGACGCACTCCGTCACCAGGGCACGGGCCAACGGACTGAGGTCGAACACCGTCAGCGGGGCGGATGGCTCCGGTGCGAAGCCGGGGTCGAAGAGCACCGACGAGGTCGTCACCGGCGCAGGGATGGCCACCTCGATCGGCTCGCCGGCAGCGATCAGCGCGGCCCGCGCGGGAGGCAGCACCCACCACCTGCCGTGCGCCTCGAGCCTCAACGCGCCGCGGGACACGCACAGCAGGTAGTGCTGCTCGACGCACAGCTGGGACGGCGGGGCCGCCTCGAAGTCCCGCGCGAACGCGAAAGCCTCCCGCGTCACCGGACCTCTCCCACCCGCTCACCCTAGAGGGGGCCGGCTGCCTCAGACCGTCTCGAGGAGGTCAGCGTGGAACCGGCGGCTCACCGGCGGTGCGGACATCAGGGGGCCGAGCACCGCGCCGGACCGGGCGAACGACTCGGAAGCGAGGTAGGCCGCGAACGACGGCTCGTCGGCCCATTCATGGAGCACGGTGAGGTCCCCCTCGCTGTCGCGCGCGGCGTACACCCGGAAGTCGAGGTTGCCCGGCATGGCGCGGATCTCGTCGCGCTCGCGATCGAGCTGGGCCAGAGCGGCCGCCCGGTCAGTGGCAGTGGTGTGCAGGTCGAGCACGGCGATCAGCATCGGTTCTCCTGAGGAGCTCGGGTCATCGGGTCAGGTGTTGCTCCTCGATCGTGCCGCGTCAGGACGGGTCCGGCTCGCGTCAGTCAGACGCGTTCGCACGTCCAGCGGACAGCCTGGAGGCGGTAGCATCGGAGGGCTCGTCGACGACGCCGGCGGGTTCTCACTCTCGGGAAGGAGCGTCGGATGAGCGCACGAGCAGCAGGACAGGGCCGAGGGTGGAGGCTCGCGGTGACCACCGCGGCCGCGGTGGTGGTGGCGGCGGCCCTGCCATCGGTCGCCTCGAGCGCGACACCCACGGCTCCGACGTCCGACGCCAACCCGGCGGCGTGTGCGCACCGGGTCAACAACACTCCGCGGAAGCTCGTCGACTGTGTGACCAAGGCCGACCTCTGGGCCCACATGGTCACGTTCCAGCAGATCGCGGACGCCAACCCGGGCGCCGACGGTCACCCGTCGCGCAACTCGGGGGAGCCTGGCTACAAGGCCTCGGTCGACTACGTCGCCGACGTCATGAGGGCTGCCGGCTACGACGTCCATCTCCAGAAGTACACGTTCCACTACTTCAGCTTCGTCGGTGACCCGGTGCTGAGGGAGGACTCGCCGACGCCGCACTCGTTCGGGCTCGGTACGGACTTCAACCCGGGGCAGGTCGTCGGCAGCACGACGTCGCAGCTCCAACCCGCGGGCGGCATCGTGGTGCCCGCCACGCCCACACCGAGCTCAGCGAGCGGCTGCACGGCCTCCGACTTCGCCGGGTTCGGGGCGGGCAACATCGCCTTGATCCAGCGGGGCACGTGCACCTTCGCTCAGAAGGTGGCGAACGCCGAGGCCGCCGGCGCCTCGGCGGCCGTCATCTTCAACGAGGGCAACCCGGGACGGACCGGCCTGTACAACGGCAGCCTCTCCGGTAGTGAGCACATCCCCGTCCTGTTCACGTCCTACGACGTGGGCACCCGGCTGCTGGGCCAGTACGTCCCGGGCACGGGCCCGGTGCTGACCATCGACGTCAAGGCCATCGACGACCCGAACCGCTCCGACTGGAACGTCATCGCCGACTCCCAGGGTGGTGACCCGAACAACGTCCTCGTCGTCGACGCCCATCTGGACGCCATCTACGGAGCCGGGATGCTCGACAACGCGTCGGGCTCGGCCACGATCCTCGACATCGCCCAGCAGCTGAAGAACACCGACACCCGCAACAAGCTGCGCTTCATCTGGTTCGGCGGCGAGGAGCTCGGCCTGCTCGGCTCTCAGTACTACGTCAACTCCCTCTCGGCCGACGAGCTCGCCAAGATCAAGTTCGACCTGGACGCCGACGTCACGGCAACGCCGAACTACGTCGCGGGCGTGCTGGACCCCAAGGACGGGGTCAACCTCTTCAGTCGCGACCCCGGCACTCCGATGCCGCCGAGCATCTGGGCGCCGTCGGCGATCGGCCGCGACTTCGGGATCGACTACCTGAACTCGATCGGGATGAACCACATCCTGTTCTCGGCCGACGGCACCGATGCCTTCATGTTCCAGCAGGCCGGGATCCCGGCGAGCGGCGTCCTCACCGGCCAGGACTGCTGCAAGCTCGCGTCGGACGTCGCACTCTTCGGCGGCTACGAGGGCAACTTCGAGGGCACCGTGCCCGGGACCGACGGAGGCTGCGTGGACAACCCCTTCCGCTGGTGCGACAACCTCGGCAACAACGACCCCGACGTGCTGACCTGGATGTCGAAGACCTTCGCCAACATGGTCGGACACCTGGCGTACGACACCCAGGTGTTCGACTCCACCCAGAACGGCGGTGGCCGCCTCAAGAAGAGCGCGGCGCGACCGAAGGTCGCCTTCCACCAGGGCCTGCTCACCAGCTGAGCGAGGTCGGTGACCCACCATCCCGGAGGTGCCGACGGGCAAGGCACCATGGCACGCATGTCCCTGTCCAGCCCGACGTTGCACACCGACCGTCTGTCCCTGCGTCCGTTCACCGAGGGTGACGCGGAGGCGCTCTTCGCGCTGCACAGCAGCGCCCACGTGCTGCGCTACTGGGACTCGCCGCCGTGGAGCGAACCTGCGCGCGCCGAGCGTTTCCTCGCCGCGTGCCGACGGCTGGAGGACGAAGGGACCGGGGCACGGCTGGCGATGGACCGTGACTCGGACGGTGTCTTCATCGGCTGGTGCAGCCTGACCCGGTGGAACCCCGACTACCGCAGTGCCGCCTTGGGCTACTGCCTCGACGATGCGGCCTGGGGTCACGGTTATGCGACGGAGGCCGCGCGCGCTGTGCTGCAGTGGGCGTTCGACACGCTCGACCTGAACCGGGTCCAGGCCGAGACCGACACCCGCAACCTGGCGTCCGCCCGGGTCCTGGAGAAGGTCGGTTTCGTGCGGGAGGGGACGCTGCGGGAGGACTGCGTCGTGAACGGCGACGTGTCGGACTCGTGGGTGTACGGGCTGCTCCGGAGGGAGTGGCGGCCCTAGGCGCTGGGCCGCGGGAGCCCCCGGGGTCAGGTCGGGGCAAGCCCCTTCCGGCTCAACGTCCGGATCGCTCGGGCCAGGCTCCGCACCTGGTGGTCGAGGAGGCGAACCGTCGGTCCGCTGGGGTCGGAGTAGGGGGAGAGCCTGGCGCGATCGCGCAGCAGCTCGCTCTCGGCGTGGGCCAGAGCGGCGTAGACGCGAGGATCCGAGTCGAGTCCCTCGCGCTGTCGAGCGAGCTCGGCGGCGACCAGTCGGATCGCGGTCAGCTCGACCGAGTCGAGCCCGTCCGGTGACCGCGGCCGTCGCGGCCGCAGCCACAGCCTGTCGACCCAGGTCGGCGCTATCGCCATCGATGCTTGGGTGAGGGCGCGGTGGAGGGTGCGGCCGTATCCGCTGTAGAGACCGATCCACACCGCGAGGTCATGCAGCGCGTCGCGTCGGGCGCCCGCGCCGATCACGCTGTCGTAGGGCGCGACCGGGTTCGTCATCGCCACCCCGAGCAGCGGCATCAACGCGGTCGACTTCGACAGCGTCCGCAAGCGAGCCGGGTCGGGTGGGTCGCCGGTGTCGGTCAGCCCGAGCCGTGCGGTGAGGTCGGCACGGACGACCTGGAGGGCACCGCGGAAGCGTGCTTGCCGCTTCGCCGGCAGGTGCTCGACGACGAAATGGCCGTAGGTCAGCAGCAGGTAGGCGTTCAGCTCGACGTCGTCGATCTCGGGCTCGGGAAGCGACTCCGCAACGGTCAGCTCCCGGTCCAGACTCCCGAAGAGCGCCCGGCCCACGGCTCGGGCGACGGTGGCCGAGGCCAGGTAGTTCTCCATGGGGTGCCGCGCGCCGGGAAGCGTGATGTCGAGGACCCACGGGAACCGGTGGGAGATGCCCCGGAGCCCCGTCACCGGATCGGCGCCGCCCCACACGTTGAGCCACCAGGCGACCTGCGGCGGCGGCTCACGCAGCGTCTCCAACCGATCGCTGCCGGTGTGTACCCCGAGAAGCCCCGCCGGCGAGCCCACGGTGATCACCCCGGCCACCTCGATCCCGGCCGGCAGCCGGGTCAGCAGGTCGGCCGCGATGACGGTGCCCAGGCTGTGCGCCAGCAGCACGACCGGGCCCGACTCCGGGAGTGCGGCCAGCACCCGGTGGAGCGTGTTGGCGCGCGTCGCCTCGTCCTCGAGGTAGCGCCGGGCCTGCGGGATCGCCTTCATCACCGCGGGAACGGTCTCCGCCGCCAGCGGCACCGCCCGCCCCGCAGCGTGGTGGCCGAGAGCGCGCTCGAGGTCGGCCGTGGCCCGCTCGACACGCCAACGCAGGGCATCACGCTCACTGCCCGACACCCGCGGCCACGTCTGCGGTGGGAGGTCATGGCGCTCGTCGCTGGGGTAGCGCAAGGTGTTGGGGTACTTCGGAGCTCGGCAGTCGACACCGTCGAGCAGGCTCGGATAGCCCGCTTCGACCAAGGCGGCACTCACCACCTCGTGCCAGGCGTCGTCGTGCTCGGCCCCGATGCCATGGAGGTAGACCAGCGTCGGTGTCATGAGCGGTCGAGATCGGCCAGCACCGCCCCGATCGTCTCGATGCTCTCGGCGGTGATGGGATCCAGCACGAGCTGGAGGTGCGTCGCGCCGGCGGCGGCCAGCCCTCGGACGTGGTCGCCGAGGTCGTCGGGCGTGACCGCGGTGACGGATGCGTCGTACGTCTCTCCCATCGTCCTGCCGCGGCCCTCCGGGAGGCCGACCAGGACCGCAGCGGTGGCCTCGACGGACCGACCCTCCGGCACGACCGCGTCGACCTCGGACCTCAGCTGGGCGAACCTCTCGACCGAGTTGTCGTAGATGCTCCACCAGACGTTCCAGGAGTCGACGACCGGCAGCCCGATCCTGAGCATGCGAGGGCTGTTCGACCCCAGCATGATCGGCGGCCCTCCCTGCCGGACCGGGCGTGGGTCCAGCACGCAGTCGTCGACCTCGTAGAACCGGCCGTGGAACGTCGCCCGTCCTTCGCGCAGCAGCGGGGCGATGATCGCCAGCGCCTCCTCGAAGCGCGAGACGCGTCGGTCGTAGGGGAAGCCGTAGGCGTCGAACTCGCGTCGGTTCCAGCCTGCCCCGAGTCCAACGATCAGCCTCCCCTGCGAGATCGCGTCCACCGTCGCGGCCTGCTTGGCCAGCATGGCCGGGGCGTGGAAGCTCGTCGACGCGACGAGCGGCCCGATCTCCACCCGTTCGGTGACAGCCGCGATCGCGGCGAGGGTCGTCCACGCCTCGTACGGGCCCCGGGTCGACCCGTCCGGAAGGTCGTAGACGAGGTGGTCACCCACCCAGATCGAGTCGTAGCCGGCCGACTCCGCCCGCCGCGCGAGGTCGAGGTAGTCGGGCCAGGCCACGAACCTCTCCACCTCGGGCAGCTGGACACCGACCTTGCAGGGGCGCGTCATGAGTCAACCGTAGAGACCGGCGCCGCCAGGCCACGCCTCGTGTCGGTTCGCGACGTACAGGGCGTGGCCCCATCAGGGCACGTGCAGTCCCCCTCGTGCGCTGACGAACCATGCGGTGGGCAGGCTGGACCACCTAGGTTTCCTCCAGCGGGGCACTGCGGTGTCGGGCGAGGGAGGGGTCGGCGTGGTTCGAGACGAGATCCGGAGGCTGTTCTGCTACGAGGAGCGCCATCGGCGGCTCCTCGCGCGCATGCTTCTGGCCGGTGGTGCGTCGCTGGTGGTGTTCGCGGTCGGCACGTGGCTGGTCTGGCTCACCGAGAGCGGCGCCAGGGGCGGCCAGATCCACGGCGTCGGCGACGCGGCGTTCTTCACAGCGGTCCAGATGCTGACCGTCTCGTCGTCCCTGCCGAACCCGGTGACCAGCATCGGCAAGGTGATCGACGTCGCCCTGGAGCTCTGGGCCGTCTTCGTCGTGACGGCCATCGCGGGCAGCTTCGCCACCTTCTTCGGCTCCGGCGACTCCACCTGAGACCGTGAAGGGACGAGGGCGGTCCCGCCATACCGTCTAGGGCAACGGCCCGATCCAGCCCGTGCCGTTGGCCGCCTCGTCGACCCGCACGCCGAACATCACGTTGGGGTTGGTGAGGATGCCGTCCTCGAGGTAGTCGGTGTAGGGGCCGGCGAGGTTCGCGGTGAGCGTCTCGTCGGGCGTCGTGCCGTTGTAGTTGCTGCCGAGGAACAGACGTGCCTTCTGCACGCCCGTGGTCCCGGTGAAGTCGAGCCGGGTCTCGACCCGGAACCACGACTTGACGGGCACCACAGCGCGGGACAGCATCGAGTTGGTGTTGTTGTTCACCAGGGTGAACCTGTGCCCCTGGCTCGTCCCCCCGATGGCGAACGAGCCGTTGTGGGTGCCGCCGAGCTGGCCGTTGCCGGTGCCGCCGTACTTGTAGAGCAGCACGCTGGTGCGGTAGCCCGGCAAGACGTCGACGTAGTAGTAGCGACGCAGGAAGATCAGCTTCTGCTGGCCGATCCGCTTCCCCAGGAACCCGAACGTCCCGGCGGCGATCTTGGTGTTGGAGAACCGAGCGCACTGGCCGCGCACGCCGTCGGCGTCGTAGACGACCGCCACGGTGCCGCTGTTGTCGCCGCTCTCCCCGATCGTCTGGTCGTACGACGACGTGTGGGACGTCGGTCGCGTGCCGACGGCACCGCCCCCGAAGGACTCGGAGAAGGAGACCGTGGGGCCGGCCGAAGGCGCGGGTGGGGAGCCGTCCAGGAAGCCCGGCCAGGTGGTCGTCGTGGCCAGCTGGATGTCGTCGACGTCCACCGTGTAGTCGACGACCCCCCTCGGGTAGTGGATCCACAGCACGCTCACGGTCTGCGGCGACTTGTCGTCGGCAGAGGTGAGCGTGCGCGTCGGCCCGCCGTCGTAGCTCACCTGCGCGGTGTACGTCGTGGCGCCGTAGTGGACGATCGCCTGGATCTGGTGCCAGCCACCGTCCACCGGGACCGGCGCGATGTCCATCCGCTCGCCGTACGCGAAGTCGCACACGAGCCGGTTGGAGCGGAAGAAGACGGTGAGCTGCGACTTCTCACTGGAGGTCGAGGTGCTCCCGATCTCGAAGAGGTTCATGTAGCTGTCGGTCGCCTTCGGCAGGGTCACCAGCCGGAACCACATGGTGTAGGTGGCAAAGGGCCGGCCCAGCGCGAACCCACTCCTCCTCACCTCGAGGTAGGCGGTGCGGTTCGTGAGCGAGGTCGGGCGCAAGCGGCAGCCGTAGCTCCCCCTGTGGGCGTAGGCCGAGGCCACGGACGCCCCGCCGTGGGACGTGATCGGAGCGCCGAGCGCACCGTCCTCGAAGTCGAGGACGAGCTGGGGAGTGGTGGCCGACGCGGCCGGGGCTGCGGCGAGATCGACGCCCACGGCAGCCGTCGCCAGGCCGGCCAGCGCCATGAAGCCCCGACGCGAGACTGCGTGCTGGACGGCTGCGCGAGCGCCGCCGCTGATGTCTTCGCGCCGCGTCACCGGGGATCCCCCGAGGTCAGCTGTATCCAGGCCGTCTGCATCACCAGACCGTACGAAGCGCCCCGGTGGACCTCCATCACCAATAGAGAGGAACCCGATGTTCAGCGGGGGTGAGGTCGCCCGGGCAGTGGAGAGGCCGACCACGCCCGGCACCTACCAGGTGACGGTGAAGGCGGAGAACGCCGTGAGCCCGACCGCCCTGCAGACGCTGAGGATCACCGTCAGCTGAGGTCGAGCCAGCGAGGCGGCCGGGATCCACGGATCCCGGCCGCTGTGCGTCCGGGGCCTGCTAGTGTCGCGTGGCGTTAGTTCCTGAACGGTTTTGTTTCTGAAATCATGGGGTCATGGCGAATCGTCCTGCTCCGGCATTGGTGTTGCGTGATGGCGATCGGGAGAAGCTCGAAGGCTGGCTGCGGTCGCGGTCGGTCAGGGCTGGGCTGGCCAAGCGGGCGCGGATGATCCTGCTGGCCGGCGAGGGTGTCGGGAACCGGGAGATCGCCGAGCGCGTGGGCGCCTCGCCGACCACGGTGATCCAGTGGCGCGCCCGGTACGCCGAGCGCGGGATCGCGGGCCTGGAGGATCAGGAACGGTCTGGGCGCCCCCGGGAGTTGGATCACGCTGCGATCGTGACCGCCACGCTGAAGCCGCCACCGAAGAAGCTGGGCGTGACGCACTGGTCGACTCGCCTGCTTGCCGGCGAGCTGAAGACCAGCAACACCACCGTGGCTCGCGCGTGGCGCTCCTATGGGATCAAGCCCTGGAAGGCAGAGTCGTTCCGGTTCTCCACCGATCCCGAGCTGGTCGGCAAGGTCACCGACATCTGTGGGCTCTACCTCGGCACCAACCAGGACATCCCCGCAGACGCGATCGTGCTCAGCATCGACGAGAAGTCCCAGATCCAGGCCCTGGACCGCACCGTGCCGATCCTGCCGATGCAGCCCGGGCTGATCGAGCGGCGCTCGCACGACTACTACCGGCACGGCACCACGACCCTGTTCGCCGCCCTGGAGATCGCCACCGGCCAGGTGACCGCCGCGCTCAAGCCCAAGCACCGCCACCAGGAGTTCCTGGCCTTCCTGCGCCAGATCGAGCGGACCTACCGCGACGCCGTCGACGAGCACGGCGACCCGGTCGAGCTGCACCTGGTCATGGACAACTACGCCGCCCACAAGCACCCAAACGTCCGCGACTGGCTGGAGAAACACCCGCGGTTCAAGGTCCACTTCACCCCGACCCACGCCTCGTGGATGAACCTGGTCGAGGTCTGGTTCGGCCTGGTCGAACGCCAAGCCGTCCGCCGCGGCGTCTTCAAGTCCGTACCCGACCTCAACGCCAAGCTCCGCACCTACATCGAGGGCTGGAACAAGCGCGCCCACCCGTTCGTGTGGACCAAGACCGCCGAAGACATCCTCAAGAAGGCCAACCGTCCAACAACTTCAAATCCGCGCCACTAGTCGTCCGACAGGAGCCGGCGCAGGATCCGCGCCAGGTGGGCGCGGTCGGTCTGGCTGAGCCGCTCGAAGAGCCGCTCGGACTCCAGCCCACGGGCGCGTCTTACCTCGTCCGTCAGCGCGGTGCCGCGGGCGGTCAGCGAGACGAGCGTGGCGCGGCGATCGGTGGGGTCGGGGGAGCGCTCGACCAGGCCCTTGGCCTCGAGGGCGTCCACGACCTCGGTCGCCGAGCGGGGGGCGATGTGGAGGTGGTGGGCGAGCTCGGAGGCGCGCACGCCGCCCTCGTGGCCGGTCAGGATCCGGATCGCCCGCATCTGGGAGGGGGTCACGTCCCAGGCGGAGAGGGAGGCCATCGAGGCGGCGCGGAGTCGGCGGGCGACGGCGCCGAACGACTCGCCCAGGCCCTCGGTCGAGGTCTCGCGCGTCATGGGAACAGAGTAGCGGCGGGTGATGTTGTAGCCTCATGATGAGGTAACCTCAGCATCTACTCTCCAGGAGGACACATGGACTCCACCGCCATGAGTGCCGGCCGCGGGGGCCGGTTCCGAACCCCCGACAAGCCCACCGCCGAGGAGCGGCGCCAGGCGGGCGAGGTGTCGCTGCGCCGGATCGCGCGGCTGTTCGCGCCGTACCGCTGGTCGGTGGTGGTCGTCGTCGCCATCATCGTGGCGTCGTCGATCGTCGGGCTGGCTTCGCCGTTCCTGCTCCGCGCCATCATCGACACCGCCCTGCCGCAGCAGGACCTGCGACTGCTGGTGGTCCTGGCGGCCGGGATGGTGGCGGTCGCCGCGATCACCTCCGTCTTCGGCGTCGTCCAGACCTGGATCAGCACGAAGGTCGGCCAGCAGGTGATGCACGGGTTGCGCACCGACGTGTTCGCCCACCTGCAGCGGCAGTCGGTCGGCTTCTTCACCCGCACCCGCACCGGTGAGGTGCAGTCGCGGATCACCAACGACATCGGGGGCATGCAGTCCGTCGTCACCTCCACTGCGACCTCGATCGCCTCCAACCTCACCACCACCGTCGCCACGGCCGTCGCGATGGTCGTGCTGTCGTGGCGACTCGCGCTGATCTCCCTCGTCGTGCTCCCGCCGGCGATCTGGCTGAGCCGCCGCGTCGCCCGGATGCGCCGTGAGATCACCGCGCGCCAGCAGCGCGAGCTGGCCGACCTCAACGTCACGATCGACGAGGGCCTCTCCATCAACGGCGTCCTGCTCAGCAGGACGCTGGGCACCGGCCCGTCCCTGGTGCGCCGCTTCACAGAGTCGAGCGCCCGGCTGATCGACCTCGAGCTCCGCTCGCAGCTCGCCGGTCGCTGGCGGATGGCGTCGATGAGCGTCATCTTCGCGGCGATCCCCGCGGTCATCTACCTCAGCGCCGGGCTGCCGGTGACGGCGGGCACGATGACGATCGGCACCCTGATCGCCTTCACCAGCCTGCAGAGCCAGCTGTTCCGGCCCCTGATGGGCCTGCTCAACACCGGCGTCTCCGTGGTCAGCTCGTTGGCACTGTTCCAGCGCGTCTTCGAGTATCTCGATCTCACCGTCGAGGTCGACGAGGCCGCCGACCCGGCCGACGTCGACCCCGCCGCCGTCCGCGGTCACGTCCGCTTCGAGGGCGTCGGCTTCACCTACCCGGGGAACGACGTACCTGCCCTCGTGGGCATCGACCTCGACGTCCCCGCCGGTACGACGACGGCCCTCGTCGGCGAGACGGGCTCCGGCAAGACGACGCTCGCCTCGCTGGTCGCCCGGCTATTCGACCCCACCGAAGGGCGGGTCACCATCGACGGCGTCGACGTCCGGCGGCTCCGGCTCGCCGACCTCGCCGAGATCGTCGGCGTCGTCAGCCAGGAGACCTACCTGCTCCACGCGACCGTGCGGGAGAACCTCCGATATGCCCGTCCAGAGGCCACCGACGCCCAGATCGAGGACGCGGCGAGGTCGGCCCGCATCCACGACCTGCTCGTCTCGTTGCCCGAGGGCTACGACACCGTGGTCGGCTCCCGCGGGCACCGGTTCTCCGGCGGGGAGAAGCAGCGGCTCGCGATCGCCCGGACCCTGCTGCGCAACCCGCGGATCCTGGTGCTCGACGAGGCGACGAGCGCACTCGACACCGAGACCGAGCGCGCCGTCCAGCAGGCCTTCGACACCCTGGCCGAGGGGCGGACGACGATCACCATCGCCCACCGGCTCTCGACCGTCCGGCACGCCGACCAGATCGTCGTCCTCGACCACGGTCGGGTCCACGAGCAGGGGACGCACGACTCGCTCCTCGCCGACGACGGCCGGTACGCCGCCCTCGCCGCCTGAGGGCAGGAGTGGCCATAGCGACTCGCTCCTGTGGGTGCGGTGGTCAGAGGGTGGTGATCAGGCCGCCGTCGATGGTGAAGTCGGCGCCGGTGATGTTCGCCGAGGCATCGCCGGCGAGGAACGCCACCAGGTGCCCGACCTCGACGGGCGTGGTGAACCGGCCGGTGACGCTCTGCGCGGCGGTTCCGGCCGCGACTGCTGCGGGGTCGGCCGAGGTCGCTCGCGCGATGGACGCGGCGACTCCGTCGGGGCCGAGCCAGAGGTCGGTGGCGACCGGCCCGGGGCTGATGGTGTTGACCCGGATGCCGCGCGGCCCGACCTCCTTGGAGAGTGACTTGCAGAAGTTGGACAAGGCCGCCTTCGCCGCGCTGTAGTCGATCACGGCCGGGTCGGGGAGGAAGGCGTTGACCGAGCTGGTGGTCACGATCGAGCCCTTGCCGAACGCCAGCATCGGTACCAGCGCCGCCCGCGTCGCGCGCACGGCGGCCATCAGGTTCAAGGTGATCGAGAAGAGCCACTGGTCGTCGGTGACGGCCAGGAAGCCCTCGGGGCGGGGCGCCGCGGCACCGACGTTGTTCACCAGTACGTCGATCCGCTGGTGTCGCGACAGGGCGGCAGCGACGAGGTGGGCCGGGCCTTCGGGGACGCCGAGGTCCACCTCCACGAAGTCCGCGTGGCCGCCCTCGACCACCTCCCTCAGCTCGTCGGAGGGGTCGCGCGCGCCGGCGACGACGTACGCCCCCTCCGCCACGAGTGCGCGCGTGACCGCCAGCCCGATCCCCTTGCTGGCGCCGGTGACGACAGCGACGGAGCCGTCGAGCCCGAGGTCCACGACGTCACAGCCCCTGCTTCGCGAGCCACTCCAGGACCGCCTCGGCCACCTCGCGCCAACCGTGGTCGATCGTCAGGGAGTGTCCGCGCCCCGCGAACTGCTCGAGCTCGGTGACGGCCGTCGACTTGCGGTACTGCTTGAGCGTCGACCGGGTGACCACGTCCGGCACCGTGTGGTCCGCGAGCCCAGAGATCAGCAGCAGAGGTCCGCGATCCTGGTTGCCGGTCTCCACCGCGGCGGGGGAGTGCAGGCTGAAGTTGGCGGCCGCCGCCTGGAACAGCGGCCGCGCCGGCGACGGGATGGTCCACGCCTCGAAGAGCTCGTCGGACTCCTCCTGGGAGAGCGCGTTGCCGAAGCCGAAGCGGAACTCCTTGCTGGTCAAGGCGACGGCGCGGTTGCGGTTGGCCGGGTTGCCCAGCGCGGGGAGGCCGGCTCGCAGCTGGGCGAGGGGCAGGGGCAGCACTCCCTTGATCTGCGCGGGGTCGATCGCGACGGCCGCGGCCGCACGGCCCTCGCCGAGGAGCTTCTCGGCGAGCATGCCGCCGAACGAGTGCCCCACGAGCACGGGCGGAGAGTCGAGCTGCTCGATGATCGAGGCGAAGTGCTGGGCGGCCTCGTCGATCCCGATCCCGGCCACGGCGTCGGCCTGCTCCCGGGCGGCCGCCACCGTCCGGGGCTCGTTCGGCCAGCCGGGCGCGGTCGGCTCGTAGCCGGCCTCCTTGAACAGGTCGACCCAGGGCCCCCAACTGGTGGCGTGCAGCCAGAGGCCGTGGATGAAGACGACGGGGACGGGGCTGGTTGGCATGGTGAGCGCCTCTCGGAAGTCGGGTGGTCGGGTGAGCGCTCATCCAGGCAACACCCGCGTCGCGGCCGACGGCCAATACCTGTTCGGACCGGATCCATAACCGTCACGACGTTCCCAACCCCGCTGCTGCATCACTAGCGTGAGCAGCAGGGCGTGCCCGAGCTCGCCCGCGGGGGTGGTGGGAGTGGATCTCGACCTGCGCCTGGTGCGCTACTTCGTCGCGGTCGCCGACGAGCTGCACTTCGGCCGGGCCGCCGCCCGGCTGTACGTGAGCCAGCCCGCCCTCTCCAAGCAGATCCGGAGGCTGGAGAGCCAGCTCGGTGAGCCCCTGCTCGTGCGGGACAGCCGACGGGTCGAGCTCACCGTCCGCGGCCAGCGCTTCTACGACGACGCCCAGCGGCTGCTGGAGATCGCCGAGCGCATGCAACGCCCCGTGCGTCCGGAGGGCATCCGGCTGGCGCACATCTTCGAGCTGTCGACCAGTCGCGACGTCTGTGACGCGTTCGCCCAGGCCCATCCCGCGGTGCCGATGCTCGAGCACGCTCTCGACAGCTTCGCCCAGCTGACGGCCGTCCTGGAGAACCGGCTGGACGTCGGCATCGTCCGGGTCACCCCGGGCACGCTCCGCGACCACCCACACGGCTGGCGGCACCGCCTGCTGCGGATGGAACCCCTGGTGGTGGTCGGAGGGACCGACGACCCCTCGGAAGACACAGCGTCGCTGGTGGACCAGCCACTGGGAGTCTTCGGGGACCCCGTGGAGTCGGGCACCTACAACGCCTACGGCACCTACCTGTCCGCCCTGGAGCACGATCTCGGGATCTCGATGACCTGGCTCGGCACGCCCGGTGCGTTCAGCCACTGCCTGGCCCACGTCAAGAGGTTGGGACCGACATCACGCCACCTGGACTTCTTCAGCTATGCCGAGCGGTACGCCGCCGCCGGCATCCGCGTCCGCCGTCCCCGTGAGTGCCAGCCCTACTACCCGTGGTCACTGGCCTGGCGCGCCGACGACACCAGCGCGGCCACCAGGGACTTCCTGACGGTCGCCCTGCGGCTCGCTGCTGCGCGCGGCTGGCTCGAGCTGCCCGCCGACGCCCCACCGTGGCTGCCTGCCGACGAGCCCGTTCGCGAGGAGGTCTGGGGGCGACGGCGGCCTGACCCCGCTCCGCGTCGAGGCGTCGAAGAGCCTGTGACCGACGGACACGTGGTCACGACGCCGCCTGGACCGTGAGCTCGAGCGGGCGACCCAGGAACGCGGAGAGCCTGGTCGCCTCGGCGTCCAGGGCCTGACGTGCCACCCGGCCGGACTCCTCGAACCACGCGACGTCCAGCCGCGCGCCTCGCAGCGTCCAGGTCCCGGCCAGGACGCCGCGGGCGACGACCAGGTTGGCCGACCGGCTGACGAGCTCACGTCGAGCCGGACGTACGACGTGGGCGTCCGCCGTGCCGGGAGCCATCACCCAGGGGTCGCGCCCCGGCAGCAGCCGGACGGCGGTGGAGGCGGGCGTCGCCCGCAGCCGGTCGAGGTCGTCGGTGAGCACCAGCACGTCGTCCCCCTCGATCCGCACCGTCTCGAGGCCATCGGCGAGCAGGCCCAGCCAACGGGTCACGGCCGGGCGCCTCGCCCCGAGCCCCTTGCCGACCCAGTCGTGGATGCGCTCCTCGTCGGCCGGCCCGTAGGTGTGGAGGTACGCCGCCACGACCTTCGGCCCGGCCTCCTCGAGGTCGGGGATCCCGGCCCAGCCAGGCACGTCGTCGAGCCGCGCGAACGTCAGCTCGCCGTCCCGGGACGGGGCCAGGCCCAGGTCGCCCTGCCAGCAGAGCGGCTTCAGCAAGGTCTCGTTGCCCTCGTCGATGATGCTGCGCAGGTGCCGGTAGCGGCTGCTCCGGCCGAGCGCGGCGGTCAGCTCGGAGACCGTGCGCGGACCGTCGGCCAGCGCGGAGCGCACGTAGTCCCGGAACCCGGGCCAGTCGCCCGGCGCGAGCCGGTAGAAGCTCACCCAGCTCGGCAGCTCCCACATCCGGCTCGAGGCCCGCACGGCCAGGTAGGCGCCGGCGTCCTGCGGGGCCATCAGCTGCATCCCGCCCCGGAAGGCGAACACCTTGACGACCTGTTTCGCGGCGAGAGCCTGCGCCGCCTCGCCGGTCCGGCCGTCGGTACGTCGCGCCCCGATCGCCAGCTCCATGGCCGGGTCCGGCCAGGCGGGCACCGCGCCCAGGCGTTCGACCACGTCGACCACCGAGCCCGTGCCGACCGGGTCGAGCAGCTGACGGTGCATGCGCCACCCGAGAACCTGATGCCATGTCAGTGCCATCACCGCAGGCTAGTCGCCGAAGCGCCCCGCCCCCGCGGCTGGGGACGGGGCACTCCCGCGGTGTGTCCGGTCAGTGGGTGGTGCCCACGCGGACCGTCATCACCTTGGACTTCCGGTTGACGTCGACCACGCGGATCGTGGTCCCGGTCTTGGGCACGTCCACGCTGTACCACCCGGGCTGGTAGTGACCCGGGTGGGTGCTGACCGTGTGCTCGTCGCGCGGGAACCACCAGTCCAGCTTGTCGTTGAAGACGGCCACGGCCTTCTTCGCCGGCAGCGTGACCCGCCGACCCAGGTAGTGGATCACCTGCGCCTCACGAGGGCTGGTGGAGAACGTCGAGTCGTAGGACAGCGTCCTCGGCCGCAGGATCGAGCCGTCCGGGGCGTGGGTGAAGCTCGGGTGTGCGTCGACCGGCAGGACCTCGCCCCCACCGTGGTGGTCGCCCACGTTGTTGTCGGAGTACGACGTGTCCCAGTAGCTGATCAGCGCGCCGGGGTTGTAGCGGAAGAACTCCACCCGGTCGGTGTTCTTGAACCCGAAGTTGTAGAGGTGGCGGAGCAACGTGTCCCGCCCGACGTACTGCCGGTTGTCGACGAAGTAGGCGTTGAGGAACTTCTTGGTCTCCGTGGCGTGGACCGCCTGGAACCCGTTGAGCGCCCAGCCCTCCTCGTCGGTCTCGGCGCCGCCGATGAGCTGCCCGTCGAGGGTGATGTCGTCGACCTGGAAGCCGTTCAGCGCCGTCGCGCCGTCGGTCTGGTAGCGCCACCGGAGGGTGGTGGTGCCGTCGGGCACCGTCGCTGTCAGGTCCACCCAGGCACCGTGGGAGGTGCCGGAGATGCCGGCCCCACTGCCGTTGAACCCGCTCTGGTCGTCGCCGCTGTAGCTGACGTTGGTCGGGACCGGGGTCCAGGTGTCGCCGCCGTCGCCGGAGGCCTCCAGGAACGCGTAGTCCCAACCCTCCTCGATGGAGTAGCGCACCTTGGCCGTCAGCGCACCATCGCCGTCGACCTCGCGGGTCATCGTGTTGTCGAGGTCGTCGCCCTTGTCGCTGTAGAAGAACTTCTCGCCACAGTCGGAGCAGGGCGCGCCGTACTGGAACGTCACCTTCTTGTCCGGCAGCAGCACGATCAGCCCGTTCGGGTGGGACCCGCCGACCCGCGCACCGGGACGCAACGTGTGCTGCGAGGTGCGGCCGGAGTGCACGACGTCGTAGTCGAGCCAGCCGAGCTGGAACTTGTCCCAGGCGCTCAGTGGCATCGGCCGGTCACCGATCCCGGGGTCGTGGGCGCCCGTGCCGCGAGACTGGCTCATCAGCGTCCAGAAGCTGGTGCTGTTCTCGGCTCCGCCGGTGTTGCCGGACGTGTCGTACTCGTCGGGGAGACCGAGGTCGTGGGCGTACTCATGGGCGAACACGCTCAGGCCGCCGTTCTCCGGCTGCATCGTGTAGTCGTTGACCCACACGCCGGTCGGGTTGTCGGGCAGCGTGACGCCGCCGTCCGAGGCGCCGCCATCGCTCGTGCCGCCCTCACCGACGTCCACCCCGCCGATCGCCGGGCCCGGGCCCACGCCGTGCGGGTGGAGCCCGACGTTGCCACGGTGGCTCCAGATCGCGTCTGCGCCGTACACGGGGTCACCGTCGGCCTCGTCGCCGCCCGCGTGCACGATCTGGAAGTGGTCGATGTACCCGTCGGGCTCGTGGAAGTTGCCGTCGTGGTCGTAGTCGTAGCGGTCCTGGTGGTCGAACTGCTTCAGGTAGGCCTGGATCTGGGGCATGGTCATGCCGTCGTCGAGCCGGTCCTGGACCCAGATCGACAGGGCGTCCCGCACCAGGTACCAGACGTTGGAGCACACGATCGAGCCGCACGAGTCCGTGCCGTAGCGCGCCTCGTTGAACGGCACCTTGACCCAGTCGGTCACCTGGCCGTTGATGGAGTACCGGCCGGAGGACTGGTCCTGGTAGAAGCCCTTCATCCGGTTGAAGTAGAGTTCTGGTAATGGGCCTGGTCGTAGTCGGGCCGCCAGAGCGTGCTGTTGTCCTTGGTCCGGTCGGGCCTGGGGATCTGGTTGTGCAGCGGGCCCTCGGTGCGCTGGGCGCTGGAGTCCGACGGCACCTGCGAGTGCTGCCGGTCACCGAACTCGGCGAGGACGACGAAGATCCGGTCGGTGCCGGTCTGGGCCACCCGACCGTAGGACTTCCTGCTCAGCTTCTCGGCCGGCCCGGTGCCGCCGGTCTCGAGCCGCTGCGCGACCGCCCGCTTGGTGCGGTCGTCGTACTTCTGCTTCCACCGGGGGGTGAGGTTGTCCGACGGGGTGGAGCGCGCGTCCTTCGCGGCTGCCCGGCCGCAGGGGGACCCGGGTGCGGCCCCGGCGTTCGAGGTGGTCATGGGGAGCGCGAGTGCGACCCCGATCAGCGATGCGGTCGCCAGTGCGGCGATCCTGGTCCTTCGCAAGATGTGCCTCCATGGGATGAGAAGGCGCGATGCGCCCGAGAATCCCTGCCGAAGTCCCACACCGGGTCACAGCGGGAGACCTGCGCGGCAGGTGGGATGCAGTCGACGTTGCCGAGCGAGCGCGGCCGGGTGGCTTCGTTCAGGCCGAGACCGCGGTCATCCGGATCGAGACGAGCAGCCCGGGTACGTCGACCCCGAGCCGGGCGACGTACCGCGTCGGTGGTGCGGATGCGAACCAGCGCGCGTACTCCTCGTTGAGCCCCTCGAAGTCGTCCGGACGCATCAGCAGGATCCCGACCTCGACGACGTCGTCCAGGCTCGCGCCGCCGGCGGAGAGGATGGCTGCGCAGTTCCTCAGTGCTTGACGTGTCTGGTCCTGGATCGTGTCGCCGGCGAACCTGCCGGTGCTCGGGTCGACGCCGGTGGTCCCGGAGACGAACAGCTGTGATCCGGCCCGCACCCCCTGGCTGTACAGGGGCGAGCCCGGCGCGTCCGCAGTGGTGATGACCTGTCGAGGCATCGGGCGCCTCCTCCTCCGTCGTGGCTCCTGTCAGGGAGCATCGCAGGTGGTCCGTCGGTCAGGTCAGGGCGATCTCGCACCACACCGTCATGCCGACGGCGTCGAGCTCGGAGCCCCAGCGGGTCGAGATCATCTCGACGAGCTGGAGGCCGCGACCGTGGCCGGCCAAGGGATCGTCGGACGGCGCCAGGGTGCTGCGAACGTCGGTGCCGGAGTCCCGCACGCTGATGGTGAGGACGCCCTCGTGGAGCATCAGCCGCACCTCGCACCCGGCGACGGTGTGGATGATCGCGTTGGTGACCAGCTCGCTGACGCACAGCACCGCCACGTCGACGGGGTCGTCGTGCAGGTGCCATGCCGTCAGGGTGTCCTCGGCGAACCGTCGGGCCGCGGCGACGGCCGGGGCCTCCGCGGTGGCGACGTGGGTAGCCACCAGCGCCCCGTCCGGCACCGGCTCGTCGGCGAGCGAGCGGTTGGGCAGCGCCGTAGCGCGCTGGCCGCGGCGCAGGTCCTCGCCCAGCTGCTCACCGAGCCGCTTCAGTTCGGCCTGTTGGGGGAGGTCGAAAGCCTGGTCCGCGTCGTAGAACAGCACGAAGCCGCCCATCACCTGCCCGGCCGCGACGAGCGGCACCGACGCCAGGGCGCAGGTCGATGCGTGCTGGCGGCCGACGAACGCGCGGTAGCGGCCGACGAGCTGCTCGAGGGAGTCGAAGATCAGCTTGCCGGTGCGGATGGTGTTGTTGAGCGGGACGTCGTCGTAGGCATCGACCTCGCACCAGTCGGTGTCGTTGCTGTGGTCGCGGTCGCTCGCGGTGAACGAGAGGCGGCGACCGCCGCCCTCGGCGAGCGCCAGCCCCACCCGGCGGACGTCGGGAGTGCGGGAGAGCGCGGCGAAGGCGGAACGGACCCAGGCCTCGGTCTCCGCTCCCGGCCTGCCCACGGCCGTGCGACTCACCCCGACAGGGTAAGCCCCGATCGCCGGTCGTTCGGGTGAGGCGTGGCGGTCGCGGTGAGGGACGCCCGGTCGGCGCGGTAGGCGGCGGTGTGGAGCGCGGCGAGGTGGCCGGTGCGCTGGAGAAGGTCGACGACCTCCTGCTGCGCACGGCCCGGGCGGTCGTTCCAGCGAGTCAGGTCGCGCAGGCGCATGGCTCGCACCGGAGGCGCAGGGCAGAGGACGGACGGGCGTTCGGCGTCGTCGCGCAGGGCGTGCCAGGTGAGGTCGAGGGTCCGCTGAACGAGCTGGCTGGACGCGGGCTGTCCGCTCGAGTGCACGATCGAGCCGACCAGGCAGGCACCCGTGACCGGCTGCTCCACCGCGTGCCGCACGTCGTACGCCGTGAGCAGGCGCTCGCCGCGCAGGGTGGCCACGGTGAACCAGCAGTTCTGGACCCAGCCACGGCCGACCAGCTCGGCTGCGCCGGTGAGCACGGCCCCGATGGCGTGGAGCTCCGCGAGCCGCGCGGACACGGCATCGCAGCGGGCCAGCCGCCGGCGGTCGGCTCTCCGGGCGCCTCCCGACAGGTGGGTGCGGGGACGAGCCAGCGCTACGAGCGCCTCCATGAGAACCTCCGCCCGGTCGAGGATGTGGGACGAGTCCACTGTCACCCCGGCGTTCCCCAGAGGCAACCGTGGCGTCGGACCGAGTTCTGGCGCTCCCTACGCTGGGGCGTCATCACGAGGAGGGCGAGGGAGTGCGATTCACCGAGCACGAGCTGACCGCGGCGCTGACCGGGGCCGCCAAGTCGGTCCTGGCGTCCCAGCGCAGGGACGTGCGCAGGGGGAAGGCCGACATCGACACGGTCTGGGACGAGCTGGACCGCTACCAGCGGTTCCAGATCCTCGACCGGCTCGGCTCGCAGGTGCTCCCCGTGCTGGTGGCGCTGCCGGACGTCGAGGTGGCACCCGGCACCCGGCCGTCGTACCGCGACCGGGAGGTGAGCGACACCGTGGAGGCCGTCCTCGGCGACGGCGGGGGGAAGCTGCGTCGGGCCGTGATCGTCAAGACCCGCACGGCGCTCGTGCAGTCGGCGCTGGCGCACGTGCCGCCGCGCCAGGACCCGGACGCGCTGATCGTTCCCGACCACCTCTAGGAGACTGCTGAACAATCCGCGTGGCAGGTGGGGCTGTTGATGCTGACCTGAAATCCTGTGGTCATGCAGGGTGAGTCGGATCGGCAGCGCGGGTTGTTGGATGTGGAGTCGGTGGCTGGGCACCTGCTCGAGCCGGGCAGCGTGTTCGCGTTGCTGGCCGAGCATCGGGACCGGTTGTTCCCCACGGAGTTGTTCCTCGACTTGTTTCCATCCGGACGTGGCAGGCCCTCGATCCCGGGCGAGGTGATCGCCTCGGTGATCGTGCTACAGGCGTTGTACGGGCACTCAGACCGGGAGGCGGTCGACGCCTTGACCTTCGACCTGCGGTGGAAAGCCGCATGTGGGTACGCGATCGATGCGAAGGGCTTTGACTCCTCGACGTTGACCTACTGGCGTAAGCGGCTGGCGGGCAGCGACCGTCCGCAGCGGATCTTCGAGGTGGTCGGCGAGGTCATCAACCACGGCGGTGCGGTGGCCGGCAAGCAGCGGCGGGCGCTGGACTCCACGGTCCTCGACGACGCGGTGGCCCGGCAGGACACCGTGACCCAGCTGATCGCCCAGATCCGCCGGGTCGGCCGTGAGGTCCCGGGCGCGAAAGACCTCATCGCCACCCACTGCACTCGGCTGGCTGGGTTGACCGGGCAGGGGTATGAGGCGCCCGGCAAGCCACCGATCGCCTGGGACGACGAGGCCGCCCGCGAGGAGCTGGTCACCGCGCTGGTCAACGACGCCCTCGCGCTCTTGGCCGCACTAGATCTCGAGGCCATCACCGAGCAGGGTGGGAAGCCGGCCGAGGCGGTCGCGCTGCTGGCCCTGGTCGCCGGCCAGGACGTGGAGCCGGCCGAGGGATCCGATGGCACCGACGGCCGCTGGCGGATCGCCCGCAAGACAGCTCCGGACCGGGTGATCTCGACCGTCGACCCCGATGCCCGGCACGCACACAAGACCCGGGAACGACGCCAGGACGGGTTCAAGGCCCACGTCGTGGTCGAGCCCGACACCGGCCTGACCACCGCCGTGAAGCTGACCAAGACCAACGGCCCGGCCAACTCCGACGCCAACGTCGGTGCAGACCTGGTCACCACCGACGCCACGATCCCTGCCGATGGCGACCTCGAGGTCCTGGGCGACTCGGCCTACGCCACCGGCGACATGCTCCACACCCTGGCGGGCAGGAAATGGCTGCCGTTGCTCAAACCGTGGCCGACCTAGCCAGCTGTCGAGGGCGGCTTCACCATCGACGACTTCACCCACAACCCCGCTGGCGCCCACGGCGCCGGCACGCTGACCTGCCCAGCCGGCCTGACCCGCCCGATCACCAAGGCCGGCAACGCCGTCTTCAGCGTCGCGTGCCGCGGATGTCCCCTTCGCATGCGGTGCACCAACGCCAAGGACGGTCGTACCGTCAAGGTCCACGAGCACGACCTGCTCCAACGCGAGCACCGACGCCGAGCCGAGGACAAAGCCTTCCAGGCCACCTACCGCCAGCACAGGCCGATGGTCGAACGTTCCATCGCCTGGCTCACCCGAGGCGCTCGCCGCGTCCCCTATCGCGGCGTCGAGAAGAACAACAACTGGCTCCACCACCGCGTCGCGGCACTCAACCTGCGCCGACTCCTGGCCATGGGCCTCACACACCAGGACGGGGCCTGGACCATCACCTGAGCGCCCGGCCGAACCTTCCCCGGCCAGCCAGAAGCCCACAAGACCGCCCGCGCCGGGCGCAACGACTACTTCTGTCGCACCAACCACTGCCGACTCAAACCCGCCGCCCGACCGTCCTGGCAGCGTTCCACCCGCCACCCCGCCATCGCCAGCACCGAGATCACGTCTTGTTCAGCAGTCTCCTAGGTCTGGGGCACGTCGGCGTCCCACCACCCGAGGATGCGCGAGGCACGCAGGGTGTTCCAGCGACTCGGGCGGCCGTCGCCGTCCTCGAACCGGACCTGGACGGCTCCCGGGTGGGTGTTCTCCAACGGCCAGGTGCCGTCGGGTCGGCGCTCGGCGCGGACCAGGTCGATCGCCTCGGCCAGACGCGGGTCCCGGAGGTCGGCGCGGCGGAAGTGCTCGAGCCCGCGCAGCACGTCGTAGTGCCAGCGCGTCGGGAACGAGAACCTCAGCCAGTCCTCGTCCGGCACCTCGCCGGTGCTCCTGCGGCGGAACAGGGAGCGCTCCAGGAGGTAGTGCTCACCCCGGCGGCGGGCCTCGATCGACTCGGCGGTGCCTCCCGTTGCCCGCTCGTGCTCGAGCAGGCCCTCGAGCACGCAGATCGTGGAGTGGAACGACGAGACCGTGGCGCCGTTCTCGGTCCAGCAGTTCCAGCCTCCGTCGTCCAGCTGGTCGGCGAGCAGGCGGGCCCTCAAGCCGTCGACGTCCGCGCCGAAGTAGGCGCCGATCGTGAGCGTGCGCCCGTTGATGCAGGGCTCGACCTCACCGTCGAAGAAGGGCAGGTCGTCGTACTCCCAGCGGCAGTTGGCAGCGACCAGCGCCGTCGTCTCGCGCGCGACCTCGGTGTCGGGATCGAGCCCGAGGTCGTAGAGCTCCATCAGCACCGACAACGTGGAGGTCCAGGGCTGACCGCCCTCCTGCGGCACCCGGCCCCGCGCGGGGAAGCAGGCGCCGCCCGCCCACTGGCCGTCGGGGTCGCGCGCGTCGAGCAGGCGGGCTCCCCAGCCCGTGGTCTCCACCCGAGCACGCTCGGCGGCGACGTCTGCGGCCGTCGCGTCGGTCAGGTCGCGCATCACCTGCCAGCGGATCGCCGGGTCGGAGTCGAGCAGCCAGCTCAGTACGTCGTCCGCCAGCCGGTAGGAGTCCGCGGCGGCGGAGGATTCGGTCGAGGTCATGCCGACGACGCTAGGACCGATTCCGGACGCCGACGGTCCGGAAACCGCGAAGAATTGCTCTAGGGTCGAGGCGATCCGCGAGGACGACGAGCGAGGGGAGCGGGCATGCCGAGCCCCCTGGTCAGGACGAAGCTCTACGTCCCGACCCCCCGCCGCGGCCTCGTCCCGCGTCCGCGGCTGGCCGACCGCCTCGGCGGGGAGCAGCAGCCACGGCTCACGGTGATCTCGGGGCCGGCCGGGTTCGGCAAGACCACGCTGCTGGTGGCCTGGGCCGAGACGTCGGCAGCGGCAGGTCGCTCGGTCGCGTGGGTGTCGCTGGAGGAGACCGAGCAGCAGGCGGCGTCGTTCTGGACCTACGTCGTCACCGCCCTCGACACTGCGGCGCCGGGCGTGGGCGTCGGCGTGCTTCCGCTCCTGCAGGCTCCGCAACCGCCGATGGAAGCGGTGCTGGCGACCCTCCTCAACGAGCTCGGCGCTCTGGCGGTCGGCCTCGACCTGGTCCTCGACGACTACCACCTGGCCGACGGACCCGGGATCGCGGGCGACGTCGCGTTCCTGGTCGAGCACCTTCCGCCGCACGTGCACCTGGTGGTCAGCACGCGCGCCGACCCCGCCCTGCCGCTGGCGCGACTGCGGGCTCGTGGCGAGCTGGTCGAGGTCCGCGCCGCCGACCTCCGCTTCACCCTCGCCGAGGCCACGGCCTACCTCAACGGCGTCGTCGGGCTCGACCTCGACGCCCCCGAGATCGCCACCCTCGAGGGCCGGACCGAGGGCTGGATCGCCGCCCTGCAGCTCGCAGCCCTCTCCCTGCAGGGACGTGCGGACGCGGCTGGGTTCATCGCCGGCTTCGCCGGGGACGACCGCTACGTCGTCGACTACCTCGTCGAGGAGGTCCTCGCGCGCCAGCCCGACGCCGTACGGACCTTCCTGCTCGATACCTCGATCCTCGACCGGCTCGGCGGCTCCCTCTGCGACGCGGTCACCGGCGGCAGCGACGGCCGGGCCGTGCTCGAGTCGCTGGAGCGCTCCAACCTGTTCGTCACCTCCCTCGACGACAACCGCCGGTGGTATCGCTACCACCACCTCTTCGCCGACGTCCTCCGCGCCCACCTGCTCGACGAGCGGGCCGACGAGGTGGCCGGACTGCACCGGCGGGCGGCCGCGTGGTACGCCGCGGCCGGCGAGCCCGTGCCCGCGGTCCGGCACGCCCTCCAGGGCGGCGACGTCGAGCAGGCCGCCGACGTCATCGAGCGTTCGGCCATCGGCCTGCTGCGCCAGCGGCAGGAGGCCACGGTGCGCGGCTGGCTCGACGACATACCCGACGGCGTGGTGCGGCGCCGTCCGGTCCTCGCCATGGCCTTCATCGGGGCGCTGATGTCGCGCAACGACGTCGGATCGGTCGAGAGCCGGCTCGACGACCTCGAGCGTCTGCTGGCCGACCCGCCGCCCGACCTGGTGGTGCTCGAGGAGGCCGAGCTGGCGCGGCTGCCCGGGGCGATGGAGACCTATCGCGCAGCCCTGGCGCTGGTCGGCGGCGACCCGGCCGGCACCGTCGTGCACGCGGACCTGGCCATCGAGAGGGCTGCGCCCGGCGACGACCTCACCGTTGCGGCCGCCTCGGCCCTGGCGGGGCTCGCCTCCTGGAGCGGGGGAGACCTCGAGGCCGCCCACCGTGGCTACTCGGTCGCCGTCCGGGGTCTCGAGCGCGCTGGGAACATCTCCGACGTTCTGGGCTGCTCGATCACCCTGGGCGACCTCCGCGTCACCCAAGGCCGGCTGGGCGACGCCGAGGCCACCTACCAGGCCGCCCTCGACCTGGCCGCTCGCCACGAGGTGGCCGGACCGCTGCGTGGCACGGCGGACATGGTGGTCGGCCTGAGCCAGATCGCCTTCGAGCGCGGCGACCTCGCCGCGGCGGCCGCGCACCTCGAGCGCGTGGACGCGCTGGGCGAGGGCCTCGGACTGCCCCAGCTCCCCTACCGCTGGCGGGTCGCCCAGGCCCGGCTGCGCGAGGCAGAAGGAGACCTGACCGGCGCGCTGGCCCTCCTCGAGGAGGCCGAACGGGTCTACGTCGGTGACTTCTCCCCGAACGTCCGCCCCGTCGCGGCTCAGCGGGCTCGCGTGCTCCTGGCGCTGGGCCGCGTCGACGAAGCCCTCGACTGGGCTCACCGGCAGCATCTCGCGCCGGACGACGACCTCGCCTACGTCCGCGAGTACGAGCACGTCACCCTGGCCCGGATCCTGATGCACCAGGCCCCTGGAGAGGCCTTGCGTACGGCGGTCCGGTTGCTGGACCGGCTCCAGGTCGCGGCCGAGGAGGGCGGACGGACCGGCAGCCTGATCGAGATCCTCGTCCTGCAGTCGCTGGCGCACGGCGAGCACGACGTACCCGAGGCCCTGTCCTCGCTGGAGCGGGCGATCCGGCTGGCCGAGCCCGAGGACCACGTGCGGGTCTTCGTCGGCGAGGGAGCGCGGATGGCCCTGCTGCTGGACGTCCTGGAGCGCAGGGATCCGTCGTGGCCCCACCCGCAGCGACTCCGCGCGGCCTTCGCGGCTGGTCCGCGGGACCGGCCGGAGCAGAGCCTCCTGGACCCCTTGAGCGAGCGCGAGCTCGACGTGCTCCGGCTCCTCGCCACCGACCTCGACGGGCCGGACATCGCCCGCCACCTCTTCATCTCGCTCAACACCGTGCGCACGCACACGAAGAACATCTACGCCAAGCTCGGCGTCAACAGCCGTCGCGCCGCGGTCACCAGGGCCGGGGAGCTCGGGCTGCTCTGAACGCCGCCGCCGGATCACCAGCCCGCTCATCACATGATGTGATCCCCGCTCACCATCTCGGCTCCTAGCTTGCGGACATGAACACCGCAGCCACCAACCCGGACGGGTCCGGTTGGTACGAGATCCGCCTCCAGGGGCGCCTCGACCCCCGATGGGCAGCCCGCTTCGAGGGCATGACGCTCACCACCGGTGACGGCCACACCCTGCTCGCAGGGCGAGTCGTCGACCAGGCCGCGCTGCACGGCCTCCTGCACCAGCTACGCGACATCGGTCTGCCCCTGGTCTCGGTCTGCCAGGTCGAGACCGACGTCGAGTCGCACTCACCTCACCACACCGACACCACGACCACAGGAGCCTGACATGACCATCACCGCACCCACCGTCCCCGTCACCGTCCCCGCCGTGCGCCGAGACTGGACGCGCAACCACGCGCGCACTGCCGGGATCTTCTACCTGCTCACCTTCCTGTCCTCCATCCCGGCCCTGATCCTGATCGGGCCGATCCTGAACGACGCGAGCTACGTCACCAGCGCCGGCCAGGACACCCGCGTGCTCTGGGGCTGCCTCCTGGACTCCGTCAACGCCCTCACCGCGGTCGGCTCCGCGGTCGCGGTCTACGCGGTGGTGAAGCGGCAGAACGGGTCGATGGCCCTCGGCTTCGTGACCTCCCGCCTCGTCGAGGCGGCCGTGGTCATGATCGGCGTCGTCAGCTTGCTCGCGGTCGTCACCATGCGCCAGGACTTCGCCGGCTCGGGTGCCGACGCCTCGTCGCTCACGGTGACCGCCAACGCCCTGGTCGACGTCCGGAACTGGACCTTCCTCTTCGGCCCCGGCCTGATGCCCGTCTTCAACGCCCTGCTGTTCGGCACGCTGCTCTACCGGTCGCGTCTGGTCCCCCGCATCATCCCGACCGTCGGTCTGATCGGCGCGCCCCTGCTGTTCGCCGCGTTCCTCGCCGTCCTGTTCGGTGGCATCGAGCAGGTCTCGTCGGTCGCCTTCGTCCTGACCCTGCCCATCGCGGCCTGGGAGCTCACCGTCGGCCTCTGGATGACCTTCAAGGGGTTCCGGCCCGAGGCCGTGGCCGCCCTCGACGTCCGCAGCGACGCCTGACCCACCCACGACAGCGGCTCCGCACCAGCGGAGCCGCTGTCGGTCGTCGTGGGCTCGTCAGGCGACCGGAGCGTGGATCCGATGAGGCCGTGGTGGCCGCGGCAAGCCCTCGAGGCGGTCGGAGTCGGGCAGGCGGCGACGCCGGATCATGTGGATCATGATGAAGGCTGACGTCAGCGCGGCGTACACGCACCACAGCGACGCGAAGGCGTCGACGTAGACGGCGGCGACCACGAGCAGGCCGACCAGGTTCACCACCCCGAACGCGACCACCGAGCGGTAGCCGGAGAGCAGGGTCGGGCCGATCACGGCCACGACGTAGCCCAGCGACAGGAGGCGACCGTGGCTCAGCCCGGTGGCGTACTCCAGCGCCTGCGGGTGGACCACGACCGACACCGGAGCGGAGAACACCTCGACCGCGAACACCACGGACATCACGACACCGAGGGCCACGAACGGCGCCACCCGCCGCCGATCACCCTGCGGCTCCAGCAACAGCACCGACAGCGGGAAGAGCGTAGGCAGCACGACCATCGCGAAGCCCACGTAGAGCCAGACCGCGGCCTCCCAGACCGACTGGGACACGGTGCAGCCGTCGTACCGGGCCCAGACGACGGCCTCGGTCAGCTGGAGCAGGACGAAGAGCAGGGGCAGCGAGGCGAACGGAACCTTCCGCACGTGGCGCACCTCGCGGAGCGACACGAGGGCCATCGGGAGGACGACGGCAGCGGCCACGACGTCGGCCTGCACGGAGAAGCACACGAGGGTCCCCTCAGCCCGGACCCGCCGGCCTCGTTCGGGCCGGGCGGTGACACCGCGCATCCGGCCCCACGGGGTACTCACGCCCAGACTCACGCCCAGACTCACGCCCAGACTCACGCCCAGACTCACGCCCAGACTGTCGCCTAGCATCGCAGCCA
Source organism: uncultured Actinomycetota bacterium (assembly GCA_963820015.1). Taxonomy (GTDB): domain Bacteria; phylum Actinomycetota; class Actinomycetes; order Propionibacteriales; family Nocardioidaceae; genus Nocardioides. The sequence continues at coordinate 477,126 of CAWFYO010000012.1, read as the reverse complement.
TGACCGCACCGACGCCCTACCTCCACCTGCCGGGCACAGCCCGGGAGGCCCTCACCTTCTACGCCGACGTGTTCGGCTGCGGCGTCCAGCTGCACACGTTCGGGGAGTTCGGCCGGGACGACGGTCCGCAGGACGCGATCGCGCACGGCTATCTCACCGACGGGCCGGTGGGCCTCTTCGCGGCCGACGTGGCCGGCGACGAGGCGACGTTCCGGAGCGAGGGCCTGATGTGGTCGCTGTTGGGGGCGGCCGAGCCGCCCACCCTGCACAGCTGGTTCTCCCGGCTCTCCGAGGGTGGCCGGGTGGTCGAGCCTCTGGAGGCGAGGCCCTGGGGCGCATCAGACGGACAGGTCGTCGACCGGTTCGGGCTCCACTGGCTGGTCGGCTTCGAGGGCGACGACGAGAGCTGAGTCGTCGCCGCCCTTGCGCCGGTCAGGCCGCGGGAGTCGGCGTACCGGCCCGGGCCGTGAAGTCGACGGTCTCCTCGGACGGCATCAGGATCCACAGGATCGGGTAGACCAGGATCTGGCTGCCCGGCACGACGAAGAGCAGCAGCACGAACAGGAGTCGGGCGGTCCAGGGGCCGAGGCCGAAGCGGCGGCCGAGTCCGGCGCACACACCGCCCAGCACTCGCCGGTCGCGGGACCGGACCAGTCCGTGCTGGGCGAAGCTCTGGCGGATGTCGTTCATGGTGGTGCACGTCCTTGTCTTGGTGGAGCGGTAGGTGCCAGGGCCTTTCCCTGACACCTCCACTGTGCGCCTTCGGGGCCTCGATCAACATCGGGTGCTGCCCTGACTCGCCCCTGTGCTTCCGGCGGTTGCGCCTCAGGGGTCCGGTCAGGGGCTGCCTCGTGGCCGGATCTGCCCAGTGGTCCCGGGATCCGGTGTCCTTCGCCCCGTGAGTTCGCGCGGGTGGTCTGGAAACGTGGGAAAGGCCCCAGGGAAAGGACCCACGGTGACCATCGCCACGTTCGAAACGTTGGACGCTCACTCCCAGGAGGAGCCCCATCACGAGCACCAGTGCGGCGAGCACGACGACGTCTGCGACGACACGTGCCCGATCGCGTCGGCGGTGATCTCGGCCGAAGGTCTGGAGTGACCCCACGGCCCGCCGGGTCTCCCGACGAGCCGTGCCGGAGTCGCCGGGCTCGGCGCAGACGTTGGTCTGGATCATCTCGGTGACGGTTGGTTCGGGTAGTGCACCAGGGCGTCGTCGACGTACCAGGAGATGCCGCTGTTGCCCGAGCGCGGGTCGGGTGGAGGGACCCGCTACTGCTCGATGAGGTCTTTGCCCGGGTGGCCGGGTTAGCGTGGCGGGATGGATCGGGAGCGCGCGCAGGAGTGGCTGGACCGCTACGTCGCGGCGTGGAAGTCCTACGACGCCGGGGAGATCGGGGCGCTGTTCACCGACGACGTCTCCTACCGGTTCTACGCCTTCGCCGAACCGGTGGTCGGTCGCGCTGCAGTGGTGGCCTCCTGGCTGGGGGACTCCGACAACACCACCGCCTCCACGCGGGACGCGCCTGGCACCTACGACGCGTCGTACGCCCCGGTGGCGGTGGACGGTGACGTCGTGGTGGCGACCGGGACGTCGACGTACTACGACGAGCCGGGCGGGCAGGTGACCCAGGTGTTCGACAACTGCTTCGTGATGAGCTTCGACGACCGTGGACGATGCCGCGCGTTCACCGAGTACTACACCAAGCGCCCCTGAGCACCTTCCCTAGGATCGAGCGCATGGTGCAGGCACTGGTCGCCCGGGCGGCCCGCGGATCGCTGAACGTCGAGGAGGTCACGCTCCGCCCGCTCGGGGAGTACGACGTGCGGGTCGCCATCGCGGGGGTGGGCGTGTGCCACTCCGACCTGTCGATGGTCGACGGCACGCTGCGCCCGTCGTACCCGCTCGTGCTGGGACACGAGGCGTCCGGCGTCGTGACCCAGGCGGGAGCAGCGGCGGGGGTCGCGGTCGGCACCCGCGTCGTCCTCAACTGGGCCGTACCGTGCCGCGCCTGCTGGCACTGCACGCACGGAGAGCCGTGGCTGTGCTCGACCATCGAGGGCACCACCGGCACGCCTGGCGGCACCCTGGCCGACGGTACGTCGTTCCAGGCCTGCCTGGGCCTCGGCGCCATGGCCGAGGAGGTCGTCTGCCCGGCCGACGCGGTCGTGCCCGTCCCCGACGGCGTGCCTCTCGAGGAGGCTGCCCTCCTCGGCTGCGCCGTGCTCACCGGTGTCGGCGCCGCCACCAACGCCGCCCACGTCCGACCCGGCGACTCCGTCCTCGTGATCGGGCTCGGCGGCGTCGGGCTCTGCGCCATCCTGGGTGCGCGGCTGGCCGGGGCGGGACGGATCATCGCCGTCGACACCTCGCCCGGGAAGGAACCGCTGGCTCGTGCCGTCGGCGCGACGGACTTCCTCGAGGCCGCGCCCGACCTGCACAAGCAGGTACGCACGATCACCGAGGGGCGCGGCGCCGACCGGGCGCTGGAGTGCGTGGGCCAGGCCGCAACGATCCGCACCGCGTGGTCGTCGGTACGCCGTGGCGGGACCTGCGTGGTCGTCGGGGTCGGGCCGGCGGACCAACAGGTGAGCTTCAGCCCGCTCGAGCTGTTCCACTTCTCGCGCACCCTGACCAGCACCGTCTACGGCAACAGCGACCCCGCCGCCGACATCCCGACCCTGGCCGATCACGTCGTCGCCGGCCGCCTCGACCTCGCCTCGCTGGTGACCGACCGGGTCGGGCTGGACGGCGTACCCGAGGCGTTCGACCGGATGCGACGCGGCGAGGGCGGCCGTTCATTGGTCGTCTTCGACTGAGATCCGTGGTTGGCTGCGCCTGACCGGATCTCGGAGGGGGCACGAATGATGGAGCCGTTCGACCGGCTGCTGGACCGCTACGCCCAGCTCGTGGTGCGCGTGGGGGTGGGCGTCCGTCCCGGTCAGGAGGTCGTCATCAACTGCCTGCCCGAGCAGGCCGAGGCCGCCCGGGCGCTGGCCGACGAGGCCTACCGGGTCGGCGCCAGCCGGGTCGAGATCATGTACGGCGACCCGCACCTGCAGAAGGCGCAGGTGCTGCACGCGCCGGAGGAGATGCTGGGGCAGACCCCCGACTACCGCCTCCAGCAGGTCCGGGCATGGGGCGAGCTCAAGCCGGCACTGATCAGCCTGACCGGCAACCCGTTCCCGTCGCTGATGGAGGGGCTCGACCCCGACCGCCTGGCCCGGTCCCAGCCGATCGACCTGATGGCCGAGGTGATCCCCATCATCACCGGCGGCACGGTGGCCTGGACCGTCGTCGGCGCGCCGACCCAGGGCTGGGCTGACAGCGTCGGCGTCTCCGACGTGATGGCGCTGTGGGACGCGGTCGCGGTGGCGATGCGCCTCGACGAGGCCGACCCGGTCGCGGCCTGGCGCGCCCACATCGACAAGCTCAAGCGGCGCGCGGAGATCCTCAACGGTCACGCGTTCGACCAGGTCCGCTACCGCGGCCCCGGCACCGACGTCACGCTCGGGCTCGCTCCCGAGTCACTGTGGGTGGGCGGGTCGCTGGAGACCGCCGACGGCACCGAGTTCGTCCCGAACATGCCGACCGAGGAGGTGTTCTTCGCTCCCGACTGGCGTCGGGCGGAGGGCACCGTCACCACCACGGCGGCGTTCTTCCTCAGCTCGATGGGAGCGATGGTCGAAGGGCTCCGGCTCGACGTCCACGACGGCTCGATCACGGGCGTCAGCGCCGACCGCGGCGACGTCGAGGTGCAGAAGCAGTTCGAGCTCATCCCGCGGTCCCGCCACTTCGGCGAGGTGGCGATCGTCGACCAGGACTCCGCGGTCGCGCGGACCGGGCTGGTCTACAAGGACATGCTCTACGACGAGAACGTCGGCTCCCACATCGCCTGGGGCATGGGGTATCCGACGTCGTTCCGGGGTGCCCTGGAGCAGTCGCCGGAGGAGCGGATCAGCTCCGGGCTCAACCAGGCCGCCACGCACGTCGACATCGTGATCGGCAGCCCCGAGGTGCAGATCGACGGCATCCACGCCGACGGGTCGGTGGTCCCGGTCACCCGGGGCGACGAGTTCGTGCTCACCGACTGAGCTCGCCGCCCCGCCGGGGACTCAGCGTCGCCAGACGAAGACCTCTTCCCAGTCGTAGGCGTCGCCGGCCACCAGGTTGGTCGCGTAGGACTCGTAGACCAGGGTCCGGCCGTCCCCGCTGATGGTCGCGCCGGTGCTCGCGCTCCAGTTGTTGCTGCCGGTGCCGTCGGACGCCTCGGAAGCGCGGGTCACGGCGCCGGTGCCGAGGTCGGCGACGAACGCGTCCGGGTCGGCGGTGTCGCCGGAGGCGAGGTCGGTCGCCTCGGACCCGAAGCCGACATAGCGCCCGCTGCGCGACAGCGACGGCAGGAACGAGTTGCCGGCCGCGGGTACGCCGGCACCCGGCGACGACACCAGGGTGATGTCGTCGGTGGCGAGCGCCTTCCGGTAGACCTGGGCCGCCTGGCCGTCGGAGCCCGGGATCTTCGTCGCGCACGTCGAGAACGCGACGTACCGACCGTTGCCCGAGATCGCCGGCCGACCGGCGCTGCCGGCCGGGAACGGCTGGCACGGGGGCGAGTCCGGCTCGTGCCAGAAGCGCGTCGTCCGGGCCGTCACGGTGTTGCGGACCCACAGATCGTTGGCGTCGCCGAAGGTCACCCGGGTGCCGTCGTCCGACACGTCGCCGACCAGCACCGAGGGCGTGACGTCCCTGCCGGTGGGCGTGAGCGACATCTGCCTGGTCCACCCGCGGGCGAGCGAGTGCAGGTAGACGTCCTCGCGCCTGTCTCCGTCCCGTGGGCCGAAGGCGCCGAGGCTCTGGAAGGCGACCCGCTGCCCGTTGCCGGACAGCACGGGGAAGAAGCTGTTCTGCCGCCGCTGCTTCCCGTGGGAGTCGACCGACACGAGCCGGACCTTGCCCGTGTAGAGGTCCTTGACCGCCACGTCGAGCGTGCCGCCGTTGGCGTCGGTGAACAGGTTGGTCGCCGTCGTCGTGAACGCGACGTACCGTCCGTTGTTACTGATCGTGGGCTCGAAGCTCGCGTCGTTGCCGACGGTCTGCCCGCGCGCGCTGACCAGGATCGTGATCCCGTCGACGGTGTCCCGCAGGTAGACGTCGTCGACCTGGTTGCGGTCGCGGCCGACCAGCGCGGCGCTGGTCGAGAACACGACGAACCGGCCGTCGTACGACGCGACCTGGGCCGTCCCGTTGATCGCGCTCTTGGCGTCGGCCTGGGCGTTCGTGGTGTTGTGGAGCACGACCTGCTCGTTGTGCGAGGTCGCGGCGTACGCCGTGCCGCTCCCGGCCGCGAGGGCGGCCAGCGCGACGCCGGCCGCGGTCGCTCGGCCGCCGCGGCGGCTCCGGATGTGACTGTTGGTGCTCATGATTCTCCCTGTACGTGGTGTGGTCGAACCAAGACGCGAGTGGTGGTCGAGAGGTTGCAATGCTGTGACCGGGGTCGGGTGTCCGCTGCCGTCGGCGTCCCCTAGGCTCGGGCCGACTTCGGAAGTGCTGCGAGGGACGCGGCACGTCCCGGGACCGTGAAGGACTCACCGTGGCACGGGTGCTCCGCATGCCGGACGTCGCCTCCGACGAGGACGACGGCGTCCTTGCTGCTTGGCTGGTCGAGGAGTCGTCGACCTTCGACGCGGCGCAGACCATCGCCTACGTCGAGACCGAGACCTCGCTGCTCTCCGTCGAGGCCGGACGCCCCGGCGTCCTGGTCAAGGCGCTCGTCGAGGCCGGCACCCTGGTCGACCCGGGTGCCCCGATCGGAGTCCTCGCCGACCTCGAGGAGCAGGTCGGCGACCTCGACGCGCTGCTGGAGCGGCTCGGCATCACCGCGATGTCGACGCCCGCGCCGCTGCTCGATCCCCACCCCCTGAGCGGGGTCGAGGTGCTCGCGCCCCCGAGACTCTCCCTGGAAGCCACGAGGGAGCAAGCGCCCGCCGCGGCGCCCCTGCACCGCGCTCATCTGGTCGACCTCGAGACGATCGGGACTGCCGAGGAGGCCGAGGTCTCCGTGCCCCACCTGGTTGTGCGCACGACGGTGCGCGCCGAGGCCCTGCTCCGGCTGCACGACGAGATCGACGGCCCCGACACCACCGGCTCGGCGACGTCCGCCACCCTCGGTGACCTGGTCGTGAAGGTGGTCGCCGCCGCCTTCGACCTCGTCCCGGGCCTCGACGTGACCGAGCAGGCGGCCCACGGAGCCGTCGACGTGGCGCTGGCCCTGCCCGGGCCGGGCGGCACGGTCACCCCCGTCGTCCGCGACGTCGGCTCGCTCAGCCTCGGCCGGATCGCTGCGACGACCCGTGACCTGGCCTCCCGCGCGGCCCGCGGCCGGCTCGACCCGACCGAGGTCGAGGGCGGCACGATCGAGGTCACCGACCTCGCGACGTACGGCGTCGCCGAGATGGTCGCGGCAGTCAGCCCGCCCCACGTCGCCCACCTCGTGTTCGGCGCGGTGCGCGACGAGCCGGTGCTCGAGGACGGCGTCCTGGTCCCCGGCCAGGTCGTCACCGTGACGCTGTCGGTCGACCACGAGCGCGTCGACCGGCTGGTGGCCGCCCAGTGGCTGGCGGCGTTCGTCGACCTCCTCGGCCGGCCCGCTCGCGCCCTCGTCTGACGGGCTCGGCGCCTCTAGGCTCGCGCCATGGCTCTGGTGCACCGCGCGACCGTCGACCCCAGCAAGCAGGAGCTCGTGGCGGCGTGGCTGCCGTCGCAGCCCTGGGCCGGCGGCCGGGCGATCGCCGAGAAGGTGGCGGAGTACCGCTTCGACGATCCCGACGGCGAGGTCGGCGTCGAGACCATCCTCTGGGCGCTCGACGACGGCTCGGTCATCCAGACCCCGCTGACCTACCGCGCCGCCCCGCTGCCGGAGGCCGAGGCCTCGTTCATCGGCACCTCGGAGCACTCGGTGCTCGGGTCGCGGTGGGTGTACGACGGCTGCGGCGACCCGGTCTGGGCGGCCACCCTGGCGACCGCGATCCTCACCGGGGGGTCACAGGCCCAGATGGTGATCGAGCACGAGGGCGAGCTGGTCGACGTGCCGGCCCGGATGCAGGTGCGCGGGAGCGGGGCCGCTCCGTTCGGGCACTCGGTGACGCCGATCGACTCGGTGAGCACCGAGCACGACGTGACGGTCGTGCACAGCGACGGGGTCGAGCTGCAGCTGCCACGGGTGGTCGGTACGCCGGTCACCGGCGACGCGACCCTGACCTGGCTGGACCGTGAAGGGGTCACCCTCGCCGCGCTGCGTCATACGCGGTGACCTCGGCTCACGCCGGCCGCCTCAGGGGCGGCCGAGATCAACGCCGACTCGGATCGCTTCTCCGGGACACTCCTCAGGAGCCCAGCGCCGCCGAGACGACCTCGCGGGCGGCCTCCTGCACCTCGGCGAGGTGCTCGGGCCCGCGGAACGACTCGGCGTAGATCTTGTAGACGTCCTCGGTGCCCGAGGGCCGGGCGGCGAACCACGCGCTCTCAGTGGTCACCTTGAGCCCGCCGATGGCGGCGCCGTTGCCGGGCGCCTCGGTCAGCTTGGCGGTGATCTCCTCGCCGGCCAGCTCGGTCGCGGTCACGGCGTCGGGGGAGAGGGCGGCGAGCTTCGCCTTCTCCTCGCGGCTGGCGGGGGCGTCGACGCGGGCGTACGCCGGGTCGCCGTGGCGGGCGACCAGCTCGGCGTAGTGCGCGCTGGGGCTTCGGCCGGTCTTGGCCAGGATCTCGGAGGCCAGCAGGCACAGGAGAATGCCGTCCTTGTCCGTGGTCCAGGTCGAGCCGTCGCGGCGGAGGAACGAGGCTCCGGCGGACTCCTCGCCGCCGAAGCCGAACGAGCCGTCGATCAGCCCGGGCACGAACCACTTGAACCCGACCGGCACCTCGACCATCTCCTTGCCGAGGTCGCCGGCCACGCGGTCGATCATGGACGAGGACACGAGCGTCTTGCCGATCCGGGCGGTGTCGGGCCAACCCGGGCGTGCTCCGCCGAACAGGTAGCCGATGGCGACGGCCAGGAAGTGGTTGGGGTTCATCAGCCCGGCCTCGGGGGTGACGATGCCGTGCCGGTCTGCGTCGGCGTCGTTGCCGGTGGCGATGTGGTACTCGTCCTTGTGCTCGATCAGCGACGCCATCGCGTTCGGGCTCGAGCAGTCCATCCGGATCTTGCCGTCCCAGTCGAGGGTCATGAACCTCCAGGTGGGGTCGACCAGGGGGTTGACGACGGTGAGGTCGAGACCGTGCCGCTCGGCGATCTCGCCCCAGTACGCGACGCTGGCACCGCCCAGGGGGTCGGCGCCGATCCGGATGCCGGCGTTCTTGACCGCGTCGAGGTCGACCACCGTCGGCAGGTCGGCGACGTACTCCGCCAGGAAGTCGTAGGCCGAGCACTTCGCCCGGGCCCGGGCGAAGGCGACCCGGTGGACGCCCTCGAGGTTGGCCCGGATCAGCTCGTTGGCCCGCGCCGCGATCACCTTGGTCGCGTCGGTGTCCGCAGGGCCGCCGTGCGGCGGGTTGTACTTGAAGCCCCCGTCGCTGGGCGGGTTGTGGCTCGGTGTCACGACGATGCCGTCGGCCAGGCCGCTACCGGTCTGGCGACCGCCGTTGGCCTTGATGATGGCGTGGCTGACCGCGGGGGTCGGGGTGTAGCCGTCGCGTGCGTCGACCAGCACCGCCACCTCGTTGGCGACCAGCACCTCGATGGCGGTCGCCCAGGCCGGCTCACTCAGACCGTGGGTGTCGCGGCCGAGGAAGAGCGGGCCGTCGTACCCCTGCTCCTTGCGGTAGTCGCAGATCGCCTGCGTCGTCGCGGCGATGTGCACCTCGTTGAACGCTGTCTTCAGGCTGCTGCCGCGGTGGCCGCTGGTCCCGAACGCGACCTGCTGGTCGACGTCGTCGGGATCGGGCTCGAGCGTGTAGTACGCCGTCACCAGGTGGGCGACGTCCACCAGGTCCGAGGACTGGGCGAGGGTTCCTGCGCGCGGGTCGGCCATGCGTCCCATCATGTCCTGGATCGCGTCGTCCTGAACCTGCAGAACCCCTGGTTTCGAGACCACGGCGAGATGGCCGGTCGCCCGGTCCGCTGGTCGAGGAGGGCGCCCTGGGCCGCTGGTCGAGGAGGGCGCTCTGCGCCCGTCTCGAAACACGCGGACCCCCCACGACGTGCGCGGACGTCCGCGCAGGGGGGCTCACTCCCTCCGGACGCTGAGCAGGTCGCCCGGCTGGCAGTCCAGCGCTCGGCAGATCGCGGTCAGGGTGCTGAACCGGACGGCGCGGGCGCGGCCGTTCTTCAGCACCGACAGGTTGACCACGGTGACGCCGGCGCGGTCGGCGAGCTCGGTGAGGGTCATCCCGCGGTCGGCGAGCAGCTCGTCCAGGTGCACGTTGACGGCATGCTGGCCGACGTCCTCCGCAGGGTCCGGCGTGCGACGGCTCATACGGTGGCATCGATCTCGCGCTGCATCCGCACCGCGCGGGCCATGACTCGGCCAACCGTGAGCAGGCCGAACCCGGCGAACAGGATCCCCCACGAATAGTGGAAGAAGAACAGCCATGACTGCGAGGTGTTGGTGGTCGCCATGCTCAGCATCAGCTGGTTGTCGGCCCACATCCGTAGAAGGCTGACCGTGGCGGCACCGAGCAGGACGTAGAGCCCCAGCCGCCCGGTCCCAAGGGCGACGTGGGGTGAGAAGAGCCCGTGGCGGCGCGCGCTGCGCGCCACCAGCCAGGCGCAGACGATGAAGCCCCCGGCGTACCCCAGCGGTGCGAAGCGGGCGAGTGCCGACCAGGCGTGCTGTGTCCGGGACGGCGACGTGTCGCACAGCTCGACAGTCGTCGCTGTCGCCTCGACGGCGGGTTTCAAGACGTTGCTTCCGCCGGAGTGGACGCGGTGGAGTCTCTCGCCGGTCGTGGCGGTCATCGCCCTCACCGGTGCGTGGACGCACACCCCGTCCCCCCCGCCTGTCATCGAGGGCCCGAACAGGGCGGCTGCTCCGGTGCCGAGGAGGACGAGCAGCAGGAGCCCGCCCGCGACGCGCAGGATGAACTGGAGCGGCGCCAACGCGTTGTCGATCGAGGGGTCCATAACGACAAACGATAGCATCGAATTTCGATATGGCGGTGCCTTCGGTAGGTTGCCCGGGTGCTGGTGACGGAGGTCGAGGGGGACGACGTCGTCGTCCGGTACGACGACCCGGAGCACACCGCGCGCCACGTCGGGGTCTGGGCGCATCTGCCCCTCGGCGACACCGGGATGCGTCGCGTGACCGGCGGCTGGGAGGCGCGGCTGTCCGGCCTGCCCGTCGACCGGCTGGAGTACCTCCTCGACGTCGACGGCGAACTCCGCGTCGACACGTCCAACCCCCGGCGCACCGGCGGGCCCTTCGGCGACCACTCCTGGGTCCCGCTGCCTGCCTATCGCGAGCCCGAGTGGCTGACGCGCGAGGCGATCCCGGCCGTGCGGACCCCGCTCAGCATCTCCCGGACCCCCGCCGGCCGCATCGACCTCGAGATCTGGTCACCGGCGGACACCCCGGGTGACCGCCCGGCTCCCCTGCTGGTCGCCCACGACGGCCCGGAGATGGACGCCTACGGCGGCCTCACGTCGTACGTCGGAGCGCTGGTCGCGGAGGGCCGTCTGCCGGCAATGAGGGTGGCGCTGGTGGCAGCCGGCCCGCGCAACCAGCGGTACGCCGCCGACCCGGCCTACGCACACGCCCTCACGACCGTGGTCCTGCCGGCGATCACCGAGCGGGCGCCCACCGACGGGCGCCCGGTGCTGATGGGGCAGAGCCTGGGCGCGCTGTCCGCCCTGCACATCGCGTGGACCACGCCCGGAGTCTTCGCCGGGCTCCTGCTGCAGAGCGGGTCGTTCTTCACGCGGGCGCTCGACCCGCAGGAGTCGGGCTTCGAGTACTGGCACGAGGTGACCGGCTTCGTCGCCAGCGTCCACGCCGCGGAGCAGGCGGCCCCGGACTCCCCTGCGGTGACCCTCACCTGTGGCACGGCCGAGGAGAACCACGCCAACAACCGTCGGATGCGTGACGTGCTCACGCGCGTCGGCATCGAGACCGCGTGGGGGGAGGCGCGCGACGGCCACACCTGGACCTGCTGGCGCGACACCCTCGACCCCCACCTCACCGACCTGCTGACGAAGGTCTGGGCGTGATCACGCTCGAGGCGCTCCGGGCGGAGCTGGCGGCAGCCGGAGACCCCGGGCGAGCCGAGGCGCAGCAGCGGTACCTGAAGTCGGACCTGCCCTGCCACGGGCTCAGCTCGCCCGAGCTGAAGGCCCTGCTGCGCCCGCACCTGGCGGCGTTCGCGCCCGCCGGTCGTGGTGAGTGGGAGTCGACCGTGCGCACCTGGTGGGACGACGCCACCCACCGCGAGGAGCGGTACGCCGCGATCGCGCTCGCCCGCCACCGCGTGGCCCGACCGTGGCAGGACCTCCGCTCGCTCGAGCTCTACCGGCACCTGCTCGTGACCGGCGCCTGGTGGGACGTCGTCGACGTCATCGCGGCCCAGCTGGTCGGTGGCGTCCTGGCCGGCCACCGCGCCGAGGCGACGCCGGTGCTCATGGCCTGGGCGGTCGACGCCGACGTCTGGCTACGTCGTACGGCGGTGATCTGCCAGCTCGGCGCCGGCGCCGACACCGATCTCGACCTGCTCACGTTCGCCGTGGAGCGCAACGTCGACGACCCCTCCTTCTGGCTGCGGAAGGGGATCGGGTGGGCGTTGCGGCAGTACGCGCGCACCGACCCGGACTGGGTCCGTGCCTACGTCGACGGGCTCGGCGACCGGCTCTCCGGCCTCTCGCGCCGCGAGGCCACCAAGCACCTCTGACAGGCTGGCCCCGTGCAGCGCGAACAGCTCGAGCTCGACGCCCCCGGGCTCGACCGTCCCGGCACCGTGATCCGCTACGGCCACTACGGCCGACCGGTGGTCGTCTTCCCGAGCGAGCAGGGACGCGCCTGGGACTACGAGGCGAACGGCATGGTCGGAGCCGTCTCCCGGCTCGTCGACGACGGCCGGGTCAAGCTCTACTGCGTCGACTCCTTCGACCACGGCTCCTGGTCCGACCGCTCGCTGCCGCTCGAGGAGCGCGCCCGGCGGCACCGGGCCTACCAGTCGTGGATCACCCACGAGGTCGCGTCGTACGTCGGCTCCGACAGTGCCGGTGCGGGTGACTGGGTCGCGACCGGCTGCTCGCTCGGCGCCTACCACGCACTCCAGGTCGCCCTGCAGCGAGCGGACCTGTTCCCGGTCGCGATCTGCCAGTCCGGCAACTACGACCCCTCGACCTGGTACGCCTGGGGTGAGCGCGGCGACGCGGCGTACTTCACCAACCCCACCGACTACGTCCCGCACCTGCACGGCGATCACCTCGACTGGCTGCGCACGCGACTCCACGTCGTGCTGACCGTCGGCCAAGGGGCGTGGGAGACGCACCCGACCGGCTCGCTGCCCAGCGCACGACGGATGGGGCACCTGCTGGCCGAGAAGCAGATCTCCCACGACCTCGACATCTGGGGGCACGACGTCTCGCATGACTGGCCCTGGTGGCGCCGCCAGATCGCGCACCATCTCCCGCGGTACTGCTGAGCGCGCACGCCGGTCTGCCCACGGAGTCCGGCCGCGAGGGCGCTCGCCCGACCGGTCGTCCGGCGCCCATCGCGAGTGATCTGGCTAGGGTCGGGCCATGCCGGAGATCACCGACCACCTGATCGGTCTGCTGCTGGGTGCGGAGGAGGACTGGCCACAGGCGTTCGAGCAGATCCTGCGGTTCGTCGGCCCGCTGAACGTCGAGGGCCGGGAGCACCGCATCGGCAGTGAACGGCTGACCATCGAGCCGTTCGACCTCGACGACCCGGTTCGCACCGGCCTGGTGATCGACCGGCTGGCGCACTGGTACTACCACCCACGCGAGTGGTTGAAGAAGGCCGCGCTGGTCAACAGCACCTACCTCCTCAACAGCCCGTTCACGTTCCAGTCGATGGAGAAGCACTCGGCGTACTGCGCCATGATCCGCCTCGGTCTCCACGTGCCGAACACGATCCTGGTCCCCTACAAGAACCCGCTCGACAACCATCGCTGGACCTACACCAGCGCCACCTACAACAAGCCGTTCGACCTCGACCTCATCGCCCAGGAGATCGGCTACCCGCTCTACATGAAGCCGTTCGACGGGGGCGGCTGGCGCGGGGTGAGCCGCGTCGAGGACCCCGAGGGCCTGCACGCGGCCTACGACGAGTCCGGCGAGATGCTCATGCACCTCCAGGCCACCGTGGAGTTCGACCACTTCGCGCGCGCCCTGTCCATCGGGCCCGAGACGATGGTGATGGACTTCCGGCCCGACGAGCCGATGCACCAGCGGTACGCCGTCACCCACGGGTTCCTCTCCGACAGCGCCGGCCACCAGGCGGTGGCCATCTCCCGCATCGTCAACGCCTTCTTCCAGTGGGAGTTCAACTCCTGCGAGATGCTGGTGAAGGGCGACGAGGTCTACCCGATCGACTACGCCAACGCCTGCCCGGACGTGGCGGTCACCAGCCTCCACTACTACTTCCCCTGGGCGATCTCGGCGCTGGTGAAGTGGTCGACGTACTGCCTGGTCACCGACCGCCGCCCCAACGTCGACCTGCGGATGACGCCGTACTTCGAGATCGCCGACTCCGACCGGACCTACGACGAGAAGCTGGACGCCTACCTCGCTCTCGCGGACCAGCACTTCGAGACCGAGCGCTACCGCGCGTGGTGCGCCGAGCACCTGGGCCACCTCGACGACCTGGTCCGGCAGTGGGTGTCGGGCTCGGACTTCGACCGCCTGCTGGTCGAGACCGTGCAGGCGACCTACCCGCCCCACGAGCAGGAGAAGTTCCTCGCCCACTTCCGGGGGCTGATCGCGATGTGGGTCAGCGACCAGGCTCCGACCGCCGTGTGACTGCGTGCGCCCTACTGAGCCGTGCCCGTCACCGTGGGTGAGACCCGGCCCCGACGCCACGACGCCACGACGCCCCGACGCCACGACGCCACGAACCCGGGCCCGAGGTCGTGCACGGCCCGGTCCCACGCTGCCTGCGCCGAGCCCGAACTGCAACGATCGCTAGGACGTACCGATCCGGGCCCGGTCGCGGGCCGTGGCGATCGCCGCCGTCAGCGACGCGACGTCGTAGGCGCCGTAGTGGCGGCGCCCGTTGACGAAGAACGTCGGGGTGCCGGACACGCCACTGATGTCGGCCGACTCGACGTCCTGGCCGACCCGGCCGGCGTGGACGTGCTTGTAGAGCTCCTTGCCGAAGCGCGGCACGTCGAGGCCGAGCTCCTCGGCGTAGGCGAGCAGGTCGGGCTTCATCAGGTGGTCCTGCCGGGAGAGCAGCAGGTCATGCATCTCCCAGAACTTCCCCTGCTCGCCGGCCGCTTCGGCAGCCTGGGCGGCGAGCTCGGCCCGCGGATGCACGTCGGGCAGCGGGAGGTGCCGCCACACGAACCGGACGTCCTGCTCGCCGAGGATGGCTCGCACGGCCGGCTCGGCCTGGCCGCAGAAGGGGCACTCGAAGTCGCCGTACTCGACCACGGTGACCGGTGCGTCCAACGGCCCGCGGATGTGGTCGCGCTCCGGGTCGACGTCGAAGGAGAGGTCGACCAGCTGCTCGGCGCGGCCGAACAGCGCCTCGGTACGGCGGTCGGCCGGCAGCAGTGCGGTGATCCGGAAGACCATCCACGTCGCAGCCGACGCGAGGGCCGCCGCTGCCAGGACCCCGATCTTGGCCTCGGCGAGGAGGTCGCCCTCGAACGCCAGCGTGGCGATCAGGAAGGAGACGGTGAAGCCGATGCCCGCGATCGTGCCGCTGCCGGCCACCGACGCCCAGCCGACCGCCGGCTGCACGCGGCCGTGGGTGATCCGCGCGATCGCCCACGACGCCGACACCACCGCGACCGGCTTGCCGACGACGTAGCCGAGCACGATGCCGAGCGTGATCGGCGAGGTCAGCGCGCGGCGTAGGAAGGCGCCGTCGATCTCGATGCCGGCGTTGGCCAGCGCGAACAGCGGCACGATCACATAGCTGGTCCAGGGGTGGTAGAACCGCTGCAGCCGGTCGTTGGGAGACAGCGTGCGGGTGAGCCCGACCGCGGCAGTGCGGGCCAGGTCGGGCGTGGGCTCCTCGCGGAACTGGCGGAACAGGCCGCTGGCCTCCTCGAGGTCGCCGCGGGCCGGGGTGTACGCCGCGGCCGTGAGACCGATGGCCAGACCCGTGATCACGGGGTCGACCCCGCTGGCGAGCATGCAGCACCAGATGACCACGCCGGCCGCGAACACCGCCGTCGTGCCGAGCAGGTGGAAGCGCTTGGCCACGAGGAGCGCGACGTACAGCGCCACTGCGAGCAGGAGGTACCCGACGTCGAGGTGGTCGGTGTACATGACGGCGATGACCAGCAGCGCCACGATGTCGTCGACCACGAACACGGTCAGCAGGAAGGTCCGGACCCGGTCGGGGACGTCGTACCCCACCAGGACGAGCAGGCCCAGCGCCAGCGCCGTGTCGGTCGACATCGCGACGCCCCACCCGTCGGCGCCCGCCCCGCCGGTGTTGACCGCGAGATAGAGCGCGACCGGCACCACCATGCCGAAGAGGCCGGCGGCGACAGGCAGGAAGAAACGGCTGCGGTCGCGCAGGTCGCCGAGGTCGATCTCGCGACGGGCCTCCAGGCCGACCACGAGGAAGAAGAAGGTCATCAGCCCGCTGTTGACCCACGTCCGCAGGTCTCGGGTGACGCCGTGGTCGCCGAGCCGGAGTCCGAACGGCGTCGTCCAGAGCCGCTCGTAGGTGTCGCCGACGTTGGCCCACAGCAGGGCGACGACGATCGCGCCCACCAGGATCCCGGCGCTGCCGGACTCCGTCTTCAGGAACGCCCGGACCGGGGTCGCGAACTGTCGCCGCCAGGGTGTGCGCAGACCCGCGCCCTCGACCGACCCGTCCGTCATCGCGACTCCTGTCACTGCTCGGTCGATCTCGCCGGCCGGTGCCCCCCACAACGCCCGGTGGCGCAGGTCTCTTCCCCGGTGACCGCTCAGCGCAAACCGGGGATCACGGGTAGTGGATGCCGGTGACCTCCTCACTGAGCTCCCACAGCCGCCGGGCGGCCTCCGGGTCGCGGGCGAGGGTCGAGCAGCCGGTGACGTGCGGGGCGCCGTACCACTCGCCGAGCCCGGACGGACCGAGGTACGTCGAGCCCGGGAGGTCGGCGGTCGCGGCCATCAGGACCGACAGGGCGCCGGCGGCCGGGGGCTGCCCGGTGGCTCGCATCACCGCGTCGTAGAGCGAGGCGAGGCCGCCGCTGGACCGGCCGAACCGGCCGTTCGCGACCAGATGGGTCCCGGCGTAGCCCGGGTGCGCGGCCAGTGCCGAGATGTCGCGGGAGGCTGCGCGAAGCCGGCGGTCGAGCTCGAAGGTGAACAGGAGGTTGGCCAGCTTGGTCTGGGCGTAGACGACCCAGCGCAGGTAGGGGCTCGGCTTCTGCGTCGGGTCGCCGAGCGGAGCGCGTCGCGCCATCCGGTGGCCGTTGCTCGACACGGCGACGATCCGGCCCCCGTCGCGCAGCCGTGGCAGCAGCAGCCCGGTCAGCAGGAAGGGCCCGAAGTGGTTGGTCGCGAGCTGGCTCTCGAAGCCGTCGACCGTCCGGCGGTACGGCGGCGCCATCACGCCGGCGTTGTTCACGAGCAGGTCGAGCGGCTCGCTCACCCCGGACGCCGCCTCACGCACCGAGGACAGCGAGGCCAGGTCGACCACCAGGCGCTCGAGCGAGGCGCTCGGCACCTCCCCGAGGATCGCCTCCTCCGCCTTGACCAGCCGGTCGGGGTTGCGTCCGGCCAGCATGACCCGGGCGCCGGCCCGAGCCAGCTCGAGGGCGACGTGGTAGCCGATGCCGCCCACCGTCACCCCGGTCACCAACGCCGTCCGCCCTTGCCGGGAAGGGACGTCGGCAACCGACCAGCTCACCGGCTCGTCACTCACGGTGCCGAGCCTACGTGCGCCGGGTTGCCACAGCGGCGGCGGTTGGGACGTCGAAGAGAGGGTAGGCACCAGACGAGGAGGACGATGAGAGCCGAGCAGGAGTTCGCCGACTTCGCGCGAGCCAGGATGCCCCACCTCTACCGGTCGGCCTGGCTGCTCTGCGGCGACCCGCACCGCGCGGAGGACCTCACCCAGGAGACCCTGGCCAAGGTCTATGCGAAGTGGGGGCCACGCCTCCAGAACCCCGCCGCCTATGCCCACACCGCGTTGGTGCGCACCTACATCAGTGCCCAACGGCGCCGCTCCTCCCACGAGCAGCCCTGGGCCGAGCTCCCCGAGGCATCTGCCGCCCCGACCGACGACGCCGACCTGAGGCTCGTGCTCCGGGCCGCCCTCGCCCGGCTCGAGCCGGTCGACCGCGCGGTCGTGGTGCTTCGCTACCTCGACGACGTCTCCGTCGAGGAGGTCGGTCGGCTGCTCGGCCTGTCCCCGACCGCCGTCCGCTCCCGCGCCATGCGCGCCCTGGCCCGGATCCGCACGACTCTCGGCCACCACCTCCCCGACCTGGCCCTGTCCTGAGGAGCCTCCGATGACCGATCTCACCGACGTCCTGCACCGCGCCACCGACGGCCTGTCGCCGGAGGCACCCGACCTCCTGCTCGAGCGCGCCGTACGACGAGGGTCCGGGCTCCGCCGGCGTCGGCACGCCATCACCGCTGCCTCCGCCGTGAGCGGTGTCGCGGCCGCCGGCGTGGTCGTGGCCCTGCTGCTCGGCCGGTCCGGCCCGACCACCGAACGGCCGACCTCCATCGACTCCGCACCGACCGCGTCGACGTCCCTCCCACCTCCCGACGCCCGGGTGACGGTCGACCGTCACGACTTCGGTGCGACCTTCGCCGCGGTGCTTCCCGGCACGATCACCCGCGAGCACGACGTCCCCGGGGGTCGCGTGCACGAGAAGGGCGGCTACGAGTCGGACTTCTCCTGGAACGGCTTCCCCGTCGCACTCCGGCTGGTGCCGTACGACGGTCCGGCCCGGACCCGGTGCGAAGCCGCCGTCGGCGACCCCGGGGGCGGGCAGTCCTGTGTCCGGGTGAGCGGCGGCTGGGCCGTGCACGACCAGATGATGACGGCCACCGACCTCAACCGGTGGGTGTCGGTGTACCTCGACAACGGCTTCCGGGTCTGGGTGATGATCACCAACGGCCCGGGCAAGGGGACGGCGGGCGGCGGCCCGCCACCCCTCGACGTACCCGACCTCGAGCGGGTCGCCACCAGCGATCTCTGGTTCCGCTGACCGTCACCGCAGGCGGCGGACCTCGCCACGCTCGGGGTCCCAGCGGCGCAGGCCGCGCAGCGTGAGCGCCAGGTCGTCGTACCCGAGGGCGTCCAGCGCGCGCTGGACCTCCGACCGCGGGAGCCTCCGGCCGAGCGTGACGTGAGGGAGCCAACCGGGATGGCGCTCGTAGACGAGCCGGGTCCGGAGGTCGAGCACGGCCCGCGTCAACGGCTCGGGAACGTCGAGCAGCCGCGCGAGGGTGACCTTCTGGCCGCCGAGCACCGCCAGTCCGGAGACCCGGACCTCGGCAGGCACCAGCTCGAGGGCGTGCAGCCGCGGCATCAGACCGCGACCTCGTCGCCGACGTGGATCGTGCCTCCCTCGATGACCCGGAAGATCGACCCGCCGCGCCGGCGGAGAGCTTCCTGCGCGCCGCGGCCGATGGTGTCGTCGAGCAGCTTGCAGGGCGCGGCCACCCGGACGACCTCGAGGAGGACTGGCCCCACCCGGATCCGCGCTCCCGGCTCGCGCGGCACCTCGCCCTCGTCGAGGGTCAGGTTGCGACGGGTCAGCGCGGCCGGCACCTCCGCGCCGTACGCCGCTGCCGCCTCGGCCAGCGACTCGGCGCTCTGCACGCTGACGTGGCGGTGCCGGGTGCCGTGGTAGCGGTCGCCCACGATCCCGCGTCCCGCCTCGACCTCGGCGGCCTCCACCGATCGCATCGGCAGCCGCGTCCCCTTCGCGACGTGGATGCTCGACAGCCGGGGCACGCGCCGAGCCTAGGCCGGTAGTCCGTGACGAACAGCAGCCGACTTCGGCCGAAATCGGGTGCTGTTCGTCACGGACTACCGGAGGAGGGTGGGGGAGGTCACCCTGGCGAGGATTGGGGCCGGGGACCCGGTGGCCCGTACTCTTGGGGAGTCAGCGGTCCGCCGAGGCGGGCCGCTTCTCTTGTACCCGGTGTGGTGCGCGGCTGTCACGAAGCGCGCAGAGACCAGTGATCGGGTGCCCGAGCCACCCGATTGCCCGTGGAAGGTCGACCGCGACCTGCCCACTCCACCGAAGGAACCCCATGTCTGTCTTCACCGAGCTCGCCCCTGAGCTCACCGCCGTCCTCGCCACCCAAGGCATCACCGAGCCGACCCCGGTGCAGGCCGCGGTCGTCCCCGACGCCATGGCCGGGTACGACGTGCTGGGCCGCGCCCGCACCGGCTCCGGCAAGACGCTCGCGTTCGGCCTCCCGATCCTGTCCCGCCTGGCCGGCAAGCGCTCCCGCCCCTGCCACCCCCGGGCCCTGATCGTGGTCCCGACCCGCGAGCTGGCCAACCAGGTCGCCGCCGCGATCCAGCCGCTCGCCGCGTCCGTCGGCCTCAAGCTGACCACCGTCTACGGTGGGACGCCGTACGAGAAGCAGACCCGGCAGCTCCGGCAGAAGGCCGACCTCGTCGTCGCCACGCCCGGTCGGCTGGAGGACCTGTTCGAGAACGGCTACGTCTTCTTCGACGACATCGAGATCACCGTCCTCGACGAGGCCGACCACCTCTGCGACCTCGGCTTCTACCCGGCCGTCGACAAGCTGATGGGGCTGACCCCCGCCGGCAGTCAGCGCATGCTGCTCAGCGCCACCCTCGACGGCGACGTCGACGCGCTGGTCCGCACCCACCTGCGCGACCCCCGCACCCACGAGCTCGACCCCAACGCCGGGGCCGTCTCCACGATGACCCACCACACGCTCACCGTCGCGGGCTTCGGTGACAAGATCACCGCCCTGGTGCGCCTGGTCGAGGCCAACGGCCGCACCATCGTGTTCACCCGCACCCGCGACGGCGCGGTCGCGCTGACCAAGGCACTGTCCGAGAAGGGCGTCGAGACCGTCGACCTGCACGGCAGCCTCAGCCAGCGGGTCCGCGAGCGCAACCTGGCCCGCTTCTCCTCCGGCGCGGCCCAGGCCGTCGTCGCCACCGACGTCGCCGCCCGCGGCATCCACGTCGACGACGTCCCGCTGGTCGTGCACTTCGACCACGCCGGCGACGCCAAGTCCTACCTCCACCGCAGCGGCCGTACGGCGCGCGCCGGCGCGGACGGCATGGTGGTCACCCTGACCACTCCGCGCCAGCGCCCGCAGGTGGTCCGCCTCCAGGAGGGTGCCGGCGTCGAGGTGCTCCACCACGACTTCCGCACGGCGCCCGCGCGGCTCACGGCCGAGGCGCTCGCGCTCACCGGCTCCTCCGAGCTGCCCGAGGGCGAGTCGCGGCGTCCGGCCGGCGGCCCCGGCCGCCGCCCCGGCGGCCCGCGCCACGGCAAGACCTTCCACGGCTCCAAGCGTCCCGCCGGTCAGAGCCGGTACGCCGGCAAGAAGCGCGCCGCCTCCCGCTGACCGGCGACCGGCGACCGGGCTCACCCTCGGGCGAGCCCGAACGCGATCGCCAGCATGGTGATCCCGATCAGCACGTCGAGCACCTGCCACGACCGCGGCCGGCCCAGCAGCGGGGCGGCCAGCCGCGCGCCGTACCCGAGGCAGGTGAACCACACGATGCTCGCCAGCGCCGCGCCGGCGGCGAACCACCACTTCCCGGTGGGCCCGTGATGCGCGGCGATCGAGCCGACCAGGAGCACGGTGTCGAGGTAGACGTGCGGGTTCAGCCAGGTGAGCGCGGTGATCTGAAGCACGGCGTCGCGCAGCCGGGGCTCGCTGTCGGTCGCCGCGGCCAGGGCGCCGGCGTGCCGCGCCCGCCACAGTGACCTCACGCCGTACGCCGTGAGGAAGGCGACGCCGAGCCAGCGGACGACCGTGAGCGCGGCCGGTGCGTGCTGCACGATCGCGCCGATGCCGGCGACCCCGGCCGTGATCAGCACCAGGTCGCTGACCGCGCAGACTGTGACCACCGGTCCGACGTACTGGCGCAGCAGTCCCTGCCGCAGGACGAACGCGTTCTGTGCGCCGATCGCCACGATCAGCGACAGTCCGGTCAGCAGACCGGCGACGAGGGCGTCGAGCACCCCACGAGGCTAGGGCGCCGGCGACGTCTCACGCGCGCGGTGCCCGGCTCCGACTCGCCGCGATCGCGAGCACGAACCCGAGGATCGCCACCCCCACGCAGATCCAGCCGACGAGGTCGGTCGCGACGTGGTCGGTCACGCCGGCCGGCAGGTCCACGGCTCCGGTCAGGAGCACGAGGCCGACGACGAGAAGCACGACCGAGATACCGATACCCATGGAGGCCCTCCTTCGGCTCGGTCGGTTTCCTACCCACTGAAGAAGTGCTCCACACCTGCGACCGGCCGCCGGCCAGGACGCCTGGGACATCCGAGCCGGTGGCGTCCCCCCAGGCACCACCGGCTCGCGTCCTCGTGGCGGCCCGCAGCCGCCTCGGCTCAGGCTGTCAGAAGGCAGCCTCGTCGAGGTCCATCAGGGCCAGGTCGGTGTGCTCGGCGATGGCCCGCTCCGCGGACAGTCGCGGCAGGTTGGTCTGCGCGAAGAACTGCGCGGCGGCCACCTTGCCCTCGTAGAAGGCCTTCTCCTTGGCCGGCAGGTCACCGGACAGCTTGCCCAGCGCGATGTCGGCACCACGCAGGAGCAGCCAGGCGCAGACCACGTCACCGAGCGCCATCAGCAGCCGGCTGGTGTTGAGGCCGACCTTGTAGATGTTGCGGAGGTCGCCGCCCTCGGCGGAGGCGTCCGCGCTCATCAGGTCGTTGATCATCACTCCGACGATCGCCTGGGCGTCCTCGAGGGCCGTCGACAGCAGCTCGCGCTCCACCTTGAGCCGGCCGTTGCCGGCCTCGCTCTCGACGAACCCCTGGATCTCCTGCGCCAGGTGGCCGAGGGCCCTGCCCTGGTCCTTGACGATCTTGCGGAAGAAGAAGTCCTGGCCCTGGATCGCGGTCGTGCCCTCGTAGAGGGTGTCGATCTTGGCGTCGCGGACGTACTGCTCGATCGGGTAGTCCTGGAGGAAGCCGGACCCGCCGAGGGTCTGCAGCGACTCGGTGCCGAGCAGGACCCACGAGCGCTCCGAGCCGTAGCCCTTGACGATCGGCAGCAGCAGGTCGTTGACCGCCATCGCCAGCTCGTCCTTCTCGCCGTTGTGCTCGGCGATCATCACCCGGTCCTGCCAGGACGCGGTGTAGAGGACCAGCGACCGCATCGCCTCGGCGAACGACTTCTGCGTCATCAGCGAACGGCGTACGTCGGGGTGGTGGGTGATCGTCACCCGCGGCGCAGTCTTGTCGGCCGCCTGGGTGAGGTCGGCGCCCTGCACCCGCTCCTTGGCGAAGTCGAGGGCGTTGAGGTAGCCGGTCGAGAGGGTCGCGATGGCCTTGGTGCCGACCATCATCCGGGCGTTCTCGATCACCTGGAACATCTGCGCGATGCCGTTGTGCACCTCGCCGAGCAGCCAGCCCGTGGCCGGCTCGCCGCCGCCGACACCCGGGTCGCCGAAGGTCAGCTCGCAGGTGTTGGAGACCTTGATGCCCATCTTCTTCTCGACGCCGGTGACGTAGACGCCGTTGCGCTCACCGGTCGACTCGCCGGTCTCGGGGTCGAAGTGCCACTGGGGCACGATGAACAGGCTGAGGCCCTTGGTGCCCGGGCCCCCGGCGCCCTCGACGCCCTGCGGGCGCGCCAGCACCATGTGGATGATGTTGTCGGAGAGGTCGCCCTCTGCCGAGGTGATGAAGCGCTTGACGCCTTCGATGTTCCAGGTGCCGTCGTCGTTGGGAGTGGCCTTGGTCCGGCCCGCCCCGACGTCGGAGCCGGCATCGGGCTCGGTGAGGACCATCGTGGTCAGCCAGCCCTTGTCGACGATGTGCTGGGCGATCTTCTGGTCGCGCTCGTTGCCGTTGCGGTAGATCACGCCGGCGAACGCCGGGCCAGCGCCGTACATCCAGACGGCGGGGTTCGCGCCGAGCACCATCTCGCCGACGGCCCAGCCGAAGGACGACGGGACCGGCGTACCGCCGAGGTCGGCGAGGGTGGCCAGGCGCCAGTACTCGGCGTCCATCCACGCGCGGTAGCTCTTCTTGAACGCCTCTGGGACCGGCGCGGTGTGGGTCTCGGGGTCGAAGACGGGCGGGGTGCGGTCGGACTCCTCGAACGACGCGGCGAGGTCCTCGCGCGCCAGGCGGTCGACCTCGGCCAGGATCTCGCGCCCGGTCTCCGGGTCGACCTCGGCGAACGGACCGGTGCCCATCACGTCGCCGCGACCCAGCAGCTCGAAGAGGTTGAACTCGATGTCTCGCAGGTTGCTCTTGTAGTGGCCCATGTCCCTTACCTGTTCGGCGGTGAGTCGAGGTCCGACCCGGTCGGAGTGCCCCGTCATGAGTACGGCTACTCATCAGTAACATCATTCTGCCTCGCGGCCCTGGGGGAGGCAACCACTTCCCGGGCCGCGACCCCGGACGTCCTGTGTGACGTGTGACGCAGACCACGCGCGGGTGCACGGATCTCCCGTGCGTTCTGGGAGACTGCTCGACATGCGAGTCTCAGCCAAGGCCGACTACGCGCTCCGGGCCCTGATCGAGATGGGTGCCCGCGGTGCGGACGGCGCCGGTCAGGCTGGCGACGGTGGCCGGCCTGTGAGCGCCGAGGAGCTCGGCCGGCTGCAGGGGATCCCGCACAACTTCCTCCAGGCGATCCTGGCCGACCTTCGCCGTTCCGGCATCGTGCTGGCCCAACGGGGACAGTCCGGCGGGTGGCGTCTGGCCAAGCCGGCCGCCACCGTGACCGTGGCCGACGTGATCCGCGCCGTCGACGGGCCACTGGTCTCGGTCTACGGCCTGCGCCCGGAGGCGGTCACCTACAACGAGCGCGCCGACGCCCTCCAGCGCGTCTGGATCGCGGCGCGCCACTCGCTGCGCGACGTCTTCGAGCAGGTCTCGGTGGCCGACCTGGTCGCCGGCGCGCTCCCGCCCGGCGTCGCCCGCCTCACCGAGGACGAGGACGCCTGGCAGCCCCACTGAGGTCAGTCACCACCGCTCCGTGGTCCGGGCCCGACCGGCGGGACCGGACGGACGCCTGGGGGTGGTTACTCGGCGAAGGACTCGTGGTCGGTGACCCACTCCACGAACGGCCGGAGCGTGCGCCAGTCGTCCCGCACCGCCTGCAGCAGCTCGGGGGTGTGGATGATCGGCTCGAAGCCGTAGTCGTGCCCGATGGTCAGCGACTTGTGGCGCAGCCAGGTGATCCGCGGGTGGTTCGGGTCGTAGCCGCGCGGTGACGTCTTGAGCACGTGCCCGCCGATCCGCCAGCCGTTGGCCTCGAGCTTGGCGAGCATCCGCTCGAGCTCCGTGCCGGTCCGCTCGTCGTCGATCGAGGCCCGGATGGCGGCGATCCGCGGGCCGGTGGCGTCGTAGAACCCGGCGCCGGTACGGACGCCCCGCGCCGAGATCTCGACGTACCACCCGGTCGCCGGGCCGACCTGGACGAAGGCGCCCTGGGCGGTCTTGTACGGCGTCTTGTCCTTGGCGAAGCGCACGTCGCGGTAGGGGCGGAAGATCTTGGCCTCGCCGAACTCCTCGGCCAGCGCCCCGCACAGCGCCACCATCGGCCGCTTCACGGAGTACTCGTAGGTGCCCTTGTGCTTGTCCCAGAAGGAGCGGGTGTTGTCGACCTCGAGGTCGTCGTAGAAGTCGAGGGCCTGCTGCGGGAAGCCCATGAAGTCCGCCGGCATGCTCCGAGCCTAGGCGGCGGACGGGACGGGCGGGGGAGCGCCGGGTCTCAGTTCAGTTGCGCCCTGACCTGCTGGTCGCCGGCCGAGGAGTACGCGGAGACCGTGAGGTGGTCGCCGCCGCAGCGGGGCGCGGCCAGGAACGCCCTGTCGCGCCCCTTCGAAGCGAACACCACGGAGAGCGAGGCCGAGGCCGGGTCCCAGCGGAGCAGCCGGGCCGGGTCGCTGCTGCGCTGCGGGTCGCGCACGAAGTACGCCGCGCCCGCGCACCCGGCGAGGGTGCCCGAGGTGCCGCGGCCGAGATCCCACCCACCGGTTGCCGTGTGGGCGTAGAGGTGGGCGCTCTCGATCCGGCGCTGGTGCGGCACGACGGACCAGACCGCGCCGTCGTCGAGGAGGAGCGAGTCCCAGCCGAGGCAGTCCGTGACGCCGGGAAGCGGCGTGACCTGGTCACCCTTGACCTCCACCAACGTGTGGCAGGAGGGGTGCCGGGCGTCGAACGTCACCATCGAGGTGCCGGCGTCGGTCGCCTCGGACCGACTGAAGCCGTGGCGTGGCTGGGCGCACCAGCCGGGGGTGCCGCCCCCGGTCGCGAGGTCGACGGTGGCCAGGCAGTAGGTGTGGTGCGGCCCCGGCGTGGCGTGCAGGACCCGGTCGGGTCCGAGGGCCCAGGTGCCGCCGACGGCGGTGGGTGGGGACGAGTGCGCGTCCAGGGTCGTCGTCCGGCCCGTGGTGAGGTCGACGAGGACCGCGCGGTCGGGCTCGGTGGCGCGGCGGTCCTCGCTGACGACGACGGCGTGCTGGTCGTCGAGGAACGCGTCGGTGATCGAGGAGTGGCCGGGCGCCCGGATCGTGACCGGCGCCGGGCCGCGGAGGCGCGCCTCGAGGCCGCCCTTCGGCACGGTGAGGGTCCAGCGGTCGCCGACGGTGACCAGGTCGGCGGCTGGCCCGGGGACCTTCTGCCAGGTGAGCAGGTCGTCCGTGGTGGTCACCCGGGTCGGGTGGTCGCCGGGTCCCGGGGGGCTCGGGCCGGTCACGGTCGTGCGTGCGGTGGTGGGGTCACTCGTGCCGCCCGGCCCGGCGCTGCTGCCCGACCCGCTGGCGCACCCGGCCACGACCGCGGTCAGGCCAGCGGCCGCGACCACGCGCCGTACGGTCACACGCCGAGGTCGTGCTGGAAGTGCGCGCGGTTGGCGCGGTAGGACTGGTAGGCGTTGCGCCACTGCACCCGGTCGATGAACGGCTCGTCGGGGTGGAAGCGCTGCTGGTCCCACGGCTCGAAGTAGCCGAGCAACGGGGTGTTGCCGTCGCGCTTGCGGTAGCCACGGCCGACCTGGAAGTGGCCGGAGCCGTCGTGGTCGAGGTAGGGGAAGTAGCGCGCCAGCAGGATCGGGTGGAGGACGACGGGGGCGCGGTAGTCGACCACGTGCCGTGCCATCAGCAGCATCCACTGCTGAAAGCTCCAGTCGCTGATGTCGAGCACGATGTAGGGCCCGGCGCGGTCGGCGCGGTCGTAGCCGGTCGCGTTGTTGACGACACGCACCATGTCGGTGATGGAGGAGCCGGACGTGGTGGTGCCGAGGCGGTGGGCCCAGTAGTGCTGGCTGCGGCGGTGGTTGGTCCAGCCCCAGGCGATCATCTGCATCGTGGTCGGTCCGCACCAGTAGGTGCGGTGCTGCTCGCGGACCTCATGGGGGTCGAGGACCCTGCCCTGGTCGGGGTAGGCGCTCCAGGGCTTGCGACCGCGCCCGACCACGCTGACCGGCGCGGTCAGCATCGACGCCTTCGCGGCGTCCGACACCTCGGGATGGCGGGCGAAGAAGTGGCTGGGCAGCGGTACGCCCTGGAGCTCGTGTCGCAGCAGCCACACCTTGGCGACGGACCGGGCCGCCTCGGCTAGCTCGCGTCGTACGGCGAGCGATCGGGCGGCGGGCGCTCGGGCGGCGGCATGTCTGAGGCCGGCGAGGGCGGTGCGATCGCCGGTGCCCGCCGCGGGCTGCGTGGCCTCGCGGGTGATCGCCCGCGCCGTGGCGGCCCTGACCTCCGCCTGGGTGCGGTCGGTTCAACCGGTGCCGAGGCAGTAGCGCTGACCCTCGAAGACCGCGCACCGGACCGCCTCGTCGACGAGGGTGCGGGTCCGGGTGGCGGGTCCGGTGCGGCCGGCGGCGTAGCTCTCACCGGCGAGCCGGTCGATGGTGCGCTGCGCGGCCGGGGTGATCCGGCCGTAGCCGACGGTCGGGGCCAGGGCGTGCGTGCGGCGGTCGGCGCGGTGGACGAGCGGGGCGTGGTGGCCGCCGCGAGGCAGGAACGGCGTCAGCGCGAGCAGGAGGACCAGGGCGGCCAGTGCGACCCCGCGAGGGGTGATCCGAGACGGGCGTGACATGGGGAAGACCTCGAGACTTCAGGAGTCACAGAGACACCACTGTCCACAGGAGTCACAGTCCGGTCAAGTGGCCTCGGTGAGGTCAGCGAGATAGTCCCCGACGAATTGGTCGGGTTCCGGAGCCCGGCGACGACCATTTCGTCGGGGACTATCTCGACCTGCCCTCGCCACGCCGTCGGTGGGGCGGTCTTCACGAGTCGGAGCGGATGACGAGATTCGAACTCGCGACATCGACCTTGGGAAGGTCGCGCTCTACCAACTGAGCTACATCCGCGTGCCGGCGAACCGGCGTGAGGGATCGTACCCGAGGCTCTGCGAGCCGTCAGATCGGCTCCAGGCCGGGCCGCTTGGGGGTGATCCCGTCGCCGGAGGACCTTCCGGTCAGGCGCCGCTTGATCCAGGGCGCGGCGTGCCGGAAGGCCCATTCGAAGTCGGCTCGGCGGCCGGCCCTGAAGGGGGTCTCGCCCAACGAACCGGTCGGATCGGACAACACGACGTCGTGCGGGACCCCGAGGGTGTCGAGCACCTCGATGGCGACCGCCTGATGCCCGAGCGGGCCGAGGTGGAGGCGGTCCTCGGACCACATGAGCTCGGGATGCTCGGGCCGCATCCTCCAGGAGTCCAGGACAACGGCACCGTGCCGGTCGGCGATCTCCCGGACCCGCTCGTTGTAGACCGCGAAACGGCCTCGCAGCCTTGCGAACGGCCCACCGCCGCCCGGGTCGAAGGCGGTGAACAGCCCGACCGTGGCGCCGGTGGCGGCCAGCTTGCCGATCGCCGCGTCGTACACCTCACCGAGCGCGTCGACGTCGCAGCGGGGCCGGATCAGGTCGTTGCCGCCGGCGTAGATCGTCACCAGGTCGGGCCGGAGGGCGATCGCGGGCTCCAGCTGCTCGGCCAGGATCGGGCGCAGGGTGCGGCCGCGGACGGCGAGGTTGGCGTAGCCGAAGTCGTCGGTACGGCGGGCCAGGACCTCGGCGACCCGGTCGGCCCAGCCGCGGAGGCCGTTGGGCCGGCCGGCGTCGGCGTCGCCGACGCCTTCGGTGAAGGAGTCGCCTAGCGCGACGTACCGGTGGAATACAGGAGCGGTCACGTCGGCATGGTGCCAGAGGGGTGCGGGATGGTTTCGAGACGGTCGCAGAGCGACCTCCTCAACCACCGGACCCACGGATGGACGTGACGGTCGCAGAGCGACCTCCTCAACCACCCGGGTCACGCCCGGGTAGCGTGGCGCCGTGCTGCTCAGCGACCGCGACATCCTCGCCGAGATCGACGCGGGCCGCGTCGTGATGGAACCGTGGGAGCACGCGATGCTCCAGCCGTCGTCGATCGACGTGCGGCTCGATCGGTACTTCCGGGTCTTCGAGAACCACCGCTACCCCCACATCGACCCGGCGGCGGACCAGTCCGACCTGACCCGGGTGGTCGAGCCGGAGGGCGCCGAGCCGTTCATCCTGCACCCGGGCGAGTTCGTGCTCGGATCGACCTACGAGGTCGTGTCGCTGCCCGACGACATCGCCGCCCGCGTGGAGGGCAAGTCGTCGCTGGGCCGGCTGGGGCTGCTGACGCATGCGACCGCGGGCTTCGTCGACCCCGGGTTCTCCGGCCACGTCACGCTCGAGCTCGCCAACGTCGCGACCCTGCCGATCAAGCTCTACCCGGGCATGAAGATCGGCCAGTTCTGCTTCTTCCGGCTCAGCTCGCCGTCGGAGCACCCCTACGGCTCGGAGAAGTACGGCTCGCGCTACCAGGGCCAGCGCGGCCCGACGCCCTCGCGGTCGTTCCAGAACTTCCACCGGACCTCGATCTGATGACCTCGCTCGTCGGCGTGACCGTCGCGGTGCTCGGCGGCACCGGCCCGCAGGGACGAGGGTTGGTACGACGCTGGGCGGCGGCCGGCGTACCGGTCGTCATCGGCAGTCGCTCCGCCGACCGGGCGGCCGAGGTCGCTGCCCCGCTCGCCGCGGCGACCGGCGGCGACGTGCGCGGGCTGGCCAACGAGGACGCGGCCGCCGCGGGCGACGTGGTCGTGGTGGCGGTGCCCTACGACGGGCATGCCGACCTGCTCCGGTCGCTGGCGGGCGCGCTGGCCGGCAAGGTCGTCGTCGACTGCGTGAACCCGCTCGGCTTCGACAAGCAGGGCGCGTTCGTCCTCGACGTAGAGGAAGGCTCCGCCGCGCAGCAGGCCGCCGCGCTGCTGCCGGACTCGACGGTCGTCGCCGCCTTCCACCACGTGAGCGCAGTGATCCTCGAGGACCCGGAGATCGACAGGGTGGACACCGACATCCTGGTGCTCGGCGACGACCGCGACGCGACCGACCTCGTCGCTGCCCTGGCCGACGTCGTACCGGGCATGCGAGGTGTCTACGGCGGTCGGTTGCGCAACGCCCGCCAGGTCGAGGGCCTGACCGCCAACCTGATCAGCATCAACCGGCGGTACAAAGCCCACGCCGGGGTGCGGGTCACCGACGTCTGAGTCGGGCTGCCGGTGAGTGGTGAGGACGCCCGGAAGCCGGCCGCAGCGTGGGCTGCGACCGGCTTCGGGGGGTGGTGGCTCAGAGCCAGCTGAGCCGGCGGATGCGGCGGTGACGACGGCGTACGCCGGTCGGCTCCTGGCGGCGCGTGGGGTGGATGCGGTCCTCGATCAGGTAGCGCGCCTGCGCCTCGATGACTGTCTCGTTCATGGTGCTGCTCCTTCTCGCTGGTGGTCTGCTCGTGGTCGGTGGTGGGGTGGGTGGTCGGTGGGTCTCAGACCTGCCGCAGCAGGATGTCGCCGCTGACCGTGCGGGCCTGCAGCTCGATGTGGTCCTGACCCTCCTGCGGGGCACCGACACTCTCGAGGTCGGACCGGATCGAGCCGGTCACGGTGTTGATGTCGGCCCAGACGGGGGTGCCCGCCGGGATGCCGATGAGGACGTCGCTGCTCGCGCCCTTCGCGCTGACCTTGCCGCGGCGGGCGGTGCCGATCGTCAGGTCGCCCGACCCGGTGGCCAGGGACACGTCGGCGTTGGCGGTGACGACGTGGAGGTCGCCGGAGCCGGTCTTGACGACGGCGCGAGCGTTGCTGGTGCCGACCTCGACGTCACCGGAGCCGGTGGAGACCTGGAGGTTTCCGAGGCAGGTGCCGACGGAGACGTCGCCCGAGCCGCTCTTCACGTTCAGCTCGGCATGGGCCTCGGCGACCCCGACGTCGCCGGAGCCGGTCTCGACCAGCGCGCCCCCGGAGAAGGTGTCGCAGGTGACGTCGCCCGACCCGGTCTTGAGGCGGGCGTCGTTGACCTGGCCGGACGACCTCGATGTCGGCGCTGCCGGTCTTGACCGCGACGTCGCTGTCGATGGGCAGCTGGACGGTGACGTCGAGGTCGCGGCTCTTGCCGAACCAACTGTCGAGCTTGGGCCCGATCACGGTGAGCCGGCCGTTCTCGAACGACACGTCGACGTCGTCGGCGTCCTGGCCCTCGACGTCGAGCGTCACGTCCTGGGTGTCGCCGGCGATGACGCGGACCCGGCCCTTGCCGATCTCGACGTAGAGGGAGATCGGGCCGGTGGTCTCGAACTGGCGGTTCATGGGGTGCCTCCTGGTGGCCGGGTGTGCTGGTCCGCGGGAGCGGCCTGCTGCCGTCCCGGTGGGTGTCTGGTGGATGTTGGGGGCCGGTGGCTCAGAGCCAGCCGGTCATGCGCTTGTTGCGCTTCCCTGCGCCGAACGGGTCGTTGCCCCCGAAGAACGGGATGCTCGAGAGGTCGACGTCGATGTTGATCGCCCCGTCGCGGGTCGCCATCCGTACGACGTTGACCAGCCAGGTGTTCAGCGACTGGCCGGCGTCGGCCGCGCGCTCCTCGGCCTTGGCCTTCACCGACTCCGGGATGCGGAGCGTGATCCGCGACAGCGAGCCGTCGTCGGCCTCCTCGGGGGCGGGTGGCGGCGGAGGTGCCGGCGGGGTGGGCGCGGAGACGTGGACGAGGAAGTCGAGGTCGCGGCCGTTGAGCCGGACGTCGACCCCGCCGTTGGGCATCTCGGAGGTGATCTCGGCGGCAGCCTGGGAGACCGCCTCCATGATCGCCAGCCGCGCGCTGGACTCGAGGGCGAACCCGAGCCGTTCGGCGGCCTGGCGGGTCTCCTCCCCGGCCGAGTCGGCGGCGGAGACGAGCGAGGCCCGGAGGCTCTCGACGTAAGGCGTGATGTCCATGTACATCAGTATGACATCACTATGACGTCATGTCAAGCATCCTCTGACATCAAATGATGTCAGAGCGGCGTCACGCCGCATCATCGCAGGTCAAGGGCCGTTCAGAGGTCGAACAACGAACCGCCCTCGTCCAGGTCGGCGCCCTTCTTCGGCTTGGGCTCGGGCTCGGGCTCCGGCTCGGGCTCGGGCTCGGGCTCGGGCGGGGCGAGGTCGAACAGCGAGCCACCCGCGGGGATCTCCGCCGCCGGTGGCGTCGGCTCGGATGGCGCGGACGTCCGCGCGGCCTCCTCGGCCTTCTCCTGGGCCTTCTCCTCGGGGGCCGGGGGCGCCGGCTCGGGCGCATCGGGGGTGCCGAGGTCGAACAGCGACCCACCCTCGGCAACCGGAGGTGCCGCCGGCTCGGGCGCATCGGGGGTGCCGAGGTCGAACAGCGACCCACCCTCGGCAACCGGAGGTGCCGCCGGCTCGGGCGCATCGGGGGTGCCGAGGTCGAACAGCGACCCGGCCGCCGCAGGGGGCGGCGCCGGGGCCGCGGGCTCTTCGGGGGCGCCGAGGTCGAACAGCGACGAGCCGCCCGCCGAGGCCGAGGCGGCAGCCTGTGCGGCGGGGCCGACGTCCTCGGTCGCGGTGACGGTCTCGGGAGTCTGGGTGGCGTCCCCGGGCTCGGGCTCGGCCCGGGTCTCCTCGCTCCGGGCGGCCGGTGCGGCGGCAGGCGCCTCGGCCGGAGCAGCCGCGCCGCGGGTCGCGGCCTCACCCTTCACCGACGCCAGCAGCATCTGGGCGACGTCGAGGACCTCCACCTCCTCGCGGGCCCGGCCGTCGGCCTGCTCGGCGGTGAGACCGTCGGAGAGCATCACCCGGCAGAAGGGGCAGCCGACCGCGATCTGGTCGGCGCCGGTGGCGACGGCCTCCTGGGTGCGGTTGACGTTGATCCGCTCGCCGAGGTTCTCCTCCATCCACATCCGGGCGCCGCCGGCGCCGCAGCAGAAGGAGCGTTCGGCCGACCGCTCCATCTCGACGTACGACGCCCCGGGCAGCACCTGGAGCAGCTCGCGCGGCGGGGCGTAGACCTGGTTGTGGCGGCCGAGGTAGCAGGGGTCGTGGTAGGTGATCGACCGCTTCGCAGCCCCGGCGCCGCCCTCACTTGCAGGGACCGGCGTGAGCCGGCCCTCGCGGACCAGCCGGTTGAGCAGCTGGGTGTGGTGGACGACGTCGAGCTCGAGGCCGAGGTCGCGGTACTCGTTCTTGAGCGTGTTCAGGCAGTGCGGGCAGGTGGTGACGACCTGCTTGACCCGGTGCTCCCCCCACAGTCCGGACAGGGTCTCGACGTTCTGCGCGGCCAAGCCCTGGTAGACGAACTCGTTGCCGGCCCGGCGGGCGGGGTCGCCGGTGCAGGTCTCGCCGTTGCCCAGCACGCCGAAGGAGATGTCGGCGAGGTGGAGCAGCTCCGCGACGGCGCGGACCGTCTTCTTCGCGCGGTCCTCGTAGGCACCGGCGCAGCCGATCCAGAACAACCAGTCGACCGACTCCATCGACTCGAGGTCCTCGCCCACGACCGGGACCTCGAAGTCGAGGCCCTTGGCCCAGTCCATCCGGCCCTGGGGCGACATGTTCCAGGGGTTGCCGCGGCCCTCGAGCCCACGGAACAGCTGGTTGAGCTCGCCGGGGAAGTTGGACTCCACCAGCACCTGGTAGCGCCGCATGTCGACGATGTGGTCGACGTGCTCGATGTCGACCGGGCACTGGTTGACGCACGCGCCACAGGTCGTGCACGACCAGAGGACGTCGGGGTCGATGACGCCGTACATCGACTCGTCACCGATCAGCGGCCGCTCGAGCTGGGCGACCGCGCCCTCCGACACCGAGCCGGACGCGGGGCCCGAGTCGCGGCTCGCGGCGATCATCGCGGGCGCCGCCTCCATCGCGTGGTCGCGCAGCGCCATGATCAGCAGCTTGGGCGAGAGCGGCTTCTCGGTGTTCCAGGCCGGGCACTGCGACTGGCAGCGGCCGCACTCGGTGCAGGTGGTGAAGTCGAGCAGGCCCTTCCAGGAGAAGTCGCCGATCGTGCCGGCACCGAGCGTGGCGTCCTCGTCGAGGTCCTCGATGTCGTCGAGGGTCAGCGGCTTCCCGGCCGACATCATCGGCTTGACCGCTCCCAGCGCCACCGGACGACGCCCGAAGAGCACGTTGATGGGTGCCACGAAGATGTGCAGGTGCTTGGAGTTGAGCACGAAGATCAAGAAGGTCAGCATCACGCCGATGTGGAGCAGCAGCCCGAGCCCCTCGAGGAACTCCAGGGTGCTGTGGGGGAGGTCCAGTCCATCGGCACCGAGCAGGTTGCCGACGCCGATGGAGATGAAGGCGCCGCTCTGGTAGGGCAGGTTGCCCAGGGCCGCGGAGGCACCCCGGAAGAGGAACATCGTCCAGATGACGTTGAAGATCATGAACAGCGTGATCCATGCGCCCCGCAGGTGGGAGCCGAAGAAGCGGGAACGCCGGCCGAGGTCCTTCGGGGCGTTGCGGAGCCGGATCCAGACGAAGACGCAGATGCCGAAGAACGCCATCATCGCGATGAAGTCCTGGAGGAACCCCAGGATCGGCCAGTGGCCGACCAGCGGGATCGCCCAGGAGAGGGTGTCGGCGCCGAACGCCAGGGCGATCAGCGCGCCGTACGCCTCGAGGTAGACCGTCCCCAGGATCACGAACGCCCAGAACACGAAGAAGTGGGCGGCGCCGGGGACGCTCCACTTGAGCAGCTTCTTCTGGCCCAACACCTCCACCAGCTGACGCTTGACGGCTGCGCCGATCTTGCCGGTCACGCCCTCGACCCGGTCGGGTGCGGGCTGGCCGCTGCGGATCAGCCGGTCGAGGAACCACACGCGACGGCCGGCGATCGGCAGCGCGATCAGGTTGAGCAGCAGCCCGAGGACAAGCACGGCGGTCACAGTCACTCCCAGAGGTCGGGACGGCGGACGAACGGCGCCGACACTACGGGTCGCGGGACCCGTCGGTCACCGGCGCACGGCCCTTGAATCCTACCGACAGGTAACTTCGAGCAGTTCGGACAGTGGGCCTTGTCTCAGCCGGCCCGGCGGACCGGTCACCCGGCGCCGCCCAGCCGCCGGGTCAGCGCCGCGGCCGCACGGCGTACCTCCTCGGCGAGGAGCGCGCGGTCGAGGTCGCCGGGGATGGCCGCGAAGGTGACCGCGACCCCGGCCACCGGATGGCCGTTGTGGTCGAGCGCCGGCGCGGCGACGCTCGCCAGCCCCGGCGTCACCTCACCGTCCTCGATGGCGTAGCCGCGGGTCCGGGTGTCGGTGAGCACCGACCGCAGGGCGGAGAGGGTGCGCGGGCCGGTGCCGTGCCGGTCGACGAACGCCGAGGCGTCGGGGTACAGCGCCCGGACCTGCGCGGGAGGCAGCGCGGAGAGGATCGCCCGGCCGCTGGCGGTCAGGTGCGCGGGCAGGCGGACGCCGACGTCGGTGACCAGCGGCGGCCGCCCCGGCGCTCGCTCCTCCACGACGTAGAGCACGTCGCGTCCGTGGAGCACGGCGAGGTGGGCGGTCTGGCCGGTGCGGTCCACCAGGTCGGTGAGCAGCCGCCGGCTGATCCGCTGCAACGGCTCCTGGCGGCTGTAGCCGCTGCCCACCTCGAACGCCGCGACGCCGAGACCGTAGCGGTGCTCCTCAGGCAGATGGACGACGAAGCCCTCCTCGATCATCGCGCCCAGCAGGTGGTACGCCGTCGAGCGTGGCAGGTCGCAGGCGCGCATCACCCGGTCGAGTGGCACCGGGTCGGGCTGGCTGGCCAGGAAGCGCAGCACGCGCAGCGCTCTGGTGGCCGCCGGCACCTGACCCATGCCGGGATCGTCCCACGCGCGGCCGCGGGGCCGCGGCGCCGATCAGTCCGTCGTACGACGCGGCTCGGGCTCGGTGCGACGGCCGCTCGTCGTGGCCTCCTCCTCGGACGAGGCGGAGGTGGTCTCGGTGGTGTCGGTGCTGGACGTCGCCCGGGGCTCACCGGTCGTGGCGGCGCGGGAGGTCTCGGTCGAGGTCGTCGTCCCGGTCTCGGACCGACCCTCGTCCCAGGCGTCGGGCTGGTAGTCCGGCGACGCGGTGTTCACCTCGGGGTCGACGGTGTCGGCCTCACGGAGCTTGTCCTCGTACTGCGCCTGCTCGACGGCGTGGCCCTGCTCGGCCGCGGCGGCCCGCTCCCGCGCCCGCTCGGCCTCGGCCTGGGCGAGCTCGGCCTTGGCCCGGGCCTCCTCGGCGGAGCGCTGCGACTCGGTGAGTCCGGAGGCGTGCTGCGAGGCCTCGGCGCGGAGCTCCTCCGCGTGGGCCCGGCGCTGCTCGGTCTGTCGCTTGTTGACCATGGCCGCGACGAGGCCGATCACGACCACGACCACCACGACCACGATCACCCAGATGAGCCAGGTCGGCATGACTGCTCCCTTCGTCCTCCCGGCGCGATGCCGGGGTCTCGACCGTAGATCTGCGGGTCGGGGTGCCCTTCCCCCGAAGGGGTGGGCATGTTCAGCGGTAGACCCGGGCCTCCGCGATCGTCCACGGCTGGGCGGCGTCGGCGGTCAGCGTGGCCCGCAGGCTCGACGGCTCCTGACGCCGTGCCCCCTGTGGGGACGGTCAGACGTCGGGATTCGGCCGGAGCCCTGACGATCCGCACCCTGTCTCGGATCCCAGACAGCGAGGCGGTCGCGGCGGTGGCGCCGGCCGCGGCAGCGGGAGTTGGATGACGGGCATGGAGACGGTGCGCGTGGGGGTCGGTCCCGTGTCGTTCGAGGACCTGGTGGCCGTGGCCCGGGAGGGGGCCGCGGTCGCGGTGACCGACGAGTCGCTCACCGCGGTCGACCGCGCCCGGGCCGTCGTCGAGGAGCTGGCTGCGGCCCCGGTGCCGGCCTACGGCATCTCGACCGGCTTCGGCGCGCTGGCGACCCGCCACATCCCGACCGAGCTGCGCGAGCAGCTCCAGCGGTCGCTGATCCGCTCGCACGCCGCCGGGTCGGGCCCCGAGATCGAGCGCGAGGTGGTGCGCGGCCTGATGCTGCTGCGCCTCTCGACGCTGGCGACGGGCCGGACCGGCGTACGACGGGAGACCGCGCAGCTGCTCGCCTCGCTGCTGTGCGCGGGGATCACGCCGGTGGTCCGGGAGTACGGCTCGCTCGGCTGCTCGGGTGACCTGGCCCCGCTGGCTCACTGCGCCCTGGCGCTGATGGGTGAGGGCGAGGTGCGGGACGCGGCCGGCACCCTGATGCCGACCGCCGAAGCACTCGCGGCCGCCGGGCTGACGCCCGTGCGGCTCGCTGCCAAGGAGGGGCTGGCCCTCATCAACGGCACCGACGGGATGCTGGCGATGCTGGTGCTCGCGATCACCGACCTGCGGATGCTGCTGCGCACCGCCGACATCGCCGCCGCGATGAGCGTCGAGGCGCAGATGGGCACCGACCGGGTGTTCGCCGCCGAGCTCCAAGCGCTGCGGCCGCAGGTCGGCCAGGCGCTGTCGGCGGCCAACCTGGTGCGGGTGCTCGAGGGGTCCGGCGTGATGGCCGCGCACCGGGACGACCGCTTCCACCGGGTGCAGGACGCCTACTCGCTGCGGTGCTCGCCGCAGGTGCACGGTGCCGCCCGCGACACCGTCGACCACGCCGCTCTCGTCGCGGGCCGTGAGCTGGCCAGCGCGATCGACAATCCCGTGGTGCTGGTGGACGAGGGCCGCGTCGAGTCCAACGGCAACTTCCACGGTGCCCCGGTCGCCTACGTGCTCGACTTCCTGGCGATCGTCGCCGCCGACGTGGCCTCGATCTCCGAGCGGCGCAGCGACCGCTTCCTCGACCGCGCGCGCAACCACGACCTGCCGGCGTTCCTCGCCCACGACCCGGGTGTCGACAGCGGCCTGATGATCGCGCAGTACACCCAGGCCGCGATCGTCTCCGAGCTCAAGCGGCTCGCGGTGCCGGCCAGTGTCGACTCGATCCCCTCCAGCGCGATGCAGGAGGACCACGTCTCGATGGGCTGGAGCGCTGCTCGCAAGCTGCGGCGGTCCGTCGACGGGCTGACCCGGGTCGTCGCCGTCGAGCTGCTCACCGCCGCGCGCGGCCTCGAGCTGCGCACCACCACCGGCGACACCGCCGGCACCACCCCCGCGCCCGCGACCGGGGCCGTCGTACGCCTGCTCCACGAGCGCGGCGTCGGGGCGCCCGGTCCCGACCGGTTCCTGTCCCCCGAGATCGAGACCGCGGTGTCGCTGGTCGCGTCCGGGGCCGTCCTGTCCGCAGTCGAAGACGTGATCGGAGATCTCGCATGAGCGACAACCCCCGCCTGCCCATCCACGCCCCCACCGGGACCGAGCTGTCGGCCAAGAGCTGGCAGACCGAGGCGCCGCTGCGGATGCTGATGAACAACCTCGACCCCGAGGTCGCCGAGCGGCCCGAGGACCTGGTCGTCTACGGCGGCACCGGCAAGGCGGCGCGCTCCTGGGCGGCGTACGACGCGCTGCTGGCGACCCTGCGCGACCTCGAGCCCGACGAGACGATGCTCGTGCAGTCGGGCAAGCCGGTCGGAGTGATGAAGACCCACGAGTGGGCGCCGCGGGTGCTGATCGCGAACTCCAACCTGGTCGGCGACTGGGCCAACTGGGAGGAGTTCCGCAAGCTCGAGGAGCTCGGCCTGATCATGTACGGCCAGATGACGGCCGGGTCGTGGATCTACATCGGCACGCAGGGCATCCTGCAGGGCACCTTCGAGACCTTCGCCGCGGTGGCCGAGAAGCGGTTCGGCGGGACTCTCGCCGGCACGATCACGTTGACCGCCGGGCTCGGCGGCATGGGTGGCGCGCAGCCGCTCGCGGTGACCATGAACGACGGCGTCGCGATCTGCATCGACGTCGACCAGTCGCGGATCACCCGCCGGATCGAGCACCGCTACCTCGACGAGCAGGCCGACTCCCTGGAGGACGCCGTGGCGCGCGCCGTCGCCGCTCGAGACGAGAAGCGGCCGTTGTCCATCGGTCTGCTCGGCAACGCCGCCGAGCTGGTGCCGGCGCTGCTGGAGCTGAAGGCGCCGATCGACATCGTCACCGACCAGACGTCGGCCCACGACCCGCTGTCCTACCTGCCGATCGGCATCTCCTTCGAGGACTGGCACGACGCGGCCGCGCGCGACCCGGAGGGCTTCACCAAGGAGGCCGAGGCCTCGATGGCCGCCCACGTCCGGGCGATGGTGGAGTTCCAGGACGCCGGTGCCGAGGTCTTCGACTACGGCAACTCGATCCGCGACGAGGCGCGCAAGGGTGGCTACGACCGGGCGTTCGAGTTCCCCGGCTTCGTGCCGGCCTACATCCGGCCGCTGTTCTGCGAGGGCAAGGGCCCGTTCCGCTGGGCGGCGCTGTCGGGCGACCCGGCCGACATCGAGGCGACCGACCGCGCGATCCTCGAGCTGTTCCCCGAGGACGCCAAGCTGCGCAAGTGGATCACCATGGCGCAGGAGCGGGTGCACTACCAGGGGCTGCCGGCCCGCATCTGCTGGCTCGGGTACGGCGAGCGGCACCGCGCCGGCCTGAAGTTCAACGAGATGGTCGCTTCCGGTGAGCTCAAGGCGCCCATCGTGATCGGGCGCGACCACCTCGACTGCGGCTCGGTCGCCTCGCCGTACCGCGAGACCGAGTCGATGCTCGACGGCTCCGACGCGATCGCCGACTGGGCGATCCTCAACGCGCTGGTCAACACCGCCTCCGGCGCGACCTGGGTGTCGTTCCACCACGGTGGCGGAGTCGGCATGGGTCGCTCGCTGCACGCCGGGCAGGTCTGCGTCGCCGACGGCACCCCGCTGGCGGCCCAGAAGATCGAGCGGGTGCTCACCAACGACCCGGGCATGGGTGTGATCCGGCACGTCGACGCGGGCTACGACCGCGCCGTCGAGGTGGCCGACCAGCGCGACGTACGCATCCCGATGCGGCACCCCTGACCCCCGGCCGCGCCACCGAGCCGCAACTACTGGTGGGACATCAAGAAGGCCAGGAGGTAGCTGCGACTGTCGGCGTCGTCGATCTTGTCGCCGGGCAGGTGCTCGGCGGTGTCGAGGGCAGCCTTGGCCGCTGCGCCTCCGGCCAGGGCTGAGTACATCAGCACGTAGTCACCGAGCGGCCCGGTGAAGCCCGACGAGGCGGTGGCCTCCGCGACGTTCGCCTCGATCCGCGACGGGTCGCCTCCGAGGTACGACGAGGAGGGGCTCATCGGGATCAGCTGGATGCCGAGGATCGCCGACGGCTCCGGTGAGAACCAGGTGGCGTAGTCCCGCTTGCCGCCCCAGTTGATCCCGAAGACGTGGTGGTCGAAGCCGGCCGGAACGGTCGGCTCGGTCCAGTCCGTGCGCGCCGTGCTCGCCTCGGACGAGAGCAGCCAGGCGGCCTCCTGCCCGAGTCGGGTGTTCTTCGTCGCCGAGGCCCACAGCGACAGACCGGCCCAGGCGTTGACGGCCTCCGAGCTCGACTCCTGGTTGTTGCCGTCGGCGAAGGGTGCGGTCCCCGAGGCCCACGAGTGACCGGCGTACACGTCGAAGACCCGCAGCCGCGGCGTGATCCCGGTGTCCGCACCGCCTGCTATGTCGGCCGCCAGGAGGTCCATCACGGGCCGCAGCCGTCGGACCACCGACGGGTCGTGAGTCGCCAGGACGCCGGCGGCGTAGAGGAAGTAGCCGTAGTGGAAGTGGTGGTCGTTGAACTCGTCGGAGCCGAACGAGGGGCTCTGCCCGACGACGCCGTGCCACCGAGGGTCGTAGACGAAGCACTGCGCCGCGCGCGAGCGGCAGCCCTTCACCTGGGTCCACTGCGCGAGCGCACGGACCAGCCGGGTCCGGGCGGTCGCAGCGGCCTGGTCTGCGCCCACCTGGTCGGCGATGTCGAGCAGCTGCGCCTGGCGGTAGAGCCACTTGCCGCCGAAGTAGGTGTCCGCGGGCGGGGCCGGGGACTGGGCGACGTCCTGCGCGACCTGGGTCGACAGGGTCTGCCGGTCCGTCGTCGAGAGACCGGACAGGTCGAGCCCCGCTGCGGCCCTCGTGCGAGGGACGGTCCACGTCAACGCGGACCCGTGGCAGACCCGGAGGTCGCCGTAGATGCTCGGGAAGCTCCCCAGGTCGCACGAGGTGCCGTCCCGGAGGCCGGCCGCCTGGGCGGGCGTCGTGACGAACGCCCTGTCGCCGTGGCCGTAGGAGAGCGTGGTGGTGACCCGGCGCTCCCCCACGTCGTACGACGTGCTGGTGGCGGAGACCGGCGCGGCGAGCGCCGCGAGCCCAGACGCGTCGTGACCCGAGGGGACCGGGAAGAAGGTCGCGCTGCCACCGGCGCGGAGGGCCACGTCACTGCCGTTGACGGTGCCGTCGGCGACCTTCAGGCCGTAGTCACCGGTCGGCGTGGTGGCGGTCCACACAGCCTGGTCGGAGCCCTGCTTCCAGCTGACCGAGGTGTGCAGCGTCTCGCTGCGGGTCGCGGTGTGCCCGATGAACGGCGAGCCTTCGGCCACGACGGTCCGCCCGAGCTCGTGGCCGTCGGTGTCGCGGCTGCTCAGGGTGAAGGACGCGTCGTCGTAGGCCGAGACGACCTGGTCGACCGCACCCGGAACCGTGACGGCGACGTCCTCCTGGTGACTGCCCACGACGCTCGTCGCCGAAGCCACGACCTGGGGCAGCCCGAAACCGAAGCCGGTCTTGTCGAGGCTGAAGGCGAGGGGCAGCGGGAAGACGGGGTTCGGCGAGTCGCCGAACACCAGCCCGGAGAACCACCGGTTCGTCGGCGGCGTGAGGCCGGCCGCCAGGCGCATGGTCGGAAGGGGCTTGGAGGAGCGCTGCGGCAGGGCGTGGGCGGTGTGCGCGATCTCGCGCGCCGGGAGGGGGTTCGACGCCGGCGAGCCGGTGGCCGTGTCGGTCGTCGGCGGCCCGGCCCCGCCCTGGGCAGCGGAGTCGTCGGACGACCCGCACCCTGCCGCTGCGGCCATCAGGACCAGGGCGAGGGCGACACCCGTCGCGGGACCTGTGCGGAGCCGACTCATCGCACACCGATCCGCTGCAGGAAGTCGCGGAACCGGTTGGTCGGACCCGACAAGATGCTGGTGTCGGCCAGGGTGAGCGTGACCGAGACCGGGCTGCCCGGCTGGCTGAGCGAGGTCAGGCTCGCGGACCGCAGCCGCGGGACGGCCAGCTCGACCTTCGTCACTGCGACGCCCTGGGAGGTCTTCACCGACACGTCGGAGACCGTGGCGGACAGCCGCG
Source organism: uncultured Actinomycetota bacterium (assembly GCA_963820015.1). GTDB lineage: Bacteria > Actinomycetota > Actinomycetes > Propionibacteriales > Nocardioidaceae > Nocardioides. Next base: position 435,295 of record CAWFYO010000012.1, on the reverse strand, counting down.
ACCGGTTGGGGAGCTCCACGTCGGCCGGGGCGCCGATGTGGAGCCTTCCGTACTGGTCCGGGGTCAGCCGGAACTGTGCGGTGACGTACTGCGTGCCGCTCGCGGTGATCGTGGCCATGTCGCCCGCGGCCGCGAAGGTGCCCAGGCGGGCCTTGAGGTCGGTCAGGGTGCCGTCCATCTGCGCCAGGAAGGTCACCTGTCCGTGCTTCGCATCGATCGTGTAGGAGCTCGTCGACACGGGCTTCAGCCCGTTGGCGACGTCGCGCTGGAGGTCGAGCGAGGAGAGCGTGAACAGCCTGTCCCCCGCGTGCACCTTCTGCCCGGCCTGCACGTACTGCGCCACCACGACGCCGCTGTACTCCGAGCCGATCGTGGACTGTTGGGCCCCGATCTCGGCGTCGTCGGTGAACGCCTGCCGTGACCGCTGGTTGACCAGCAGCGTCAGGACGGCGACGAGCGCCAGCACCAGGATCAGGCCGCTCCACAGGCGGAGTCGGTTCGGCCACGTCATGCCAGGTTCCCTTCTCGGAGGTGTCGGCCGCTGATCGAGCCGACGGGTTCAGATGCGGGGTACGACGCGGGGCCGGCCAGCATCTCGGGAGGCACCGAGACCCGCGGCGCCGCGGGGCGCCGGGTGTCGCCGCCGCGCCGGCGGCGGCGGTTCTCGCCCATGGCGACGACGATGAACGCGCCGAGGACCAGGGCATTGGTGATGCACCACGCCGTGCCCAGGGTGAAGCGGGAGGTGACGACGTTCTCCCAGACCCCCACCGCGGCGGTCAGCGCGAGGAACACGAACGTCAGCAGCTGCGGCACCATGAAGTTGTAGGGCGACGCGGCCCGGGTCGTGGTGCCGGTGACGTGCCAGCGCTGCTCCCGCCCGAGGAAGGCGTTGACGAGCGCCTTGAGGTAGATGGGGTAGGACACCGCCGCCAGCATCAGCACCTCCCAGCGGAAGCTGCCGACGCTGAAGAACGCGAGCACGACCTGCAGGAGGTAGAACCCCGCGTACATGAGCAGCCACTGCCCGATGCCGACGCTGAGGTTCACGGGGTGGAGGTCGAAGTAGATCTCCATGGGCGGCACGAAGAGAAGCAGCCCGGGGGCGATGCCGGTCAGGTAGTGCGTCGCGGTGATGCCGTACATGATCCGCTGGTCCGCGGTCAGCTGCCGGCGGCGGGAGAACGGGTTGGCCCGGAACCAGATCTCGAACCCGCCGGTCGCCCACCGGAGCTGCTGCTTGGTGTAGGCCTCGATCGTCTCGGGAGCGTCGCCGATCGCCAGTGAGGTCGGGAGGTAGATGCTGCGCCAGCCGTGCTCGTGCAGCACGAGCGAGGTCCACACGTCCTCGGACTTGGAGTCGACGTACATGCCGCCGATCTCGTGCACGGCGCCGCGCCGGAACATCACGTTGGTGCCCACGCAGAAGGCGGCGTTGAAGTGGTTCCGGCCCGGCTGGACGAAGCGGTAGAACATCGTCTGCATGTAGCCCGCTCCGCGCGAGATCAGGTTGACGAGGTTGCCGTAGGTCTGGGGCGTCTGCACCAAGGCGACCGTCTCGTCGGCGAAGAACGGGAGGGTCTGCTCGATGAACTCCGGGTGCGGCACGAAGTCGGCGTCGAAGATGCAGAAGAACTCGCCCTTGGCGACCGAGAGCGCGTGGTTGACGTTCCCGGCCTTCGCGCCGTTGTTGCTCATCCGGCGCAGGTAGTGGCAGCCCAGCTCCTCGGCCAGGTCGCGGATCTCGTCGGAGCGGCCGTCGTCGAGGATCCAGGTGCGGTGCTCACCGCGGATCGCCAGCGCGGCGACGGCGGTACGGCGTACGGTCTCGACCGGCTCGCCGTAGACGGTGATGAACACCTCGACGCTGGTGGGTCGCCCCGCCAGGGACAGCTGCCACGACGCGGGCGGGTCGTCACGGCGACGGAGGAACAGGGTCTCCTTGGTCGCCCAGTAGGAGTAGTCCCGAGGGTCCTTGGTCCCGGACAGGACCGTCCACATCGCCAGCAGCGTGTGCACGACCAGCACGCCCTCGGCCAGCACCACGACCAGCCACGGGAGCAGGTCACCGCGGTTGTTGGGGTCGAGCAGGAACCCGGCGTAGAGCAGCACGCCGAGGGTGGCCAGAAGGGTGAGCACGATCAGGAGCGGGGAGTAGCGCTGGCGCTGGGCCGAGGCGGCCCGTCGGCTCGCGGGCACGTGCCGGTCCACGCGCAGGATGTCGTCATAACTCATCGAAGAAGGTCTCTCGGACGGGGGCAGGGAGATGCCCGAACCCCGTACGCGGACACCGAAACTGGTGTGTACCCGGCTCGTGGAGCGGGTACACGTCTGTGCGCGAGAAAGATGTGAACGATCCAATCCGACCGTGGCCCACCGGCGCCGTGTCCACTCTGTGAGACGGGCGCGGGCGAGGTCGGACAGGCACCGACCTCAGGGAGAGCAGTCATGGCACGACTCCGACTCGAAGGAGTCACCCGACACTTCAGGCACGCGAGGACCCCCGCTGTCGCCGAGGTCGACCTCGACGTCGCCGACGGCGAGGTCGTGCTCGTGACCGGCGGCGCGGGATCGGGGAAGACGACCCTGCTGCGCCTGGCCGCGGGTCTCGAGCTGCCGGACCGGGGTCGGGTGCTGGTCGGGGAGGGCGCCGGCACGGGTCCCGAGGCGGCCCAGGTGGCTCTGGTCTTCCAGAACTACGCGATCTACCCCCACCTCTCCGTCCGGCAGAACATCGCGCTGCCGCTGCGTCGGGAGGGGCGCAAGCGCAGGGAGGTGGTCCGGCTCGTGCGTGACGCGGTGCGGCTGCTGGGGCTCGACGAGCTGTCCCGCCGGCCGGCCACGTCACTGAGCACCAGTGAGCGGATGAGGGTCGCGCTGGCCCGCTCGGTGGTGCGGCGTCCGGACGTGCTGCTGATGGACGAGCCGCTGGCCAACCTCGAACCCGGCGTCCGCGCCGAGCTGCGAACCCAGCTGGTGGCGGCCCAGGAGGCGTTCGGCACCACGACCCTGTGTGTGCTGAGCGACTCCGAGGACCTCACCGCGCTGCCGGGGCGCGTCGTACGCCTGGAGGACGGGCGGCTGGTGACCGACCGTTGAGTGGCACCGGTCGGCTAGCGAGCGAGCTCCCTTCCCTGCTCGCTGCGGCCGTTCCGCACCGAGACGGTGCGGAACGTCCTCGCTCGGGTGCAGACTGCACCCATGTCGGAGTCGTCTGAGTCCCGGCCCGCGCGATCCCGGGTCACCCTTCGCAACATCAGTTCCCGCGCGTGGGAGCATCCCGCCGACCGCGGCGCCCTGGTCGCGCTGCGCAAGCTCAAGGGCTTCGACACCGTCGTGAAGCTGTTGTCGGGCCTGATCAACGAGCGTGCCGTGCGGCTGGTCCTGCTCGGGTCGGCGATCCGGGTGGACGAGCGGCAGTTCCCGGCGCTGGCCCGGGCGCTGAACGACGCCTGCACCACGCTCGACGCCCCAGAGGTCCCCGAGCTCTTCGTGACCGCCGATCCCCACATCAACGCGATGACGATCGGCATGGACAAGCCGATCATCCTGGTCAACTCCGCCATGGTCGACGTGATGGACGAGGAGGAGCTGCGGTGGGTGCTCGCCCACGAGCTCGGGCACGCCCTCAGCGGCCACGCGGTCTACCGCACGATCCTCAACCGGATGCTCATCCTCAGCGGCCTCTGGACCGCCATCCCGTTCGGCGGCCTGGGCTACCGGATGATCGTGGCGGCCCTCTACGAGTGGTCCCGCAAGTCCGAGCTCTCGGCGGACCGGGCCGGGCTGCTCGGCACCCAGGACCCGGCCACCGCCTACCGCGGCCTGATGAAGATGTCGAGCGGCGGCCACCTCGAGGACCTCGACCAGGCGTCCTTCTTCGAGCAGGGCGCCGAGTACGACGCGGCGACCGACCTGCGCGACTCGGTGCTCAAGCTGCTTGCTGATCGAGCGGCGCACCCATCCGATGCCGGTCTCGCGAGCCAGCGAGCTGCGCCGCTGGGTCGACTCCGGGGCCTACACCGCGATCCTCTCGGGCACCTACCCGACCCGCGACGGTGACGCCGACGCCAAGCTCAGCGAGGCGGCGCAGGAGGCCGCCAACAGCTACAGCCAGGCCTTCCGCGACACCCAGGACACCCTCGGCCGGCTGCTCCACGACACCGCCGGCTGGCTCGGCACCGCCAAGGGCTGGATGGACGAGCAGTGGCGGCGCCGCGGGGGCGACGAGGAGGCGTCGTAGCTCGCGACGCGCTCCTCGCCGAGCTGGCGGGACTCGTCACGGCGCTCGGCCGGCCCGCGGTCGTCGCCGTCGACGGCGGCGACGGAGCCGGGAAGACGACCCTGGCCGACGAGCTCGCCGCCCGGGTGACCGGCGCGGTGCGAGCCTCGATCGACGACTTCCACCACCCGCGCGCCTACCGCCATGCCCACGGCCGGACCGCGGCCACGGTGTGGGCGCGCAGCTTCGACCTGGAGGCCGTGCGGCGTGAGCTGCTCGACCCCTGGCGGCGCGGCCCCGGCTCGTCGTACCGCCGGCGTCGGCACGACCTCGCGACCGACGCCCGGGTCGACGACCCGCCGGAGGTCGTACCGGTGGACGGCGTCCTGGTCGTCGACGGCGTCTTCGCCCAGCGGCCCGAGCTCGTCGACGCCTGGGACCTGGTCGTCTACGTGCACGCCGACGACGCCGTGCGGGTGGCCCGGATGGCCGCGCGCGACGGCGTACCCGACGACCCCGACCACCCCGACCAGCGCCGTTACCTCGACGCCCAGCATCGCTACCGGGACCGCTGCCGGCCGTCGGACCGGGCGGATGTGGTCGTCGACAACACCGATCCCGAAGCGCCCGTGATCAGGTGAACGTCACCGGCTCCTGGCCGGAACGTGTCAGCATGTGCGCGTGTCCGACCCGGGAGCTCTGGACGACGCCGTCGCGCGCATGTGCGACGGCGACGGCGACGCGTTCCGGCTGGTCTACCGGGCGGTGCAGCCGAGCCTCCTGCGCTACCTCGAGGTGCTGGTCGGACCGACCGACGCCGAGGACGTCGCCTCCGAGACCTGGGCGCAGGCGAGCCGCGACCTGGGCCGCTTCCGGGGCGGTGGGGGCGACGGCTTCCGCGCCTGGGTCACCACGATCGGCCGGCACCGTGCGCTCGACCTGTTGCGGCAGCGCTCCCGGCGCCCGCGCGTGGTCGCCGACCTCACCGACCTCGATCCGGCGGACGCCGTCGACCTCGAGGTGCGGATCGAGGACACCCTCGGCACCGGCTACGCCCTGGCCCTGTTGCGAGAGCTGCCCCAGGACCAGGCCGAGGCGCTGATGCTCCGCGTCGTCATGGGCCTGGACGCGAAGTCCGCGGGTGAGGTGCTCGGCAAGCGGCCCGGCGCCGTACGCTCCGCGGCCCAGCGCGGGCTGCGCAACCTGGCCCGCCGGCTCGACGCTTCGGACGAGCGGGTGTGGCGGCGCCGTGACATTTTCTCTCCTCGTGGCGCTGAAGGGGTGAGATGAGCATGTGGTTGCGAGAAGTCCTGGCACGCGGTCGGCGGGTTCCGACGTCTGGTCCTGCGCCCTCTCCCCGGGTCGACCGAGTCCTGGACTCTCTGCGAGCACCTGCCTCACCCCGCGAGCTGGCCCGCGAGGACCACGCTCTCGGCGAGTTCCATCGTGCTCGTCTCGCCGCACCTCCGCCGATCAGGAGCAACGAGATGACCCCACGAGCCGCCCGGACGGGCCTCAAGGCGGCACTGGCCAGCGCCGGCGCCGTCGCGCTGTTGTCCACTGGTGCCGCGTTCGCCGCCACCGGCCATGCGCCCTGGTCGAACGGACCCACCCCGGCCTCCGCCGCGGCGACGGCCGACCACACGATGCCGACCCACCCGACCCGTCCGTCGCACTCCGTGCCGACCGACGACCCGTCGCAGCGTGCCGGCGGCCCCGACGCCCACGCCATGTGGGGCCTGTGCAGGGCCTACCAGGCCGGCGCCAAGGCCACCCACGGCCGCGCCCTCCAGAGCCCCGCCTTCGTGGCTCTGGAGCTGGCGGCCGGCGGGGCCGATCAGGTCGCCACGTACTGCGCGACGCTGCCCACGCCCGGCGGGGCCGACGCCGCTCCGTCGCAGCCGGCACACCCGACGCACCCGACCCACCCGACCCACCCGGCCAAGCCGACGCAGGCCGCGTCGCCGACGCACCCGACACACCCGGCGCACCCGGCCCCGCCGTCGCATCCGGCGCCGAGCCACCAGACGCCGTCCCACCCGAGATCGTCGAGCCACCCGCTCCCGCCGAGCCATCCCTCGCCGGACAGTCACTCGACGGCGCGCAGTCACCCCTGAGCTGACCGGGAGAGGGTCAGAAGACTGCCCGGCCCGGTGGGGCGGGTCGGGCAGTCAGACCCCGGACTCCAAGGCAGTGACGGCCTCGTGCAGGGCCAACGTCCGCCGGGCCATCTCCACGTGGAGGTTCTCCACCATCCGCCCGCGGTAGGTGACCACGCCCGACCCGCGACCGTCCTCCCAGGCCTGGACGATGCCGCGCGCGTCATCGACGGCCTGCTCGCTCGGGGCGAACGCCGCATTGGCACCCGCGACCTGGCCCGGGTGGACGAGGGTCTTGCCGTCGAACCCCATCTCGCGGCCCTGCCGGCACTCGGCCAGGAAGCCGTCGACGTCCTGGACGTCGTTGTAGACGCCGTCGAGGATCGCCTTCCCCGTCGCCCTGGCCGCGAGCAGCGCCAGGCCGAGGCCGGTCAACAACGGCCCGCGGCCGGGCACGTGCTCGGCGTAGAGCTCCTTGGCGAGGTCGTTGGTGCCCATCACCAGCACCGTGAGCCGTTCGCTCGCGGACGCGATCTCCTCGCAGTGCAGCATCGCGACCGGGGTCTCCACCATCGCCCAGAGCATGGTGTGGCGAGGCGCGCCGTGGGCGGCCATCGCCTCGGCGAGGGCGCGGACCTCGTCGGCGCTGTCGACCTTCGGTACGACGATCGCGTCCGGCCCCGCCGCACACGCGGCCCGCAGGTCGTCGCGGTGCCACTCCGTGTCGGCGCCGTTGACGCGGATCGTGACCTCGCGGGTGCCGTAGGCGCCGCTCGCGGCAGCAGCACAGGCCGCGTCGCGGGCCGCAGGCTTGGCGTCGGGGGCGACTGCGTCCTCGAGGTCGAGGATCAGCCCGTCGCAGGGGATCGACCGGGCCTTCTCCAGCGCACGTGCGTTGGAGGCCGGCATGTAGAGCACCGAGCGCCGCGGGCGGAACGTCTCGCTCATGCGTCGACCTCGTCGTACAGCTTCTTCAGCGCCGGGTCGCGCTCGGCCAGCTGCTCGGCCAGCTCGACCAGGACCAGGCACTGCTTGAGGGAGGCGTCGTCCTCCATCTTGCCGTCGAGCATGACCGCGCCGGTGCCGTCGCCCATCGCCGCCACGACTCGACGGGCGTGCGCGATGTCCTCGACGCTGGGCGAGAAGACCCGATGGGCGATCTCGATCTGCTGGGGGTGCAGGCTCCACGCACCGACGCAGCCGAGGAGGTAGGCGTTGCGGAACTGGTCCTCGCACGCCACCGTGTCGGCGATGTCGCCGAACGGCCCGTAGTAGGGGTAGATCCCGAACGACGCGCAGGCGTCGACCATGCGGGCGATCGTGTAGTGCCACAGGTCCTGCTGGTACGTCGCCCGCGCACCCTCGACGTCGACGCCGTCCGAGGTCTTGGCCGGGTCCTGGCGGACCAGGTAGCCCGGGTGGCCGCCGCCGACGCGGGTCGTCTTCATCCGCCGGTCGGCGGCGAGGTCGGCCGGGCCCAGGCTGAGCCCTTGCATCCGGGGACTGGCGCCGCAGATCTCCTCGACGTTGGAGACGCCGCGCGCGGTCTCGAGGATCGCGTGCACCAGGAGCGGCTTGGTCAGGCCGGCCTTGGCCTCGAGCTGGGCGAGCAACCGGTCGACGTACGCGATGTCCTCGGCGCCCTGCACCTTGGGGACCATCACGACGTCGAGCTTGTCGCCCACCTCGGTCACCAGGGTGGTGAGGTCGTCGAGCACCCAGGGGCTGTCGAGGGCGTTGACCCGGGTCCAGAGCTGGGAGCTCTTGAAGTCGGTCTCCCGGGCGATCCGGACCAGCCCGTGGCGTGCGGCCTCCTTGTTGTCGGCCTTGATCGCGTCCTCGAGGTTGCCGAGCAGCACGTCGACGGTGCCGGCCATGGCCGGCACCTTGGCCGCCATCTTCTCGTTGGACGGGTCGAAGAAGTGGATCGCCCGGCTGGGCCGGGCCGGGATCTCCCTCAGCGGCTCGGGGGCGCCGACCGCGAGGGGGCGGAAGAAGTCCTTGGCGTTGCGCACACTCATGGGCATGCGCGGACGCTACCGCCGTCGCGAAGAGGTCGGTATGACGCACTCCACTCGCGCCGAGGGTCCTGATGGCGCTGAGCAACCACCCCGGCGTGCTCGTCATGCGGGGTCGGGCGTCCGGGACACCGGGGGGTCGTTACTCAGCGCCGTACGCACCCAGACAGCGGTCAGTTGGGATGGACACCGGTCATCCCGTAGGCCCCGCCGGCGCTGCTGCCGCCGTGGGCCTACCCGTCGTCGTCCATGCCGCAGGCGCGGCAGTGCCGGTACCTCGTGCCCTCGAGGGTGCGTTCGGCATGCCAGCGGTGGTGGAGGTGAACGCGGCACCACAGCGGAGAGTGCGGTACGTCGAGCTCGCCGGACTCCACCAGCGCGCGATGGAGGGCGGGGGCCGAGGCCAGGACCGACGCGGCAGGGGCGGCCTGCTGTGGCCCCGACATGCCCCAGAGCTCGGAGACCAGCTCGTGGCGGTAGCGGCGGCGGATCGCGCCGGGCGGGAGCAGCAGGGTGGCGGCGTTGACAGCCCAAACGGCCCACCGGTGGGGGCGAGCGGTGCTCATGAGGTGCTCCTGATCGGTCCCGGCACGGGGCTCAGCTGCACCTGACCGGCGGCCCGGGCGAGGGCGGCCCGAGCCTGGGCGCGGCCTTCGGCCGTCAGCCGGTAGTAGCGGCGGGCCGGACGCCCCGTCGCGGGGTCGACGTCACGCCTGTCGACTCCACGAGCGGGTAGAGCACCAGCGGCGTCGGAGCACGGAGCCTGGATGGCGTACCCACTGCAGCAGGGCGGCTGCGTATCGCCTGGCGCGAAGGCGCGGCTCGTCGGTCGGCGTTGTCTGGCGGTGCTTCATGAACGGTCGTGGGGCCGGAGATGTGCCCGCCCAGAGGTGAGCAGGGAGTCGATCACGCGGTGACGATCGCGGCGTAGCCAGCGTCGGTCCTTGAACCACGCGATCAGGCCGAGCCCGAGCCGTGAGGGTAGGTGAAGGGCAGCACCGCGATCGCGGTGAACAGCGGCACGATTCGTGTGAGGAACTGCAGGTTGCCGGACCCGCACGACCAGCCCGCGTACCGCGGCACGGCTGGATGCCGCAGCTCGGGCGATGTAGGGCGGCAGGTGGCGAGGATGCCGGTCAGGAGCACGCTGCGAGCGTCGAGGGTCGTTGCGATGCGCGTGCGTCACCGTGCCCGAAGCCGGCCGTCGGGTGACGTGGCGTGCGGTCAGGGCACCGACCCCGAGCCGCGGGAGGAGAAGCACCAGCGACGGTACACGACGAGTCGTGCTAGGCACCGCGAAGAACCGACCGCACTGCCGGCGTAAGCGTGGGACACCGCTGACTTAGGTGTCGAGTCGCCGCGGTCAGGTACCATCGCCAGAACGGTGCCGAGCCCACGTCCGCCCAGCCGCCAGCGTCCGTCGAGGCATGAGCGAGGCATCGGCCCGTGCGCCAACGGATCGGCGCGAAGCCCACGTGACAGCCGGGAAGCGAAGAGCTGCGCGACGGCCTTCGCGGGTCACCGGTCCGCTGGGCACCGGCTGTCGAAGGCGGACAGGCCGCACAGCCATCCGGAGCACCAGGACCGGCGGACATCAGGATCAGCGCGAACTGGAACCAGAGAAGAACGGGAGCCCCACAGGTGGGATCGATCTTGTCGAAGGCGGCATCCGACAGCGGGAGCACGAAGCTCGAGCAGAGACCCGATCGAGGCATCCAGCAGGCCTGGTGACGCTGCTATCCGCACGGAGCTGACGAGTCAGGGACTGGCACACCTCCGAGAGTTGCTAGGTCCGTACCTCGGCCGTAAGCGGTGGCCATGCACGGAGGCGGTGCCCGGCCGGAGCTGCGTGGCGGAGTGCCTGCGGAGTGCCTGCGGAGGATCCGGTGCCGGCAGGCCGCGAGGGCCTAGAGACCGTCGAGGCCAGGTGACGGGTGACGGGGTTCCACTCGTGCACCGCCGCTACGGTGACGCCCGGTGTCCGGTAGTAGGGGTCGACGGCCATGATCGCGTCGAGGTCGTCGCGGTTCGGCACCACGAAGACGAGGAGCGCCCCGCTGTCGTCGGGCCACGGGCCGGCGGCCAGCAGGCGTCCCTCGGCAGCCAGATGAGCCAGTCGCTCACGGTGCTGGGGGCGGAGGGCGAGGCGGGCGTCGTCGTCGTGGAAGGCGAGCAGCACGGCGTACATGGGGGAGATGGTAGGGACCGTCAGTCGCCGCGGCGACGGAACCACCGGCGCCGTGGGCGCGTCGGTGGTGTGGTCGTGCGCGCGGCGGCCTGTTCGGCGCGGCGGGCCTCCGCGGTACGGCGCCGGGCGAGGAGGCGGTCACGCCACGCGTCCACCTCGGCCTCGACGTCACGGGGCATGGTGATGAGGGGCGGACCGTCGACCGGGGTGTAGCGCGCCTTCAGCACCCGCGCGTTGAACTCCTCGAGGATCCGGCGTACCTCGGACTCGGCCGTGTGCCCGTCGAGGCGGTCCTCGAGCTCGGCGTCGTCCTTGCGCAGTTGGAGGGCCGGCGGCAGGACGCCGGTGATCTTCTCCCGCTCGATGAGCTGCTTGATCCACCAGTCGGGGTCGTGCTGGGTGCCGAGGTTCTTGATCGGCTTGCCGGCCCCGGGGAGGTTGTCGAACTCGCCTCGCTCCATGGCCTGCTTGATCTGCAGGTCGACCCACTCGTGCTGGCGCTGGATCCGCTGTGCGGACGCGGCCCGTCCGGTGCGGTCGTCCTGCCCCGGCGATCGGTCAGGGGTGCCCGGTGCTCTGCCGGGCGTCTCCGAGGTGCCCATGCGGCATTCTCTCACCTGCGTGGGGAGCGGTCAGCGGTCGGCGGTGGCGACCCGCGGCATCAGCAGCAGGCCGAGCGCCGCGAGCAGCGCGGCGACGGCGCAGACCGACCAGACCACGAGGTAGCCCTGGAGCGGGGCCTGCCCCTTGGTCGGGTCCTCGAGCGAGCCGGTGCTGGACAAGGCGATCGCGAAGATCGCGGAGGCGATGGCGCCACCCATGGTCTTGGTGGCGTTGGTCATCCCGGTGGCGAACGCGGTGCGGTCGGGTGGCGCGCCGGCCGCGGCGCTGGCCGGCAGAGCCGCGACCAGGGCGCCGGAGCCGAGGCCGGCGACCGCCATGTTCACCAGCGCCTGCGTGGTGGTGTGGTGGAAGGGCAGCCAGAGTCCGTAGCCCAGCGCGACCAGGAGCGCGGACATCACCAGTGCGCCCCTGGGGCCGAGCAGCCGCGTGGTGAGCGGCAGGGTGAACGCGCCGGTGGCGAGGAACACCACGTAGACGCCGATCAGGGTGGACACGAAGCCGGCCGAGGCGCCGAGGCCGTAGCCGGCGACTTGGGGGTCGGTCCGGGCGAAGGTCGACAGGGGGATCTGGGCGCCGAGCACCGACATCCCGAAGAGGAACGCGGTGAGCTGCACCGGCCACTGGAGCCGGCTGGTGAAGAGGCGGACGTCGACCAGCGGCTCCGGGTGGCGCTCCTCGAAGCGGACGAACGGCCACAACATCACCAGCCCCGCCACGATCAGCAGCCAGCCCGGAGGACTGCCCGGTCCCTGCAGCCGGATGGCGATCAGGCCGCCCATGACCAGCCCGATCACGAGGCTGATCAGGGCGAGGCCACCGAGGTCTATGCCGCCCTCCCCGCGGACCGGGTCGCGCTCGATGCCGAACCAGATCACCGGCAGGACGAGGGTGACCACGACGGCCGGGAGCATCAGCACCACGGTCATCGACGTGGACTCGACGATCGCCCCTGAGGTCACCGCGCCGACGATCACCGCCAGCTCGAGCGCGCCCACCAGGATCCCGGCGGCGCGCCGGGTGAGCTGGTCCTGGCGGCTGCTGCCCGACGTACGGCGGTAGACGATGGCCACCTCCATCGGCAGCCAGATGACGTAGGCACCCTGGATCGCGAACCCGATCAGGAACGTCGTGAAGCCCGGTGCGAAGGCCAGGACCCACGAACCGAGGGCGGTGACCGCGGTGGAGAGGAGCAGCACGTTGCGGGCGCCGACGAGGTCGCCCATGCGCGCGAGCAGCGGTACGGCGAGTGCGGAGACGATCAGCTGGGCGGCCTCGAACCAGTTGACGCTCGCGGTCTGGATCGAGAGGTGGCCGGCGATGTCCTTGTAGATCGGGGTGTAGTAACCCTGCAGGATGCCGCTGGCCAGCTCGACGCAGACCAGGAAGCCGACGATGGTGGCCAGGCTGTGGGCTGCCCGCGCCGTGCCGCTCGGTCCGGTGACCGCCGGCCGCGAGTCAGTGGCCATCGGGGAGGCTCTCGAGGAGGCGGCGGTACCAGTCGATGCCGGCGAGGAACGCGTCGACGTCGAGGTGCTCGTCGTAGGAGTGGAGCGCCAGCCGCTGCTCCTTGCTGATCCGGAACGGCGCGAACCGGTAGACGCGGTCGCAGATGTCGGTGAAGTGGCGGGAGTCGGTGGCGCCGGTCTGGATGTAGGGCACCGCCACCGCGTCTGTGAACAGCTCGCCGACCAGCCTGACGATCAGCTCGTACGCGTCGTCGGTGGGTGAGACCGGGCTGGCCTCGCCGCGCTCGACGACGGCGACCTGCACGCCGTCGTCGGCGATCACCCGGCCGAGGTGGGCGAGAACGTCGTCGATGGTGTCGCCCGGGAGCACCCGGACGTTGATGCCGGCCGTGGCCGACGTGGCGATCACGTTGAGCGCCGGGCTGCCCTGCAGCGTGGTGATCGCGAACGTCGTGCGGGCCATGGCTGCGGTCTCAGGCCCGGCGAGGGCGAGGGCCCGGGTGAGCAGGGGACGCATCCGGTCGGCGCGGTCCAGGACCGGGCGCAGCGGACGGGGAAGGTGCGGCGAGAGCCGGCGGAGCATCTCGACGGTGGTCTCGGGCAGGTGGGCCGGCATCGGGTGCCGGTCGATGCGGGTGATCGCCCGGGCCAGCCGGACGGTCGGCCCGTTCGGCGCCGGGGTGGAGGCATGGCCCCCGCGTCCGTCGACCCGGAGCTCGACGCTGGTGGTGCCCTTCTCGGCCAGACCGATCGCCGCCAGCGGTCGCGCCACCCCGGGGAATGCGTCGTGGGCCACCGCCCCGCCCTCGTCGAGGACGAACCAGGGCCGCACGCCGCGGCGTATCAGCTCGGCGACGGCAGCCTCGGCGGCAGTGCCGGACACCTCCTCGTCGCAGCCGAAGGAGAGCCAGACGTCCTGCGCCGGCTGGTGGCCGTCGGCGAGGAGCCGCTCGACCGCCTCACAGATCGCCGTGACGCTGCCCTTGTCGTCGAGGGTGCCACGCCCCCAGACCGCACCCGCGTGGATCTCGGCCGAGAACGGCGGGTGCTGCCAGGGGGCCGACTCGTCGACCGGTACGACGTCGAGGTGCGCCATCAGCACGACCGGCCTGGTGGAGGTGGCGCCCGGCCAGTGGAACAGGAGCCCGTGGCTGCCGACTCGGGTGAGGTCGAGCCGCTCGTGGAGGAGCGGGAACTGGGTACTCAGCTCGACGAGAAGCGCGTCGAAGGCCGCGGTGTCGACCTGCCGCGGGTCGCGGTCGGAGACGGTGGGGATGCGGACCAGGGCCTGGAGCTTCGCCACGGCCGGGTCGGTCATGGCTGCACGTTAGTGGGGTCTCAGGCGGGCTCGCTGACCGCGGCGTTGAGGGCGGTGGCGAACCCGGTCCAGGCCAGGTACGGCGTGAGCAGGGCGGCCGCGGTCGGGTCCTCGCCGCGGGCGGCGGCGACCTCCGCGGCGACCAGGGCGTCGAGGGCGAGGATCACGGCGAGGCCGATCTTCTTCTCCCGGGCCCCGAAGAACGCGGCCGGCCAGGCGGCGTTGAGGGCGAGCTGGGTCAGGTGGAGCCGCTTCGTGCGCGGTGACCCCGCGTCGTACAGCCGCCAGCCGGCGATCCCGATGCCGGTGTAGAGCAGGGTCCAGACCGGGCCGAACACCGCAGCGGGTGGGGCCCAGGCCGGTTTGCGCAGGCGGCCGTAGGTCTCCGGGGCGTCACGCGAGGCGAGCCCTCCGAGCCCGGCAGCGGCGACGACGGGGACGATGGCGAAGGCGAGACGGCGGATCTGCATGCGTCCTGCCTACCCGACGCTGCCACATCCCGCGCGCCCAGGCTCTCGGATCCGAGACGGGCGCGCCGGGCGGGCTCGTTGACCGCACCGGGCAAGACCGGTGGACTGGTGGGCGTGACAGGCCGCGTGTCAGGACGTCCAGCGGCCCCGGTGGACGAGCTCGGCGAGGGGCCTGCGCTTCTTGCTGGTCGGCGAGCCTGTGGGCTGCTCGTCGTCGCGCCGGTGGCCGAGGGTGATCGCGCCGACGGGGTCGAAGTCGGCCGGGATGCCGAACGCCTCGCGGGTCGCCGCGTCGTACTGCGGTGGGATGCCGAAGAAGCACGAGCCGAGGCCCTCGTCGACGGCGGTCAGCAGGATCAGCAGGCTCGCCATCGCGGCGTCCATGTGCCAGAACGGCACCGGCCAGCGTGCCTCGTCCTCGTCGGTCCAGCCCTTGTCCTCCTCGGCGTAGCGACGGAGGTACGCCGCCTTGCTCGAGCAGGGGATGATCACGACCGGCGCGGTCTGCATGCCCCGCAGCCAGCTGTCGGGCAGCTCGCCCGGCGTCGTGGTGACGTCCCAGAACCGGGCGACGTCGGCGGGCTCGTCCAGCACCAGGAACGCCCAGCCCTGGCTGAAGCCGGCGCTGGGCGCCCGGACCGCGTTGGCGAGCGCGCGGTCGATGACGGCCCGGTCGACAGGGGTGTCGGCGTAGTCGCGGATCATGCGGCGGCGGCGGACGACGTCCTGGAACTCCATGGAGCGCAGTGTGCCTGAAGACTTCGAGCAGATGTGGGCGGACCTGGCACCGGTCGGGCGGTCGGCGGCGTCGGGCGGCTACTTCCGGCAGCCCTTCGCGAGCGCCGAGCGCGAGCTGGCCGCGTGGTTCGAGGAGCAGGCGACCGCGCGCGGGCTGCGTCTCGACCGTGACCCGTTCGGCACCGTCGTCGCGTGGTGGGACGCCGGCTCGGGTCCGGGGGTCGTGACCGGGTCGCACCTCGACTCGGTGCTCGACGGCGGGGCGTACGACGGGCCGCTCGGGGTGGTCTCGGCCCTGGAGGCCGTGGACCGGCTGCGGTCGCGCGGCTTCCGGCCGACGCGTCCGATCGGGGTGTCGGTGTTCGTGGAGGAGGAGGGGTCGCGCTTCGGGCTCGCCTGCCTGGGCTCGCGGCTGGCGACGGGGGCCATTGCATGGTCGCGGGCCCGCGAGCTGCGTGACCGGGACGGCGTACGGCTGGACGAGGCGATGGCATCGGTCGGCCTCGAAGTGGAGAATCCCCAGCCCTGGTTGGGTCCTGAGACCATCGCCTGCTTCGTCGAGCTCCACGTCGAGCAGGGCCGCGACCTGGTCGACCGCGGCGAGGCGGTGGGGGTGGCGAGCCGGATCTGGCCGCACGGGCGCTATCGATTCGACATCTCCGGGGAGCCCAACCATGCCGGGACTACCCGGATGGAGGATCGCCGCGACCCGATGCTGACCTACGCGATGACCGCCCTGGCCGCCAACAAGCAGGCCCGCGTGGCCGGCCAGCGAGCGACCTTCGGCCGGGTCGAGACCACGCCGAACTCCACCAACTCCGTGCCTTCGGGGGTGACGGCGTGGCTCGACGCACGGTGCGAGTCGCCGGAGGCGCTCGAGGCGCTGGTCGAGACGATCGAGCGGCAGGCGCTGGAGCGGGCCGAGCGCGACGGGACGTCGCTGAGGATGACCGCCGAGTCGGTGTCGGGGCCGGTGGAGTTCGACGCGTCGCTGGCCGCGCGGGTCGCGGCTGACCACGAGAGCGGCGACTGGCCGATGCTCCCGACGCAGGCCGGTCACGACGCGGGGATCCTGGCCATGCAGGGGGTTGCCGCCGCGATGCTCTTCGTCCGCAACCCGACCGGGGTGTCCCACTCGCCCTCGGAGCATGCCGAGGTGGCGGACTGCCTGGCCGGGGTCGACGCCCTCGCCGAGACCCTGGCGAGGCTGACCTCGTGAGCGACCCCGCGTCGTACCTGCTCGAACGGGCGTGGGTCGACGGTGCCGTGCGCGACGACGTGCTGGTCGAGATCGAGGGCGGGCGGTTCACCTCCGTCACTCCCGCCACATCGTCAGGGCACTCCCGTCACTTGTCGGGGGTTGCAACGCCTGACAGGCGACCGGATCCCCGGCTGACCGGGGATCCCGACGGGAGCCCCACCCACCTCCCCGGGCTCACGGTCCCGGGGCTCGCGAACTGCCACAGCCACGGGTTCCACCGCGCCCTGCGGGGGCGGACGCAGCGGGGACGGGGGACGTTCTGGACCTGGCGCGAGCAGATGTACGACGTCGCGGCCCGGCTCGACCCGGACACCTACCTCGACCTGGCCACCGTCACGTTCCGCGAGATGGTGGCGGCCGGGATCACCGCGGTGGGGGAGTTCCACTACCTCCACCACCGGCCCGACGGCACGCCGTACGACGACCCCAACGCCATGGGCCACGCGCTGGTCGAGGCGGCCGGGCGTGCCGGCCTCCGGATCACGCTGCTCGACACCTGCTACCTCAGCGCGGGGTTCGGGGCGCCCGCCGAGGGCGCCCAGGTCCGCTACGACGACGGCAGCGCCGGGGCGTGGGCCGAACGCGTCGCCCGTCTCCAGGACGCCGACCACGCCAGGATCGGTGCGGCTCTCCACTCGGTCCGCGCCGTGCCCCGCGACCAGCTCGAGACCGTCGTCGCCGCGGCGCAGGGACGTCCCCTCCACGTCCACCTGTCCGAGCAGGTCGCCGAGAACGACGCCTGCCTCGCGGCCTACGGCCTGACCCCCGACGCAGGTGCTCGACGACGCCGGCGCGCTCGGCCCCCTGACCAGCGCCGTGCACGCCACCCACCTCACCGACGAAGACGTACGACGCCTCGGCCGTGGCGCGACGTACTCCTGCTTCTGCCCGACCACCGAGCGTGACCTCGGCGACGGGATCGGCCCGAGCGTCGCCCTCCGTGACGCCGGCAGCCCGCTCACCCTCGGCAGCGACAGCCATGCCGTGATCGACCTGTTCGAGGAGATGCGGGCGGTGGAGCTCGACGAGCGCGCTGGCGACCCGGCAGCGCGGCCACTGGTCCGCCGCCGAGCTGCTCGACGCCGCCACCACGACGGGCCACCGGAGCCTGGGCTGGGACGACGCCGGCCGGATCGCCGTCGGACAGCGCGCCGACCTGGTCACGATCGCGACCGACCGCGTCCGCACGGCCGGCACCGGTGCCGACGAGCGCACCGCCGTGTTCGCGGCGGTGGCCGAGGACGTCACCCAGGTCGTCGCCGACGGGCGGGTCGTGTTCGGCGAAGGTGACCGCGCCGGGCTCGGCCGCGACCTGGCCGACGTGATCGGGAGGATCTGGCGATGAGCAGCACCGTGGTCACCGACATCGGCGAGCTGGTCACCAACGACCCGGCGCACGGCGGGCTCCTCGGCCTGCTCCGCGACGCGGCGGTCGTGGTCGAGGGCGAGCACGTCGTCTGGGTCGGCCCGGCCGCCGAGGCGCCCGCCGCCGACGCGTCGTACGACGTGGGCGGGCGGGCGGTGATCCCCGGCTTCGTCGACTCCCACTCCCACCTGGTCTTCGCCGGCGACCGCGGGGAGGAGTTCGCCGCTCGGATGGCCGGGCAGCCCTACGCCGCCGGCGGGATCCGCACGACGGTGGCCGCGACCCGTGCGGCGACCGACGAGCAGCTGACCAGCCACGTGGCGCGGCTGGTCGCGGAGATGCGGCGCCAGGGCACGACCACGGTGGAGATCAAGAGCGGCTACGGCCTCACCGTCCACGACGAGGCGCGCAGCCTCGCGGTCGCGCGGCAGTTCACCGAGGAGACGACGTTCCTCGGCGCCCACGTCGTCCCCGACGGCACCACCCCCGAGGAGTACGTCGCGCTGGTCACCGGCCCGATGCTCGCGGCGTGCGCGCCTCACGCCCGCTGGGTCGACGCGTTCTGCGAGACCGGTGCCTTCGACGCCGACCAGGCCCGCGCCGTGCTCGACGCCGGTGCTGCGGCGGGCCTGCGGGGCCGGCTGCACGCCAACCAGCTCGGCCCCGGTCCGGGCGTGCAGCTCGCCTGCGAGCTCGGGCTGACCGCGGTGGACCACTGCACCTACCTGACCGACGCCGACGTGGCCGCGCTGGCCGGGTCGGGCACCGTGGCGACCCTGCTCCCGGGGGTGGAGTTCTCGACCCGGCAGCCCTATCCCGACGCCCGCCGGCTGCTCGATGCCGGCGTGCGGGTCGCACTGGCCAGCGACTGCAACCCCGGCTCCTGCTTCACCAGCTCGCTCCCGCTCTGCGTCGCCCTCGCGGTCCGCGAGATGGGGCTGACCCCGGCCGAGGCCGTCCACGCCGCCACGGCCGGGGGTGCCGCCGCCCTCGACCGCGACGACGTCGGGGTGCTGGCCCCCGGCCGCCGGGCCGACCTCGCCGTCCTCGACGCCCCGTCGTACCTCCACCTGGCCTATCGCCCCGGCGTCCCTCTCGTCACCGCCACCTGGCTCGCCGGCCGACCGCTCTGACCCCCCGAGCACCCCCGAGCACCCCCCGAGCACCCGCCCGAGGACCCTCCCGAGGACCCGCCTCAGGCCCCGGTGAGGTGACCTGAGGTAGGTGCTCCCGAGAAGTTAGGGAACGCACCCGATGTCCGGGGCTACCTCACCGGCGCAGTCTCTTCGGTGTCAGACAAGAACCGAAGGGATGAGACACCATGAACGACTTCTTCACCCTCGAGCCCGAGTACCGCTACCACGCGGCTCGAGCCCGGCTCGAGCTGCGGACCGCGCGCTACCGCCGCTGGCGCCGTCGCGTCGAGTGGGACGGCCCCGCGGGCGCCACGGACGCGAAGAACTGGATCAACTGAGATGTCAGGGTCCGTGGTTCTCGACAAGATGGACCACATGACCTCGCAGCTGGTCGGACGAGATGCCGAGCTGGAGCACCTCTGCTCCACGCTCGGCATCTCCGCGCCGTCGGCGACGCCTCCGACGAGCGTGCCGCGGTGCTCCTGGCGGGCGACGCCGGGGTGGGCAAGACCCGCCTCCTGACCGAGCTGCGCGACCGGGCGCACGACCGCGGCTGGCACGTGCTCGCTGGACACTGCCTCGACTTCGCCGACAGCGCACTTCCCTACCTCCCCTTCTCCGAGATCACCGGCCGGGTCTCCCGTGAGCTGCCCGACCTCTTCGACGAGGTGACCGAGCGCCACCCCGCCCTGCTCCGGCTGCTGCCCGGCCAGCGGATGCTGAGCCAGGCCACCGACCCCGAGTCCGTCCCCGCCGACCAGGCTGCGCTGCTGGACGGCGTCCACGCCCTCGCCCAGGCCGTCGGCACCCGCCAGCCCGTGCTGCTCGTCGTCGAAGACCTCCACTGGGCCGACCAGTCCACCCGCGACCTCATGAGCTTCCTGTTCGGCCGCGGTTTCGACGCCCCGGTCGCCCTCGTCGGCTCCTACCGCTCCGACGACCTCCACCGCCGCCACCCGCTGCGCCGCCAGGTCGCGGTCTGGGCCCGGATGGCCGGCGTCGAGCGGATCCAGGTCGAACCCCTGCCGGGTCCCGACGTACGCCGCCTGGTCGCCCAGCTCCACCCCGACCCGCTGCCCGAGGAGCGGGTGCGCGACATCGTGGCCCGGGCCGAGGGCAACGCGTTCTTCGTCGAAGAGCTGGTCGGCACCACCTGGGCCCGCGACGGCCGCATCCCCGAAGACCTCGTCGATGTCCTGCTGGTCCGGCTCGAGACTCTCGACGACGGCGCGGTCGCCGCGGTCCGCGCTGCCGCCGTCGCCGGCCGCCGGGTCTCCCACGTCGCCCTGAGCGCCGTTCTCGACCTCCCGCCGAGCGAGCTCGACGCCGCCGTCCGCGACGCTGTCGAGGGGCAGGTGCTGGTCTCCAGCGCCGACGACTTCTACCAGTTCCGTCACGCGCTTCTCGCCGAGGCGGTCTACGACGACCTGCTCCCCGGTGAGCGCACCTCGCTGCACGCCGCCTATGCCCGGGCACTGCTCGGCGGCCGTGCCGCCGGCACCGCCGCCGAGCTGGCCCGCCACGCCCGCCTGGCCAAGGACTACGCCACCGCGCTCACCGCCAGCCTCCGCGCCGGCGACGACGCCCGCGCCGTCGGCGGCGCGGAGGAGGCGGCCCAGCACTACCTCCAGGCACTCGACCTGTGGCACGACACCCGGCTGCCCGACGAGCTCGGCCTCGACCACCCGCGCCTGGTCGGTCTGGTCTGCGACGCCCTCATCGCCGCCGGCCATCCCGCTCGCGCGCTCGGGGTCGCCCGCGAGCAGCTGGCGCAGCTGCCGCCCGACGCCGACGACCTGGTCCGTGGGCAGCTGCTCGGTGTCGTCGCCGGGGCGCTGGCGCTCACCGAGACCCAGGAGGACCCCCTCGCCCTCACCACCGAGGCGGTCGCGCTGGTCCCCGACCGGCCGACCAACGCCCGGTCCAAGGTGCTCGCCGTCCATGCCCGGATGCTGGCCCGGGTCGGCCGCTACGAGGAGGCCCGTGAGGTGGCGATGACCGCGCTGGCCCTGGCCGAGCGTCTCGACATGCCCCGACTGGCCAGCGACGTCCGCACCACGCTCGCGGTGCTCGAGCGCAAGGTCGGCACGGCAGAGTCCCTCATCGAGTCGCTCCAGGTGGCGATCAGCCAGGCCGAGCTGGCGGGCGCCTCGACCGCCGAGCTGCGGGCCCGCCACCTCCTCGGCAACCACCATCTCGACCGCGGAGAGTTCCGCGAGGCCGACGAGGCGTTCGAGCGCACGACGGTCCGAGCCCGTGCCGAAGGCACCCCCTGGGTCCCCTACGCCGCCGAGGCGCGCTGGCTCCACGCGGTCTCGCTCAAGCTCCAGGGCTGCTGGGACGAGTCGCTGGAAGTCCTCGACCTGACCGGCGAGGTCGTGCCGCCGATCTACGGCGCGATGCTGACCGCCACGCGCTCCCAGATCCTCGCCGCCCGCGGCGACGGCGGGGCGGCCGCGCTCGCGCGCTCGCTCCACCCGTTCTGGCGGCAGGAGGGGCTGGTGGCGGTCGCCGGCGGATCCGCCGAGCTGACCCTCCACGAGCTGGCCGGCGACCACGTGGCCGCCCTCGCGACCTACCGCCACATCGTCGACACCCTGACCGGCATCTGGCACCCGCTGTTCCAGGCTCGGGTGCGCCTGGCCACGGTGACCCTGTCGACGTTCGCCTCTGCCGCCACGCGCCGCAGCGCCGCCGAGCGCGCCGACGACGAGAGCGTGGTCGCCGGGCTCTACGGCGACGCGCAGAAGGTCCTCGACCGGCGCGGCGACGCCCTCGTCTCCTGGGGCCCGGAGAGCCGGGCCTGGGAGGCACGGCTGGGTGCCGAGCTGCTGCGCTGGCGCTGGGCCGCCGACGTCGACCCACCCGCCGCCGACGAGCTGCTGGCCGCCTGGCGCGATGCGGTCGCCCGGTTCGCCGCCTTCGGCGCGCCCTACGAGCTGGCCGAGGTCAAGGCCACGCTCGCCGAGGTGCTGACCGCGATCGGCGACCACGACGAGGCCCGGGTGCTGGCCGCCGACGCGGCCGAGACCGCGGCCCGGCTCGGTGCTCGGCCGCTGGCCCGGCGCCTCGGTGCCGACACGACGACCTCCCCGGCGGCCGCCCGTGCCTCGCTCACCCCGCGCGAGAACGAGATCCTGGCGCTGGTCGCCGAGGGCCGTAGCAACGGCGAGATCGGGCGGCAGCTCTTCATCAGCACCAAGACCGTCTCGGTCCACGTGTCCAACATCCTCGGCAAGCTCGGAGCAGCCGGCCGCACCGAGGCTGCCGCGATCGCCCGCCGCGACGGGCTCCTCGGCTGACGCGCCGAGGTCGCAAGTCTCAGGTGCTGACCTCCTGGGCCGCGACGCCGGTCACGTCGTGCACCCGGACCACGCGGCTGAACCCCTTCGGGTGCACCTCCCCGATCGGCTCGGACTCCACGATCTGCTCGACCGAGGCCAGCACGCGTTCGGTCACCAGCACCTGCCAGGCCTCGGCGTCGGAGCACAACCGCGCCGCCAGGTTGGTCACGCTGCCGATGGCGGCGTAGTCGAAGCGGCCCTCGAAGCCGATCCGGCCGAGGGTGGCGTACCCCTGGGCGATCCCCAGCCCCAGCGCCAGGTCGTGTCCGGCGCGGTGCCAGCCGGTCGCGAGGTCCCGAACGGCGTCCCGGAGCCCCAGGCTCATCCGGACCGCGCGCTCCACCGGGTCGTCACAGGGCACGGGGTCGTTGAAGAAGACCATCACTCCGTCGCCGGTGAAGCGCTCCAACGTCCCACCGAAGGCGTGCACGAGCGAGCCGATGGCCGCGTGGTACTCCGCGAGGACCTCCATCACCTCCTCCGGCTCGCTGGTCTCGGCGAACGGCGTGAAGTTCCGCAGGTCGCAGAACACCACCACGATCTCCCGGCGGTGGCTGCGCAGGAGGCTCTCGTCGTCCATCACGAGCTCGACGAGCTGAGGACTGAGGAAGCGCCGCAGCCGCGAGGTGCGCTCCAGCTCCCGCACGTGTTCCTCGACGCGACGCTCCAGCTCGGCGTTCCAGGTCGCCAGCTCCGCGGCCTGGCGCCGGATCGTGTCGTGGTAGCGCTTGATCCGGGCCAGGGAGTCGACCCGGGCCAACAGCTCGCTGCGGTCGAAGGGCTTGGTCGCGAAGTCGTCCGCTCCCGCCTCCAGCGCGTCGATCCGCTGCTGCTCCCCGCTGGCGGTGAGCATGACCACGGGCAGGTACGCCGTGGCCTGGTCGGCGCGGATGCGGCGGCACACCTCGTAGCCGTCCAGGCCCGGCATCACGATGTCGAGCAGCACCAGATCCACCGGTTCGGTCCGGAGCACCTCCAGCGCCTCGGCGCCGGACGTCACGCAGAGGACGCGATAGCCACGGAAGGTGAGGATGGCGTCGAGCAGTCGCAGGTTGGTGTCCTGGTCGTCGACGGCCAGGACGGTGATCGGTGGCTCGGTCACGACAGCCCCTTCCCCGCCAGCAGGTCTGCGACCTGCGCCGGCAGCGCTCGCACGCTGATCGGCTTCTCGATCCAGCCGTCGAAGCCTGCGTCCTCCGCGGCCGCGCGGTCCTGGGGCATCGCCAGGGCGGTGACCGCGGCGACGGGTATCTCGGGCGCCAGGATCCCGGCGCGCAGCCGCTGCAGGGCCTCGGCGCCGCCGATGCCGGGCAGCTGCAGGTCCATCAGTACGGCGTCGGGTCGGACGCGAGCGGCGACCTCGAGGGCCTCCTCCCCGGACCCGGCGTCGACGACCTCGTAGCCGGCGTACTCCAGGACGTCTCGGACGAGCTTGAGGTTCAGGGGGTTGTCCTCCACCACGAGGACCCGCGGGGCGGCGCTCACGAGGTGCCGGCCGCGGGTGCGGTGGGAGCCAGGGCGTCGACCCGGCGCAGCGACTCGACGAGCTGGTCGCGACGGACGGGCTTGAGGAGGTAGTCCGCGGCGCCCAGGGCGAGCCCGCGGGGTCGCTCGTCGACGATGGAGGCGACGATCACCGGGATGTCGCTGGTGGCCGGGTCCTGCTTGAGCTCCGCGAGCACCTCCCACCCGTCCTTCTTGGGCAGGCGGATGTCGAGGACGACGGCCCTGGGATGGACCTCCCGGCACTGCTGCAGGGCCTCCAGCCCGTCGCGGGCGCGCAGGACGCGGTTGGTGAAGCCGGAGAGGTAGGCCGACATCAGGTCGAGCGAGGCGCGGTCGTCGTCGACGATGAGGATCACGGAGCCGGTCGCGGGCGCGCTCCCCGGCACCACGTCGCGTGCGGGGACCGGGATCGAGAAGCCGAACACGCTGCCCCGGCCGTCCGGTCCGGGCTCGAGCCACAGCCGACCGCCGAACAGCTCCACGATGCGGCGGGACAGCGTGAGGCCCAGCCCGGTCCCCTCCGCCTTCGCCGTCCCGCGGGCGCCTTGCTGGAACGACTCGAAGATGCGCTCCCGGTCCTCCAGCGGTACGCCGACACCGGTGTCGGTGACCGTCACGGTGAGCACGTCGCCCGCACGCTCCGCAGCCAGGCTGACCGACCCACCGTCGGGGGTGAACTTGACGGCGTTGGACAACAGGTTGAGCAGCACCTGCTTGAACTTCAGCTCGTCGGCCTCGATCAGGCCGACGCCCTCGCCCACCTCCACCGTCAAGGTGATGCCGTGGGAGGCCGCGCGCTCGCGGACCAGCGCGAGCCCGTACTCCAGCACCGCGGGCACCGAGAACATCGTCGGCTCCAGGACCATCTGGCCCGCCTCGACCTTGGACAGGTCGAGGATCTCGTTGAGCAGCTCCAGCAGGTGGCGTCCCGAGCTGCGGATGTCCTGGAGGTAGTCCTCCTGTCGCTCGTTGAGCTCGCCGAACATCCGGTCGAGCAGCACCTCGGAGAAGCCGATCACCGCGTTCAGCGGGGTCCGGAGCTCGTGCGACATGCTCGCCAGGAACTCCGACTTGTGCTGGCTCACGACCTCCAGCTCCCGGGTCTTGGATCCGAGCTCACGGAAGAGCCGCGCGTTGAGGATGGCCAGTGCGGACTGGCTGGCCAGCGTCTCGAGCAGCTCGATGGTGTCGGGGGAGAAGGCCCCCGGACGCCGGCGCCTGATCACCAGGACGCCCACCAGCAGGTCGCCGCGCAGCATCGGTGCCGCCAGCACCGAGCGCCAGCCGTTGCGGTGGAGGATCTCCAGGTGCTGGTCGAGGGTCACCTCGTCGAGGTCGGGCACCATCAGCGGCCTGCGGTCCAGAGCGGTGCGGCCCACCAGGGTCGACTCGCGCCCGAGGATGACCTCACGCAGCTGCGCGAGCATGGCATCGCTGCTGCCGTACGCCGTCCGCACGTGGAAGGCGTTCTCGGTCTCGTCGTACTCCATGATCGAGCCGCCGTCGGTCCCGGTGATGCGGACGGCGTGGGTGACGATCAGGTCGAGCACCTCGTCGAGGTCGAGGCTCGAGCCGACCGTCTCCCCGACCTCCCGGAGGACCTCGAGCTGGTCGACCTTGGTCGCCAGCTCGGCCCCGCGCGACTCGAGCACCTGCACGAGCTGGACCTGGCGCAGGACGATCGCGGCCTGAAGAGCGAACTCCTCGAGGAGCTGCTTGTCGTGCAGGTCGAAGTGCCCGACCCGCGGGTGGAACATCGAGAGGGCGCCCACCACCTCGTCCTGGAGGATCAGAGGCGTGGACACCAGCGAGCGGTAGCCCGCGACGCGCTGAATGTCCAGGCGGTCGTAGTCCTCGTCGGCGAGCACGTCGGGGATCATGTGCGTACGCCGGTCGACGGCTGCCCGGCCGGTGGACGACGAGCGGTCGACCGCGATCGGGTGCTCGGTGACGTAAGCGCGGAACTCCTCCGGCACGTCGCCGGAGATCCGGGACAGCCGGAGGTGGTCGCCCTCGAGCAGGTACAGCTGTCCCACCTGCGCGCCGCACAGTCGCCGCGACCGCTCGACGATGGTGACCAGCACCTCCTCGGGGTGGGCGCCGGCGCGGCTCAGGGCGACCAGGATGTCGTTGCTCGCCGTGAGCTGCTCGCGGGCGTCGAGCCGCCGCCGCGCATCGCGAAGGCCGGCGACGATGCCGCCGGAGCTGGCGCCCCCGGAGCGGCCACCAGAGCCGCCACCGGAGCCGACACCGGAGCCGCCATCGGAGCTGCTGCCGCGCGGCTGCTCCGGCTGGTCCGGGGCTCCCGGTCCCCCTGGGAACTGATCGGCCACGATCCCTCCCCCCGTGCCGAATCAGCATGAACCCGTGGGGGGTCCACGGCAAGAGCTCCAGCGGACCGTCATCACGCCGGTGGACGTTCGACGTACTCGTAGTATGGCGGCAGCTCGGGGTCGAGACCGGGCCCGAGGACGGAGCAGCCATGACGACGCTGGACCAGCCGGACGCCGCGGGTCTCACCGCGCGGCGGTTCGAGCGGATGCGTCCGTTCGGTGGCCAGGCGCCTCCCACCGTCGACACCACCGGGCTGCCGCCGGGCCCACGCTGGCCGGTCTGGGCGCAGAGCGCCGGGCTCCTGCGGTTCCGTCACCGCTTCGTGCCGGCCATGTGGCGGAAGTACGGCGACGTCTTCACCGTGCGGGTCATCCCGGCGGGCCGTCCGCTCGTGCTGTTCACCCGGCCCGAGCACGTCCGGGAGATCTTCGCCGGCGACCCCGAGGTCTTCCACGCCGGCAAGGGCAACGCGATCCTCGGCCCGATCATGGGCGAGCACTCGCTGCTGCTCCAGGACGGCGCCGAGCACAAGCGGGCCCGCCGCCTGCTGATGCCGGCGTTCAACGGCCACGCGCTCAAGTCGTACGGCGCGCTGGTCGAGGAGGTCGCCCGCGCCGAGGTCGCGGGCTGGCGCCCGGGGCAGGAGTTCCGCAGCCTCGACCGGATGAACGCCCTGACCCTCGAGGTGATCCTCCGGGTGGTCTTCGGGGTGACCGACGAGCAGCGCCGCGCCCACCTCCGCCCCTGCGTCAACCGCACCGTCAACGTCAGCCCCGCGGTGCTCCTCGGCTGGGGCTACCCCTGGCTCCAGCGGTTCGGACCGTGGAAGCGCACGGTCGACAACGCCTACCGCCTCGACGAGCTGATCTACGACGAGATCCGTGAGCGCCGGCAGGCGCCCGACCTCGCCCGCCGTACCGACGTCCTCTCGCGGCTGATCCAGGTGGACGACGGCGGAGACCGGCTCACCGACGAGGAGCTGCGCGACCAGCTGGTCACGCTGCTGCTGGCCGGTCACGAGACCACGGCGACCGCACTCGCGTGGGCCCTCTACGAGCTGGGGAGCGACCCCGTGCAGCTCGCCCGTGCACGCGAGGCCGCGCGCTCCGGGGACGACGACCACCTCGAGGCCGTGCTCAAGGAGGCGATGCGTCTCCACCCGGTCATCGCGATGGTGGCCCGCACCCTGATGCGACCCGCCACGGTCGGCGGCTACGACCTGCCGGCGGGTGTCACGGTGGGCCCGTCGATCCTGGTCAGCCATGCGCGGGCCGACAACCACCCCGACCCCGAGCGCTTCGACCCGGCTCGCTTTGTCGGTCAGAGCCCGCCGGTCAACACGTGGATCCCCTTCGGCGGGGGCGTCCGCCGCTGTATCGGCGCCGGCTTCTCCCTCATGGAGGGCGTGGTCGTGCTGCGCGAGGTGCTCACCGCCTACGACGTCGAAGCGGTGGGCACCGACCAGCCGCAGGTCCGCAACATCACCAGCGTTCCGCGGAACGGCGCGCGCATCCGGGTGAGGTGATATGTCCGATCGGGTGAACTTTGTTCCACCCGGCCACGACTTGGACATTCGCTCCGCAGGTCATGGGTGCTGCCGCCAGAATGATCGGTCATGGGATGGGGGGCACGGCTTCGCGCGCTCCGGATGGACGTCGGTCCGTTCCGGGAGCATCGTGACTTCCGCCTGCTCCTGATCGCCGGCACCGTCTTCTACCTCGGCGGGATGATGACCTACGTCGCCATCCCCTACCAGGTCTACCAGCTCACCCACTCCAACCTGGCGGTCGGTGCGATCGGCCTGGTCGAGCTGGTCCCCTTGATCTTCTTCGGGCTCTACGGCGGCGCGCTGGCCGACCACGCCGACCGTCGCCTCCTGCTGATCTGGACCGGCATCGCCCAGGCGGCGTTCACCGCCTGGCTCGCGATCAACGCCTTCTCGCCCCACCCGCGCCTGTGGGAGATCTTCCTGGTCTCCGGGCTGCTGGCCTCGGCCTCCGCGATGCAGCGACCCTCGCGCGAGGCCCTCCTCCCGCGCACGGTCCGTCACGACGAGCTCAAGGCGGCCAACGCGCTGAGCAGCTTCGGCATGCAGGCGGGCGTGCTCGCGGGTCCCATGGTCGGCGGCATCATCGTCGCTTCGGCCGGCCCGGGCTGGTGCTTCCTGGTCGACATCATCGGCCTGTTCGTCGCCTCCATGCTCTATGCCGCGATGCGGCGCTACCCCCACGTCGGCGACACCGAGCCGCCGAGCCTGCGGGGGATCGCCGACGGGCTCCGCTACGCCGTGAGCCGACGTGACCTGCTCGGCACCTACCTCGTCGACATCATCGCGATGCTCCTGGCGATGCCGGTGGTCCTGTTCCCCGCCCTGGCCGAGAACGTCTTCGGCAACCCGCACCTGCTCGGCTTCCTCTACTCCGCCGAGACCATCGGCGCCCTGATCGCCACGGCCTTCTCGGGCTGGACCGCCCGCGTCCACCACCACGGGCGCGCCATCGTGCTGGCCGCCTCGGCGTACGGCGCGTGCGTGGCGCTGGCCGGCTTGTCGCCCAACATCGGCACCGCGATCTTCTTCTTCGCGCTCGCCGGGGCCGCAGACATGATCTCGGCGGTGTTCCGGGGCACGATCTGGAACCAGACCATCCCCGACTCGATGCGCGGCCGGCTCGCCGGCATCGAGATGCTGAGCTACTCGATCGGACCGCTGGCCGGTCAGGTCCGGGCCGGTTTCGTCGCCGACCGATGGTCTGTGCGGGGGGCCATCGTCAGTGGTGGTGTCTCGTGCGTGGCCGGGGTGGCGATCACCGCGACCTGGCTCCACGACTTCTGGCGCTATGACGAGCGCACCGACGAGCACGCGCTGGCCGAGCGCCGGGCCAGGTACCGGGCCGGCGAGGCGGTGGACCCCACGGCGTCCTGACCCGGCCGTCTCACATGGGCAGGTGCGGATTGGGTGCGCCTTGCCCGGTCCGGGACAATGGCGCCTGTGAGTCGCGACGAGAACCGCCCGGTCATCGCCGGGCTGCTGGCTCTGGTGGGCGTGGCCGTCGCGGTGGGGCTGGTGGCGGCCGTGGCCGTGATGGCCGGCACCCACATGCTCGGGCTCACCGGCGGGCACGCGGCCGTGGGCAGCGACGCCAACGCCACTCTCTACGTGCCCGTGCCCTCCAAGACGACCAGCCCCAGCGGTCCCACGATCACCCTCGGCTCGGAGCCCACCCAGAGCGCCAGCAGCCAGCCCAGCCCGACGATCCAGAAGCCCAAGAAGCGGATCTCGCTGCAGGCGGGCCAGTCCAGGGTGGCGCCGATGGCGCGGATCGACCTGACCGGCACCTACCCCGGTGGGGAAGGCGCCGTCCTGAACGTCCAGAAGTTCAGCAACGGCTCGTGGCAGGACTTCTACTCGATCTCAGCCACCGTCACCAACGGCACCTTCTCGACCTACATCCAGACCGGGACGCCCGGGGTCAACCGCTTCCGCGTGGTCGACTCCGACACCCATCTGAGCTCCAACCAGGTGCGGGTCACCATCCGCTAGCTCTCGCGAGCCGAGGACCGACGTGGCCCAGCCGAGCGCGAGGCGTGCTTGCACGCCAGCCTCTCCGTCAGTCAGGGATCCAGTCGAAGGAAGCCGGGTTCGGGCCGGTGCGGCCGGCCTCGCCACGGTCGAGGGCGCTGATCGCCGCCAGGTCGTCCGCCGCGAGGTCGAAGTCGAAGACAGCGAAGTTCTCCTCCATGCGCTCGCGGTGCACGGACTTGGGGAACACGATGTCGCCGCGCTGGATCGCCCAGCGGAGCGCGACCTGGGCCGGCGTACGACCGAGGCGGTCGGCGATGCCGCGGATGGTGGCGTCGTCGTTGACCTGGCCCTTGGCGATCGGCGACCAGGCCTCGGTGGCGACGCCGTACGACGCGTTCGCCGCGCGGGCGGCCTCGTTGGTGAGGTAGGGGTGCACCTCGATCTGGTTCACCGCGGGCACGACCCCGGTCTCCTCGACGATCCGATGGAGGTGGTCGGGCTCGAAGTTCGACACCCCGATCGACCGGGCGCGACCGCCGTCGCGCAGCTCGACGAGGGTGCGCCACGTCGAGACGAAGTCGCCGTCGTACCGCGTGGGCAGCGGCCAGTGGATCAAGAAGAGGTCGACCTGGTCGAGGCCGAGCCGGTCCAGCGACTCGGCGAAGGTGCGACGCGCGTCGTCGGGGCGGTGGAAGCCGTTGTTGAGCTTGGTGGTGATCCACAGCTCGTCGCGGGGGATGCCCGCGGCCTTGATGGCCGCGCCGACGCCGGCCTCGTTGCCGTACATCTGCGCGGTGTCGATGTGCCGGTAGCCGACCTCGAAGGCCTGCTCGACGGTCTCCTGGGTGCTCTCGGGCTCGACCTTGAACACCCCGAAGCCGAGCTGCGGGATGGTGCGCTCGTCGTTGAGGGTGACGCCCGGTCTGGTCGCGTTCGAAGCAGTCATACCTAGGGCGACAACACGATTGCGCAACTTATTCCGTCGCGCCCCGCCCTCGACCAGAATCCCTTGGCGCCCGCCCTGTTAGATAGGCGCCGTGCGTCCCCTGCGAACCCTCGTCCCGCTCGTCTTGATCGCGGGCCTGGCGACCGCGTGCGGGTCCGGCTCCAGCTCGGCCGGAGCGAGCGGCCCGGCCCCGTCGACCCAGGCGCTCCAGATGCGTCCGGTCTACGCCCGCTACGCCGTCGGCGCACCGCTGGGCGGTCCGCAGTTCGGGGGTCAGCAGGTGTCGACCGAGCTGGTCGACACCATGAAGAAGTTCGACTGCTCCTCGGGGACCCAGGACGTGCAGGGCATGCTGATGGTGTGTGACAGCCTCGGCACGGTCTTCCTGCTCAAGGACCCCCTCGTGACCGGCGGCGTGGCGACCGCCGACGCGAAGGCGATCCACGGCGAGAAGCTCTGGTGGGTCGAGGTCGGCCTCGACCCGAAGGCCAAGAGCGCCGCTGTCCAACATCGTGGACACGATGCCCGGCACCGAGCTCGCCCTCGTGGTGGACGACCACGTCATCAGCGCCCCGATCGTCGACTCCTCGATGAAGGACGGCACCCTGGGTGTCACCGGCGACTACGACAAGGTGCAGGCGAAGGCGCTCGCCGCGCAGCTGACCCAGAACTGACCACAGAACTGGCCCAGAACTGGCCCAGAACTGCGCCGGCGTTCAGTCGCCGGAGTCGTTGGGATGGCGCCACTGCCGCTCGAACGGCAGCCGCCAGGCGAACGGCGCGACCAGCTGGTGGATCTGGTTGGGCCCCCACGACCCCTGGGCATAGGGGCGGACGACGGGCGGGTTCTCCAGCAGCGGGGTCGAGAGCTCCCACAGCCGCTCGATGCCCTGGGCGCTGGTGAACAGCGTGCGGTCGCCGCGCGCCGCGTCGTAGATCAACCGCTCGTAGGCCTCGAGCACAGCGCCCGCCCACCCGGTGTCGTGCATCGCGAACTGCATCGACAGCTTGTCGAGCTTCATGCCCGGTCCCGGCCGCTTGCCGTAGAACGACAGCGACATCTTGGCCTGGTCGGCGAGGTCGAAGGTGAGGTGGTCGGGCCCGTGGTCGCCGACGCCGGAGCCGGAGGGGAACATCGAGCGTGGCGGCTCCCGGAACGCGATGGAGATGATCCGCGCGCCCTTCGGCCATCCGCTTGCCGGTGCGCAGGTAGAACGGCACGCCGGCCCAGCGCCAGTTGTCGACGAAGCACTTGAGGGCGACGAACGTCTCGGTCTCGGAGTCGTGCGCCACCCCCTCGATGTCGCGGTAGCCGACGTACTGCCCGCGGACGACGTCGGTGGGCTCGATCGTGCACATCGAGCGGAAGACCTTGTTCTTCTCCTCGCTGATCGCCAGCGGCTCGAGCGAGGTCGGCGGCTCCATCGCGGTGAACGCCAGCACCTGGAACAGGTGGGTCACGACCATGTCGCGGTAGGCGCCGGTGCTCTCGTAGAACGACGCCCGCTGGGCCAGACCGAGATCCTCGGGAACGTCGATCTGGACGTGGTCGATGTGGTTGCGGTGCCAGATCGGCTCGAACAGGCCGTTGGCGAACCGGAACGCGAGGATGTTCTGCGCTGCCTCCTTGCCCAGGAAGTGGTCGATCCGGAAGATCTGGTCCTCGTCGAAGACCTCGTGGAGCTCGGCGTTCAGCTTCTGTGCGCTCTCCAGGTCGGTCCCGAACGGCTTCTCCATGATGATCCGGCTCCGCTCGACCAGGCCGGCCTCCTTGAGCTGGTGGACCACCGAGAGCGCTGCCTTGGGGGGCACCGAGAGGTAGTGGAGGCGCTCGAACTCACCGAAGCGCTCGCCCTCGGCCTCCTCGACGGCGCGGCGCAGACCCTCGGGGCCGGACTCGCCGGGCGCCCAGTAGAGGAGCTTGGCGAACTCCCCCCACCCCTCGGTGTCGCCGTCGTCGCCGCCGAACTCGACGACCGCCTGGTGGGCGAACTCGAGGAACGACTCGCGGTCGTGCTCGTCGAGGGAGGTGCCGACGACCCGGAGGTCGCGCATCAGGCCCGTTTGGAAGAGGTGGAGCATGCCGGGCAGGAGCTTGCGGCGCGACAGGTCGCCGGTCGCACCGAAGAGGACGACGGTCGTGGGTTGGAGCGGCATGCCACCAGCCTGCCGCTCTCGGCGCGCAAAGAGAAGAAAGCGCAAAGGGAAGAAAGGAGAAGCCCGGAGAACGAGCTGAGGGCGACGCAGAGTCCCGGGACGGCGATCGCCAAGGCCTCTGCCCGAGCCGGCGATCCCGGATGGGATGGGTTCATGATGCGGACCACGCTGACGTGGACAGCGGTGCTCGGGCTGGCCCTGGCGGCCCCGGCATCGGCAGCGCCGGTCTGGACGGCCCCGCGGGCCGTCTCCGGGCCCGGCAGTGTCGGGCGAGGACCCGGCCGTGGCCTCGAGCCCGAACGGCGCGGCGGTCGTCGTGTGGGAGCAGGACACTGTGTCCGGCCAGCGGATCGTGGCGGCCGTGCGCTCGACCGGCGGTACGTGGGGCGCGCCTCATGCACTGTCGCCGCTGCGGGACTTCGGCGCCTACGACCAGCAGGTGGCCATGGACGCACGCGGCGACGTGGTCGCTGTGTGGCTGGACCAGGGCCGGATCATGGTGTCGCGCCGCCCGGCGGGCGGCCCCTGGTCGAGCGCGACCCGGGTGTCCGCCCCCGGGGGCGGGAGCACTTCCCCCAGGTGGCGATGAGCCCCCGGGGCACGACGTCCGTCGTCTGGGAGCGCGTGATCGGACTCCACGAGCGGGTCCAGGTCGTCCGGAGGCCGGTCGGCGGCGCCTGGTCGACGGTTCGGACCCTGTCGGGCACGACCGGTGACGCCGACTACCCGCAGGTCGCGGTCGACGCGCACGGCGCTGCGACCGTGGCATGGGAGCGCGACTGGGCCGACGGCGGACGATCCGCGGTCTACGTCGTGCGGCGCTCGGCGTCGGGCCTGTGGTCGGCTCCGCGTCTGCTGAGTCCGGAGGGCCACCCCGGCACCAGCCCCTCGGTCGCGATGAACGCACGCGGCAACACGGTCGTGGCCTGGGAGGGACGGCAGTCCGGCATCCCGACCGTGCGGGCCGTCGTACGTCGTGCGGGAGGCCGGTGGAGCGCGGTCGGGAACGTGTCCCACACCGTGCGGGCGAGTGCGATCGCCGAGGTCGCGCTCGACGCCTCGGGCACGGCGACCGTCGCGTGGAGCCGGTGGGACGGGAGGTCCCACCGGGTCGTGGCGACCAGGAAGACGGCGACGGGCCACTGGGGGCCGGGTGTCACCGTGTCCCCCGCGGGTCAGGACACGACGTCGGCTCACGTCGCGGTGGCCGCCGGCGTCACCATCGTCACCTGGGAGGGGACGGTCGTCGAGGGAGTCCGGCGGCCGCTCGGCGGCTCCTGGGGCGCGGTCATCCCCCTGTCGCACGGTGCCGCGGGCTCCTCCCACCAGCTGGCCATGGACGCCGGTGGACACACCGTCGTGGCGTGGAAGCACTTCGACGGGTCCCACGACCGGGTGCTGGTCACCTCGCGGGACTGACGGGAGGACGTCGCCGGACCGGGGCTCAGTGGGCCGGGTGCAGGTAGCGGAAGACCCACCAGGGGATGTGGTGGGTGCTCGGCTTGGGCTCCGCGACGGGCTCCTGGGCCGGGCGCCGGGCGCGGGCGCTCCGGGCCAGGCGCCGCTGCTCGGCGTCCCGGACCCGCTGCTCGATGGTGTACTGGGCGACCAGCCGGGCGCCGCTCGGGTCGTTGCTGAAGCTGTTCATGGCTGGCTCCTCTCGGTGGAAGCACGGGTGCGTGTGTCCACCACGTTGGAGCCTGGCCGCCGCAGGGTCTGTCGCTCTGCGGACACATGGACTGTGACGCGCGTCCGGTCCGAGCGGAGCGTCCCGGATTGCCGGGCGAACGGTCAGCCGTGGCTGCCGACGACCGCCTCGTCGTCGGCCGGCGCCGGCTGGGCGTCGCCCTCGACGTGTTCGTCCGGAGCGTCGGAGACAGCGGCCCCGTCGCCGGCGGTGTCGGCGGTGTCGCCGCCCGGCTCGCCGCCTGACTCGCCGCCTGACTCGTCGCGCATCCGACCCGCCGTCGGGCTCGGCGGTCGGCTCGTCGTCCTCGAGCCCGGTGATGGGCATCAGGGAGGTGCCGGTCAAGGTGGCCAGCATCTGGCGGACGTTGGCCAGCTGGGCGTTGATGCTGTCGCGGCGCTGGGTCGCGGCCGCCAGCTCCCGGTCGGAGTCGGCGCGGACGCGCTCGGCGGTGGCCTTCGCGTCGCCGACGATCTTCGCGGCCTCGTCGCGGGCCTCGTCGAGCAGCCGGGTGACCTCCTTGGCGGCCTGGGCGCGCGCATCCTCGGCCTCGGTCCGGGTGCGGTCGGCGAGCTGCGCCGCCTCGTCGAGCCTGCCCTGCGACTCGGCCATCTTCTGGGTGAACTCCTGCTCGGCCGCCTGGCGACGACCCGCGAGCGTGGTCTCGAAGTCAGCCGCCGCCTTGGCGGCCCGGGCGCGCTGCTCCTCGTAGACGGCCTCGGCCTCCTGGAGCCGCACCGACGCGTCGCGCTCGGCGCTGTCGCGCTGGTCGTCGGCGGCCTTGCGGGCGTCCTCGAGGATCCGGGCGGCCTCCGCGTCGGCCTCGCTGCGGACCCGGGTGACGTAGCGGTCGGCCTCGTCGCGGGCCTGGGCCGACTCGGCGAGAGCGGCCGACCTTGAGCGAGTCGGCCTCTTCCTGGGCCTGCTGGCGCAGCTCACCCGCCTCGGAGTCGGCGAGGGAGAGGATCTGCCCGACCCGGGCACCGAGGTGGTCATAGCTCGGCGGCTCGGTCGGCGCCGACGCCTCGTGGTGGAGCTCCTCGACCCGGGAGGAGAGGCCGTCGCGCTGCTGGGTGAGCGCGGTGACGGCCTGGCTGAGCTCCTCGATACGCCGGTCGACCTCGGCCGGGTCGTAGCCACGCATGACGGTCTTGAAAGTGTTCTGCTCGGTCACGACTCACGTTCCTGTGGGGTGGGGGGGTGGGCGGGGGTGGGGACGGCCAGGGCCTGGATGACTCCGGACAGCTGGCCGAGCTCGGCGGTGATCCCGTCACGCTGACGGGCGAGGGCGGCCACCTCGGCGCGGGCGTCCTCGACGATACGGCGGGCCTGGGCGCGGAGCTCGTCGGCCTCTGCGCGGGCCTCGGCGACGAGCGTGGCGCTCTCGGCCCGGGCACGTCGTAGCTCGTCCTCGGCGATGCGCTGCATCCGCAGCACCTCGTCGGCGACCTGCTCACGCAGGGCGCGGGCTCCGAGGTCGGCCTCGGCGAGGCGGTGCTCGGCGCGCTCCTGGGCGTGGGCGGCGGCCTCCTCGGCGTCCTGGCGGAGGCGCTGGGCGTCACGGGCGCCGGCGACGCGGACGTCGTCCGCCTCGTGGTGGGCCGCCTCGAGCGCCTCGGCGCCGGCGCGACGGTGTGCCTCGGACTCCTCGTGGGCGGCTGCGGCCTCGGTGGCCAGCCGCGCGCGCAGCCGGTCGGCGACGTCGCTGACGCTGAGCCGGGCCCGACGTACGACGTCGGCCGCGTCGCGGTGGCCGACCTGCCGGAGCCGGTCGGCCTCGAGGTCGGCGGTGGCCAGCAGCGACTGGACCGTCTGCTGGGTCCACGCCGTCTGCTCGGCGGCCTCGGTGAGCTGGCGTTGGGCCTCGGCCCCGGCGTCGGCGACCAGCTGGGTCGCTCGCGCGCGGGCCTCGGCCAGGGTCTGCTCGGCCTCGTTCCTGGCGGCCTCGGCGTCGCCGGAGGCGGACTCGCGGGTCTGGTGGGCCTCGGTCTCGGCCTGCTCGCGCAGGGCGGCGGCTTCCGCCTCGGCCGCGTCGAGGAGCTGGCGAGCGCGGGCCTCGGCCTCGGTGGTGCGGGACTCCACCAGGTCGCGGGTCTCGGAGTCCTGCTGGTCGGCGCGCGCCTGGGCGCCGGCGACCACTGCCTCGGCCTCCTGGCGGGCCTCCTCGCGGACGCGCTCGGCCTCGGCGCGCACGGCGGCGTCGTGCTCCTCTGCGCGGCGCACCTGCTCGGCTGCGTGGCTCTCGGCCTCGGCGACGATCTGGTCGCGGTGGGTCTGCGCGGTCTGCATGAGGACCCGGGCCTGCTCGCCGGCGTCGCTGACGACCTGCTGGGCATCGGCGGAGCTGTCCTCGAGGACGGTGTGGGCCTGCTCACGGGCCCGAAGGGCCTCGGCATGCAGGGTCTCGGCCTCCGTGCGCAGCGTCTCGGCCTGCTCGGTGGCGGCGCGAGCCTCCTGCTCGGCGTGCGAGATCAGCTCGTCGGCCACTTTCTGGGCATGGCGGAGCAGAGCAGCGGCATGCGCTGCGCCGGTGGCCTCCGGGGGGGCGGCTCCGACCGGACCGTCCTGCATCGCGGTCATGGGTGGATCCTCCCAGACGACTCCGGTTCGCGGCAGCCCACCTGGAAAACTGGACGGACGTGCACGAGCGGGCCGCGATGACTCGCGACCCGCTCGCTGTCCCCGGTGCGGGACGGTAGGCCGAGGCGTCCGGTGCACCCGGGAACGCTGCGGCCACACACCTCAGTGGACGGGGTGCAGGAACCGGAACGCCGCCCAGGGCACGTGGTGCTCGACCGGGAGCGCGCGGGCGGCGCGGCGCGGCGGCGCGGCGCTCGGCGCGCAGCAGGCGCACCTGGCGGCGCTCCTCGGCTGCCCGCACGCGCTCGGCGATCATCTGGTGGGCGACCTGCTGGCTGCCGGTCGTGTTGAGGGTGAAGGTGTTCATCTCGGGCTCCTGGCGGTGACGGTGGTGGCCGGTGGTGGCCGGTGGTGGCCGGTGGTGGCCGGTGGTGGCCGGTGGTGGCAGTGCCTTCACACTGCGCCTAAGACCCCCCCGGCCGGATCTGGCATGTGCCGTAGGCCGCGCCTCAGATCCGTCGTCGTCGGAGGCCGGGTGCCTCAGACGCGCCTCCCGGTCATCGGCGCCGATCGGTCATCGGCGGAAGCGGAGGGTGACGATCTGGAAGGGGCGGAGCGAGAGGTGCGTGCCGTCCCACTCGTCGCCGGCCAGTGGGCGCTCCAGGAGGTCGACGACCTCGGACCCGGCCGTCTCGAAGCCGGCCGTGACCCGGACGCGCCCGCGCGCGCCGTACGGCTCGTAGAGGCGGACGACGACGTCGCCGGAGCCGTCCTCGGCCAGCTTGACCGCCTCGACGTACGCCGGACCGTCGACGTGGACGAGCGGCTCAACGGCCGTGCCCCTGCGACGACGGAGCGGCAACGCCAGCGCATAGCCCGCCGCGACTGCAGCCGCGACGTCGGCGCCGGGGACGATCGCGTGCCGGAAGACGTGTCGCCCCTGGTCGGTGTCGGGGTCGGGGAAGCGCGGTGCGCGAAGGAGGGTGGCCCGGACAGTGGAGTACGTCGCGCCGCCAGGACGCGGGTGCCGCGTCACGTCGTGGCCGTACGACGTGTGGTTGGCCAGAGCGACGCCGTAGCCCGGCTCGGAGACGAGGACCCACCGATGGGCACAGACCTCGAACCGGGCCGCGTCCCAGCCGGTGTTGACGTGCGTGGGGCGGACCACGTGCCCGAACTGCGTCTCGTACGAGGCGTGGTCGCTGTGGACGTCGCAGTCGACGGCGAGCTTGAGCACCCGCTCGCGCTCGTGCCAGTCGACGTCGGTCTGGATCTCGACGCGTCCCCCGTGCAGCCTGATGCGCTGCATGATGCGTGAGTCGCCGAAGGCGCGGGTGACCGTCACCTCGTCACCCTCCACGACGATCGACTCGACCTCGGTCAGGTCGGTGACCGTGCGGCGGTAGTGCTCGTCGAGGTCCCAGGCGTCCCAGCGCACCGGGTGGTCGGGATGGAGCTGGAGCAGGCTGGCGGCGCCTCCCGGCGGGATCGCC
This sequence comes from uncultured Actinomycetota bacterium, assembly GCA_963820015.1. Classification (GTDB taxonomy): domain Bacteria; phylum Actinomycetota; class Actinomycetes; order Propionibacteriales; family Nocardioidaceae; genus Nocardioides. The sequence goes on along the minus strand of CAWFYO010000012.1, from coordinate 396,819 downwards.
TCCCGGCCCGAGCGCGTGTCCACGAGGGAGCGGATCACCCCTGCGTCGTCGAGCACCACCCGGAGCTCGTCGTTCTCCATCGTGATGCCCCGGACGTCATGCGATCCGAGGGCTAGGGGCCTCGGCTCGGACGACGTCCCGGAGGAGAGGGCCGGAACGCCGTCCTGGTCGACGGGGGAGGCGTTGAACGCGACGTCCTCGACACCGTCGCCCGCGAGTGCGTCGAGCGCGGTGTCGACCAGGTGCTCCAGCTCGGCCGCGACCCGGGCGTAGGTGGCCCGCGCCTCCCGGTGCACCCAGGCGATCGAGGAGCCCGGGAGGATGTCGTGGAACTGGTGCAGCAGCACGGTCTCCCAGGCCCGCCGCAGCTCGTCGGCGGGGTAGTCGAGCAGCCCGCGCACCGCGGCCGTCGCCGACCACAGCTCGGCCTCGCGCAGCAGGTGCTCGCAGGCGCGGTTGCCTTGCTTCATCGCGGCCTGGGAGGTGTAGGTGCCACGGTGGATCTCCAGGTAGAGCTCGCCGGCCCAGACCGGCGCCCGCGCGCCGTACTCCTCCTCGGCGGCCTCGAAGAACGCCGCCGGTGCCTCGATCCGCACCTGTGCGGAGCCGGCCAGGTCAGCGGTACGACGGGCCCGCGCCAGCATCCCGCGGGTCGGGCCGCCGCCCCCGTCGCCGTACCCGAACGGGACCAGCGCGCGGGTCGCGACGCCCTTGTCGCGGAAGTTGGCCGCGGAGTGGGCGAGCTCGGTGCCGGAGAGCTCGGCGTTGTAGGTGTCGACCGGCGGGAAGTGGGTGAGCACCCGGGTGCCGTCGATGCCCTCCCACCAGAAGGTGTGGTGGGGGAAGGGGTTGGTGGTGTTCCACGAGATCTTCTGGGTGAGGAACCACCGCATCCCGGCCAGGGTGACGATCTGGGGGAGCGCTGCGGTGTAGCCGAACGAGTCGGGCAGCCAGACCTCCCGCGGCTCGACGCCGAGGTGCTCGGCGAACCAGCGCTTGCCGAGGAGGAACTGGCGCACCATCGCCTCGCCGCCCACCAGGTTGGTGTCGGACTCGACCCACATGCCCCCGACCGGCACGAAGCGCCCCTCGTCGACGTGGGCCCGGACCCGGGCGAACAGGTCGGGGTGTGACTCCTCCAGCCACGCCCACTGCTGGGCGCTCGACATCGCGTAGACCAGCGAGTCGTCGGTGTCCATGAGCTGGACGACGTTGGCGACGGTGCGGGCGACCTTGCGGACCGTCTCGCGCACCGGCCAGAGCCAGGCGGAGTCGATGTGGGCGTGGCCGACCGCGGAGATCCGGTGTCCGCCGGGCGTCGCCGGTACGGCGAGCGCGGGGGCCAGCACGGCCCGGGCGTCCGCAGCCGTGCCGACCACGTCGGTCAGGTCGAGGGCGTCGAGAGCCCGCTCGATGGCGTCGGAGATCTCCCAGCCGCGGGCGTCGTTGTCGGGGAGCCAGAAGCGCAGGCCCTCCAGCACGTCGAGGTCGGCGACCAGCTCGTGGACCTCCGTCTCGAGCCGGCACAGCTCCGCGGTGGTGAGGCGGTAGAGCGGCTCGGGGCCGGTGGTGAGCCGGTCGCCGAGGTCGGTCGGGCGGAACCCGGTGAGCACGGTCGGGTTCGCCGCCGCCTCGACGTACCACCGGAGGTGGCTGCCCGCCGTGGCCGGCACCCACTGGTTGCGAGGGTTGAGCGCCTTCACGGTGCTCCCGTCCGCGTCGTACACCAGCGCCTCGGCCTGGAACCCCGGGACGGCGGTGGTCCAGCCGAGGTCGACGACAGCCTCGAACGGTCCGCCCTCGTCGGGGACGTCGGCGTCGAACCGGAACCACGTCGTGCCCCACGCCGGACCCCAGCGGTCGCCGACCCGGCCCGGGACGTACGACGCGCCGCGCGCGACCGCGAACGGCACCGGGTCGCCGACGGACCCGTCCGCGGCCGTCGGCACGTGCCACACCGCGACGTCGAGCGGGGTGAGCGTGGTGTGGACCGCCGGGCGGATCCGCTCCTCGAGCACCCGCTGGAGCCGGGCCGCGATCTCCTGACGTCGGTCGTGCATGGCTCGACGCTAGCGGTCCCGTCGGTCGAGGAGGTCGCTCTGCGACCGTCTCGAAACCACTGCGTCGGGCCCTGCCTCCACGAGCAGCAGCTGGTACCACGCGGTGTCGAGCCAGCGGTCGAACTTCCGGCCGACCTCGCGCATCGTGCCGAGGTGCTCGAAGCCGCAGGCCTCGTGGAGGGCGACGCTCGCCGGGTTGGGGAGCGCGACCAGGGCGAGGGCGACGTGCATCCCGTCGGCGCGCAGCAGCCGGACCAGCTCGTCGTACAGGCTCCGGGCCAGGCCCTGCCCGCGCGCGTCCTCGGCGAGGTAGACCGAGGTCTCGCGGGTCAGCCGGTAGCCCGGGCGCGGCCGGTACGACGAGGAGTAGGCGAAGCCGACCACCTCGCCGTCGCGGTCGGCGACGAGGAAGTGGTCACCCGGCTCGGTGCTCTCGAGCCGGTGCTGCCAGTAGGCGAGGCCCGGTGGCGCCAGGTCGAAGGTCGAGATGCCGGTGCGCACCTGCTCGTCGTAGATCGCCGCCGCCGCCTGCAGGTCGGCCGCGGTCGCGGGCCGGACCGAGGTCACCGGAGCAGCCCGTGGGCGCGGAACATCCGGTCGTAGAGGTCGCGCACGACGGGCTCCTTGTGCCGGTTGTAGTCCATGCCGGTGCCGCCGCCGGGGCGGGCGTTCATCTCGGCCGCGGCGGCGCGCTTGGCCTCGGCGTACGTCTCCCGGTCGTCCTCGTGCTCGACCAGCCAGTCGCGGAACATCAGGTGCCGGACCACCTCGGGGCAGTCGGGGCCGAAGACGTGGACGTTGGCCGCCGGGTCGGCGTTGCGGAGCAGCCGGTGCTCGTGCCACCACGGCTCGCGGATCTGCGTGCACGAAGCCCGCGGCCACCAGGTCGGGGACGTACGACGCCTCGTCGGCCGGGTCGGCGACCACGAGGTCGATGTCGATGACGGGCTTGGCCGGGAGTCCGGGCACCGAGGTCGAGCCGACGTGGTGGAGCTCGAGGACCCGGTCGCCGAGGATCCCCTGGATGACGTGCGGCCACCCGCTCGAAGTCGGTCGGCCAGCGGTCGTCGTACTCGACGACGCGGATCACGTACGGCTGGTCTGAGGGACGGGCTCCACGACACGGCGTCGGACCCGGGCGGGTCGACGTGGTGGCGGGTGATCTCCTCGTCGGTCGGCATCCCGCCACGCTAGCGACGCACCTGGTCGCGGAGGGCGACCGCCCGCGCCGGGTGGTTGGTGGTGATCATCCAGATCCGCCGGTCGTGCAGGAACCGCTTCTGGAGCCACGGCATGTCGACGGTCCAGACCAGGAGCGGGACACCGATGTGCGTGGTCCAGCGGGCCAGCCGGACCATCGCCAGCGCGAAGTGGGCGGCCACCGCGTCCGCCTCGGAGGCCTTGAGCCGGTGCACGGGGAAGAACTCGCTGTAGCGGCGACGGAGCGCGTTGCGCCAGGTCATGCCGCGCACGCTGCCGCCGATGCTCAGGGCGACCATCACCGGCGACTCGTGCTCGGTCACCCAGCCCCGGAGCGTGGTGGTCACACCGCGACGCCCGCTGGTGAAGACGATGCGCGAGGGGTCGAGCCGTCGGGTCAGCCGGTCGACCAGGTCTCGCTCCCAGGACTCGCCCGCCCGAGCGGCCGAGGCCGTGGTCGCGAACTTCAGGTCGACGTGCGCGCCGAGACCCGTCGCGGCGAGGGCGTCGAGCAGTGCGTCGAGGGTGCAGACGCCGGGGGCGCGACCCCGGAGCGCGGGCCAGGTGAGGTCGGCGATCGCGATCGCGGGGTCGGCCGTGCCGCCGTCCGCGTCATGGGAGATGACGAAGGTGCCGTCCGCGCAGCGACGGACGTCGAACTCCACGTAGTCGGCCCCGACCGCCGCCGAGTGGGCGATCCCGGCCAGCGGGTCCTCGTGCCCGCCGACCGTGCCCAGCTCGGCGTACCCGCAGCGGTGGGCGGAGACCAGAACTCGATGGCGGGCCACACCCGCACCGTAGTGGGCAGCCGGGGGACCGGCCGGAGGTCTACGGTCTGCGTTGTGACCGGCCCGAGGCGACTGCTCGTCCTCCTCGGCACGTCGCTCCTGCTGACCGGGTGCATCACCGAGGCGCCTCGGGCGCCGGCCGCCCTGACCTATCGGCTCACGCCGGCGTGCCCCTCCCCGCCGACGGCGCAGGCGGTCACCGCCGACGAGGTCAACCAGATCGTGGCGCACGCGAACCTGCCCGGGTGGCAGGCCGGCGACATCGGTGCCAGCGCCCGGCTCAGCGACGGCCGCCTGGTGTGGGCGTTCGACGACACGGTCCGCTCGGAGCGCTACCAGCCACGGATCGTGGCCAACTCCCTGCTGGTCTCGTCGGGGACCTGCGTCTCCCAGGTGATGACGTCCGCGAACGGGCCGGTCGTCCCGGACGCGACGACCGGGGGCTCGGTGGTCCGCTGGCCGATGTCGGTCGCCGTACTCCGTCACGATCCGCAGGTGGCGAAGGGGACCGATGTCCTGGTGGTCCTGTGCGCACGCACCCAACGCGGCGAGGGCGGGCTGCTGGACTTCCAGTTCCGGGGGACCTCCGCGGCGATCTTCACCGTCGCGCGCGGTGGCGTGCCGACCCTGGAGGACCTCTACGAGGTCACCGGCGACGACACCGATCCCCAGCAGGTCAACTGGGGGGCCGCCACCTCGGTCTCCGGGTCGTGGTTCTACGTCTACGGCACGAAGTTGCCCCAGGGGTCCCTCGGGCGCGCGCTGTACGTCGGGCGCGCGCCGGTGGCCGACCCACGGGACCGCAGTCGCTGGCAGTTCTGGGACGGCCACCACTGGCAGTCGCGGCGCTCCCGCGCCGCGCCGGTCCTGGGCGCGAACCCCGGCGTCTCCCAGACCCTCTCGGTCGACGAGGTGCGCGGGCAGTACGTCGTCACCTCCAAGCGCGGCGGGGACACCGCCGACTTCGTCTACACCTGGGTCTCGCCCACGCCCGTCGGTCCGTGGCGCGCGCACGAGGCGCTGCGGGCGCCCGCGGGGTTCGACACCGGCCACTACGAGTACGCCCCGCTGGCGCACCCCGAGATCCCGGTCGCGCCGGGCCGGCTCCTGGTGTCGGTCTCCCGCAACGTCGACGACGAGCAGGCGCTGCTCGCCCACCCCGAGCAGGGCCGGCCGCTGTTCGCCGAGGTCACCACCCGCTGAGACACCTCGCCGTCCTGACCCCAGGGCCGGGATGGTCCGCCTGAGCGATTGCCCGGTGCGCTCGTCGTCGTCAGCGGGACGACCAGGAAAGCGTGGAGGACCGGGAACACCAGCCGACCTACCTGCGTTGGAGGAGATGACAGAAGTTGAGCCGACCGGGCTCAAGGATTTTGTCAGCTCGACACTGAGCGTCAGTATGGAGTCGAGATCCACGAACACCAGACCGGCTGGATGGACCAGCCGGACGACCGGGAGGTAACACACATGGCTCGTGCCGTCGGCATCGACCTCGGTACGACGAACAGCGTCGTCGCCGTCCTCGAAGGTGGCGAACCCACCGTCATCCCCAACGCAGAAGGTGCCCGGACCACCCCATCGGTTGTCGCGTTCGCCAAGTCCGGCGAGGTCCTCGTCGGTGAGGTCGCGAAGCGTCAGGCCGTCACCAACGTCGACCGGACCATCCGCTCGGTGAAGCGTCACATGGGCACCGACTGGTCCCAGAAGATCGACGACAAGGACTTCACCCCCCAGCAGATCAGCGCCTTCGTGCTGCAGAAGCTCAAGCGCGACGCCGAGGCCTACCTCGGTGAGACCGTCACCGACGCGGTGATCACCGTGCCGGCGTACTTCTCCGACGCCCAGCGCCAGGCCACCAAGGAGGCCGGCGAGATCGCCGGCCTGACCGTCAGCCGGATCGTCAACGAGCCGACCGCGGCCGCGCTGGCCTACGGGCTCGACAAGGGCGACGACCAGACGATCCTGGTCTTCGACCTCGGTGGCGGCACGTTCGACGTGTCCCTGCTCGAGATCGGCGAGGGCGTGGTCGAGGTCAAGGCCACCAGCGGCGACAACCACCTAGGTGGCGACGACTGGGACTCCCGGGTCGTCGAGTGGATGGTCAAGAAGTTCAAGGACAACAACGCCGTCGACCTGTCCCAGGACAAGATCGCGATGCAGCGCCTCCAGGAGGCCGCGGAGAAGGCGAAGATCGAGCTCTCGTCGTCCAGCGAGACCACGATCCACCTGCCCTACATCACCCATGGCGAGTCCGGCCCGCTCCACTTCGAGGAGCGGCTGACCCGCTCGGAGTTCCAGAAGCTGACCTCCGACCTGCTCGACCGCACCAAGGCGCCGTTCCAGTCGGTGCTCAAGGACGGCGGCGTCGACGTCAGCAAGATCGACCACGTCGTGATGGTCGGCGGCTCGACCCGGATGCCGGCGGTCACCGAGCTGGTCAAGCAGCTGCTGGGCGGCAAGGAGCCCAACAAGGGCGTCAACCCCGACGAGGTCGTCGCGGTCGGTGCCGCGCTCCAGGCCGGCGTGCTCAAGGGCGAGGTCAAGGACGTCCTGCTCCTCGACGTCACCCCGCTGTCGCTCGGCATCGAGACCAAGGGCGGTGTGATGACCACCCTGATCGAGCGCAACACCACGATCCCGACCAAGCGGTCGGAGATCTTCACCACGGCCGACGACAACCAGCCCAGCGTGGAGATCAAGGTCGCCCAGGGCGAGCGCCAGATGTGGGCGCAGAACCAGCCGCTCGGCAACTTCGAGCTCACCGGCCTGCCCCCGGCTCCCCGCGGCATCCCGAAGATCGAGGTCACCTTCGACATCGACGCCAACGGCATCGTCCACGTCTCCGCCAAGGACCAGGCGTCCGGCCGCGAGCAGTCGATGACGATCTCCGGCGGCAGTGCGCTGGGCAAGGACGAGATCGACCGGATGGTCAAGGAGGCCGAGCAGTACGCCGCCGAGGACGCCGCCCGCCGCGAGGCGGTCGAGACGCGCAACCAGGCCGACTCGCTGGTCTACTCCACCGAGAAGTTCCTCACCGACAACGCCGACAAGATCCCGGACGACGTCAAGACCGAGGTCCAGGCAGACGTCGACGCCCTCAAGGCGACCCTGGAGAACGCCGAGGCGTCCTCCAGCGAGCTGCAGGCCGGCGTCACCAAGCTCGGTGAGTCCAGCCAGAAGATGGGTGCCGCGATGTACGCCGCCGCCGAGGCCGACCAGGCCGCGGCCGGGGGCAGCGACGGCTCGACCGGTGCGGCCGACGACGACGTCGTGGACGCCGAGATCGTCGACGAGCCCGGAGATGAGTCCGGCGATGAGTCCGGCGACGAGTCCGGCGCCGAGGACGAGTCGAAGTGACCCAGCGGCGGAAGGGGGAGCCCGACCAGGCTCCCCCTCCGTCCGGCTCGTTCGGCGAGGCGGCCGGCGAGATGGGCGACGAGACCTTCGAGACGCGTGCCGAGCGCGCTCCTGAGGAACCGACCGAGGGGGAGGAACCCGTGACGAGCCGTCACGACCAGCCGCCGGGCGAGAACGACCTGAGCGACATCAGCGGCATCGACAACATGCTGGAGGAGGGCGCTCCGCTCGAGCCGACCGATCTCGTCAACGGGGACGACACGGCGGTCGACCCGCGTGCGGTCGAGCAGGCGCTCACCGAGCGCACCGCCGACCTGCAGCGCCTGCAGGCCGAATACCTCAACTACAAGCGCCGCGTCGACCGCGACCGCGAGCTGGTCCGGGAGAACGCGACGTACACCGCACTCGCGCCGGTCGTCGAGGTGCTCGACACCATCGACCGGGCCCGCGAGCACGGCGAGCTCGAGCCCGGCCTCCAGGCGGTCGCCGACCAGCTCGAGCGGGCGGTCAGCAGCGCCGGACTGGTCAAGTACGGCGAGCCGGGCGACGCCTTCGACCCGCGCCTCCACGAGGCGCTGAGCCACATGGGCGAGGATCCCGAGGTGGAGGTCACCACCGCCAAGGTGATCGCCAAGGCCGGTTACCGCATCGGCGACCGCGTCGTCCGCGCGGCCCAGGTGCTCGTGGTCGACCCCGGCGAGGCCTGAGCCCCGACCGACAGCACCACCCCCAGCAGCGACCACACCGGAGAGGAGGAGGGAGATGGCCACCGACAACGCCCACATCGACTGGGCGCAGAAGGACTTCTACGCCGAGCTCGGCGTCAGCAAGACCGCGACGCACGACGAGATCAAGAAGTCCTACCGCAAGCTCGCGCGCGCCAACCACCCCGACTCCAACCCCGGCGACACGGCCAAGCACGAGAAGTTCAAGAAGGTCGCCGAGGCCTACGACGTCGTCGGTGACGAGACCAAGCGCAAGCAGTACGACGAGCTCCGGCAGCTCTACGGCGGAGGTGGCTTCGCCGGCACCAGCACTGGCGGCGGCGGCGGTGTCGGGTTCGACCTCGGCGACCTGCTCCGCGAGCGCAGCGGTGGCTTCGGTGACCTGTTCGGCGACATCTTCGGCCCCCGCGGGAGCAGCCACCGGGGCGCCCGGACCCGACCCGTGCGCGGCGTCGACGTCGAGTCCACCGCCACCATCGGCTTCGACGATGCGCTGAGTGGCGTCACCATCAGCCTGCGGTTGACGTCGGACTCGGCCTGTCCCGACTGCCACGGCACCGGCGGCAAGCCCGGCACCCAGCCGAAGATCTGCCCGGAGTGCGAGGGGGCAGGCTTCGTGGTCAACTCCACGGGCGGGGGCTTCTCGATGAACGAGACCTGCCCGCGCTGCGGCGGCCGGCAGCTGATCTACGACGAGCCCTGCCCGACCTGCCACGGGTCCGGACGCGGCACCTCCTCGCGCTCGATCCAGGCGCGCATCCCCGCCGGGGTCAAGGACGGGCAGCGGATCCGGTTGCGCGGCAAGGGCGGGGCCGGCGAGAACGGCGGCGCGGCCGGCGACCTGTTCGTCACCGTCAAGGTCACGCCGCACCGGCTCTTCGGGCGCAAGGGCGACCACCTCACCCTCGACGTGCCGGTCTCCTTCGACGAGGCCGCGCTCGGCGCCGAGATCAAGATCCCCACTCTGGGCGGGGCTCCGGTGACCCTCAAGATCCCCGCCGGCACGCCGAACGGCCGCACCTTCCGCGTCCGCGGCAAGGGCGCCACCAAGAAGGACGGCACCAAGGGCGACCTGCTGGCGACGGTGCAGGTGCAGGTGCCGGCGCGGCTCAACGACGCGGCCCGCGAGGCGCTCGCCGCCTACCGCGCGGCCGGTGCCGAGAGCACCCTGCGCGCCAACCTCTTCGAGCAGGCGACATGAGGAGCGAGCCGCGGGTCCCCGGCCCCGATGTCCCGCTCTACGTGATCTCGGTGGCCGCGGAGCTGTCGGGGCTCCACCCCCAGACGTTGCGCTCCTACGAGCGGATGGGCCTGATCATGCCGGGGCGCACGGGCGGGGGCGGGCGTCGCTACAGCCACCGCGACATCGAGCTGCTCCGCGAGATCGCCACGCTGACCGCCGGCGGCGTCGGCATCGAGGGCGTACGACGCATCCTCGAGCTGGAGAACCACGTCACCGCGCTCCGGGCCCGCAACGACGAGCTGGCCGCCGAGCTCGCCGCGACCCGCGAGGCGCTGCGCGACGCGGTGACCACGCGACGTACCGAGGACACCAACCGGCTGCCGGTGCTCCGCCGGCCCGACCCCGAGGCGTCGATCGTCGTCTGGCGTCGCTCCCGCCACTGACCCCGGGCGGGTCGGCCGGTTCGTCTGCGTTTACTCCCACGACGAGCCCCTCGGCCTGGCGGTAGGTTCGCGCGATGGAGACGCTGCAGGACGCAGTGGACGAGGTGGCGCGTCGGTCGGGTTTCTCCGGGGTGGTGCGGGTCGACCGGGCCGGCGAGACCGAGCTCGCCGCGGCGTACGGTCTCGCGGATCGCGCGCACCGGATCCCGAACACGGTCGAGACCCAGTTCGCGACCGCGAGCGGGACCAAGGGTCTGACCGCGCTGGTCGTGATGAAGCTGGTCGAGCGCGACACTCTCGAGCTCGGCACGACGGCCCGCTCGCTCCTGGGTGACGACCTCCCGCTGGTCGCCGACGACGTGACCCTCGAGCACCTGCTGGCGCACCGGTCCGGGATCGGTGACTACCTCGACGAGGACGCGCTCGACGGCGTCCAGGACTACGTCCTGAGTCGGCCGGTGCACGAGCTCACCGACACCGAGCAGTTCCTGCCCCTGCTCGTCGGGCACCCGACGGTGTCCCCTGCCGGGGAGCGCTTCTCCTACAACAACGGGGGGTACGTCCTGCTGGCCCTGCTCGCGCAGCGAGCCAGTCGCGTCGACTACCACGAGCTCGTGCGCACGCTGGTGTGCGAGCCGGCCGGCATGGTCGACACGGCGTTCCTGCGCTCCGACGAGCTCCCGGGCCGAGCCGCGCGCGGCTACCTGACCGTCGACGGTGCGCGGACGAACGTCCTGCACCTCCCCGTCCTCGGCACCGGCGACGGCGGCGCCTACTCGACCGCGGCCGACTTCACCGCCTTCTGGGACGCGCTCTTCGCCGGACGGATCGTCGTCCCGGACCTGGTCGCCGAGATGGTGCGACCGCGCAGCGACTGGCCCGAGGAGTCCGGGCGCTACGGCCTCGGGTTCTATCTGCACGCGACCGGAGACGCCGTGTGGCTCGAGGGGTACGACGCGGGCGTCTCGTTCCTCAGCCTCCACCAGCCCTCGACCGCGCTCACCTACACGGTCTTCTCCAACTGGTCGGAGGGCGCCTGGCCCCTGATGACCCTGCTCGGCGAGCGCGCCGCCACCTGAGGCCGGACTCAGCACCTCGAGATGGCGCCCGGAACGACTGCTCCCTGGCCTGGGCTCAGGTGGTCCGCGGCGCCAGCCGTCGTAGGGCGATCCCGAGGAGGATCAGCAGGAGCCCGATCACCGCAGCCATGGCGGAGACGCCGAACGCCACCACCGAGGTGAACAGGCTCGCCTGCAGGAACGACGCGGTCATCACGGTGTCGCGGTTGGGGTCGTCCTGGGGGAGCTCGGCGTACGTCTTGCCGCCGGCGATCTCCTGGGCGTGCTTGCCGATCGTCATCGCCTGGGAGTAGGCCGTGAACGGTCCGTTCACGGCCTTGCCGGCGAACATGTCGGCGTCGTCGGCCACGGTGATCTTCTGGTCGGCCAAGGTCTGCTCGACGGCGATGTAGGCGACGACACCCGCCAGGGCGAAGACCACGCCGGCGACGACCATGATCATGGCGATGAGGCGGACACCTCCGCTGTGCCCGCCGGTGTCGGCATGCGTGCCGCGGACCGTGGTCGACCCGGCCGTCTCCGCCTGGTTCTCGGGTTGGGTCATCGGGCCCTCCTGGGCTGACGGCCCCCGCGCGCTCCCGGGGACGCGATGTCCCCACGCTCCTCCCGATCCCCAGGGGCCGCAACCTCCACCTGTGCCCGCACCGGCGAAATTCACAGAGTTGAGGGGAATCGACTCAACTTCTGGATCGTTGAGCAGGTGAGGGCCACAGTGGCCCCCACGACCCACCGCACCACGAGCGCGAAGGAAGAGGCATGAGCCAGTTCGGGGCCGAGAAGTTCACCACCCGCAGCCGGGAGGCGATCGAGACCGCCCAGCTCGCCGCGACCACGGCGGGCCACACCCAGACCGAGCCGATCCACCTGCTCGTCGCCCTGCTGCGCGATGCCGACGGTACGGCGCGCCAGCTGGTCACCAAGTGCGGCGCCGACGCCGCGTCCCTCGCCGCTCGGGCCGAGGCCGCCCTGCTCGCGCTGCCCAAGGCCACCGGGGCCACGGTCCAGCAGCCCGCCGCCTCGCCCGCCCTGACCCGCGTCCTGGCCGGCGCGCTCGACCTCGCCGCCTCGATGAAGGACGACTACGTCGCCACCGAGCACCTGCTGATCAGCCTGGCGACCGTCGAGTCCGGAGCGCAGAAGCTGCTCACGGAGGTCGGCCTCACCGCCGACGGGCTGCGCGAAGGGCTGACCGCCGTGCGCGGCAACCGCCGGGTGACGAGCCAGGAGGCGGAGTCGACGTACGAGAGCCTCGAGAAGTACTCCGTCGACCTCACCGCGGCCGCCGAGGACGGCAAGCTCGACCCGGTCATCGGTCGTGACGCCGAGATCCGGCGCGTGATCCAGGTGCTGTCGCGCCGGACCAAGAACAACCCCGTGCTGATCGGTGAGCCGGGCGTCGGCAAGACCGCCGTCGTCGAGGGGCTCGCCCAGCGGATCGTCGCGGGCGACGTCCCGGACTCGCTGAAGGGCCGGCGGCTGCTCTCGCTGGACCTGGCCGCGATGGTGGCGGGCGCGAAGTACCGCGGTGAGTTCGAGGAGCGGCTCAAGGCCGTGCTGGAGGAGATCAAGGACTCCGGCGGCCAGGTGATCACGTTCATCGACGAGCTGCACACGGTCGTCGGCGCCGGCGCCGGCGGCGACTCCGCCATGGACGCCGGCAACATGCTGAAGCCGATGCTCGCACGCGGTGAGCTGCGGATGATCGGTGCGACCACGCTCGACGAGTACCGCGAGCGGATCGAGAAGGACCCGGCCCTCGAGCGCCGTTTCCAGCAGGTCTTCGTCGGCGAGCCGAGCGTCGAGGACACGATCCAGATCCTGCGCGGCATCCAGGAGAAGTACGAGGCCCACCACGGCGTCCGCATCACCGACGCCGCGCTGGTCGCCGCCGCCACCTTGAGCGACCGCTACATCACCGGCCGGCAGCTGCCCGACAAGGCGATCGACCTGATCGACGAGTCGGCGTCGCGGCTGCGGATGGAGATCGAGTCGTCGCCGGAGGAGATCGACCAGCTCCGGCGCACCGTCGACCGGCTCAAGATGGAGGAGTTCGCGCTCGAGAAGGAGACCGACGCGGCCTCGGCCGACCGGCTAGCGAAGCTGCGCCAGGACCTCGCCGACGCCGAGGAGGAGCTGCGCGGCCTCGAGGCCCGCTGGGACCGCGAGAAGGCGTCGCTGGAGGGCGAGGGCGAGATCCGTCGGGCCCTCGACCAGCTCCGGATCGAGGCCGACAAGATGCTGCGCGAGGGCAACCTCGAGGGAGCGTCGAAGATCCGCTACGAGTCGATCCCCCAGCTCGAGGCGAAGCTCGAGGCGGTCGAGGCTGCCGACACGTTCGACGTCGAGCCGCTCGTCGGTGAGCAGGTCGGAGCCGAGCAGATCGCCGAGGTGGTCGAGGCCTGGACGGGCATCCCCACCGGCAAGCTGCTACAGGGGGAGACCGCCAAGCTGCTCGAGATGGAGTCGGTGATCGGGCAGCGCCTGATCGGCCAGCACGACGCCGTGCGCGCGGTGAGCGACGCCGTACGCCGGTCGCGGGCGGGCATCTCCGACCCCAACCGGCCCACCGGATCCTTCTTGTTCCTCGGCCCGACCGGCACCGGCAAGACCGAGCTGGCGAGGGCGCTTGGCGGAGTTCCTGTTCGACGACGAGCGGGCGATGATCCGGATCGACATGAGCGAGTACTCCGAGAAGCACTCGGTGGCTCGCCTCGTCGGGGCGCCTCCGGGCTACGTCGGCTACGACGAGGGTGGCCAGCTCACCGAGGCGGTGCGCCGGCGTCCCTACTCGGTGGTGCTCCTCGACGAGGTCGAGAAGGCGCACCCCGAAGTCTTCGACATCCTGCTGCAGGTGCTCGACGACGGGCGGCTGACCGACGGTCAGGGCCGGACGGTCGACTTCCGCAACACGCTGCTGATCCTGACCTCCAACCTCGGCTCGCACTTCCTGGTCGACCCGACGCTCGAGCCGGACGCCAAGCGCACCTCGGTGCTCTCGGTCGTGCGGGCGTCGTTCAAGCCCGAGTTCCTCAACCGGCTCGACGAGATCGTCGTCTTCGACGCGCTGTCGCGCGACGAGCTGGCCCACATCGTCGACCTGCAGCTGGCGCTGCTGGAGAAGCGGCTGGCGGTCCGCCGGATCACCATCCACGTCTCCGACGAGGCGCGCGCCTGGCTGGCCGAGACCGGCTACGACCCGGCGTACGGCGCCCGCCCGCTGCGCCGGCTGATCCAGACCGCGATCGGCGACCCGCTCGCCCGCCTCCTCATCGGCGGCGAGATCAGCGATGGCGGCACGGTCTCGGTGGAGGTGAGGGACGGCGAGCTGGTCCTCCTGCCCGCCTGACCCTCACCGCCTGTAACGCTCCGTTATCCACTCGGGGTTATCCACTCGGGGGCGCCCGTGCGCGGGCGCACCGGTGCAGATAACGGAGCGTTACAGCTGGGGCGAGGAGGCGCCGGTCACTCCTCGGTGGACTCCGACCAGAGGTTGATGCCGGACTCCACGGCGTACTGGTCGATCTCGGCGAGCTCCTCGGAGCTCAGGGCCGGGAAGTCGAGTGCGCCGAGGTTGGTGTCGAGCTGCTCGACGCTGGAGGCGCCGATCACCACGGAGGTGACCCGCGCGTCGCGCAGCGACCATTGGAGCGCGAGCTGGGCGAGCTTCTGCCCGCGGCGCTGGGCGATCTCGTTCAGGGCCCGCACCCGCCGCAGCACGTCGTCGTCCAGCCCGGTGAGCGAGGAGTCCTCGCGCGCGGCCCGCGAGTCCGCCGGCACGCCGTCGAGGTAGCGGTCTGTCAGCAGACCCTGCGCCAGCGCCGAGAACACGATGCACCCCATGCCCTGCTCCTCGAGCTCGTCGAGCAGACCACCCTCGATCCAGCGGTTGAACATGGAGTACGACGGCTGGTGGATCAGCAGCGGGGTCCCGAGGTCCCGGGCGATCCGGGCCGCCTCGTGCGTCTTGTCCGGCGAGTACGACGAGATGCCGGCGTAGAGCGCCCGCCCCGACCGCACGGCCATGTCGAGCGCCCCCATCGTCTCCTCGAGCGGGGTGTCAGGGTCGAAGCGGTGGCTGTAGAAGATGTCGACGTACTCCAGCTCCATCCGCGCGAGCGACTGGTCGAGGGACGCGAGCAGGTACTTGCGCGACCCGCCGCCCTGGCCGTAGGGCCCCGGCCACATGTCGTAGCCCGCCTTGGTCGAGATCACCAGCTCGTCGCGGTACGGCGCGAAGTCCTCGCGCATCCAGCGCCCGAAGTTCTCCTCGGCCCGGCCGTACGGCGGCCCGTAGTTGTTCGCCAGGTCGAAGTGGGTGACCCCACGGTCGAAGGCGCGGCGCAGGATCGCGCGCTGGGTGTCGTCGGGCCGGTCATCGCCGAAGTTCTGCCACAGTCCCAGGGAGAGCGGCGGGAGCTGGAGGCCGCTGCGTCCGGTGTGGCGGAAGTCGGCGTGGTCGTACCGGTCCTCGGCTGCGGTGTACGTCATGCGCCCATCCTGCCCTCCAGTGGTGCCGATGATGCGTGCCGGTGCCCGGCGACATGCCACGATGGACCGCGTGAGCGAGCCGTCCGCGACCGAGCCGCGGCCGACCCAGGTCACCGCTGCGGCGTGGATGATCATGGTCGGCTCGGTGTTCGTCGTGCTCATGGTCTGGGACCGGCTCGCCGGCCTCCATTCCCTCGACTCGCAGAAGTCGCTGCAGAGCGTGCTGGACACCCCCGGCCTCAAGGGCTCGGGCCTCGAGATCTCCGACCTGATGGCGGTGGTCAGGGTGATGTCGATGGTCGGTGCCGCCTGCGCGACGGCGATGGTGATCCTCGGCTACCAGGCACTCCACCGGAGCCGCAGCGCTCGCATCGGCCTCTCGGTGCTGGCCATCCCCCTGTTCGTCGCCGGTCTGGTCACCGGCGGGTTCGTCGCCGCGATCGTGGTCGCCGCCGTCGCCACGCTGTGGCTGCGCCCGGCCCGGCTTTGGTTCGACGGCCGGTCCGCGACCAGCGGAGCGCCCGCCCACCCGGCCATGCAGCCCCGGATGTCGGCGCGACCCGACGAGGAGCGCCCGCCACAGACCCCGCCACCGACCCCGCAGCAGACGTCACCGCCTCCGGCCCAGCAGACCCCGTGGCCGCCGGCCCAGCTGCCCCCGAGCCAGCAGCAGTGGGGCCCGCCGCCGGTCTGGACCCCGCCGCCCACCTCGGCGTACGACGCCGGGGCGCCCTCGACCAGACCGGCCACGCGTCCCGCCGCCCTCCTCGGCGCCTGCCTCGTGACGTGGACGGTCACCGGACTCGCCCTGGTCACGCTGCTCGGGTCGATCGCGGTGCTGGCCACCGACTCGGGCTACGTCCTCGACAGCATGCATCGGCAGAACCCCGGGCTCACCGACCAGGGGGTGAGCGACCACGCGATCCTGGTGACGGCCTTCGTCATGTGTGGCCTGTTCGTGCTGTGGGCCGTGGCCGCGCTGGTGGTCGCGGCGTTCTGCTTCCGAGGCCGGCGCTGGGCGTGGTACGCCCTGCTGGTCTTCGCTGCCGGGCTCGCCGCCTTCTCGGTGCTGGGTGCGATCGCGTCGTTGCTGATGCTGCTGCCCCTGGCCGCCGCGATCGCGGTGGTCACGATGCTCGTCCGGCCCGAGGTCCGGGCCTGGATGCGCTGAGTCAGCGAGCGAGGTCGGCGGCCCCGAGCCGCGACAGCGCCTCCTCGATCACCGACGCCTCCTTGCAGAACGCCCACCGCACCAGCTGGTCGCCCGCATCACTGTCGTGGAAGGGCTGCGTCGGGATCGCCACGACTCCGGCGCGCTCGGGCAGGGCGAGGCAGAACTCCATGCCGTCGTCCCACCCCAGGGCCGAGATGTCGGTGAGCGCGAAGTAGGTGCCCTCGGGACGTCGTACGTCGAGGCCCAGCGCCGACAGCCCGTCGCAGAGCAGGTCACGACGCGCCTGGAGGTCGCGGGCCAGGCCGCGCGGCCAGTCGGGCTCCTCGTCCAGGGCGCGCGCGACGGCCGGCTGCAAGGGCGCGCCGGAGGTGAAGGTCAGCCACTGCTTGGCCGCCAGCACCGCGGACACCAGGGGGGCGGGTCCCGTCGCCCAGCCGACCTTCCAGCCGGTGACGCTGTAGGACTTCCCGGCACTGGAGAGGGTCAGGGTGCGCTCGAACATCCCGGGCAGCGTCGAGAGCGGCACGTGCTCGTGGTCGGCGAACGTCAGGTGCTCGTAGACCTCGTCGGTGATCACGACGAGGTCGCGCTCGAGGGCGAGGTCGGCCACGGCCTGGAGCTCGACGGGCGTGAGCACGGTGCCGGTGGGGTTGTGCGGGGAGTTCAGCAGGACGAACCGGGTGCGCGGACCGACCGCCCCTCGCAGGGCTTCGACGTCGAGGCGGAAGTCCGGCGCGCGCAGGGTGACCGGACGCCGTACGCCGCCCGCGATCTGGATCATCGCGGTGTAGGAGTCGTAGTAGGGCTCGAGGACGACGACCTCGTCGCCGGGGTCGACCAGGCCGAGCAGCGACGCCGCGATCCCCTCGGTGCAGCCCGTGGTCACCACGACCTGGCTGTCGGGGTCGAGGTCGAGACCGTAGTGGCGCTGCTGGTGGCGGGCGATGGCCTGGCGGAGCGCCGGTACGCCGGGGCCCGGAGCGTACTGGTTGGCCCCCGAGTGCAGGGCGTCGTCGGCCGCGGCGAGCAGCGCCTCCGGTCCGTCGGCGTCCGGGAACCCCTGGCCGAGGTTGACCGCACCGGTGCGCAGGGCCAGTGCCGACATGGTGGTGAAGATGGTCGGCGGGATCCCGTCCAGCCGATGGGCCGGACGGATCATGCCTCCGTGGCCCAGGTGGCGAGGAGCTCGCGCTCCCGGTCGGGGGCCAGGCCCCACTGCTCGTTGGTCGCCTGCTCGGGATGGGCCTGCGCCCAGGCCAGGGTGTCGCGGACGACGTCCTCGAACGGCCGGTGGGTCAGCCCCGCGTCCTCGGCGTGCGCGGTGGCCATGGCCAGCGACCACTCGACGCCGCCCTCGGTCCACAGGGGGAGCTGCATCCCGTCGACGCCTTGCTCGACCAGCCAGTCGCCGTCGACCGGCACCAGGTGGGCGTCGCTGTCGACGGCGCCGACGGTCTCGTCGAGCAGTGCGCCGAACGTCGTCCGGGGCCGCGCCGCGGTGAAGGTCCCGGCCACCCGGTCCTCGGCCAGCCGCACGGTCCACGCTCCCATGTCGCGGGCGTCGATGCACTGCATCGGCGCCCCGAGCGGGCCGGGGGCGATCATCGGGCCACCACGTGCGACTCGCAGCGGCCACCACGGGTAGCGGGCGGTCAGGTCGCGCGGCCCCACGACGTACGTCGGGCGGATCACCGTGAGGGCATCGTCGCCGTAGGACTCGCGGGCCACGCGCTCGCAGGCCACCTTGAGCGGGCCGTAGGTCTCGTTGGTGACGTCCTCGGTGCCGTCGGCGGGCTCGTCGAAGAGCCGGGAGTCCTCGGTCGCGTCGGGGCCGTCCGGCTCCTGGTAGACCGAGACCGTCGAGACGAACAGGTGGTGTCCGCCCCTGTCGCCCAGCGCCTCGTGCAGCCGGCGTACCTGCGACGGCACGTAGGCGCACACGTCGATCGTGGCGTCCCAGCGGCTGTCGGCGAGCACCGACAGGTCGCCGTCGCGGTCGGCGAGGAGATGGGTGGCGCCGGAGAGCTCGGCGGTCGGGTTGCGGTGGAGGAGGGTGACGTCGTGTCCCGCCGCGAGGGCCGCTTCGGCCATCGCATGACCCACGAACCGGGTACCCCCGATGACCAGGATGCGCTTGCTGCCAGACATGCTGCGAGAGTAGCCACATGGATGTGGATCTGGCGCGCGACGTCGACGCCCGCTGCCGGCTCACGGGGGAGTTCACCCTCAGGTCGGGTCAGGTGGCGAGCGAGTACTTCGACAAGTACCTCTTCGAGACCGACCCCGACCTGCTCGCCCGGGTGGCGGCCGCGATGGTGCCGCTCCTGCCCGGCGACACCGACCTGCTCGGCGGGCTGGAGATGGGCGGCATCCCGATCGCGACGATCGTGAGCGCCCAGGCCAAGCTGCCGGCGCTGTTCGTGCGCAAGCAGGCCAAGACCTACGGCACCTGCAAGCTCGCCGAGGGTCCCGACGTGGGCGGCCGGCGGGTGACGCTGATCGAGGACGTCATCACGACCGGTGGCGCGGTCCGCGACGCGACCCACGCCCTGCGTGCGGCGGGCGCGGTCGTCGAGACCGTGGTCTGTGCGATCGACCGCTCACCGGGTGACGACAACCCTCTGGCCGACGTCGGGCTCGAGATCCGGGCGGTGCTCACCAAGGCCGACCTGGACGCCGTCCGCGGCTGACGCGAGCGTCCTCGCTCCGGTCAGCTGGTCGCCTCCTGGCGACGGTGCTTCCACCACTCGTAGGCGACCGGGATCACCGACACCGCGAGAAGACCCAGGATCACCAGGTCGAGCTTGGAGCCGAGGCCCGGGAATGCGCTACCCAGGAAGAAGCCCGCGCAGACCAAGGTGGTCACCCAGAGCGCGGCCCCGACCAGGCTCCACAGCCAGAACTTCACGCGTGGCATCTCGCTGACGCCGGCCACGAGGGTGACGTAGGTGCGCACGAACGGTACGAAGCGGCCGATCACCAGTGCCGAGCTGCCGTGCTTCTCGAAGAACTCGACGGTCCGGTCGATGTAGGCCTTCTTGATGATCTTGCCGTCGTGACGTCTGACCGGATGCCCGATCGCCCGGCCTATCTCGTAGCCGACGACGTTGCCCAAGAAGGCGGCGACCACGAAGGCGGTGATCCCGATGAGCAGCTCGAGCCAGTTGGGTCCCGTGGTCAGGTTGAGCTGGTCGGTGGCGAGGAACAGCCCGAACGCGAACAGCAGGGTGTCGCCGGGCAGGAACGGGAACAGCAGCCCGCACTCGATGAAGACGATGACCAGGCTGACCCAGACGAACTCGGTGTGGAAATGGTCGAGAAGCCAGTTGGGATCCATCCACGGGATCCCCAGGAGCATCGTGTGCAGGCCGGTCACGTCGCGAGCCTATACAGGGTCTCTGTCCGTAGCCTGATCCTCGTGCACCTTCACCGGACCGCTGCGTTCACCGCGGCCACGCGGATCGCTGCCGACCTCGCCCTGCGGCCCGAGGTCGAGGAGCACTGGACCGACGAGAGCGCCTGCACGGGGATGACCGTGGGCGCGCTCGCCCGACACCTGGTGTCCCAGTGGGACAACGCCGTCCGCCTGCTCGCCGCTCCGGTGGGGGACGCCCCGATCACCGTCTGGGAGCACTACCAGCGAGCCGCGTGGGTGCACGACGCGCTCGACGACGAGGCGAACACGAGCATCGCGCGGGGTAGCGAGGAGCTCGCCGCAGAGGGTGTGGGCGTCCTGCGGGCCCTGGTCGAGGACCTCGCCCCGGCGGTGGACACGCTGCTCGCCACCGGGCGCGACGGGTCGGTGCTGATCCCCTGGCAGGGCTGGTCCCTCACCGCGGACGACTTCCTCCTGACCCGGATGATGGAGATCGTCGTCCACTCCGACGACCTTGCGGCCAGCGTCGGGCTCGAGACGCCGGAGTTCCCGTTCGCGGCGACCGAGCCGGTGCTCGCCCTGCTCACCGGACTGGCCTCACGCCGCCACGGCGCCACGGCGCTGGTGCGGGCCCTGACCCGGCCCCAGCGGGCACCGGCCACCGTCACCGCGTTCTGAGCATGGTCAACGACGAGCACGAGCCCGGGCCCGAGCCGGAGCGCGCGCCGTACGACCCGATGCCCTACGGGGCCACCGAGGTCGGGGTGGGACCGTGGGAGGGGCCGTGGCCCCTGGGCGAGCAGTACGACGAGGGGCTGCTCGCCGGGGGCGACCGCCGCAACGTCGTGGACCGCTACCGCTACTGGCGGCTCGAGGCGATCGTGGCCGACCTCGACACCCGTCGGCACGACTTCCACGTGGCGATCGAGAACTGGCAGCACGACTTCAACATCGGCACGATCGTGCGCACCGCCAACGCGTTCCTGGCCGCCGAGGTGCACATCGTCGGCAACCGACGGTGGAACCGCCGCGGCGCGATGGTCACCGACCGCTACCAGCACGTGCGCCACCACCCCACTGCGGCCCACCTCGCGTCGTACCTCCACGGCCTGCCCCAGGGGCCGGTCCCGCTGCTCGGCATCGACAACCTGCCGGGTTCGGACCACTTGGAGACGATGGAGATGCCCCGGCGGGTGTGCTTCCTGTTCGGCCAGGAGGGCCCCGGACTGTCCGAGGCCGCCCGGCAGGTCTGCGACGGGACCTTCTCGATCGCGCAGTTCGGCTCCACGCGCTCGATCAACGCGTCGGCGGCCGCGGCGATCGCCATGCACTCGTGGGTACGAGCGCACGCAGACCTGGCCGACGAAGCGGCCTGGCGCGGCTAGGCCAGGTCTCTCGATTCGGAGCGCCTGGGGCGCGGCAGCGCCGGATCGAGACACGCACCCTGGCGCGACCCGGTCACTTGCCGGTCACTTGCCGGTCACTTGCCGGTCACTTGGTCGAGTGCTTGTAGCAGACCACGATGTGGTTGTGCCCCCGGTTCCAGATGGGCTGGCTGTTCCAGGTCCACCGGAAGTTGGTGTCGGTGGCCACGATCCGGGGGCAGCGGGAGCGGCCCTGCTGGAGCAGCGCGGTCTCGCCGGGGTAGCTCTTCTTGGCGACCCCGAAGGTCCCCGCCGAGCGGTAGGCGTGAGCGGTGCTGCAGGAGGTGGTGAGGTAGTGCCCGTTCACCAGGCGCAGGCAGCGCGCCACGTTGTTGGAGGGGGTCGCGTCCCTCAGCGCCGGCACGTGGTCGGTCGGGAGGACGGCGTACTGGGTGGCGTGTTGGAGCCCGAGGTCGCAGCGGAACCAGCGCTGGTGCGCCGCGCGCTGGCTCTTGGTGGGCACGAAGTAGAACCACGTGTACGCCGTGCGGTCGCGGACCGCGTTGTTCTGGCCGAGCGCTGCCTGGAACGCCGGGTAGCAGAGGCTGACCGCCATGTTGTGGAGCTTGGTGTCGGTCGAGAGGTCGCCCCAGGTCACGCCCGTGGGGAGCTGGCGTACGGCGATCACGCGGGAGTTGTGGGCCCGCTTGCACGAGATCGGGGAGGTGGTGTTGCTGGCGTGGTCCTCGATCAAGGAGGTCGTCAGCTTCCGGCACTGGCCCACGGACGGCTGGCTGCCGCTCCACCGCTGGTTGGCCTCGGCAACCTGCGTGGCGAGTGCGGCGCTCAGCAGCGCGGCCGTCATGACGACGGCGAGCAGTCGGGTGAGTCGCATGGTCTTCCCCTCGTGACGTGTGGCTCGTGCCCAGGTGGGTGGTTCCGGTCGAACACTGTGGCCTCGGCGTCCACAGCCTAGACATGCCTGGTGTCGCAACGAAGTCAGCGGCTCGGCAGGTCGGCCACCTTGATGACCCGGTCGGTGTGGGCGCTGCTGCACGCGATCGGGGCGGAGGTGTCGGACCGGTCACTGATCTGGCCGAACCGCAAGGCACGGCACTCGCCCACGGCGGGCCGGTTGGACCCTGCGGCCTGGGCAGCGGCGTACGACGTCAGCAGGGCGGCCGAGAGGGCGGTGACCAGGGAGGCGGCCAGGGCGGCCCGAGCACTCCGGCCGGCGCATGGTGCCACAGACCCGCCCTGCCGAAGGGGCCGCGTCGCGCCGGAGGGCCCTGACTAAGGGCCGAACGTCCCGACCGGCGTGTCGGGCGGCGGCACTAGGGTGGAACGCGTTGGAACACCGGTTCGTGAGGAGTCACAGATGCCCGTCGCCACCCCCGAGATCTACGCCCAGATGCTCGACACCGCGAAGGAGAAGAGCTTCGCGTTCCCGGCGATCAACGTGTCGTCGTCGCAGACCCTCAACGCAGCGCTGAAAGGGTTCGCCGACGCCGAGTCCGACGGGATCATCCAGATCTCGACCGGTGGCGCGGAGTACCTCTCCGGTCCGGCCGTGAAGAACATGGTGACCGGGTCGGTCGCGTTCGCGACGTACGCCGTCGAGGTCGCCAAGAACTACCCGATCCACGTCGCGCTGCACACCGACCACTGCCCCGAGCCCAAGCTCGACGGCTTCGTCCGTCCGCTGATCGACATCAGTGCCGAGCGGGTCGCGCGCGGCGAGGCGCCGCTGTTCCAGTCGCACATGTGGGACGGGTCCGCCGTACCGCTCGGGGAGAACCTCGAGATCGCCCAGGAGCTGCTCGCGAAGTGCGCGGCCGCACACATCATCCTCGAGGTCGAGATCGGCGTCGTGGGCGGCGAGGAGGACGGCGTCGAGGGCAAGATCGACGAGAAGCTCTACACCTCCCCCCAGGACGCCCTCGACACCGTCGAGGCCCTCGGTCTCGGCGACAAGGGCCGCTACCTGACGGCGCTGACCTTCGGCAACGTGCACGGCGTCTACAAGCCGGGCAACGTCAAGCTCCGCCCCGAGATCCTCAAGACCGCCCAGGACGCGATCATCGAGAAGTACGGCACCGCCGCAGGCTTCGGCCCGGGCTCGCTGCCCCTCGACCTGGTCTTCCACGGTGGCTCGGGCTCGACCGAGCAGGAGATCGCCGACGCGGTGAAGTACGGCGTGGTCAAGATGAACGTCGACACCGACACCCAGTACGCCTTCACCCGCCCGGTCGCAGACCACATGCTGAAGCATTACGACGGCGTGCTCAAGATCGACGGCGAGGTCGGCAACAAGAAGGTCTACGACCCGCGCGCCTGGGGCAAGGCCGGCGAGGCCGGCATGTCCGCCCGCGTCGTCGAGGCCTGCAAGAACCTCAGCGCCACGGGCCACACCCTCGGCTGACCCCTCCTAGCGGGCTGTTGGTTGTGTAACCGACCCCTCGGGCAACTTGTCGCCCCTTGGGGCACGGCGTGTCGTGCCCGACGGGTCGGTTACACAGCTCGAAGGGCGCCCTCACGAGCCCGGAAACCATCCCCAGCCGGCGTTTGCGCTGGGCGCATCCACAGGGCGAGTAGGGCGGCCCGCGGATGGTGTCGCGCGTGGCCATCGTCGAGGCATGGAGCGACTGGAGTCCCGACCGGCTGTACGCCGACTCAGCCTGCCCGCGGGTGGACTCATCACCAGGGCGGATGCCCTCGCACAAGGACTCTCGGCTCACGACGTGAAGTGGCTGGTCAGGAGCGGCGTCTGGGTCACGGTTCGCCGCGGCTGCTACGCCCCTCGTGAGCTCTGGGCGGCTCTCGATGAATGGCATGGCCGGCCATTGCTGCAGGTGAGGGCGGCGTACGGCGCTGCGCGGCGCCCCCACGTGGTGAGCCATTCATCGGCTGCCGTGGTGCACGACCTTCCCCATCTCAGCCCCCGCGACGGTCTCGTCCACCTCACGCAGTCCGGCGCGCCGCGCGCTCGCGTGCGCAACGGCGTGAAGCACCACCATGCGCGATTCGACCCGTCCGAGGTGGTCGTGGTCGAGGGCCTGCCGACCCTCGGGCTGGCTCGCACGGCCCTCGACATCGCCCGCGAGAACGGGTTCGCGGCGGGCGTGTGTGCGGTCGATGCGGTTCGACGGCGAGGAGTGTCGCTCTCCGAGCTCGAGGGGGCGCGGCGGCCGATGTGGCACTGGCCGTTCGTGAGCATCGCGGACGACGCTCTGGCCTTCTCCGACCCGGGAGCCGAGTCGATCGGCGAGTCCCTGGCCCGCATCTTGCTCAACGAGATCGGGATCGGCCAGGTCCAGACCCAGTTCGAGCTCCGCGACGCCACGCGATCAGCCCGCGTCGACCTCCGCGTCGGGCGGCACCTCTTCGAGTTCGACGGGTTGGTCAAGCTGCGACCGCCCGAGCGTGGCGGCACGGCGGACAGACCGCCCGAGGACGTAGTCGCGGCCGAGAAGGAACGGCAGGACTGGCTCTGCGGCTTCCGACTCGGCATGTCCCGCATCACCTGGGCGGACTTCTGGGGCCGTCGGCGCGAGGTTGCCAAGGCCCGGTTGCGCCGGGAGTACGACGCCACCACGGCGCTGTGGGGCAGCGCCATCGAGGACCTCGCGCCGTACCTCCCCTCTGACTGACTCGGGCTTCCGGCGCACCTCACTCAGGGCGCCTTTGTGTAACCGACCCTTCGGGCGTCTTGCCACCCTCTGTGGCACGGCGTGTCGCGCCCCAAAGGTCGGTTACACAAGAGTCGCCGCCCGCCGTCAACGGGCGGGGGAGAGGTCAGTCGAGGACCGGGGTGGGGGCTGCTGCGGGGGGAGCCTGCTCGGACCCGGCAACGGTCGCGGTGCGCTGGGCGGCGAGGTGGCGGGGCAGCTGGAAGAACATCACCGAGACCAGCCCCAGCAGCAGGACGCCGACGGGGAGCAGGAGGGTCTCCGACATCGCCTCGCTGAACGGCGCGCGAACGATCGCAGGCAGCTGCTGGACCACGCCGGTGTCGGCCCGCTGGCCGCCGGAGAGGCCGTGTGCGGCCAGCCGCGCGTCGAGGAGTACGGCGATCGCGGCCGATCCCAGGACCGCGCCGACCTGGCGCGTGGCGTTGTAGACGCCGGAGCCGGCGCCGGCCAGGTTCATCGGGAGGTTGCGCGTCGCGGTCGCGGCCAGCGGCGCCCAGATGCCGGCCATGCCGACGCCCAGCAGCGCCATCGAGCCGAGGATCGGGAGGACCGAGCCGGTGGCGGTCAGGCTCTGGGAGAGCAGGTAGATCGCGACCGCGGTGATGGCGAACCCCGCTCCGGTGAGGATCCGCGGGTGCACCCGGTCGGTGAAACGCCCGACGATCGGCGCCAGGATGATCGACATCACCGCCATCGGGACCAGCAGCAGCGAGGCGACCAGCGGCGAGTCGCCGCGCACCAGCTGGGCGTAGATCATGATCGGGAAGCCCATGGCCGTGGCCGTGAACGACATCGTCGAGATCGCGAAGTTGGAGATCGAGAAGTTGCGGTCGCCGAAGAGCCGCAGCGGCACGAGCGGCTCGCGCCGGTTGACGGCCTGCCAGAACACGAAGGCGGCGAACAGCACCAGCCCGGCGGCGATCGAGGTCACCACCCAGGCGTTCCAGTGGTACTTGTGGCCCTGCTGGATGCCGAAGACCAGGAAGAACATCCCGAGACCGCTCAGCGCGACGCCGAGCCAGTCGAAGCTGTGGGTGTGGGTGGGCAGGGTCGGCACCAGGCGCACGGCGAGCACGAAGCCGATCACGCCGACGGGGAGGTTGATGAAGAAGATCCACTCCCAGCCGAACGCGGCGACGAGGATGCCGCCCAGGATCGGGCCGACCAGCGTGGCGACACCTGCGGTGGCGCCCCAGAGCGCCATCGCCTGGCCGCGACGGTCGGAGGGGAAGATCCGGGTGATCACCGACATCGTCTGCGGCGTCAGGAGCGCGGCGCCGACACCCTGCACGACCCGGGCGATGATGAGCATCTCGATGGTGTGGGTCAGCCCGCACCACAGCGACGCCAGGGTGAAGACGGTCAGACCGAGCAGGTAGAGGTTCTTCGGGCCGAACCGGTCACCGAGCCGCCCCGTGATCAGCACCAGCACGGCGTAGGCCAGCAGGTAGGCGCTGGTCACCCAGACGACGCTGTTCACGTCGGCGTGGAGGTCGCTGATGATCGCCGGGGTCGCGACGCTCACGATCGTGGTGTCCACCAGGATCATGAAGAACCCGAGACACAACGCGAAGAGTGCGGGCCACGGGCGGACGTCAGCGGGGACCTGGTCGCGGGTCGGAGTCTGGGAAGCCACGAGAGCAGTCAACACCCGGCCGTCGACAACGATTCCCCTGCGGGCAGGATGACCTCATGAGTCACGTCGATCTGATGGCCCAGCCGCCGCAGACCCGCCTGCCCGCAGACCCGGCCGACGCCGACCTCGCTGCGGGCGAGACGCCCGGCGCCGTCGTACGACGTCACCCGGAGTCGCCTGCCGCCTGGGCGGCCCTGGCGGGCCAGGCGCAGGAGCAGGGCGCCGACGACGTGACCGTCTACGCCTACAGCCGGGTCGGCTACCACCGCAGCCTCGACCTGCTGCGCCGCAACGGCTGGAAGGGCCACGGCCCGGTGCCGTGGGAGCACGAGCCCAACCGTGGCTTCCTCCGGAGCCTCGCCCTCCTCGCGCTCAGCGCCCGCGCCATCGGCGAGGACGCCGAGTGGCAGCGCTGCTCGGAGTTCCTCCGCGACTCCAGCCCCGCGGCGTACGACGCGCTGCTGGGCTAGGCACCCAGGAGCGTCCGCACCCGTTCGGTGCCCAGCGCGACGATCAGCGTCGGCAGCCGCGGGCCGCGCTCGGCGTCGACGAGCAGGTGGTAGAGCAGCCGGAAGAACTCCTTCTGGTCGGCCTTCACCTCGTCGGTCGGCACGTCGTCGAGCGAGAGCCCTCGGGCGAGCTTGGGCACGCCGTAGACGAGGGCGGTCACCGGCTCGAGCTCGAGGTCGCCCTGGAGCCCCTGGAGCAGGAGCGAGACCCACTCGCGTTCGCGTGAGGTGAGGGCCTCGATCGCCGCTGCGTCCGGCTCCGGCCTCACGGTCGTCCGGTCGGCCGGCGGCACGAACTCCGCCGTCCACGCCATCGCCCGCGACAGCCGCGGCTCGAGCTGGTCGACCGAGTCGTGGGCGTGGCCGAGGTGGGAGATGATCCGGCTGATCTGGTCCGCCGAGCCGGCGGTCACGTCGGCCACGGACGCCAGCGTCCGGAACGGTACGACGACCTCGGGCGCAGGCAGCCGCCCCGCGGTCTGGGTCGCCGACGCCCGGTCGTAGGCGAGCACCTGGGCATCGCGCTTCTCCGGGTCGGCCGCCTTGCGCGCGAGCGCGTCCCACTCGTCGTACAGCCGGACGACCTCGGGCCCGAAGTCGATGTCGAAGGTCTGCTTCGGCTGCCGGCGCACGTAGAGCCAGCGCAGGATCCCGGGCTCGAGCACCCGCAGGGCGTCCTCGGCGGTCGGAGCGCCGCCGGCGGACGACGACATCTTCTGGACCCCGGCGAACCCGACGAAGCCGTAGCCGAACCACGCCGGCCTCGGGTAGTCCCACACCGTCTCGACCAGCTCGTGCCCCACCGTGAACGACGACCCGGGCGTCGCGTGGTCCATGCCCGCGGGCTCGAAGTCGACGTGCTCGAAGGCCCAGCGCATCGGCCAGTCGGCCTTCCAGACCAGCTTGCCCTCGTCCTGGGTGGCGAGGTTGGTGGTGCCGTGGTAGTCGCAGACCGAGCAGGTGTAGGTCAGGTCGGTGGTGTCGTCGTCGTACGACGTGACGGTCGTGGTGTCGCGCCCGCAGTCGCGGCAGTAGGCCTTGAACGGGAAGTAGCCCACCCCGCTCTCGCCCTCGTCGGTCGCCCTCGTCGTCGTGGGCCACCGATTCGGCCATCGCCTCGGCCTCCTGGGCGGCGTGCTCGCCGGCGGCGTCGCCGGTGGCCTCGGAGACAGCCGGTCGCTTGGTGCGGTGCTGGGCGAGCACGGCGTCGATCTCGGCCCGATGGTGTACGGCGCGCAGCACCTCCTCGCGGTAGACCCCGGCGCGGTAGCGCTCGGTCTGGGAGATCTCCTCCATGTCGACCCCGAGCTCGTGGAGCGCCGCGACCAGGGGCTCCTTGAAGTGGTCGGACCACGACGCGTGGCAGTCCCAGGGGTCGGGGACAGCGGTCAGCGGCCGGCCGATGTGGTCGGCCCACGACGGGTCGACGCCTGCGGGCACCTTGCGGAAGCGGTCGTAGTCGTCCCACACGTGCAGGTGGCGCACCGGGACGCCACGGCGCCGTAGCTCGTCGGCCACGAAGTGGGGCATCAGGAACTCGCGCAGGTTGCCCAGGTGGACCCGCCCGGACGGCGAGGCTCCGGAGGAGCACGTGACCGGCCCGGTGGCCCCCGACTTCTCGTGGTGCCGGATCGCGTCGTCGGCGGCGCGGGTCACCCAGTCGTGGGGCTCGCGGTGCGGCGTGGATCGGGACATCGAGACGCTCCTGCGGGGGTGGTCGGTGGTCCGGGACGGGCCAGAACGCTACCGCGCGGCGGGTCGCCGACCCGACTCGATGACCGGCCATGAGAAATCGGGACCCGCCCCCGAAGGACGGAGGGCGCCGACCACGGATGGCGGCGCCCTCGTGACGAGGTGGCCGGAGCATCCCCCGATGTGTGCCGGCCGGCGACCAGAGAGATCGCTCGTCGTGGCCGATTATGGCCATTGGATCGCTCCAAGCCGCGGTATCGGTGGTCAGTGGCACTAACATGCCACCATGGCGCCGAGGAGACGCGCGGAGTCCGTGCTGTCGACGCTGGGCGTGAGCCCGGCCGACGAGCGGCGCTACCAGCAGGTGCTCCCCCTCTCCGGTGCACCGGTGGCCGACGTCGCGGCTGCGCTCGGCATCGGCCGCGTCGAGGTGCCACAGGCCCTGGCCGGGCTGATCCGGCACGGCATCGTGATGCTGGAGGACGGCCACGTCACCGTGCTCCGCACCGCCGACATCCTCTCGGCCGCGATCGCCCGCGAGGCCGCGAACGCCGACCTCGTGCAGGTCCGCCTCGACGACCTGGCGCGGGCGGTCCCACTCCTGGTCGCGGCGGGATCGCGTCCGGGTCCGGGCCAGGTGGACGACGTACATGCGCTCGACGGCGAGGTGAGCGCCGGCGGCAACCCGCTGACCCTGCTCACCGAGATCATCGAGCAGACCGGCGGCGACCTGCTCTTCCTGCGCCCGGACACCTGGTCGATGCCCCGGGAGTCGGCGATCTCACGGGTCGTCGGCCGCGCCGTCGCCTCGGGCCGCCGCTCCCGCGCGGTCTACCCCTTGCGCGCCCTTCACGAGGCGCCGGAGACCCTCCAGGTGCGGGTCGAGGAAGGGGAGGAGGTGCGGCTGATCGACGACCTGCCGACCCGGCTGTTCGTGATCACCGGAACGCACGCGATCGTGCCCGAGCCGCTGGGCTTCTCCGACTCTCCCCGTCTGCTGGTGCGGCAGGGGGCCCTGGTCGCCGCGCTGACCTTGCTGTTCGAGCTCTACTGGGAACGCGGCGTTCCGATCGGCGAGATGTCCGGCGCCAACCGCACCGAGCGCACGTTCATCCTCCGCCAGCTCCGCGCGGGGGCCAAGGACGAGCAGATCGCCCGCACGATGGGGATGAGCCTGCGCACCGTGCGTCGCCGGATCTCCGACCTGATGATCGAGCTCGGGGCCGACACCAGGTTCCAGGCCGGCGCCGAGGCGGTACGACGCGGCTGGCTGTGAGCGGTGCGGTCTTGTCGAGACCAAGGGCAACCCCGCCCGCCGCGCCAGGCACCGTCGCCGGACTTCGACTCGCGGTCACGTCCTCGCGGGCTCGGCCGTGCGCTCGCTCGATCTGCGCGCACTCACGCCGCGTCCTCGTCCCTCGGGCCCGGCTGTGCGCTTGGCAGGATGAACGAGTAGGCCCCCGGCTCGACGTGCCAGGTGCGCTGCCGCTCCGGACCGCTGATCTCGCCGTCGGCGCTGATCCAGAACTCGTCGCCGGAGACCGCGACCTGGGTCGCCCGGTGGTACTGCACGTCGTCGCGGAGGTGGTGGTCCCCGCGGCTCAGGTGCAGGGCATAGCCGACCTTGGCCGCCGGCCCCACGGCGTGGCTGATCATCACGTCGACCTTGCCGTCGCGCGGGTCGGCCTCGGGGGTGAGCTCGGTGCCGCCGCCCACGTGGGCGCCGTTGCCGACCGAGACCATCAGCACCGGCCGGTCGACGTCGGTGACGACCTTGCCGTCCACCTCGACGTGCATGTGGACACTGGGCGGGTGGAAGGCTGCGAGGAGGGCCCCGATCGGGTAGCCGAGCTTGCCGAGGTTCAGCTGGCCGACGCCGACCGAGCCCAGGCGCTCCTTCCAGCGGGCGCCCCGGCGGCTGGCCTGGGCGCCGGCGCCGATGTGCACGTTGTTGACCACGATCTCGCCGAGCTCGTCGACGATCAGGTCCATCGGACGCACCTCGCCCTCGACGACGACCCGGGCCGCCTCCGCGACGTCGAGCGGGATCTCCAGCGAGCGGGCGAAGTCGTTGCCGGTGCCCATCGGGATCAGCCCGACGACGGCGTCGGTGAGGTCGTGCCGGCGGTGGAGCGCGGCGACCACGGCGTGCAGGCTGCCGTCGCCGCCGGCCACCACGATCCGGCGGGAGGCCGCGCGCTGGAGGACGCCGTCGAGCTCACCCGGCTTCGAGGTGGCCTGCACCTCCACCGAGCAGGACTCGCGCAGGATGGCCAGGGCCGTCTCGAGGTACTCCTCGTCGGCCGTGCCGGCGTCGGCGTTCGTGATGACGAGGAGGGGGTCCACGGGGCGGACCCTACCGATGCAGAGACCTCCCGGGCTTCCCCGGTGGGGTATGGTCGCGACCGCCCGAGGCCCGCCGGCCGACCCCGTCGTGAGCAGTGGAGGTCCCGCGATGCCCGCGATCGTGGTGCTCGGAGCCCAGTGGGGTGACGAGGGCAAGGGCAAGGCGACCGACCTGCTCGCCACCACCGAGCAGATCGACTACGTCGTCCGCACCAGCGGTGGCCACAACGCCGGCCACACCATCGTCGTCGACGGCGAGAAGTTCGCGACCCACCTCCTGCCCAGCGGCATCCTCACCCCCGGCTGCACAGCGGTGATCGGCAACGGCGTCGTGGTCTCGCCCGAGGCGCTGTTCCGCGAGCTCGACAGCCTGGCCGCCCGCGGGGTCGACGTCACCCGATTGGTCGTCAGCGCCAACGCCCACGTCATCGCGTCCTACCACGAGACCATCGACAAGGTCACCGAGCGCTTCCTCGGCGCGAACAAGGTCGGTACGACCGGGCGCGGCATCGGCCCGACGTACGCCGACAAGGTCGCCCGCGTCGGCATCCGGGTCGCCGACCTGTTCGACGAGAAGATCCTGCGAGCCAAGGTCGAGGCCAGCCTCGACCTGAAGAACCAGGTGCTGGCCAAGGTCTACAACCGACGTGCGGTCGACGTCGACGCGGTGGTCGAGGAGCTCCTGGCCTACGCCGACCGGCTGCGGCCGATGGTCGCCGACACCTCCCTGCTGCTCAACGACGCGCTCGACGAGGGCAGGACCGCGCTCTTCGAGGGTGCCCAGGCCACCATGCTCGACGTCGACCACGGCACCTACCCCTTCGTGACGTCGTCCAACGCCGTTGCCGGTGGGGTCTGCACCGGCGCCGGGGTCGGCCCGACCCGCATCGACCGGGTCATCGGGGTGATCAAGGCCTACACGACCCGCGTCGGCTCGGGCCCGTTCCCGACCGAGCTGTTCGACGAGAACGGCGAGAAGCTCTGGAAGATCGGCGGCGAGGTGGGGGTCTCCACCGGGCGCGACCGCCGCTGCGGCTGGTACGACGCCGTGGTCGCGCGCTACGCGTCCCGGGTCAACGGGCTGACCGACCTGTTCCTGACCAAGCTCGATGTCCTGTCGAGCTGGGAGAAGGTTCCGGTCTGCGTGGCCTACGACGTCGACGGGGTCCGGCACGACGAGATGCCGATGACGCAGACCGAGTTCCACCACGCGAAGCCGGTCTACGAGCGGCTCGACGGCTGGTGGGAGGACATCTCCGGCTGCCGCCGGTTCGCCGACCTGCCGGCCAACGCCCAGGCCTACGTCCGCGCGCTCGAGGAGATGTCCGGCACCCGCATCTGGGGCGTCGGCGTCGGTCCCGGTCGCGAGCAGACCGTCGAGGTCCCGCACGACTGAGGGTTACGCTCCGCGCATGATCAGTCCGGAGCAGGCCATCGACCAGCTGAGTGCTCCGTTCACGCCGCCGCCGGGCTACCGAGCGGCTCATGCCAAGGGTGCCTTCTACGAGGGCACGTTCACCGCCACCCCCGAGGCGACGGCCCTGTGCCGGGCCCAGCACCTCGACGGGACGGCGACGCCGGTCCTGGTCCGCTGGTCCAACGGCGCGGGCACCTCGGTCTGGCCCGACGGCAAGCCGGACATCCGGGGGATGGCTCTGAAGTTCCACACCTCCGCGGGCGACACCGACCTGCTCTGCCAGACCTCGCCACGGTTCCCGACCGACGACCCGGCGGTCTTCGTGCAGATGGCCGAGCCGGCCGTCCACCAGTGGAAGCTCCCGCTGTTCATGGCCCGCCATCCCCGCACGATCCGGCCGTTGCTGGAGGGGATGCGCCGCGATGCACTCCCGAAGCCGGTCAGCTACGCCGAGATCCCCTACTTCCCGATCCACGCCTACGGCTGGCGGGACGCCGACGACCGACGGAGGTGGGTGCGCTACGAGATGCACCCGATCGCCACGGAGGCCGACCGGCTGCCCGAGACCTTCTCCGGTCCCGACCGGCTCCGCGACGAGATCGTCGCCCGCCTCGGTCGCGGACCGGTCGAGTTCGACCTCCACGTGCAGCTGGCCGGCGAGGGCGACGACCCCCACTCGGCGGTGTCCGTGTGGGACCACCCGCGCAACTTCGTGGCGGGCCGGGTCGCGGTGAAGGCGCCGGTCGACGACCCGGAACAGGGCGACGAGGTCGTGGTGTTCGACCCGACCCGGATCATCGACGGGCTCGAGCTCTCCGACGACCCGATCCTGCGGTACCGCCCGCTGGCCTACGCCGAGTCCGTGAGGCGCAGGCAGGGCGTCGCCCGCGGCTGACGCGTCGTACGGCTGACTTGATCGCGGTCGGCAACCGCGGTCAGGCCGCGACCGACCGATCGTCGGACGCTCGACCCATGACTCTTCCGTACGCCGAACCCCTGACCCTGATCGACTCTCCTGCCCTCGTCGTCCCCGAGCCGCCGCGCCGGGGCGAGCCCGGCGGTGAGCCCTGCTTCCCCTGCAGCGACGCTTCGGACCACAACCTGATCTGGTCCGACGAGACCTGGACGCTGCACAACCCGGGCCAGACCGGACTGCCCGGCTCGGTCTGGCTCGCCTCGCGTGCCCACTTCGACTCCTTCGCCGAGATGCCGGCCGACGTGGCGGCGACGTTCGGCGCCGTCTGCGGCCGTGTCGAGCGTGCCGTGGAGTCGCTCGACGACGTCGCGCGCGCCCACCTCTACCGCTGGGGCGACGGCGGCGCGCACTTCCACGTGTGGTTCGTGCCGCGGCCCCTCGGCCGGCTCGACATGAGCGGGCCGATGCTGATGGCCTGGGAGGGCGTGCTGCCCCCGGCGACCGAGGGGCAGATCGCCGAGGCCGGTCGCCGCATCGCGGCGGCGATGTAGTTCGATGGCCGCCGTGACCTCGTCGGAGGTGTCGCTGGACCGTCGTCTTGGCCTCGGCGACGCCGTCTTCATCGGGCTCGGCTCGATGATCGGCGCCGGCGTCTTCGCCGCCTACGGGCCGGCCGCCCGGGCGGCCGGTGCAGGGCTGCTGGTCGGACTGGCGATCGCGGCCGTGGTGGCCTATTGCAACGCGACCGCCTCGGCCCAGCTGGCCGCGGCGTACCCGCGCGCCGGCGGCACCTACCTCTACGGCCGCGAGGTGCTCGGCGACTGGTGGGGCTACCTCGCCGGCTGGGGGTTCATGGTCGGCAAGACCGCCTCGTGCGCGGCCATGGCCCTGACGTTCGCGGCGTACGCCGCGCCCGACGGCTGGGCGCGTCCGGTCGCCGCCGTTCTGGTGGTCGTCCTCGCCCTGGTCAACTGCGCCGGGGTCACCCGCACGGCCCTGCTCACGCGCGTCTTGGTGTCGCTGGTCCTGGTCTCGCTGGTGGTCGCCTGCGTGGTCTGCTTCACTTCGAGAGTGCCGGTCGGGGACGTCGCCCGCGGGTCTGCGTCGTACGGGCTCTACGGCGTGCTGCAGTCGGCCGGTCTGCTGTTCTTCGCCTTCGCGGGCTATGCCCGGATCGCCACTCTCGGCGAGGAGGTGCGCGAGCCCGCCCGCGTCATCCCGCGGGCGATCGTGCTCGCGCTGGCCGGCGCCGTGGTCGTGTACGCCGTCACCGCGGTCGCCGTCCTCCACGTGCTCGGTCCGCTCGGCACCGCCGCTTCGGCGGCGCCAGTGGCCAGCGCGGTCGGTGCGACCTCGGCGACCTGGGCGGTGCCGGTCGTCCGCATCGGAGCCGCCCTCGCCTCGGCCGGGGCCCTGCTCGCCCTCATCGCGGGCCTCGGGCGGACCGGCCTGGCGATGGCCCGCGAGCGTGACCTGCCCGGCTGGCTCGATGCGGTCCACCCGCGCTACCGCGTGCCGCACCGCGCCGAGCTCGGCGTCGCCGCGATCGTCGTGGTCCTCGTGCTGACCACCGACCTGCGCGGGGCGATCGGCTTCTCGTCGTTCGGCGTGCTGCTCTACTACTTCGTCGCGAACGCCGCCGCCTACCGGCAGGGCCCCGCCGCCCGCCGCTTCCCACGCGGTCTTCAGGTGCTCGGAGGTGCCGGCTGCCTGGTGCTGGTGGCCACCCTCCCCTGGCGGTCGGTGGTCGCGGGGCTGGCCGTCTTCGCGATCGGCATCGTGATCCGATGGCTGCGGCTCTCGTGGGGGACGGTGCGTCAGTAGGGTGACCGGCGTGGACGTCCTCGTGATCGGAACCGGCGGCCGCGAGCACGCGCTGGCACTGGCCCTCGCCCGCGACCCAGCCGTCACGGCGGTGCACGCCGCCCCCGGCAACCCCGGCATCGCCGAGGTGGCCACGCTCCACGACGTCGACCCGATGGACGGCGCCGCCGTCGCCGCGCTCGCCTCCGACCTCGGCGTCGGGCTGGTCGTCGTCGGCCCGGAGGCACCCCTGGTCGCCGGAGTGGCCGACGCAGTGCGGGCCGGAGGCATCGCGTGCTTCGGGCCGTCCGTCGAGGCGGCCCGGCTCGAGGGCTCCAAGGCGTTCGCCAAGGAGGTGATGACGGCCGCGGGTGTCCCGACCGCCGCTGCCCATGCCTGCTCGACCCCGGACGAGGTGGCGCGCGCGCTCGACGAGTTCGGCCCGCCGTACGTCGTGAAGGACGACGGCCTCGCGGCCGGCAAGGGCGTCGTGGTCACCGACGACCGCCAGGAGGCGCTCGACCACGCCGCGGCGTGCGGGCGGGTGATCGTCGAGGAGTACCTCGACGGCCCGGAGGTGAGCCTCTTCGCGATCTGCAGCTGGAACGAGTCCGACGGCACCACGGCGTACCCGCTGCTCCCCGCGCAGGACTTCAAGCGCATCTTCGACGGTGACGAAGGCCCCAACACCGGCGGCATGGGCGCCTACACGCCGCTCCCGTGGGCACCGCCCGACCTGGTCGACGAGATCACCCGCACCGTGATCCGGCCGACCGTCGACGAGATGGCCCGTCGCGGGACGCCGTTCCAGGGGCTGCTGTACGCCGGACTGGCGCTGACCTCGCGGGGCTTGCGCGTGGTGGAGTTCAACGCCCGGTTCGGCGACCCGGAGACCCAGCCGATCCTGGCCCTGCTCGACTCCCCCCTCTCACCGCTCCTCCTCGGCGCCTCGGCCGGCACCCTGGCCGACGTGCCTCCGCCTGCCTGGAAGCCCGGCGCCGCCGTGACCGTCGTGATGGCCAGCAAGGGATACCCCGTGACCGCGTCCAAGGGAGACGTCATCGTGGGCACCGAGACCCTCGACCACGACCCCCATGTCGACGTGATCCACGCGGGCACCGCACTGGTCGACGGCCACCTCGTCACCGCCGGCGGCCGGGTCCTGGCCGTGACCGCGGTCGGTGCCGACGTCGCCGACGCCCGCGCCCAGGCCTACGAGGGCGTCGCGATGATCTCCTTCCCCGGCGCCCAGTGGCGCCGCGACATCGCCGCGGGCCGATGACCGGAGCCTCTCGGGAGGACCAGGCCGTCACCGACAGCGGCGGCACCATGACCCGGCTGACCTCGCCGCCGCGTGAGGTCGCACCCGACCTGTCGGTGCTCGGGTCGCTGCGTCGGTCGGCGTACGACGATCCGGTGCGGCCCGCGGGCGGCCCGCCGTACCTCGAGCCCGGGCAGGTCGTGACCTGGCACTACGGCCACAGCGCCGACGTGCTCCTGGTGGTCCGTGACGACGAGCGCGGGCTGGTGGCCTGGCTGCCGAGCGGGTCGGAACGGCTGGTGGCGGCGCCGCGCGACGGCCGCGCGATCCGGGACCGCTCCCTGGAGGAGCGCTACGCGCTCGCCGTGGCCGGTGAGTTCGACCTGACGGTCGCACCCTGGAGAGGGCCCGGTCTGCTGCGGATCGCCCCGACCGGCGTGCCGTGGTCGGTCTGGTACTTCCGTGACGACGACGGCTCCTTCGAGGGTCACTACGTCAACCTCGAGCGCGTCCACGAGCGGCCCGCCGACGGCAGCCCCCGCGTCCACACCCGCGACCTGACCCTCGACCTGTGGGTGGAGGACGGGGAGACCTGGCTCAAGGACGCCGACGAGCTCGAGGCCGCGGCCGCGGCCGGATGGTGCACCCCCGAGCAGGCCGCCGTCATCCACGACATCGCCGATCAGGCCCGACGCGACCTGATCGATCCGGGCGCCTGGCCGCTGGACGAGGGCTGGGAGACCTGGCGTCCACCGGCGGGGTGGGCCGAGCCGCTGGCGCTGTCGGCGTCGCTAGCCTTGCCGTCGTGAGCGTCCCCAACGTCCTCGCCACGCGGTACGCCGCGCCCGACCTGGCTGCGATCTGGTCGCCCGGGCACAAGATCGTCCTCGAGCGGCGGCTCTGGGTCGCCGTCCTCCGGGCCCAGCGCGACCTCGGCGTCGACGTACCGGACGGCGTCGTCGAGGCCTACGAGAAGGTCATGGACGACGTCGATCTGGAGTCCATCGCCGCGCGCGAGCGGGTGACGCGGCACGACGTGAAGGCGCGGATCGAGGAGTTCTCGGCGCTGGCCGGCCACGAGCACATCCACAAGGGGATGACCTCGCGTGACCTGACCGAGAACGTCGAGCAGCTCCAGGTCCGGCAGTCGCTCGAGCTGGTGCGCGACCGCTCGGTCGCGGCCCTGGCTCGCCT
The DNA here is from genome assembly GCA_963820015.1 of uncultured Actinomycetota bacterium. Lineage (GTDB taxonomy): Bacteria > Actinomycetota > Actinomycetes > Propionibacteriales > Nocardioidaceae > Nocardioides. The sequence goes on along the minus strand of CAWFYO010000012.1, from coordinate 359,116 downwards.
GGCGCGGCTGGCGTCGGAGCACGAGGCCACGGTGATGACGGGCCGCTCCCACAACGTCGCCGCCCAGGCCACGACCCTCGGCAAGCGCTTCGCGACGGTCTCCGACGAGCTGCTGGTGGGCCTCGATCGAGTCGAGGAGCTGCTGGCCCGCTACCCCCTGCGCGGGATCAAGGGCCCGATGGGCACCTCGCAGGACATGCTCGACCTCCTCGACGGCGACGAGGCCAGACTGGCCGACCTCGAGCAGCGCGTCGCCCGGCACCTCGGCTTCGACCGGGTGCTCGACAGCGTCGGCCAGGTCTACCCCCGCTCGCTCGACTTCGACGTCGTCTCGGCGCTGGTCCAGCTGGTCAGCGCCCCCTCCAACCTGGCCACGACCATCCGGCTGATGGCCGGGCACGAGCTGGTCACCGAGGGCTTCGCGGAGGGCCAGGTCGGCTCGTCGGCGATGCCCCACAAGATGAACACCCGGTCCTGCGAGCGCGTCAACGGTCTCGCCGTCGTCCTGCGCGGCCACCTGTCGATGGTCTCCGAGCTCGCCGGCGACCAGTGGAACGAGGGCGACGTCTCCTGCTCCGTCGTACGCCGGGTGGCGCTGCCCGACGCCTTCTTCGCCACCGACGGGCTGTTCCAGACCTTCCTCACCGTGCTCGACGAGTTCGGGGCGTTCCCGGCCGTGATCCAGCGCGAGCTCGATCGCTACCTGCCGTTCCTGGCGACCACCAAGGTGCTGATGGCCTCGGTCCGGACGGGCGTCGGACGCGAGATAGCACACGAGGCGATCAAGGAGCATGCGGTCGCCGTCGCGCTCGAGATGCGTCAGGGCCGAGCCCACAACGACCTGTTCGACCGGCTCGCGGCCGACCCGCGGCTCGGCCTCGACCGGGCCGACATCGCGGGGCTGGTCCTCGAGCCGGTCGAGTTCACCGGCGCCGCCCGCTCGCAGACCCAGGCCGTCGTACGACGCGTGGAGCAGGTCGTCGCCCGCCACCCGGCCGCCGCGGCGTACACCCCGGGCTCGATCCTCTGAGCCAGGGTCGTCGGGGGAGCCGACCCTAGGCTGGCAGGCATGACGAAGGCGGTGTCGGTGAAGGTGACCGGCCGGGTGCAGGGGGTCGCCTACCGCTACCACGCGGTGGAGGAGGCGCGGCGGCTCGGCGTCGTGGGCTGGATCCGCAACGAGCCCGACGAGTCGGTGGCGGGTCATTTCGAGGGCGACGGCGCCGCCGTCGACGCGCTCGTGGCCTGGTGTCACCGCGGGCCGTCGTACGCCGTCGTGCGGCAGGTGGCGGTCATGGAGGCCCGGCCGACCGGCACGCGGTCCTTCGACGTCAGGTAATGACCGGCGGCCCCGACCGGCTCGGTACCCTCGGCCCCATGACCACCGTCGCCCGCGTCGTCGACGGCGCCACCCACCTCCATTCCGGCAAGGTCCGCGACCTCTACGCGCTGCCCGACGGCCACCTGCTGATGGTCGCCAGCGACCGGATCTCGGCGTTCGACTTCATCCTCGAGACGCCCATCCCGGACAAGGGCCGGATCCTGACCCGGATGTCGTTGTGGTGGTTCGAGCGCCTGGCCGGCCTGGTGCCCCACCACGTCCTGTCGACCGAGGTGCCGGCCTCGGTGGCCGGCCGCGCCGTCGTCTGCGAGCGGCTGGAGATGTTTCCCGTCGAGTGCGTGGCCCGGGGCTACCTGACGGGGACCGGCCTGCTCGACTACCGCGCCTCCGGGGAGGTCTGCGGGATCCCGCTGCCGGCGGGGCTGGAGGACGGCAGCCGGCTGCCGGAGCCGATCTTCACGCCTGCCACCAAGGCAGACCTCGGCGGCCACGACGAGAACGTCTCCTACGACGCGGTCGTCCGCACCATCGGCGACGACGCGGCCGCCGACCTGCGCACCCTCACTCTCGCGGTGTACGCCGCCGCCGAGGAGGTCGCGCGGGAGCGCGGCATCATCCTGGCCGACACCAAGCTCGAGTTCGGCCGGCGCGGCGACGGCACCGTCGTACTGGCCGACGAGGTGCTGACCCCCGACTCCTCGCGCTTCTGGCCAGCAGCCGAATGGCAGCCCGGGCGGTCCCAACGCTCCTTCGACAAGCAGATCGTCCGCGACTGGCTGCTCTCTCCCGAGTCCGGCTGGGACCGCGCCTCCGGCGAGGCTCCGCCGCCGCTGCCCCCGGCGGTCGTCGAGCTGACCCGGGAGCGCTACATCGAGGCCTTCGAGACCCTCACCGGGGAGACGTGGTGAACCACCCCGGGAAGCAGGGACGCCGAGATGAGTGACTTCACCGTCACCCTCGACCTGCCGCAAGACCCCGGCACCCTCTTCCGCTTCTTCGCCGAGCCGCGCAACCGTCCGCTCTGGCAGTCCTCGCTGCGGGCCGTCACCGACGTCGATCCCGGCGAGCCGCACGCCGGCATGCACTGGCGCGACGTCACCAAGGCGGGCGTCCGGCCCCAGATGCAGCTCACCGAGCTCGTGCCCTACCGCGTGATCACCGAGACCGGCACCTGGCGCGGCGTCGACGGCGTACTCACCCTCCGCTTCGTCAAGACCGGCCACGGCTGCCGGCTCACCGCCGAGGGACGGCTGATCGGGCACGGGGTGTTCAAGCTTGCCGCTGCCGTCAGCGGCCGGTTCGCCCCCGAGGCGATCCGCAAGGACCTGCTCCGGGCCTCCGAGGTCCTCAGCGACCGCACGCCGGGCTGACCGGGGCCCTCGCCACTCCAGTCACAGCGCCGGGGCACTCCTGGCGCTTGTCAGGCGTTGCAACCCCTGACAGGTGACGGCATCCCCGGTCAGCCGGGGATCCCGACGGGACGCGAGCTCAGGCCGGCGCCTCGACCACCCACCAGGCGGCGTAGGCGGGGAGGAGGAGTACGCCGTCGGCGCCGACCTCGAGGCGATGGCCGCCCAGCGCCTCGTACGGGCGGGCGACGCCGAGCGCGTGCAGCTGATCGAGGCGGAATCCGCGGATCTCCGGGGTGACGTTGTAGAGGCCCACGAAGATGCCGCTGGGGTGGCGGCGGACGGTGGCCAGGATCCCGTCGTCGGTGTCCGGTACGACGTGTGCGGGCGCAGACGCGTGGAGCTGGGGGAGCGAGGCGCGGACGCGGGCGAGGTGGGCCAGCCCGCCGAACGCCTGGCCCGGGATGGTCCGCAGGTCGCCCCGGGCCTTGGCCCGCATCCAGTCCAGGCGCGGACGGTGGGCCCAGCGGTTGTCGTCCTCGTGGCCGGGCTCGTCGGCCCAGGACGGGTCGTTGGGCTGGGCGAGCTCGTCGCCGCTCCAGACCACCGGCACACCGCCCCATCCGGCCGCCACTGCGTGGGCCAGGAAGATGCGCGACAGCGCGGCGTCCACCTCCGGCGGGTTCGCCCCGGGGCGGAACCCGGCCAGCGACGCCGTCGTGCCGCTGATCCGCCGGTCACCGGTGGCGAGGTTGGGCTGGAAGACCAGGCCGTCGGCCCACGAGCCGGGGAACTCACCGGAGTACCAGTCGGACAGGAAGCGCCGATGCCCCTCACCGGTGACGCCGGCCGCCCACGCGTCGCCGTCGTCGATGGCCCAGCCGATGTCGTCATGGCAGCGCACGTAGGTGATCCACGTGCCCGTGCTCGGAGTGGGGGGCAGCGAGGACAGCGCCTGTCGCGCCAGCACGACGTTGCGCGCGGACAGCATCGACCACGTCTGCACCATCAGGCTGTTGTGGTAGGCCAGGTCGCTGACGCGGCCGGCGTGCGGCCCGGAGCCGAGGTACTGCACCAGGTCGCGCGGCCCCACGATCGCCTCGGCCTTGAAGGCCACGGCCGGCGCGGCGATCCGGGTCACCGCGTGGAGCGCCTGGGTGATCGCGTGGACCTCCGGCTGGTTCTGGCAGGAAGTGCCCAGCCGCTTCCAGAGGAACGCGATCGCGTCGAGCCGGAGCACCTCCACGCCGAGGTTCGCCAGCCACAAGATGATCTCCGCGAACTCGCACAGCACCGCGGGGTTGGCCCAGTTGAGGTCCCACTGCCACTCGTTGAACGTCGTCCACACCCACGCGTCGAGGTCGTCGTCGTAGGTGAAGTTCCCCGGCGCGAAGTCGGGGAAGACCTCGGGCAGCGAGCGCTCGTAGGCGTCGGGCTCGGTGCGGTCGGGGAACACGTGGAAGTAGTCGCGGTACGACGCGTCGCCGGCCCGGGCCCCCACCGCCCAGGCGTGCTCGCGGGCCACGTGGTTGAGCACCAGGTCCATCACCAGGCTGATCCCCCGGCCGCGCAGCGTGGTCGCGAGGTCGCGCAGGTCGTCGACCGTGCCCAGGTCGGTGCGCACCGCGCGGTAGTCCTGCACGGCGTACCCACCGTCGTTGTCACCCCCACGCGGCTGCAGCAGCGGCATCAGGTGGAGGTAGGTGACACCGAGGTCCTCGAGGTGGTCGAGGTGGTCGGCGACGCCCTTGAGCGAGCCGCCGAACCGGTCGGCGTAGCAGGCATAGCCGAACATCCCAGGCTGCTGGAGCCAGTCCGGCTGCAGCAGCCGCTGCTGGTCGAGCCGGTGCAGGTCGGCCGGCCGGTCGGCGTACGACGCCGCGCTCAGGCGCACCAGCCGCTCGAGCAGCGGCCCCGAGACCGCCGGGTCGGGGTGGATCATCACCAGCGCGTCGCGCAGGTCGACCCAGTAGCGGTCGAGCCGCAGCCCGAACGTCTCCCGCCGGTCGGCGCTCACCTCGGCATCCCGCTCGACGGCAGCGTCGAGGCAGGCGTCGGCGATCGCGTGGATCTCGGCAGGAGCGCTCATCGGGACCATATTGTGTCGGGTACGACGCGGGTGGGGGCCGGTGCCCGCGCACCGGCGGTCTCCGGCTCAGGCGAACGGGTTGGGACGGCCGCCCGGCATCCGGCCCAGGAGCTCCTGGGCACGCAGCAGGAGCTTGTGCTCGACGAGCACCTCGTAGCGGGTCGCCACCACGACCTTGACCGAGCTGAAGTCGCGCTGCCCGCGGGTGGCGGCGTAGCCCACCAGGGCCCAGACCAGGCCGAAGACGATGCCGAAGAGCCCGGTCGACAGGATCGTCACGATCGCGCTGCCTTTGCCGTCGAACAGCGAGAAGATGACGCCGACGAAGAGGCCGAGCCAGAGGCCGGACAGGCCTCCGCCGAGGGCGACCTTGCCGGTGGTGAGCCGGCCGGTGATCCGCTCGACCTGCTTGAGGTCGGTGCCGACGATCATGCAGTTCTCGACGGGGAACTCCTGGTCGGCGAGGAAGTCGACCGCCTTCTGCGCGGCGGCGTAGTCGTCGTAGACGCCCAGCGACTGGGGGAACTGCAGCTGCAGGGCGTTCAGGCCGGTCGGGCCGCCGGGTCCGCCGAGGGGGCTGTTGGTTGCCATGGCCACAGTCTGCCGTCCCCTGCCCGAAGATGACCCGGCCGGGACGTACCAGAGCCACGTGGTCGGCGCCACGCCCGGCCGACCGTTCCGCCCACGACCTCGACGGCGCGCTCCGTGCGGGGACGACCGTGCAGCCGTGATCGTGGTGTCCGGATCGGGTGGCGATGCGCGCCCCGAGTGCCCGGCCCTCCTAGACTTCGCTCCGTGACCCGCTACGTCGTCGACGTGATGCCCAAGCGCGAGATCCTCGACCCCCAGGGCAAGGCCGTCCTCGGCGCGCTGCCCCGGCTCGGGTTCGAGGACGTGACCGATGTCCGGCAGGGCAAGCGGTTCGAGGTCGACCTCGACGGCGAGCCGGACGACGCCCGGCTGGCGGAGGTACGCCGGATGGCCGAGACCCTGCTGGCCAACCCGGTGATCGAGGACTTCACGGTGACCGTGACGGTCGCGTCCACCGAGACCGAGGACGCGGGTCCCGCCGAGGACGGCGACGAGTCCGAGGACGCCGAGCACTCCGAGCACCTCCGAAGGTGCCGGCGACGATGCCGAGCCCGCCGAGGACCCGGCGTGAGGATCGGGGTCGTCACCTTCCCGGGCTCGCTCGACGACGGCGACGCGGCCCGCGCCGTCCGGCTGGCCGGGGCCGAGGCGGTGGGGCTCTGGCATGCCGACGCCGACCTCCGCGGCGTCGACGCAGTCGTCCTCCCGGGTGGCTTCTCCTACGGCGACTACCTGCGCTGCGGGGCGATCTCGCGGTTCGCGCCGGTGATGACCGAGGTCGTCGTCTGGGCCGGACGCGGGATGCCGGTGCTGGGCATCTGCAACGGCTTCCAGATCCTCTGCGAGTCCCACCTGCTGCCGGGTGCGCTGATCCGCAACGACCACCGGAAGTTCGTCTGCCGCGACCAGCGCCTGCGCATCGAGAACAACCGCACGCCCTGGACGTCGTCGTACGCCGAGAACGCCGAGGTCACCATCGTCCTCAAGAACGGCGAGGGCGGTTTCGTGGCCGACGAACCGACCCTCGACCGGCTGGAGGGGGAGGGTCGGGTCGTGGCCCGCTACCTCGACGACAACCCCAACGGCTCACTGCACGACATCGCCGGGATCACCAACGAGGCGGGCAACGTGGTCGGGCTGATGCCCCACCCGGAGCACGCGGTCGAGGACCTCACCGGCGCCGGCACCGACGGGCTCGGCTTCTTCCGCGGCCTCGCTGCCCTGACCGGCAGCTGAGCCGGCTGTTCCGACGGACCGTCCGGGCTCAGGAGCGCTCGGCGGCGCGGAGGCCCGCCCAGGTGCCGCCGTTGGCGATGCCCGACCTCGGCCGGCCGGTCAGCTTCTGCCAGGCGGTCAGCGCGTTGCGGGTGGCGCCGTCGAAGATCCCGCTGATCGCCAAGCCGGTCCCGGCCGTCGCGGCGTTGAGGGTTCGTTGCAGGTCTCGCACCGAGGGTCCGGTCGAGCCGAGCTTGAGGATCGGCTGCGGCCCGGCTGCGAGCAGGGTCATCCACGCGCGCCGCCCCCACCAGGTGCGGACAGGCAGGGCGTGCTTCTGCTGCCAGGTGGTCACCGCCGTCGCGGTGGCGGTGGTCCACACGCCGTTGACCTTGCCGGCGTAGGCGTGCTGCTCGGACAGCAGGCACTGGAGGGTCTTGATCCGCGCCGGGCCGCTCGACCTCCCCGTGCGGGGGTAGTCAGGCAGGTCCACGGCCACGCCGTTGCAGTGGCTCTCCGCCGGGGCCTTGGGTGTGCCGAGTGCGAGGTAGTCGCGGTCGACGTTGATCGTCACGCCGCCCCAGGTCTCGTTGTGGCCGCCGAGGTACTGCTTCATCCGGCCACCCGGGCGCCACCCGTCGTTGCGGATGTAGGAGGTGTTGGTGTCGGCCACACCGTCCCAGCGGGCGATCCAGATCTGGTCGGGGAGCTGGTAGGCGCTGGGGGCGGAGACCCGGACGTCGTCGAGCATCTTGATGCCCGAGCCGGCGCTGGAGTAGACGCCGGAGACGTAGTGCAGGGTGTGCAGCTCGCGGGTCCAGGCGCTCAGGAACGCCAGCGACGCGTTGCGGCAGCGGGTCTTGGTGAGGTCGAAGCCCTCGAGGTCGTACCACATGGTGCTGCCCGCCACGAGGCCCAGCGCCCGGGCCGCCGTGACCGTCTTCTGCGCCTCGGCCGAGCCCTGCGCGCGGGCCTTGGCGTAGCGGCCGTCCGACCCGGGGTCATTGTTGATCACCGGGTCGTTGCCGTAGCGCGGGAACCGCGGGTTGCAGGGCGCTTGCGGTCCGAGGGTGATGGCCAGCAGCTTCCACCCGGCGGCGAGCTGGGTGGCGACCCAGGTCTTGGTGAGGTTGGGCTGCACCCGGCACGCGCGGGAGGCACCGGAGATGTAGATGCCGACGGCGAGGTACGGCGACTGGCGCAGCCAGGTGTCCATCGCCGCCTGGGTGGGGGCCAGGCACTGGTCGAAGCCGAAGCCCCGGAACGCGCCCGGGGTCACCGGGTTGGAGACCGCAGAGTCGGCGGCGGGAGCCGTCGTACCGAGGGGGCTGCCCACCGTCGTCGTCACGGCCGCGACCAGCGCCAGCGTCGCGGCGCCGAGGAGCGGGCGGAGGTGCATCGTGGGTATCTCCCGGAGGTGGCTGGGTCCCCGTGGTGGGGGGCCGGCAGGTGCCGGGGTCCACGGGGACGGGACACCATAAACACTTCCGTCCCACCCGCCACAGCAGTTCGCCAGAACTACCACCCTGTAGTTCTCCCGGGAGCGCTCGATAGTCCCCGACGTTCTGGTGGGGTCGTGGGTCCTGCAGGCGACGAGAACGTCGGGGACTATCTGGAATGGGCGATAGTCCCCGACGTTCTGGTTGGGGCGAGCGTCAGGCGGCCTCGGCGAGCTCCGGCTCGAGCGGTGGGCCGACGACGACCGGGTCCGGCGTACGACGGGTGCGCAGGCCCGCGGTCGCCACCACGAGGGCGGCGAGTGAGAAGGCGGCCGAGGTCAGGAACGCCGCCTGCACCCCGGGCACGAACTGGCCGGGGACCGCGCCGGTGGCGTACACCGAGACGATCGCGGCCACGCCCACGGCCGCGCCGAGCTGCTGCGTGGTCTGCAGCAGGCCGGACGCCGAGCCTGCGTGCTCGGGCTCGACGCCGGCCAGCACCGTCGCCGTGATCGGCATGAAGATGAAGCCGGTCGACAGACCCGCGATCAGCACCGGGCCGAAGACCGAGCCCCAGTAGCCGTCGGTGGCGTCGATCTGGCTGAGCCAGACGTAGCCGACGACCAGCGCAGCCGAGCCGGTCATCACCATCAGCCGGGGCCCGAGCCAGGTGATCAGCCGCGGCGTGATCCGCGACATCGCGAAGACGCCCAGGCTGAACGGCAGGAAGGCGAGCCCGGTCTGGAACGGGCCGAAGCCGAGCACCCGCTCGTCGTACTGCACGACGAGGAAGAACATCGACAGGTTGGCGCCGATCACCAGGGCCATCGAGGCCAGGGCGGCGACCCGGCGCCGGTTGCGGACCAGGTGGGGCTGGATCAGCGGGTGCGGGTGGCGCGCCTCGGTGCGGGCCAGGACCCCCAGCAGGGCCAGGCCGACGGCGAAACCGCCGATGGTGCGCACCGAGAGCCAGCCGTGCTCGGGGGTCCCGATGAGCGACCAGACGATCGCCACGGCGCCGAGGGTCGCGGTGACCGCGCCGACGACGTCGAAGCGGCCGGGACGACGCTGGGTCTCCTTGACGAACCTCGGGGCGAGGAGCAGCACGGCGAGCCCGATGGGCACGTTGATGAACAGCGTCCAGCGCCACGATCCGAGGTCGGTGACGACCCCGCCGAGCAGCAGGCCGATCGAGGCGCCGGCAGAGGAGACCGCTCCGAAGAGGGCGAGCGCGCGGTTGCGGGCCGCCTCGTCGGGAGCACTGGTGGTGAGCAGGGCGAGCACGCTGGGTGCGGCCATCGCGGCCCCGGCACCTTGCAGTGCACGGGCGGCGATCAGCTCGCCGGGAGTCTGGGCGAGGCCGCCCAGCAGCGAGAAGAGGGTGAAGACGCCCAGGCCGATCTCGAACATGAGCAGTCGCCCGCGGACGTCGCCGAGCCGGCCGCCGAGGAGCAGCAGGCCGCCGAAGGCGAGCGTGTAGGAGTTGAGGACCCATGAGAGGGAGGCGGGGCCGAAACCGAGCGCGGTGTCGATGCGGGGCAGTGCGACGTTCACGACGGTGGCGTCGAGCACCAGCATGAGCTGGGCCACCAGCACGATCGCGATCCCGGTCGCGGCCCGGCCGGCGTCCGCGGGGAGCTCCGCGGGGAGCCCGGCGCCGGAGCGGTGGGTCCGTGTGGTGTGGTCGGAGGGCACGGGGTGGATTCCTGTTCTGGCCCGGATCGTCGGGCCGAGGTACTCTTATGCGGAGGAGTTCTCCGCTTGGAGAACAATATACGGAGAGCATCTCCGTTTAGCAAGGGGTGACTGTTCATGCGCGCCGATGCGCAGCGCAACCGCGAGCGGCTGATCGAGGCCGCCCGCGAGGTCTTCCGCGAGCAGGGGTACGACGCGTCCCTCGACGAGGTCGCCAAGCGGGCCGGCGTGGGCGCCGGCACCCTCTACCGTCACTTCCCCAACCGCGAGTCGCTGCTCGACGCGATCATGCAGAGCTGGGTGGACCGGGTGAACGACTCCGCCGACAAGGTCCTGGTCCACGAGGGCACGCCCCGTGACCTGTTGCTGGCGTGGTTCGAGGCCTATGTCGCGCTGATCTCGCTGCACAAGGGCGGCCCGGCCAAGATCACCAGTGCGATGGGCGACTCCGGCTCACCGATCGCGACCAAGTGCCAGACCCTCGCCTCGGCCACGGGTCGTGTCGTCGAGCGGCTCGAGTCCGAGCACGCCCTGCGTGAGCACATCGAGCCGGTGCAGATGTGCCGGCTGGTCGGTGGCGTCGCGGCCGTCGCCGACAACGCCCACCTCGACCACGACGCCGTACGCCCTCTGCTCGAGGTCATCGCCGACGGCATGCTCGCCTTCGGCGACGCCCGGTCAGGACCGGACGACGTCAGGTCCTGACCAGCGGCGCGAACGGCTGAGCCGGCTTGCTCGCAAGCCACGACGCCCGCCGGTGGCGTCGGTGCAGGTCAGCCGCGCCCCCGCCGGTAGATTGCTGCCGTGCCACACGCCCTGGACACCGTCGTCGCCGCTGCGTCCGACCCCGACCGCGAGCAACCCTGGGCGGAGCTCGGGCTGAAGGCCGACGAGTACGCCCGGATCCGCGAGATCCTCGGCCGGCGGCCGAGCAGCAGCGAGCTGGCGATGTACTCGGTGATGTGGAGCGAGCACTGCTCCTACAAGTCCTCGAAGGTCCACCTCAAGCAGTTCGGCGAGATCGCCCAGGAGACCCCGGTCGGCAAGATGCTGGCCGGCATCGGGGAGAACGCGGGCGTCCTCGACATCGGCCAGGGCTACGCCGTCACGTTCAAGATCGAGTCGCACAACCACCCGTCGTACGTCGAGCCCTACCAGGGTGCCGCGACCGGCGTCGGCGGGATCGTCCGCGACATCCTCGCCATGGGTGCGCGGCCGGTCGCGGTGATGGACCCGCTGCGGTTCGGGCCGCTGGACGCCGACGACACCCACCGCGTGCTGCCCGGGATCGTGGCCGGCGTCGGTGGCTACGGCAACTGCCTGGGCCTGCCCAACATCGGCGGCGAGGCGGTCTTCGACGCGACGTACGCCGGCAACCCCCTGGTCAACGCGCTCTGCGTCGGCGTGCTCCGTCACGAGGACCTCCACCTGGCCAAGGCGTCGGGCGCCGGCAACCAGGTGATCCTCTACGGCGCGCGCACCGGCGGCGACGGCATCGGCGGGGTCAGTGTCCTGGCGTCGGAGACCTTCGACGAGACGGGTCCCGCCAAGCGGCCCAGCGTCCAGGTCGGCGACCCCTTCATGGAGAAGCTGCTCATCGAGTGCACCCTCGAGCTGTTTGCGGCCGGCGTGGTGGCCGGCATCCAGGACCTCGGCGGGGCCGGGCTCTCGTGCGCGACGTCCGAGCTGGCCAGCGCGGGTGACGGCGGCATGCAGGTCGAGCTCGACCGCGTCCCGCTCCGCGACTCCTCGCTGGCGCCGGAGGAGATCTTGATGAGCGAGTCCCAGGAGCGGATGATGGCCGTCGCCGAGCCCGGCGACGTCGAGCGGTTCCTGGCCATCTGCGCGAAGTGGGACGTCGAGGCGGTGGTCATCGGCGAGGTGACCGAGACCGGGCGCCTCGTCATCGACTGGCACGGCGAGACCGTGGTCGACGTACCGCCTCGTTCGGTGGCGCACGACGGCCCGACGTACCGACGCCCCCTGGCCCGCCCCGCCTGGCAGGACGACCTGCAGGCCGACGCCGCCGAGTCGCTGCCGCGTCCGGCCGGGGACGACGAGCTCCGCGACACCGTGCTGCGCCTCGCGGCGTCGCCCAACCTGTGCGACAAGTCGTGGATCACCGACCAGTACGACCGCTACGTCCAGGGCAACACCGTCCTCGCTCAGCCGTCCGACGCCGGGATGGTCCGGGTCGACGAGGAGACCCATCTGGGAGTGGCGGTGGCCACCGACGGCAACGGGCGCTTCGGCAAGCTCGACCCCTACGCCGGCGCCCAGCTCGCGCTGGCCGAGGCCTACCGCAACGTCGCGTGCGGCGGCGCCCTGCCGCTCGCGGTCTCCGACTGCCTCAACTTCGGCTCGCCCGAGGACCCGGCCGTGATGTGGCAGTTCGCCGAGGCGTGCCGCGGGCTCAAGGAAGCCTGCGTCACTCTCGGCATCCCGGTCACCGGCGGCAACGTCTCCCTCTACAACCAGACCGGAGAGACCGCGATCCTCCCGACGCCGGTGGTCGCCGTCCTCGGCGTCATCGACGACGTACGACGCCGTACCCCCACCGGGTGGGTCGGCGACGACCACGTCATCGTCCACCTCGGCCACACCCGCGAGGAGCTGTCGGGGTCGGAGTGGGCCAACGTCGTGCACGGCCACCTCGGCGGACGGCCGCCGCAGGTCGACCTGCGCGACGAGGCCAACCTGGCCCGGCTGCTCGTCGAGGCCGGCCGAGGCAGCTACCTCACCTCGGCCCATGACCTCTCCGAGGGCGGCCTCGCGCAGGCGCTGGTGGAGTCGTGCCTGCGGCAGGGCATCGGAGCGACCGTCTCGTTGATCGGCGACCCGTTCGTCGGGCTGTTCTCCGAGTCCGCCGGCCGGGTCGTCGTCACCGTACTGCCCGACCTCCTCGACTCGTTCCTGACGATGGCGGCCAGCCTCGGCGTACCAGCCGGCGAGATCGGCCGCACCGGCGGCTCCTCCCTGACCGTCACCGACCGGTTCTCGATCGGCCTCGACGAGCTCGGCGCCGCCTGGCGCCGGACACTTCCGGCGGCCTTCGGCGACTAACTGGTCGTCAAACCGGAGTTTCGACACCGTCAGAACGCCGGTCTGACGACCACTTGGTTGGCGTCGGGCCGGGACTCCCGCCTCTGGCCCGCCCGCCTTACCTCGGAGATCCTGGCGGGATGATCGATCACTTCGGCATCAACTGCGGAGTCGACGCTCTCACGCTCAAGACGCGTCCTCCTGAGCGTGCTCCTGCGCGCTCCTGCCTCCGGCCACTGTTGCGTCCTCCTGCGTTGTAACGCGGCGTAACACGCCGGTCCCGGTGTCCCGCCTTCGATTCGGTCAAAGGTCCGTAGGTCGAGCGCCTTCGCTAGATAACCTCCCGATCCGAAGATTCTTATCTCGGGGAGGTCCGATCATGGCGACGCGCGAACGCGCCCAAGTCCTAGTCACCGTCAAGGCGCAACCTGCGCTCAGCACCAAGCACGGTGAAGTGGTCTGTGTAGCAGGCGTACGTCTCGACAGAGGCGCCCCGGAGTGGATCCGCCTGTTCCCAGTTGCCTTCCGTGACCTCGAGCGGGTCGTTCAGTTCAAGAAGTACCAACTCCTCGAGGTGGACATCACCCGCCCGAAGAGCGACTTTCGGCCAGAGAGTTACACCCCGAACATGAGTACGGCCGTGCTAACCGAGGTCTTGGACACCCGGCCAGGTAACTCGTGGGGCAAGCGGTGGGACATCCTGCGACCCCTCGCCGACACCGTCACCATGTGCCAACTGAACCGGGGGCAACGCGAAGGTCGAGCCGTTCCGTCACTTGCGATGCTCCGCCCCGCCGAGGTGCTGGGCGTGGACGTCATTGACACGCCGGACTTCACCACCGCGCAGAAGAACCTGGCGGAGGCTGCGGCAGCAGCGGACCTATTCGGAGACGCGCGTGAGCCACTCGAACCACCGCCTTTCACGGTGCGGTACCGATGGCGGTGCTTGGATGGTGGATGCTCGGGTCACGACCAAACTTGCGTTGACTGGGAGGTTGGCGGCGCGGCGCGCAAGTGGCTTCGACGAGGCACGCGGGAGAACGTCAAAGAGCAACTGCGCGAGAAGTGGCAGGACCAACTCTGCGGGCCGGGGCGAGACACCTACTTTTTCGTCGGCAACCAACACCAGTATCCTCAGAGTTACCTCATCCTCGGCGTCTTCTGGCCGCCGCATGACCCCGGCCGCCGTGCCGAGCAACTGTCACTGCTGTGACAGCGGATCCGTCACGCGTAGACGACCTCGGACGACTCCGCCGGGACTAGTTCCGCGACGCGGCTGGTGACGACCTGCCGGTGGCAACGGTCATGGTCACGCTCGAAACAGAGCACGGCGACCGTTTGGGTGGTGGTCAGGCTGGCGATAGTCGCCAGCGCCGAGCGGGTCTCCGGGGTGCCGAGCAAACCTTCGAAGAACCGACAGCCGTCTGCCACCCGCCCCTGCCGAAACGGCTCGCGGTTGTGCTTCGGGTTTCCCAGCGCGCGCAGGTGGAGGTACTCGATGCCCGCTGCCGCCAGGTGTTGGGAAAGCCTCAGCTTCGACAAGCCTGGCTTGCGGGACAGCGGAGTGAGTCGGACGTCCACGAGCACGTCTACGCCTTGCTGCTGGAGCTCCGCCACGAGGTCATCGACGGAACGGCCTTCGTAGCCGATCGACACCAGCCTTGGGGAAGCCATGCGGCGTACTCTGTCAGACTTCCTCGCCGCTATCTGCACTCTGGATGGTGCGTCACCCCCAGCCATCACCAGAGCGGCTCTCCCGCGACCGAGCGTCTGCCCCTGTGTCATCACACGCAGGGGCCCCCAGGTCGCGCCAGGTGTCAACCTCGCCCTGACGCCAGAAATCGGGCGGCTCGTCGAGTGAGCCCAGTAACCGGAGACGGGCTGCCAGGCCGCGAGAGCGGCACTCAGGCCTGTCTGGCGGGCTGCTCTTGGTCGTGACCGATAGGAGCCCCGAGACCGAGGAGGTCACACACTGTCGGGGCTGCTCGCTCGGGGTGACGATCCCCCTGCGTCACCAGCGCGGGAGTCGGACAAGGAGCACGCCGCCGGGGAGTCCGTCGTATCCGTCTCCGAGCGCCTGGGTCACCAGTCCGCCGCCCTCGTGCTTTCTACGTACGGGCACCTGTTGCCCGACCGCGACGACCACACCCGCGCCGCCGTTGACCACGCATGGGCGACAGAGACGCTCGCGGTCGACGTGATTCCCGCCAGGGGCTAGAACCCGCACTCTCAGCCGATGAGCGGAGCGCCGTCGCCGCAGGTCCTCAGCACACCACGGGCACGATTCGACCGATGGCGAGCACGGCCAAAGCGCAGCTTCGGAAGCGCGTCGGGCGCCCTTCAAGGGACCGCTCTCGGGGCATCCGCGCACGGACCCCGGTGTCCCGAGCGCCGGCGCATCGTCATGCGCGGTCCCGGTGAGCGGGTGCCCCGTAGGGAGCGCGGGCCGCGGCGGAGATCCCCCCTGCCCCGACCGCGGACCGCGCAGCGCCCTCCGGCGATGGGCCTTCGGGCGCCGGTAAAGGGACGCGCGCGGGGACGCGACGTGACGCGAGGGGCGTCTGAGACGACCCGGATGTCTGGGTGGGGGCCGGCACCTGGTGTTCAGATGAGCTTCGGGTAGAAGATCAGCAGACTGGCTGCGGACACGAAGCCGATGCAGCCGAGTGCCAAGAAGGTCCATTGCGCGCGTACGGCGCGCATCCTTCCCGACAGTGCGCCGAAGAAGAGCACCGTCGCGAAGGCCACGGTCAGCACTGTGTAGTTGTCGCCGCGTTGGTTGTTGCGCAGCGCTTCGGCGAACTTGGCGTCTGCCCGGGCGTCCGACTGATGGGCGGCGGTGAGCTCAGGGATGACGTATCCCGGCATCTCGAAAGGTGTCGCGGGCGCGTCGGGATTCTTCAGCGGGCTGGTCTTGAGCCAGGCCGGGAACGTCGATGCCAGGGGCTCCGGGAAGCGCGAGGCCAGGAACGTGGTGAGCTCGTGGTCGGCGGCTTGGTAGGCCTGCAGCCACTGGGTGAACAGTGACACTTGAATGGTCAGCTTTCGGTTCGCCACACCCTCGAGCCGTGCCGCTTCGATCCGAGCGGTCGAGGCCTGGGAGAACGAGATCGACATGGCTCCGCCCCACTTACTGGCTTGGAACCCGGTCCAAGCGGTGACGACTGCGGTGACTGACAGCAGCACGACAGCCACCAACTCGCGCCAGTCCGGCCCCGTGTGCTTCGGTATCGCCTCGGCGTCGTCCACATCGCCCTCCCGGTAGCAACACGACCGACCGCCTTGCCCTGACTGACGGACTCGTCCAGCGCGCCGATGGTCATGCTGTCACCGAGCCGATGGCAGTGCCGGTATCTCGGGCCGCAGGCGCGCCGTGTCAGGCAGGCGCCAGCCGGGCCGGGCATGCGAACTGTGCCGGGTTGGGTTCCGTCACATCGGCGCGTGACACACTCTGGGCCAGCCGGCGGATCTCGCCGACGCCGTCGGCGGCGACGCGGTGGGCGCGTCACCTCGCCGGGAGTCGGCGTCGCTCGAACGTAACTCTCATGCCGGTGAGCGGTCGTGGGAAGTGCCTGCGTGAGACGGTGTCCAACGTGAGGGTGACGGCGGAGTTGCTGCGGCGGTTCTGGGGGCTCGACGGTGCCGTTGTGGAGACCCTGGGAGGCGGCATCAACTCCGAGACATGGTTGGTCAAGCACGAGGGTTCGAGATTCGTCGCCAAGCAGGTTGCGCCGAGTGCGCTTGATGATCTGGTCACAGGCTGTGAGGTGGCGGAGAGCCTCGCTGCGGCGGGGTTCGTCACGGGACCACCGTTGAGTACTACCGACGGGCGTGTCGTCCTCAAGGACCACCGGCTGGCATTGCTGGCCTACGTGCCGGGCAGGGAACTCGAAGGTGACACCGACCAGGAACAGAACTGGATCGCCAGCACCCTGGCTGGGGTTCACGTCGCCGGTGGCCCGCTCATGGGTCCCTCGGCGAGTGAGTTCATGACCGACTGGCTCACCACAGACTTGCCTGGTGTCGCCGCGCACCCGTGGCTGGTGCGGGTCGTGGACCAGGTGCGGGCCGAGACCGACTTCCTGCGTGTGACGTGGTCGATGCTCCATACCGACCCGTCACCCGAGGCGTTTCGCCACGACGCCGCCACCGGGATCACCGGGATCGTCGATTGGACCGGGGCAAGACGCGGACCGGTCTTGTACGACGTGGCTTCTGCGGTGATGTACCTGGGAGGGACAGAGCACGCCACCAAGTTCCTCGCCACCTACACCGCACGCGGTCCGCTCACGCAGGATGAGCTTCGCCATCTCGATTCCTTCCGCCGATTCCGCGAAGCAATCCAAGGCACCTACTTCGCATGGCGGTTGGCGGCCAACGACCTCACGGGCGGGATCGACCAAGCCGCGAACGAGAAGGGCCTCAACGATGCCCGCCGCCGCATAGGCGCTCTCGGGCTGGCAAACGAATAGCCCGCAGTCGCGTCGGAAGCGACCGCTCATGCCGCTGTCCGTGCTCGCACATGCCGAACTGTGTCACCATGGATCATGGGCAAGTGGTCCGAGTTCATGACGCGGTGGCGCCGGGCTCGTGATGAGGCCCGGAGAGCCCGCGACGTCCAACGGGACGAGGATGCAGCGGCAGAGCTCGAGCTCGGCAGGGTCAATCGTTTCCCACCACACGGCACCGGAGGCTGACCAAGCCCCACGAAGCAGCGTCCTCGATGCCGCTGAGCGGCTGTCCCTCTCGACCGGCAGGCCCGGTGGTTGAGGGTTCGGCTCCGAAGGGACACGTAGCGTGTCCACGTGCTCGTCGGCTTTCACCACGTAACGCTCCGGGTGAGCGATCTGGAGCGGTCCCGCGCCTTCTACTCAGCCTTACCTGACTTCGTGCTTGACCAGGATTTTCCCGACCTCCGTAAGCTCCGCTACCGCATCGGCGAGACGCGCACACGCCTAGTCCTGTGTGCCCCCTTGTCGGGCACCCCGGCCGATGACCGCTTCAGTGAGCGACGAATCGGCTTGGACCACATCGCGATCGGAGTCCACGGCGGTGCAGAATCACTTCGCGACTTGGAGTCTGCACTCCGCCGCATCGAGGCCAAGACCGACGGCGTCAAGCTGGACCGGGCAGGCCACCTGGCGATGATCACATTCCGGGACCCCGACAACGTTCAATGGGAGTTCTTCCAAGAGGACTGACGGGACACCCAATGCACTAATGCCGCTGTCCGTGCGCGCCCGAGACCCCGATGGCGTAACACGCCGTAACACGGCGACCTTCGGCTCTGTCCGTCCTGAGCGTGATTGACGATGCTGGACGCATGATCGATCACTTCGGCATCAACTGCGCCGACCTGGAGGCCTCGAAGCGCTTCTACGACACCGTCCTCGAGCCGCTCGGCTACACCCGGCAGCTGGACGTCGGGGTGGGCGTCGGCTACGGGCGCGACGGCCACCCGTCGTTCTGGATCAGCGGCTTCCACGCCGACATCCCCAACCGGGAGATGCACCTGGCCTTCCAGGCCGCGGACGCCGAGCACGTCCGTGCCTTCCACGCTGCGGCCGTCGGCCTCGGTGCCGAGGAGCTCCATGCGCCGCGGCTGTGGCCGGAGTACCACGAGCACTACTTCGGCGCCTTCGTCCGCGATCCCGACGGCAACAACGTGGAGGCCGTCTGCCACACCGCCGGCCCCGACGACTGAGGACCGCCGCGCAACTAACCGGCATACGGACCCGCACCGAGAGGCGGCCGGAACGACGGTTTGTATGCCAGTTCGTGGGCGGCCGGCTGCCAGACTCGACCGCGTGAGCAGCGCGCCGAGCCCCCGCACGATCCGGTACGGCGACGACCCGAGCCAGTTCGGGGAGCTCAGCCTCCCGGCGCGCCGGCCGCGCGGGGTCGCCGTGGTGATCCACGGCGGGTTCTGGCGGGCGGCGTACGGACTCGAGTACGGCCGCCCCCTGGCCGCGAGCCTGGTCGAGCACGGCTGGGCCGCCTGGACCATCGAGTACCGGAGGGTCGGCAACGGCGGCGGCGCTCCGCAGACCCTCGACGACGTCGCGGCCGCGATCGACGCGCTGGCCGACCTCGACCTCCCGCGGGGGCGTGTGATCACGGTCGGACACTCCGCCGGCGGCCACCTCGCCACTTGGTCCGCGGCGCGGGGGCGCCACGACCGCTGGGCGGCCGGAGTGACCGTCACCGGCGTCGTCTCCCAGGCCGGGGTCGTCGACCTCCGGTCGGCGTACGACGAGCACCTGGGCGACGGCGCGGTCGAGGCGTTCCTCGGCCACCCCCCGGGCCCGGACGACGACGCGGTCGACCCCCTGCAGCAGCTGCCCCTGGACGTGCCGGTCCACTGCGTCCACGGCGTCGACGACGACGTCGTACCGGTGAGCCAGTCGCGCACCTACGTCGCCGCGGCTCGTGCCCGGGGAGCCATCGCCACGCTCACCGAGGTGCCCGGCGACCACTTCGTGGTGATCGATCCGACCGGCGAGGCGTGGACCCGGACCCTGGAGATCCTCGATGGACTCTGACGGGCTCCGGATCGGCCGCCAGGTCGTCATCCCGGAGCGGGAGCTCAGCGAGCGGTTCTCGCGCTCCTCCGGCCCGGGCGGCCAGGGCGTGAACACCACCGACTCGCGGGTGGAGCTGTCCTTCGACGTCGCCCGGTCGCCGTCGCTGCCCGCGACCACGCGCGCCCGGATGTTGGCCCGGCTCGAGGGGCGGCTGGTCGACGGCGTCGTCACGGTCACCGCCAGCGAGCAGCGCGCCCAGCTCGCCAACCGGCGTACGGCGCGCGAGCGGCTCACCGAGCTCCTCGTCGCCGCCGCGGCCCCGCCGCCCCGCAAGCGCCGGCCGACCAAGCCCAGCAGGGCGGCGAACCAGCGCCGCCTCGACGCCAAGCGGCGCCGCGGGCAGACCAAGCAGGGTCGCAAGGCGGGCTGGGACTGACTCAGATCAGCTCGCCCAGCCAGTAGCCCGCACCGGCAGCCCGGACCCGTCGTCCGCGCCGGCGAACAGCGTCTGCACCGCCGGGCCGTCGTACGGCGAGTCGAGCAGGGCGAGGGTCCGTGCGGCCAGCTGCGGGGCCAAGGCCGAGCACTGCTCGACCCACGCAGCGTGCGCGTCGTCGATGCCGGCGAGCGCGAGGTGATCCGGCACGGTGCTGGTCCACCGCATGACGGCCCCCTTCAGGCGGTCTGGTGGGCGGCAGGCTCCACGGTGCTCCTGTCGAGCTCGGCCCGCCACTCGACAGGCCGCGGGACCGAGCGGATCGTGCGGCTCAGGGTCGGGATCAGGGCGCCCAGCGCGGTGGCGAGCACGAGCACGGCAACGGCGCGCGTGCCGCCGAGGTCGGTCAGCATCCAGCCACCGAGCAGCGGCGCGAGTGGCATGACCCCCATCGACACGAACGCCATCGCCGAGCCGACCCGCCCCTGCAGGTCGTCCGGAGTCAGCGCCGCGCGGTAGGCGCCGATGCCGGCGTTGCCCGCAGGGTTGAACAGCAGCAGGAAGAAGACCGAGGTGCACGCGGCCAGGGGCGTCGACCACCAGACCAGCGGCAGCAGGGGTAGCACGCACATCCAGGCGACCGCGACGGTGAGGAGGCCGGTCCGCGTCCGGTCGATGACGTACGGCGCGGCGGCGGCGCCCAGGATCCCGCCGATGCCGGCGGCGGTCGAGACCAGGCCGATCTGGGCCGGCGGCCAGCCCTCGCGGATCAGCCGCATGGTGACCACGAAGAAGCAGGCGTTGACCAGCAGGTTGCTGGTGCCCGACCACATCAGCAGGGTGCGGAAGAACGGCTGGTGCCACACGAACCGGAAACCCTCCTTGACCTGCTCCCGCGGCGAGACGGCCGCACCCTCTCGCGGCTTGGGGTGCAGGTCGGTGCGCAGCCGGCTGACGGTGAAGCAGGAGACGGCGTACGACACGGCGTCGACCAGGAACGGCGCCCACGCGCGCACGGCGTACAGCAGACCGCCGAGGGGGCCACCGAGCAGGGAGGCGATGTGCTGGCGGGCCTGGTTCTGGCTGAAGGCGGTGGGCAGCTGCTCGGTGGGGACGACGGCCCGGATCGCGGCCAGGCCGGCGGGCTGGAACACGCCCTGGGCCATGCCGGTGAGGAGCGCGACGACGGCCAGGTGGGGGACGGTCAGGACGCCGAGGTAGCCGGCGACTCCGAGGCTGCCGTAGAGGACGACGCCGGTGGCGCTGGCGCCGAGCATCAGCAGCTTGCGGTCGTAGCGGTCGGCGAGCACACCGGCCGGCAGCAGCATCAGCACCATGCCCAGGAGGCCGGCCGTGGTCAGCAGGGCCGCGACGAGGGTCGAGCCGGTGAGGTGGTAGCCGATGAGGGGGAAGACGAACAGCGACATCGTCGTGCCGAGCTCGCTGATGGTCTCGCCGGTCCAGAGGATCGTGAAGTCGTGGTTGCGGGTGAGCTCCCGATAGCCGGTCATGTTCCGCACCATATGTTGCGCAATAACACGTGCGCAAGGGAACGTGCGGAATTTGCTAGACTGCGACCATGGCCTACGAACCCCGGCCCATGAGCGACCCTCGCGTCCTGCGGGCCATCGCCCACCCGACGCGCGGCCGGATCCTCGACGAGCTCGGGGCCTCCGGCCCGATGCGCGCCGCCGACGTCGGCGAGGCGCTCGGCATCCCCGCCAACCAGGCCAGCTTCCACCTGCGCCAGCTGGCCAAGTACGGCGTGATCGAGCCGGCCCCCGAGGCTGCCCGCGACAAGCGCGACCGAGCCTGGAAGCTGCCCGCCGAGCGTGGCTTCCGCCTCGACGTGCAGGACATCGAGAAGCAGCCCGGGGGCAAGGCCGCGGTCACGGTCTTCCGGCACAACAAGGCCGCGTGGGCCCACCGGCTGGTCGACGAGGTGTTCACCTTCAAGAAGACCGAGGACACCTTCACCGCGATCGTCGACCAGTCCATGAAGCTGACCAAGGACGAGGCCGCCGAGTTCATGGATGAGGTCGACGACGTGCTCGCGCGGTGGGCCGACAAGACCCGCGGCCGCTCGCGCGACCGGCGAACCTATGTCTTCTACTCCATGCTCCAGCCCTACCCCGACGACGGCCGGGACGCATGATCTGATGGGCCCGTGCCCGCACGACTCCGGCCTGCTGCGGCCGACGAGGTGTCGGCGGCCCTGACCGCGTCGCCGCGCAGCCCTGAGCAGACCCGACTGCTGGTCAAGCACTTCCTGGCGGTCCTGGCCGAACGCGCGCCCGGCGCCTCCGTCGAGGTCCGGGTCCCGCCGTACGCCGCGGTGCAGGCGGTCCCGGGCGTGCGGCACACGCGCGGGACGCCGCCCGCCGTGGTCGAGCTGGACGCCGAGACGTGGATCGCGCTCGCCACCGGCGAGCTGACGTGGGCCGAGGCCGAGCGCGGCAGCCGGGTGCTGGCCAGCGGCGAGCGGGCCGACCTGTCACCACTGCTGCCCCTGCTCGACGAGGAGGTCCGATGACCGTCGCGGTCGTACCGACGCAGGCGCTGGCCGACGCGGTCGGCGAGGTCGCGGGGGTCGAGGTGGTGGTGTGGTCGGGTGGCGACCTGCCGGAGCGGGCTGGTGAGGTCGAGCTGCTGGTCCCCGACTACATCCGGGGACGGAGGACCGTCCGGCAGCTCGCCGGCTTCCCTCGGCTGCTCGCCGTACAGCTGCAGACGGCCGGGTACGACGCCGTCCTCGACCTCGTGCCGCCCTCGCTGGAGCTGCTGAGTGCGCGCGGCGTGCACGACGACGCGACCGCCGAGCTGGCGCTCGGGCTCACGATCGCGTCGCTGCGCGGCATCGACGTCGCGGTCCGCGAGAGCGGCCGTTGGCGGCAGGACACGACCCGCCGGAGCCTGGCCGACAGCCGGGTCGCGATCCTCGGCTACGGCTCGATCGGGCGCGCCGTAGCGCTCCGGCTGACCGCCTGCCAGGCGCAGGTCACCGGGGTGGCGACGTCGGCTCGCGACGACGGCCTCGTCGGGCGGGTGGTCACCGACGCCGAGGTCGACTGGGCGGCCCAGCACGTCGTGGTCGTCGTCCTCCCGCTGTCGGAGGCGACCCGGCACGTCGTCGACGCGACGTTCCTGGCCCGGCTGTCCGACGGTGCGCTGGTCGTCAACGTCGGCCGCGGCCCGCTCCTTGACACCGACGCCGTCCTGGCCGAGGCGGGCCGGCTGCGGTTCGCCCTCGATGTGACCGACCCCGAGCCGCTCCCCGACGACCACCCGCTCTGGACCGCACCCGGCGTCCTGGTCACTCCCCACATCGCCGGTGGCACCACAGCGATGCTGCCCCGGATGGCCGCCCTGGTCCGCGACCAGCTCGAACGCCTCCGCGGCGGCCGCCCCCTCCGCAACGTCGTCCCTCGCTGACCTGGCGTTTGCGTCACCTCATCCGGCGTCGACCCGGCGATTCCGTCATGACGGAATCGCCGGGTCAGCGTCATGCGGCGTGACGGAGTTGCCGGGTCAGCTCAGGCGGTGATGACCTCGCGGAACGAACGCACGAGCAGGTCGATGTCGGACTCGGAGGCCACGATCGGCGGGGCGAGCCGGACGGTCTGACCGTGCGCCTCCTTGGCCAGGACCCCCTTCTGGAGCAGCGACTCGGTGAACTCCCGGCCGCTCATCTTGTCCGCGGAGATGTCGACGCCGGCCCACAGGCCGCGACTCCGGACCGCGTCGATGCCGTGCCCGATCAGACCGGTCAGCCCGTCGTACAGCTGCTCGCCCAGCTTGGCCGCGCGCTCCTGGAACTCGCCGGTCTCCAGCATCGCCACCACCTCGCGGCCGATCGCGGCCGCGAGCGGGTTGCCACCGAAGGTCGAGCCGTGGGTGCCGGGCGTGATCACGCCGAGCACGTCGCGGTCGGCCGCGACCGCGGAGACCGGGTAGAGGCCGCCGCCGAGCGCCTTGCCGAGGATGTACATGTCGGGCACGACGTCCTCGTGGTCGCACGCGAACGTGCGGCCGGTCCGGGCCAGGCCCGACTGGATCTCGTCGGCCACCATCAGCACCTCCTGCTCGAGGCAGAGCTTGCGCACCTGGTGCAGGTAGCCCTCCGGCGGGATGACGACGCCGGCCTCGCCCTGTACGGGCTCCAGCAGGACGGCGACCGTCGTCTCGTCGATCGCCGCCTTCAGCGCCGCGATGTCGCCGTAGGGCACGAGCCGGAAGCCCGGGGTGTACGGCGCGTAGCCGTGGGTCGCGTCGTGGTCGGTGCTGAACGAGACGATCGTCGTGGTGCGTCCGTGGAAGTTGCCCTCCATCGCCACGATCGTCGCCTGGTTCTCCGGGACGCCCTTGACCTGGTAGCCCCACTTGCGGCTGACCTTGATCGCGGTCTCGACGGCCTCCGCGCCGGAGTTCATCGGCAGGATCAGGTCCTTCTCGGTGAGGTCGGACAGCGCCCGCGCGAACAGCCCGAGCTGGTCGTTGTAGAACGCCCGGCTGGTCAGGGTGAGCCTGCCCAGCTGCTCGCGCGCGACCTCGACCAGGCGCGGGTGGCTGTGCCCGAAGTTCAGCGCCGAGTAGCCCGCCAGGCAGTCGAGGTAGCGGCGCCCCTCGACATCGGTCACCCACGCGCCCTCGCCGGAGGAGAGCACCACCGGTAGCGGGTGGTAGTTGTGCGCCGCGTAGGTCTCGGTGAGCTCGATGTGGTGCTGGGTGGTGTGGAAGACCTGGTTCACGGGACTGCCTCTTCAGACGCTGGAGTACGACGGGCTGGGCGCGGCAGGCGGGACCGGCCGGGACCTCAGGGGAAGTGCCCCCATCGTCTCGCACCGACCCCCTCCTCGCCAAATGATTGTCAGACAATTCTCACCGTGTCGCGGTAGTCCGTGACGATCGGCACCTCCGCCCCGGTGCCAGACCTGCCGAACGTCACGGACTACCGCGGTGGTTAGGTTGGCGACCATGAGCGAGAACGACCTCCGCGCGCGGGCGCGCGACGTGCTTCCCGGCGTACGACGCGACCTCGAGGCCCTGGTCCGCATCCAGTCGGTGAGCGCCGACCCCAAGCGAGCCGGGGAGGTGCAGCGCAGCGCCGAGGCGGTCCGCGACCTCTTCGCGGCCGAGGGTTTCGAGGTCCAGATCACCAGCGCCGCCGGCGGCCGGCCCGCGGTGATCGCACACAAGCGGGCGCGGAAGGAGGCCGCGAAGACGGTCCTGCTCTACGCCCACCACGATGTTCAGCCCGAGAACGACCACGCCGACTGGGACTCCCCGCCGTTCGAGCCCACCGAGCGCGACGGGCGCCTCTATGCCCGCGGCGCCGCCGACGACAAGGCCGGCATCGCCGCCCACCTCGGCGCCCTCCGGGTCCACGGCGACGACCTCCCCGTCAACGTGGTGATGTTCGTCGAGGGCGAGGAGGAGGTCGGGTCCGACAGCCTCCCGGCGCTGCTGAAGCAGCACCTCGACGAGCTCCGCGCCGACGTGATCGTGATCGCCGACAGCGGCAACTGGGACATCGGCGTCCCCGCCCTGACCACCAGCCTGCGCGGCCTGGTCCGGCTCGACGTCGAGGTCCGCACGCTCACCCACGCCGTGCACTCCGGCATGTGGGGCGGCCTCGTCCCCGACGCCGTGATGACCCTGGCCCGCCTGATCGCCTCGCTCCACGACGACGAGGGCAACGTCGCCGTCGAGGGGCTGTACGCCGGCCCCGCGGCCGACGTGGACTACCCCGAGGAGCGCCTCCGGGCCGAGTCCGGCGCGATCCCCGAGGTCCGGTGGATCGGCAGCGGTTCGAGCGTCGAGCGGCTCTGGACCAAGCCTTCCCTGTCGGTGATCGGCCTCGACGCGCCCAAGGTCGCCGGCTCCAGCAACACCCTCGTCCCGGCCGCGCGCGCCCGGCTCAGCCTGCGGATCGCCCCCGGCGACTCCGTGGCCGGCGCCCGCGCCGCCCTCGAGCGCCATCTCCAGACCCACGTCCCCTGGGGCGCCGAGCTCACCATTTCCCCCGTCGACTTCGGTGAGCCCACGCAGATCGACGCGACCGGACCGGCCTACGACGCGGCGCGCGCCGCCTTCACCGAGGCCTGGGACGGCACCGAGCCGATCGACATGGGCGTCGGCGGCTCGATCCCGTTCATCGCGGAGTTCCTCGACGCGTTCCCCGAGGCCAGTGTGCTGGTCACCGGCGTCGAGGACCCCGACACCCGCGCCCACGGCGCCAACGAGGGTCTCCACCTCGAGGAGTTCGCCCGGGTCGTCGAGGCCGAGACGCTGCTGTTGGCCAAGCTCGGCGAGCTCTGAGGCCTCAGCGCGTCAGGCCCGCAGCGTGGTCAGCGCGGCGTCCCGCCAGGCGACCCAGGCGGTTCTGAGGCGAGGCGACACGACCTTCTCCCCGTCGCGACGCGCGCGCACCTGAGCGGCGAGCCATGCGGGCGCGGCCAGATGGTCGAGGGCCTCCGTCTTCGACGCCAACCGGCCGTGCTCGATGGCGAGCCGGCCACGCGCCATCGAGGTGAGTCCCAGATCGGCGTGCACCGGCGAGGTCCACATCCACGGACGCCGCGCGGCCCACGCCCAGTACCCTCGCAGCTCAGAGCGCGCGGCCGCTCGGACGTCGTCGGGAGTCATCGGCGCCAGCACGTCCGTCGGTGGACGGCCGTACAGGGTCCGACCGAACTGCAGCAGCTCGGCCCGGGTCACCCCGGAGAGGATCCGCTGCACCAACCGGGCATGGGTCCACGTCGGGTGGAGCATCGATGGGTCCGCCGCCCGGCCCTCGTCGACGTAGACGCAGCCCAGCGCCAGCCCGGCCGCAACCCCCGCGTCGAGCCGCTCGTGGAGGCGTACGACGCTCGCCACCCGCGCAGGGGTCATCTCGCCGTCGACGATCGCGACCAGGTCGACGTCACTGACCCCGGGTCGGTAGTCGCCACTGGCCACCGACCCGGCGACGAGCAGGTCACGAACCCATCCCAGGGCGACCGCCTTCGTGGTGAGCTCCGCGAGCGCGCGGTCGAGGAGGGGCACGGACGCATCTTCGGCGACGTCCACCTCGGGGGCAACGACCGCCGCGGCGATGCCCCGGCCCAGGGTCACCTCACCTAGACTCGCCACCGTGACCCCCACCAGCGGCCGCCCGTCGAGGCGGGGCGGCGACGGTCGGCTCACCGCGGCGCTCGACCCGCTCGACCAGGGTCCCCAGGACGCCTGTGGGGTGTTCGGGGTCTGGGCCCCCGGTGAGGACGTCTCCAAGCTCGTCTACTTCGGCCTGTACGCCCTGCAGCACCGCGGCCAAGAGTCCGCGGGCATCGCGGTCAGCAACGGCCGGCAGATCCTGGTCTACAAGGACATGGGGCTGGTCTCGCAGGTCTTCGACGACTCGACGCTGGAGTCGCTCAAGGGCCATCTCGCGATCGGTCACGCGCGCTACTCCACCACCGGCGCCAGCACCTGGCAGAACGCCCAGCCGACGTTCCGCCCCACCGACGACGGCTCGATCGCGCTCGGCCACAACGGCAACCTGATCAACACCCACGAGATCCAGCAGATGGTCGCCGACCTGCCCGGCCCACCCGGCGAGCTCGAGCTCCACGGCCGCGGCGTCGAGGAGTCGACCAACGACACCTCGCTGGTCACCGCCCTGCTCGCACACCACCCCGACACCACCCTCGAGCAGCGCGCCCTCGAGGTGCTGCCGGTGCTGCGCGGTGCCTTCTCGTTCGTCTGGATGAACGAGCACACGCTCTACGCCGCCCGCGACGCCCAGGGGATCCGCCCGCTCGTCCTCGGCCGCCTCGAGCGCGGCTGGGTCGTCGCCAGCGAGGACGCCGCCCTGGCCACCGTCGGCGCCAGCGTCGTCCGCGAGGTCGAGCCCGGCGAGCTGATCGTGATCGACGAGAACGGCCTGCGCTCCCACCACTTCGCCGCGCCCGACCCCAAGGGCTGCGTGTTCGAGTACGTCTACCTGGCCCGACCCGACGCCACCATCAGCGGCCGCAGCGTCCACCAGGCACGCGTCGAGATGGGGCGACAGCTCGCCCGCGAGTTCCCGGTCGAGGCCGACCTGGTGATGCCGGTGCCGGAGTCGGGCACACCCGCCGCGTCGGGCTACGCCGAGGAGTCGGGCATCCCGTTCGGCCAGGGCTTCGTCAAGAACGCCTACGTCGGCCGCACGTTCATCCAGCCCAGCCAGACGCTGCGCCAGCTCGGCATCCGGCTCAAGCTCAACGCGCTCGACCACATGGTCCGCGGCAAGCGCCTCGTGGTCGTCGACGACTCGATCGTCCGGGGCAACACCCAGCGCGCCCAGATCCGGATGCTCCGCGAGGCCGGCGCCGCCGAGATCCATGTCCGGATCAGCAGTCCGCCGGTGGAGTGGCCCTGCTTCTACGGCATCGACTTCGCCACCCGCGCCGAGCTGATCGCCAACGGCCTCGACGTGGCCGAGATCGCGGCGAGCGTCGGCGCCGACAGCCTCGGCTACATCTCGCTGGACGGCATGATCGCCGCCACCGGCCAACAGCCCGGCAGTCTCTGCCTGGCCTGCTTCACCGGCGAGTACCCCGTGCCGCTGCCCGACGAGAGCCTGCTCGGCAAGCACCTGCTCGAGGTCAGCCTCAACTCCTCCGTGACCGGCCGGGGCCTCCCCGTGCTCAACAACCCCTGACCTGCCCACCACCCACAGGACGCCCGTGCCCGAGTCCACGCAGCCCGCCCAGCTCAGCCCGCAGTCGGCGTACGCCGCCGCGGGCGTCGACATCGAGGCCGGCGACAAGGCGGTCGAGCTGATGAAGGCCTGGGTGGCGAAGACCGACCGCCCCGAGGTGATCGGCTCGCTCGGCGGGTTCGCCGGGCTGTTCGACGCCTCTGCGCTCGCCCGCTACAGCCAGCCCCTGCTGGCGACCTCCACCGACGGCGTCGGCACCAAGGTCGCCATCGCCCAGGCGATGGACGTCCACGACACCATCGGCTTCGACCTGGTCGGCATGGTCGTCGACGACCTCGTCGTGTGCGGCGCCGAGCCCCTCTTCATGACCGACTACATCGCGACCGGCCGGGTCGTCCCCGAGCGGATCGCAGCGATCGTCAAGGGCATCGCCGAGGCCTGCGTGGAGGCCGGCTGTGCTCTCCTCGGCGGCGAGACGGCCGAGCACCCGGGACTGATGGAGCCCGACGCCTACGACGTCGCCGGTGCCGCCACCGGGGTCGTCGAAGGCCCGAGGCTGCTCGGGCCGGGCCGGGTCCGTCCGGGCGACGTCGCCGTGGCGATGGCGTCCAGCGGCCTCCACTCCAACGGCTACTCCCTGGTCCGCCACGTCCTGCTCGAGCAGGCCGGCTGGGCGCTCGACCGTCACGTCGACGAATTCGGCCGCACCCTCGGCGAGGAGCTCCTCGAGCCGACCCGCCTCTACGCCCAGCCCTGCTTGGCCCTGGCCCGGGAGACCGGCGTCCACGCGATGGCCCACGTCACCGGGGGCGGCCTCGGCGCCAACCTCGCCCGGGTCGTCCCCGAGGAGCTGACGGTGCGGCTCGACCGCAGCACCTGGACCCCCGCGCCCGTCTTCGACGTCGTACGCCGGGTGGGCTCGCTCTCGCAGGACGACCTCGACGCCACCCTCAACCTCGGTGTCGGCATGGTCGCCCTCCTGCCCTCCGACGACGTCGACCGCGCCGTGGCCACGCTCGATCGGTTCGGCGTGCGCGCCTGGGCGGTCGGCGACGTCTCGGTGGCCGGCCCCGCGAACGGCGGGCAGGTCGGTCTCGCCGGCGCCCATCCCGGTTGGGGGTCCTGACCGCCGGTCGGGTGACCTTCCGGGGCCGATCGCGACCCTCCGACCGACGAAACTTCGTCCATTTCGGGCGGGGGTGTGCGGGAACAGCCAGGCATTGGGTAGCGTTGCCCCCACGACGACATGACCGAACAGACCGGTGCCACGGTGACTTACCCCTGGCCCGGCCCAGAGTGCGAGGGGGTCGACCCTATGGGGCGCGGCCGAGCTAAAGCCAAGCAGACGAAGGTCGCGCGCGACCTGAAGTACCGCACTCACGAAGCGGACTTCGGGGCTCTGGCCCGCGAGCTGCACGGCGAGACCGACACCGAGGCGACCGACGAGGCGGAGGACGACCTCGCAGACGAGTGGTCGGACTACGCGGAGCCCTCGCGCGACTGACTCGGTCCGTCACCACCCCTGACCCCTCGGTCAGGGGTTTCGGTGTGCCCCCACCCGCGCTTCAGCGAGCCGGGGGCAGCCACATGCCCCGGAGGCGACCGACGTCGCGCATCCGGCGCTCGGCGAGCCGGTCGGCCGCCTCGGCCGGGGTGATCGAGTCGCCGGCGGCGAGCTCGAAGACGGCCTTGGTCGTCTCGTAGATCCCCGAGGCTCGTTGCTCGGCCCGCTCGAAGCTGAAGCCCTCGAGCTCGTCGGCGACCTGGATCAGGCCGCCGGAGTTCACGCAGTAGTCCGGCGCGTAGAGGATGCCGCGGTCGGCGAGGGCCTTCTCGATGCCCGGGTGGTCGAGCTGGTTGTTGGCGGCCCCGCACACGATCGTGGCGGTGAGTACGTCGACGACCGCGTCGGTCAGCGCCCCGCCCATCGCGCACGGCGCGTAGATGTCGAGGTCGGCCCGCACCAGCGCGTCGGTGTCGGCGGCGGCGGTCGCGCCGTACTGCTCGACCATCGCGTCGACGGCGGGCTGGTAGACGTCGCTGACCACCACCTTCGCGCCCTCCTCCGCGAGGTGCTTGACCAGGTGGTGCCCGACCTTGCCGACGCCGGCCACGCCGACCGTGCGACCACCGAGGCTCGCTGAGCCCCAGCGCGACTCGGCGCTGGCCCGCATGCCCTGGTAGACGCCGTACGCCGTGAGCACCGAGGAGTCGCCGGCGCCGCCGTGGGCGACGGTGCGACCGGTGACGAACGAGCACTCCCGCGCCACGACGTCCATGTCGGGGGAGAAGGTGCCGACGTCGCAGGCGGTGAAGTAGCGACCGTTCAGGGACTGGACGAAGCGGCCGTAGGCGCGGAGCAGGGCCTCGGTCTTGTCCTTCGTCGGGTCGCCGATGATCACCGCCTTGCCGCCGCCGAGGTCGAGCCCGGCGAGGGCGGCCTTGTAGGACATGCCGCGGGAGAGGTTCAGGACGTCGCGGACCGCGTCGGCGGTGGAGGCGTAGGGGTAGAAGCGGGTGCCGCCGAGCGCCGGACCGAGGGCCGTGGAGTGGATCGCGACGATGGCCCTGAGCCCGGTCGCCGGGTCGTTGCAGAACACGACCTGCTCGTGCTCGGGACCGAGCTCGAAGACGTCGACCGGGTCGACGGAGCCGGGTGCGGGCACCGGAACGGGTACGGAGGGATCGGCAGACATGTCGGGTGGCCTCTTTCGTTCGCGCCACGTGGGTGGGTGGCGGGGTGCGCGGGCCGCAAGGGGTGGTGCGACCCGATGTGAAGGGTAGTGCGATCGGGCCGCGCCGCGGGAACCGACGTCCGGGTCGGTGGTCAGCCGCGCAGCGTCTCGGTGAGGACGAAGGCGCCGCCGAAGCAGACCAGGAAGACGGCGAGGCAGGTCAGCGCGAGCAGGAGCCGTGACCCCGTCGAGGCCCGCTCGTCCTGGGGGTCGTCGAAGGTCCCGGTGTTGCGCGGCCGGTCGGCCGGGCTGACCAGGAGGGTCCGGCCGCGCGCGAGCGTCTGCAGGGCATTGACGAACGAGCGGACGTCCGGCCAGCGGTCCTCGCGGTCGGGCTCCAGCCCGCGCAGGACGAGGTCGTCGACCTCGGTCGGCACGTCGGCGATCTCCGACGGTGGCGCCGGTAGCTCCAGGGACACCAGCCCGGAGAGCGCGCCGGCGTAGGCGACCCGTCCGGTGAGCAGGTGGTACGTCACCGCAGCAAGCGCGTAGACGTCGGCCCGTGCGTCGACGCCGCCGCCGATCGCCTGCTCCGGAGCCATGTACGCCGGCGTGCCGACCACGTGCGTCAGGCCACTGGCGTGCTGCATCGCCTTCGCGACCCCCAGGTCGGCCACCATCAGCCGCTGCCCTGTCCCGTCGCTGCGCAGCAGCAGGTTGGCTGGCTTGATGTCGCGGTGGATGACGCCCTGCGCGTGCAGCACCGAGAGCCCGACGCCCGCCTGGGAGACCAGGTCGAGGGTGCGGTCCAGGGAGACCGAGGTCTCGCGGTGCAGGAGGTCTGCGACCGTGCCCTGGTCGGCGTACGACATCACGATGTAGGGCGTGCCCTCGACCTCTCCCAGGTCGTAGACACGGACCACGTGGTCGGAGTCCGCCCGCCTCAGGATCCGCGCCTCCTGGAGGAACCGGTCGCGGATGTCGAGCCGCTGGGCCCAGTTGTCGGCGAGCGCCTTGACGGCCACGTCCGACTCGAGCTCGTCGTCGCGGTAGCGCCAGACCGACGCGAACCCGCCGACGCCGACCCGCTCGACCTGCCGAAGGCGCCCGAGCCGGGACGGAAGGGTCATTCTCGGTATTGTGCCTGACCAGTCACACACTCGGAGGACACGTGGACGAGCCCTGGCTCGAGCCGGATCTCGACGAGCTCGCCGCGCGGGCGTCGACGGGCGACGCGCAGGCCATGGACGAGCTGCTCGTCGCCATCCAGCCGCGGGTACGGCGGATCTGCGGCCGCATGCTGCTCTACCCCGAGGACGCCGAGGAGGCCACCCAGGACGCCCTGTTCCTGGTCGCGACCAAGGTCCACACGTTCGCGGGCCGCAGCCGGTTCACGACCTGGCTGTACGCCGTCGCGTCCAACAGCGCCCGGTCGACCTACCGGTCGCTGAAGCGGCGTTCGGCCGAGCTGCCCTCCGACGAGCTGCCGCTGACCGCCGACCCCCGCACCACCAGCGTGATCGCCGGCAGCCGGCTCGACTTCCTCGAGGCGCTCGAGGTGCTGGGCACCGACCATCCTGCGCTCGTCGAGCCGCTGTTGCTGCGTGACCTGCAGGAGCTGGAGTACGCCGACATCGCCGACCTGCTCGGCATCCCGGTCGGGACCGTGAAGTCACGGATCCACACCGCGCGCCAGCTCGTGCAGCCGATGCTGCGCGGCTGACTAGCGCAGGGTCCCGACGTAGCGGGAGGCGCGGCGCAGGTCGCGCAACCGGCTCTCCCACGTGATCCCGACAAGGGTCAGCAGCGCGCCGGACAGGCCGATCGCCAGCCAGGTCGGCACGACCGCGGCGTACGGCGCGAGCATCCGGAGCACGAGCACCGCACCCACGACCGCCCCGACCACCAACGGCGCCCCCCACCGCAGTGCCACTCCGGCCAGCACCAGGCACAGGCACGCGGCCCCGAGCAGCAGGGCGCGCAGCGAGGCTGGGTGGTCGAGCGAGACCAGCAGGGAGGGCACGGTCGCCAGGGTCAGGCCCGGCGCGAGCACGGCCAGGCTGCTCACGCCGTCGTCGTGCCACATCCGCCAGATGCCGAGGGCGATCAGGACCAGCGCGGTCGGCAGTGTGTACGCCTCCGGTGCGTGCACTCCGAGCTGGGCGAGCCGGACCCACGTGGCGGCCGCGAGCAGGAAGCCGCCCGGCCAGGCGAGGAAGCGGCGGGAGGGGTGCACCAGGGCGGAGGCGGTCACCAGCGCGCCGGCGACGGTGAGGTAGATCGCCAGCGCCAGCTGGCCGTCGGCTGCGGCGTCGATCGACCCGACCGCGGCGACCGCCCCCGCCAGTGCTGCACCCGCCTCGAGCTCCACCTGGGGCCGCCAGAGCGCGAGCCCACCGACCAGCAACAGGATCGGGACCCCTCGGTAGACCTCCGGGACACCGGCGACCTCGGCCCCCGACCAGACCAGGCCGGCCAGGGCGAGCGGCAGCACGGCGGCGGCAACGTCGCCGGTGAGGTCGGTGCGCTGCACCAGCAGCGCCGCCGCGATCGTGACGACGCCCAGCACCCCGGCGGTCAGCACGTCGTTGGGCAGGGCCGCGACGGTCGCGACGGCGAGCAGGGCGAAGCCGGCACCTCGCGCGACGAGTGCGAGGTGGTCGGGCAGCCGCTGCGCACCCAGCAGGGCGACCACGCCCAGCGCGACGAGCAGGCCGACCACGGAGGCGAGCGGCACGTCGTAGAGCGGCAGCGTCGCGACGAGCCCCACGACGGCCGCGCCTGCGCCGACGGTGAGCCACGTCGTACGCCGCAGGCTGGCGGCGAGCGCGACGACCGCGCACGCCGTCGCGGAGAGCACGAGCAGGGCGGGCGCCAGCACCCACGGGGCGAGCTCGGGATCCGTCGGCGCGACGGTCACGTCGAACGGCGAGCTGTTGGGCGCGCCGACTCCGAAGACGGCGTCGGCAGAGGTGGCGAGCAGGTAGAGCGACCCGGCAACCGGCGCCACGGCCGAGCCGACGGCGGCCACCGCTGCAGGGATCCGCCAGGGCGCGGGCGCCAGGGCAGCGACGGCGGTCCAGGCCGCAGTGACGACGAGCAGGGAGGTCACCGCTGCGGTGGCGCCGTTGTCGAGGACCGGGAGGGTGACGACGTAGCCGGCCAGCAGCCCGGCGACGGCGCAGCCGGGGCGGGTGAGCGAGGGCCGACCGGAGATGACGCCGCAGGTGGCGGCGAGGATCACCGCAGCCACCAGGGGCCACCCGGCCGCGTGACCCCAGAGGTGGGCAGCGGTCTGCTCCTCCGTTGCCGAGCCGAAGCCGTAGGCGACCGAGTAGGCCCAGGGGAGGACCGCCACAGCGGCAGCGGTCAGCGACAGCACCCGGCTCGGCAGGAGGACGCCGACCCGAGCCAGGGCCAGCAGTGCGAGCGCGGTGACGAGCATGGGAGCCGGCGAACCGGCATGGACCTGGGCGCCGATGCCTCCGACGAAGGCTGCCGCCGGGGCCAGCAGCGCCGGTGCGACGAGGGGTCGACGAGCGGTGGTGACGAGCAGGACGAGCGAGGCCGTGGCCACGACCACGCCGGTGAGGAGCACGACCCGAGCGTCGTCGGCGGCACCGAGCCAGCCGGCGTGACGTGCACCGACCAGGTCGAGGGCGAGCAGGCCGAGGGCGACGACGGACAGCGCCTCGCTCGCCGTGCGCAGGTCGCGTCGGTGGAGGTGGAGGGTCAGGGCGAACGACGTAGCGGTGAGGCCGACGAGCACCAGCGTGCGGCCCGAGACCCCGAGCCACGACCATGCGACCGCAAGGAACGTGACCGCGGCGACGAGCAGGCACAGGGCTCCCAGGGAGAGCAGGATCTGCGGCACCGAGGCGCCGCGGACCCGACCGGGAACCGGGGGTGGGGCCGCGCGCTGCGCGGTCGGGTACGGCGTGGCGCCCGCCAGCCTCGAGTCGGCACCGACGGCCGCCCCGACAGGTGGCGCCCCCACGGCGACCGGTAGCGGCTGACGCGCCGCTCGCAGGTCCGCCAGCAACCGGTCGGCCCGCTGGAACGTCGCGAACAGCTCGACGGCCCTCTCGCCGGTCAGCGGGAGCCGGCAGGCCGGGCACGTCGTCGGCGCCTGCGGCAGCAGAGCGCGGCAGTCAGGACAGCGCGTTGAGTCGGCGTACGTCGTCGTCATGAGTCCAGTAGCCCATTTCGGCACGCAGCTGCGCAGGGCTTCTGGACTCAGAGGTCCTGAGCCTTCGTACTCAGCCGCACACTCAGCGCAGCGACATCCGGGGCTCGCCGTTGAGCAGCCCGGTGCCCGCGGTGGTGCACGTGCC
This sequence comes from uncultured Actinomycetota bacterium, assembly GCA_963820015.1. GTDB lineage: Bacteria > Actinomycetota > Actinomycetes > Propionibacteriales > Nocardioidaceae > Nocardioides. The sequence goes on along the minus strand of CAWFYO010000012.1, from coordinate 323,702 downwards.
GCTGCGGGGGGTGCCGCCGTTCCAGGCTTGGCGCACGCAGCTGCGCACGGCGAGCTCTCCCCAGTAGTTGGGGTGCAGCGACTCCTGGATGTAGTAGTCGGAAGTGACCGTCGAGACGGTGCGGATCTGGTCGATCCACTCGCTCTTGTCCACGGCGCCGGAGGCGCGCCAGCTGCTGTAGTTCGCCTCGACCAGGTTGTCGGTGTTCTCGCAGAGCCGGTGCCCGTTGAACGCGCCTGCCAGGTCGAGGGTCCGGACGTTGCTCAGCCCGGCGTCGGTGGCCGCGCCGACGACCGCGCCGTTGATGGTGGGGAGCGCGGTGCTGTTGGCCCAGGTGGCGTCGCCGTTCCAGAAGCCGCAGCCGCCGGTGCTCTGGCGGGTGAAGCCCGACTCGGAGTAGCGGAACCCCGAGCCGCTGGGGATCGGCGACTCGTAGTTCTGAACCAGCAGCGTCCACGAGGCGTCGGCGTACCCCGCGTTGCGCATGGCCGTCCGGAGGTTCTGGTACGCCGCCGCGATCCGGGCGCGGACGGCGGCCACGTGGGCTGCGGTGAAGTTGGACGTGACCGAGCTGTCGTCGTGGCAGTAGTTCTTCCACCACGACGGGGAGGTCAGGAAGTCGGTGACGCAGGACTGGACGATCGAGGCGAAGTTGAAGTCGTTGCCGCCGATCGAGACGACCACCATCTTCACGTTGTGGGTCGCCGCGAAGCTCTGCAGCATCGAGGCCTGGCCCTGCCGGCCGGAGCTGTTGTAGAAGTCCAGGCCGGGCTTGAAGTTCCCACTGCTGTCGGTGAACGTCGAGGTGCGGGCGCCTGAGCAGGCCAGGTCGAGGCTGTTCACACCGCCGCCGATGAAGATCTCCGCGGCCTTGCTGCGGTGGCAGCGGTTGATCTGCTCGCCGGTGTTGGTGGCGTTGTCGTAGTACGCCGTCGGGCCGAGGGCGTCGACGTAGGACTCCGAGGCGTTGGAGTTGCCGGCCCAGCGGCCGGCCTCGCCGGAGATGTAGGAGTCGCCGACCGAGACGACCCACGGCGTACCGACCCCGGGGCCGTCGGCATGGGCCGGACCCATCCCGGCCATCGTGAGGAGGGCGGCCACGAGGGCGACGACGTAGAGGGTGACGGCTCGGCGGTGAAGGCGCACGATGACTCCTGGTGCTCAGGGTCGTGATCCGCGGGGCCGCGGCGCTCGCACGCTAGCGACGGGGCGGCCGCTGCGGAAGGCCCAGGTTCGTGCAACCGCAGGATCCTGCAGGAGAGCCGGCGGGACGGGCGGGGGTGGTGGCCAGGGGCGGGGTCGAACCGCCGACCTTCCGATTTTCAGTCGGACGCTCGTACCAACTGAGCTACCTGGCCGGTGCGCCCTCGCCCGGGGCGAAGCGCGTGCACACGATACCGGAGGGGTTCGCCGCACTCGAAACCGGCGGGAGCCGGGCAATACGGGCCCGGGACGCTCGCGCCGTATGCTGGCGCACGCCCGGACCCCGGTCCGAGAGCCCCCATCGTCTAGTGGCCTAGGACGTCGCCCTTTCACGGCGGTAGCACGGGTTCGAATCCCGTTGGGGGTGCATAGTCGAATTGCCGTCCTGACCAGCCGAAACGCGTTTTCGGACCTCGCCGCTCTCCAGCCCCGAAGGGGACTGGGGCAACACTGGGGCAACACTGGGCAACGCCCGGAGGTGCGCGCGACGTTCCCGAGCGGCTGTTCTGGCGGCGTCCATGGCGCTTCCCACCTCGTCGAGGCGGTCCTGGAAGAGGTGCCCGTAGGTGTCCAGCGTCATTGTCGCTGAGGCATGTCCGAGCATCTGTTGAATGACCTTGATGTCGGCACCGGAGGCGATGGCGAGACTTGCTGCGGTGTGGCGCAGCTGGTGGGGGTGCATCCCGGGTACGCCGATCGCCTGTGCTGCCCGATCGAACGCCCTTCTGAAGCTCGTGACGCGAAGGGGCGCTCCGCTGCGGATCCCTGGGAACACCAGGTCGTCGGGTGCCCTGCCTGACACGAACGAGCGGAGCTCCGCGGTGAGGAACCCGGGCAGCGGGACCTCGCGACGCTGATGCGTCTTGGGTGTGCCCCAGACCAGCCCCTGGCCCTGCACGGGCGTGACCGAGGCGACGATCGCAGCCCGGTGTCTGTTCAGGTCGAGTCGGTTCACCCGCAATGCGGCCATCTCGCCGAAGCGCACGCCCGTGTAGGCCAGAAACAGGACGACGAGCCGATAGGTCTCGTTCTCGCGACTGTCGTAGCCCGCGTGCTTGTCCGGTGTCTCCGGATATCCACACGCCTGCGCCAGGTCGTCGACCTGGTCATGTGTGAGGTACCGGTGCTCATTCTTCACGACGCGGGGCAGGTTGACGCCGGTAGCCACGTTGCGTGCCAAACGCCCGTCCTTGACAGCCATGTCCAGAACCAGGCTGAGCACCCGATGGATCTTGGCCACGCTGGCCGGCGCCTGGGTTGCGGCGAGCGTTGTGACCCATGTCTGTACGTCGGCGTGCGAAACGGATCCGAGCCTGACTCGGCCCCACTTCGGTTCGATGTGCTTGCTGATGATGCCGTCGTACCTCTGGAAGGTCGAGGGCTTGAGGTGAGCCTGGCCGGCGAGCCACCTCTCTGCCCAGAGCCCCACGGTCACCTTCGCCAGCTGAGGGTCGACGTACGTGCCCGTGAGCTTGGCGCTCTCGACTGTCGCAAGGAACCGCTCGGCGTCGGCCTTCCGGGCAAACGACTTGTTGCGCTGCGAGCCGTCTGGCGTCCGATAGTGGGCTCGCCAAACCCGTTGTCCGTTGCGGACCCGCTTCTCGATGCTCGGCATGGTTCATCCTCTCTCCGAATGCGGATGTCGTGGACGGTCAGTCGTGGTGCTGTGGACGGTTGGTTTGTTCGGTGAGCCAGAGGAGGAGGTCGGTCTTCCAGTAGCGGACGTGGCGGCCGAGTTTGAAGCTGCGGGGTCCGGTGCCGAGGTGGCGCCAGTAGCGCAGGGTGCCTTCGGGGACGCGGAGGTAGGTGCAGGCTTCCTGGAGGGTGAGCATCTCGTCGCCAAGGCTCTTCGACGTGCGGCGGGTGGGGTCGGGGTTGACCTGGTGTGCGGTCATGGTGGTGCTCCCTTGCTGGTCGGTGAGGCCAAGCGGTTCTAGACCTCATCCGGTAGGTGTGCGGGCACTCCCAATCGATGATCAGCGATATTCTGGGTGGGTGTATCCGCCGACAGTGATCGAGGTCGCCCGCAAGAGGTTGGGTGCGTCGCAGGCGCAGCTGGCGTTGTGGGCGCGCACGCAGCAGTCGTCGATCTCGGAGTACGAGTCGCGCCGCAAGTCCCCGACCCTGGAGGTGGTCGAGCGTCTGTTGGCGGTGCTCGACTTCGAGCTGGCGATCAGGCCGGTGGTCCTCTTCGAGACCTGTGAGGATGCCGAGCACGGTGAGTACGTGGTGCCGGAGCGGTTGTGGTCGGTGCCGATGCCGGAGTGCTTCGGCAAGATCCAGGTGCTGGGGGCGCTGGCCAACCAGGCCCGGCCGCGGGTGTGGGACCTGTCGAACGAGGGCGAGCGGATCGAGTTCTACGGGTGGGTCATCGGTCGCGGTGTCCCTCAGCTGATGTTGGAGTCGGTCGACGGGGTCTTGTTGATGCAGGTCTGGGACCGGCTGGACCTCCCGACGGTGATCCGGGAGGCGTGGCAGCCGGTCCTCGACGCGGCCACCGCCACTCAGGACACCCCACCTCGGGACCCGGGCGGGTTCAGCGCCTGGCTGGCAGGCGAGGCCGGGATCGAGTGGCGGCCGGTGCGCCGACGTCAAACACGCAAGCCACGTCAATAGGCCACCGCCGATCTCACCGGGCGGCGGGATCTCAAAGGCCGATCCCCCCGCCGCCCGGGGCCGGGGCCGGTCGCCGCGGCGGTCCCTCGACTGGTTCATGGGCCGGCCCGCGGCGCTGCTGGGGTCCGTACCGGTCGACCGCTTCGATCGCCTGCCGTCTGGCGTGGGCTGGGCCGAGGTCGGCGCGGTCGCGGGCGAAGGTCTCGACCCACTGCCGGCGGGCATCCTCGACGGCATCGGCGACCAGGTACGCGGTGTTGGCGTCTCGGCCGCGGGTCATCGCGACGTACGCCGCAGCGGCGCCGGTGGCCTCGCTAATGGCGACGTGGGCTCGGTCGACGGTCTCGCCCTGGGCGCCGTGGACGGTGGTGGCGTAGGCGAGCTCGACGAACTGGCTGGCGTACTCCCCTGGGACCACGCGGTCGCGTCCGCGGCTGTGCAGGATCAGGCTGCCGTCGTCACCGAGGCCGGTGACGGTCCAGGTTTGCCGGTTCGCCACCCTGAGGTCGGGGTCGTTGCGGCGGGTGGCGACGCGGTCCCCGAGGCCGATCCGTTCTCCGCGAGCGGTCACCATCGAGGGGCGGGAGTCCACTGGGTCGCCTCCGTCGAGCGTGATGCGGCGCTGGTCGCGGATCGCGGCGTTGAGGCCGGCCACGTGCTCGCGGGCGTCGGCGACGACCAGGTCGCCGGCGGCTCCAGCCTCGGCGAGGGCGGCGGTGCGCTCAGCCTCGCTGGGATGGATCACGACCTGCCCGCGGCGATGCAACGTGTCGAAGACCGATCCCGGGTTCTCACTGGCGCGCATGCGCAGGGTGAGTGCGGCGTAGTCGGGGTCGGTGAACCGGTGCACCTTCTCCAACGACACGACGGCGGTCGGGTGGGCCCAGGCGATGGCGTGGTCCAGGACGCCGCCGCGGCCGACCGCGGGCAGCTGGTGCCGGTCGCCGACCAGGGCGACCCGTGCACCGGTCTCGTCGGCGACGGTGAACAGGGCGCGGGCGGTGTCCTGGTCCAGCATGCCGGCCTCGTCGACCAGCAGCAGGTCCCCGGGGTGGAGTTGGGCTGCCGCCACTGGTTCTGTGTCGGGTCGCCTGGCCCAGTGTCCGTCGGTGTCCCAGCGCCAGCCGTGCTGGTGGATCAGCCAGGCCGCGGAGTGCCCGTCTGCGCCGGTCTCGGCGGCGGCGACCTCGGCCGCCTTCAACGTCGGTGTCACCACCACCAGCCGCTGCCCCCGCCGGGCCAACAGGTCGTTCGTCGTCCTCAGCGCGGTCGTCTTGCCGACGCCGGCCGCACCTTCCACGACCACCAGGGGGCCGTCACCGGCTAGGGCGCCGACCACGGCGGCCTGGGCGGGGTCGACCCGCACCAACCCTCGTCCCTGCAGCCGGACGCGCCGGGCGGGAGCCTGAGCCCTTCGCGCGAGTCGTCGCACGAGGCCGTCCTCGGCCGACACGACGTGCCGGGAGGTCAGTGACCGGACATGCTCTGGCACGTCTGGTGAAGCGAGCAGTCGAACGCAGCGGGCGGCGGCGCGGGCGGTCACGTCTTCGGCGAGCTCGATGCGTGCGGCGGGGTCGGCGACCAGGTTGGTCTGGGCCAGCAGGACCTCGACCTTGCCGTGGATGTCGGCGGTGTTCCACGCCGACCGTTTCGCCCCGACCTGGGAGATCACCCAGTCCGCGGCCCCGTCCCGGTCGATCCACGCGACCTGCGTTGCCTCCAGCGCGGCCGGGCCAATGGGATCGACGTAGCCCAGGCCCCGCAACTCGAGGTTCCACCGTGCCACCAGGTCAGCGCCGTCGACCGGGACGACCTTGTCCGGCCGGGCCTCGGCCCACGCCCGCCGATCCCAGCTCTCTCGCCGCCGCGGCCCCGGCTCCTGCCCGGGATGCTCGCGCCGCCACTCGGCCTCGTACCGGTCGACGTTGCGACCGATCTGCGCGGTCCGGGCGCTGAACGCCCCGACGAACGGCGCGAGCTGCTCGATCTCCCCGGACTCGGTGTCCAGGGTGAGACCGTGCCTGGCGAGGACCGCCCGGAACTCCGGGTTGGTGGCGACCGCGGCGTGGCCGATCCCGTTGATCGCCTCGATCATGTCTCGTATCCCGACCGAGTGCAGGCCCCGCCACGCGCCGGCCGCGAACACGCGGGCGTTGATCTGGAGGTGCAGATGCCGATGGGGGTCGCCGGCCCGCGAGGTGTAGTGCCGGATCACCGCGGCCTCGAGGCGTTCCACCGGGACCTGGACCTGCCGGCCGCGCGGCCCGACCCTGGTGGTGGCGTGCTGGGCGACCCAGCCCACGATCTCCGCGGCGGCCCGGTCCTGGGCCTCGTCCAACGCAGCCGAGACGTCCGGATGCAGGGCAGCGGCCAGGGACCAGGTCTTCGGCCCGTTCACGGTGACCTCGACGAACCGCAACGCACTCGCGTCGTCGCGGACCCGACCCTTCTTCCGGCCGGTCTCGACGTCGATCCCGGCGACCCACCGCTCATAGGTCTCGCCGTCCATCGACGCTACGGACGCGACTCCGTCCGGGGTCGCGGTCAGTCGCTCGGCAACGCCGGTGCCCTCGGCGAGGTAGTAGTCGTCGGCCCTGGAGCGATCCCGCTCCACATACGCCCGCGCAGCACGGGCCGCACCCCGGTAGAACTTCACCCCACCACGCACACCGACCACCCCGAAACAGCCGTCACATCTGGTCTCAACGGTGTCCGTCGACAACCAACGGACCCCTAGAAATGCGTCGTGGGCCGCCCCAGGAAGGGCGACCCATCTACGAACCTTCGTAGCATGCGTGCCGCCTGAGAAGAAGGGGTGAGAGGCCAGATGGGGAAGGAGATTGGGGAGGATTTTGAGAGTCGTGAAGAGTCAACGGTGTCAGGTGAGTCGGGGTGGAGGACGGTGTGGACGGGGTGAGAGGGCCGAGGGCTGATTCATGGATCGGATGTGGGGAGATCACCGAAGGCTCGCGGGTTGTCGGATGGTCGCGAGCTAGCCGTCCAGCTCCCAGCCGACGATGACGGCCTCGAGACTGATCCGGGCCATCGATGCCGGATCCTCCACCGGGGCGGTCACCGGATCCAGGCGCATCGAGCCGACCACCACCACACGGTCGCCGACCAGCAGGTCGGCCATCACCCGGCGAGCCAACCCGACGCGTCGACACGTCACCTCGTACTCCACCCCACCGTCGGCCCTGAACCCGTTGGCGGGCGCGCCGCGGGGTTCGGCGGCGCTGGAGGCGTCGGCAGCGCCTGGCGCGGCACCGCAGTCACGCACCACCATCACCGTGGCCGTCCCCGCGTCGGTGGTCACCGTCGCCGGCTCGGCGACCACCTCACCCCGAGCAACCGCGTAAATACCCATCGAACCCCCCTCCTAGACTGTCTATAATCATAGACAGTCTAGCACTCAGGGGGCTCACTCCAGCCACGAAGCTCGCGGGCTCACCGCCCCCGGGGCCTGATCTCGGAAGCAGCTGGTGCCCTAGGGTCGAGCCATGGGCCGCAGGGTCGATGTCGACGACCTCGTCGACGCACACGACGTCGCCGAGCTCCTCGGACTCGCCCACGCCACCTCCGTCCACCTCTACCAACGCCGCTACCCCCAGATGCCCCGCCCCGTCCTCGACCGCGGCGGACGCCGAGCCAGACTCTGGCTCCGCACCGAGATCACGGACTGGATGAAAACCCGACCCGGTGACCGCACTCGGTAGGCGGACCACTGGGGTTCCACATCTGGCCCGGGCCAAAGAGGCGTCACAGCCGCTTCCTCAGATGGTGGACCGCCGCCGCTGGATCGCGATCGCCCGGCTCGCGGAGCCCCCCGCGCGCCGCCCCGACGCGCACTCACATGCCGATGAGCGGTCGGTGAATGAGGACTCGTGCGGCAGCCTGAGGTACCGTCCGTCCGCTACCGAGGAGGGGACACATGTGGGAACTGCTGGGCCGTATCGTTTTCGCAATCCTGGGCGTCACCTCGCTCATCGCCTGCTCGTTTGAGTTCGGGGCCGCGTGGCACTCGCGCAAGAAGGGTGAACGCCGCACAGAGATCGGGCTCTGGATCGGCGGCACGCTTACGTTGGTCGCGGCCTGCGCATTCTTCGTGGTCGCCGTGAACCCGTCTAGCGATGCGGTCTTCCTGTTGCCAGCCTCGTACCTGGCCCACACAGCGAACAAGCGCCTGTGTCAGCGGTCCGTGCATGCCGCGAGCGCACAGACCGGCACCTGACCCTCGTTCCAGGGCGCACCTGAAGCGTCCTCACATGCCGCGATGGGGTCCATCCGTCGGCCAGCGACCCACATGCCGACGCGCGTGTGCGCTGCAAGGGCAGTCACGCCCGGCGAGTCACGACATAACCCTGGCATTCTAATAATGCAGAGGTTATACTTCTCTTGTGTGGAACGTGGTCCTGCTCGACGAGGTGGAGGAGTGGTTCCTCGCGCTCGTCAAGGGGGATGCGGAGGAGGTCACGGCAGTCACCGCGGCGATCGACTTGCTCGCCGAACAGGGTCCCGCCTTAGGTCGCCCGCTGGCCGACTCGATCAAGGGTTCACGCATCCACAACATGAAGGAACTGCGCCCGTCCGGGACGAGCATCCGCATCCTGTTCGTCTTCGATCCGGAGCGCCAAGCGGTGCTCCTGGTCGCGGGCGACAAGGCGGGTAACTGGCAGGGCTGGTACAAGGAGAACATCCCCGTTGCCGAGGGCCGTTACGACGGTTGGCTCGCGGGTGGTTATGACGAGGAGATCTGAGATGGCTCGCAACTGGAAGGACGTTCGCGAGGATGCCGTGCGCGCCGGCCTGGATGAGCAGGCCGTCGATAATGCGCGCAAGGAGATGCTCGACGAAGTCCGCGCGTATCGGTTGGCGGATATCCGGAACGAGCAGCATCTGTCGCAGAGCGATGTTGCTCTGCGCATGAAGGTTTCGCAGCCGCGGGTGTCTGCGATTGAGCGGGGCGAGCTTGGCTCGACCGAACTTGGGACGCTCGAGGCCTACGTTGAGGCACTTGGCGGCAAAGTTCGCATCGTGGCCGAGTTCGGCGATGACTCGCTGACCATCGGCGGCTGAACCCACCCCAGCGCGTCCAGCGCTCAGGTTGGATGACGACACGTCGTTCATCTGACCGCTGACATGGACCGGTCTTCAGGTGCCGGAGGCCATGTAGGCGGCGAGGATGTAGTTGGGGTGTCGGTCGAGGTTCTTGCGGGCTCGGTCGTAGCGCATGGTGGTGCGGGGGTCGGCGTGGCGGGCGGCGATTTGGACGTCGCGGAGGTCGACTCCGGCGTCGAGCATGGTGGTGACGTAGGTGTGGCGGAGCATGTGGGGGTGCATCCGAGCGATGGTGACGCCGGCGGCCGTGCTGAGGCGGCGGAGCCGGCGGGTGGCTGAGTGTCTGGACATGCGGCCGCCGGCTCGGTTGCGCAGGATCGGTCCGTCGGTGCGGCCGGTGGTGGCGTGGTCGATGGCACGTCCGACTGCGGGTGGGAGAGGCAGCACGGTGAGCTTGTCGCCTTTGCCGAGCACGGTCAGGACGCGGTGGCCGTGGACCTCAGAGAGGTCGGTGACGTCAGCGCCGGTGGCTTCGAAGATCCGGAGCCCGAGCAGGCCGAGCATCGCCACCCAGGGCGAAGTCGTGGGGATTCGTGGAGTCTCGGGCGGCGGTCAGGAGCGCTTCGAACTGGAGGTGGCTGAGCCCGAGGGTCGGTGAATCGGACGAGACCCTCGGTCGGCGGACGTGCTCGGTCGGGGAGTGCTCCAAGACGGTATCGATGACGCACGTCCGGTAGAAGCCGGCCACGATCGAGAGTCGCCTGGAGACCGTGGAGGGCTGGAACCGTCGAACCTCCTGCATCCACCGCAGGTACAGCTCGATGTGGGGCCGGCGCGCTTGGAGGGGGTCGAGCTCGTGGCCACGGCACCAGGTCAGGTAGCAGCGCAGGTCGGACTTGGTGTGCAGCCGGGACGAGCCCTTATAGCGGGCCAGGTAGGCCGCGACCGCGACCCGTCACGAGACATCGGCGGAATCGAGATCGGCGGGAACCAGTAGGGAAGTGTTCATCACCGAGAACAACCAGGCAGAGCTCCTCAATGTCAACGCCTCGACAACCACCTCAAGTTAACGCGGGCGTCGCGCCGCGCGATCCCACCAATCCCGGGGTCCGCCATCGTCAATTAGAGACTCAGCGAACTCGACATCGCTCAGGGTGCAGAACTTCCACAGGTCCTTGGCGGCTCGGTTGTACTGCAGTGGCTGGGCTTCGCCGGGCGATTGGGACAGTTGACGCACGTGGGCGGCTACCACCCGGCGAGGCCGCCGACTGCCGAGAGGATGGCCCGTTCGCGCTTCCGGTCCCCGGTGGCCTTGGCTATCGCCACACTCAGGATCACGTCGGCACGGTCGTCGACATCCTTGGTCTCCACGACCACGACCACGTTCTGGAGCCGGGCAACCCGGAGTGAGTAGACGGCTACCGGCTGGACATTGTTCCGCACCAGCCGGGTGTCGCGGGGCGTGGCGAAACGCGCACGCTGGTTGGCGAAGGACTCGCCCAACCCCGACCCCAACCCCAGCCCCGGAAGCGGTGAATCCCATGGGTCGGTGACCACCGTCGGTGGGGTGGGGCAATCGCGGAACTGGCGCCATGCGTGGGTGACCGCGCTGTGTGCGGCGGCGACGCTGTTGAAGCGGAGCACGAACTCGTTGCCGAACCGTGCCTGACTGGGACGCCCGTAGGTCGCTGCGTCGGTGACTGGCGCGCCCCACGTCAGGGGACTGCTCACGCACGCTGAAAGGGGGACCGTCGCGGCCCCGGGCCGGGCTGGCTCTCCCTGCTCTTCGGTCAGCAGCGGGTGGGCTGCGAGGGTGAGGAGCCCAGGGGCTGGTTGCGAGCCGGAGGTTGTCGGCGATGGTGGGGCTGCGGAGTGGTGCCGGTCCCCCGATGCGCTGCACCTCAGGATGAGTGCCGAGAGCACCACGGATGTGACCGCGGCGGCGACGCGGCGACTACGACGGCGGCCGTCGAGGGCGCGGCCTCGAACTTGGTTGGCTTGCCTCGGCCGGAGTTCGCCGAGGGTCGTCGGCCCGAGAACCGCCGTCGCGCGTCGTGGCAGGTATGCGTTCAAGTCCACCATGACGGGTCAGGGGACGTAGGTGTAGCAGACCGGCAGCTCTCGGAGCAGGGCTTGGTTCATCGTGTGGGGTGTGATGGAGCAGCCGTGCGCGACGTAGTAGCCGTGTCCGTGCTGCGTCTGGCCGATGCGAACGGGAACGGGCGCGGGTGGCGAGTCGCCGCGTCCGGGCATGGCAGAGGCGCTGCCGAGGGTGACGGCCAGCAGGGTGCCGACCAGCCCGGCGGTTGCGGCTGCGGACAGGATGCGGTGGTGGTTGATCGAAGAGGTGGGGCGGTGGACGGTCGCTCTGGTCATGAGGGTTTCCCTTGTTTCGGTGGCCGAGATGTGCGGCCTGGAGAACCCACACGCTCGCCCGCAGGACACTCGGTCCACATGGGGAGAACCACTAGTCCTCGGCGACGACGGGGGCGGGGCCCTGAGTGCCGTCCCGGTCCACAGGCACCGAATCGCGAAGACCGGAACCGTCGAGCCCAGGGACTGCCCGGCCCCAGCCCTTCGACGGGATGGGCTCGCCGGCTGCGGAGACGGGCTGGGTGACCGCCCGCTGCGAACTCGGTCGCCAGGGCGCTGGTGGCCACCTAGCATGGCTGGTCTGGCGACTTTCGCTCCAACCACGCCTAGGGCGTGTTGATTAAGTCGGTCTTGATCCAGATCAAGGTCGCGGCGAGCAGGATGCCGGCTCGGTAGTTGCGGGCGGTCTTGTCGGTGCGGGTGGCGATGCCGCGCCAGTTCTTGAGCTGGTTGAAGGATCGTTCGACGACGTTGCGGCGCCGGTAGAGGCCGGCGTCGAAGCCTGGCGGCCGGCCGCCGGCTCGGCCCCGGCGTTTGCGGCCGGCGAGCTGGTCGTCTCGGTCGGGGATGTTCGCCTTGATCCGCCGGGTGGCCAGGTAGGCCCGGTTCGCTCGGGACGGGTAGCCCTTGTCGGCCAGCACCACCGCGGGCCTGGTCCGCGGTCGGCCCGGGCCTGGTCGGGCGACCCGGATGCCGCCGATCACCTCGACGAGCATGGTGGTGTCGTTGATGTTGGCCGGGGTCAAGATCAGGTTCAGTGGGCGACCGCGGCCGTCGGCGACCAGGTGGATCTTGCTGGTCAGGCCGCCCCGTGAGCGTCCGATCGCGTGGTCAGCAGGCTCCCGCAGCCGCGGATCCCTGTAGTTCGACACCGCCCCCCGTGAGCCGCGGAAGGGTGGCACCGTGCTGATGCACCCGAGTGATGGTGGAGTCGATCGCGGTGACCCAGTCCAGCTTGCCCAGCGCATCGGAGTGGGACTGCACCGTGGCCAGCAGCCGCTCCCAGGTGCCGTCGGTGGCCCACCGATCGAAGCGCTTGTAGATACTGTTCCACTTGCCGAACCGCTCCGGGACATCGCGCCAAGGCGCGCCGGTCCGGAACCTCCACACCATCCCCTCGACGGCAAGCCGGTGGTCAGACCACGGCCTACTCCGAGCCGCGGTCGCCGGCATCAACGGCTCCAGCACCGCCCACACCTCATCAGAGATCTCAGAACGAGCCATAGCCCGATCCGACACCACCGACCCCTCAGATCACTTGATCAACACGCCCTAGGGCGGTGGACCCCATGCCCGAACCGCGCGGGGCATCTGCTCTGTTGCTGGGCCGCGAGCCGGAGATGGCGGAGCTCGACGACGCGCTCGGGTTGGCTGCCCAAGGTGCGCCACAGGTCGTGCTTGTCGGGGGCGACGCCGGGATCGGCAAGACCACACTCGTTACGGACCTCGGACGCCGTGCCTCCGAGCTTGGGTTCACTGTGGCGACGGGGCACTGTCTCGACCTCGAGGCGGGCATGTCGTTCGCCCCGGTGGTTGAGGCGGTGCGGTCCCTCCTAGCCGGGATCGAGGACCTCGGGACGCGGCCGTCGGCTCGTCGGATGCTGACCCTGCTGGATCCGGACGCACCGCCCAACCGGGAGGCGTTCAATGTGTTGGACGACCTGACAGCCGTCGTGCTCGAGGCGGCTGCCGCCGGTCCGGTTCTGCTGGTCCTGGAGGACATGCACTGGGCGGACCGTTCGACCCAGGACTTCGCGGCCACGCTGTCTCGGATCGCCCGCGGGCGTCTGTTGCTGGTGCTGACCTTCCGCATCGACGAGCTCCATCGACGCCACCCGTTCCGGAAGACCCTGACCGCGATCAGCCGGACCAGTGGGTCCCGCCGCATCGACCTGGGCGGGTTGGACCGCGCCGACATCGCCGGCATCGCCGCCGCCCGCACCGACGGGCCGCCCGACCCGTCGATCGTCGACTCTGTACTGGCGCGGTCCGCCGGAAACCCGCTCTACGCCGAAGAGCTCCTGGCCGCCCGCCAGGCCGGTAACCAGGAGGGGATCCCCGACCACCTCTCGGATCTGTTGTTGGCTCGCATCGACGCCCTCGACGAGGACCCGCGGGCACTGCTCCGGCTGGCGGCGGTCAACGGAACCCGGCTGGACACCGCCACGCTCGCGGACTTGGCGGGACTCGACCAGGCCCAGATGGAGAGCTATCTCAGGGAGGCGCTGGACGCTAACGTCGTGCGCCAGAACGGCGGCTTCCTGGAGTTCCGGCACCCGCTGCTGCGGGAAGCGGCCTACAACGACCTGATGCCCGACGAACGGACTCGGATCCACGCCAGGCTGGCCGAGATCCTCCAGGCCGGGGTCGACGCCGAGCCCGATCCGGGGGTGGCGACCCTGAGCCGGCTCGCCTTCCACTGGGACGCCGCCCACGACCTGCCCCGGACCCTCGCAGCGTCGGTGCGCGCCGGGCTGGTGGCGAAGCGACTCGGAGCGGCCGAGGTTCTCAGCCAGCTCGAACGCGCACTGTCGCTTTGGGACCGAGTCCCCGACGCCGAGACCGTCGCCGGCCACCCTCAGGCCGAGATCCTCGTCCTCCTGGGCGAGTCGGCAAACGAGCAGGGAGACGCCGAGCGCGGGTACACCCTGGTCCGCACCGCGGTGGACATGCTCGGACCCCACCCCGACCGGTTGCTCGCCTCTCGTGCCTACTCCGCGCTCGGCCTAAGTGACGCGCCCGAGGCGACGGTCGGAAGGCGGGAGGCGATCCGGCGGGCGGTCGAGTACGCCGGCGACTCCCCGACCGAGGAGCTGGCACTTGCCCTGATCTCCCAGTCATGGGACCTGTCTATACATAACCGCTTCGCCGACAGTGTCGAAGCCGCAGCACAAGCCGCCGACGCCGCCCGGAGCGCGGGCTGCGTCGAAGCCGAACTGGATGCCCTCATTCCTGGATCAATCTCCCGTTACTATCTCGGCCACGTCGGCGACGCGCTGGCGGGGCAGGAGCAGGTCCTAGCCTTGGCCCGGACAGCGGGCACGGCGGGCCACGTGGTCTACGCCACCGGCTGGCTTGCCACGAGGTACATGGTGGCCGGACAGGTGGATCGTGGCCTGGCCCTCGCGGATGAGGGCTTCGAGGAGGGCCTGGCCCAGGGACTTCCGGCCCAAGCGGCCTCGTGCGGGGGCACAGCGCTGAAAGCACTCGTGTGGAGCGGTCGATTCGATGAGGCGGAGGCGCGGTTCGAGGAGCTCGGTGAGCTCGGACTGACGGCGAGCTACTGGCGCACTCAGCGTGCCGAGCTGCAGCTGGCCCGTGGTGACGCGGCCGCGGCGACTCCCCTGGTACGCCAGAACGCAGCGCAGGATGGCGGCAGTCCGGGAGCCGGAGATGTCCTGGCCGAGCTCCAGCTCGCTGCGATGCTCGACGACCAGCAGCGCGCCGTTGAGATCGCGAGGTCGTACCTGGCGCAGATGGAGGACACCGACTCCCCGCTGCTTGCGGCCGCGGTCGCCCGGATCGGCTTCCAGGCCCTCTGCCTGGACCGCTCGACAACTGGTCTCGGGACAGAAGAGCTGCGAGACCTTTCAGCGCGGCAGTTGGGGTTGGCACAGGGTGGACTCACCGACGAATGGCGTGCGACGTACCACGGGGTCCAGCTCGCCCTCGCCGAGGCCTACGCCGCCAGGTACGCCGGCGAGCCGGCCGTTGCGCAGTTCCGAGAGGCAACAGCCCTCGCGGCGCCGTTCGGTGCCTACTTCGCCCTCGAGCCACGCCTGAACCTGGCCACGGAACTGCTCGCCCATGACGGCCGGGACGAGGGCCGCGAGCTGCTCGTGGAGTGCTGGACAGCCGCCCACGACATGGGTGCCCACCACCTCGAGCGCCGCGCCATCCGCCTCGCTACCCGTACCCGGGTCCCGCTGCCCCGGGCCGCAGCACGCGAGGGACCGTTGAGCCGGCTCACACCTCGCGAACGCGAGGTCTTCGACCTCCTCGCCACCGGCGCCACCAACAAGACGATCGCGAAGTCACTGTTCATCACCGAGAAGACCGCGAGCGTGCACGTGTCCAACATCCTCGCCAAGCTCGACGTCGCCAACCGCGGCGCAGCCGCCGCTCTAGCACGACAGCTCGTCGGCTGACCGTCCCGCACACTGGCACCGCTCACCGACCAAGAACACCGACACCTTGCCGTGAGTTGAGAGCCCGAGGGAGCCGTCCCTTCCTCGGGACCTACCCGGCTTGGACGCTCGGAATCTGCCTCCTCGTCGTCAGCCGATTGCGACCCGTGATGGGCCAGGCACGTCCGCTCACTGGCATGTGAGTGCCGTTGCTATCGGTATCTCGACTGATTCCGCTGGGCAACGCTGGGGCAACACAAGGGTGAGAAACAGCCGTCGACAGCCAACGAGTGCCAACCCCGGAAGTGGCCGCTGACCTGGGCGTTCACAGGTTTTCGTCGATATCCGGCGGTGCCTCGGTTGCTCTTTCACGGCGGTAGCACGGGTTCGAATCCCGTTGGGGGTGCAAGGTCGATACGCCGTCCTGATCAAGGCAAACGCGGTCCGGGCCATCGCCAAGCTCCTGGCCAGAATCGGGCTGGGGCAACCCCCGAGCCAGCCGAGCGTTGCGGTTCCGGCCACCGCGTGACACACCGTTACCGTTGGTCATGAACGTCCTCCTCTTGTGTATGGGACACCAAGCCCGACAAGCGCATCAGGGGGACGTTCCTACGCCCGCCAGGACACGCAGTACGTGTTCCTATGCCGGATGAGCGTGCGTCACGTGGACCGGAGGACGAGAGCATTCCGATGGCGCCACCTCCCAGCAGACACGCCTCGAGTCGGCTGCGACTCAGCAGTGAAGGACGTGTCAGGAACTGGGACGTGGGGCCTCGGCGCTACCTGTCAGCTTCTAGCGCCTCACGACGATGGTGCGTACGGCTTTGGCGCCTCCGACCACGGTCGCAGTCGCGGTGGTGGAGATGCGATGGGTCTTCGCCTTGTGCAGAAGGTTCATTCCCGCCCTCGTCACGAGAAGCTTGAGCGTCTTGCTGGCTCCGCCCTTCACCACATACGTCGTCTTGGCGACGACAACCTTTCTGTGAACCAGCTTGAGGCTGCCGTGGCACACCATCGCCCCGGAGCACGCCACCACCACCTTCACCTTGCCGGCGGACACCCTCGCACTACTGGTCTTGATCGAGACATGTGCCGGGCTGACCGCGTAGGAGATCGACGCCTTGCCCGTGACGCCGTCGTCGGACCTTGCAGTCACCGTGTAGCTGTGGGAGCCGGCCGTCGACGTGTTCAACGTGCCGGTACCACCGTCGAGATTCGTAGAGCCGGTGGAGTCATCGCATGACACCAGGCCCGGACCACCCGCGCCCTCAACACACGAGAACGTCGTCGGAACCGTCTGACCCAGCTTGTAGATGCCGCCAGTGGCCGGCGACGAGATGGTCGCCGTCGGCGGGATCAGGACCGTGTAGGAGATCGTCTGGGCGTCCGTCAGCCCACTCGAGGAGCTGGCGGTCACGGTGTAGGAGTGGAGGCCACCGAACGACGTATCCAGCAACCCGGTCCCACCCGAAGCCGTGTTGGTGCCGTTGTCGTCGTCGCACGAGGCCAGGCCCGGGCCACCGGCACCCTCCGTGCAGGAGAACGTCGTGCGAACCGACTGGTTGAGCACGTACGTGCCACCCGTCAACGGTGCCGAGAGCGACACCGACGGAGGTGCGACAGCTGGGTACGTGAGCGACACCGACGCAGCACTCGAGGTCGGGGCGGCCGCGGTCACGACGTACCCGGTGGACTTCACGTAGCTGGAGCCGCCACCCCCGGAGCCGGCCGCCCCATTGACCGAACCGCCGCCACCGCCGCCGCCGTAGTAGCCGCCACCGCCACCGCCGGCACCAGCGCCGAAGCCGCTGCTGGCGCCCTTCCCACCTGCTCCACCGATGAACGCCGTACCGCCGGTCCCCGCCGTCGCGTCAGCACCACCCTCGGCGGCCCCGCCGATACCTCCCGCGGTCACCGTTCCCGCACCGCCGGCTGCTCCACCACCGTTGTTACCGCTAGATCCCGGCGATCCCGCGTCACCGCCAGTCTCGTCGTAGGCGCCGCCGCCACCACCGCCGGCCACGACGAGGGCGCTCGTCAAGGTCGGCGTCCCGGTTCCGGTGCTGACGATGGATGCTCCACCGCCAGCGCCACCGCCGGTAGATCCATGACCTTGGATACCCGCTCCGCCATTTCCGCCGCCGCCGATGCCGCCGGTGGTGCCGCCGCCATCACAGAAGCCCCCGCCGCCGCCCGGCCCGGCGACCCCGACACTGAGCTGGAAGCCCGCCGTCACCGGAATGATCGCGGTCACCGAACCGCCCCGACCACCCGGGCCGCTATAGCAGCTGCCGCCCGCGCCGCCGACCGCAGTCACCTGGATCGCGGTCACCCCGGCCGGAACCAGAAACAGGCTCGTACCGGGTGTGGTGAACGTCTGCGTCGTCTGCGCCACAGCGAGCGCCTGCGGCGCCGCGACCAGATCGACGGCCGCCAGACCGCCCAGAAGCGCCGGCGCGACGATCAGACCAACGCTCCATCGTGCCACGGAACGGGGGCGCAGAAGACCAAGGATGGGAAGGGCCACGAGAGCTCACTGTCCTTTCAGTAGGGGCAAGCACGAATCTCTGTGCGCGAGCCCCGGGAACTCCTACGTGACGTGTGGCCGATCCCGCGCCAGGGCGACTGGGGATCAAGGTAGGGGAGCGAACCTGACCGCCAGATGACCGACCGACCGGACGTGACGATGCCCCGGCGCTCGGGACGAGCGTCTTGCCGCCCAACGCGCCTGACAGCGGCAGATGCGGACGCTACCTGCCGCAGTGCCGGACAGCGGCAGAGGGCGATGAGTGGCGCCCAGGCTCCTGTGGTCCGTTGCTCAGGCGGTGGACCAACTCTGCCGCTGACATGGACGGCCGCGGGTCATTCGAGCAGTGGTAGATCGAGGTCGTAGGCCAAGACCACGGCGCGCGAGAGCTGGGCTTCCTGTGCGGCGTTGAGGTACCCAACGGTGTGGCCGAGCAGGTTCACCGGGACGGTGATGACGTTGTCGAGGGCGACCACGCTGTCGTGATCCAGCCCGTTGTCGGGTCCGACCGGGACCTCGCTGGACAAGCCCTTGATGGTGGTGGTGATCGGAGCGACCGTCACCTTGGTCATCGCGGCCCGCGCTGCCTCGCGTGTCAAGACGAGTGCCGGCCGGGTCTCGTCGAGACGCACCAGGCAGATCTCCCGCACGTGGTCAGTCCTCGACCTCGAGGTGGGTGCTGGTCCACTGCGCCAGATCGTCCAGGTCGTCGGCGGGGCCGCGCTCACTCAGGATCTGGGCATCCTGCTCGGCAGCCTGCCGACGCATCTCCCGCTCCACCGCTGCCGCGACGAGCGCTGCGCGGCTGGGAGCCTTGCCGGTAGCCACTGTGCGGTCCAGGAAGGCCACCATCTCGTCGGGCAGACGAACGGCGATCTGAGTGCTCATGTCACTTACCATACCCAACGCATCCCGCTTTGGGATGCAGCCGACTCGACTCGACCCAGTCCTGCGCCAAGGCCACCCGATCGCGACGGGCTGCCTGGCGGTCATCCTTCGCCTGCTCGCGATCGAGACCAGCGGCTCGACGCGCCGGCCAGTCCCGGCCGTACTCACCACCGGGAGCCAGGAACTCCAAGAGGTCATGCTCATTCTCGCGTCTGCGGGCAGCAAGGTCTCGAGCATCGGCGAGGGCATCCCTATCGTCCGCGGCAGCCAGGATCTCCCGGGCGACCCTGAGGCGTTCCGCAAACCCTGTCTCCCGAGCCGCCAGGGCCTCCATCCATCCTTCGAAGTCGGTCTCGGGTTCATAGGTGAGCCGCTCCCCGGACACCGTCACCAACACTTGGGACACAACTGGGGACACAACTGGGGACACAACTGGGGACACAACTGGGGACACAACTGGGGACACAACTGGGGACACAACTGGGGACCACGAACTCCACTTCTTCTTCGACACCGGAACCACGCTCGCCTCTCACTCTTATCCGGGGCACCCGACGGAAATCTTGACGAGTCTTGAGTGCGGAGAGCGGACCGCAACCAGGGCCTTGTGCGTTGGTGCACCACTACCGGGGTTCGGGGCAGCACCGCAAGGTGGCCGACATTCGACGCTAACCCCATCCCCGGCTCGCCACAATGCAGGCGGCCCTCCACATGGCAGCCGCTCTGCATGACAGGCACCGGACAGCGGCATGGAGTGCGACGACTGACGGCACCGGTCACCAGGCAGCACTACGATCGGACATCGTGGCGTCTCCGCGTCGACCCCGAGCGAACCGCCTCGCAGGGGTGATAGCGAGCCTCGTGAGCGTCGGTGCTCTGGTCTGGATAGCCGCGACGCACCTCGACACCGCGTTGTGGATCCTCATCGGCGGCGCGCTGGCCGCGTTCCCGGCTGCATACGGACGTTGGCGCGTCCG
Organism: uncultured Actinomycetota bacterium; assembly: GCA_963820015.1. Taxonomy (GTDB): domain Bacteria; phylum Actinomycetota; class Actinomycetes; order Propionibacteriales; family Nocardioidaceae; genus Nocardioides. Next base: position 303,933 of record CAWFYO010000012.1, on the reverse strand, counting down.
CCGGGCCGCAGAACGAGGGCGCTGGAACGCACCCTGACACCCGTGAGTGAGCGTGCGGTCCGTGCGTCAGCGGGTGGCTGGCGGTGGTGGACCGACTCGACGTGCCTCTGGAGGCAGCTCTCCGGACAGCGCCACCTGTACGAACTGATCGATGCTGTGTTCAGGACCGACAGTGATGCGTTTCCCGACCTTGTTGAGCGGAAAGCACACCAAGCCGGAGGTCAGGCGAACAGCGGGTGCGCCTGCCTGAGGTTCGAACGTCCACCCACCGCCGCCGTTGCGCACGATCAGTTCGCCCACGTACGCGCCCATGCTGAGGACCACGCTGTGGATCACGTCGTCACTGGGCCCGTCCGCAACGAACAAGTCGACCCAGGCATCCAGCCGAGGGCGTTCTCAGGGGCGAAGTCGAAGTGCTCGCCTTCCTCAGCCGACCCGGAGACGAACGCCGAGGAAAGACCGGCCATCTGACGAGCGATCGTTGCTTCATCGGGGCTTGACGATGCTCTGGGATCAGGCGCGCGCCGCTTACGTCGACTGAACACCACGGGAGTGTCGCACTAGCGGTCGGGTTGATGTGCCCGCTCCGCGGTCCGGCGCGCCAGCGCCTCACCGGGGGCGGTCGGTTGACAGCCTTCGCGCACCCTTGTCGATTGGGAGCGGCTCGCGCAGATGGGTTACAGTTCCATCCGCTCTGGTGCGCAGCGCCGAGCACACCTGGCCCCGTAGCGCAGTTGGTTAGCGCGCCGCCCTGTCACGGCGGAGGCCGCGGGTTCGAGTCCCGTCGGGGTCGCACGTATTGAACGGCCTCTGGCCCGCGAAACGCGGAGCCGGAGGCCGTTTTGCTTTCAACGCCGGAGTGGCACAACAGCGGCCGTGTCCCGTCTGCGCCCCGTCTTAGCTTCGGCTGCCACGTTCAGCGCGACCGTGCGAGCCGCGTCCATCGCGTCAGCAACGGTGTCGAGACCACGTCTCGACGGCCGACGCCGCATCTAGCGCCTCGCCGGGGCCCAGCGCGGCGCCTTGGTACGTGCCCCGTACTGCCCGACTCGTCCGCCTGAGCGGCTCTGGCCAGCACTCGGAGGTCCTGACTCCCGGGCGGAGAGCAATGAGGGTTCCCCCATGCCCGAGCAAAACGGTCATCCGCCGGGGGTCGCTTCGTCGGCTCTGCCAGGTGAGGCGCTGGGTGACCGACCGGGACCGACATCGGTCCTGATGAAGGTGTTGAGCGCAGCTCTGTCGGGTGGGCTGCTGGTCCTGCTCTTCGCGGTGATCATCCCGGCGTTGGGGAGTCTCGACGGAGTCTGGACCGCGATCACCTCGATGTCGGTCCTCACGTTCACCCTGCTGCTTGTTGCTGCTCTGGTCATCCGGGTCCTGCTGGCAGCGGCGTACCCGCCCGTCATCCCTGGTCTCTCGTTCGTCCGCTCACTGATCGCTCGCGAATCGTCGTCGGCGGTGAGCAACGTGGTCCCGGGCCCGTCGGGCACGGCGACGCAGTACGTCGTCCTGCGCAGCTGGGGCGTCAGCACCGAGCGGTTCGCCGGGGCGACGGTGAGCGTCAGCGTGATCACCGATGCCCTGGTGTTCGCCGCGCCGGGTCTGCTGTTCGTCCTCTGGGTGCTGCTGGGCCGCCCGGCCGAGCAGGGCAGTGAGCACGTGTGGCTGATCGGCCTGATCATGCTGGTCGTCACGGTGGTGACCGTGGTGCTGGTGTCCGCGGTGGCGCGCAGCGAACGGCTGGCGGCCTGGCTGGGACGGCTCGGCGAACGGAGTGTCAACCCGGTACGTCGGGCGCTCGGCAAGGCGCCGCTCACCACCTGGCCGGAGTCCGCCAGCGAGCTGAGGGCCGCCACCTTGGGATTGGTCCGCGGTCACGCGGGCGTCCTTGCCGGGTGCATCGGTGGCGGCTACTTCCTCAACGGGTTCGTCTTGGTCGGTTGCCTGTGGGCGTGCGGGGTGGAGCCGTCGGCGATGCCGGTGTCCCTGGGGTTGTTCTTGTACTCGATCGGCCGGTTGCTCACGATCGTCCCGATCACGCCGGGGGCAGTGGGCGTCGCCGAGGTGGTCTACACCGCGGTCTACGTGGCGGTGCTCGGCGAGGCTTCCCGAGACGCGATGCTCGCCGGAGTGCTGGTGTATCGGGCTCTGACGCGAAGATTCACCCTTCGCGTCAGAGGCCGGCTTGTTTCAGCTGGCGTGGTCGAGGGTGACGCGGTAGCCCATGGCTTCGAGCTGGTGGATCGCGCGGTTCTTGGCGCGCTCGGGGTGCAGGGTGGTGAAGTAGTCGGCTCCTGGGTCCTCGTAGAGGGTGCCGGTGGTGCCCATGTGCCAGATCGCGGTGAGCATGGAGTGCTGGATCGCGACGTTGGCCTTCTGGGGTCCGCGGCGTGAGGCGATCCGCCGGTAGCGGGCGCCGTAGTAGGTGCGTGGGTTCTGAGCGCATGACATTGCGGCGGCACCGAGAGCCCCTTGCAGGTAGGCGTTGCCGGGCCGGGTCTTGCTCGACTTGACCTTGCCGGCCGACTCGTTGCTGCCCGGTGTGGTCCCGGCCCAGGACGCGAGGTGCTTGGCGGTCGGGAACCGGGTCATGTCGGCGCCGGTCTCGGCGATCACCACATCAGCGGTCAGGGTGCTGATCCCCGGGATGGTGCAGATCAGGTCGCGGAACCCCTGAAAGGGCTCGATCATCACCTCGATCCGGCCGGTCAGGGTCTCGATCGCGGCGGTGTGGCGGTCGATCAGGTCCAGATGCACCCGGGCCAGAAAGGCGTGATGCTCGCTGAACCGTCCGGTCAACGCCTCGGTCAGTTCCGGGATCTTCGAGCGCAGCCGCCGCTTGGCCAGGTCGGCCAGCACCACCGGGTCGTGGTTGCCCTCGATCAACGCCTCGAGCATCTGCCGTCCCGAGACACCGAGGATGTCGGAGGCGACCGCGGACAGCTTGATCCCGGCGTCCTCGAGCAGCTTCTCCAGCCGCTGGGCCTCACGTCCCCGTTCGCGGGTGATCGCGGTCCGGGCCCGGGTCAGGTCCCGCAACTGCCGGATCGGCTCGGGCGGCACGAACGAACCACGCACCAGCCCGTGCGCGCCGAGCTGGGCCAGCCAGGTCGCATCAGAGACATCGCTCTTGCGGCCAGGCAGGTTCTTCACGTGCCGGGCGTTGACCAGCAGCACCTCGAACCCGGCGTCCTCGAGCAGGTAGTAGAACGGCTTCCAGTAGTCACCGGTGGCCTCCATCACCGCACACGTGACCCGTTCGGTGACCAGGTGGTCGCGTAGAGCCAGGACCTGGTTGGTCATCGACCCCCAGGTCGTGACCGTCTCCACGGTCTTGCGCCGACCCGCCCCAGCGACCCGGACACACACCTTGGCGTCCTTCTTCGAGATATCCAGCCCCGCACAGCGGGCGTGCACGACTTCCATGACAGTTGCTCTCCTTCCCACTCGGACAAGACGTCCGTCGCGGGGAGGGCAGGGAGAAACAAGAAGTCTGACGCACGGGCTCAACGGCACCAATCCACGGTTCCCGTGGAAGCCCTCCACCACCATGCTGACCTACAGGCTCACCGGCACCACAGAGCATTCGGGGTCGACCACGACGAACCCACCCAGTCTCAGCCGAGGGCCACCGGCCGGCAACCACAAGCGGCGCCGAATCTTCGCGCACCATGGTGCGCCTCGAAGACGGCGCCGCATTGCTGACCTGGGGTCTTCCGTTGGTCACCGGTGCTTTCGCCTACCTCGCCTGGCGCATCATGCGCCGTCGAGAGATCCATGAGATGGCCTGACCGGGAGGGACGTTCTCCGGCTCAGCCGGCCGTGCTGGCGCTGGTGGATGCGGAGGGTGAGCCGCTCGGGCCGGCTGTCGAGGAAGCCCGGGCAGACGCGATGGACTCCTCGAGGGCTGCGACCGTCGCTGCGTCGACGGTGCCGGTGGGTATTGTCCGCTCGACGAGGTGCACGGGACCAGACCGGAGGTGTTCTTGTGAAAGTGCGACCTGGCGCATTGGTCCGCGGCGCCGGAGTCGCGCTCGCCTGCCTCGCCGCCGGCCCGAGCACGCGCTCGCGCATCCTGTTCGCGGTGTACTCCGTGGGCTGGCCCCTGGGCAAGCCCGGCCTCCAGGTCTTCGTCGTGGTCCCTGACACCGACGAGCCGTGGAAACGCGCCACGGTGCCGTTCGCGACATCGGTGGCGTCCTGGTCCGCGGTGATGCTGGTCGCTACGACCGCCATGCGACGGACGCCCCTTCCAGCGCCGGTTGCCGCCGTTCTTCTCGGGGGCACTGTGGTGGTCGTCGACTCCCTCCTCGCCGACCTGGGAGAGGCGCGAACAGCCGCTGCCGCCGCTCCGGACCCGGACCAGGGCTCTCTGCGTCGTGGGTAGCCTCTCGCCATGTACGTCGATCGCGCGGAGTTCGAGCGGCTCGTGGAGGCAGCGCTCGACGACATTCCCGACGAGATCGCGCGCCAGGTCGACAACGTCGTGGTGCTGGTCGAGGACGACCCGCCCCCCAGCGAGCCGAACCTGCTCGGCGTCTACGTCGGGGTGTCGCTGACCGAGCGCACGCACGACCACACCGGGCTTCCGGACCGGATCACCGTCTTCCGGGGGCCGCTGATGGAGATGTGCCGCGACCGGGAGGAGCTGGTGCACGAGATCGGGGTGACGGTGGTGCACGAGGTTGCCCACCACTTCGGGATCGACGACGCCCGGCTCCATGAGCTCGGCTACGGCTGAGACCGGGACGGCCAGGTCGCGTCGTCGACCGCGCTGTCGGACCAGGGCAGCGGCTCCTCGCCGTTGGCCTGGCGGACGAACTGGCCGAACAGCCAGGTCTGGAACACCACCTGGGCATCGGTGCGGGCCAGGGTCAGGAGGCGCTCGTTGCGGCAGAACGCGTCGGCGAGGTCGAGGAGCTCGATGAGCCGGTCGAAGCGCTTGGCGGTATCGGCGCCCGCCTTGACCTCGAGGTCGAGGTAGGGCTGTTCGCTGCGCAGCGCGCCGAGGAGCGCTTCCCCTCCGAGCTGGCCACGGAAGTCGCGTGACATCTCGGAGAAGAAGGTCGAGAGGTCGGAGGCCACCGGGTAGGTGTCGTGGTGCGCCAGCGCGAGCAGCCGCAGCTCCCGGCGCAGCTCGGCACCGTGGGCGAGGGTGCCCTGCAGGGCGTCTGGTGGCATGTGGAGCAGATGGATGGTGACCACGTGGACACCGTCGTAGACGGGCTCGTCGGACTCGTCGTCCCACCCGAGCAGCACCCCCGCCGCAGGCGTCGCGCGCGGTACGACGGCGGGGACGAACCAGACCAGCTTGCCGTCGCCCTCCCTCTCGGCACCCCAGGCCTCGCTGGCGCTGCCCACGATGGACAGGCCGCGGCCGAACGTCGGCAGGTCGTCGAGCAGGTCGGCGGCGCCCTCGCCGGAGGCGATGGTCGGGGCTTCGGGGGAGCCGTCGCGGACCTCGACGCGCGGATGGTCACGGGTGCCGCGGAGCCGCACGGAGACCGGCGCCCGGCCGTGGAGGATCGCGTTGGTGACCACCTCGGACATCGCCAGCTCGGCGTTGTCACGCAGCTCGGCGCGGCCGATCTCCTCGCACACCTCCCCCACCCAGTGGCGCGCTTGGAGCGCGCCCCGGGGTCCGGGTGCGAGGGTCTGAGCCGGCCGGTTCAGCGGCACTGTCTCTCCACAAGGTCAGGGGCGCCGACCGCGCCAGTCCCGGCTCGTGTACCCACTCGGTGGCCGTTGAAACCTCACCCCGCGCAGGAGCTTCACGAGCCACATACGTCACCTCGACGGTTGCCTACGAGCGCTGGAACTGCGCTCTCGATTGTCGCATGCGAACGGCGCACGGCAGGGTGGAGGCATGACAGAAAGTGGGCGTGGCGCGAGACATCAGGTCGTGGTGATCGGGTCGGGCTTCGGTGGACTGTTCGGCACCAAGGCGCTGCGGCGCGCGGACGTCGACGTCACGGTGGTGGCGCGGACCAGCCATCACCTGTTCCAGCCCCTGCTCTACCAGGTGGCGACCGGCATTCTCAGCGAGGGCGAGATCGCTCCGTCGACGCGTGAGGTGCTGGCCAAGCAGAAGAATGCACAGGTCCTGCTCGGTGAGGTCATTGCCATCGACCTCGCCTCCCGCACGGTCACCTCCCAGGTGCTCGGCCGCACCACGGTCACGCCGTACGACTCGCTGATCGTGGCGGCAGGCTCCGGTCAGTCGTACTTCGGCAACGACCACTTCGCGGAGTTCGCACCCGGGATGAAGAGCATCGACGACGCGCTCGAGCTGCGCGGCCGGATCTTCGGCGCCTTCGAGATGGCCGAGCTCGGCGCCTCGCGCGGCGACGACGTCGACCACCTGCTCACGTTCGTCGTGGTCGGGGCCGGTCCGACCGGCGTCGAGATGGCCGGCCAGATCGCCGAGCTCGCCCACCGCACCCTGCGCCGTGACTTCCGTGCGATCAACAGCCGTCAGGCCCGCGTCGTGCTGGTGGACGCCGCCGGCCAGGTGCTGCCGCCGTTCGGCGCGAAGCTGGGGGAGAAGAGCAAGGTCGAGCTCGGGAAGCTCGGGATCGAGGTGCTCCTCGGCGCCATGGTGACCAACGTGGACGAGCGCGGGATCGAGGTGCAGTACAAGGACGGCCGGGTCGAGCGGATCGCCGCCGTCACCAAGATCTGGGCCGCTGGCGTGCAGGCGTCGTCGCTGACCAAGACCCTGTCGGAGCAGACCGGTGCCCCGCTCGACCGGGCCGGCCGGATCCGGGTCAACCCCGATCTCACCCTGCCGGGCTATCCCGAGGTGTTCGTGGTCGGCGACATGATCGACCTCGAGCACCTGCCGGGGGTCGCGCAGGTCGCGATCCAGGGGGCGAAGTACGCCGCGAAGGAGATCGAGCACCGGCTCGCCGGCAAGCCGCCGCAGAAGCCTTTCCACTACTTCGACAAAGGCTCGATGGCCACGATCAGCAGGTTCCGTGCGGTGGCGATGATCGGCAAGCTCCGGCTGACCGGCTTCGTGGCCTGGCTGCTCTGGCTGGTCATCCACCTGCTCTACCTGACCGGCTTCAAGAACCGGATCACCGCTCTCCTGCACTGGTCGGTCTCGTTCATCGGCCGCGGCCGCTCCGAACGGACCGCGACCGAGCAGCAGATCTTCGGGCGTACGGCCCTGCAACGGCTCGAGCGCGGTGCGACCGACCTGGTCTCCGGGCCCGGGGAGTACGACGCCGACGAGGCCTCGATCGCGGCCCAGCAGCGCCGTCGCGAGGAGCTCGAGGAGCAGGCCCTGGCCGAGATCCGCTTCACCGACTCCGGCGAGCGCGGCCAGCCGGTCAGCTGACGTTCTCGAGCACCACGGCCAGGCCCTGGCCGACGCCGATGCAGATCGCGGCGAGGCCCCACCGCTGGTCGCGCTCGCGGAGCACGTGGGCGAGGGTGCCGAGGACGCGCGCGCCCGACGCTCCGAGCGGGTGACCGATGGCGATGGCGCCGCCGCGGGTGTTCACGAGGGCGGGGTCGATCGGCCAGGCATCGAGGCAAGCCAGCGACTGGACGGCGAACGCCTCGTTGAGCTCGACGGCGCCCACGTCGGACCAGCCGATCCCAGCCGCGGCGAGCGCCCGCTCGGCCGCTTCGACCGGGGCGATGCCGAAGCGTTGCGGTTCGAGGGCGGCCACCCCTCGGCCGGCCACCCGTGCGATCGGGTCGACCCCGAGGCCGGCGTCCTCGGCAGCGATGAGGAGTGCGGCCGCGCCGTCGTTCAACGGCGAGGCGTTGCCAGCGGTGATGGTGCCGTCGGGTCGGAACGCGGGCTTCAGCCGGGCCAGGGTGGCCACGTCGGCATCGGGGCGGACGCACTCGTCACGCGCGAGCCCGTCGACGGGCACCACCAGCGCGTCGTAGAAGCCGTCGTCCCATGCCTGGGCCGCGCGCTGGTGGGAGAGCACCGCGAACGCGTCCTGCCGCTCCCGGTCGATGTGCAGGGCATCGGCCAGCTGCTCGTTGCACTCCCCGAGCGAAACCGTCCACTCCGCGGGCATCCGCTCGTTGACCAGCCGCCAGCCCAGGGTGGTCGAGACCAGCGACTCGTTGCCCGCCGGGAAGGCCCGCGACGGCTTGGGCAGCACCCACGGCGCGCGGGTCATCGACTCGACGCCCCCGGCCAGCACGATCCGGGCGTCGCCGGTCTCCACCAGTCGAGAGGCGTCCATCGCTGCCTGGAGACTGCTGCCGCACAGCCGGTTGACGGTGACGCCGGGGACGCTGACCGGGAGGCCGGCCAGCAGCACCGCCATCCTGGCGACGTTGCGGTTGTCCTCGCCCGCGCCGTTGGCGCAGCCGAGGATGACGTCGTCCAGGCTCGCCGGGTCGAGGCCCGGCGCCCGGTCGAGGACGGCGCGGACGACGGTCGCCGCGAGGTCGTCGGGACGACTGCCGACGAGAGCACCGCCGAACCGGCCGAACGGCGTACGGACGGAGGTGTAGACGAACGCGTGATCCACGTAGGCCCTGTGGGACTCGAACCCACAACCCATGGATTAAAAGTCCACTGCTCTGCCAATTGAGCTAAGGGCCCCGGGACAGAGGGAATGAGATCCGGACGACCGGAGGACGTCCGTCACGAGAACCCACCCTCATGTCGGCGCCATCATCGCAGGTGCCGGCGAACGCCGGGGTCGAGGCGGCGGCGTCACCTCCAGGCGCCGTAGACGTGCACCCACAGCCGCTTGGTCGAGGTCAGGTTCCACAGCTGCCGCGCGTCCTCGGTCCAGAAGTTCACGCAGCCGTGGCTGTGACCGTCGTAGGGATCCATCATCAGCCGAGAGCCGTGCATGGCCTGGCCTCCGGAGAAGAACTGCGAGTAGGGCATGGGTGTGTCGAAGAGGGTGCTGACGTGGTCGATGTCGCGGAGGTACACGCGGAAGGTCCCCTTGCGGGTGCGCGTTGAGGTGCCGCCCCCACGGACCAGCCAGGAGTTCAGCAGCGTCCCGTCGTGGTAGAGGTTGACCTGGTGCCACCACCGGTCGTAGCACGCGTGCCAGCCGTTGGTCCGGCAACCGTCCGGGACAGCGCGCCGGCCACGCACGCTCTGCTTGATCAGCGGCCGCCAGGTCCGGTGGTCCACGGTCCCGGTCGGCGTGAGGCCGACGCGCGTCTGGAACTGCTCGACTGCGTCCCGGGTGATCGGGCCGAAGTGGCCGTTCGGCACCGCGTCGAAGAGGCCCAGGCGCTGGAGCCGGTGCTGCACCTCGTAGACGTGCTCGATGTGGTACGGGTCGGTGTCGACGTCGCCGGGCCGGACGATCTCGCGGCTGAACGGGTCGCGGAGGGTCCAGCGTGTCGCCCCGGCGGCGGGTGCGCCGGCCAGCGACGAAAGGGTGAGTGCCAACGCCACGACGAGCGTGCCCACTGCCCTCACGCTGCGTCCGTGAGGTCCACCCGCGCGCCGTCGCGCCACGCCCGTCATCGCCGGCCCTTCGCTCCGCTGTCCGCTCCAGGACACCACCCCGCCGGGACCCGCGGTAGAGGCCGAGGTCTGCCCGCGCGTGGGAGGGGTCCCGGGCCGGACCGACCACCCGACAGGGGGTCCAACGGGCCCGTCTGTGTTGGTAAGGTGGTCCTGCAGCAGGTGCAGGTTCCAGCAGGTACACGCCAGCGGAGTTTGTGATCCAACGGCGTTCTCTTCGTGGGTGCCACCCATGCAAGTCGGGACGACGTGTCACCGCACCTGGTGCAGGGCCGTCGATGTGACGGCCCGTCGTTCCGAATAACAGGAGTACAGAGCAGATGGCTCAAGGCACCGTGAAGTGGTTCAACGCTGAGAAGGGCTTCGGCTTCATCGCGCAGGAGGACGGCGGCGACGACGTCTTCGTGCACTACTCGGCGATCAACATGCAGGGTTACAAGGCTCTCGACGAGAACCAGAAGGTCGAGTTCGACGTGACCCAGGGCCCCAAGGGCCCCCAGGCGGAGAACGTCCGCCCGATCTGACCGGGCGATGCCCGTACCACCCGTTCGGGCTAGCTGCGAGAGGACCCCATCATCCGATGGGGTCCTTTTCGTTTGCCTTCCCCGACCGGTACGTTCGGTGTTTCAGTGAGGAAGTCCAGGGAAGGCTGCTCGGCGACCGCGCCTTCGCGCTCCGAAGTGTCCAGAGAGGTGCCGCAGTGGCTGACCAGTTCGACGTGTCGCTGGAGGACAGCGACCTGCTCGTCGAGGTCGAGCTGACGACGAACCTGATCATCGCTGCGTCGGAGACCGACGACCACCTCACCGAGGCCGAGATCGACGAGATCCTCGGCGTGTCCCCGCGGCACACCTGACGGACCTGCTCCCGGCGCCCCCGCACGCGGTACGGCGTCGCGTCAGCAGGTCGCGAACAGCACCGGCCCGGTGCTCAGGTCAGACAGCACGGACGCGTCGCTGCGAGGGCTCAGCCGCATCACCACCATCGAGCCATGGGCGCTCACGTCGTCGACGGTGAACCGGTCGCGGAAGGTCCCACCCTGGCCGGGCGCCGGACCTGCGGCCAGCCGGGCACGCGTGTCGGCGTTGGCGCGCGCCGTAGCGTCGTCCTGGAACTGGAAAGCGACCCGGACCGACCCGTCGGGCTCGTCGGACATCGCGAAGGCGCGGTAGGGGCTCACCTCGCCCGCCGCCGCGACCAGCCGGGTGGCTACGGCCTGGTCGCCCCCGTCGGCATGGGCCATGGCCAGCGCACCGCACGCGTAGTCACCGCTGTAGACCGCCGACGAGAGCGGTCGGCCGGCGTCGTCGACGACCCCGCCCAGGCCGGAGACCCGGCCACCGTCGCCGGTGGCCGCGCGCACGGCCACGGCGAGGTAGGCAGCAGAGTCGGACGCGAGCACCAGGGAGTCCTCGCTGTCGATCGCGACGTAGCCGAGCTCGGGGGTGAGGCCGGCCGAGATCCCGGCGACCAGGTCGTCGCCGCCCTCCCAGACGCCTCCGGACGCGGCCGGCTTGCGGTAGCCCAGAGCGGCGAGGCGCTCGGCGATCGTGACGAGGTCGGCGGAGGGCACGTGCAGCATCACGACCGCCCCCTGGTCGGACTGGCTGTACAGCTCCCAGTCGGCGGTGGCCGGGGAGAAGCCGAAGCGCTGCTGCAGCACCGGGGCCGAGGTGACCAGCGCGGAGGTCGAGCTCAGGTCGTCGTCGTAGGCCCGGTCGAGGAAGCGCCGCAGGTCGCCCGTCGAGGAGCGGCTCGAGAGGTCGGCGTGCTCGTGGGCGCGGACCCCTGCCCAGTCGGTCCAGGACAGCCGCTGGGTCCCGGCGGGGGCCCGCTCCACGGCGGAGGCGAACGCCGTCCGGTCGCCGCCGTGCCACCAGAGATAGCCGCCCGTTGCCACTACGAGGGCCAGGATCAGGACAAGGACGACGGCACCGACGGTCCAGAGTCGTCTCGGCACGTCCACGAACCTTCCCGGTCTCGACGGCCGGTAGATGAAACCCCTCCGTGACCCGGCACCTCCGATGGTGTGAGACTAGTCGCATGCCCGCGACGTCCAGGCCCGGCGAGGTCCGGGCCGCGGGCGCTGTCGTGCTCCGCAAGGGACGGGTGCTGCTGGTCCATCGCCCGGCCTACGGCGACTGGTCGTTCCCCAAGGGCAAGCTCAACCGGGGCGAGAGCGTGGCCGCCGCGTCGGTCCGGGAGGTCGCCGAGGAGACTGGTCTGCGGATCCGGTTGGGCGTGCCGCTGGCCCGCCAGTCCTACCCCAACGGCTCGCACACCAAGCTGGTCGACTACTGGGTCGGCCGGGTCGTCGGCGACCACGACGTCTCGGGCTACCGGGTGAACAGCGAGATCGACGAGGTCGAGTGGGTGAAGGTCGAGAAGGCGGCCAAGCGGCTGAGCTACCGCCGCGACCGGGACACGCTGGCCGAAGCGCTGGTGACCGGCAAGGCCACGCGCGCGCTGGTGGTCATCCGGCACGGCCAGGCCAGGTCCCGCAAGGCCTGGCGTCGCGACGACCGGCTCCGGCCGCTGTTGGTGAAGGGGGCCGCCCAGGCCCGGGCCGCCGTACCGGTCCTCGACGCCTTCGGCGTCAGCCGCATCGTCACCTCCTCGAGTGTGCGCTGCGTCGAGACGGTGCGTCCTTACGCCGAGCACAGCGGGTGGAACCTGACCTGCACCGACGGGCTGTCGGAGGAGGACGCGACCGACACGACGGTCCACGACGTCGTGGACGACCTGCTCCACAGCGGCGAGGACGGGCTGCTGTGCACCCACCGGCCGGTGCTGCCGGCCGTCTACGACTCGATCGGGATCTCCCAGGAGCACCACGCCACCGGTGAGATCGTCGTCGTCCACCACCGGCGCGGCCGGGTCCGGGCGCTCGAGCGGCACCTCGGCTGACCCGCGGGTTGAGCCGACCATGGGGCCGACCGCGGGTCAGCCTCGGTTGAACCCGAGGTGCTGTCCTTCGGTGCTGGGCGGTGCTGGGCGGTGCTGGGCGGTGCTGGTGCTGGGTTAGCGAGGTCAGGGGAGGCGCAGGTCGGCCTGGACGAGGTTGTGGTCCGAGGCGTACGGCGAACCGGTCAGCACCTGCCCGAAGCGCTGGGCGCCGGGCATGTTGAGCGTCATGATCGAGTCGTACATGGAGCCGAAGCCGTACGGCGAGGGCTTCGAGGCGGCGTAGTTGTTCACGGAGTTGTACTGGGTCTTGACGGTGCTCGCGGCGGCGATGGTGTTGTAGTAGCCGCTGTGCAGCATCGCGGCGTGTGCCCGGTCGTAGCCGCTGCTGGTCTGGGAGCTGTTGAAGTCGCCCCCGACGATCACCGGCAGGTGCTGGGTGTTGATCGAGGCCATGCCGTCCACGATCGCCTGTGACTGGTCGCCGCGGAGCACGTCCGCGCTGGCGGTGTTCCCGTGGTCGAGGTGCAGGGCGACGAACCAGAACTCCTGGCCGGAGGCGAGGTCCTTGAACCTGGCGTACGGCGCGGCTCGGACCCGACCGTTCGGCGCGGGGAGCCGGATCGCGCAGCTGAACTTGGTCGGGTCGCAGGTGCTGGTCATCTGGACCAGGCTGGGGTCGTAGAGGATGCGCGCGTCACCCGGCACCGAGTCGGAGTACGTCGTGTCCCGGGTCAGCTGGAAACGCCCGAGGCCCGCCCGCTGCAGCGCGAGATCCAGGCCGGGTCCGCCGTCCTTGTTCGTCCACATCCCGGGGGTCAGCTCCGCGAGGGCGACGACCGCGGGGTGGTGGTCGGCGATGTTGTTCGCGACCAGCTGTGCCCGGCCGGACCACGGGTGGCCCGAGACGTCCGCGGCGGCGACATGCACGTTGTAGGCGGCGAACCGCATCGGCGTACCCGACGTGGTTGCGCCCTGCCCGGCGATGGTCGCCTGCATGAGGGAGGCGTAGGGACGGGCCCGCGAGTCGGCGGCACCCCACCGGACCGCCTTCACGCGGAAGAAGAGGTGGCGACCGGTGCCGAGGCCCGCGCCGGCCGCGCGGGTCTGGTCGGGGGTGAGGGTGAGGGAGCGAGCCGTGCCGGGCGCCCGGAAGGTCATCGAGTTGCGGCCGACGGCAGGCGTGCCCTTCGAGCCGAACGGCGACAGCGCCGTGGTGACCTTGAAGAAGTCGGTGTAGCCGCCGTCGGAGGCCCAGGTGATGCGGGTGGTGCCGGGAACGGCACCCGGCGCGTTGTGGACCGAGGTGATCGCGTCGGGCCAGTGGGCCTTGGTGGCCACCCGGACGGCCGAGGACCAGGAGGACTTGTTGGTGCCGACGCGACGAACGCGCACGTAGTAGTAGGTGGCGTCGTGGAGATGGCCGACGGTGGTCGCCTGGCGGCCGCCTGGGGGCCGCGAGGCGCTCGAGCGCTGCTTGCGCGACACCGTGAGGACCGAGAAGTCCTTCTTGGGGGAGACCTGGATCCGGTAGGCGGTGTCGGACCTGGCCCAGTTCCAGCTCACCGAGACGTACGTCGCTCCGAGGGAGCTGGAGGCGGTGTCCAGACCGATCGAGCGGGAGGCCGTGCGGTGCGTGCCGGTGGCAGCGTCTCCGGGAGTCGCGGGGACGGCTGCGAGCAACAGCGCGAGTACGGGTCCCACCGCGAGGGCGATGCGACGCATGCCGGGTCCTTCCTCAGTACCCCCACGAACGTCGTACCCCCACGGCCGAAAGTAGAGACCAGGCCGACCGCCTGACTCGAAAACAGCGAATTTTTACCTGGCCGGGCGGCCCAGGGACCTGCGGTGGTGTCGCTCGGGGGCCTCGGAGCCGCGTTCATGTGACGGACGTCTCCCGGTCGGTGCCCGGTGGATGATTGGGCATCGCGTGTTCATCCCGCGTTCACCGGCACCGCCACGTTCGTCTACCTCGCCTGCCTAACGTCCGGGGCGTCCACACCAGACGAGCCAGGAGCACACACGTGAACACCTCTTCCCTTCGCCGGGTGGCCCTTCCGGCTGCCGCGGTCCTGACGGTCGGCCTGACGCTGACCGCCTGCGGCGACAAGTCCGGCGGGAGCGGCGGCGACACCCTGACCGGAGGCGGCTCCACCGCCCAAGCGGTCGCCCAGCAGACGTGGCGGGCCGACTACCAGAAGGCGCACAGCGGCACGACGATCAACTACGAGGAGGTCGGCTCCGGCACCGGCGTCACCAACTTCCTCAGCAAGGCCTACTCGTTCGGGGGGTCGGATGCATTCCTGACCAGCGACCAGATCACCCAGGCCAAGCAGACCTGTGGGGCCGACGCCATCGAGGTGCCGGCGTACGTGAGCCCGCTGGCGGTGATCTACAACCTCAAGGGCGTCAGCTCGCTGAACCTGTCTGGCGAGACCCTCGCCAACATCTTCAACGGCACGATCACCAAGTGGAACGACCCGGCGATCGCCAAGGACAACCCCGGCGCCAAGCTGCCCAGCACCACGATCTCGACGGTCCACCGATCGGACGACTCCGGCACGACGTTCAACTTCACCGACTACCTCTCCCAGGCCGGCGGTGGCGCGTGGAACGCCGCTCCCAATGTGACGTGGCCGAGCAGCGCCAAGGGCGGGCAGGGCGCGGAAGGCACCTCGGGCGTGGTCGGCGTCGTCACCGACACCGACGGTGCGATCGGCTACGCCGACGACAGCGCCGCGGGAAGCCTCTCGGTGGCCAACATCAAGGTGGGCTCCTCCTACGTGGGGCCCTCCGCTGACGGCGCCGCCAAGACGCTCGAGCTCTCCTCGGTCGTCCCCGGACGACCGTCGTCGGACCTGGCGATCAACGTCAACCGCACGTCGACCGAGTCGGGCACCTACCCCCTGCTCCTGGTCTCCTACTTGATGGCTTGCCCGACCTACAGCGACTCCAAGACTGCGGATATGGTCAAGGGCTACCTGACCTACGTGGTCTCCAGCCAGGGCCAGCAGGCCGCCGCGGCGGCTGCGAAGTCGGCGCCGTTGCCGGCCAGCCTGACCCAGAAGGCGACCAACCTGGTCTCGAAGATCTCAGCAGGCAGCTGATCAAACCGTGACGGGTACGGCGGCGATTGACCGCCGCCGTACCCGGCCGTCGGCAAGGAGCCCACAGTGACCGCCACCGTCTCCCCGGAGCGGGCCCCGGAACAGCCGCCCATCGCGTCGCGCGGCAGCCGACGCGGTGATCGCGTCTTCGCCCTGGTGGTCCTTGGGGCAGCACTGACCATCCTGGTCGCCTTGGCGGCGGTCTTCGTCTTCCTCGCAGTCGAGGGCTGGGACGGGCTGACCGGGCCGCCGGCCAGCTTCGCACCCTTCACATCGTTCGTCAGCTACGTCGCGCCGCTGCTCCTGAGCACCCTGCTCGCGGCTGCGATCGCGGTGATCGTGGCGGTGCCGTTCGCCATCGCTGTGGCCTTGTTCATCTCCCACTATGCGCCCCGCCGGCTGGCGGCGCCCCTCGCCTACATCGTCGACCTCTTGGCGGCGATCCCCTCGGTGGTCTTCGGTCTGTGGGGCGGCCGCTACCTGGCGGCCTATCTCCAGCCCCTGCACGTGTGGCTGCACGAGCACCTCGGGTTCCTGCCGTTCTTCGGCCCCGGTCCGCCGTCGCCGAACGGGCGCTCGCTCTTCACCGCCGGCATCGTGCTGGCGATCATGATCCTGCCGATCATCACCGCGATCTCGCGCGAGGTGTTCGCCCAGACACCGCGGCTGCACGAGGAGGCGGCGCTCGCGTTGGGCGCGACGCGCTGGGAGATGGTGCGCTATGCCGTCTTCCCCCACGCGCGGTCCGGCATGGTCTCCGGGGTGATGCTCGGGCTCGGGCGCGCCCTCGGCGAGACGATGGCGGTCGCCATGGTGCTGGCCACCCAGCCGACGGCCACCCTCAACGTGATCGGCGTGGCAAGCCCGCCCACGATCGCGGCCAACATCGCCTTGAACTTCAAGGAGGCGACGCCGGAGCGGCAGTCGCTCCTCATCGCCACGGGGTTGGTGCTCTTCGTGATCACCTTCGTCGTCAACTTCGCGGCCCGGTGGATCACCGGCCGGTCGGCGCGGAGGTTGGAGCGATGACCTCGGCCGGACTGCGGATCTCCCACCCGCGGCTGCCGGTGTGGGCGCCCGGCCTGGTCGCGGCGATGGCCCTGGCCGTCGCCGGCCTGCCCGCCCTGCTGGCGGGCTGGAGCCTCACCGGGTGGCTCGCCCTCGCCGTCGTGCTGTTCCTCGTCGCGATGCCCGGCTGGTCGCGGCTGGTCGAAGGTCGGCGGGCCGCCGTCGACCGGTTGGTCACCGGCCTGATCTGGACGGCGTTCGCGGTCGCCGTGGCCCCTTTGGTCTGGGTGCTCTGGGTGGTGCTCAAGAACGGTCTCCCCGCGATCAACGCCCAGTTCCTCAGCGTCTCGATGCTCAACGTCGTCGGCGACGAGCAGGGCGGCATCTTCCACGCGCTGATCGGCACCCTGCTGATCACGGTGGCCGCCACGGTGATCTCGGTGCCGATCGGCATCCTCACCGCGATCTACTTGGTCGAGTACGGCGCCCGCTCGCGCCTGGCGCGGGGCATCACGTTCCTGGTGGACGTGATGACCGGCATCCCGTCGATCGTGGCCGGCCTGTTCGCGCTGGCGTTGCTGGTGCTGCTCTTCGGGCCTGCGTTCCGCGCCGGCATCGGCGGGTCGATCGCGCTGTCCCTGCTGATGATCCCGACGGTCGTGCGCTCGACGGAGGAGATGTTCCGGCTCGTTCCCTCCGACCTGCGCGAGGCGTCGTACGCCCTGGGGGTGCCGAAGTGGCGCACCATCGTCAAGGTCGTGCTGCCGACCTCGGTGGCCGGCATCGTCACCGGCGTCGTGCTGGCCATGTCGCGGGTCATCGGTGAGACCGCGCCGCTGCTGGTCGTCGCCGGGGCGACCGACGGCGTCAACACCAACCTCTTCGGCGGGCGGATGACCACGCTGCCCGTCTTCATCTACTCCCAGTACGCGTCGGCGACCCCGGTCGGCTACCAGCGTGCCTGGGGCGGAGCGCTCGTGCTGATCGTGCTGGTGATGGTGCTCAACCTCGCCGCACGGATCATCGGTCGCTTCTTCGCCCCTTCCAAGGGACACTAGAGCAGCCGTCAGGAAGGAATCATGGCGAAGAGCATCGACGTCTCAGACCTCAACATCTACTACGGGGACTTCCTCGCGGTGGAGGGGGTCAACATGACCGTCAAGTCGAAGTCGGTCACTGCGTTCATCGGCCCGTCGGGCTGCGGCAAGTCCACCATGCTGCGCTCGCTGAACCGGATGCACGAGGTGATCCCCGGAGCCCGGGTCGAGGGCAAGGTCGTCGTCGACGGCCAGTCGCTCTACGACCCCAGCGTCGACCCGGTCGCCGTACGACGTCAGATCGGGATGGTCTTCCAGCGGCCCAACCCGTTCCCGACGATGTCGATCTACGACAACGTCCTGGCCGGCAACCGGCTGAACTCCAAGCGGATGAAGAAGGCCGATGCCGATGTCGTCGTCGAGCGGTCGCTGACCCACGCGAACCTCTGGAACGAGGTCAAGGACCGCCTCAACAAGCCCGGCATGGGTCTCTCCGGCGGCCAGCAGCAGCGGCTCTGCATCGCGCGCGCGATCGCGGTCGAGCCGGAGGTGCTCCTGATGGACGAGCCGTGCTCGGCGCTCGACCCGATCTCGACCTCGGCGATCGAGGACCTGATCCACGAGCTGAAGTCGGAGTACACGATCGTGATCGTGACCCACAACATGCAGCAGGCCGCCCGGGTCTCCGACGACACCGCGTTCTTCAACCTGAAGGCGACCGGGCAGCCGGGCCACCTGGTGGAGTTCAACCCGACCCGGAAGATGTTCTCCACCCCCGACGAACCCTCCACCGAGGCCTACATCTCCGGCCGCTTCGGCTGACCCCTCCCACGGGTTTCCTGTGGGCTCTTCCGGTAGTCCGTGACGATCGGCAGGCGACCCGCCGGGCACCCGGGTGCCGTTTGTCACGGACTACCGGCGGAGCCTGTGGAGGAGCCGCGCGGCGAGCCGGCCGAGCGCGCAGGCTGGGTGCATGGTTGCCCTCGAGCGCCGTCCGTCGCCCCAGGCCCGGGTACGCCGGATCCGCGGCCACGCCGTACCGGCTCCCATTGACCGCGAGGGGCTCACCGGTCCGACGCGTGGGGAAGCCCGAGGACCGGGGTGGCGCCGTACCAGCCATGGTCTGTTCGTCCCCGCTGAAGGGGCGGTCGACGATGTCGAGCAGCGGATCGTCGAAGCGGCGGCCGTCCTCCCGTGGTTCGGGGGCGTGACCGGCTGGGCAGCACTGCGCTGGTCGGGTGCGCTCTGGTTCAGCGGGGTGGCCGCAGATGGATCCCCGCTGCCCGTCGACCTGGCCACGATGGGGTGCGACATCCGCCCTCAGCAGGGCATCAGCGTCAGCGAGGAGCGGCTCGATCCCACCGAGCTCACTCGCGTCGACGATCTCTCGCTCACCCTCCCGCTGCGATCGGCGACGTTCGCCATGCGCCATGCCGCTGGCGTTCGAGCGGCAGTGGTCGTCGCCGACATGGCGATGTACGCCGACCTGTTCTCGGTCGTCGAGCTGGTCCGGCACTACTGGGTGCATCGCAGCTACACCGGCAATCCACAGATGCTCGAGGCGGCCGGGCTGGCCGAGGAGAACAGCTGGTCGCCCCAGGAGACCCTGTCGCTCCGGCTGCCGTGGGTGCTGGACGCGGAGCTCCCGAGACCGCTCTGCAATCGACCGGTGTTCGACCTGGACGGCAGGCACATCGGCACGCCCGACCTTCTCGATGAGGAAGCCGGCGTCGTCGGCGAGTACGACGGACCGGTCCACCTGGCCGGACATCGGCGCGGTGTGGATGTGCGTCGGGAGGCGGCATTCCGCGCGGTCGGGTTGGAGACCTTCGTCGTGACTGCTGCCGATGCTGGCCATCGCGAGGACGTCGTGCGCCGGATGGTCGAGGCCCGCGGACGAGCTCGCTTCGCGGCGCCGAGCGCCAGGGCCTGGAGCATCGAGCCTCCGCCTTGGTGGACCCTGACCGACACCGTGGCAGCGCGTCGGGCCCTGAACGACGACCAACGCAGCCGCTTCCTGGCCTACCGCATCAGCTGACCCAGCTGCCACGACGGCATCTCCCCGGTCGAGGTAGTCCGTGACGAAGTGGAGCCGACTCGCCCACGGACCGGGTGCCGATCGTCACGGACTACCGGCCAGGGCCTGACGCCAGGGGAGGGAGGGGTCAGTTGAGGAGGCGGTTGAGTCCGACGTAGCAGAGGGCAGCGGTCAGGCCCGCCGCGGGGAAGGTCAGCACCCAGGCCATGACGATGCTGCGGGCCATGCCCCACCGCACGGACGAGAACCGCCGCGTGGCACCCGAGCCCATGATCGCCGA
This sequence comes from uncultured Actinomycetota bacterium, assembly GCA_963820015.1. Classification (GTDB taxonomy): domain Bacteria; phylum Actinomycetota; class Actinomycetes; order Propionibacteriales; family Nocardioidaceae; genus Nocardioides. Next base: position 284,090 of record CAWFYO010000012.1, on the reverse strand, counting down.
GGTGATCACATGGGTGGTCGACACGGGGGCCTGCCAGATGAAGGCGGTCGCATAGAGCACGCTCGCGCCGACGGACTCGGCGGCGAAGGCGTGGGGCGGGTCGAGGTGGATGATCCGGCGGCCGAGGGTGCGCATGATCCGCCACCCGCCGGAGTAGGTGCCGAGCGAGATCGCGCCCGCGCACGAGATCACCACCCAGATCGGCAGCTGGGTGGTGTCGGGCGCCAGGTAGCCGGCGGTGATCAGGGCCAGGAAGATCACGCCCATCGTCTTCTGGGCGTCTTGGAGGCCGTGACCCAGCGCCATCGCCGAGGCGGAGACCGTCTGCGCGAGGCGGAACCCGCGGGTGACGCGATGCGCGTTGCGCCGCCGGAAGACCCACATGATCGCCAGCATCACCAAGAAGGCGAGGGCGAAGCCGACCATCGGCGAGAGCACCATCGGGATCAGTACCTTGTCGACGACGGTCTGCCAGTGCACCGTCGTCCCGGCGGCCAGCGCGGCGCCGACCAGACCGCCGATGAGGGAGTGGGACGACGAGGACGGGAAGCCGAAGTACCAGGTGAGCAGGTTCCAGCTGATCGCCCCGAAGAGCGCGGCCAGGATCACGATCAGACCCTCGCGACCACTGGGAGGCACGATCACCTCGGAGACCGTCTGGGCCACCTTCTGACCCAGGAGCGCACCCACGAAGTTCATCGCCGCGGCCAGGATCAGGGCTACGCGCGGGGTGAGGGCCCGTGTCGAGACCGACGTGGCGATCGCGTTGGCCGCGTCGTGGAAGCCGTTGGTGTAGTCGAAGGCAAGGGCCACGACCACGACCGTGATGACGATCGCGAGGTCCACTGTCGGCCGGGCCTCAGCTTTCCTTGACGGTGATCTGCTCGACGATGTTGGCGACCCGCTCGAAGGCGTCGATCGCTCCTTCGAGCGAGGTCACGATGTCCTTGAGCTTGAGCACCTGCAGCGCCTTGAAGTCGCCGCTGAAGAGCTTCGCGAGGGTACGGCGGTAGCTCTTGTCGCCGGCGTTCTCCAGCCTGTTGATCTCGATCCAGTACTCGTCGAGCCCGGTCATGGCGCGCAGGCCCGGCATGGCCTCGGCCGTGATGTCCGCGCACCGCTGGATGATCTCGACGGCCTGCAGCACCTCCCTGGGGAAGTCGGTGACCTCGTAGAGCAGGATCAGGTCGACGACCTCGTCCATGTCGTCCATCACGTCGTCCAGCGCCCCGGCCAGCGCGTAGATGTCCTCGCGGTCGAACGGCGTCACGAAGCTGCTGTTGACCCGGCGCACGATCGCGTGGGTGTTCTCGTCGCAGATGTGCTCGGCCTCGCGCATCCGCTTCGCGACGTCCTCGCGGTCGGCGCCGTCGCTGATCATCTCGGCCAGCAGCCCGGCCCCGGTGACGAGGTGGTGCGCCGAGGTGGAGAAGAGGTCGTAGAACGCGGTGTCGGTCGGACGCAGGCGCAGCCGCACGGAGACTCCTCTTGAGGTGGCGAGAACCGCGCTCATGCTACGGGCGTTCAGCGCGCGCCGCGCAAGGGCACCCCGGGTCAGGGCACGAGGCGGGCGGGTCGCCGCTGCTGCTCGACCAGGATCTCCTGGAGGTGCTCAGGGGCGCCGTTCTGCCTCCACTCCCCGTCCTGGTCGAGGAGCCAGGCGTACGTCGTGGGCGCGAACGCCAGATCGAGCACCCCACCGAGCTGCCGGACGTTGTCGTCGCCCGGCACCTGCACCAACACCTCGACGCGGCGGTCGAGGTTGCGGTGCATGAGGTCGGCCGAGCCGATCCACACGCTCGGGGCGCCGCCGTTCTCGAACCAGTAGATCCGGCTGTGCTCGAGGAAGCGGCCCAGGATCGAGCGCACCTCGATGTTCTCCGACAGCCCGGGCACGCCGGGCCGCAGGGCGCAGATGCCCCGCACCAGCATCTGCACCGGCACGCCCGCCTGAGAGGCGAGGTAGAGAGCGTCGATGACGGCCTCGTCGACGATGGAGTTGGCCTTGAACCGGATGCGGGCCGGCCGGCCACTGCGGTGGTGGTCGATCTCGCGGTGGATCCGCTCCACGAGGCCGGTGCGGGCCGAGTCGGGCGCGACGAGGAGGCGGTCGTAGACGGCGTTGCGGGAGTAGCCGCTGAGGTTGTTGAACAGGTGGGCGACGTCCTCGCCGAGCACCTCGTTGGTCGTGATCAACCCGAAGTCCTCATACATCCGCGCGGTCTTGCCGTTGTAGTTGCCGGTGCCGATGTGGGTGTAGCGGCGGATGCCCTCAGGCTCGTCGCGCACGACCATCGCCAGCTTGCAGTGGGTCTTCAGGCCGACCAGGCCGTAGACGACGTGGCAGCCGGCCTGCTCGAGCTTGCGGGCCCAGCGGATGTTGGCCTCCTCGTCGAAGCGCGCCTTGATCTCGACGATGACCAGCACCTGCTTGCCGGCCTCGGCCGCGTCGACGAGGGCGTCGATGATCGGGGAGTCGCCGGAGGTGCGGTAGAGGGTCTGCTTGATCGCCAGCACGTGCGGGTCGGCCGCAGCCTGCTCCAGGAACCGCTGCACCGACGTGGCGAAGGAGTCGTAGGGATGGTGCAGCAGTACGTCGTAGCGCGACGTCGCCTTGAACACGTCGACCGGCGCGGCCGACTCGACCTCCGCCAGCTGGTGGTGGGTGGTCGGGACGAACGCGGGGAACTTGAGGTCCTCGCGCGGCAGGTCGGCGATGCTGTGCAGCCCCACCAGGTCGAGCAGCCCGTCGACCCGGAACACCTCGTCCTCGGAGATGCCGAGCTCGGAGACCAGCAGCTCGAGCACCTGCGGGGCGATCGACTCCTCGACCTCGAGACGCACCGGCGGCCCGAAGCGCCGGCGCAGGAGCTCCTTCTCCAGGGCCTTGAGGAGGTTCTCCGCGTCGTCCTCCTCGACCTCGAGGTCCTCGTTGCGGGTGACCCGGAAGCTGTGTACCTCGAGCACCTCCATGCCCGGGAAGAGTCGCTTGAGGTGCTCGCGGATGACGTCCTCGAGCGGGACGAAGCGCTGGTTGCCCAGCGGCACGAACCGGCTGAAGATCGGCGGCACCTTGACCCGCGCGAAGTGCTCCTTGCCGGTCTTGGGGTTGCGGACGAGGACGGCGAGGTTGAGCGAGAGGCCGGAGATGTAGGGGAACGGGTGGGCCGGGTCGACGGCCAACGGCGTGAGGACCGGGAAGACCCGCTCCTTGAACAGCCGCTTGCAGAGCCGCTGCTCCTCACGGTCGAGGTCGGACCAGCGGACCAGGTCGATGCCTTCGTCGGCCAGGCCCGGCACCAGCTCTTCGCGGAACAGCCGCGCATGGCGCTCGGTGAGGCTGCGGGTCGCGGCCCAGATCCGCTCGAGGACCTCGCGCGGCATCAGGCCGCTGGCGGCGCGCACAGCCACCTCGGCGGCGATGCGTCGCTTGAGGCCGGCCACCCGGACCATGAAGAACTCGTCGAGGTTGTTGGAGAAGATGGCTGCGAAACGCACCCGCTCGAGCAACGGCTGGCTCGCGTCCTCGGCCAGCTCGAGGACGCGCTGGTTGAAGCGCAGCCACGACAGCTCGCGGTCCAGGAACCGATTGTCGTACGCCGTGACGCCGGCGAGCGCCGCGTCGTCGGGGACGTAGGGCGGCTCGACGTCGAACGGCTCGTCGGAGGAGGAATCGCCCTCGCGGGAGGGGCCGACGGAGGCGAGCTGGACCATGGGGGTCAGTGTGGCACCCACCGGCGAACGGCGGGCATCCTCTCGACCTGCGGCTGCCTGGTTGCCCGGCCCGCCCCGGCCGCTAGGTTGACCGCGTGCCACAGGGGTCGACGTTCCGCACCGCGCTGGACCAGAAGGTGAAGGGTGGCGTGCTGCGCGCCACCCTCGGGCTCCCGGAAGGGGTCCAGCGAGCCCTGGCGGGCAGACGGCTGACCCTGGACGGGCAGACGCTGGCGGCCGACACCCAGCTGATGCTGCGGGTGGAGAAGCTGGCCCGCGAGCCCCGGACCGAGTCGCTGCCCGTCGAGCAGGGGCGGCGGCTCCTCGTGAAGCACACCGCGATGGCGGGCCGCGACCAGCCGATCGGCGCGGTCCGCGAGCTGCCCGTCGGGGAGCGGCGCGGCCGGCTGTACGTCCCGACGCAGGCGCCGGTGACCGGACCGCTGCTGGTCTACTTCCACGGCGGCGGCTGGGTCTACGGCGACCTCGACTCCCACGACCCCACCTGTCGGTTCCTGGCCGAGCGGAGCGGGGCCAGGGTGCTGTCGGTCGACTACCGGCTCGCGCCCGAGCACCCCTTCCCGGCGGCGTACGACGACGCGGTGGCGGCCTACCGGTGGGTCGTCGAGCACGTCACCGACTTCGGCGGCGACCCGACGCGGCTGGCGGTCGGCGGCGACTCCGCCGGCGGCAACCTGGCCGCCCTCGTCGCGCTGGCGGCCGCGCACGAGGGGCTGCCGCTGGCTTTCCAGCTGCTGGTCTACCCCGGCACCGACGCGTCGCAGCGCTACGAGTCCAAGCGCCTGTTCGGCCGCGACCTCTACCTGACCGAGGACTTCATGGACCAGGTGATGGACTGGTACGTCCCCGAGCGCGCCGACCGGGCCGACCCGCGGGTGAGCCCGCTGCTGGACGACGTCCCGCCCGGCCTTGCTCCGGCGTACGTCGCGACCGCCGGCTTCGACCCCCTGCGCGACGAGGGCGAGGCCTATGCGCGCAAGCTGGCCGACGCCGGCGTGGAGGTCGAGCTGCGGCGCTTCGCCGACCAGATCCACGGGTTCCTCAGCGTGGTCGGCGTCGGCCGCTCGGCCAAGGCGGCCAGTGCCGAGGTGGCCGCCCGCCTCGGCGCGGCGCTGGGCACCTGAGCCCTGGCGCCGGCGGCTAGTAGACGAGCGCCTGCACGTCCCGGGCCAGCACCTCCTCGACGTACGACGGGGAGCCGGCGAGGCGGACCCCTGCCAGCAGGTCGTCCTGGCCCAGCCCGCGGCGTCCGGCGCACTGGGTGCACACGGTGACCCGGCCGCCGGCCAGCACCGCCTGCAGCAGGTCCGCCAGCGGTGTCGCGCCTGCCAGCGCGAACTCGTCGGCGCGCCCCGGCACGGCGTACCACGTCGCCTCGCCGGTCAGCCACAGCGAGACGTCGGCGCCGGCGGCCACGGCGGTCGCGGCCACGGTGAAGCCCTGGTTGCAGCGCTCGGCGTCGTCCGCGCCGGCGGTCACCTTCACGACCAGACCTCGGGGCACGCCTGAACCCTAGACTCAGAGCATGCCGTTCGAGATCCCGGAGAACATCCACCCGCAGACCGCGCGGCTGGCGTGGCTGATCGGTCGCTGGGCGGGCAACGGCCACGGCGAGTATCCCGGCATCGAGCGGTTCCAGTTCGGGCAGGAGGTCGTCTTCCAGCAGGACGGTCGGCCGTTCATCCACTACTTCAGCCGGTCGTGGATCGTCGACGACAACGGCGCGAAGGTGCGCGAGGCGGCGCAGGAGACCGGCTTCATCCGGGCGCAGGACGACGGCTCGCTCGAGGTGGTGCTGGCCCACAACCTCGGCTACGTCGAGGTCTGGTACGGCCAGCTGCATCCTGAGCAGCCGCGCTTCGAGATCACCACCGACGCTGTCGTGCGCACCGCCACGGCGAAGAACTACTCGGCCGGCAAGCGTCTCTACGGCTACGTCGACGGCAGCCTCCTCTACGCCTACGACATGGCCGCAGGGGGTCACGAGCTCCAGCCCCACACCCACGCCCACCTGACGAGGCAGTAGCCGATGACCGGCGACGAGAGCGACAGCGACTGGCGCGAGCGGCTGCGCGAGAAGGGCTACCGGCTCACGCCCCAGCGCGAGCTGATCCTCAGCGCGGTCGAGCGGCTGGGCCACGCGACGCCTGACGAGGTGCTTGCCGAGGTCCGCACGCACTCCACCGCGGTCAACGCCTCCACGGTCTACCGCACGCTCGAGGTGCTCGAGGAGCTCGGGCTGGTCCGGCACGCCCACCTCAGCGACCGGTCCCCGACGTACCACGCGACCAGCGAGCACGAGCACTTCCACCTGGTCTGCCGGAATTGCCACAAGGTGATCTCGGTTGACCCTGACGTGCTCACTCCTGTCGCCGAACGCCTCGCCGCCGACCACGGCTTCACCGTCGACGTCGGTCACCTGACGGTGTTCGGCACCTGCGGAGACCACGCCTCATGACCTCGCCTCTGCTGTCCCTGCCCGGTGCGGTCGCGGGTGCCGGCATCGACGCGCCCGTCGCGGCCCACTACGGCTCGTTGTACGGCGAGCAGACGACGCTCGAGGCGGGGGACGGGTTCGTGGACCTCTCCCACCACGACGTGGTGCGGATCTCCGGTCCCGACCGGCTGCGGTGGCTGCACGACCTGACCACGCAGTACTTCCTCGACCTGCCCACGAAGCAGTGGACCGAGGCGCTGGTGCTGAGCCCGCAGGGCCACGTCGAGCACTACTTCGCCGGGGTGGACGACGGAGAGTCGTTCACCGCGGCCACCGAGCCGGGGGCCGCGGCTGCGCTGGTGGACTTCCTCGACCGGATGCGGTTCCTGAGCCGGGTCGAGGTCGCCGAGGTCACCCCCGAGCTCGCACTGGCCTGGCGGCCCGCCGCCGGGCACGAGCTGGTCCCGCGCGCCCAGCTCACGACGTACGCCGAGGCGGCAGGGCCGGCCTGCGGGCTGTGGGCCTACGAGGCACTGCGGATCGCGCGCGGGGAGGCACGCTGGGGGCTCGACACCGACCAGCGCACGATCCCCAACGAGGTCGGCTGGACCGGCACGGCCGTGCACATGGACAAGGGCTGCTACCGCGGCCAGGAGACGGTGGCCCGGGTCCACAACCTCGGGCGCCCGCCGCGCCGCCTGACGCTGCTGCACCTCGACGGCTCGGAGAACCGGCTGCCCGCCGTCGGCTCGCCGCTGCTCGACGGCGACCGCGCCGTCGGCGTCGTCGGCACCTCCGCCCGCCACCACGAGCTCGGCCCGATCGCGCTGGCGCTGGTCAAGCGCAATGTCCCCCTCGACCTCCAGCTCTCCGCCGACGGACTGCCCGCGGCCCAGCAGGTCGTGGTCGACCCCGAGGTCGGGCTCCACGTGCGCCCCGACCTCCGCTGACCCGAGATAGTCCCCGACGTTCTGCTGACCACGAGATAGTCCCCGACGTTCTGGTGGGGTCCGGACGACTCCGGACGACCGAACGTCGGGGACTATCGGGATGAACTGGTAGTCCCCGACGTTCTGGGTCGGGGTCAGACGGTGACCGAGAAGGTGTAGCCCAGGCCGCCGGCGGTGGAGAACACGAAGCCGATCTGCTGGTGTGCTGCGTTGCTGTGCAGCGTGATCGTGAACGTGGACGCGGTCAGGGTCCCGCAGGTCACCGGCGCGGCCGCGACCGTGGTGAGCATCTGTGAGCCGGCGCCGCCGGCGGACGCGGTCGTCCAACCACTCGCCGACACCTGGTCGAGCGTGTGGAGGGGGTCGGGGCCGGAGACAGACAGGGTCAGACCGCTGGTGGTCAGGCCGCTATTGCTCAGGGTCACCGTGATCGTCACGGTCTTGCCGGAGCGGCTCGCGGTGCCGTGTGCGGAGCCGCTCAGGTCGGTCTGGCCGGAGCACGCGGCGAAGGCGGGTGCCGCCGCTGCGACGGTGATGGCCGGCACGGCCCACGCGGCGGTGACGCCGGTGCGCACGAGCGACCGGCGGCCCAGATGGGCGCGCGGCTGTGGAGGTGGGCAGGTGTCGGGGCATCGACACTCCTGTGTGGTCAGGGGCCTGGAGAGGGCGCCGCCCGAGCAGACCGGTCACCCTAGCGAACACTTCGACCGCGTTTCGTGGCTGATTCACGCGTGATGTTGCGGTTCTGTTACCCGGCTGAGGGAGATCTTCAACCCCGCGCGTACTGCACGTGGGTGGACGCGTGGGTGAAGCCGAGGCCGGCGTACGTCGCGATCGCCGGCGTGTTGTCGGACTCGACGTAGAGGATGATCCGGCGTACGCCGAGCGAGGCGAGGTGGGCGAGCCCGGCCGCGGTCAGTGCCTTGCCGAGCCCTCGCCCCTGCGCGGCCGGGTCCACCGCCACGACGTAGACCTCGCCGACGACGTCGGAATGCTGCTTGGTCCAGTGGAAGCCGAGCAGTCCGTCACCGCTGTCGGCCACCAGCAGCCCGGCCGGGTCGAACCACGGCTCCGCCATCCGCTCGGCGAGGTCGGCGGCATCCATCGACCCCTGTTCGGGGTGGTGGGCGAAGGCGGTCGCGTTGACCCGGAGCACCTCGTCGGCGTCGGTCTCGCGGTAGCCGCGGATCGTCACCCCCGCCACGGCGGGCACCTCCACGGGGCTCGCCACGCGCTGCATCACCCACAACGCCCGGGCCGCCACGAAGCCCAGCCGGCGCGCCAGGGCGGCAGCGGCGGGGTGGTCGGCGTGCGACCACGCCGTCACCCCCGCCGGCGCCTCGGCGAGGGCGGCCCGGGCGAGCGACGCACCGACGCCGTGGCCACGAGTGTCGGGTGCGACCGCGAGGTCGAGGTCGGTGCCGCGCAGCAGTGCGAACCCGGCGTCGTCGATCCACAGGCCGTCGCCCCCGTGCCGGAGTGCGAGCTGTCCCGCCTCGTCCAACGGTGACTCCCCGTCGGCGGCCCGGCTCGCGGCCACGACCCCGTCGACCACCTCGCGGGCTCGGCCCAGGTCGTGCGCGCCGACGCGCTCCATGCTCAGCGCCGGGTCTCCGCGGACTGCTCGGCAGGCTGGGTCTGCGGGCTCTCCTTCGAGGGCAGCACGAACCGGTAGCCGACGTTGCGCACCGTGCCGATCAGCGTCTCGTGCTCGGGCCCCAGCTTGGCGCGGAGGCGTCGTACGTGGACGTCGACGGTGCGGGTGCCACCGAAGTAGTCGTAGCCCCACACCTCCTGCAGCAGCTGGTCGCGGGTGAAGACCCGGCCGGGGTGCTGGGCGAGGTACTTGAGGAGCTCGAACTCCTTGAACGTCAGGTCGAGCGTGCGCGAGCCGATGGAGGCGGTGTACGTCGCGTCGTCCACGACGACCTCCCCGGACCGGATCACGTGGTCGTCGCCGTCGTCCTCACGGGCGGCGTGGAGGCGGGCGACCGAGAGCCGGATGCGGGCCTCGAGCTCGGCCGGTCCGCACGTGTGGAGGACGACGTCGTCCATGCCCCAGTCGTGGGCGACGACGGCGAGCCCGCCTTCGGTGACCACGAGGAGGACGGGGCAGTCGGTGCCGGTCGTGCGCAGCAGGCGGCACAGGTCGCGCGCGTGGGCGAGCTCCTGGCGACCGTCGACGAGGATCAGGTCGACGTCGGGTGCGTCGAGGAGCGCACTGCCCTCGGCCGGCAGGATCTTCACCTGGTGTCCGAGCAGGGCCAGGCCGGGCAGGACCTCGGCGCTGGGCTGGAGCGCGCTCGTCAGCAGCAGCAGCGTGCTCATGGCCCACCTCCCGTCGCAGGGTCGCCGACAGCCGATGCGTCAGGATATCCGTCGTGAGCTCCTCCACCGACCCGAGCGCCCGTGATGAGACCGCTCCGATCACGGTGCGCTACTGGGCGTCCGCGCGCTCCGCGGCTGGTGTGGAGTCCGACGCGCTGCCGGTGACCGGTCCACTCACCCTCACCGACGTCGTACGCCGCGCCGTGGCGCTGCACCCCGGCTCCCGGCTGCCCGGGGTGCTCGAGGTGTGCTCGGTCCTGGTCGGCGACCGGCCGGTCGCCTCCCGGGCTCCGGAGTCGGTCGTGGTCGAGCCCGGCGAGACGGTGGAGTTCCTGCCGCCTTTCGCCGGCGGCTGAGGAGGCGGGCTGCCCTCCGACCAGCGTTACAGCGGCCGGAGCTCGGCGAGGAGTGCCCCGGGTGACCAGCTGCCCGGTGGCGCACCGGCCGCGGCGGCCTCGCGCATCAGGGTCTGGATCCGCGCGTTCGCGGGCGTCGGTACGCCGTGGCGCCGGCCGAGCACGGCGATCTCGCCGTTGAGGTAGTCGGTCTCGACGCCCGAGCCGCGCTGGAGGCTCTGCCAGGTCGAGCCGCCGCCGCGCTCCTCGCCGGCCACCGGCTCGACCCGGAGGTGGTCGCCACGTCTGGCGTCGTCCTCATCCTGGGTGACCGGGTCGATCCCGGCCGCAGCGAACACGTCGTGCGCCTCGGCCACGAGCAGCTCCCACGCCGGCCCGATCTCACGGCGCTCGGCGCCGGTGCCGCACAGGGCCTGGACTGCGTTGCCGAGGTTGTTGAGGAGCTTGCGGTACTTCCAGCGCATGATGTCCGGCCGCGGCTCCGACTCGATGTGGGCGGCGCGCAGGGCGGCCGCCAAGGCCTCGTCCACGTCGTCGACACCCTCGGGGAAGCGACCGAGGTCGAGGATCCCGGTCGCGGCGGCGGAGTGAGCGACGACGACGCCGGGCTCGAGATGGGCGGTCGGCATCATCACGCACATCCCGTGCACGTCCCCGAACCATCGGCTCAGCGCTCCCTCGTTGGCCACGCCGTTCTGTGCGCTGACGATCGGTACGTCGGGGCCGGCCGCGGTCACGAGGTCGCGGGCGGCGGCTTCGGTGTCCTGGCTCTTGGTCGCGAGGACGACCACGTCGCCGTCGCGCCAGTCGAGGTCCGCGGGCCGGGCGTACGTCGGGATCGGCAGCGTCACCCGCTCGTGCGGGGTGGCGAAGGTGAGCCCGTGCTCGCGGATCGCGTCGCCGTGCCGGCCCCGCGCCACCAGGGCCACGTCGTGCCCCGACTGGTGCAGCCGAGCGCCGATCGTCCCACCGATGGCACCCGCTCCGATGACGACCACGCGCATGGCTCCACCCTAGGAGCGGAATGCCGGAGCGGTGGACGGGGTTGGGTGGGCATGGACGCGGGACGGTGGGTGCTGGTCGTCGCGCTCGTCGCGGTGGTGGCGATCGCGGGGTGGCGCGGGCTCACCGACGGCCGGTTCCGGGGGACGCACCGGGTGCGGGGTGGTTTCGAGACGGGCGCAGAGCGCCCTCCTCAACCACCGGCCGACGGGATAGAGCGCCCTCCTCAACCACCCCTGATTGCCCCGGTGACCGAGTCGGTGCTGGCCGGCACGCCGTACGACGCCCAGCGCGGCGAGCGGGCGACCTTGCTGCAGTTCTCCTCGGCCTTCTGCGCACCGTGCCGGGCCACCCGGCGGACCCTGGCCGACGTAGCCGTCCAGGTCCCGGGCGTCAGCCACGTCGAGGTCGACGCCGAGGCGCACCTCGACCTGGTGCGCGGCCTTGGCATCCTGCGCACGCCGACGACACTCGTGCTCGACGAGCACGGCCGCGAGGTGACCCGCGCGAGCGGCGCGCCCAAGCCGACCCAGGTGCTCGCCGCGCTGGAGCGGAGCGTCTGATGTCCGACATGTGGATGGGTGTCTCGACATTCGGTACGGGCGTTGGTCGCCGACCGGCCGGCCGCCCTACAGTCCCTTGCATGCTGACGACGCTGCTGACGAAGCGCCGCGCGGTGGACCACTGCCGCGTGCGCTCCTCGCTGTGTCGAATGTCCTGACGACGGTCCGCACGCCACGTCAATCTCTACCGATCCGGTAGGCCTCAGCGGACCCACGCTTCCCAGCCCGTTCGCCGTCAGGAGCCTCATGTCCACGCTCACCACCCATGCCCCCAGGGGCCTCGGGATCGACCCGCGAGGTCCGCGGTTCGCCGCCTCGGTGACCAGCGTCGTGCTGGTGCTCGTGCTGCTCACGCCGCCGCCGGTGGCCACGGTGCTGCTCGCGTCCCAGGCCGTCGTCTTCGGCATCGGCGCGTTCCGCGGCATCCAGCACACGCCGTACGCCGCGCTGTTCACGTCGGCGGTCCGCCCGCGGCTCACGCCCCCGAGCGAGCTCGAGGACGCCCGGCCGCCGCGCTTCGCGCAGGCCGTCGGCCTCGGCTTCTCGCTGGTCGGCCTGGTCGCGCTGCTCGCCGGCGCGGCCGTCCTCGGGCTCGTCGCGGTCGGACTGGCTCTGGTCGCCGCCCTGCTCAACGCCGTCGTCGGCTTCTGCCTCGGCTGCGAGATCTACCTGCTGCTCCGGCGGGCCACCACCCGCTGACCCGCACCACCCAGACCCCGCGCCGGAACCCGGCGTACAGAAAGGTAAGAACCATGAGTCGCGACACCACGCTCGTCTCCGCCCAGTGGGTGGAGGACCATCTCGACGACCCGAAGGTCGTCCTCGTCGAGGTCGACGAGGACACCGCGGCCTACGACAAGGGCCACATCAAGGGCGCCATCAAGCTCGACTGGACCACCGACCTGCAGGACCAGGTGCGCCGCGACTTCGTCAACAAGGCGGAGTTCGAGGCGCTGCTGTCCTCGCGCGGCGTCGCCAACGACGACACGGTCGTGCTCTACGGCGGCAACAACAACTGGTTCGCGGCCTACGCCTACTGGTACTTCAAGCTCTACGGGCACGACGACGTCAAGCTCCTCGACGGCGGCCGCAAGAAGTGGGAGCTCGACAGCCGCGAGCTCACCGACGAGCTCCCGCAGCGCGAGACCACGTCGTACACCGCGCAGGAGCAGGACCGCTCGATCCGCGCCTACCGTGACGAGGTCGTGGCCGCGATCGGCGCGCAGAACCTCGTCGACGTCCGCTCGCCCGACGAGTACGCCGGTCGGCTGCTCGCCCCGGCCCACCTCCCGCAGGAGCAGGCCCAGCGCGCGGGGCACATCCCGACCGCGGCGAACGTCCCGTGGAGCAAGGCGGCCAACGACGACGGCACCTTCAAGTCCGACGACGAGCTCAAGGAGCTCTACACCGACGCCGGCGTCGACTGGAGCAAGGACACGATCGCCTACTGCCGGATCGGGGAGCGCTCCTCCCACACCTGGTTCGTGCTCAAGGAGCTGCTCGGGCAGGAGAACGTGAAGAACTACGACGGCTCCTGGACCGAGTACGGCTCGCTGGTCGGCGTACCGGTCGTCCTCGGCGACGAGCGTGGAGAGGCGGACGCCTGATGTGCGGCGCGACGAAGGGCGGGCTCTCGCTCGACGGGGTGGACGTCAACAAGGAGGCCGTCGTCCAGGGCCAGGTGCTCAAGGACGGCCAGCCGGTGCCCAACGCCTATGTCCGGCTGCTCGACCGCACCGGTGAGTTCACCGCCGAGGTGCCGACCTCGGCGAGCGGTCACTTCCGCTTCTTCGCCGGCAACGGCGAGTGGACGCTGCGCACCCTGGCCCCGGCCGCCGAGACCGTGGACCGCAAGGTCGACGCTGCCGTCGGCTCGGTCGCCGAGGTGACGATCACCCTCTGACCCAGCACCGCCGAACGCCGAGTCGTCACCGGACGACCCGGCGTTCGGCTCGCTGCGGGGCTCGCGGCCGGGTGGGCGAGGGCGACGGCAAGGTAAAATCTTGTGAAAACCTTGCGCCCAGATGGGTCTCCGGATCGCCCGGGGCTTCTTAGCATCGAAGGGTCTCGCCACTCCGGGAGACGAGAAACGTTGCCCTCGGGCGGCACGAAGCAGGAGTGGCGCTGTGGCCCGCACGGAGGATGAGCAGACGGCTGGGGCCAAGGACGAGACCACGGGAGTCGGGCGGCGAGCGCTCGTCCGCGGGGGTGCGACCGCAGCCTGGGTGGTGCCGGCGATCGCCATCGCGGCGCCCGCAAGCGCGGCCACCTGTTCCGGTGGCTCGGCCTCGCTCACCGCGGTCAAGGTGGGCGACGCGCAGCAGGTCGGTCGCGGCAGGCTCCACGTGACGCAGAGCATCCAGGTGTGCAACACGGGCGACAGCCCGACGTGTGCCCTCGCGGCGCGTGCCCGGGTGAAGGGTGGCTCGACGAAGCTCAACAGCTTCGAGGTCGCCGGCTGGCCGCCTGCCCACGTCGGCCTCGGCGGGGCCTGGGGCCTGACGGTCTCCGCGCCCGCCGGCGACCAGCTCCAGCCGGGCGACTGCGTGACCTACCTGGTCATGTACACGCTGCACGACGGAGCCCACGCCCACAACACGACGATCGAGTTCTTCACCAGCAACGGTGGGACGGCCGAGGTCACGGTCCACACCACGCGGAGGCCGCGGCGCCACCACCATCACCACCACGGCTGAGATCGGTCCCGAGCTCAGCGCTCGAGGAGGACGGTGAACGGCCCCTCGTTCACCGACTCCACCTGCATGTGGGCACCGAAGACACCGCGCTCGACGTGTGCGCCGAGCGCGGTGAGTGCTGTGCCGAAGGCGTCGTAGAGGGGCTCTGACGTCGGACCTGGGGCTGCTGCCTGCCACGTGGGGCGCCGGCCCCTGCGCGCGTCGCCGTACAGCGTGAACTGCGAGACCACCAGCACGGGCGCGCCCACATCCGAGGCGGACTGCTCGTCAGCGAGGATCCGGAGTCCCCAGATCTTGCGCGCCATCCAGTCGACCTCGGCCGGGCCGTCGCTGTGGGTGATGCCGAGGTAGACCAGGAGCCCGGGGGAGTCGAGTGACCCCACGACGGCGCCGTCGACGACCACGGACGCGGACGAGACACACTGGACGACGGCACGCACCAGGTCATCTTCGCCGTCTGCGAGCATGACCTCCATGACCGACCCGCTGCTCATCACGGTCGCCCCGACCGGTGCCGAGACCGCCAAGCACGACTGTCCGCAGCTCCCCACGACCCCCGAGGAGCTGGCGCTGACCGCCCAGGAGTGCGAGCGGGCCGGCGCGGCCATGATCCACATCCACGTCCGCGACCACGACCACCAGCCGACCCTCGACCTCGGGCTGCTCAAGGAGTGGGTGGCGGCGGTGCGCGAGTCGAGCGACCTCGTCGTCCAGCTCTCGACCGGCGGGAGCGTGCACGACCCGCTCGACCAGCGGCTCAGGGTCCTCGACGCCGAGCCCGACGCGTGCAGCCTGACCATGGGGACGACGAACTTCGGCGACGACGTCTTCTCCAACCCGTGGCCGTTCGTGTGCGAGCTCTACCAGCTCTCCCAGGAGCGCGGCGTCGTCCCCGAGTTCGAGCTCTTCGACCTCGGTCAGGTGCACGCCATGCGCCGGCTCCTCGACCGCTACGGGCTCCCCGCCGGTGGGAAGGTGCACGTCGACCTCGTGATGGGCGTGCCGGGCGGCATGAACGGTACGACGGACGCCCTCGTCGCCGCCGTCCGCGACCTGCCCGCCGAGACCACCAGCTGGTCGGCCACCGGCATCGGCCGCTCGACCCTCAGCGTCATCCTGGCCAGCCTCTCCAAGGGCGGCCACCTGCGGGTCGGGATGGAGGACGTGCTGACCATCAGCCGGGGGGTGCCGGTCGAGTCCAACGCCCAGCTCGTCGAGCGCGCGGCCGCGATCGGCGCCCTTGCCCAGCGTCACCCGATGACGCCCCCGGAGGCGCGGGCGCTGCTGGGTCTGGCTAGCTGAGCTTCGGGGTCGGGGTCTTCTCGGCGGTGTCGACCGGACCCGCCGCCTCGGTGTGGCTCGCCCGGCGGCCCTTGGAAGCCTTGGCCGGCTTGGGTGCCTTGGTGCGCCCGCTCTTGCCGTTCTTGGACTTGCGACGTCCCTCGTTGGACTTGTACTCGTAGCGGTAGTAGTCGCCGCCGTAGTAGCCGCCCGACGCCCTACGGCGCATCCGGTTGAACACGACGCCCAATGTGCGGCCGTGCACCGTCGAGATGTGGTTCAGCGCGGCGCGGAGCTCGGAGTCGAGCGTGCCGCCGTGGGTGACCACGATGATGGCGCCGTCGGCGGCGCGGGTGAGCACGGCGGCGTCGGTGACCGGCAGCAGCGGCGGCGCGTCGATGATCACCATGGCGTCCTTGGACAGGTCGGCGATCAGCGTGGCCATCACGTGGGAGCCGAGCAGCTCGCTCGGGTTGGGCGGGATCGCGCCCGAGGCCATCACCCGGAGGCCGGGCACGTCGGGGTGGTCCTGCATGACCTGCTCGGCCTTGACCCGGCCGACCAGCACGTCGGTCAGTCCGGCGCCGTCGACCAGGGCGAGTGAGTCGCGCAACGGTCGGCCGGCGCAGGTCGCCGTCGATGAGCGTGACCGGCTGGCCGCCGATGGCGATGGCGGCGGCGAGGTTGGCCGCGATGGTCGACTTGCCGTCGGACTGCTTCGGGCTGGTGACCACGATGATCCGCGGCGGGTGGTCGACGTCCATGTAGGCCAGGTTGGTGCGCAGCTTGCGGAACGCCTCGGCGGTGCTGGCGCTGCTGCTGGCCGCGGCGCCGGTGACGGCCAGGAACAGCTCTCGGCCGTCGGCCTGGCGCACCTGCGACGACTGGGGGATCAGCCCGATCACCGGGGACCCCGAACTGCTTCTGCACGTCCTCGGAGTTGCGCAGCCGGCGGTCGAACTGCTTGCGGATCAGGGCGTATGCGAAGCCCAGCAGCATGCCCAGGACGAGCCCGACGACGAGGTTGAGCTGGGTGCGGGGCAGCACCTGGGCGCCGCGCTGGGCCGACGAGTACACCTGCATGTGCAGGCCCTCGTCGGGCGTGCTGCCTTCGACCTTGGCGATCTGCTCGGACAGACCCTGGGCCCACGCGTCGGCCAGGTGCTGGGCCAACTCGGGCGTCGCCCCTCGGGCAGAGACGTTGATCAGCACCGTGTCAGTGGGCTGGGACACCGAGATCCGGCCGATCAGCGAACCGGGCGTCGCACCGGCGAGCTCGGGGTACTCCGCGTCGTCGATGACCTGCTTCGCGGTCCTGGTGCTGGTCGCGATCGCGAGGTACGACGTCACCTTGGACTTCGCCAGCGCATCGCCGATCGAGGAGTTGCTCATCTGGACGTTCGGGTCGGCGTTCGGGTCTGGAGCGACACGAGCGGTGACGTATCCGGTGGCCGTGGCCTGGTAGACGGCCGGCTGGGTCTGGTTGTACGCCACGGCAGCGAGGACGCCGAGTGCGATCAGGACGACCACGCCCACCCAGTGGGCGAGGACCATCCGCACGTAGTCCTTGAATTCCATGAACGGCCTCTCCTGGCGGGCGCCGTGGGTCCTACACTCCCCCGGGTGCGAGGTTCCAGCGTAGGTGATGCACCCCAGGTGCGTCTGGAAGCTCTGGAAGTCGCCTTCACCATCACCTGCGCCGGAGCGCGCGCTGCGGCCCTGGAGCGCACGGTGCGGGAGGCCTGGGATCGTTGCCTCACCGAGGGCCCCGACCTGCCGGAGCCACATGCGCGGCTGACCCTCCTCCTCGACGACGATCCGCAGGAGATCGCGGTCCGTGGCGGCGACGCGGAGCTGTTCGGCTCCGACCTTCCGACGCTCATGGACCGGCTCAGTCCCTTGATCACACGGCTCGCGGTCACCGAGCGGCGTGACGAGCTCACCATGTTCCACGCCTGTGCCGCCGCCGACCCCGAGACGGGCGCCGCCGCCGTGCTCTTCGGGCCTTCCGGCACCGGCAAGACGACGCTGGCCCGCGCTCTGTGCGGCGAGCTGGTCTACCTCTCCGACGAGACCGCCGGGGTCACCGCGGACCTCGAGGTCGTGCCCTATCCCAAGCCGCTGTCGATCATCGACCGCCCCGGCGTGGCCCTGAAGTCCCAGGTCTCGCCGTCGCGGCTGGGCTTCCTGCCGGGCGGGCCTGGCCCCTACCCCCTTCGCGTGCTGGTCGAGCTGCGCCGCGACCCCGACCACCGCGGTGAGGTGCTGCTCGAGTCGATCCCGACCATCGAGGCGCTGCCCGATCTCGTCGCGCAGACGTCGTTCACCCGCACCATGGACCGGCCGCTGGCACGCCTGGCCGCCCTCGCCGACCGCGTCGGGGGCGTACGACGCGTGACCTACGCCGAGTCCGCCGACCTGTTGCCGCTGGTGCGCGACCTGCTCCGCGAGGCCGGCTGATGCGCGCGCGGAAGCTGCACGTCGTCGACGAGTACGCCGAGGACGGCCAGGTCGCGCTCTACTCGGAGGGGGGCATGGTGGTCGTCCTCTCCCACCTGGCGTCCGCGGCCTGGTGGGCACTGGGGGACGACTGGGTCGACCTCGACACCGTCGCGGCGGCCCTGGTCGAGCAGTTCGGCAGTCCGCCCGGCGCCGGTGGCGCACCCGCGGCCACCGAGGATGCGCTGCACGTCCTGGCCGGCCACGGCCTCGTCGAGCTGGAGGAGACCGAGGACGCCCAAGGCGTTTGAGGTGCGAGTGTGTGGGAACAGGACGTGCTGGACATAGCCTGAGCAAGCACCGCACGGAGCGTGTGGTCTCGGGAGCGTGGCAGCGGGGGCTGCGCATCACGTAGGGGGAGAGCAATTCGTGCCTGACAACAATCCGTCCCAGGCCACCCGCGGGGGCCTCCGGCGCCGTTCCGTGGTGCGCGTCGGCGCCACCGCAGCGTGGGCCGTGCCCGTCGTGGCGATGGCGGCACCCGCCTCGGCAGCGGCCTGCTCCGGCGGCTCCACCACCCTGACCGTCGTCACCGTGGGCGGGCCCCAGCAGTCCGGTGCCCAGAAGCTCACCGTCACCCAGCAGGTGCAGGTGTGCAACACCGGCGACAGCGCGACCTGCGCCCTGTCCGCGACCGCTACGTCGTCCGGCGCCTCCAGGAAGCTCAACTCCTTCGGCGTGGCCGGCTGGCCCGCTGCGGCGGCCGGCGGTGGCGGCAGCCGCTCGCTGACCGTGACCGCTCCGGCCACCCAGCAGCTGAAGCCGGGCGAGTGCGTGACGTTCGCGGTCACCTACACGCTCCACGACGCGGCGCGGAACCACACCACGTCGGTCCAGTTCTTCACCGGCAACGGCGCCACCGCGTCGGTCTCGGTCACCACTGACCGCTAGGCACGGCAGGATGGGCGGATGACCCAGCTCGCCCTGTCCGACGCGGTGCTGCTCGCGCACACCTTCGTCGACCGGGTCGCCCGCGACCGGGGCGTGCGGGTGATGTTCATCAAGGGAGCGGCCGCCGTCGAGCAAGGGCTGCGGCCTGCGCAAGGCTCTGTCGACGTCGACGCCCTGGTGGATCCGGCTCGGCTCCAGGTCCTCCGCGACGGTCTCGTCGAGCTGGGGTGGATCGACGAGAACCCCTACTCGACCCCGACCGCGGCGTCGTACTCCCGGACCCACCGCCACGCCGCCTGGCCGTGCGAACTGGACCTGCACACCACGTTCCCCGGCTTGTACGCGCCTGAGCAGGACACCTTCGAACGGCTCTGGTCGAGGCGCGACCGGGTCGGGGTGGCAACCTGCGAGGTGCCGTGCCCCGATCGACAGGCTCACGCCCTGATCCTCGCGCTCAACTCCCTGCGTGAACCGGCCGACGCCGGGAAGAGGCAACAGCTCGACGACCTGGTGAGCCGGATATCTGAGTCCTTCGACGCCCAGGCGCTCAGCGAGCTGGGGGAGCTTGCTCGCGACATCGGTGCGGCGGACACCGCGGCCCCGTTTTTGGCCGCCGTCGGCGCGCGGAACGCCGGCCTGGGCACCACGGCGGCTGCGGACCTGCACGCCTGGCGGCTGCGCACCCAGGCGGCCTGGCGCACGGCGACCTGGCTCGAGGGCCTGCGACATGAACCGCTCCGCGGGCTTCCCGCCTACCTCTGGAACGCTGTCTTCCTCAGCGAGGCCGAGCTGCGGATGGCCGACCCGACCTTGAGCCACGGCCGACGATCGGTTCGGCGCGCTCGCATCCGCCGACTCCGTCGTGGCATGGCCGCCCTTCCGCAGGGGTTTCAGACGTTGGCGGCGCTCAAGCGTGACGGAACGAGTGAGAGGGTGGACGGCGCGCCTGCCGTCGAGGTCCGCGCGACCTGGCACTCACGTTCCGTCCCGTCCTGGGCCGTCGGTCTGACGTCGGCGACGCTCGGAGCAATCGACCACATGTTGGTGCCCAAGCGCGGGGTTGTCCTGCGGACCTTCCCCGACTTCGATGACCAGGGCATGGAGACCGCCATCGCGCTGGACAGGGCGGGAGTCGGGCCGCTCACCTGGCTGGTCAAAGACGGGGAGCCGAGCGACGCCGTCGCTGAGCGGCTGCCGGCAGGCGTGCGAGTGGTCGACGCCAATTCGGCGCGAGGGGTTCTGGCCTACCTGCGGGCACGGGTCGTTGTCCATACCCACGGCGTGTACGGGATCCCAGGGCGCAGCCCACAGAAGTTCTTCGTTAACCTCTGGCACGGCATGCCCACGAAGCGGCTCGCCCGCGAGCCCGCGGTGGCGGTCCTGCAGACTGACTTGTTGACGGTCACCTCGAGCGTCCACGGTCGACACATCGCTGAGAGTCTGGAGCCTGGACGCTCACCGCATGGTCGAGACCGGGCTGCCGCGCAATGACCGGCTGCTCGGCCTTGCCCGAGACGCACTCCCTCCTCAGTTGACCGAGGCCACGCAGGGCCGACCGTTGGTGCTGTGGCTGCCGACCTATCGGCGGTCGGTCGTGGGTGAGATCCGTCAGGACGGGGCCGACTTCAACAATCCCTTCGAGTTCCCAGGGTGCGACATCGCAAGTGTCGGAGCGCTGGCCGATGAGATCGACGCGCACATCATCGTGAAGACGCATCCGATGGCGCCCGTTCCGGTGCTCGCCGAGAGCACCGGGGTGAGCATCTGGGACGAGGCCCGTCTTCGTGAGCGCGGCCTCACGCTGTACGAGCTGCTGGCTCACGCCGAGGTGCTGGTGACTGACTTCTCGTCGGTGTGGATCGACTTCTTGTTGGTCGACCGCCCGATGGTCTTTGCCATCGCGGACGCGGCGGAGTATGCCGCCGCTCGGGGCTACTACTTCGCCCCGTTGGCCGAGCACCTTCCCGGACCGCTTGTGTCGAACCTCGGGGAGCTCGAGGTGGCGGTGCGTGACGCGCTGGACAGCGACCCTTGCCAGGAACGTCGACGAGTCCTGCGTGCCGAGCACCACGTCCACGTGGATGGGCACAGCGCCGATCGGGTGGTGGCTCTGATCCAGCAGCGCCTCAGCCGCTGATTGCGTGCGCCGGGGAGTCAGGTCTCGGATTGGGCGCCGGCTGTCGTGCTCGGTCGGGCGACGGGATGTCGCTCGGAGTGGCGCACGGTCAGCACAGCGGTGACAGCGACGGTCACATTCTGCAGGGCCAGAAGTCCTAGGTAGCCCGTAGCGTCCCGGAAGAATGGCACGAGGGCTATGGCGGCCACGGTGACGATGGCCACGACGGCTCTCGCCGAGGCAATGGGGTAATAGTGGCCGGAGACGCGCGCCCCGGCCACCCACGGCGCAGCCATCGCCATCGCGGCCGTCGAAATGCCGGCGAGTGCGAAGGCTGCGTAGCTCGGTGCCTCGGTGACTCCGAACACGAGATGCGCAAACCACGGGCCCAGTGCCACCGCGAGCAGGATGAGCGGAAGCCCGGCCACCGCCAGCCAGATGCTGGCCTTGCTCCGGACGAGCGCGGCCTGGCCCGGTGAGCGGTTCGCCAGGAACGGCACCAGCCAGATCGTGAGCCCGGTGACGACCAGCGCCACCGGCGAGAACATCGTTTGGACGATTCGAACTAGGCCGACATCGCTCTGCGACCCGAGGTAGGCGAGCAGGTACAGCGACCCGCTCACTCCGATCATGTACCCAACAGTGTCGAACCCCAGCCGAGCGGCAAGACCGCGGCAGAAGCGGTGCCAGAAGCGAGCGGCGCCGCGTGGGCCGATTGGTCCCACGAAGCGGCGCCCGAGGACCAGAACCCCCACCGTCAATCCGGCCAGCCAGGCCAGGAGGACGGGCGTCAGTCCGGTCAGGCCCAAGGCGAACGCCACCAAGAGCGCCGCCGCGGCACCTACGAGCACACCGGCGTCAGAGGCGAATGCGCCTTCTGCGCGTTCGGCGCGAAAGGACAGATATCGACCGAAATCCTGGATGACGACCGCTGCGGCGATCGGGATTGCGAGAAGCCACCGGGTGTCCCCACCGCAACTGAGCAGGACGACTGCGCCCGTGATGACGGCAGCGCCCAGAGCGGCGAGCAGCACGAGCCAACGAAGCTCGGAGCCCGGCATCCTTGGGGCTGTTCGGGATGCCAGCCAAGGGTCGGTGACCAAGAGCCGGGCAACGCCCATGCACAAGGTGGTTGTCGTGGTGACGATCGTGAACCGACCAAGCGTGGATAGACCCGTACTTTGAGTCACGGCGATCGCGAGGCTCAGGTTCAGGACGGCGACGAGCCCTTGGTCGGCAATGGCCAGGAACCAACGCGGCACTCGTCGCCAGGCACGGAACAGTGGGCCCATCACGTAAGTACTCGACTCCACAGGCCAGCCAGCTCGGCACCCGCTCGGTCCGGCCGCCATGCGTCGGCCAGTGCGTGTTGGTGATCCGACAGGGCCCTACGCGCGGCCGGCTCGGTTAGAGCTCCAAGACGGCGACCCAGGTCTTCCGCGTCACCTTCCGCGAAGACAGCGCGGGCGTCGTGCTGGACGAGATGGGGCAGCTCACCTGAGCTGGACACAACGCAAGGCAGGCCCACGGTCATCGCTTCGGCGACTGAACGGCCGAACTGCTCGGTCCATACGGGGGTCGTCCGCGACGGTTGCACCAGCACGTGGGACTTGGCCATCTCCTCGACGACCTGGGCGGGGCTCACCCACCCGATGGCATCGAACTCCACGCCAGATGCCGTTGCTCGGTCCGTGAGCTCGTCGAGTGCCTCTCCCGCCCCGCATAACGTGATCCTCACGTCCCCAAGGTCTGCCGCCGCGTCGATGACGTCTTGGAACCCCTTCTCGTAGGTTGCGCGACCGACCAGGAGCACCCGCAACGGGCCGTCCTCCGAAGGATTCCAGCGAGCATGGCGGTACTGTCCAGCTGGGACAATGGCCGGAAGCACCATGGTCGGGATCGGAGCGAGCCCGATCTTCTGGCGCAGTGCGCTCACGTGTTCGGCGCCGTCATGGTTCCAGCTGGCATACCCGTGGATGTGCCGCACGGCGCGCTCGACCAAACGGTTGCGAATCATCTGCTCGGCGCGTCCGCCGTGCTGCCAAAGGTTCTCGGCTCCATGCACGACGACCCGTGTGCCGCACGACAAGATCTCCTGCGAGGCGACCGCCCAGAGCTCGCGGTTGACGTGCACGAGGTCGGCTTGGAACCGGCGAACGAAACGGCGGAACCCGACCACATGCTCCCAGACGAGTCCCCGGCCAACGTCGATCGAGCGAAGAGCGGTCCGGTGGAGGGAGTCATCGGCCCGGCTGTCCCCCATCGAGGGGCGCGCGCCCACCACGGCGAGCGCCCCGATCTCCGGCTCCACGCCATCCCATAGGTCGTTGTAACCCGCCCAGAGCCGGCTGGTGAGAACGACGACGCGCTTGTTGCGCAGCGTGTCGGATGCTTCGGTCACCGTCGTCCCACCGTCGTCTTGGGATCCCGGTCGGGCCGGGTGCGTTGACGTTCATCGTAACGTCGGCCGGTCCCTGAGATGGGTTGTGGCGACCGTGCTCAACTGCTCACGGCGGCGCGGCTGCTCACGTAAAGTCTTACAAGTCCGAATGCGGACTCACCTCAGGTCGAGGACAAGGGAGGCCGGTGAGCACTCCACTTCCGGTTGCCCGGCACGTCGGCGTAGACGTGACGCCAGAGACGAATGGTCGCCTCCGGGTCGCCAGGACTCTGCTGTGGATAGCGGTCACGCTTCCCTTCAGCTACACCACGGTGAAGTCGGCCTCCGAGGTGGCCGCCGGAGGGTCGGTCGGTCGCCTAGAGATGGTGCGCGGCGGGGGCCCGCTCGTGCTCTGGGGCTCTCCTTTCTGATCGCACCCATCCGACGACGAGGCTTCGGGCTGCCGGAAGTTCTTCTCGGCGTGTATGTGGTCGTGATCTTCATGTCGGGGCTGAACCCGTCCAACCCGAGCAGCCACGCGTCGATCCTGAAAGCTGTGATCTTGGTCGGTGTGCTGCTTGCCATGAGCCGGCTCGTGCGGCTCTACAACCACACGACGGATCTGGTGGTGGCGGTCGTCGGCTGGGTCCATCTCGTGCTGATCGCGGGTCTGGTCGAGATCCTGTTCTTCAAGTCAGCGGTCTACACGGCCAACACGCTCGACATCAGCAGCGACGGTCTTGCTCGGCTCAACCTGGTCGTGCCCTCCGTCTCGGCCAACCCCCTGGCTTTCCTCGGTGTGGCAGGGATCTTGTCCTGTGCGGTGGGACTTGCTCCGCTATGGCTCCATTTCAACGGGTTTGTCCGCACCGCACTCATGGGCGTGTACGTGTACGAGATCTACCTGACGCGCACTCGCTCCGCATTGGTGGTCGGCCTGATCATCGTCGCTGTCTCCATCATTCTGAGAGCTCGTCGGCATCCGCTATCCAGCTTGACGACTGCAGTCGTGTTCCTCGTCGGTGGAATCGTGATGATGCCGACGCTCCTGCCGCACTTGCACGACTTCCTGCAGCGTGGTCAGACCGCTCAGCAATTCGACTCGCTCAGTGGGCGCACCGTCATATGGAAGGCGGCGTACCAGGTCTGGCAACACAACCAGACGTTCGGCCTCGGGTACTACTCCGGCCACAGGCTGGGCATCCCGGGACTCCAACAGACCCAGTCCAACATCGACAACACCTGGCTCGAAACGCTCGTCGATGTCGGAATCATCGGCCTGATCCCGCTGGCCCTCTTCGCGATCACCGGCACGTGGCGTCTCTGGCGCACCAAGGAGCTTCGAGGCGACGCCCGGCTCTGGGCCATGGGGAGTGCGCTCTACATCCTCGCTATCAGTTTCATCAACCCGACGATCCAGCAACCCGGCGGCCCTCAGGTAGTGCTCACAGTGCTGATCCTTGCTTGCGGGCCCCGGACTGCGGTCGATCGGAAGCCGGAGAAGAACGCGTGGGAAGTTGCCGGCCCATGGACGCCGCCGGCTCATGGCTATGTCGGCCGCGACCCTGCCGAGCCAGCGGACCCGGCGACCACATCTCACAGAGAGGCGTAGATCTCCAACAGGCTCGCCAGTCCCCGCTTCGGTGTGCTGCTCAGCTCGTACGTCGTGCGGGCGGCCGCCCCGCGGGCGGCGGCGTCGTCGTCGTCGATGCGGCCGATCGCCTCGGCCAGGGCGGCCGCCGAGGGTTCCACCACCCACCCGATCGAGTCGTCCACGATCGTCCCGACACTTCCACCCGAGACCGTCAGGACCGGCCGCGCGCGGGCGAACGCCTCGGCGACGGCCAGCGGGTAGCCCTCGAAGACGCGGGACGGCACCACGATGTAAGCCGCGTCGGTCATGGCAGCCGCAACCTGGTCCTGAGACACCTGGCCGAGCCAGCGGACCGAACCAGTGCGCGTGGCCGCCTGCACCCGGTCACTCAGCGGTCCGTCCCCGACGACGACCAGGGTCCGGCCGCTCCGCGACCCACCGAGCTCCCACGCGTCGAGCAGGCGGTCGATGCCCTTGGGTACGTCGAGCCGCCCGACGTAGAGCACGTCCGAGCCCGGCGGCGACGGCTCGCCGGGGTCCGGCACCCACGTGGGTCGCACCGTGATCCGGTCGGGTGGCACCCCGGTCCGGGCCAGGAGGTCTGCTGTGAACGGCGTCAACGCGAGGTAGCGCACGACCTCGTCGTTCCACGTGCCGCGGTGGACGTTGAGCCCGATCGTCATCGGCACCGTCTGCAGCCGGGAGCCCCGGTAGCACCCGTGCTGCACGGCCGGCAGGCCGAGGCGGGTGTCGAGGCAATCGGTGCAGGTGTGGCCGTCGCGCAGGTGCAGGCCGTTCACGCACCCGTGCCGGAAGTTGTGGACGGTCTGCACCACCGGGACGCCCGCGCGGGCCGCGACCCGCACGACGTACGGCGAGATCAGGGGGTAGACGTTGTGCAGGTGGACCACGTCGGGCCGCGACTCCCGCAGCAGGCGGCTGAACCGTCGCACGCCCGAGGGCGAGTAGATCGGGCCCGGTGCGCCACGCAGCGCCCCCAGCGGACCGGCCAGGTCGTCACTGTCGGTCATCATCGGCACGACGTCGACGCCACCAGAGCGCAGCAGGTCGATCTCGGCGTCGACCAGCTGGTTCTCCCCGCTCGGCGCGGACGAGCGGTAGCGGTTGTGGGCGACGAGGACGCGCATGGTGAAAGGCTGGACCGGGGTCAGGTCAGCCGCGGTGCCGCCACGCGGAGAGCAGGAAGCGCGGGTTGCCCAGGAGGTAGCGCCGCCACAACCGGCGCGGCTCGGTGGCCAGTCGGTAGAGCCACTCCAGACCGGTGCCGTGCAGGAAGCGGGGGGCCTCCTTGACGGTGCCCGCACAGAAGTCGAAAGCCGCCCCCACGGGGATGATCGGCATCGAGAGGTCGGCGGAGAGCCGGTGGACGAGGTAGTCCTGGCGTGGGGTGCCGAGGCCGATCCACAGCACGTTGGCACCCGAGGCACGGACTCGCGTGACCAGGCCGGCGAGGTGCTCCTCGGTGATCTCGGTGAACGGTGGCGTCTCGGTGCCGGCGACGACGAGGCCGGGATTGACCGAGGCCAACCGCCGGGCCATCTCGTCGGCGACACCCGGCTTCCCGCCGTAGAGGTAGTGCCGGAGCTGGCTGCCGCCGAGGGCGCTCACGCGGGTCACCAGGTCGGCGCCTCGCACGGGGCCGGCCGCGCCGCGCTTGCGGCCGAGCCAGGCCACCGGGGAGCCGTCCGGGATGTTGAGGTCGGCTCCCTGGAGAGCCGCGCGCATCTGGGGGTCCTGGTCGACCAGCGACAGGGTGTAGGCGTTGCAGAGGTGCACCTGGCAGGAGCGTCCCGCGACGGCGTCGGAGACGATCCGGGCGGCCGCGGCGGAGGTGTCGAGGGTGGCGATGGGGACCGAGCACACGGCGTACGTGGGCACGGTCGACTCGCGTAGCCGGGGCACGGCTTTACCTTGCCACACCGCCCGCCGGGTCAAGCCCGGTTTGGCTATGCTCGTCTGGCTCAGACGCCTCGGAGCCGGGGCCCTGGTGGAACGACCCAGAGACCGAAACGGAGTCACCGTGCGACGAGCCCTGATCACGGGCATCACCGGACAGGACGGTTCTTATCTCGCCGAGCTGCTGCTCGGACAGGGCTACGAGGTCCACGGCCTGATCCGGCGTGCGTCCACGTTCAACACGTCCCGCATCGACCACCTCTACCGTGACCCGCACGAGGAGGACGCGCGCCTCTACCTCCACTACGGCGACCTCAGCGACGGCGCCCGGCTGGTCACCCTGCTGCGCGAGATCGACCCCGACGAGGTCTACAACCTCGCCGCCCAGTCCCACGTGCGGGTCTCCTTCGACGAGCCCGAGCACACCGGCGACACCACCGGGCTCGGCAGCATGCGGCTGCTCGAGGCGGTCCGGATGTCCGGCGTGGAGTGCCGCTACTACCAGGCGTCCAGCTCGGAGATGTTCGGCGCGGCGCCACCTCCGCAGGACGAGTCGACGCCGTTCCACCCGCGCTCGCCGTACGGCGTGGCCAAGGTCTACGCCTACTGGGCCACCCGCAACTACCGCGAGGCCTACGGCCTGTTCGCGGTCAACGGCATCCTCTTCAACCACGAGTCTCCGCGCCGCGGCGAGACCTTCGTGACCCGCAAGATCACCCGTGCCATCGCGCGGATCAAGGCCGGCCTCGACGACCACCTCTACATGGGCAACCTCGACGCCGTGCGCGACTGGGGCTACGCCCCGGAGTACGTCGAAGGCATGTGGCGGATGCTTCAGGCCGACGAGCCCGACGACTACGTCCTCGCCACCGGCACCTCGCTGAGCGTGCGCGAGTTCCTCGAGGAGGCGTTCGGCCACGCGGGCCTCGACTGGGAGCAGCACGTCCGGTTCGACGAGCGCTACCTGCGCCCGTCCGAGGTCGACGCCCTGTGCGGTGACCCGGGCAAGGCGGAGCGGGCCCTCGGCTGGCGACCCAAGGTCGACGGCCGGCAGCTGGCCCAGATCATGGTCGACGCCGACATCGAGGCGCTCGCGCACGAGGGATCGCCCTGGATCGACCGGCCAGACCTGCCCGGATGGCCTATGGGCGCCGGGGTACGTGGCTGACGTGAGCCTCGACGACTTCCGGCCCGGACCGCTCGACAGGGATGCGACGGTCTACGTCGCCGGTCACGGTGGCATGGTCGGCTCCGCGGTGTGGAGGCGGCTCGAGACGGCCGGCTTCACCGGCCTGCGGGGTGCGTCGTCGGCCGAGCTCGACCTGCGCGACCGCGTCGCGACGTTCGACTACTTCGCGCAGGTCCGCCCGCGCTACGTCGTGCTGGCGGCGGCCAAGGTGGGCGGCATCGTCGCCAACGACACCTATCCGGTCGAGTTCCTCTCCGACAACCTGCGGATCCAGACCAACGTGCTCGACGCCGCCCTCGAGCAGCGTGTCGAGCGGCTGCTGTTCCTGGGCTCCTCGTGCATCTACCCGCGCCTCGCCCCCCAGCCGATCCGCGAGGACGCGCTCCTGACCGGTCACCTCGAGCCGACGAACGACGCCTACGCGATCGCCAAGATCGCCGGCATCCTCGGTGTCCAGGCGGTCCGTCGCGAGTACGGCCTGCCCTGGATCTCCGCGATGCCGACCAACCTCTACGGGCCGGGCGACAACTTCTCACCGACCGGCAGCCACGTCCTGCCCGCCCTGATCCGGCGGTACGACGAGGCCCGCGCCGCCGGCACGCCCTCGGTGACCAACTGGGGCTCCGGCTCCCCGCGCCGCGAGTTCCTCCACGTCGACGACCTCGCCGACGCCTGTCTCCACCTGCTCGAGCACTACGACGGCTCGCAGCACCTCAACGTCGGTACCGGCGAGGACCTCACGATCCGCGAGATCGCCGCCCTCGTGGCCGACGTCGTCGGCTACACCGGCGAGACGGAGTGGGACACCTCCAAGCCCGACGGCATGCCGCAGAAGCTCCTCGACGTCAGCGCCCTGCGCGACGCCGGCTGGTCCGCCCAGATCGGCCTGCGCGAGGGCCTGAGCTCGACCGTCGCGTGGTACCGCGATCACCTCGGCGCCCTTCGGGACCGCTGAGCCCGACCGATCGCCCGACGCCGATTTGGCAGGTGACGACTCGGCCTGTCCGGCGTCTGTCTGCGCCGACTCGGCGGGTCAGGAGCCGGAGTTGATCATCCCCGCGCCGACGGTGACGCCGGTCGCCTCGTCGATCAGGATGAAGGAGCCGGTGGTGCGGTTCTTGGAGTAGGGGTCGCACAGCAGCGGCACGGTGGTGCGCAGCTGGACGCGGCCGATCTCGTTGAGCCCGAGCTCCTTGGTGTCCTGGTCGCGGTGGAGGGTGTTGACGTCGAGCCGGTACTGGATGTCCTTGACCAGCGCCCGACCCATCCGCGTCGTGTGCTTGATCGCGAGCTTCTGGCGAGGCTTGAGCGGCTCGTTGACCATCCAGCAGACCATCGCGTCGATGTCCTGGCTGGGCTTGGGGGCGTTCTTGACCCGGGCGATCATGTCGCCGCGGCTCACGTCGACGTCGTCGGCGAGCCGGACGGTGACCGACATCGGCGGGAACGCCTCGCCGATCTCCTCGTCGAACAGGTCGATCCCCTCGATGGTCGAGGTCATGCCGCTGGGCAGCACGACGACCTCGTCCCCGGGCCGCAGCACGCCACCGGCCACCTGGCCGGCGTACCCGCGGTAGTCGTGGTAGTCGTCGGACTTGGGGCGTACGACGTACTGCACGGGAAAGCGAGTGTCGACCAGGTCGCGGTCGGAGGCGACGTGGACGTGCTCGAGGTGGTGCATGAGCGTGGGGCCGTGGTACCAGGGCGTGTTCTCCGAGCGGGTCACGACGTTGTCGCCCTTGAGCGCCGAGATCGGGATGACCTCGAGGTCGGGGATCGACAGCTTCGTGGCGAACGTCGTGAACTCGTTGTGGATGCGCTCGTAGATCTCCTCGGACCAGTCGACGAGGTCCATCTTGTTGATCGCCAGCACCAGGTGGGGCACCCGCAGCAGCGACAGCAGCACCGCGTGGCGCCGGCTCTGCTCGGTCAGCCCCTGGCGGGCGTCGACCAGCACCAGACCCAGGTCGGCGGTCGAGGCACCGGTGACCATGTTGCG
This sequence comes from uncultured Actinomycetota bacterium, assembly GCA_963820015.1. Lineage (GTDB taxonomy): Bacteria > Actinomycetota > Actinomycetes > Propionibacteriales > Nocardioidaceae > Nocardioides. The sequence goes on along the minus strand of CAWFYO010000012.1, from coordinate 254,157 downwards.
GGTGTACTGGATGTGGCCGGGGGTGTCGGCGATGATGAACTTGCGGCTCGGGGTCGCGAAGTAGCGGTAGGCGACGTCGATGGTGATCCCCTGCTCGCGCTCGGAGCGCAGACCGTCGGTCAGCAGGGCGAGGTCGGTGTAGTCGTAGCCGCGGGAGTGGCTGGTGGCCTCGACGGCCTCCAGCTGGTCCTCGAAGATCGACTTGGAGTCGAGCAGGAGGCGCCCGATCAGGGTGGACTTGCCGTCGTCGACCGAGCCCGCGGTGGCGAACCTCAGCAGGTCCATCGGTGCGCGACCCTCGTGGGCCTCGGCGACGGGGGACATCTCGGGCATCAGAAGTAGCCTTCCTTCTTCCGGTCTTCCATGGCTGCCTCGGAGAACCGGTCGTCGCCTCGGGTCGCGCCGCGCTCGGTGACGCGGGCGATGGCGATCTCGTCGATGATCTTGTCGATGGTGTCGGCGTCGGACTCCACCGCCCCGGTGAGCGTCAGGTCGCCGACCGTGCGGAAGCGCACGGTCTTCTCGATGACCTCCTCGCTCGCCTTGCAGGGGTTACGGGGGTGCTCGGTCATCCACATGCCGTCGCGGTTGAAGACGCGGCGGGTGTGGGCGAAGTAGATCGAGGGGAGCTCGACCGCCTCCTGGCGGAGGTAGTGCCAGACGTCGAGCTCGGTCCAGTTGGACAGCGGGAAGACCCGCATGTGCTCGCCGCCGTGGAGCTTGCCGTTGTAGAGGCTCCAGAGCTCGGGGCGCTGGTTCTTGGGGTCCCACTGGCCGAAGTCGTCGCGGTGGGAGTAGACGCGCTCCTTGGCGCGGGCCTTCTCCTCGTCGCGCCGGCCGCCGCCGAACATCGCGGTGAAGCCGTGGGACTCGATGCAGTCGAGCAGCGTCGCGGTCTGCATGCGGTTGCGGCTGGTCTTGCCGTCGTCGACGACCACGCCGTCGGCGATCGCCTGCTCGACGCTGGCCACGATCAGGTGGGTGCCCAGGCGGTTCACCCAGTTGTCGCGGGTCTCGAGCACCTCGGGGAAGTCGAGACCGGTGTCGATCTGCACCAGCGGGAAGGGGATCTTGGCCGGGAAGAACGCCTTCTCCGCGAGGCGGAGCATCACGATGGAGTCCTTGCCGCCGGAGAACATCAGGGCCGGCTTCTCGAACTCGGCCGCTGCCTCACGGAAGATGTGGATCGACTCCGCCTCCAGCTGGTCGAGCTGGCTCAGCTGGTAGTCGGCATGCGTCGCTGGTGCGCTCATCGGGTGTGGTGGCCTCTCCTCGGGACAGCAGCGAACATCGTATCGGCGGATCCGCCCACGCCTAAACTCGCGACGTGGCCGACAGCGTGAGCCCGCCCACGGGCGACAAGACCGTGTGGCGGCGCGTGGAGCATGCGGCGTACGTCGACTCCGGCGAGCGCGTCGTCGTCCTCGATCTCGACCACCTCGACCTCCCGCCGTACGTCTTCGAAGGCACGGCGGCCGAGATCTGGGCGTGCCTGGACGGCGACCGGACGGAGTCCGAGATCATCGACGAGCTGGCCGAGGCCTACCAGGTGGAAGCGGCGGTCGTCGCCGTGGATGTGCGTCAGTTCGTCGACCGCCTACGGGACCTGGGACTGGTCGTCGCCGGAGCCTGAGAGCATCGTCACCCGGTCCACCTCGGGCGTCGCCGGCTCCACCCCCTCGAGCTCGGCGACCGTCGGGGCGCCGAACATCGGCATCCCCTGGGAGCGCCGGATCAGGCCCCAGACGAACGGCATCACGACGACCATGCCCGAGCCCGACCAGCGCGATGAAGACCGGGTGCGTCTGGTCCTCGCCGGCGCCGAGAGGCGCCCAGCCGGACTTGTCGAGCAGGGCCAGCCCGGACATCGTCAGCACGATCACGATGCCGCGACGGATGAACGACTGCGGGACCCGCGGGGCGATCCTGCTGCCGAGGATCGTGCCCGGGAGCGAGCCGATGACGAGCGGCACCAGGATGTGCCAGTCGAGACCGTTGAGGGCGATGTTGGAGACCGCGGCCGCGATCACCAGCGGCACGGCCTGCACCAGGTCGGTGCCGACCAGGCGGAGGGCGGACAGACCGGGGTAGAGCATGACCAGCGAGATCATGATCACCGAGCCGGAGCCGACGCTGGTGATACCGACCAGCAGGCCGCCGAGCGCACCGATCGCGATCGTCGGCAGCGGCCGGATCGGAGGGTTCGGGTCGGCCTCCGGGCCACCGCTGCGGACGCGGTGGAGGTTGATCACCAGGCGCAGGGCGTAGGTCATGGCCGCGAACAGCAGCGCGAAGCCGATGCACTCCTTGAGCACGGTGTCCAGGTCTGCGGAGTCGCCGACCGCACGGTGGAGGAGCCAGGGTCCGGCCAGGGCGAACGGCACCGAGCCGAGGATCAGCCACTTCGCGAGGGTCCAGTTGGGCTCGCCCGCCTTGGCATGGGTGATCGCGCCGCCCGACTTGTAGATCGCGGCAGCCGTGAGGTCGGCGGTCACCACGGTCGAGGCGCCCCCGACACCGAGGAAGATCAGGGCGGGGGTCATCAGGGCGCCACCGCCCATGCCGGTCAGGCCGACGACGACGCCGACGAAGAACGCGGCGGCGATGATCTGGAAAGACTCAGCAGTGAGCCAGCTACCCATGGACGCGGTCCTCCCAAGAAGGTTGGGCAAGATGCCTAAGACTACTGAACAACCAGAGAATCTTCAATTACCGGACTACGGGCGTCGGCGCAGCGGACCAACCGGCCGGGCGGTGGGGCTGGAGTGACGCGGACAGGGGTGGGAGCGGCGACGGACCGGTCACGGAGTGGGTGGGGCGGCCAGCCGCTCGACCACCACCTCGAGCATCTCCTCCATGGTCGCCGCGGCCTTCCGGGCAGCCTCGGGACCACGTCGGTAGGGGTCGGCGATGTCGTGGGCCGGCGAGGCGGGCACCCGGCGCCGTTCGAGCGCCTCGAGCAGGGCGCGCCCCCGCAGCGACGGGTCCGCCGCCCGGGCGGACTCCACGAACTGGCCGAGGGTGAGGATCTTGCGGAACGCCGCCGGCTCGAGCTCCAGGAGCTGGGTGCGGTGGGTGGCCTCGGCGGTCAGGACGAGGTCGGCCTCGTCGATCAGGGCCGCGGTCGCAGGCCGGCTCCGGAACGCGGTGGTCTCGGTGCCCCAGCGGGCGAACTCCGCGTCCATCGTGTCGCTGACCACGGAGTCGTCGAAGCCGCGGGTGCCGGCGCTGCTCACCTCGACGCCCGAGCCGGACCCGAGGAGCTGTCGCGCGCGGAGCTCGAGGTAGGGCGAGCGGCAGATGTTCGCCGTACAGACGAAGAGGACCCGGATCGGGTCGTCCGCCTCCGAAGCGCTCGGCTCATCGGGACCGGGCGCCGATACGAAGCCGCGCTCGGCGAGCGCACTGAGCACCTCGTCGCGGCACTCGTCGATGGTCCGGCCGGTGGTGTCGATGCGCAGGTCGGCGTCGTCGGGCACCTCGTAGGGCGAGGAGATGCCGGTGAAGTCGGGGATCTCGCCGCGCCGGGCCTTGGCGTACAGGCCCTTGCGGTCGCGCCGCTCGCACTCCTCGAGCGGCGTGGCGACGTGCACCAGGAAGAACGCGCCGCCGGCGGCGTCGGTCAGGCTCCGCACGTCCTGCCTGGTCGCGTCGAACGGCGCGATCGGGCTGCACACGGCCACCCCTCCGTGGCGGGAGATCTCGGCGGCGACCCAGCCGATCCGCCGGATGTTGGTCTCGCGGTCCGCGCGGCTGAAGGTGAGGCCGGCCGACAGGTTCCGTCGTACGACGTCGCCGTCGAGGCTGGTGACGGTGCGCTCGCCGTGCTCGAGCAGGCTGTCGATCACCGCCTGGGCGACGGTCGACTTCCCGCTCCCGGACAGGCCGGTGAAGAACAGCACCAGCCCCTGCTCCTCGGGCTCGGGCTGGTCGGCGTCGACGATGGCGGCGATGTCGTCGGGGTAGGCGGCGGAGTCGCGTTCCGGCCCCGGGTCGGTGAGCGCGAGCACCGGGTCGGGCCCGGCGTACGCCGCGACGACCTGCTCGCCGAGGGCGTGGTCGACGGCCGGGTCGCCGTGCGACGCGAGCGGTACGGCGACCACGGCGGCATCGGGGAGCCGCCGGGCGGCGGCCAGCGAGGCGCGCAGCAACGCCACCGGCGAGAGCGCCGGGGTGCCGGGACCGGTCAGTGCGAGCAGCACCACGGGGCCGTCGAGGGCCGCCAGCCGGCCGATCTCGTCGTCGGTGAGGGCGTCTGCCACGGGCACGAAGGTGGCGCCGGCGTGGGCGGCCCGGACCTGGGTCGGGGTCAGGTGGAGCCGGCGGAACGGGCCGTGCTGGGCGTGGGTGAGCTCCTCGACCCTGCCGTCGGGAGCCACCAGCGCCAGCGGCAGGCCCTCGGGGTCGACCAGCTCGACCTCCTGGCCCGCCAGGTCGTCCGGGAGGGTCAGGGTCACCGGTGAGCCGGGCTCGTTGAAGCCCGTGACCGGGGCCAGCGCCCCGCCGGTCAGGAGCTCGAGATCGGCCAGCTCCCGCGGGGTCGGGCAGTGTTGGGGCGTGGGCACGGGGACATCCTGCCAGCGTCGCTACCCTGGCCCGATGCCTGTCGTGCCCGTCGCCGAGATCGTCCGCAACGGGTTCGTCGAGGGCCATCACTACGGCTCCGTCGTGGCTCTGGCCGCCGACGGGAGCGTCGACTGGTCCGTCGGCGAGGTGCGCGCGCCGGTGCTGCCGCGCTCGTGCAACAAGCCGGTGCAGGCGCTCGGAATGGTCCGGGCCGGGCTCGACCTGCCGCCCGACCTGCTGGCGCTGGCCTGTGCCTCCCACTCGGGTGAGCCGTTCCACGTCGAGGGCGTACGCCGGATCCTGGCCACCGCGGGACTGACCGAGGCCGACCTCCGGACCCCGCCCGACTACCCGCTCGACGACGCCGCCCGCGAGGAGGTGATCCGCTCCGGGGCCGGCCGGGCTCCGGTGCTGATGAACTGCTCGGGCAAGCACGCGGCGATGCTGGCCACCTGCATCGCGAACGGCTGGCCGACCGCCACCTACCTGGAGGCCGACCACCCCCTCCAGGCCGCGCTGGGGGCGACGTTCGCCGAGCTCACCGGGGAGCCGGTCGCGGTCACCGCCGTCGACGGGTGCGGGGCGCCGCTCTTCTCGACCTCGCTGGTGGGGCTGGCCACCGCGTTCCGCCGGCTCGCCCTCGGCGTCGACGGCTCCGACGTGGCCTCGGACGAGTCGGCGCGGATCGCCGCCGCCATCCGTGAGCACCCGGCGTACGTCTCGGGCACGACGCGCGACGAGCGGGCGCTCCTCACCGCCGTTCCTGGCGCGATCGGCAAGGCCGGGGCCGAGTCCTGCTACGCCGTCGCCCTCGCCGACGGGCGGGCCTTCGCTCTCAAGACCGACGACGGCGCCCCTCGCGTCCGGCCGGTGCTGATGGCCGAGGCCCTCCGGCGCTCGGGTGTCCTCGAGGAGCCGGGTGTAGATGCCGACGCCGTACGCCGTACGGGTCGAGTCGAGCTGCTCGGTGGCGGTCGTCCGGTCGGGGTCATCCGGGCAAGCTTCCCCGGGTGAGCACCCGCCCGGTCGAGTGTGTGAACACGTGATCTGCTAGCGCGACACCTGCTGGTAACCTCCTTGTTCTGTTGGGCTTCCGGACACGTGTGAGGCGTCTCACCGTCGCCCTGCTTGCAAAATGCTAGCAGCTGCTAGCACAATGAAGACGTGGCCAAAGGCAAGGTCGGCAATGCCGTCGAGACACTCGGCGACTACCTGCGCGATCAGCGGGTGTCGGCGCGGCTGTCGCTGCGTCAGCTCGCCGAGCAGGCGGGTGTGTCGAACCCTTACCTGAGCCAGATCGAGCGGGGGCTGCGCCGGCCGTCGGCGGAGGTGCTGCAGCAGCTTGCGAAGGCGCTGCGGATCTCCGCCGAACAGCTCTACGTCCGGGCCGGGATCGTCAGCCCTGACGAGGGTGTCGGCGGCTCGGTCGAGCTCGCCGTCCTCGGCGACTCCGCCCTCACCGAGCGACAGAAGCAGACGCTGCTCGACGTCTACGCGTCCTTCATGGCGCTCAACGCCCATCCGGGCACCCATACCCCAGCTACACCTACCCAGAAGAAGAGGTCATGACCATGCCCAAGACCCGTTTCGAGCTCCCTGCCGAGCTCCCCACCACCGTCACCCGCCCGATCTACGCCGGGGTCGGCGTCACCGACCTCGCGGTCGAGTTCGTGCGCGAGTACGTCGCCGACATGCAGAAGCGTGCCGCTGATGTGCAGAAGACCGTCGCCAAGAGGGACTACCAGCCCAGCACGCTGGCCACCGAGGCCCAGAAGCGCGCCCAGCACGCCACCAAGGCCGTCACCGAGCGCGTCGAGACCCTGAACAAGACCGTTGCCGACGACGCCCAGGCCCGTCGCGCGGCCGTCGAGAAGCGTGTCGCCGAGCTCCAGGCCGAGGCCAAGGCGCTGCCGAACCGCCTCCAGAAGTTCCTCGACGAGCAGCTCGGCACCGCCGGCGACACCTACGGCGAGCTGGTCACCCGCGGCGAGTCCCTCGTCGACCGGATCCTGCGCCAGCAGTCGACCCTGGACGCCGAGAAGTCCGTGAAGACCACGGTCGCCAAGGCCAAGACGACCAAGACCCAGGCCTCCAAGACCGCGGCGACGGCCAAGAAGTCGGCCAAGTCCTCGGCCAAGAAGTCCGCGACCACGGCGCGCAAGAGCCCTGCCAAGAGCAGCGCCAAGGCCACCGTCACCTCCGCCAAGAAGGCCGCCGAGTCGACCGCTGCCGCGGTCGTCGACGCTGCCGAGAAGATCGGCGACTGAGCTCTCACCCGATGCCGGCCCTGGGGGGAGCCGGCCCGAGCGAGGAGAAGGCCCCGGGAGCATCGCTCCCGGGGCCTTCGTGCCGTCCCGGCGGACCTCCCTCGCCTACCGGCTGCTCACCGCCGCCCACTCGGCGACCGCTCGGGGGTGCGTGGCCATGCGCCAGTCGCCGTCCGCCTTGGTGGTCTCGAACCAGGAGACGGCGTCGGTCGCCGGCGTGTCGAGGAGGGCGATGAGCCGCCGGACGAAGTCGGTCCACTGGGCGTCGGTGTAGCCGGCGTACAGGGACACCTCGCCGATGACCAGCGGCTTGTGGTGCTCGGCGGCGATCGCGATCGGAGCCGCCTCGGCGCGCTCCGGGGTGGCCATGGAGGGGATGCCGGGGTTGATGAACGTGTCGAACCCGATCGCGTCCGCGTAGGCGTCGCCCGGGTAGAACTGGTCGAACGCCGACACGTTCATGTTCCGAACGGTGAAGCCCATCAGGAGCGGCGTCATCTTGACCAGCGGGTTGTCGATCGCGTGGACGCGGTTCGCGATGTAGCGGAACAGGGCCACGTAGTCCGGGGCGGCCATCTTGTGGTTGTCCACCTCGTGCCACGGCACGAACCACAGGGGCTTGGTGGCCCCCCGCGCGATCGCGTCGATCTGGGCGTCGTGCTGCCCGGCCAGCGTGCTGGTCAGGGGGAAGTCCCAGGAGACGATGGCGGGGTTGCGCATCAGCGGGAGGGTGAGGTTGCCGCCCCGGTAGATGCGGTCGACGCCCACCTTCCCGCCGAACTCGGCGGTCACTCGGGCCACGCGGGACGCGAACGGCTCCGACTGGTCGGTCGCCGACGTGAAGCCGGGAAAGGCGCCGAACAGGGTCGAGGAGCCAGCCGCCGGTGCCGCGGTGCCGGTCTGCGGCGGCGTGCCCGTTGCCGCCGGGTCGGGCGCCGTCGGGGTGGTCGTGACGGTCCGCGTGGGCCCCGGAAGCGTGACGGTGGCGGTGGCCGTGACGGTCGCCGTCACCGTGACCGTCCGGGTCTCCGTCACCACGCCGGCGGCGGAGGCGCTGGTGTTGTCCCCCGAAGCCATCGCGCCCGTGGCTGCGAAGAATCCGACGACGACGGCCACGACGATGGCCAGGACAGCCGGGACGCTCGTCAGCGCCGCCCGGTTGCCGGTGCGGTCGGGTTTGCGGATGCGGTCACGGTTGTTGCTGCTGGTCCGTCGACGTCCGGGCATGCGTCAGCTCCTCGAGATGCGCCTCCGCTGGCGGGGAGGGTCGTGCGGGGGTCGGGGGAGGGTGGTCGACCGCATGGGTACGCCGAAGCGCATCCCGAGCTGAGCCTGGCCATCACGTGACACTACGAGAGGACCACGGGTCCTTGGCAAGGGGACCGCACGACCGGGCGCTCGGCCCGGGCGCCCGCCGCGCTGCGGGGCCGTGTTCCATTTCGGGGCTCCCGGACCTGCGTGAGAGGATTCCGCCCATGGAGACCCGGGGCCTCGAGTCCGACGTGCGACCGTGGGGCACGTGGCACGTGCTCGACAGGGGCGCAGGCTGGAAGATCAAGCGGATCGAGGTCAAGCCCGGGAGCCGGCTGTCCTACCAGACCCACGCCCAGCGCTCGGAGCACTGGGCGGTCGTGGTCGGCACCGCGACCTGCACCCTGGACGGCGTGACCGTCGTGGTCCGGGCCGGGGAGTCCGTCGACGTGCCGGTCGGCACCGCCCATCGCATCGCCAACCTCCACGACGACGAGCTCGTCCTGATCGAGGTGCAGCGTGGTGACTATCTCGGCGAGGACGACATCGTCCGGCTCGACGACGACTACGGCAGGCACGAGGAGCAGTAGTCGCCCAGCGCCTCGCGCGCGTCCCTGGGCCGGAAGCCGGTTGCCTCGAGCCGTGACAGCGACAGCACGCTCGACCTCGGGCGGGGCGCGACGGCGCGCCCGGCGGCGTACTGCTCGCTGCTGATCTCGCGTACGTCGTGCGGGTCGCGGCCGCGGAGGGCGAACACGGCGCGGGCCACGTCGGCCCACGACATCGGGGGGCCGGCGTTGCTGACGTGGTAGGTGCCCCACGGCGCTCCGGAGGCGAGCAGGTGTCGGGTGGCGCGGGCCAGCTCGTCGGCGAAGGTGAGCCTGCCCACCTGGTCGGCGACCACGTCGGCGGTCGACCCGGTGTCGGCGAGCCGGGCCATCGTGCGGACGAAGTTCGCACCGTCGCCGACCAGCCACGACGCCCGCAGCAGGTAGTGCCTCGCAGCGACGCCGACGGCGAGGTCGCCCGCCGCCTTCGACTGGCCGTAGACGCCGAGGGGGGTCAGCGGCTCGTCCTCGTCGTGCACCTCCTGCGAGCCGTCGAAGACGTAGTCGGTGGAGTAGTGGACGAGCGTGAACCCGTGCCGCAGGGCCAGGCGCGCCAGGAGCGCCGGGGCCTCGGCGTTGACGGCCCAGGCCGCGGCGCGACCCGTCTCGGTCTCGGCCTCGTCGACGGCGGTGCAGGCCGCCGCGTTCAGGACCACGTCGTGCTCGGACCACGCCCATGCGTCGAGGGCCTTGGTGTCGGTGACGTCGAGCGCGGCGCGTGGCACCCCGAGCGCGTCCGGGATCTCGGCGACCAGGGTGCGGCCGAGCTGGCCGTCCGCGCCGAGCACGAGCGGGCGGCGTAGGGGGAACGGCTCCACGTCGGCCAGCCGTGGCGACGTCCGGTCGCGCTCGGACATCAGCGACTCGTCGACCGGCAGCGGCCAGGCGATCCCCAGCGCAGGGTCCTGCGGGTTGACGGCCGTGTAGGACGCCTCCGCGCGCCAGTGGGCGTTGACCAGATAGGTGTAGGTGGTGCCGTCGGCCTGGGTCTGGTAGCCGTTGGCGACGCCACGGGGGATGAACACCGCCGTACCGGGCTCGAGCAGCGCCGCATGGGTCACGCCGTACGACGGGCCGGGGCGGAGGTCGACCCACGCGGCGTAGGCGCGGCCGGCCGCGAGCGAGACCAGCTTGTCCCACGGCTCGGCGTGCATCCCGCGGATCGTGCCCCGCCGGTCGTTCTCGGCGAGGTTGGACTGCACGGGCCCGAGGTCGGGCAGGCCGAGCACGGTCATCTTCTCCCGCTGCCAGGTCTCGGCGAACCAGCCGCGGTCGTCGAGCCGGACGTCCAGGCGCACGAGGAGCAGCCCCGGGATGGGCGTGGGCTCGACGCTCAGGTCACCCATCGGAGCTCACCGGCCGTCACTGGCCCTTGGCCGCGTAGGCGGCCTCCGTGGCGGCCTTGTGGGGCCCCCACCAGTCGCGGTGGCCGGTGTACCAGGAGATGGTGTCGGTCAGCCCCTGGTCGAGGTCGCCGAAGCGCGGCTGCCAGCCGAGCTCGAGGCGCAGCTTGCCCGACTCGATGGCATAGCGCTGGTCATGCCCCGGCCGGTCGGCGACCAGGTCGTAGTCGTCCTCCGGCCGGTCCATCAGCCGCAGGAGCGTGCGGACGACGTCGAGGTTGGTGCGCTCGCCGTCGGCACCGACCAGATAGGTCTCGCCGATCCGGCCGCGGTCGAGGATCGTCAGGAGGGCGTCGGCGTGGTCGTCGACGTGGATCCAGTCGCGCACCTGCTGTCCGTCGCCGTAGACGCGGGGCCGCCGGCCCTCGAGGATCTCGGTCACCTGGCGGGGGATGAACTTCTCGACGTGCTGCCATGGCCCGTAGTTGTTGGAGCAGTTGGACAGCGTCGCGCGGACCCCGAAGCTCCGCACCCAGGCGCGCACCAGGTGGTCGGAGCCGGCTTTGGCCGCGGAGTAAGGGCTGCTCGGACGGTAGGGCGAGTCCTCGGTGAACCGCTTGGGGTCGTCGAAGGCGAGATCGCCGTAGACCTCGTCGGTCGAGACGTGGTGGAACCGGGCGTCGTGCTTGCGGACCGCCTCGAGCAGCACGTAGGTGCCGACCACGTTGGTCCGGATGAACGGCTCGGGGTCGTCGAGCGAGTTGTCGTTGTGCGACTCGGCCGCGAGGTGGACCACCGTGTCGTGGGCGGCCACGAGCGGCTCCACGGTGGCGGTGTCGGCGATGTCGCCGACGACCAGCTCGACCCGGTCGGTGGGGAGGTCGGCCAGCGCCTCGGGGCTCGCGGCGTAGGTCAGCTTGTCGAGGACGGTGACCCGGGCGTCGGTGTGCTCGACCACGTGCCGGACGAAGTTGGAGCCGATGAAGCCGGCGCCGCCGGTGACGAGCAGATGGTCCACGGGGCGATCCTAGGAGGCGTCGGTCCGGGCCGCGCCCGAAGATGCTCCCTACGATGCCTTCATGCGCGGAATCATCCTGGCGGGCGGCACCGGATCGCGCCTCCACCCGATCACGCTTGCGGTGAGCAAGCAGCTGGTGCCGGTCTACGACAAGCCGATGGTCTACTACCCGCTGTCGACGTTGATGCTCGCTGGGATCCGCGAGGTGCTGGTGATCACGACGCCGCACGAGCAGGAGGCCTTTCGCCGCCTGCTGGGCGACGGCTCGTCGTACGGCGTGGAGATCTCCTACGCCGTCCAGCCCTCTCCCGACGGGCTCGCCCAGGCCTTCCTGATCGGCGAGGAGCACCTCGGCGGCGAGGTGGCCGCGCTGGTGCTGGGCGACAACATCTTCTACGGACCGGGACTCGGCATCCACCTGCGCCGGTTCGCCCACATCGACGGCGCCGCGATCTTCGGCTACCGGGTGGCCGACCCCAAGTCCTACGGCGTGGTGACCTTCGACGAGCACGGCCGGGCCACGTCGCTGGAGGAGAAGCCGGAGCGCCCGCGCAGCCACTACGCGGTGCCGGGGCTGTACTTCTACGGCAACGACGTGGTCGAGCGCGCCCGGACCCTGAAGCCGTCGGCCCGCGGCGAGCTCGAGATCACCGACCTGAACCGGCTCTACCTCGACGAGGGACGGCTTCACGTCGAGCTGATGCCCCGCGGCACCGCCTGGCTCGACACCGGGACCGTGGAGTCCCTCGTGGCCGCCGGCGCGTTCGTGCAGGCGATCGAGCAGCGGCAGGGGCTCAAGATCGGCTGCCCGGAGGAGGTCGGCTGGCGGATGGGGTTCCTCGACGACGACGGGCTGCGCCGCCGGGCCGACGAGCTGCGCAGGAGCGGGTACGGCGACTACCTGCTGTCGCTGCTGGAGCCGGATCCGGCTTAGCCCAGGTGTCAGGCACCGTCACCGGGTTTCGAGACGTATCCGCGCATCCCCTCGCTGCGCTCCGCCGTGCGTGACGCTCCTCAACCTTCGAGCCTGATCCTGAGCTTCGCAGGCTCAGCTCAGGGGCTCTCAGTAGGCGCCACGGGAGCTGAGGACTGCTCCCACGGTGCGGGTGAGGATCACGACGTCCTGGATCATCGACCAGTTGTCGACGTAGTAGAGGTCGAGGCGGATCGACTCGCTCCAGGAGAGGTCGGAACGGCCGGACACCTGCCACAGGCCGGTCATGCCGGGACGCACGCGGAGGCGGCGGGCCTGGGTCAGGGTGTAACGGTCGACCTCGGTGGGCAGCGGCGGCCGAGGGCCGACCAGGCTCATGTCGCCACGGAGCACGTTGACCAGCTGCGGGAGCTCGTCGAGGGAGTAGCGACGGATCCACTGGCCGGGCTTGGTCACCCGGGGGTCCTGCGCCATCTTGAACAGGCCCTCGCGGTAGCCCGCCACGGTGTGGAGGTCGGGCAGCGTCTGCTCGGCGTCGAGCACCATGCTGCGCAGCTTGAGGCAGGTGAACACCTTGCCGTCGCGACCGACGCGGGTCTGCCGGAACAGCACCGGCCCCCCGTCGTAGCGCTTGATCTTCCACGCAGCGAAGGCGAGGAGCGGGGAGAGCACCACGAGCGCGAGCGTCGAGCCGACGAGGTCGAAGGTGCGCTTGGCCCAGCGCAAGGCGTCCTGGTGGCGTGGATGGTCGAGGTGGAGCAGCGGAAGGCCGGCGACCGGCCGGACCCGGATCCGCTCGCTGGACACGTCGGTGACACCGGGCGCCATGATCACCTGTACGTCGTCGGACTCGAGGTCCCAGATCAGGTTGCGCATCGCGGACGGGTCGGAGAACGCGCCACCGACGACGAAGACGATCTCGGCGTCGTAGGAGCGGATCAGCCGTACGGCGTCGTTCACCGTGCCGAGCACCGGGACCCCGCCGTCGGTCTCCTGCTCGCCCTCCTGGGGGACGAGCGCGCCGGCGACGCGATAGCCCAGCCACGACTCACGAGCCAGGACCGACGCCACCGCGTCGACGTGCTCGGGGCTGCCGACGATGACCGTGCGCTGGCCCAGCGACCCGCGAGCGCGTGCGCGATGGATCGCGCGACGCAGCACGACCCGGCCCGTGACCAGCAGCGGCGGCCCGATCGCGAAGGCGTACATGAAGAAACCGCGGGAGAGCTGGAACTTGGTCAGGTAGCAGCCGATGCCCAGCACCGCCGCGGCGAGCAGGCTGCCGGTGACGACGCTCTTGTACTCGTCGGCGCCGGCCCCGAAGACGCCGCGGTCGTAGCCCCCACGCAGGGCGATGAGGGCGACCCAGCCGATGATGAGGGGCATGGCCACCAGGACGATCGACTGGCCGAGGTCGGGGCCGCCGTCTCCCGAGGACAGACCCGGGGCCGAGGAGTAGTCGAAGATCTTGAGCTGGCTGCGTGCGTAGCCGGCGATGAAGACGGTCAGGGTCACCAGGGTCAGGTCGATCAGGAACGCGGTGATCGGCAGCGCCCTGAGCGCGCGACCGCGCAAGCGCGCGGCATCTGCCGCGAGCGCGTTGGAACGTTGCGACACCAGACTCATTGCGCGCTTACCTGCTGCCTTTCCCCGAGATGTCCGGGCGGAACGGCCCGCGACCGCTCGACCCAGCGAAGCGTGTCACGCATTCTAACGTGGTTCGCGCCCCAGCGACCGAGGCCTTCGCAAACTCGTCAGGAGCGGGAGAACCAGGCCCGAGGACCCTCTTGGGACAGATCGGCGTCGACCATCATCTTGACCAGCTCGGCGAACGTGACGGTGGGTTTCCAGCCGAGCTGCTCGCGCGCCTTGGTGGCGTCACCGACCACCTGGTCGATGTCGGCGGGGCGCATGAACCGGGGATCCTGGCGCACGTAGCCGCTCCAGTCGTCGATGCCGACGCAGGCGAAGGCGAGATCGAGGAACTCCCGGATCGAGTGCGTCTCGCCGGTGGCGATCACGTAGTCGTCGCCCTTGGGCTGCTGCAGCATCAGCCACATGGCCTCGACGTAGTCGCCGGCGAAGCCCCAGTCGCGCTCGGCGTCGAGGTTGCCCAGCACCAGGTCCTGCTGCCGGCCCTGTGCGATCCGGGCCACGCCGCGGCTGATCTTGCGGGTCACGAACTCCACGCCACGCAGGGGTGACTCGTGGTTGAAGAGGATCCCCGACGAGGCGTGCATGTTGTAGGACTCGCGGTAGTTGATCGTCATGTAGTGGGCGAAGACCTTGCTGACGCCGTACGGCGAGCGCGGCCAGAACTGCGTCCGCTCCGTCTGCGGCACCTCGCGCACCTTGCCGAACATCTCCGAGCTCGACGCCTGGTAGAAGCGGATCTGGTCGTGGTCGTCCTCGACGTGGAGCCGGACCGCCTCCAGCAGGGTCAAGGTGCCCTTGGCGGTGACGTCGGTGGTGTGGGTGACGTTCTCCCACGAGTAGGCCACGTTGGAGACCGCGGCGAGGTTGTAGACCTCCTGGGGCTCGGCGGCCCGGAGCGCCCGGATCAGGCTCGACAGGTCGGTGAGGTCGCCGTTGTGGAGGACGACGTCGGGGACGAGGTCGTGGACCAGGTCGAGCTTGGCGTTGTTCTGACCGCGCACCAGCCCGTGCACCTCGTAGCCCTTGGTGAGGAGGGCGCGGGCGAGGTAGAGCCCGTCCTGTCCGGTGATCCCGGTGATGAGTGCGCTGGGTATGGCGCCGATTGTGCCACTCGCGGGCTCGTCCCCGGCGAGCGCCTGCCACGCCCGGACCGGCCCGGCCGCCCGGTTACCCTGACCGCATGAAGATCCTGGTCACCGGAGGCGCCGGCTACATCGGCTCGACGACCGCCAAGGCGCTCGAGGAGTCCGGGCACGTGCCGGTGATCCTCGACTCGCTGCTGTCAGGTCCCCAGGCCTTCGTGCGCGACCGGATCTTCTACGAGGGAGACATCGCCGATCGGGCTCTGGTGGCCCGGGTCGTCGAGGAGCACCCCGACCTCGACGCCACGATCCACATGGCCGCTCGGATCGTCGTACCGGAGTCGGTCGAGAAGCCCTACGAGTACTACCGCGACAACGTCGCCAAGTCCCTCGAGCTCTTCGACCAGCTCACCGCGCTCGGCAAGCCGCGGGTGCTCTTCTCGTCGTCGGCCTCGCTCTACGCGACCAAGGACGACTTCGAGGTGCGCGAGGGCGACCCGCTCGACCCGCCCTCGCCGTACGCCCGCACGAAGCGGATGATCGAGCAGGTCCTGGAGGACCTCGCCGTCGCGACCGACCTGCGGGCGATCATCCTGCGCTACTTCAACCCGATCGGCTCCGACCCCGACCTCGAGTCGGGCATCTACGTCAAGGAGCCCTCCCACGTGCTCGGCCAGCTGGTGATGGCGGCGCGTGGCCAGAAAGACTCGTTCACCGTCACCGGCACCGACCTCCCGACCCGGGACGGCACCGGCATCCGCGACTACATCCACGTCTGGGACCTCGCGCAGGCCCACGTGCGCGCCGTCGAGCAGTTCGACGACGTGCTGGCCAGGTCCGCGGCGCCGTCGGTGATCATCAACGTCGGTCGCGGTGAGGGCGTCACCGTCCGCGAGCTGATCGCCGCGTTCGAGCGCGTCTTCGGCCGGGAGGTGCCGCTCAGTGAGGCGCCGCCGCGGCCCGGCGACGCGGTCGGCGCGTTCGCCAACGTCGACCGGTCGCGCGAGCTCCTGGGCTGGGAGACCGAGCTCAGCATCGACGAGGCGATCGCCTCCGCGCTGGCCTGGGCCGACCGCCGCCAGGACGTGCTGGGCTACGAGTGACCGCCAACCGGTCCGCTCTCGGTGCCACCCGCGCAGGGGTGGCCGCACTGGCGACCCTCGTCGCGGCGACCCTGGCACTCACCCTGGCACTCACCCTGGCACTCACTCTGGCACTCACCGTGGGCGCGTCGCCCGCCGACGCCGTACGCGACCGCCGGCTGACCGCGCCGGTCGAGGTCGTCGGCGGCCTGCCGCTCGCGGGCCGGGTCGTCGTGATCGACCCGGGCCACCAGCTCGGCAACCACAACTACCTCAGCCAGATCTCGCAGCTGGTGCCGGCCGGCGGATTCCGCAAACCCTGCAACACCACGGGGACGGCGACCAACGGGGGGTTCCCCGAGGCCACGATGGTCTGGAAGGTGTCGCTGGACCTGCGTGACCGGCTCCAGGCGCTCGGAGCGACGGTGCGGCTGACCCGTCACTCCAACCGGGAGGACCGCTGGGGGCCCTGCGTCGACGCCCGGGGCCGAGCCGGCAACGCCCTGCCGGCCGACCTCAAGATCAGCGTCCACGGTGACGGCTCCTACGCCGCGGGAGCCCACGGGTTCCACGTGATCGCCCCGACCGACCGCAGGCCCTGGACCCACGACATCTTCGGCTCCTCGCGGCGCCTCGCCCTCGACACCCGGGCTGCGCTGCGCGGGGTGGGACTGCCGGTGGCCAACTACATCGCCGGCGGCGACGGCCTCGACTTCCGTTCCGACCTCGCCACCCTCAACCTCTCCGACGTGCCGACCGTGATGGTCGAGCTCGGCAACATGCGCAACCCCGCCGACGCCAGGCGGATGACGTCGGTCAAGGGCCGGGCGACCTACGCGCGGGGCCTGGCGCACGCCGTACGACGCTTCCTGGGGTGACGCGGCGTCCCGGCTCGCGGCGGTCCTGGGTAGATTCGCGGCATGGACCTGACCCTCTCCGACGAGGAGCGCGAGATCCGTGACTGGGTGCGCACGTTCGTCACCAAGGAGCTGATGCCGCTCGAGCCGCAGGTGCTCGAGCGCGAGCGCAACGGCGAGCGGGGGATCACCCTCGAGGAGGTCGGGGCGCTCCAGGCCAAGGCGAGGCAGTCGGGGTTCTTCGGGATCCAGACGCCCGAGGAGTACGGCGGGATGGGCCTGGGCGCGGTGATGAACGCCCTGATCGAGGCCGAGCTGGGTCGCACCTTCGTGCAGTTCAAGTTCGGCGGCGACGCCGACAACATCCTGTTCGAGGCCAACGACGAGCAGCGGGCGGCGTACCTCCTGCCGACGATCGAGGGCACCCGGCGCAGCTGCTTCGCGATCACCGAGCCGGGGGCCGGGTCGGACGCGCGCAACATCCGCACCTCCGCCGTGCGCGACGGCGACGAGTGGGTGATCAACGGCGAGAAGACCTTCATCACCGGTGGCGACGTCGCCGACTTCACGATGGTCTTCGCCGTCACCGACAAGGAGCGGGGCGCCGACGGCGGGGTGACCTGCTTCCTGGCCGACCGCGAGGCGGGGTGGACGTCCGCGCCGATCCCGACCATGGGCGAGTGGGGACCGGCGTCGCTGTCGTTCCAGGACGTGCGGGTGCCGCACTCGGCGATCCTCGGCGAGGAGGGCCGGGGCTTCGAGCTGGCCATGCGCTGGATCGGCAAGGGCCGCTACCTCCTTCCGGCGCGGGCGCTCGGCGCCTGCGAGCGGCTCGTCGAGATGGCGATGGAGCAGGCGCGCAACCGGGTCACCTTCGGGGAGCCGATCGCCAACCGGCAGGCGATCCAGTGGATGCTCGCCGACTCCGCGGTCGAGATCGAGGCGCTGCGCTGGCTGGTGCTGACCGCCGCCTGGCAGGTCGACCACGGCATCGACAGCCGGCAGGCGCAGTCGATGGCCAAGCTCTACGGCGGCGTCCATGCCAACGAGATCGTCGACCGCGTGCTCCAGATCCACGGCGGCATGGGCTACACCCGCGAGCTGCCGATCGAGCGGTGGTACCGCGAGCTGCGGCTGCTGCGCATCTACGAGGGCACCGACGAGATCCAGCGCCGTACCATCGCCCGCAACCTGCTCTCGGGCCACGTGTCCGTGCGCGGTCACCTGGGCTGATGCCCGGCCCCGAGCCCGGCCCCGAGCCCGGCCCCGAGCCGGCGCCGCTGACCCTGCGCGGTCGCACCTTCGACGCCGGCCGGCCGGCGGTGATGGCGATCATCAACCGCACGAGCGACTCCTTCTACGAGCCGGCCCGCTACGCCGACCTGGACGACGCCCTGGCCCGGCTCGACCAGGTCGTCTCCGACGGTGCCGACATCGTCGACGTCGGTGCGGTGCGGGCAGGCCAGGAGGGCGAGCACGTCTCGGCCGAGATGGAGGTCGAGCGCCTCACCCCGTTCCTCACCGAGGCCCGGCGCCGCCATCCCGACGTGGTGCTGTCGGTCGACACCTGGCGCTCGGAGGTGGTGCGGGCGGTCCAGCCGCTCGACGTCGACCTGGTCAACGACACCTGGGCCGGCCACGACCCTGCGCTCGCGTCGGTCGCGGCCGCTGCGAGGCTGGGGCTGGTCTGCTCGCACACCGGCGGGCTGCCCCCGCGGACCGACCCGGTGGGCGTCACCTACCCGCCGGAGCCCGACGGCGTCGTCCGCGACGTCGTAGGCCGGCTCGCGGAGGCCGCGGCTGCGGCGCTGGCAGCCGGGGTGCCGCGCTCGCGCATCGTGTTGGACCCGACCCTCGACTTCGGCAAGACCACCCGGCACTCGCTGACCCTGGTGCGGCACACGGCCGAGGTGGTGGCGCTGGGCTTCCCGGTGCTCCAGGCGATCTCACGCAAGGACTTCGTGGGCGAGACCCTGGATCTGCCGGCCGACGAGCGGCTGTTCGGGTCGCTGGCCGCGACCTCGGTCGCGGCGTGGCTCGGGGCTACCCTCTTCCGCACCCACGACGTCCGGGCGACCCGGCAGACGCTCGACATGGTGGCGTCGGTCCGGGGTGACCGGCCGCCGTTGCTCGCCGTGCGGGGGGAGCCTGACCAACTGGCCTACAGGCCGTCATCCTGAGGGTGTCCCGGGAACGGTCCGTATGCCAGTGAGTGGGAACGGGACACCCAAAGACTCCTAGAGACTCCCAGGAGGAGATCGCATGAGGGTTCTCATCGGGTCCGGGGAGGACCTGGCTGATCTGTACGCCGTGCCGCGGACGCCGTGGCTGCGCGTCAACTTCGTCGCCACCGTCGACGGGGCGGCCACGGGGGAGGACGGGCGGAGCGGCTCGATCAACAACGAGATCGACCACCAGGTCTTCGACGTGCTGCGCGCGCAGGCCGACGTGGTGGTCATCGGCGCCGGCACGGCCCGGGTCGAGGGCTATGCAGGGATCGGGAAGCCGCTGGTGCTGGTGTCGCGGTCCGGCGTCGTGCCGGAGCACCTGCGGAACGCGCCGGCCGGCGACGTCCTGCTCGCGACGTACGCCGCGTCCCCGGGGATCGCGGAGGCGCGGGCGACGCTCGGCGACGACGCGGTGATCGTGGCCGGGCAGCATCGCGTCGACCTGCTCGCCCTCAAGCGCGACCTCGCGGCGCGCGGCTGGGGAAACCAAGTCTGCGAGGGTGGCCCACACCTGCTGCGCGACCTCCTCGACGAGGGAGCCGTCGACGAGCTCGACACGACCGTCGTACCGCGGGCGGTGGGTGGCCACCACCCGCGGATCACCAACGGCGCCCCGCTCGACGTACCGCTGAGCCTGCACACCCTGGTCGAGCACGACGGCACCCTGCTCGCCCGCTGGCTCGTCACCCCCTGACCAGGACGCCTTCTCCAGATAGTCCCCGACGTTCTTGTCGGGGTCGGCCGACCGGAGCCATCCAGAACGTCGGGGACTATCGCGGCGGGCCGAAGCCTGTGGACAGCCGGAGCGCGTGCGGCCCAGGGCGACCCACCATGAGGGATGGCTCCGCGCACTCCTGGTCCACGACCCGACTGGCTGCCCGCGGGACTGGTCTGGCCCGTGCGGGTGGACCGGTCGGGGAGGCGTGGCCCGACGCTGGCCCAGGCCCGGAGCCTGGCCTGGCGACGCACAAGCCAGGGCCTCTTCGTCCCGGCTTCGACCGAGCAGAGCCTGGAGCAGCGCATCGTGGAGGCGGCCGCCGTCCTTCCGGCGTACGGCGGCGTCACGGGCTGGGCGGCGCTCCGGTGGCTCGGAGGTACGTGGTTCGACGGCCTGGCGGCGGGCGGCTCGATCGAGCGTCCCGTCGTCCTGGTGCTCATGGACAGCTCGATCAGAGCCCGGCCAGGGATTGCGATCAGTGAGGAACGGGTCGGCCCGGAGCAGCTCGTTGTGGAGCGCGGAATCCGGGTCACGGTCGCGGCTTATGCACTGCTGTGGGAGATCCGGCACTCCGGCACGCTGGGCGAAGGGGTCCGCGCGGCGGACATGGCGGCCTTCTCTGATCTCGTGAGCCGCGTCGAGCTCGCCCTCCTCGTGGCCGCGTGCCGGGGATGGACCGGCATCGGGCGTGGGCGCGAGGTCGTCGGTCTGATGTCGGAGAACTCATGGTCGCCTGCGGAGACGTCGATGCGGGGCGTGTGGACCCGAGACGCTGGTCTGCCGACGCCGCTGTGCAACCAGCCGGTGTTCGATCTCGATGGCCGGCTGATCGGCACTCCTGACCTCCTCGACCCGGTGGCAGGAGTGGCGGGTGAGTACGACAGCGAGCTCCATCTCGAGAGCCGGCGCCGACGCAGGGACGTCGAACGCGAGTCGTCGTTCCGGGCAGCCGGCCTGGAGCCGGTCGCCATGGTCACCGGCGAGCTCGCGGATCCGTGGCCGTTCGTGGCGCGCCTGCGGGCGGCGTACGCCAGGGCGGCACGAATCCCTGTGAGCGAACGTCGCTGGACGATCGACCCGCCCGGCTGGTGGACCCCGACCTTCACCGTCGAGCAGCGTCGCGCCCTCACCGACGACCAACGGGCTCGCTGGCTCCGGCGCCGGGTCCCGGACCCAGGTGGTGTGGACCGAGCGATCTGACCAGTCAGAACGTCGGGGACTATGCCGCCTGCTGGATAGTCCCCGACGTTGTGGTGGGGCCTTCGATGTCCGAGGCGACAAGAACGTCGGGGACTATCGCGGACGCCGCGTGGCAGGGTGGGGGCATGAGCGAGCAGGCGATCGACCGGACCGTCCCGCCGTCCGGCACCGGGTGCGCGGAGTGCCTCGAGTCGGGTGGCTGGTGGTTCCACCTGCGCCGGTGCGCGCAGTGCGGGCACGTCGGCTGCTGCGACACCTCACCCTCGCAGCACGCCACCGCCCACTGGCAGCAGAGCGGGCACCCGCTCATGCAGAGCTTCGAGCCGGGCGAGGACTGGTTCTGGGACTTCCGCGACGAGCAGGCGTACGACGGCCCGGTGCTCGCCGACCCGCAGAGCCACCCCTCCGACCAGCCCACGCCCGGGCCGACCGGCGCCGTACCCGACGACTGGACCGCGCACCTGAACCGCTAGGTGGTGCTGACCGTCTCCCGCTCGTCGGGGTGTTGCTCCTTCGTCGACACCTCGTGGGGCAGGTTCTTGGTGAAGGGCAGCGAGATCAGGGCCAGGAACGCCGCCGCGAGCAGCCCGGTCTTCAGCGCCTGCAGCTGGGCGGACTCGTAGTCGGCGACCAGGGCCTGGGTGGTCGGCTCGTCCAGCCCCGCTTCCCGGGCAGCGGTCTCGATCTCGTCCGCTGGCACGAAGTCGATGCCCGACCCGACCGCCACCCCGACCTGCTGGGAGACGCTGCTGCTGATCTGCTTGTCCTCGGAGATGTTCGAGACGAACGCGGAGGTGAGCCCGGACAGCACGATCGCCCCGAGCAGGGCGACGCCGAGCGACGAGCCGAGCTGCTGGCCGGTGAACTGCAGCCCTCCGGCCTCACCGCGCCCCGACGCATCGACCGAGGACTGCACGACGTTGCCCAGCTGTGAGGCAAGCAGCCCCATGCCCACGCCGAGAATCGCCATCGACCAGGCGAAGCCCGCGTTGTTCAGCTCGGGCTTGATCGTGGCCAGGAGCAGGACGGCCGCCACCATCGACAGCACGAGGCCGGCCCGCACGATCGACCGGACGGGAAAGCGGGCGGACAAGCGCGAGCCGGCCGCCGAGGCGATGAACATGGCGATTGAGACGGGGAGCATCTTCAGGCCCGTCTCCAGGGCATCGAGGCCGATCACGAGCTGGAGGTAGAGCGGGATCGTGAAGAAGACGCCCATCAGGATCAGGTTCTGACTGAAGAGGCCGATCAGCCCGGCGCGCAAGGACGCGATCTTCAGGAGGGCCAGGTGCACCAGCGGGTCGCGGCCCAGGGTCTCCCGGCGACGCTGCCAGACCGTGAACGCCCACAGCAGGAGCGCCCCGGCTCCGATGACGAACACGGTCAGGGAGAAGCCGAAGGGCTCCACGGGGGAGTCCTCCTTGGGCGTGATCCAGCCCCAGCTGCTCGACTGCAGCACGCCGAGCACGACCAGCCCCAGCCCGACGGCGGACAGCGCGGTGCCCACGGCGTCGAGCTTGGGGGCGGTCCCGGTCCGCACGGAGTCGGCGACCTTGGGGGTCATCACCAGGATCACGGCCACCAGCAGCACCTCGCCGGCGAAGATGATCCGCCAGGAGTACTCGGTGGTCGCCCAGCCGCCCAGGATCGGACCCACAGCGATCCCCGCGCCGGCGACCCCGCCGATCACGGCGTACGCCACCTTGCGCGAGGCGCCTTCGAAGTTGCCCGCGATCAACGCCACCATCGCCGGCAGGACCAGCGCAGCACCGAGTCCCTCCAGGACCGACCAGCCCAGGGCCAGGACGACGACGGTCGGTGCCAGGGCGGTCACCGCCGAGCCGATGGCGTAGATGACCAGGCCGATGACGAACGTCCTGCGTCGCCCGAGGATGTCGCCGATCTTGCCCCCGGTGAGCATGAACATCGCCATCACCAGGCAGTAGAGGGTGATCACCGCCTGGATGGTGGTCACCGTCGTGTCGAAGTCGGCCACGAGAGCGCTGATCGAGACGTTCATCGCCGATTGGTCCAGCACCATGACGAACTGGGCGATGGCCAGCGCCACCAGCGGCAACCAGTTCATCTTGGCCGCAGGGGCCGCCTCTGCCTGCGGGAGTTCAGCTGCTGTCACGGTTGCCTCCAGGAGTCCCGCCCAGTCAACCCTGGCGATCAGACCGCTGGGGTCACCCACGCTGGGTGATGCCACATCCACCCACCTCCGACACGGTGTGAGGGGTGCCGGACGAGTGAAGGAGCTCCGGATGAGCGGGACAGAGGACGTTGACGCGCTGAAGGCTCGGATCGCCGAGCTCGAGGCTGAGAAGGAGCGGGAGCAGACCATGGCCCTTCCCACCGAGTCGCGGTCACACCCGCGCGGGCTGAGCGTGCTCTCCGCCGTCATGATCGTCGTCGCGCTCGTGCTCGCGCCGCTGTCGGTCGCCTCGGTGTGGGCCGACCGGGTCGTGTCCAACACGGACCAGTACGTCAGGACCGTCGAGCCGCTGGCCGACAACCCGGACGTGCAGGCGGCCCTGACCGACCAGGTCACGCTGGCGATCATGGACAACCTGAACGTCGCGAACGTGACCTCGGAGGCGCTGGCCACCCTGGCCGACCGGCCGCGCATCCCTCCCGCTCTGGCCGCGGCGATCCCGGGACTCCAGGGCGCCCTGGTGTCGGGGATCGAGAACTTCGTGCACGAGCAGGTGGCCAAGGTCATCGCCAGCCCGCAGTTCACCCAGGTGTGGGACGCGGTCAACCGCGACGCCCACGCACAGGTGGTTCGGCTGCTCTCCGGCGACAACTCCGCGGCACTCAGCCTCCAGGGCAACCAGGTGTCCTTGAGCCTCGGACCCATCGTCGACCAGGTCAAGGCCGCCCTCGTCGCCAACGGGTTCACGCTGGCGAACTCGATCCCGCCGATCGACCGCTCCTTCGTCCTCATGCAGTCCAGCTCGATCGGGCACGCGCAGACGGCGTTCAAGTTCCTCAACGCCATCGGGATCTGGCTCCCCCTGATCGCGATCGCCCTGCTGATCGGTGGCATCCTGCTCGCGCGCGACAAGCGGGCCGCCCTGTTCCGATCGGGCCTCGGCCTGGCCGGCGCGATGATCGTGCTGGGCGTCGCTCTCGCGATCGGCCGCACCTGGTACGTCAACACGACGCCGGGCAACGTGCTGACCGCGTCCGCGGCCGGCGGCGTCTTCGACACCTTGATCCGGTTCCTGCGTACGTCGCTGCGGGCCGTCGCCGTGCTGGGCCTGGTCGTGGCGTTCATCGCCTGGGTCAGCGGAGGGTCCAACGGTGCCCTGCGTCTCCGACGCGGCTTCGCCGGGGGCATCGGCTCGCTGCGCGGCAGTGCCGAGGCGGCCGGGTGGCAGACCGGCCGGGTGGGCACCTGGACCTACGCCCACCGGGTCGGGCTTCGAACCTCCGCCTTCGGCCTGGGAGGCCTGATCCTGGTGTTCTGGAGCCAGCCCACGGCGTGGGTCGTCCTCTTCATCGCGCTGATCGTGCTGCTGCTGCTGGCCGTGATCGAGTTCATCGGCCGACCGGCCCAGCGAGAGCCAGCTCAACCTCAGTCCTGAGGCTCCACGTGGAAGCCGAGCCGGTTGGCCCGCGGCTTCCAGTCGTAGACGACCTGGGTGCCCAGCACACCATCCTGCAGTGACTTGTTCCCGCGGCTGACCGGGACCCACAAGATCCCGATCGGGAACACCAGCACGAACGCCGCGCGGATCGCGGCTCCGATCAGCCGAATGGGCTTGCCACTGCGTCGCTGAACGCGCAGGCCCATCACGACGTTGCCGTAGGTGCGGCCGATCAGGGCCCAGAAGACGGTCAGGTAGACGAACGCGATGGCGAAGGCCACACCGAGACCGAAGAACACCCCGGGCCGGGGGAACGTGAAGCTGCGCCCCTGGATCAAGAACAGCAGGCCGCACCATCCAAGGTAGCTGGCGGCCATGACGATGCCGACCACGAAGGAGTCGAGCACGGCTGCGACCAGTCGGGTCACGATCCCGGCGGGCTGTCCCTGGAAGGGACGCGCCTCGCGGGGGATCGGGTCGATGTGCCCCCGTGGGACCTCAGCGGTCATGCCGGCTCACGACTTCGGGGTGCCGTTGGCGCGAGCGCGGCGCAGCAGCAGCCGATCGACCGCTCGGCCGACAGCCTGGTCGGCTCCGATCGCCTGCATCCGTCCGCCCTGGACGGTCTCCGAGGCCATCGAACCCGTCGACTCGCGGATGATCTCGGGCAGGTCGACACCGTCGATGATCTCGTTGGCCAGCGCGATCAGGTCCATCTGGTCGAGGACGGCGTCGACCACCTTCACCAGGTCGACCCGCTTGAGGACAGTCTGGGTGAGGTCCATCCGGTCGAGGACCGCCTCGATGTCGAGCCGCCGGGCGATCGTGTCGACGTCCACCTTCTGGGCCAGGGCTGCGATCTGCTGCTCGTCCAGGCCGTCGAGGACCTCGGTGACGACGCGGTCGAGGTCGACCTGCTTCAAGACGATCTCGGTCAGGTCGAGGCGCTCGATCACGGCTTCGATGTCGACGCGGCGTACGGCGGCGTCGAGGTCGACGCGCGCGACGGTGGCGTCGAGGTCGACGCGGCGGACCACCTCGGCGATCGCCTGGGTGACGAGCATGTCGAGCACCTGCCCTGCCGTCACGGCGTACGACGTGACCGTCTCGACCGCGGGCGTCACCGCCGACCGGACGAAGCCGGGAACGGGGACCTTCGTCAGCATTCCGACGCCGGGAACCCTCATCGCAGCGCCCTCCCTCCAGGCCGCACGGCAGCCCACGCCGGGCCTACACGGGGCCCACACGGTGCACAGTCTCACCAGTGTGCCGGGATACGCAGCGATTCGCTCTCACCCGCGAGGGGTGAACCCCCGTCAGCGTGTCAGCGGGCACCCTTGCGCGCTCGGGCGGCGGACTTGGCGCGATCGTTCTGGTCGAGCACGACCTTGCGGATCCGCACGCTGTGCGGGGTCACCTCGACGCACTCGTCCTCACGGCAGAACTCCAGGCACTGCTCCAGCGACAGCTTGCGCGGCGGGACCAGCTTCTCGAAGTTGTCGGAGGTGGCCGACCGGATGTTGGTCTGCTGCTTCTCCTTGGTGATGTTGACGTCCATGTCGTCGGCGCGGGAGTTCTCGCCGACGATCATGCCCTCGTAGACCTCGGTGGTCGGCTCGACGAACATGATCCCGCGCTCCTGCAGGTTGGTCATGGCGTACGCCGTCGCGGCACCCGCGCGGTCGGCGACCAGCGACCCGGACGCCCGCGACCGGATCTCGCCGGCCCACGGCTCGTACTTCTCGAACACGTGGTGGGCGATGCCGGTGCCGCGGGTCTCGGTGAGGAACTCGGTCCGGAAGCCGATCAGGCCGCGGGCCGGGACCAGGAACTCCATCCGCACCCAGCCGGTGCCGTGGTTGGTCATCTGCTCCATGCGGCCCTTGCGGCCGGCCATCAGCTCGGTGATCGTGCCGAGGTACTCCTCCGGCGCGTCGATGGTGAGCCGCTCGACGGGCTCGTGCACCTTGCCGTCGATCTCGCGGGTCACGACCTGCGGCTTGCCGACGGTCAGCTCGTAGCCCTCGCGGCGCATCTGCTCGACCAGGATCGCCAGCGCCAGCTCACCGCGGCCCTGCACCTCCCACGCGTCGGGACGTTCGGTGGGCAGCACGCGCAGCGAGACGTTGCCGACCAGCTCGCTGTCGAGGCGGTCCTTGACCAGCCGGGCGGTGACCTTCGAGCCCTTCTCGCGGCCGACGAGGGGCGAGGTGTTGGTGCCGATGGTCATCGAGATGGCCGGCTCGTCGACGTGGATCAGCGGCAGGGCGACGGGGCGCTCGGGGTCGGCGAGCGTCTCGCCGATCGTGATCTCGGGGATGCCGGCGACGGCGCAGATGTCACCCGGGCCTGCCTGCTCGCCGGGCTTGCGCTCGAGTCCCTCGGTGATCAGGAGCTCGGTGATCTTGACCGTCCGGACCGTGCCGTCGCGCTTGATCCAGGCGACGTTCTGACCCTTCCGCAGGTGTCCCTGGTGGATGCGGACGAGCGCCAGCCGCCCGAGGAACGGCGAGGCGTCGAGGTTGGTGACGTGGGCCTGTAGGGCTGCCCCTTCGTCGTACTCCGGCGCGGGGATGGTCTCGAGGATGGTGCGGAACAGGGGCTCGAGGTCGGGGGAGTCGGGAAGACCGCCGTTGTCGGGCTGCTCGAGGGACGCGCGGCCGGCCTTGGCCGAGGCGTAGACGACGGGGAAGTCGAGGGCGTCCTGGCTGTGCTGGTCGTCGAGCAGGTCGAGGAAGAGCTCGTAGGTCTCGTCGACGACCTCGGCGATGCGGGCGTCGGCGCGGTCGACCTTGTTGACCACCAGGACGACGGGGAGGTCGGCGTTGAGCGCCTTGCGGAGGACGAAGCGGGTCTGGGGCAGCGGGCCCTCGCTGGCGTCGACCAGGAGCACGATGCCGTCGACCATCGACAGGCCGCGCTCGACCTCGCCGCCGAAGTCGGCGTGGCCGGGAGTGTCGATGATGTTGATGGTCATGCCCCCCTGCATGACCAGCAGCGCTCGCGCCGGTGTAGTGCACCGCCGTGTTCTTGGCGAGGATCGTGATCCCCTTCTCGCGCTCCAGGTCACCGGAGTCCATCACCCGGTCGGCGACGCCGGCCTCCTCCTGGTGCTTGGTGAACGCGCCGGCCTGGTGGAGCATCGCGTCGACCAGGGTGGTCTTGCCGTGGTCGACGTGCGCGACGATCGCGACGTTCCGGAGGTCCGAACGGGTGGTGGGCATGGCGGGACGACGTCGCTTTCGCAAGGGGTGGGACAGACCCCCGATCGTATCGGCGCGGCGGTCTGCTCCCCGCATCGGCGAGAGCTCGCTCGAGCGCGACGCCCGGGGCCACCGTGGGCGAAACGGTGGCCCCAGGGCGTCCGGCTCTCACCGTGTCCCCAGGCTTGTGTTCAAGGGGCCGGTACGGGGCGCCCCGGGTCACCGCAGGGAGGGCGGTGGACCCGGGACGCACGCTCCGCGGTGGCGTCTCCCGTGGGGGGTCAGGAAACGCTGCGGAGCATCCCGTCGCTCGCCGGGCGGATTCGGAACCGCTCCTGGCGCGCCCACAGAGGCACGATGCGTCGCTCGAGAGTGGCCCATCCGGCGTACCGGATGATCCTGGCTCCCAAGCAGTCCTCGCATGGACAACCTTGGGCACCTGGGGGGGTTGTGGTGCTCATGGTTCTTGCCTCCTTGTGACAATCGAGACGGTCAAACCGGAGAGCCATGACGCGGTGTCGTGAGCGAGTTTCGGGAGGGGGTGACGACGGATCCGTGGCGCACCGGCCGGTCAGGCCCGAAGGGCATCGTGCCGACGGTCTGTCGGTGCGGTTTCCGTGGCGGAAGGGTCTGTCTGCGACGGATTCCGTAGGAACGGCCGCGCCCGATTCTTTACCGTCGCAGTCGCGTCAGCCGCCGAGACCAGCTCGAACGCGCGCCACATCGCGGCGTAGCGACCGCCTCCGGCGACCAGGTCGTCGTGCGTGCCCTCCTCGAGCACGCGGCCCGAGCCGAGCACGACGATCCGGTCGGCGGTGCGCGCGGTCTGGAGTCGGTGGGCGATCAGGATCGTCGTACGGCGCCCCGCGACCGCCGCCATCGCGGCCGACACCCGGCCTCGGTGGCCAGGTCGAGGTTGGACGGTCGCCTCGTCGAGCAGCAGGATCGCCGGGTCGACCAGCTCGGCCCGGGCGAGCGCGATCAGCTGGCGCTCGCCGGCCGAGAGCGAGCGCGCCGCGCTCGGAGATCTCGTGGAGGTAGCCGCCGGGCAGCGCGCGCGATCGAAGTCGTGGGCGCCGACCGCGCGGGCCGCCGCCTCGACCTCGGCGTCGGTCGCCGACGGGCGGCCGTAGGCGATGTTGTCGCGGACCGTCCCGGTGAACAGGAACGCCTCCTGGGGCACGTAGCCGAGGCTGGCGGCGGTAGGCGGGCAGGTCGAGGCGAGCGCAGGTCGTGGCCGTCGACCAGCGACCGCGCCCGAGTCGGGGTCGTAGAAGCGCGCGAGCAGCTTCACCACCGTCGACTTGCCGGCGCCGGTCTCGCCGACCAGCGCGACCGTCTCGCCCGCGCCGATCGCGCAGGTCGATGCCCCGCAGCGCCTCCGGCGGCTTGCGCGCGCGACGGTCGCCCGCGACGGGCGAGCGGCGTCCGCCGGCCCGCGCTCGGTCGCTCGCGACGTCGGCGGCTCGGGTAGCGAGAAGCGCACGTCGCGCCAGCGTCGAGCTCGCCGCGCAGTCGCCCGGCGCGAGCGGCACGGCCGGCGGCCGGGGGTCAGCGTCTCGAGCCGCCATCAGCTCGGCGATCCGCGCCGACCGAGACCCGCGTCTGCTGCCAGGAGTCGAAGACCTGCGACAGCTGCTGGATCGGCGAGAAGAACATGTCGACGTAGAGCATGAAGGCGATCAGCACGCCGGTGGTCAGCGCGCCCTTCGCGATCAGGTGCGGCGCCGACGCCGAGCACGATCACGTCGGCGACGCGAGGAGAGGAACTGCACGAAGGGGAAGTAGATCGCGACCAGCCGCTGGGCGGCGACGCGCGACGTCGCAGGTAGCGCCGCCCGAGGCGGTGGAAGCGCGCGCCGGTCTCCGCCTCGTGGACGAAGGCCTGCGCCTCGCGGACGCCGGACAGGCTCTCCTGGAAGTCGGCGTTGACGATCGCGATGCGGCTCGCGCGCCACGTCGTAGAGCCGCGTCGAGCGGCCGGCGGAAGGCCACCGTGGCGACCGCCAGCGGGATCGACCACGGAGCAGCGTCGACAGGCCGAGCTCGAGGTCCATGACCAGCGAGCGCGACGCCGACGCCGACGAAGGTGACGAACGACGACCAGGGCCGAGAGCAGGCCGTTCTCGATCAGCGACTCGAACTGGTCGACGTCGGTGGTCATCCGGGTCATGATCCGGCCGGCCATCTCGCGCTCGTAGTAGTCGAGCGACGAGCCGCTGCAGCTGCGCCCAGATCCGGATCCGCAGGCGCAGCATCATCCGCTGCGCCGGTGCGGCCGGTGACGAACGTCTCGGCCGACCTCGTCGATCAGGTCGGCGAGGGTGACGACGAGGAAGACCGCCGCGGCGAGTGAAGAGCGCCGACTCGGAGCCGGCGGCGACGCCGCTGGTCGATGCCGGTCCTTGACCAGGTACGGGCCCGGCGAGCCCGGCGAGCGCGTCGAGGACCACCAGGACGAGGCCGAGGCAGCAGCGGCAGCGCGGAACTCGCGCAGCAGCTTGCGCAGGGTGAAGCCGCGGATCGTGCGCGGGCCTCGCGGTCGAGGTCGACGTCGGCTCGTCGCGGACCGGGCGGCAGCGCCGCCACCTGGGCGAGCAGCTCGGGGTCGGCGCCAGGTCGATGCCGCCACGCCGCCGCCGCTGACGCCGCCGCCGCCGAGCCCGCCGCCGAGGCGCGCGGAGCCGGGCGCTCGCCGCCGGTCGCCGTGCGGACGGCCGCGGCGCCGGTCCGCGCCGACGCCGCGCTGCCCGGCGCCGGGCGTGACGTCGACGCTGCGCCAGCGCCTCGATGCGCGTCCCCGACCGCGTCGTCGGCGACGTCCTCGTCGAGCCCGGTCAGCAGGCCGCGGTAGACGGCGCAGCGCTCGGCCAGCTCCTCGTGGG
This sequence comes from uncultured Actinomycetota bacterium, assembly GCA_963820015.1. Classification (GTDB taxonomy): domain Bacteria; phylum Actinomycetota; class Actinomycetes; order Propionibacteriales; family Nocardioidaceae; genus Nocardioides. The sequence continues at coordinate 223,666 of CAWFYO010000012.1, read as the reverse complement.
TGCCTTCGTCGATCACCCGCCCGTGCGTCGAGCGACGACGACCCGGTCGGCGAGGTGCAGGGTCGAGCGCGCGGTGGGCGACGAGCAGCGTCGGTCCGCCCGGCGAGCACCGTCGCGCAGGCCCGCGTTGATCGCCTCCTCGGTGCGCGGCGTCGACGGCGCTGGTCGCGTCGTCGAGGATCAGGATCCGCGGGTCCGGCAGAGCACCGCGCGGGCCAGGGCGATCCGCTGGCGCTGGCCGCCGGACAGGGTCAGGCCCGCGCTCGCCGACGACGCTGTCGTAGCCGTCGCGGCAGCGCCCTCGATGAAGCCGTGGGCGCCGGGCGACCCGGGCCGCCGCCTCGATCTCCGCGTCGCGTCGCCTCCGGCCGGCCGTAGGCGATGTTCGCCGCGATCGATGTCGGAGAACAGGAAGCTCTCCTCGAAGACGACGCCGATCTGCCGGCGGAGCGAGGCCAGGGTCACCCCGCGCACGTCGTGGCCGTCGACCAGCACCGCCCCGCGGTCGGGCTCGTAGAAGCGCGGGACCAGCAGCGTCGACGGTCGTCTTGCCGCTGCCGCTGCGCGCCGACGAGCGCCACCCGCTCGCCCGCCCGCGACGTGGAGGTCGAAGCCGTCGAGGACGGCGAGCTCGGTCGTCGTAGCCGAAGTCGACGTCGTCGAAGGTCGATCTCGCCGCGCAGCTGCGGCGAGCTCGACCGCGTCCGGCGCGTCGGTGATCGCCGGGCTCGAGGTCGAGCAGCTGGAAGATCCGCTCGACGCCGGCGCGCGCCTGCTGGCCGACCGTGAGCACGCCGGCGAGCTGGCGCGCCGGCGCGACGAGCTGCGGCGACGTAGGTGGTGAAGGCGAGGAAGGTGCCGAGGCTGATCTGGCCGTGCAGCGCCAGCCAGCCGCCGAGGCGCCAGGATCGCGACCTGGGCCGAGCGACGGGGATCGCCTCGAGGAGCGGCTGGTAGCGGGCCTGCAGCCGGACGGCCCGCATCCGCGACGCCGTAGAGGGTCTTGACGACGGCGACCATGCGGCTCGAGCTCGCGCTGCTCCTGGCCGAACGCCTTCACCACGCGCACCCCGTTGACCGCCTCGTCGACGATCTCGGCGACCTCGCCTTCGCGCTGCTGGGCGTCCCAGGTGGCGGGGAAGACCTTCAGCCGCATCCGGTAGGACACGACGAACAGCGCGGGCACGATCACCAGGCTGACCAGGGCCAGCGGCGGCGAGAGCACGAACATCACGACGAGCGACAGCGACCATCATCAGCAGGTTGCCGGTCATCAGCGGGAGGAAGTTGAGCAGGCCCTGCACGAGGGCGGTGTCGCCGTTGGCGCGGGCGACGAGCTGGCCGGTCGACATGCCGGCCGAGGGTCTGCTGGTCGAGGTGCTGAGCAGGTGGTCGTGCATCTCGTTGCGCAGGTCGTACTGCACCCCGAGCCCGACCATGCCGCCGCGGTAGCGGCGCAGGTAGGCGAAGCCGAAGACGCAGCACCGCGATCACGACGAGCAGCGCGAGCCAGGGCCACAGCGAGCGCGTCGGGCTTCGACGATCACGTCGTCGACGATCTGGCGCTCGAGCAGGGGTACGGCGGCCTGGCCGAGGCTGCCGAGGACCGCGGCGCCGAACGAGATCAGGACGTGGGTGCGGTGCAGCCAGACCTGCGCCCAGAGGCGCCGGACCCATCCCGGCGGGGGCTGGTGCGCGGGCTCCCCGATGGGCTCCTCGCTGGTGGTCATGTGGTGGCGGTGCCTCTCGACGTCGAGAGAAGTCTAGAGGTGGTCCGGTTCCTGCTCCTCCGGGCCGTGAGGCCGTCCCTGAGCTGGTGGTGCCGCAGGGCGGCCTCGAGGGCGGTCAGCCGGTCGGCGATGTCGGCGAGCAGGTCACGGGCCGAGCGCCTCGAAGTCGCGCTCCACCTCCCGCTGCGGCTCCTCCTCCTCGCGGACCAGGATGCTCGCGATGGCGGCGGTGGTCAGCGCCATCATCGCGAAGCCCGCCACCATCAGCAGGCCGAGATCACGCGCCCACCGGTGGTCTCGGGAGCCTCGCCGACGAACCCGACGGTGGTCATCAGCGACAACGCCCACCACACGCCCTCCCCGTAGCTCGAGACGACGTTGCTCTCCAGGGCGGCGAGGCCGCCTCCGCCGGCGAGGACGAGGACCCCGCCCAACGAGATCAACGCGGTCAGCCGGCGCTGCAGCCGACGGTTGTTGCTGGTCGCTCTCACCCGGCCAGTATGGGTCGGCGGCTCCTGCCAACGGGCTGCCCGGACGGCGTCGCTCGGTCGCGTGGCCCCTTGGCGAAGTCGGAGCGGCGGCGTAGACAGATCCCATGAGTCTCGGAGCCCGCTGCACCTTCGTCCCGCCCTACCTACTCGAGCGGATCGCCGCCTCGTCTTCCGATGCGGCCGACACCTGCCGAGCGACGCTCGCGCGTGACCGGGCGCTCCGGGCCGGCCGCGAGACCCGGGCGCCGGCCGCACCGGCTACTGCGGCCGCCCGGGCGGCGTGGGTCGTCCACACCGCCCGCAACGGGTCGACCCTGCCCGGCGACGTGGTGCGCTCCGCCGGCGACCCGGCCTCCGGCGATTCCGCGGTCGACGAGGCGGCGACCGGGGTGAGCGACACCCTCGCCCTCTACACCGACGCTTTCAGCCGCTCCTCCTACGACGGCAAGGGTGCCCAGGTCGTGGTCACCGTCCACTACGAGCAGGACTACGACAACGCCTTCTGGGACGGCACCCAGCTGGTCTTCGGCGACGGCGACGGGAAGGTCTTCGGCTCGTTCACCCAGCCCGTCGACGTGCTCGGGCACGAGTTCACCCACGCGGTCACGCAGTTCACCGCCGGCCTGACCTACCAGGGCCAGTCCGGCGCGCTCAACGAGTCGGTCTCCGACTGCTTCGGGATGTGCGTGAAGCAGCAGGTGCTCGGCCAGACCGCCGACACCGCCGACTGGCTGGTCGGGCAGGGCATCTTCCTGCCGGGGATCAATGCCCGGGCGCTGCGCGACATGGCCAACCCCGGCACGGCCTACGACGACCCCACCATCGGCAAGGATCCGCAGGTGGGCCACATGTCGGACTACGTCGACACCACCGACGACAACGGCGGCGTCCACACCAACTCCGGCATCCCCAACCTCGCCTTCTACCTCGCCGCCACCGCGATCGGCGGCGACACCTGGGCGGGCGCCGGCCAGATCTGGTACGCCGCGCTGACCGGCGGGCAGGTCACCGCCGACTCCGACTTCGTCGGCTTCGCCGCCGCCACGGTCGCCTCGGCCGGCGACCACGCCGACCTCGTCCGCCAGGCCTGGACGACCGTCGGGGTCGACCTCGCCGGGTCGTCCGCGACCCCCACCGGGTCTCCGGCGCCCGCGGGCCAGGTGGTGCGGGTCCGGCGCACCGGCGGCATCGTCGGCCGCACCCTCGACGCCGCGGTCCACCTCGACGACGGCTCGGCCCGAGCCGAGCAGGCGCGTGAGCTGCTCGGAAGAGTCGACCTCGGCGCGCCGGTGGCGCGGACGCCACCCGTCCCCGACGCGTTCAGCTACACGTTCGAGACCGCCGACCACTGTGTGACAGTGCCGCAGCAGCACCTGACCCCCGAGCAGCGCGCGCTCGCCGACCTGGTGCTGGGTGCCGGCTGAACGAGAAGGGCACACCCTGAGCCCACACCCGGCCCACCGAGACGGCCGATGTGGAACACGGTGGGCCCGCACCCGAGCCGCGGCGTGGACCGATCTGGAACGGGGTGGGCCCGTACCCGGAGCCGCTGCGACGTTGTCGTGGAACAACGCGTCCCAGATCCGGCTCGGGGATGGGTCGGTCGGCAGGGTCGATCCGGGGTTTCGAGACGGCGCTGGCGCGCCTCCTCAACTGCGGGACTGACCGCAGCGGTGGTTGAGGAGGCGCTCTGCGACCGTCTCGAAACCAGCCGGCGGCCGCCCACCGGAGGGTCAGTCGGCGAGGGCGCGGTCGAGGGCCGCGTTCACGTGCAGGGTGGTGCACGGGTAGACCGGCAGCTCGGCGTCCGCCTGCTTGATCAGGAGCTCGAGCTCGGTGCACCCGAGCAGGACGCCGCCGACGCCCGCGTCCCAGAGCTCCTCGATGACGCGGAGCACCCGGCGGCGGGTGGCGTCCTCGACGCGGCCGTGGACCAGCTCGTCGTAGATGGCGCTGTTGAGCAGGTCGTGGTGGCGCGGGTCGGGCATCACGGTCTCGACGCCGTGCCGGGCCAGCCGCTCGCTGAAGAACCCGTCGGACATCGCGACCGTGGTGCCGATGAAGCCGACCTTCTGCACGCCGTTGCGGACGACCTCCGCGGCCACGACGTCGCCGAGGTGGAGCAGCGGCAGGCCGACCGCAGCCTCGACTTGGTCGGCGACGCGGTGGAACGTCGTGGTGCACAGCAGCAGGAAGTCCGCGCCGGCGCGCTCGACCCCCCGGGCAGCGTCCGCCAGGAGGTCGCCGATCTGCGGCCAGCGCTCCTCGTCCTCGAGCGCGGTCAGCTCGGCGAAGTCGACGGTGCTGAGCACCAGCCTCGGCGACGAGAGCCCGCCGACGCGTTCCTGGACGCCGAGGTTGAGGTCGCGGTAGTAGACGGCCGTGCTCTCCCAGCTCATCCCGCCGATGAGCCCGATGGTCTGCATGGGCTGCAGTCTGCCCGGCCCGGGGTGGGGACCGGCAAGGGTCCCAGGGATCAGACCCGGTGCACCTTGTGCTGGGCCGCCTGGGCGCGCGGCTTGATCACGAGCTCGTCGATGTTCACGTGGGAGGGCCGGGTGGCGATCCAGGCGATCGCGTCGGCGACGTCGTCGGCGACCAGGGGGTCGGGGACGCCGGCGTACACGGAGTCGGCGCGGGCCCGGTCACCGTCGAACCGGTTGAGGGCGAACTCCTCGGTCCGCACCATCCCCGGCGCCACCTCGCTGACCCGGATCGGCTCCCCGACCAGCTCGAGGCGGAGCGTCTCGGTGACGACCTGCGTGCCGTGCTTGGCCGCGGTGTAGCCGGCGCCACCCTCGTAGGCGATCCGTCCGGCCGTCGAGCCGACGTTGACGATCAGACCGTCGCCGCTCGCCCGCAACGCCGGGAGCAAAGCCTGGGTGACCCGCAGCAGGCCGATCACGTTGACCTCGTACATGTGTCGCCACTCCTCGGGGTCGGCCTCCGCCACCGGGTCGAAGCCGAACGCGCCTCCGGCGTTGTTCACCAGCACGTGGAGCGACTCGCCGACCGCCTCGGCCAGGCTCGCGACCGACTCGGAGGAGGTGACGTCGCAGGTGACCGACCGCCCGCCGATCTCGGCGGCGAGGGCCCCGACCTGGTCGGTACGACGGGCCGCGCACAGCACGTCGTACCCCTGGTCGGCGAGAGCGCGGGCTGTTGCGGCTCCGATCCCGCTGCTGGCTCCGGTGACGACGGCGGTACGACGGCTCGTGGCGGGGCTCATGCCGACCGATTCTGCCCGCCTGGGTGGCCGGTGCCGGAGCGGGGCTGGCAGACTCGGGGGCCGTCATGGGACGCCACACCGACGCAGCCGCGACCGGAACGGTGCTCCGCCGCACCGCCCAGCTCTCCGGTCTGGCCGGGGGCCTGGTCTGGGCCGCCAGCGCCTTCCTCGGCGACGGGTCGGCGGCGGACGCACTGCGATGGCTGGGCGGTGCGCTGATCACCCTCGCGCTGTTCGGGCTGGGGATGCTGCTGGTCAAGGGCGACGTCCTGCTGCTCCGGGTCTTCGTGGGGCTCGCCCTTCCCACCCTGGTCTGGGGCGTGGTCGCGCTGGTGCGCGGCTCGGCGGTGAGCGCGTCGACGGTCGACGTCGTCTTCGGCGGGTGCGTCACGCTGGTCTGCGCGGTGCCCCTGGTGCGTCGCAGCGCACCCCGCCGCAGCACGCTCTGACACCGGGCCGGACACGGCGGGGAATCACCCTGCACCCCGTGGGGTTGGATGGGACTGGGCACTCCGTGCCCGGAAGCCGACCTGGAGGTGGCCGTGGAGCTGGACGAGGCCGACGCCGTACGGCGGGTGGCGATGGTGAGCGTGCACACCTCACCGCTCGACCAGCCCGGCACCGGCGACGCCGGTGGCATGAACGTCTACGTCGTGGAGCTCGCCCGGCGTCTGGCGACGGCCGGTATCGAGGTCGACATCTTCACCCGCGCCACGTCGTCGCGCCTCGACCCGGTGGTGCAGCACGGCGACGGGGTCACCGTGCACAACATCCACGCCGGCCCGTTCGAGGGCCTGACCAAGGGGGAGCTGCCCGGCCAGCTGTGCGTCTTCGCTCGCGAGGTGCTGCGGACAGAGGCGTCCCTGCCGCTGGGTCACTACGACGTGGTGCACTCCCACTACTGGCTCTCCGGACAGGTCGGCGCGCTCGCGCGCGACCGCTGGGGGGTGCCGCTCGTGCACTCCATGCACACCATGGCCAAGGTGAAGAACGACGCGATGGCCCTGGGCGACACCCCCGAGCCGGCCGCGCGGATCATCGGTGAGGAGCAGGTGGTCGAGGCCGCCGACATGCTCATCGCCAGCACCGACATCGAGGCCAAGCAGCTGATCAACCTCTACGACGCCGACCCCGGCCGGGTCGAGGTCGTGCACCCCGGCGTCGACCTGACCGTGTTCCGGCCCCGCGACGCCGTGGCCGCCCGTGCGCAGCTCGGTCTGCCGCAGGACGCCCATGTGGTCCTCTTCGCCGGTCGCCTCCAGCCGCTGAAGGCTCCCGACGTGCTGCTGCGCGCGGTCTCGCTGCTCCTCGAGGAGACCCCCGACCTGCGCTCGCGCCTGGTCGTTCCGGTCGTGGGCGGGCCGTCCGGCACCGGGCTCGAGCACCCGGAGCTCCTGGCCGAGCTGGCCGCCGAGCTGCGCATCGACGACGTGGTGCGGTTCGTCCCTCCGGTGCCGCCGGCCGAGCTGGCGGTGTGGGACTCCGCGGCGTCCCTGGTCGCCGTACCGTCCTACAACGAGTCGTTCGGCTTGGTCGCCGCCGAGGCGCAGGCCGCCGGCACTCCCGTCATCGCCGCCGCCGTCGGCGGCCTGACCACCGTGGTGGCCGACGGCGTCAGCGGTCTGCTGCTCGACAGCCACGAGCCCGCCGAGTGGGCCGGTGCGGTCCGGCGCGTGCTGCTCGACGACGCCCTGCGCGCGCGGCTCTCGGCGGGTGCCCGCGACCGGTCGGCGATGTTCTCGTGGGAGGAGACCGCCGAGCGCACCCTCGACGTCTACGAGCGTGCGCGAGCGGCGCTCCGGCAGCCCGCATGACCGACCTCGCCCAGGTCGTGCGCGACTACCTCACCGACAACGGCGTGGAGTTCACCGAGGAGGACGGCCGATTCAGCTTCGCGCTGCCGGGGGAGCGCAAGCTGCAGACGCCGGTGCGGCTCGACCTCGGACCGCACGCGCTGGCCGTGCACGCGTTCGTCTGCCGCAACCCCGACGAGAACCACGAGCGGGTCTATCGCTGGCTGCTCGAGCGCAACCTGCGCACCTACGCCGTGTCCTACGCCGTCGACCGGCTCGGTGACATCTACCTCGAGGCCCGGCTGCCGCTCTCGACGGTCACTCCCGACGAGCTCGACCGGCTGCTCGGGTCGGTGCTCACCCATGCCGACGGGTCCTTCAACACCATCCTCGAGCTCGGCTTCGCCTCCTCCATCCGCAAGGAGTGGGAGTGGCGCAACCTCCGGGGGGAGTCGACCCGCAACCTCGACGCCTTCCGTGGCTGGCTGGAGAACGACCAGGATCCCGAGCAGCCGGCGCCTTAGTCTGGGCGCGTGGAATGGCCGTTCCCGTCCTTGCGGATCAGCGTCGGTGAGGTCCTGCTGCGTGGCGTGACCGACGCCGACCTCGACCCGCTGCTGGCCGTGCTGCCGGCCGACCTCGACCTCGACCCGGCCAACGAGCACCTCACGTCGCTGGCGCCCGACGTTGATCGGCGTCGCCAGGTGTGCGCCGCGATCTGGAAGCACCGCGGCACCTGGTCGCCGTCCTCGTGGGCGCTCGACCTGGTGGTCGAGGTCGACGGCGAGGTGGTCGGGCTCCAGGCCCTCGAGGGCGAGCAGTTCCCGCTGCTGCGCACCGTCGACTCCTACTCCTGGCTCGCGGTCCGCGTCCGCGGCCGTGGGCTCGCGACCTCGATGCGGACCGGTGTGCTGGCGCTGGCCTTCGACCACCTCGGCGCCGAGGTCGCGGTCTCCTCCGCCGAGCCCGACAACGCGCCCTCCCTGGCGGTCTCGCACCGGCTCGGGTACGCCGACAACGGGTTCAGCCGCAGCAACGGTCCGCGCGGCCCCATCGACCTGCAGCACGTGCGCCTCACCCGTGAGACCTGGCGCGCGGCGGGGCGGACCGCCACGGTGGCCGGGGTCGAGGCCTGCCTGCCGTGGTTCAGCGGCTGAGCAGCACGGCGGCGAGCGCGAGCACGGCCGGCAGCGCCTGGACGAGCAGGATCTGCTTGTTGACCGTCGCCGCGCCGTACATCCCCGCCACGATCACGCAGACCAGGAAGAAGACCCGGACGTCGGTGGCGCCGGAGACCAGCCCCCAGACCAGGCCGGCGGCCAGGAAGCCGTTGTAGAGGCCCTGGTTGGCGGCCAGTGCCCGGGACTGCTCGGCGAAGGCCGCATCGGTCCCGAACACCCGGCGGCCGGTCGGGGTGGCCCACAGGAACATCTCCAGGACCAGGAAGGAGAGATGCAGGGCGGCGACCAGGCCGACCAGCACGTCGGCGACGACATTCACGGGGGCAGCATGGCAGGGCAAGGCCCCGTCACGCGGCTAGGCAGGCTCGGGCACGACCTCTGCGGCCCGGGGCCGAGGCTTGCGCCGCGCCACGGCGACGCCCACCAGCGTGAGCACGCCGCCGACGAACGCCATCGCCGGCGGCACCTCGCCCAGGAACAGCCACGCCATCGCGATCGTGATCGGGGGCACCAGGTAGGTCGTGACGCCGAGGCTGCTCGCGCTCATGTGCTGGAGCGCGAAGGCGTAGGTGGTGAACGCGATCGCGGTGGGGAAGAGCCCGAGGTAGACCACCCACCAGATGTCGGACGCCGATGCCTGCTGGGTCTCGCGGACCAGGCGAGCGGTGAACGGCAGGCACGAGACCGCCCCGATCGTGCACGCCAGCCAGGTGACGTGGACGGCCGACAGCCGCGAGACGAGCGGCTTCTGCACGACGAGCGAGACGGAGTAGACCAGGGCGGCCAGCAGGCACAGCAGGACCCCGATCATGTCGTTGTGCCCACCGGGCTGGGCCACGCTGATCAGGCCGACCCCGCTGAACGCCAGCGCCAGGCCGAGCCCGAGCCAGAGGGTGAACCGCTCGCCGAGGAACAGCGTGGCCAGCAGGGCGATCAGCACCGGCGAGATCTGGATCAGCATCACCGACGTGCCGGCATCGACATGGTGCTCGCCCTGGTTGAGGGCGACGTTGTAGACGCCGAACCACAGCACGCCGATCACGACCAGCGCGACCCAGTCGCGGCCCGACGGCCTCGGGAGACCGCGGGACAGGGCCACCACACCGAGGGCCACGGCTCCGACGACGAGCCGGCCGAGGGCCAGGGGACCGGCGGAGAAGTCGGAGGCCAGGTGACGGATCGCGACGAACGCCGATGCCCACAGGACGAGCGTCACGGCGACGGCGGCCATCGGGAGCCAGGACTGGTCGTGCTGGTGGTCGGGTGCGGGCACCCGGTCAGCCTAGGGAGCGGCACCGACATCGGCTCGCGGGTTTCGGACCGGGCGCCGCGCCGTCGTACGGCGGCGCGGGGCGCAGGCGGCAGGATGGAGCACATGCGGGTCGCGCTGATGGTCACGTGCGTGAACGACGCGCTGTTCCCCGACACCGGGCGGGCGGTGGTCGAGGTGCTGACCCGGCTCGGGGTGGATGTGGAGTTCCCCGAGGCCCAGACCTGCTGCGGCCAGCCGATGGTGAACACCGGCTACCTCGACGAGGCGGTGCCGGTGGTGCGGACCTTCGTCGCGGCGTTCGCGGGGTACGACGCGGTGGTGACGCCGTCGGGATCGTGCGCCGGGTCGGCCCGGCACCAGCACGCGGTCGTGGCGAGCCGTTCCGGAGATGCGTCCCTGGCCAGGGCCGTGGCCGCGGTGTCGCCGAGGGTCTACGAGCTGAGCGAGTTCCTGGTCGACGTGCTCGGGGTGACCGACGTAGGAGCCTCGTTCCCGCACCGGGTCGCCTACCACCCGACCTGCCACTCGCTACGGATGCTCGGCGTCGGCGACCGGCCGCGACGTCTGCTGGAGGAGGTCCGTGGGCTGAGCCTGGTCGACCTGCCGGCAGCCGAGGAGTGCTGCGGCTTCGGCGGCACGTTCGCGGTGAAGAACCCCGATGTCTCGGTCGCCATGGGTGCCGACAAGGCCCGGCACGTGCGGGAGACCGGCGCCGAGGTGCTGGTGGCGGGCGACAACTCGTGCCTGATGCACATCGGCGGGATGCTCTCGCGGCAGCAGTCCGGCGTCCGGGTGGTGCACCTGGCCGAGGTGCTCGCGGCGACGGGCCGGTCGGCGGCGGAGTCGTGAGCGCCACGTTCGTCGGGATGCCGGCGTTCCCGGTCGCGGCGCGCGAGGCGCTGGCCGACACCCAGCTGCGGCACAACCTGGCCCGCGCGACGCACACCATCCGCGACAAGCGGGCCAGGGTCGTGGCCGAAGTGCCCGACTGGGAGGAGCTCCGGCAGGCCGGCGCCGACCTCAAGGACGCCACCCTGGCCCGCCTCGACGAGCACCTCGAGCAGCTCGAGGCCGCACTGGTCGAGCGCGGCGCCGTCGTGCACTGGGCGCGCGACGCCGCCGAGGCCTGCGCGGTGGTCGCCGAGGTGGCCCGGGCGCACGGCGTCGACGAGGTGGTGAAGGTCAAGTCGATGGCCACCCAGGAGATCGGCCTCAACGAGGCGCTCGCCGCCCGGGGGATCGCCGCCTGGGAGACCGACCTGGCCGAGCTGATCGTGCAGCTGGGCGAGGACCTCCCGTCGCACATCCTGGTGCCGGCGATCCACCGCAACCGGGCCGAGATCCGCGAGATCTTCCGCACCCGGATGGCGGCCGCGGGTCGCCCTGCACCCGACGACCTCACCGACGACCCGGGTGACCTGGCCAACGCCGCCCGGCTGCACCTGCGTGAGAAGTTCCTGCGCGCCAAGGTCGGCGTCTCGGGTGCGAACTTCGCGGTCGCCGAGACCGGCACGCTGGTCGTCGTCGAGTCCGAGGGCAACGGCCGGATGTGCCTGACCCTGCCCGAGGTGCTGGTCTCGGTGGTCGGCATCGAGAAGGTGGTGGCGACCTGGCGCGACCTCGACGTGTTCCTGCGGCTGCTGCCGCGCTCGTCGACCGGCGAGCGGATGAACCCCTACACCTCGACCTGGTCCGGGGTGACGCCCGGCGACGGGCCGCAGGAGGTGCACGTCGTACTCCTCGACGCCGGCCGCACCCGCGCGCTGGCCGACGAGGTCGGCCGCCAGGCCCTCCGCTGCATCCGGTGCTCGGCCTGCCTGAACGTCTGCCCGGTCTACGAGCGCGTCGGCGGGCACGCCTACGGCTCGGTCTACCCCGGCCCGATCGGGGCGATCCTCAACCCGCTGCTGCGCGGGGTGGGCCTCGACGAGCAGGTCGACTCGCTGCCCTACGCCTCCACCCTGTGCGGTGCCTGCTACGAGGTGTGCCCGGTCCGGATCGACATCCCGTCGGTGCTGGTCGACCTCCGCGCCCAGGTGGTCGACGCCCACCGCGGCGACCGCCGGCCGAAGGCCGAGGCGCTCGCGATGAGGGGCGCGGCCTGGGCGTTCGGCGGCGCCCGCCGGCTCGGCGGTGCCGTGGCGCTGTCGTCGCTGCTCGGGCGCGTCGGGGGCCGGTTCGGGCCTACGACGCTCCCCGGCGGCCGCCGCGCCCTGCGCCACCTCCCTGGGCCGGGGGCCCGCTGGACCGCTGCCCGAGACCTGCCCGCGCCCCCGCGCGAGTCGTTCCGGGCCTGGTGGAGGCGGACCCACCCATGAGTGCCCGTGCGGAGATCCTGGCCGCGGTCCGCGCTGCCGTGGCCTCGGCCCCGCCGCCGCGAACGGCGGCCGTGCCGCGCCGTACGGCTGGGCCGGAGGCCGACCTGGTCGGCCTGTTCTGCGAGCGGGTCGCCGACTACCGCGCCGTCGTCGAGCGGTGCGCAGCCTCCGACCTGGCCGCCCGGGTGGCTGCTGTGCTCCCGGACGACGCCCGCGTCGTCGTCCCCGACGGGCTCGACCTCGTCGTGCCCGGTGCGGTCCCCGACGAACGACTGGCCCCGGCCGACCTCGACGCCCTGGACGGCGTCGTCACCCGGGCCCGCCTCGGCATCGCCGAGACCGGCACGATCGTCCTCGACCACGGCCCCGGCCAGGGCCGGCGCGCCCTCACCCTGGTGCCGGACCTGCACGTCTGCATCGTCGACGCCGACCAGGTGGTCGCCGACGTCCCCGACGCCTTCGCGCTCCTCGACCCCACACGGCCCCTCACGTGGGTCAGCGGCCCCTCGGCCACCAGCGACATCGAGCTCGACCGGGTCGAGGGCGTCCACGGCCCCCGCACCCTCCACGTGATCGTGGTCGGATGACGTCCGGTCAGGGGTCAGAGGTCGAGCTTGTAGCCCAGCCCCCGCACGGTGACCAGCATCGTCGGGTGGGCGGGGTCGTCCTCGAGCTTGGCTCGGAGCCGCTTCACGTGGACGTCGAGGGTCTTGGTGTCGCCGACGTAGTCCGAGCCCCAGACCCGGTCGATGAGCTGGCCGCGCGTCAGCACCCGGCCGGGGTTGCGCAGGAACATCTCGAGCAGCTCGAACTCCTTCAGCGGCAGCTTCTGCGGCTCGCCGTCGACGGTCACCACGTGCCGCTCGACGTCCATCCGCACCGCTCCGGCCTCGAGGGTCATCGGCGCCAGGTCGGGCTCGATCCCGCGACGGAGCACGGCGCGGATGCGGGCGACCAGCTCGCGGGGAGAGTAGGGCTTGGTGACGTAGTCGTCGGCCCCGAGCTCGAGGCCCACGATCTTGTCGACCTCGTCGTCCTTGGCGCTGACCATGATCACCGGCACGTTGGAGACCGCCCGGATCTGGCGGCACACCTCGGTGCCGGGCAGCCCGGGCAGCATCAGGTCGAGCAGCACGATGTCGGCGCCGTTGCGGTCGAACTCGGTGAGCGCGTCGGGTCCGGTCGCGGCCAGCGACACGTCGTACCCCTCCTTGCGCAGCATGTAGGAGAGGGCGTCGGCGTAGCTCTCCTCGTCCTCGACGACGAGCACGCGGGTCATGGGGTGCCTCCCGGCAGAGCAGTGGGCAGGTCAGTGGTGGTGCAGGTCATGCGTACTCCTCGTGCTCCTCGGGTCGCGAGCGGGGCAGGGACAGCGTGAACGTCGAGCCCTGGCCCTCCAGGGACCAGACGCGTACGTCGCCGCCGTGGGTGGCCGCGACGTGCTTGACGATCGAGAGCCCGAGACCCGTTCCACCCGTGGAGCGGTGCCGGGCCGGGTCGATGCGGTAGAACCGTTCGAAGATCCGGTCCAGCTCGTGAGGGGGGATGCCGATCCCCTGGTCGACCACCGAGATCTCGACCATGTCGTCGACCGCCTTGGTGGTCACCAGCACCGTGGAGTGCTCACCGGAGTAGGCGACCGCGTTGGCGACCAGGTTGGTGACCGCGGCGGAGACCTGCTCCTCGTTGCCGAAGATCGACAGGCCCGGCTGGCCACCGGTGACGACCGAGATGTGCTTGTTGCCGGCGTCCATCACCGTGATGTCGACCGCCGCCTTGATCACGTTGTCGACGTCGACGACGTGGGGCGCCTCCAGCGGCTCGTCGGTCTGGAGCCGCGACAGCTCGATGATCTGCTGCACCAGGCGCGCGAGGCGGTCACTCTCGGTGAGCATCCGGTGGGCGAAGCGCTCGACGGCCTCGGGGTCGCCCTTGGCGTCGGCCACGGCCTCGGCCAACAGCTTGATCGCGCCGACGGGGGTCTTCAGCTCGTGGGAGACGTTGGCCACGAAGTCACGGCGGACCGCCTCGACGCGACGCTCGCGAGTGCGGTCCTCGACCAGGACCAGGACCAGTCGCGAGCTCAGCGGCGCGATCCGTGCGGTGACGGTGCGGGCCGGCCCGGTGGGGCGCGGCAGGGTCAGCTCGATCTCGCGGATCTGTCCGTCGCGTCGTACCCGCTGCACGAGGTCGGCCAGCTCCGAGACCGCCAGCCGCGACCCGCGCACCAGCCCGAGGGTCACCGCCGGCGCGGAGGCCTTGACCACCTCGTCCTCGTCGTCCACGACCACCGCGCTGCTCCGCAGCACGGACAGGACGGTCGCGATACCGGGCGGGAGCAGCGGGTCCTCAGCCGGGTGCTCCGGCTCCTGCTGGCGTTGGCTGACCGACCACGCGAGGAACGCTCCTCCGGCGACGACTGCCCCGATCAGCGCGGCCAGAAAAGCCTGCGTCGTGGGGCTCACAGGCTGATCGTACGCAAGCGGTCACCTGGGGTTCGCCGAGGAGAGCCCGCACGGGCGACTGTTCACGCCGCGTTCACTGGCCAACACCGTCTGGTCACCTGCGCGGCCTACGGTGGGGGCATGCGTGAAGCGTTCCACGAACAGCTCGACTCGATCTTCGTCGACCTCGCCGAGATCTGTCAGGAGGTCGAGACGGCCGTCCGGCACGCCACCCGCGCCCTGCTCGACGGCGACGCGGAGGTGGCCGAGCAGGTCATCGCCGCCGACGACAAGATCGACCGCGCCCGCGAGCGGGTCGAGGACACCGCGTTCTCCCTCCTGTCCCTGCAGCAGCCGGTCGCGGGCGACCTCCGGGTCGTGGTCTCCGCGCTCCGCATGGTCAGTGAGCTCGAGCGGATGGGCGACCTCTCGGTCCACGTCGCCAAGATCGCCCGGCTCCGGGTGCCCGAGATCGCCGTACCGGAGGAGGCGCGCCCGACCGTCGCCCGGATGGGCGCCGTGGCCGAGGACATGGTCCGCCGGGTCGCCGCCGTGATCACCGACAAGGACGTCGAGGCCGCCATCGAGCTCGGCCGCGACGACGAGGAGATGGACCAGCTCCGGCGGAGCAGCTTCACCCAGCTGCTCGGCGACAACTGGCAGTACGGCGTCGAGTCGGCGGTCGACATCGCCCTGCTCGGCCGCTACTACGAGCGCATCGCCGACCACGCCGTCTCGGTCGCCAACCGCGTGGTGTTCGTCGTCACCGGCCAGTACCCCGCCGCGACGGGCTAGCCGGTCGGCGAGCTCGTCGGGACCACAGGTGACCTGCTCGCTTCAGCGACCCTGGTTCGCGACGGCCGCGGCGGCTGCGGCCGCCGCGGCCGGGTCGAGGTAGCGCCCGCCCTTGACGGTGGGGCGCAGCGAGTCGTCGAGCTCGTAGACCAACGGCATGCCGGTCGGGATGTTCAGCGCGGCGATGTCGTCGTCGCTGATGCCGTCGAGGTGCTTGACGATCGCGCGCAGGCTGTTGCCGTGGGCGGCGATCAGCACCGTCTGCCCGGTGCGCAGGTCGTCGGCGATCGGGCCGTCCCAGTAGGGCAGCATCCGTCCGATCACGTCCTTGAGGCACTCGCTGCGGGGCAGCTCGGCACCCAGGTCGGCGTAGCGGAGGTCGTGCGCCTGGGAGAACTCGTCGTCGTCGTCGATCGGCGGCGGCGGCACGTCGAACGAGCGGCGCCAGAGCATGAACTGCTCCTCGCCGTACTGCTCGAGGGTCTGCTTCTTGTTCTTGCCCTGGAGCGCGCCGTAGTGGCGCTCGTTGAGCCGCCAGCTCCGGCGGACCGGGATCCAGTGCCGGTCGACGACGTCGAGCGCGGAGTTGGCGGTCGTGATCGCGCGCCGCAGCAGCGACGTGTGCACCACGTCGGGCAGGATCCCCGCGTCGCGGAGCTGCTCACCGCCGCGCAGAGCCTCGGCCCGGCCCTTGTCGGACAGGTCGACGTCGACCCAGCCGGTGAAGAGGTTGTCGGCGTTCCAGGTGCTCTCGCCGTGCCGGAGCAGGACCAGGGTGTAGGTCACGGTCCGGCCGATGCGCTCGGGGAGGCCGACGGGGTGGCGGTGTCGAGACCGGCCCACTCGCCGGTGTCGGCGACCACGGGGACCTCCATGGGGGCGGTCGTGCCGTCACCGAAGGCGAACGTCAGGTCGACGACGTCGCCGACCGCGAACGTCCCGCTGACGGCGTAACCACCCTCGTCGGCGAGGTTGACCAGCCCGTTGGGCTTGATCGTCAGCGGGGTCAGCTCCACCGAGGTGACCGTGCCCGAGCCGGTGACCCCGGTGACCTGCTGGTCCTGGTCGGTGTTGTTGACGAACGTCGCGATCAGGGTGCCGCCGTCGCCGGCGGTGGACACCACGACGGCGTTGAGCACCGACACGTTGCCGTCGCGGTAGTCCGTGCCGACGGTCAGGTTGCTGATCCGGTTGGTGGGGTAGTCGAAACCGCAGGCGGTGAGGACGGCGATGGCCACGAGACCCACCGTGGCGGCCGCCAGGATCCGTCGCAGATTCACGGGCGACAGACTAGCGGGCACCTCCGTCCGGGAAGGAGCCGACCACGGGGTCGGCCGCCGGGTCGGTCACCGGGTCCGTCACCGGGTCAGCCCCGTCGTGGCGGCGAGGAGGGCGACGGCGCCGACCACGAGCGCGCAGTAGACGAGCGTCAGCACCAGCAGCGGGGGTGCGCCGACGAGCAGGGCCAGGCGCAGCGGGAGGTGCCGACGGCCGGCCTCGTGGTCGCCGACCAGGCCGGGCAGCGCCACCAGCACGTGTACGCCGATGCCGAGCAGCGCGGCGGCCACGACCATCGCGACCGTCGGCGGGCGACCCTGCGCCCCGCCTCCCCACCCGCCGTAGGAGAGGAAGGTGGGGTAGAGCGCGAAGGACGCCGCCCACGGCAGCCACGACAGCAGACCGCGCCGCAGGACCCGGTTGCCCACCACGCCGACCAGGAGGCTGACCAGGTAGCACAGGCCGGCCGTCACGCCGTTGGACAGCGACAGCGGTACGACGAGCAGCACAACGCAGGCGAGGGCGAACCACAGCGTGCCTCGGTCGAGCCCGGCGACCAGCGCCTTCTCCGTGCGCTCCTCGGCCCGGTCGCTCGTCTCGTCGACCAGGTCGTTGTCCCAGGCCAGCAGCGTCTGGCCCACCACGGCGGTGCCGGCGACCAGCGCGACCTCGCGGGCCGGACGTCCCGCCAGCGCGGCCGCGAGCGCGAGGGCGCCGGTGGTGACCAGGGTCTGCCGCGGCCGGGCGGCAGCGGCCAGCAGGACCGGGGCCAGCTCCCGCACCGAGCGGCGTCCGGGTGCTGCGTCGGCCGCCGGGTCGGACATGGCGGAAGTATCCGTCATCACTCGCCGCACGCACATCGGCAAGCGATCTGTCAAGCCCTGAAAGGGCCTCTGACCTGCGACGACGGCTTCGGGGCCGGACCGGAGGCCGTGTTAGAATGGTCACCTAAGAAGGGTGGTACCGAAGAATATGTCTTTCACCGTGGGCGAAACGGTTGTGTATCCCAATCACGGAGCCGCTGTCATCGAGGATATCGAGACGCGCCAGATCAAGGGTGAGGACAAGAAGTACCTCGTCCTGCGCATCGTGTCGCAGCAGGACCTCGTGGTCCGCGTGCCGGCGTGCAACCTCGATCTGGTCGGCGTCCGCGACGTCGTGGACAAGGACGGGCTCGACCGGGTCTTCGACATCCTGCGCGCAGCGCACGTCGAGGAGCCGACCAACTGGTCTCGCCGCTACAAGGCCAACCTGGAGAAGCTGCACAGCGGCGACGTCATGAAGGTGTCCGAGGTCGTCCGCGACCTGTGGCGCCGCGAGCGCGACCGCGGTCTGTCCGCCGGCGAGAAGCGGATGCTGGCCAAGGCGCGTCAGATCCTGGTCTCCGAGCTGGCCCTGGCCGAGAACACCAACGAGGACAAGGCCGAGGCCATCCTCGACGAGGTCCTGGCCTCCTGATCGGTTGAGAGCCGAACAGACGACGAAGGCCCCGCACACTCCGGTGTGACGGGGCCTTCGTCATCTGCCTACCTCGCCTGCCATGGACGCCTTCGACCCGCTCGAGCCCGACGAGGCGCTGGGCGTCGTCGTCGAGTCGGCCCGTGGGTCGATGCCGTTCGCGCTGCTGCACGGCGAGCCGCTGGTCGCCTGCGCGGCCTGGGCGATGGGCGAGGCCGGCATCCGCCTCCTCGACGCCACCACGCCCTGGGACGAGGTGCAGGACGCAGGGCTCCCGCTGGTCTGGCACGACGCCCTGTGCCCGATGACCCCGCCCGACTTCCTCGCCGCCTGTGTACGCCGGGTGGTCACGACCGGCACCCCGGTTGCGGGCGTGCTGCCGGTGACCGACACGGTCAAGGAGGTGCACGCCGGGGCCGACGGGCCGGTGGTCGGTGAGACCCTCGACCGCGACCGACTGCGCCGGCTGGCCTCCCCGTTGGTGCTCCCGGCCGGTGTCGTCGCGGCGCTCGCGGACTGGCCGCCGGTGGACTTCCGGGAGGCGCTGGGCCTGCTCCGCCGACTCGGACCGGTCGACCTCGTCGAGGGACCGCCGGCCGTCCGACGCGTCCGTGACGCCCGCGACCTCGCCCTGCTCGAGGCCCTCACCGAGCGATGAGCGCCCCCGCGACGCGGAAGTCCTCGGCCACCGTGAGCTTGAGGTTGCCCTCGTCGGAGTCCACGGCCGCCACGGCGATCTCGGTGTAGACGGCCAGGATGCCCGCAGTGTCCGTGGCCTCGAAGCCGTCGGCCTCCGCGCGCCGGTGGGCTGTCAGCAGCGCGACCGCGCCGAACGCCTGGGGGGTCTGGACGCCGACCAGGCACCGTCCTGAGCCTGTCGAAGGGCCGTTGGGCAGGTCGCGGCTCTCGACGCCGACCAGGTCGGGCAGCCGGGCGACCGGGATCGCGCCGCCGACCCGGGCAGCCGCCTCGAGCACCCTCTCGTAGAGGGCGACCCCGGCGAGCGGGCGCGCGGCGTCGTGCATCGCCACCACGTCGATCTCGCCGGCCTCGATGGCGCGCGCCAGGTGGGAGAGCGCGGCCCACTCGGAACGGTGGCGGGTCGCGCCGCCGGTCACCATCGTGACGAGAGGACCGGCGTCGGAGAGGTGCTCCTCCACGGCCTCCCGCACGGCGTCCTGCTCGCCGTCGCGGACGACGAGCACGACGTGTGTGACACCGGGGACCCGGCAAGGGGTGGACACCGAGCGCGCGACCACCGGGACCCCGGCCAGGGGGAGCAGCACCTTGTTCACGTCGGCGCCGACCCGCGTGCCGGAGCCTGCGGCGAGGACGACGACGGCTGCCCGCATCAGGACGCCACGTGGACGAGGGCCGTCGCGATCGCGGCGATCCCCTCACCGCGGCCGGTCAGACCCAGCCCGTCGGTCGTGGTGGCCGAGAGCGAGACCGGCGCACCGACGGCGGCGGCCAGCACCGCGGTGGCCTCCTCGCAGCGTGGACCGAGCCGGGGCCGGTTGCCGATGACCTGCACCGCGACGTTCGCGATCTCGTACCCCGCGCGTCGTACCCGCGCGGCGGTCTCGGTGAGCAGGGCGACGCCGGACGCGCCGGCCCACGCGGGCTCGGCGGTGCCGAAGTTGCTGCCCAGGTCGCCGAGGCCGGCGGCGGACAGCAGTGCGTCGCACATGGCGTGGGCGGCCACGTCGCCGTCGGAGTGACCCTCGAGGCCCTGCGGCTCGTCGGGCCAGGCGAGGCCGGCCAGGTGCAGCGGGACGCCGTCGGCCAGCCGATGGACGTCGACGCCGACTCCTGTTCGCACACCGTAAGAACTTCCCGCCACGGTGATGATCATGCCCGAGCGAGAATCGGCACGTGCACAACCGTCGTGGGGCCTGGGCGCTGGCCGGGCTGGTGACCGGCCTGGCCGGCCTGGCCACGGCGTACTTCACGTCGGCACTGCTCGGCCTCCGCGGCAACCCGGTCACCGACGTGGCCGAGCTCGTGATCCGGCTGACTCCCGGCCAGGTGGCCGAGCAGCTGATCCAGGTCGTGGGGCGCAAGGACAAGCCGCTGCTCGTGACCGGCGTCGTGGTCGTCGTGCTGCTGCTGTTCGTGGTCTTCGGGCTGCTGGCCCGGCGGTCTCCGGGTACCGGGGTGACCGGGTTCGTCGTGCTCGGCGTGGTCGGGCTCATCGCCAACCAGTCGCAGTACCAGGCGCCG
This sequence comes from uncultured Actinomycetota bacterium, assembly GCA_963820015.1. Lineage (GTDB taxonomy): Bacteria > Actinomycetota > Actinomycetes > Propionibacteriales > Nocardioidaceae > Nocardioides. Next base: position 203,453 of record CAWFYO010000012.1, on the reverse strand, counting down.
GCGTCGGGGATCCTGCCGATCCTGGTCGGCGTGCTGACCTGGCTGGCGGTGCTGGCGCTGCTGACCGCGCCGCTGCGCGAGCGCCCGTTCGGCGAGACCGACCCGCAGCGGCGCTTCCTGCTGGCCGCCGCAGGCGTGGGTGCCGGCAGCGTGGTGCTCGGCCTGGTCGGGTGGAAGGCCGGCGGCCACCGGCGAGCGGTGGCGACGGCGCGGGACAATCTGAGGCTGACGGGGGTGACCGCCCCGGCGCCGCCGCCCGGTACGTCGGTCGGGCTCGACGGGATCGAGGCGTGGCAGACCCCGGCCAGCCGGTTCTACCGGATCGACACCTCGCTCAGCCCGCCGGCGATCGCGCCCGAGGACTGGTCGCTGCGCATCCACGGCCTGGTCGACCACCCGATGACCGTCACCTTCGCCGACCTGCTCGCGCGGCCCCGGACCCAGCTCTGGCTCACCCTCAACTGCGTCTCCAACCCCGTCGGCGGCGACCTGATCAGCAACGCCTGGTGGAGCGGCGTACTCCTCAAGGACCTGCTCGCCGAGGCCGGCCTGCAGGCGGGCGCCGACGCGGTCAAGCAGACCTCCGACGACGGGTGGACCTGCGGCACCCCGCTGTCGGCGCTCACCGACGACCGCCAGGCGATCCTGGCGTTCGCGATGAACGGCCGGCCCCTGCCGATCGAGCACGGCTTCCCGGTGCGCACGGTCGTGCCCGGGCTCTACGGCTACGTGTCGGCGTGCAAGTGGGTCACCGACATGGAGGTGACGACGTTCGACTCGTTCACGGCCTACTGGACCGAGCGCGGGTGGTCGGCGCTGGGCCCGGTCAAGCTCGCCTCCCGGATCGACGTCCCGCACGACGGAGCCCGGGTCTCGAGCGGCCCGCTGAAGGTCGGCGGCCTGGCCTGGCAGCAGCACACCGGCATCCAGGCCGTCGAGGTGCAGCTGGACGGTGGTGCCTGGCAGCAGGCCACGTTGGCGCCGAAGACGCTGACCGACTCCTGGGTCCAGTGGCAGGCGATCCTCGACGTCTCCTCCGGCGACCACCGGGTGCGGGTGCGCGCGGTCAACGACGACGGCGAGGTGCAGACACCGGTCCGGGCCGACCCGGCGCCCAACGGCGCCTCCGGCTGGCACACGATCTCGATCACCGCGGGGTGATCACCAGGCGCCCCGGCCGCCCGCGGGGAGCGGCTGGTCGTCGCGGTGGACCACGTAGACCGTCCCGCCGCTGCCGCGTAGCCAGGCGAGCTCGAGCTCGTCGCGGCGATAGGTACGGCGGACGCTGCGCTCGGTCGGGGCGGCCGGGTCGTTGGTGACGACGTCGCCCTCGGCCGTGAACCCGCGGATCACCAGGAGGTGGCCGTCGGTGCCTTTGGTCGGCGCGCGTTTGAGTGCCCCTGCCGGGTAGGCGACGCTGACGACCACGGGGATGCCGGCGTCGACGAACCGCTCGGCGTCGCGCAGGTCGCGGAGGCGGGTCACGAAGGCGTGGCCGGCGAGGCCGGCAGCCCAGGCGGTGTTGAAGCTCCAGTTGCCGGTGCCGTCGTACGCCGGGTCGAAGACCTCCGCCGCTGCTCTCGCGATGTCGGTGGCCGGTGGCAGCCTGCCGGCATGGGCCAGCACCATCGCGACCGACGTGGGCGAGCACCACCCACGACCGCCGATCTCCTGCCAGGTCATCTGGCTCAGCCGCGGCACGTCGAGCACGCGCTCGGCCCTGCGTAGCGGAGGCGAGGTGTCGGTCCGCACCTGTCCTGCCGAGACGACGGCGCCGATGCGGTGGAGCGCGCAGGCCCCGTGCAGTCGCACGCGGAGGCGGTAGGCATCGGTGGCCGCGGTGGGGTGCCAGAGGTCGGTGTCGACCTCCGGGTCGCCGGTGGCGCCGGCTCGGTGGGTGGTCCGGCGTCCCGACGTCCAGGTGCCGAGACCGTGCCACGTGCGGCTGCCGCGCCCTTGGGCGGCCACGTCGATCCAGCTGCCCCGCGGAGTGGTCGCCTGCCACGAGGCGACCAGGGCGGTGAACGCGAAGCCCGGCTCGCACCATGGCGACGTCCAGGTGGTCGGGTCGACGTCGGGGCGCCCGCGCGGGGACGGTGACCACACGTCGTACCGGATGCGGCGGGACATGACCCGACGATAGGCCCGACGATAAGGGAGCGGGACTGCCGCCCCTCTAGCATTGGCGGGTGACTCTCCGGCTCCACGACACCGCGACGCGCGAGGTGCGCGACTTCGTCCCCCTCGAGGAGGGCAAGGCGGGCATCTACGTCTGCGGGCTGACCGTGCAGAGCGAGCCCCACGTCGGCCACGTGCGCTCGGCGGTGAACTTCGACGTGCTCCGTCGCTGGTTGGTCGCGTCGGGCTACGAGGTCACGTTCATCCGCAACGTCACCGACATCGACGACAAGATCCTGGCCAAGGGCGAGGCGCAGGGCCGGCCGTGGTTCGAGATCGCCTACCTGATGGGCCGCGAGCTCGACAAGGCGCTCGACGCGATCAACGTGCTGCCCCCGACCTACGAGCCGGCTGCGACGGGGCACGTCCCCGAGATCCTCGAGCTGATCGGGCACCTCGTGGCGCGCGGTCACGCCTACGCCGCCGAGGACGGGTCGGGCGACGTCTACTTCGACGTGCGCTCCTGGCCCTCCTACGGCGAGCTGACCCGGCAGAAGATCGACGACATGGAGGCGACGGAGGGAGCCGCCGACCCGCAGGTCATGGCCAGGAAGCGCGACCCGCGTGACTTCGCGCTGTGGAAGGGCTGGAAGAAGGCGCTCGAGCCCGAGACCGCCGCGTGGCCGTCGCCCTACGGTCCGGGTCGGCCCGGCTGGCACATCGAGTGCTCCGCGATGGCCGCGAAGTACCTCGGCCCGGCGTTCGACATCCACGGTGGTGGGGTCGACCTCCGCTTCCCCCACCACGAGAACGAGCTGGCCCAGTCGCGGGCCGCCGGCCAGGCGTTCGCGTCGTACTGGCTGCACAACGCGTGGATCACCACCGCGGGCGAGAAGATGTCGAAGTCGCTGGGCAACTCGATGCTGATCCCGTCGGTGCTCGAGCGCGTGCGTGGCATCGAGCTGCGCTACTACATGGTCTCGGCCCACTACCGCTCGCACGTCGAGTTCTCCTTCGAGGCGCTCGACGATGCGGCCAAGTCGTTCCGGCGGATCGAGGCCTTCCTGGTTCGGGCCGAGGAGCACGTCAGGGGCTGGGCGGCGTCCTTGCCGAGTGCGTTCGCCGAGGCGATGGACGACGACCTCGGGACGCCCGCCGCGGTCGCGGTCATCCACGACACCGTGCGCGAGGGCAACCGGCTGCTCAAGGAGGGTGAGACGGGCGAGCCGCTGGCCGAGGTGTTCGGCCAGGTGGTGCTGATGCTCGACATCCTGGGACTCAACCCCGCCGACCCGGCCTGGGAATCGCTGGGCGGTTCGGACGACGGGCGGTTGAGCGTCGCCGTCGACGCGCTCGTCGCGGGCCTCCTCGAGGAACGGGCCGCCGCGCGGGCCGACCGGGACTGGGCCCGCGCCGACGCCATCCGCGACCGGATCGCGGCGGCGGGCATCGCCGTCGAGGACACCACCGACGGTCCGAAGTGGACCCTGGCTGCTCGGTCGGAGGAGGTCTGATGCCGGGCAACAGCCAGCGCAAGGGCGCGATCCGCAAGACCTCGAAGAAGCCCACCGCCGGGTCCGGTGGCCGCGTCCGCCGCGGGCTCGAGGGCAGGGGACCGACGCCCAAGGCGGCCGACCGGCCCAACCACAAGGCCCACAAGGCCAAAGCGCGCGCCGAGCGGGACGCGTCGCGTCGCCCCAAGCGGCGAGCCGGAGGCGGCGACGACGAGTGGGTGGCGGGGCGCAACTCGGTGGTCGAGGCGCTGCGGGCCGGCGTACCGGTCACCGGGCTCTACGTCGCCGAGGGCGCGGAGCGCGACGGACGGCTCCGTGAGGCGTTCAAGATCGCTGCCGACCGAGGAATCTCGCTGCTCGAGGTGACCCGCGCCGAGCTGGACCGCCGTACCGACGGCGCCGTTCACCAGGGCCTGGCCGCGCGGATCCCGGCCTACGAGTACGCCCATCCGACCGACCTCCTCGACGCCGCCGCAGCGGCCGGCGAGGCTCCGCTGATCGTGGCGCTGGACTCGGTGACCGACCCGCGCAACCTCGGCGCGGTGGTGCGCTCGGCCGCGGGCTTCGGCGCCCACGGCGTCGTCATCCCCGAACGGCGCGCCGCCCGGATGACGCCGGCCGCCTGGAAGACCTCGGCGGGGGCGGCCGCTCGGATCCCGGTCGCCCAGGCGACCAACCTGGTCCGCACCCTCAAGGACTACCAGGAGGCGGGGTGTCAGGTGCTCGGTCTCGCCGCGTCCGGCGACCTGACCCTGCCCGACCTCCTCGCCGACCGCGATCTGGTCACCGGTCCGCTCGTCGTCGTGGTCGGCTCCGAGGGAGACGGCATCGGCCGCCTCGTCGGCGAGACCTGCGACCGGCTGCTCTCGATCCCGATGTCGTCGTCGCTGGAGTCCCTCAACGCCGGTGTGGCCGCCTCCATCGCCCTCTACGCGATCGCCCAAGCCCGCTGACCTGGCACTCGCGTCACGCCGTACGGCGTGACGCGATCGCCGGGTCAGCGAGGGCGGGTGGCATCATCAACGGGGTGGGTACGACGGTCGAGCGGTTGCTGCCGCCAGACGACGACGGGGTCGCCGAGGCACTCCTCGAGCTGACGCGCGAGATCGCCACCGAGGAGCTCGCGCCGCAGGCACACGAGGCCGAGGAGCGCGGCGAGTTCCCGGAGGCCGCCTACCGACTGCTCGGCAAGGCGGGCCTGCTGAGCCTGCCCTTCCCCGAGGAGTACGGCGGGGGCGCGCAGCCCTACGAGGTCTACCTCCAGGTGGTCGAGGAGATCGCGACCGCGTGGCCGAGCGTCGGGGTCGGGGTCAGCGTGCACGGCCTGACCGCCAACGTCGTCGCCACCAACGGCAGCGACGACCTCAAGCAGGAGTGGCTCCCACGGATGCTCGGTGGCGACTGGCTCGGCGCCTACTGCCTCTCCGAGCCCCAGGCCGGCTCCGACGTCAGCGGCATCCGGACGCGCGCCGTGCGCGATGGCGACGCCTACGCCGTCACCGGCACCAAGCAGTGGATCAGCAACGGCTCGTGCGCCGACTACTACATCCTGTTCGCCCGCACCTCCGACGACCCCAAGCGCGGGCTGTCGACGTTCGTGGTGCCGGCCGACACCCAAGGCCTGAGCTTCGGCGCACCCGAGAAGAAGATGGGCCTGACCTGCGACGTCACCACCCAGGTGATCTTCGACCTGGCTCGGCTCCCCGCCGGACAGCTGGTCGGCGACGAGGGTGCCGGCATGCGGGTCGCGCTCTCCGCACTCGACGCCGGCCGCCTCGGGATCGCCGCGGTCGCGACGGGCATCGCGCAGGCGGCCCTGGCCCATGCCGTGACGTACGCCGGGGAGCGGCGGCAGTTCGGACGCCCGATCGGTGATCTCCAGGGGCTGCAGTTCCTCCTCGCGGACATGGCAGCCGACGTCGAGCGGGCCCGCGCGACGTACCTCCTGGCGGCGCGGCTCAAGGACGCCGGCCGGCCGTTCAGCCGGCAGGCCAGCATCGCCAAGCTGACCGCCTCCGATGCCGCGATGCGGGTGACCACCGACGCGATCCAGGTGCTCGGCGGCAACGGCTACAACCGCGAGTACCCCGTCGAACGGCTCTTCCGCGACGCCAAGGTCACCCAGATCTTCGAGGGCACCAACCAGATCCAGCGGATGGTCATCGGGCGCGACCTGCTGCGCTGATCACAGGACGCCGGCGTCCTGGTCCTCCTCGAGGACGGGGTTGACCGACGGGGCCTCGTCGGCGGTGACCAGCTCGTCCGGCTTGAGGGCCAGGACGTTCTCCAGGTAGTCGGGTGCGGCCTCGAGAAGGGGGATCTCGTGGCCGGCACGCTCGGAGAGGTACCACCGGTGCACGAGCATCTCGTGGAAGATCTCGGCCGGCTCGAGCTTCGCGCGCGCCTCCGGCGGCACCATCGCCATCGCCGGCTCGTACATCTCGGTCAGCCAGCGGTTGGCCGCCACCGCGCGGTCCTCGCGGCCGAGGTCGTGCTGGGCGATGAACCACGCGACGTCGGTGAGCAGCCGGCGCGCCTGGGCGTCCTCGACGTCGAGACCGGTCAGCGACTGGAGCTCGCGGCGGTGGTGGCCGAGCTCGACCGCCTTGGGCTGGATCCGGATCCGGTCGCCGTCGAAGTCGGTGACGATGTCGAGCTCGGCGACGTCGAAGCCGAGGTCGTTGAGCCGCTCGATGCGCTCCTGGATCCGCCAGGTCTCGTGGGCCTCGAACTCCTGCTCGCCGGTGAGCTCGTCCCACAGGTCGTGGTAGCGCTTGTCGATCAGCTCCACCGTCCCCCCGCCGTCGACGTGCTCGCTGATCCAGCCGGCGGCCTGGAGGTCGAGCAGCTCGGCGAAGACGTTCTCGCAGGCGACCTGCACGTCCCACTCGCGCATCTGGCGCGAGAGCTGAGGACGCAGCTCGCCGGTCTCGGCGTCGACGAGGTACGCCGCGAACCCGCCGGCGTTGCGCCGGAACAGCACGTTGGACAGCGACACGTCACCCCAGTAGAAGTCCGCGAGGTGCAGCCGGACCAGCAGGACGACGAGGGCGTCGACCAGCGAGGGCAGGCTGTCGGCCGACATGCCGTGGGCGAAGAGGGCGCGGTAGGGGAGTGAGAAGGCGAGGTGCTCGGTCATCAGCGCGCAGGGCAGGGGCTGATGGTCGTCGTCCGTCCGGCCGGTGACGACCCCCACCGGCCGGACGGCGGGCAGTCCGATCCGCTCGAGGTCGCGCAGCAGGCGGTACTCCCGGAACGCCATCTCCTCCTGGGTCTCCTTGACCGCCAGGATCCGCTTGCCGAGCCGCACGATCCGCACGATGTGGCGGGAGAGGCCGCGGGGCAACGGAACGACGTGGTCCTCGGTCCACTCCTCGAGCGGACGCGACCACGGAAGGCCCAGCACGGCGGGGTCGGGCCGGCTGGCCACGATGTGGAGAGCCACGGAGCCAGGCTAGTGCCGGGGCCGCTCTCAGCGCCCCTCGAGCAGCACCGGCCCCGGTCCTCGCTCGGCGACCTCGTCGCCCGGGTTGCTGAGGCTGCACCGCTTCAGGCTGAGGCAGCCGCAGCCGATGCACGAGTCGAGAGCGTCACGCAGCCGCTCGAGCTGACGGATCTGGTCGTCCAGCCGCGGCCGCCATCGGCGGCTCAACCGCGCCCAGTCGGCCTTGGTCGGGGTGCGGTTGCTCGGCAGACCGGCCAACGCGTGCTCGACCTCCTCCAGCGACAGTCCGACCCGCTGCGCGGTGCGGATGAACGCCAGCCGGCGCAGCTCGGCGCGGGCGTAGCGGCGCTGGTTGCCCGCCGTACGACGCGAACGGACCAGGCCGAGGGACTCGTAGTAACGGATCGCACTGGTGGCGACCCCGGACCGCGCGGACAGGTCGCCGATCGTGAGCTCGGTCATGCGACCATCATGTCCTTGACTTCAAGTTCACTTCAACTTGTGCAATGGGGGCTGTGAACGACATCGACCAGCTCTTGACCCGGATGACAGGTGACGAGAAGCACGCCCGGGCGGCGTTCTCGACCCTGGACGTGATCCAGGTGCTCTACGAGCGCATCCTCGACGTGTCCCCGGAGACGGTGGACGACCCACGGCGCGACCGGTTCCTGCTGTCGAAGGGCCACGGACCCATGGCCTACTACGCCGTGCTCTGCGACCGCGGCTTCTTTCCCGCCTCCTGGCTCGACACGTGGGGCTCGTTCGACTCGCCGCTCGGCCACCACCCCGACCGCAACCTGGTGCCTGGCGTCGAGATCTCGAGCGGCTCACTCGGCCACGGGCTCCCTCTCTCCGTCGGGACCGCCCTGGGACTGCGCGCGCAGGGCATCGACTCGCGCGTGGTCGTCCTCGTCGGCGACGCCGAGCTCGACGAAGGCTCCAACCACGAGGCCCTCGAGCTCGCGGCCGCGCTGGGCCTCGCCACGCTCACAGTGGTCGTCGTCGACAACCGCTCGTCGTCCTACGCCGTGCCCGGCCGGATCGCCGCCCGGCTCGCCACCGAGGGCTGGCAGGTCGGGACGGTCGACGGCCGTGACCAGCACGCCCTGCAGCGCGCCCTCTCCGCCCGCGGCGACGGCGTTCCGAACGCCGTCGTCGCCACCGTCCTCGACAAGGAGCTCGCCGCATGACCGTCCTGTCCCTGAGCCGTGACCCCCGCATGCAGTTCGGCCGCACCGTCACCGACCTCCTCGACGACGACCTCTCCTCCGCGTTGGTGTACGCCGAGATCTCCGGACGCTTCTTCACCGAGGCCGAGCGCCGCTTTCCCGAGCGCGTCGTCAACGTCGGCATCCGCGAGCAGCTGCTCGTCAACGTGGGCGCCGGCTTCGCGCTCACCGGGATGCGGCCGATCGTGCACACCTTCGGGACGTTCCTGGTCGAACGCGCCTTCGAGCAGGTCAAGCTCGGCTTCGCCCACCAGGGCGTCGGCGGCGTGCTCGTCGGCGTCGGCGGCTCGTTCGACGCCTCGCGCGCCGGCCGCACCCACCAGGCGCCGGGCGACGTCGCCTTGATGGACACGCTGCCCGAAGTCGTCATCCACGCGCCCGGCACCTCGGCCGAGACCGACGAGGTGCTACGGCGGGCGGTCTCCGGCGACGGACTGCACTACGTCCGGGTCGTCGAGCAGACCAACACCGAGTCGTTCGCCGGACCCGGCCTCCACGTCGTACGCCGCGGGTCGGGCGCCACCGTGGTCGCCCTCGGGCCGGTCCTCGACGAGGTGCTGGCGGCCACCGCCGACCGCGACGTCACGGTGCTCTACGCCCACAGCGTCCGGCCCTTCGACGGGCCCACCCTGCGTAGCGCGATCTCCACACCGGAGGTGGTGCTCGTGGAGCCGTGGCTGGCTGGCACCTCGGCCCGCTGCGTCGCCGAGGCGCTGCTCGACCGGCCCCACCGGCTGCTCGCGCTGGGCACGCGTCGGACCGAGCTGCGTCACTACGGGACGCCTGCCGAGCACCAGCGCGCCCACGGCCTCGACGCCGCGGGCATCCGCCGCTCGCTGGACGCGTTCCTGGCTGCGTGATCGGGCCCCGCGCTGGCTAGGCTGACCCGGCCGCCGCCCGAGGGCGGCGTCGCCGGTGTAGCTCAGACGGTAGAGCGCTTCTCTTGTAAAGAAGATGTCGCGGGTTCGATTCCTGTCACCGGCTCGGCGCGGACGGCTGTCGGCGTGGCCGTCGGGATCCCCGGCTGACCGGGGATCCCTGCACTTGTCGGCCGCTGCAACACCTGACAAGTGACAGGAGTGCCCTGGCCGGGTGACTGCTGGGGCTGGTGGGGACCTCAGCGGACCTGCTCGACCTCGAACTCGCAGGCCGGGGCGGCGATCGCTTCCTGGGCGGCGACGATCCGCAGCTCGCGCTCGCCGGAGTCCAGCGTCTCCTTCAGTACGGCGTGCACGGACGACGCCGTACGGGCCAGGGCGTCGACGGGCGAGCCCGTGGTCCGCAGGTGCGCGGTGAAGAGAGCAGCAGTCAGGTCGCCCGAGCCGTTGGCCTTCATCGGCAGCCGGGGGGTGCGGACCGTCCAGGCGCCGTCGTCGGTGACCGCCAGCATCCCGATCGTGTCGTCGGGCCCGTCGGGCGGCAGGAACGACGTCACCAGCACCGTCGCCGGACCGAGGGCGCGGGCGGCGTCGGCCGACTCCAGCGTGGAGCCCAGGGTGTCGGGCGCGGTGTCGGTGAGGAAGCCGAGCTCGAACTGGTTGGGCGTGATGATGTCGGCCGCCGGCACCACCTGCGACCGCAGCACCGGCGGGATCGCCGGGTCGACGAAGCAGCCCGACGTCGCGTTGCCCATCACCGGGTCGCAGGTGTACGTCGCGTCCGGGTTGGCCGCCTTGACCCGCGCCACGGCGTCGACCACCACGTCGCAGATCCCGGGGCTGCCGAGGTAGCCCGAGAGCACGCCGTCACAGGTCGGCAGCACACCGCGCTCCTCGATCCCGGTGATGACGTCCCGCACGTCGTCCGGGGCGAGCAGCGGCCCCCGCCACGCGCCGTACCCGGTGTGGTTGGAGAAGACCACCGTCAGCACCGGCCACACCTCGTGCCCGAGCCGCTGCAGGGGGAAGGTGGCCGCTGAGTTGCCGACGTGGCCGTAGGCGACCGACGACTGGACGGACAGGAAGCGCATCCGCTCATCCTGTCATCGGCCCCTGTCGGCCCCCACCCATAACCTGAGGTCATGGAGCGTTTCGTCGACCAGGACCTCACCGGCGCGGAGTTCCGCGAGTGCCTGATGAGCAACACCCGGCTGGTCGGGGTGGTCATGCAGGACGCCGAGATCGACGGCCAGGTGACCGATCTGGTCGTCAACGGCGTCGCGGTGATGCCCTACGTCGAGGCGGAGCTCGACCGCCGCCACCCGGTGCGCGTCCTGATCCGCTCCGACGACCCCGACGACCTGCGGGCGGCCCATCGTCAGCTGATGGCCGCCTGGTCGTCGACGGTCGAGCGGATGCGGGCCACTCCCGGCATCGAGCGTGGCAGCGCGAACGGCGAGTGGTCGGCCGTGCAGACCCTGCGCCACCTGGTCTTCGTCCACGACTCGTGGTTCCGCCGCTGCGTGCTGGGCTCCACCGACCTCTTCACACCGGTGGGCATCGGGCCGACGGTCGAGCCCCACCGCGAGGCGCACGGCCTGGACCTCTCGCTCGAGCCCACCCTCGACGAGGTCGTCAGCATCCGCGACGCGCAGGCTGCCGAGCTGGAGGAGTGGCTCAGCGAGGTCACCCCCGAGGCCCTCGGGGCGCAGGCGCCGGTGCCTGACGACGACGTCTGGCCGCCCTACGCCCGTGGCCGCACCGTGCGGCAGTGCCTCGGCACCGTGCTCGGTGAGGTGCACGAGCACCACGGCTTCTGCGTGCGCGACCTGACGATCCTGGAGTCCTCCGCCGCTGGGTAGGGTCGATCGGGTGAGCGAGATGACCTACCGCCCCCTGGGCGACTCGGGCCTGATGGTGAGCGCGGTCGGCATCGGGTGCAACGCATTCGGCCGACGCGTCGACCTCGACGGGGTGAAGGAGATCCTCGACGCCGCGCAAGACGTCGGCGTCACACTGCTCGACACCGCCGATGTGTACGGCGGGGGCGGAGCCAGCGAGGAGATGATCGGCGAGGCGCTCCGGGGCCGGCGCGACGACTTCGTGCTGGCCACCAAGTTCGGCATGGACATGGGCGGCGCCAACGGTGAGGACCACAGCGTCCGCGGCTCACGCCACTACGTCCGGCGGGCCGTCGAGGCGTCCCTGCGCCGGCTGCGCGTCGACCACCTCGACCTCTACCAGCTCCACGAGCCCGACGAGGTGACGCCGATCGAGGAGACTCTCTCGGCGCTGACCGACCTGGTCCGCGAGGGCAAGGTCCGCTACGTCGGATGCTCGAACTTCGAGGGCTGGCGCATCGCCGACGCCGACTGGACGGCGCGCACGGCCGGGCTCGAGCGCTTCGTGTCGGTGCAGAACCGCTACTCCCTGCTCCACCGCGACCTCGAGACGGAGGTCGCGCCGGCGGCCGAGCAGTTCGGGCTGGGGATCCTGCCCTACTTCCCCCTGGAGTTCGGCCTGCTCACCGGCAAGTACCGCCGTGGCCAGGAGGCGCCGACCGGCTCTCGCGCCGCCACGGCCCCGTCGCCCTGGCTCGAGCACGCCGACTGGGACCGGATCGAGGCGCTGACCAGCTTCGCCGAGGCCCGCGGCCTCTCGCTGCTCGACGTGGCGGTCGCCGGCCTCGCCGCCCAGCCCGCCGTCGCATCTGTGATCGCCGGCGCCACGCGCGGCGACCAGGTGCGCGCCAACGCCGCCGCCCTGCGGTGGGAGCCCGACCAGGCCGACCTGGCCGATCTCGACCTGATCACCCGCTGAGCCACCGGCCGCGGAGGCCACGCCGGCGGTTGGACGAGCACCCCGTCCGCACCTGGACCATCTGAAGAATTGTGCAAGTGGTCCGATTGTCAGGTAGGAAGGACCCAGGCAGGGCGAGCGGCTGCAGACGAAGGAGGCGAGGACACGGTGGCGATACCCCTGTACCGGGCGAAGGCGGAGTTCTTCGAGACGCTCGGGCACCCCGCCCGGATCCGGATCCTCGAGCTGCTCTCCGAGCGCGACTACGCCGTCCACGAGCTCCTCGACGAGATCGCGATCGAGCCGAGCAACCTCTCCCAACAGCTCGGCGTGCTGCGGCGCACCTCGCTGGTGGTCTCCTACCGCGACGGGGCCGAGGTCAGGTACTCCGTGAGTGTCCCGGAGGTCCGCGACCTCCTGCTCGCCGCACGCCGCATCCTGTCGGGGATCATCGCCGTCCAGGGGGAGCTGGAGTCCGAGCTGACCCGACCGGGGCACTCGTGAGCGTCGCCCAGGGCGCCCCGCCCGGGCCGGACGTCACGCGGGACGGCGTCGTCGCTCGCGTCGTCCGGCTCCTGCCGCGACGTTCCGACTGGTCGCACGTCAACGTCGGGCGAGACCTGGTCGCCGGGGTGATGGTCGGCCTGGTGGCACTCCCGCTCGCCCTCGGCTTCGGCGCGAGCTCCGGCATGGGAGCCGCCGCCGGGCTGACGACCGCGATCGTGGCGGGCGCGCTGGCTGCGGTGTTCGGCGGCAGCCGGGTCCAGGTCAGCGGTCCGACCGGGGCGATGACGGTGGTCCTGGTGCCGATCATCGCGGCGTACGGCGCTCAGGGAGTGCTCGTCGTCGGACTGCTCGCCGGGGTGATCCTGCTCGGGCTGGGCTATGCCGGCGCCGGCCGGTTCATCCGCTTCGTGCCGATCCCCGTGGTGGAGGGCTTCACCGTCGGCATCGGCGTGATCATCGCCCTCCAGCAGGTGCCGGCCGCCCTGGGGGTGGAGGTGCACGCGACGAACGTCGTGGTGCTGGCCGCCGACGCACTGCGTGCCTGGGCGGCCGCACCGGTCTGGCCTCCGCTCGGTCTGGCCGTCGGCGTTGCGGCGCTGATGCTGGCCCTGGCGCGCGCCCGCCCCCGTTGGCCCGGCTCACTGGTCGCCGTGGTGGCCGCGACCGTCGCCAACGCGGCGTTCGGGTGGGACGCCGCCACCATCGGCCACATCCCCTCACGGCTCCCGACCCCGGCGATCCCCTTCGTCCCGGTCGGCCAGCTCAGCCATCTGGTCCTGCCGGCGCTCGCGGTCGCGGCCCTGGCGGCCCTGGGGAGCCTGCTCTCGGCCACGGTCGCGGACGCGATGAGTGTCGGAGGGCGCCACGACTCCAACCGCGAGCTCGTCGGCCAGGGCCTCGCCAACCTCGGAGCGCCGCTCTTCGGCGGCATCCCGGCCACGGCGGCGATCGCCCGGACCGCGGTCAACGTGCGGTCGGGCGCCTCCTCCCGCCTCGCGGCGCTCACCCATGCCGTGGTGCTGGTCCTGCTGGCGCTCGTCGGCGCGCGCTGGGTCGGCGAGATCCCGCTGGCGGCGTTGGCCGGCGTACTGGTCGCGACCGCGACCCAGATGGTCAAGGTCTCCAGCGTCACCGCCCTGCTCCGCTCGACGCGAGGGGACGCCGCCGTCCTGGCCGTGACCGCGGTCGCCACCGTCGCGCTCGACCTGGTCACCGCGGTGCTCATCGGCCTGGTGGTCGCGGGCTTCTTCGCCCTCCAGCAGACCGCACGCAGCGTCAGCTTCGGCGAGGTGCCGCTCGACCCGGAGGACCACTCCGACGAGGAGCGGTCGCTGGCCGACGACCACATCGTGGCCTACCGCATCGACGGGCCCCTGTTCTTCGCGGTCGCACACGACTTCCTGCTCGAGCTCGCCGACGTCACCCAGGTACGGGTGGTGGTCCTGCGCCTGTCCCGGGTCACCACCATCGACGCGACCGGCGCGCACGTGCTGGCCGACACGATCCGACGGCTCGAGCGCCGACACATCACGGTGCTGCTCTCCGGCGCGCGGCCGGAGCACGAGCAGGTGCTCCGCCGCCTCGGGGTGTACGACGGGCTGGCGCACGAGCACCACCTGTTCGCGAGCACGCCTGAGGCGATCGCCCACGCCCGCCTGCACGCGGCTCGCGTGGAGCACGGCCGGCCGGAGCTGCCCGATCAGTACGCCCAGCTCAGGCGACCTGGAGTGACCGCTTCGACAGGCCCATCCAGAAGCCCTCGAACAGCTGCTCGCCCGGCTCCTCGGGATCGGTGGCGGCACCGAGGGTGACGAACAGCGGCGTGTAGTGCTCGACGGTCGGGTGGGCGTAGGGCATCCCCGGCGCCTGCTTCTGGTACGACGCGAGCGCGTCGACGTCGCCGCGGGCCAGCGCCTCGCCGGCCCAGGCGTCGAAGTCCTGCGACCAGCCGGGCGCCGCGGCGTCGATGCGCCAGTCGGTCAGGAACGGCAGCCCGTGGGTGAGGAAGCCGGAACCGACGATGAGCACGCCCTCGTCACGCAGGGGTCGCAACCGCTCGCCGAGCGCCAGCAGGCGCTGGGGATCGGAGGTCGGCAGCGACATCTGCAGGACCGGGATGTCGCCGTCGGGGTACATGATCTTCAGCGGCACCCAGGCGCCGTGGTCGAGCCCGCGGGTGGGGTGCTGGTGCACCGGCTCGGTGTCGGGCATCATCGCCGCGATCCGCTGGGCCAGCGCGGTGGCCGGCGGGGTCGCGTAGGTCATCCGGTAGTACCTCTCGGCGAAGCCTCCGAAGTCGTAGACCAGCGGAGCGCCGTCGGCACTGAGCATCACCGGCGCGGACTCCCAGTGGGCGCTGACGATCAGGATCGCCAGTGGTCGCGGAAGGTCTGCGGCCAGGCCGGCCAGCTGGCTCGACCAGAGCGCGTCGTCGAGCAGGGGCGGGGCGCCGTGGCCGAGGTAGAGCGCGGGCATGCGAGCGTTCATGTCACCCATAATAGTTCGAGTTTCAACTTTATTCCGCTGGGCGCGGGCTGTTCTCAGCCCGTGGGGAGAGTGTGCAGGCTCAGCGAGCGCCCGTCCACGGTGAACACCTCGACCGAGTGGGTGTCGACGACGACGTCGACCTCCGGCGCGGGGCTGGGGAGGGTCCACGTGCCGGCCCACCCGGCCACGGTGTCGGGCGAGCGGGTCACCCGCACCAGCCCGTCGTCGTACGACGCGACGACGCCGGGCGCGAGGTCGACGGGCTCCTCGAGGCAGACCCGTGTCGTCGGAGCGAGCGCCTGCTGGGCGACGTAAGGCGTGCCGTCGGGGTCGGTGGCCAGGCCCAGCTCGCGGGCGCACGTGAGCTGCCCGCGCCACGGAGCGGTGGGCAGCACCTGGGCGTAGGCCCAGTTGTCGAGCCAGCCCAGCAGGACCCGCCGGGTGGGGTCACCGGTGAAGGTGACGCCGGCGTAGAGGTCGGGCCCGAGGTCGAGCGGCCGCATCTGCGTCGACGGAGTGAAGACCGTCCCGTCGAAGTCGCCGATCAGGTAGTACGTCGCCGGCCCGCGGCTCAGCAGCAGCACCCATCGGTCGCCCAGCGCGAAGAGGTCAGGGCACTCCCACGGCCGTCCCTCGCCCGGCGGCATCGCGATGTCCGAGGCGTGGGTCC
Source organism: uncultured Actinomycetota bacterium (assembly GCA_963820015.1). GTDB lineage: Bacteria > Actinomycetota > Actinomycetes > Propionibacteriales > Nocardioidaceae > Nocardioides. The sequence continues at coordinate 187,806 of CAWFYO010000012.1, read as the reverse complement.
AGCCCCGCAGGTCCGTCGAGGTGTAGACCGCGATCGCGTCGTCGAGGGCCCGCGCCACGACCATCACCCACCGGCCGTCGTACCGCAGCAGCCGTGGGTCGCGGAAGTCCGCCGAGCCGATGTCGAGGACCACGCCCTGCTTGGCCCAGCCGAGCCCGCCGTCGGTGCTCACGGCGAGGGCCTGGGTCTGCCGCGGGCGAGACTTCTCGTGCCGGGTGTACGCCGCGACCAGGGCGCCGGCGCCGAAGCCCGCGGTGTCGTCGGCGTCGACGACGACCGACCCGGTCCAGACCTCCTCCTCGTCGTCGGAGGGGATGGCGACGGGCAGGTGGCGCCAGGTCAGCAGGTCGTGGCTGACGGCGTGGCCCCACGACACGTCGCCGTGAGTGGGGCCGGGGGAGACCTGGTACCACGCGTGCCACACACCGGCGAGGAGCACCAGCCCGGTGGGGTCGTTCAGGAAGCCCCTCTCCGCGGTGAGGTGGTGAGCCGGCCGGCTCATGCGGGGAGGGACCAGTCGACCGGTGCCGCGCCTAGCTCCTCGAGCAGCCGGTTGACCCGCGAGAACGGCCGCGAGCCGAAGAACCCTCGCGCTGCCGAGAGCGGCGACGGGTGGGCCGACTCCACCCAGGGGATGGGTCCGAGGGCGGGCTTGAGGGTCTGCGCCGGGCGCCCCCAGAGGATGGCGACCGCGGCGCCCCCTCGTCCGGCCAGGGCCGCGATCGCGCGGTCCGTGACCTCCTCCCAGCCGCGGCCGCGGTGGGAGTTGGAGTCGTGCGGCCGGACGGTCAGCACCCGGTTCAGCAGCATGACGCCCTGGTCGGCCCACGGCGTCAGGTCGCCGTGCGGCGCCGGCGGGATGCCGAGGTCGACCGTGAGCTCCTGGTAGATGTTGCGCAGCGAGCCGGGCAGCGGCCGTACGTCGCGGGCGACGGCGAACGACAGCCCGATCGGGTGCCCCGGGGTCGGGTAGGGGTCCTGGCCGACGACCAGCACCCGGACGTCGGCCAGCGGCCGGCGGAACGCCTTGAAGACGTCGTCGCCGGCGGGGAGGTAGTGCCGCCCGGCTGCGAGCTCGCCGCGCAGGAAGCGGCCCATCGCGGCGATCCGGTCGTCGACCGGGGCCAGCGCCTCGGCCCAGTCGGGCGCCATCAGCCCACGCTCGACGAGTCCGCTCAGCGCGCCCACGGGGTCAACCTAACGAGAGCCCGGGCTGTGTCGGCAACCTGTCGGAGGCTGTGTCGGCAGGCGGACAGAGCGCGGCGCGGATGCCGAGCAGGGTGGGGTCACCAGCGAAGCCCATGAGGAGCCCGAGATGTTCACCTACAGCGGCAAGAGCACCGTCCAGATGGCCAAGAAGTACCGCGCTGAGGAGTCGGCCGATGTCCCGCGCGCCACTCGCACCCGCAAGCACCGCAGCCCCAGCCTCGCCCCGCCGAGCGTCCTGACCAGCCGGTGGTGGGTGACCTCCGAGGGCCTGCGCTCCGGCTTCGGCCCGAAGCACGGCGGGACCGCGACTCCGGCCTGGTAGGCCGGTCCTCGATCAGCGGCGGTCGGGCTTCGGGGGGGCCTGACCGCCGCTCGGCACGTCCGCGAGGTCGGCATCCTCGAACGCACCACGCATCCGCAGGTCCCGCTTCGGGTCGGCGATCGTGCAGCACGAGGACAGGCGGATCCGGCCGCTGAGCCCGCCGTAGAGGAGGACGACGAGGAACACCAGGGCCGGGATGCCGAACACGTACGCCATCAGCGACGCAACGCTCGGGAGTCGGCAGAGCCGTAGCGACGTTGGGGGTTGACGCCGATCGCGGCCGGGTCGGCGGCCGTCTCGTCCACCGGCGGCACCGCCTCGGCGACGCGCTTCCGCACCCCCGCCTTCTTCGCGGTGGTCTTCTTGGCCGGCGACCTCTTCTTCGCGGCTGCCTTCTTGGCGGGTGCCTGCTTCGCCGCCTTGATGGCCGTGGTCTTCCGCGGTGCTGTCGGCGCCGTCGTCGTACGACGAGGCCGCGGTGCGGGCTCCTGGGACTCCGTCCACCCGTCGATCCAGGCGTCGAGCAGGGGCCAGGTGGTGGTGCGGGCCTTGCGCCCGGTCAGCATCCCGAGGTGTCCGCCGGGCACGATCTCGAACCGGACCTCGCGGGAGCCGGACAGCAGCGGCACCGAGGCCTTCACCGCGGCCACCGGCGCGATCCCGTCGGTGGCGCCGGCGAAGACCAGCACCGGCACCGTGATGTCGGCGACCGAGAGGGTGCGTCCCTCGAGGTCGAAGGTGCCGTCGACGAGGGCGTTGCCCTTGAGGAGGCGGTGGTAGAGCTGGCCGAACGTGCGGCCTGGGTAGGCGATCATGTTCGCGGTGAACCGGTCGACCGCCTCGATCTGGGCCAGGTAGTCGGCGTCGTCGAGGTTGCGGGCGATCGCGATCGGCTTGGTCACGAGCTTCTGGAACGACGAGAGCTGGAACGCCCACCGCACCAGCGGCTGCGGGGCCCCGCCGGCGGTCTGGTAGAGCCGGGTGATGGCGCCGCGCCCGTCGGTGAAGTTGAGCAGGGGGCGCAGCGGCGCGACCAGCGGCACCTCGCGGACGTCGAACGGCGAGCCGAAGGCGGTGATCGACGCGATCGGCAGCGACGCGTCGGCGGCGGCGGCCAGCATCGCGAAGACGCCGCCCAGGGACCAGCCGACCACGTGGACCGGACGACCGCCCGCGTGGGCGGACGCCTCCCGGATCGCGGTCGGGACGACCTCCTCGATCCAGTGCTCCATGCCGAGGTTGCGGTCGCGGAACGAGACGGCGCCGTACTCGACGAGGTAGGTGGGCCGGCCCTGGTCCACGAGGTGCTCCACGAGCGAGCAGCCGCGCCGCAGGTCGTAGCAGATCGCCGGCGCGGCGAGTGGGGTCACCAGCAGCACCGGGTCGCCCTGGGAGCGGACGTGGGCGGCGGGCCGGTAGTGGTAGACCTCGCGCAGGGTGCCGTCGTCGATGAGCGTGCGCGGCATCGGCCGGAGGTCGGCCAGGCTGCCGTAGACGACGCGGTGCGCGACGTTGCCGGCGGCGGACACGACCTGATCGGGCTTCGGGATCAGGTCCACGACAGGCAAGTTACCCGCTCCAGCCCCACCCGGCGCGGTCGGGACGGTCCGGCGAGACCACGGATGGCGAGCCGGCGCGGAGAAGATGCCCCGACCCGCGCCGGCTCTCGTGGCGATTCGCGCGCCACAGAGGGTCAACGAGCAAGGGGCTCTGGTGTTACGCGGAACCAGCAGCGGGCTCGGGTCAGCCCGCCAGGGTCGGCTTGAGCCGCTTCCCGTGCGGGGGACGCACCTCGTCCAGCTCGTCGAGGAAGCCGCGGGCCCAGGCCGCGACGTCGGCCTGCTTGACCGTCCGGCGCATCGCCCGCATCCGGCGCTGCCGGTCACGGGGCTCGGCGCGGCAGGCCTGCATCAGTGCGGCCTTCATGCCGTTGAGGTCGTAGGGGTTGACCTGCCAGGCCTGGCGCAGCTCCGCCGCGGCCCCGGCGAACTCCGAGAGCACCAGCGCCCCGTCCTCGTCGTTGCGGCACGCGACGTACTCCTTGGCGACGAGGTTCATGCCGTCGCGATAGGGCGTCACCACCATCACGTCGGCCATGCAGTAGAGGGCTGCCATCTCCTCGCGCGGGTAGGACGAGTGCATGTAGTGGATGGCCGGACGGCCGATCTCGCCGAGGTCGCCGTTGATCCGGCCGACGAGGCGGTCGATCTCGTCGCGGAGCAGGCGGTACTCCTCGACCTGCTCGCGCGACGGGGTCGCCACCTGCACGAAGACCGCGTGGTCGACGTCGAACGCGCCGTCGCGCAGGAGCTCGGCGAAGGCGCGCAGCCGGGCGTGGATGCCCTTGGTGTAGTCGAGCCGGTCGATGCCGAGGAACACCTTGGTCGGGTTGCCGAGCGCCTCGCGGATCTCGGCCGCGCGCTCGCGCACGTCGTCGGACTTCGAGAGCTTCTCGAACCCCTTGTAGTCGATCGAGATCGGGAACGCCGCGGCGCGGACGGTGCGGCCGTCGGGGAGGTAGACCAGGTCGCGATGGGTCTTGTGGCCGACCCGCTGACGGACCAGGCGCACGAAGTTGGCTGCGCCACCCGGCAGCTGGAACCCGACCAGGTCGGCGCCGAGCAGCCCTTCGAGGAGCTGACGCCGCCACGGGAGCTGCTGGAAGAGCTCGGCCGGCGGGAAGGGGATGTGCAGGAAGAACCCGATGCGGAGGTCGGGGCGGAGCTCACGCAGCTGCTGCGGGACGAGCTGGAGCTGGTAGTCCTGCACCCACACGGTGGCGTTGCGAGCGGCCCGCTCCGCTGCCCGCTCGGCGAAGCGCTGGTTGACCGCGACGTAGGAGTCCCACCACTCGCGGTGGAACTCCGGCTTGGCGACGAGGTCGTGGTAGAGCGGCCAGATCGTGGCGTTGCTGAAGCCCTCGTAGAAGCGCTCGATCTCGACCTCGGTCAGCGCCATCGGGTCGAGGGTCATCCCGTCGTACTCGAACGGCTCGAGGTCGGTGTCGGTGTCGGTGCCGCCCGGCCAACCCACCCACACGCCCTCGTTGGCCCGCATGATGGGCTCGAGGGCGGTGACCAGCCCGCCGGGCGAGACCCGCCAGCTCGGCTCGCCGTCGGGGCCGGTGATCCGGTCCACCGGCAGTCGGTTGGCCACGATGACGAGGTCGGCCGGCTCGGTCAGGGACACGGATCGACCCTACCCACGCGCGGGTGCGAGCCACCTCACCCGTGCGTGTGATCCATCTCCCCCGGTGGCGGGGGAGGCTGGCGCCGCCGCAGATGGGACGACGCGCCGGAAGCGAATGACATCGCTGTGATTCCTCGCGTAGACTTCTCGCGGACAGGCAGTCGAGACGCAGCCGACGATACGCCGACAGCAGGCCGACAGTAGGCCGAGAGTAGGGGAGACCGGATGGACGCCGCAGCCGCACACCCGAGCCGTGACACGGCCACGGGCCTGGGCGAGCGCGACCGCGAGATCCTCGAGTTCGAGCGCCAGTGGTGGAAGTACGCCGGCGCGAAGGAGACGGCGATCCGCGAGTCGTTCGACATGTCCGCGACGCGCTACTACCAGGTGCTCAACGCGCTCATCGACCGTCCCGAGGCCCTCGGGGCGGACCCGCTGCTGGTGCGGCGGCTGCGCCGGATGCGCGCCGAGCGCCAGCGGGCCCGCTCCGCGCGGCGCCTGGGCTTCGAGGTCTGAGCCCTGTGCGGCCGACCAGACGGCGCGACCAGCGGGGGGTCGTGTTCCCCTCGGCGGTGACGATCCTGTCCATCGTCGCCGTGGCGATGGCCGCTGTGGCCTGGGTCGCCACCCGGCATCCGGCGCCGACCGAGCGCGCCGTGACGCCGGCGGCGCAGCAGTCCCCGAGCGCCGACCACTCGACGTACCACCCGCCGAAGGCCCGCCACACCAAGCCGGCCAAGCCGACCGTCGACCGCAGCAAGGTCGTGGTGTCGGTGTTCAACAACTCCCACGTGAGCGGGCTCGCCTCGCAGGTCGCCGGTCGGGTCGCCCGGGCCGGCTGGCAGGTCGCCGGCTCCGACAACTGGTACGGCACGATCCCGGCCTCGACGGTCTACTACCCGCCGCGGCTCGCCCGGGCCGGCCATCTCCTGGCGCTCGACCTCGGCATCCACCGCACGATGCGCGCCGTCGCCCCGATGCGGCTCGACCGGCTCACCCTGATCCTGACCGGACCGCTGGCCACGCCCACGGGCTGACCCTGCACCACGGCCTGCCCCACGGCCGCTCCTCCAGGGCGGAGCGGGTCATGGTTGGCTGGTCCCGTGCGGTTCACCTCGCCCGGCGCCGAGCAGCGGTACGACGCGCTGGTCGCGGTCGCGGCACGCTCCGTCGTCGGCCTGGACTTCGACGGCACGCTCGCCCCGATCGTCGACGACCCCGACGCCGCGCACATCCATCCCGATGCACCCGCCGTCCTGCTCGACCTGGCCCAGGTGGTGCGGGCCGTCGCCGTGATCACCGGCCGCCCGGCCCGCAAGGTGCTCGCGCTCGGCGGGCTCGACGTGGTCGGCCGCGAGGTCGGCGAGAGCGGCCGGGAGCTGTTCGTCTTCGGGCAGTACGGCTACGAGCGCTGGTCGTCGACCCAGCGCCGGGTCGTCTCGCCGCGGCCGCCGCAGGGGCTGTCGGGCTTCCTGCGCGAGCTGCCCGGCCTGCTGCGCAAGGCCGACGCCGGCGACGCCTTCGTCGAGGACAAGGGTCTCGCGATCGCCGTCCACACCCGCCGGCTCGACGACCCCGGGGCGGTGTTCGCCCGGATCGAGCCGCCCCTGCGGGACGCCGCCGAGCGCTACGGGCTCGTGGTCGAGCCGGGCCGTAACGTCGTCGAGATCCGCTCGCCCGGCATGGACAAGGGCAAGGTGGTCCGCGACCTGGCCACGGAGGTCGAGGCCGGCGGGTTCCTGTTCGCCGGCGACGACCTCGGTGACGTCGAGGCCTTCGACGCCGTGGCCGAGCTCCGGGACCAGGGCGTCCCGACCCTGCTGGTGTGCTCGGCGTCCCAGGAGGAGAGCACGCTGGTCGACCTCGCGGACGTCGTCGTGCCGGGTCCCGAGGGTGTGCTCGACCTGCTCCGCCGGCTGACGGCGGACGCACGCGCCTGCCGATAGTCCCCGACGAAATGATCGTCCGGACGCGTCACCGGACGACCATTTCGTCGGGGACTATCTGGTTCGGGACCAGCATGTGGGATCGCCGTACGCATCGTGAGACGGCACCGCTAGTCTCGTCACAGCTCATCGAGAGGGACTGAGGGAACGGCCCGTCGAAGTCCCGGCAACCACCCGCGAGCCTCCCGTCGTACTCATCGGAGTGCGACGGTCGTGGAGACAGGTGCCAATTCCGTCCCGTGGCGAAGGCCGTCCGGGGAAGATGAGAAGGAGGAATCTCCCGTGAGCGCATGGGTCGCCGACCACCCGACCTCCACGTCGCAGCTGCGTGAGGGCGCCTTCGGGCACGCCCGAGCGCTCTCGTGTCGCGAGTGCGGCCACGAGGTCGCCCTCGGTCCGTTCTACGCGTGCCCGGAGTGCTTCGGCCCGCTCGAGGTCGCCTACGACTTCCCCGCCGTCACCCGCGAGCAGATCGCAGCCGGGCCGGCCAACATGTGGCGCTACCGGGCGCTGCTGCCGGTGCCGTCCGACATCACCGAGAGCCCCAACACCGAGCCGGGCTTCACCCGGCTGCTGCGGGCGGACAACCTCGCCCGCGAGCTCGGTCTGGAACGGCTGTGGGTCAAGGACGACTCCACGAACCCGACCAACTCCTTCAAGGACCGCGTCGTCGCCTGCGCCCTGAGCGCCGCCCGCGAGCTCGGATCCAAGGTGTTGGCGTGCCCGAGCACGGGCAACCTCGCGAACGCCGTCGCCGCCGCCGGCGCCCGGGCCGGGATCAAGACCGTGGTCTTCATCCCGAGCGACCTCGAGCGCCCCAAGCAGGTCAACAGCGCCGTCTACACCGAGAGCCTGGTGGCGGTGAACGGCACCTACGACGACGTCAACCGGCTCGCCTCCGAGATCGCGGGTGAGGAGGACGGCTGGGCGTTCGTCAACGTCAACGTCCGGCCGTTCTACGCCGAGGGCTCCAAGACGCTCGGCTTCGAGATCGCCGAGCAGCTCGGCTGGCGACTGCCCGACCAGGTCGTGATCCCGGTCGCCTCCGGGTCGCAGCTGACCAAGGTCGACAAGGCCTTCCAGGAGCTCATCGCGCTCGGACTCGTGGAGGACAAGCCCTACGCGATCTTCGGCGCCCAGGCCACCGGCTGCTCGCCGGTCGCCGCGGCGTACAAGAACGGCACGGACGCGATCCGACCGGTCAAGCCCGACACCATCGCCAAGAGCCTGGCCATCGGCAACCCGGCCGACGGCGTCTACGTGCTCGACATCTGCCGCCGAAGTGGCGGCGCTGTCGAGGACGTCAGCGACGACCAGGTCCGCGAGGGCATCCTGCTGCTGGCCCGCACCGAGGGGATCTTCACCGAGACCGCGGGCGGTACGACGGTGGCCTGCCTGAAGAAGCTGGTCGAGACCGGCGGGCTCGACCCGACGCTCGAGACCGTGGTGATCAACACCGGCATGGGCCTGAAGACCCTCGACGCCGTCGCCGACTCGGTCGGACCCGCCGCCACCATCGATCCGTCGTACGCTGCCTTCACCGCCACCGGCATCGCCTGACCCGACCCCTGGCTTGTGTCGGCGTGTCCGTGACGATCTGGAGCCCAGGTGCCGAACGTCACGGACTACCCCGTCGAGGAGGAGCAACCATGAGCGTGTCCGTCCGCATCCCCACCATCCTGCGCACCTACACCGGCGGTGAGTCGGAGGTGTCCGCGCAGGGCGACACCTTGGCGGCGGTCCTCGACGACCTCGACAGCAGCTACTCCGGCATCAAGGGCCGCATCGTCGACGAGAAGGGCGAGCTGCGCCGGTTCGTCAACGTCTACGTCGGCAACGACGACGTGCGCTTCCTCGACGACTTGGCCACGGCGACGCCCGAGGGCACCCAGATCTCGGTCATCCCCGCGGTGGCGGGGGGCTGACCTCTCCCGAACGGCGGGCCTTCGCGCGGCCCATCGGGCTCCGGACCTCCCAGCTATGGGCGCCGGGCTCGGCGAACCACAGCATCGCCGGCACGATCCGGATCGCCCGGAAGGCACCGGACATCAAGAAGACGGCGAGAGGGATCTCGATCAGGACCGCCGCCGCCACGGACTCCCAGAGATCGCCCGGAGCAGAGGTCATGATGTCGAACCACGCGTCGCACAGGAGGAGCACCCCGGCGGCGACGCCGGTCAGCACGCCGAGCAGCCGGCGTTTGTAGAGCAGGAAGAACGTGAGGGCGAACAGCGCGAGCTCGGCGATGTCGAACCCCACCCACATCAGCTCCCAGTTGCGGATCGCGTGCACGTTGGGCAGGGCGAAGGCCAGGTAGAGGATCCACGGGACCAGCAGGACTGCCGCGAGGGCGCTCAGGCCGAGCCGGAGCCGCCGTTGCCGCCGCAGGTAGGAGGGGTCGGACACGACCTCGTGGAGCGGACGCGAGAGCCTGACGATGAGGTCACGGCGCTCGGTCGGCGACAACGCCGAGATCTGCTGGTCGGTGAGCACGGACCCATCGTGCCCGGCCCGACCTCACCGCGTCAGGGCGCGGTCCGAAGCGGGCAGGGCGTCGTACGCCGTTCGCGCAGCGCCGTCCATCGCCTCGTGGGGGTCGCGACCCCCAGCTGTGGTCTTCCCGCCGGGCTCGACCACGCTCTCGACTCGCCTGCCCAACGGTCGTGCCATCCTCCGCAAGACCGAAGCGCTCAGCCTCGCCAGGGCCTAGGGTCGCGGGCATGAGCGCGCAGGCGTCCGTCCGTCGCCGGGCCGCGGCCACCGCCGCGGTGGTGCTGGCGGCGTTCGGGCTGATGGGCACAACCCCCTCTCCGGGCCAGGCGTCGAGCCAGCAGGCGTGCCCGTCGAGCCACCTCTCCGGGCCGACGCGGGTCGGAAGGATCAGCGGGATCGCGCGTCCGCTCGTCGTGGGCGCCCACTGCGCGAGCAGCTCGGCGGCCGCGGTGTCGCACTACCCCGGCTCACCACCGCTGATCAACCACGGCGGCCCCGTGATGGGTACCCGGTCGGCGGGCGACCAGGTCGTCGTCACGCCGATCTTCTGGGCGCCGTCGGGCTACTCCTTCACCGCCGCCTACAAGAACGTGATCACGGCCTACCTCACCGACCTCGCGGCCGACAGCGACCAGACCAGCAACGTCTTCGCGACGATGTTCCAGTACTCCGGCAGCAACGGCGCCATCAACTACCGGATGACGGCTGCCACGCCGATCACCGACACCACGTCGTTCCCGACCGCCGGGTGTCACCTCAACACCGGCGCGGTGTACGGCGACAGCAGCGGCTACACCACCTGCCTCGACGACGCGCAGATCGTCTCCGAGACGAATGCCGTCGTCTCGGGCCACGGCCTGACCCGCGACTTCGGCCACCTCTACGTGATGTTCCTGCCCAAGCACGTCGAGAGCTGCATCTCCGCGGGCAACCCGGGCGACCAGCAGTGCACGATCAACCCCAGCCCCAGCGCGGCCTACTGCGCCTACCACAGCGCCATCGTCTCCGGCGGCGAGACGGCATACGCCACCATGCCGTTCCCCGTCTACAACTCCCCGCTCGGGTTCTCGTGCACCACGGAGAACCTCGGCGGGTCGCACACGATCCAGTCGCCCAACGGCGACCAGGACGCAGACGTCGTGATCAGCCCGCTGAGCCATGAGATGGCCGAGGCGATCACCGACCCCAACGGCAACGCGTGGTACGACGCGGCCGGCTTCGAGAACGGTGACGACTGTGCCTACATCTACGGCGCGCTCTCGGGCACCAACGGGGCGTTGTGGAACCAGACGGTCAACGGGCACCACTACCTGACCCAGGAGGAGTTCAGCAACGCCGCCTTCAAGGTCGGCCACGAGGCATGCCTGCAGTCGATGCCCCCGGTCCGGCCCACCATCACCGGCCTCTCGCCGGGGACCGGGCCCCGCACGGGTGGAACGACCGTCACCATCACCGGCAGCGGCTTCCCGGGCGCGAGAGCAGTGAGGTTCGGCGGGGTGGCCGCCACCTTCACGATCACCGACGCGACCCATGTCAGCGCGACCGCCCCGGCCGGGGTCGCGGGCATCGTCGACGTGAAGGTCGTGACCTCCGCCGGCGTCAGCGCCGTCGTGGCGAACGACCGGTTCACCTACACGCCGGTGGGCCCGGCTCCGACTGTCACGGCGGTCGCGCCGACCAGCGGCCCGCCCGGCGGCGGCCGGACGGTGACGATCACCGGCGCCCACCTGACCGGCGCCACTGCGGTGCACTTCGGGACCGCCAGCGGCACGACGGTGCACCTGCTGTCGGACACCAGCATGACCGTGCACACGCCGGCGCACGCGGCCGGCACCGTGCACGTCACCGTCACCACCCCCGACGGCACGAGCGCGACCTCGACCGCCGACCGCTACCGGTTCCTGGCCAGACCCAAGGTGACCTCGGTGTCGCCGCACCGCGGCCCCCACGCCGGCGGCACGCTGGTGACCGTCCTGGGCAGCGGCTTCGTGTCGGGGGCCACGGTCCGCTTCGGCACCACCGCCGGCACCCATGTCACCGTGGTGTCCTCGACCAAGATCACCGTCCGGTCGTCGAAGCACGCCGCCGGCCGGGTCCACGTCACCGTCCGCACCGGCGGTGGCAGGAGTGCCACCGCCACCGTCGACCGGTACACCTTCACCTGACGACCGGTCATCTGGCGCCCGGTGCCGCTTCAGACGCGGGTCAGTCCAGGGCGGCGAGGCGATCGCTGAGGTGGGCGCGCTCCGGGTCGTTGTCGCAGAGCGCGACGGCCCGGGTCAGCTCGGCGCGGGCCTCGTCGGTGCGGCCGGTCTTCGCCAGCAGCTCGCCCCGGACGGCCGGCAGCCGGTGCCCGGGTACGACGAGCCCGTCCAGCGCGCGGAGGCCGGCGAGCGGGCCGTCCGCCTCCGCGACCGCCACCGCCCGGTTGAGCCGGACGACGGGCGAGTCCGCGACCGCGACCAGCTCGTCGTACCGCGCGACGATGCGGGGCCAGTCCGTGGCGTCGGGGTGCGGCGCGACGGCGTGCTCGGCGGCCACCAGCGCCTGCAGGAGGTACGGCGTGCCGGGCGCGGTGGTCACGTGGGGGGTCAGGATCGCCAGCGCCTCCGCGATCTCGTCCTGGTGCCAGCGCGACCGGTCCTGGTCGGGGAGCAGCACCAGCCGCCCGTCGTGCAGCCGGGCGTCGCGTCGCGAGTGCTGCAGCAGCATCAGCGCCAGCAGCCCGTCCAGCTCCACCCGTGCCGGCAGCAGGTCGCGCAGCAGGCGGGCCAGCCGGACCGCGTCCGCGGCCAGGTCGGTGCGCACCAGCTCGGGTCCGGACGGCGGGGCGTAGCCGGCGGTGAAGGCCAGGTAGGCGACGTCGGCAGCGCGCCCGACCCGCTGCTCCAGGACGGCGCCAGTGGGCACCTCGAACCGCTCGCCGGCCAGGCTCTTGCGCGTGCGCGTCAGCCGCGCGGCCATCGTCGGCTTCGGCACCAGGAACAGCCGGGCGATGTCGGAGGTGCTCACGCCGATCACCATCCGCAGCGTCAGCGCCACGGCGTTCTCCCGGCTCAACGCGGGGTGCGCGCACAGCATCACCAGCCGGAGACGCTCGTCGCCCACCGGCTCGTCACCGGTCGGGAGGCTCAGCATCACGCGTTGCGCCCCCTCCTGGAGCTCGGCCTCGACCGCCAGCACCGGCAGCCGCCTGGCGGCGACCGCCTCGGCCCGCAGCCGGTCGAGGATCCGGCGGCGGGCACTGGTGAGGAGCCAGGCCGGGGGGTTGGTCGGCACGCCATCGCGCGGCCAGGTGCGCGCCGCTGCCTCGAAGGCGTCGGCGAGACCGTCCTCGGCCAGGTCGAGCCGGCGGTACTGCGCGACCAGCAGCGCCGTCAGCCGCCCCCACTGGTCGCGCCAGGCGACCTCGAGGGCGGCTGCGAAGGCGTCACTCCCAGTCGCGGGTGTCTTCATACCCTTCGATCTCGATCACCGGCCGCACCTCGACGGCGTACGACGACGGCAGGAGGGCGCACAGGTCGAGCACCGTCTCCTCCGAGTCGGCCTCGAGCAGGTAGAAGCCGCCCAGCTGCTCGACCCCCTCGGCGTAGGGGCCCTCGGTGACGACCGCCTGGCCGTCGCGGTGCCGCAGCGTCCGCGCCCGGCTGGAGTCGGCCAGCGCCTCGCCCGCGAGCATCGCGGCCCGCTGCGTGACAGCGGCGTGGAACGCGGTGTGGGCGTCCATCACCTGCTGTCGCTCCTCGGGGCCGGCGGCATCCCAGTCGCCCTCGGTGGCGGCCATCAGCACGACGTACTTCATCGGCTCTCCATCCTCTCGTTGGTGAGTCTGTCATCGCGATGACGCGCCTGGCCCACGTGGATCGACAGATAGTCCCCGACGTTCTGGTTGGGTCCAGGGCGGTCGAGGCGACAAGAAGGTCGGGGACTATCTCGCTGGGGCCGGTAGTCCCCGACGTTCTGGTCGGAGGAGAGTGCCGTGGGTACGTCGCTCAACCGGGCAGCGGGAACGCCGCCGGGCTGCGCTTGCCGTCGGCGCCGATCGCACGCACCCCGAAGAGGACGTCGTCCTTGGAGAAGTGGGGGATCGTGATCGTGCCGACCTGCCCGACCCGGAGCACGTGGGTCCACACCGGCTCGATGGTCGGGCGCCAGACGACCTCGTAGCCGGCGGCTGCCGGGTCGACGGTCCAGCTCAGCGTCGTGTCGTTGGTGAGGTCGGTGACGTTGACCCTGACGTCCCGCGGGGTGCCGGGCGCGGTGGCCAGCGACCAGAGGCCGGCGGCGTTCACCCGCGCCACCCCGGCGACGTAGTCGTGGTCGACGAACTGCGGCAGGTCGCCGAGCTGCACGCCGTCCTCGACACGGACGTCCTGGTGCTGGTGGGCGAAGTTCTCGTGCGGCTCGGTGAACCGCACGGCCGGGTAGCCCTGCTGAAGGAAGGACAGCTGGTCGCCGGCGCGCAGGAAGCGGTCGAGGCGGTAGATCAGGCGCACCTCCATCCCGGTCGCCTCGCGGGTCGCGACCTCGGTGAGGAACCGGCCGAGCTCGCGCGGGGCGGTGTCGTTCTCGCCGTCGACCTCGATCAGGTGCTGGTCGCCGGCCGTGGGCGGCCGGGAGATGCCCTGCGCGAACAGGCGCACGCTGTGGCGGTCACGGGTGCCGTCGTCGGCCGTGCTGGAGCCCACGATGTCGTTGTTGAGCATGCCTTGGACGTCGGCACCGGCCTGCTTGAGCTGCGCGGCGGCGTGGTTCGAGCCGTAGAGACCCTGCTCCTCACCGGCGACGGCCAGGAACACGATGGTGGCGTCCGGGCCGTGCGTCGCCAGCACCCGGGCGCACTCCATCGAGACGGCGACACCCGAGGCGTCGTCGTCGGCTCCGGGCGCGTCGTCGACGCGGTTCATCACGTCGGTGACGCGGGAGTCGTAGTGCCCCGAGATCACGTAGGTCCGGCCCGGGTCCTTCGATCCCCGGAGGGTGGCGACCACGTTGGTGATCTCGGTGGGCACGTCGACCCGTTCGCCGACCGGCTGCAGGTAGGACTGGAGCTCGACGGTCATCCGCCCGCCGGAGGCCGCGGCGTACGACCGGAGCTCGTGGAGGATCCAGTCGCGCGCGGCACCGATCCCACGGTGGGGGTCGGTCTGCGTGGAGAGCGTGTGCCGGGTGCCGAAGCCGACCAGGGTCTCGATCGTGTGCCGGATCCGGTCGGGGTCGATGTCGGCCAGGATCCGCCGGAGTGTGGGGTCGGTGCGCTGGGGCCGGTTGGACCGGCCGGGTCCGTCAGGCCACTGCGGGGGCAGGGCGTGCGACCCGTGCCCCCCGTGCAGCCCGTGCCGGTCTGCGGCCTCGGCGTCGGACATGAAGGCACCTCCTGCGGCTGCCCCTGCGGCGAGGGTGCTCCCTGCCAGGAAGGTACGTCGTGAGGCTCCGCGGGTGCCAGCGGGGTCGGCCGGGGTGTTCCCGAGACGGTGTTCCATCCGTCCTGTCCGCTACGCCGGTCCGGCCAGAGGTCCGGCCGAGGGGTGCGGCCCCGGACGGTCACGTGCCGTCGCCCTGGTAGGGCCGCACCTCCAGCCGGCCCTCGGCCGAGCAGAGTCGGCCCACGCACCGGAGCAGGTCGTCGAGGTCGTCGGTGTCGACCAGGTAGAACCCGCTCAGCTGCTCGGCCGCCTCGGCGTAGGGGCCGTCGGTCACGGTCACCTGGTCCAGCGAGCCGGAGACGATCTTGGCCTGCCTGGACGGCACCAGCTCGGCGCCCTCGACGAAGTGGTGGCCGCGCTCGGCGAGCAGCGCGGCGAACTCCGAGTGGGCCTGGTAGGTCCGGTCCCGCTCCTCCTGGGCGGTCGACTCCCAGGCGGCCTCGTCGGCGGGGATCAGGACGACGTACTTGGCCATGGTGGGTCCTCTCGGTCGGGCTGGGTCTGTCATCGCGATGACGGCGGGGCACCACCGAAATCGACAGGCCCGTCATTCCTCGACGGGCCGGATCTCGACGGCCGGATGTGACCGCACCAGCACCTGGGCGGCCTCCAGCAGGCCTTCCTCGTCGTCCGTGGTGACCAGGTAGAAGCCCGACAGCTGCTCGGCGGACTCGGCGAACGGGCCGTCGGTGACCAGCGCGGTGCCCTGCGGGCCACGACGGATGACGTGCGTACGCCGGGTGTCGGCCAGCTCGGCGCCGCCGGTGATCCGGCCTCCCCGTTGCTCGAGCAGGCGCGCGAACTCACGGTCGGTGTCGTAGACCGCCTGGTGGTCCTCCGCGGTGCCGGCGTTCCACGCGGCCTCGCTGTCGGCGGGGAACAGGATGACGTAGTCGGTCATGGCGCTTCCTCTCGGTGGGGACGTGTCATGGGGATGACGACGCGGCGACGCCCGATCGACGTTCGCGAGCGGGAGTTCTCGCTGGGTCGTCCCACGACGTCACAGCCAGTCGAGGATGACCTTCCCGCACTCGCCGTGACCGACGATCTCGAACGCCTCCTCGTAGCGATCGGCCGGCAGGCGATGGGTGACGATGCCGCTGACGTCCAGCCCGCTCTGGAGCATCGCGGCCATCTTGTACCAGGTCTCGAAGATGCGACGGCCGTAGATGCCCTGGATCTCGAGGCCCTTGAAGATCACGTCGTTCAGGTCGAGGGTCATCGGGCCGCCGGGGATCCCGAGGAGCGCGATCCGTCCGCCGTGGTTCATCGAGTCGAGCAGCTGGTTGAACGCGACCTCGGCGCCGCTCATCTCCAACCCGACGTCGAAGCCCTCGGTCATCCCGAGCTCGGCCATCACCGGCGGGAGCTCAGCGCTGCGGACGTCGACGACGCGGCTGGCGCCGTGCGCCTGCGCCATCGCCAGCCGGTAGGGGTTCACGTCGGTGACCACGACGTGGCGGGCACCGATGTGTCGCACGATCGCAGCGGCCAGGACACCGATCGGGCCGGCGCCCGTGATCAGCACGTCCTCGCCCACCACGTCGAAGCGCAGAGCTGTGTGGGTGGCATTGCCCAGGGGGTCGAGCACGGCGGCGACGTCGTCGCTGATGTGGTCGGGAACCACGAACACGTTCTGCGCGGGGATCACGATGTGGTCGGCGAACGCGCCGGGCCTGGTGACGCCGACGCCGGTGTGGTGGTGGCAGAACTCGCGCCGACCGCCCTTGCAGTTGCGGCAGTGCCCGCACCAGACGTGACCCTCGCCGGCCACGCGCTGACCGATCTGCAGACCGCGCACGCCGGGACCTAGCGCGGTGATCTCACCCATGAACTCGTGGCCGACCACCATCGGCACGGGGATCGTGGCCTGGGCCCACGGGTCCCAGTGGAGGATGTGCAGGTCGGTGCCGCAGATCGAGGTCTTGTGGACGCGGATCAGCACCTCGCCGTCGCCCGGCTCGGGTTGCGGCACGTCCTGCATCCACAGGCCCGGCTCGGCAGCGGCCTTCACCAGCGCTCTCATGCCGGCAGCCCCATCTCGGAGGCGACCTCGGTGAACGCCGCGACCGCGCGGTCGATGTCCTCGTCGCTGTGCGCGGCGGACATCTGGGTGCGGATGCGGGCCTTGCCCTGGGGCACCACCGGGAAGCTGAACGCGATCACGTAGACGCCTTTGGCCAGCAGTCGCTGGGCCATCTCGCCTGCGACCTTCGCGTCGCCGAGCATCACGGGGATGATCGGGTGGCCGGCACCGGCGAGCGTGAAGCCGGCCGCTTCCATGCCCGCCCGGAACCTGGTCGCGTTGCGCTGCAGCTGTCGTTGCAGGTCGTTGTCGGGCCGGAGCATCTCGAGCACGTGCAGCGTGGTGGCCGTGATCGCCGGCGCGAGCGAGTTGCTGAAGAGGTAGGGCCGCGACCGCTGCCGCAACCAGTCGATGATCTCCTTGCGGCCGCTGGTGTAGCCGCCGCTGGCGCCGCCGAGGGCCTTGCCGAGGGTGCCGGTGATGATGTCCACGCGGCCCATCACCTCGCAGTACTCGGGCGTGCCGCGGCCGCCGGCCCCCACGAAGCCGACCGCGTGGGAGTCGTCCACCATCACCATCGCGTCGTACCGCTCGGCGAGGTCGCAGATCGCCCGCAGGTCGGCGATGACGCCGTCCATCGAGAACACGCCGTCGGTGGCGATCAGCCGGTAGCGGGCGCCGGCTGCGTCGCGCAGACACTGCTCCAGCTGCGCCATGTCGTTGTTGGCGTAGCGCATCCGCTGCGCCTTGCTCAGCCGGATCCCGTCGATGATCGAGGCGTGGTTGAGGGCGTCGGAGATCACGCAGTCCTGCTCGTCGAGGATCGTCTCGAACAGTCCGCCGTTGGCGTCGAAGCACGAGGAGTAGAGGATCGTGTCGTCGGTGCCGAGGAACGTGCTGAGTGCCGCCTCGAGCTCGGTGTGCACGGTCTGCGTGCCGCAGATGAAGCGCACCGAAGCCATCCCGTAGCCGTGCGCGTCGAGCGCGGCATGTGCCGCCTGCACCAGCTCGGGGTGGTCGGCGAGTCCGAGGTAGTTGTTGGCACACAGGTTGAGCACCTGGCTGCCGTCGGCCAACGTGATGTGGGCGGTCTGCGGGGAGGCGATCACCCGCTCGCTCTTGAACAGCCCTTCGTCGCGGAGGGCGTCCGTGCGCTGGGCGAGGTCGGCGAGCAGTGCGGTTCGCATGGGCCCGACCCTACGGCCCTCATCCGTGGCTGTCGGACCCCCGTGGGACCGGTGGCGGGAACAGGGTGACGAACCGGCGGACCACCGATCGCAGGCCGCCCACCACGACCGACCCGTCCGCCTCGGCCTCGGCCAGCGGCCGCCTGCGCCACAGCACCTCGCGCAGCCCGGCGACCGTCCCCTCGATGCGAGCATGGGGCTGCTCGGCGCGGCCGCGCCGCAGCTCCAGCAGGCCGTCGTGGACCTCCGCGACCAGGGGATCGTCGTCGACGACCAGGGCCACCGTCGCCTCGAGACCGCGTGCCCGCGCCGGGTCGAAGACCGTGGACAGCGCGACCGCGAAGGCATCGACGCTCATCTCGTGCCTGGCCGCCTCCAGGCCCTCCCTGCTGCCCCACCGGCCGAGTGCGTGCAGCACCGGCTCCAGCTCGCGGCCCCGACCGGACAGCTCGTAGGCGCGACCCGAGGCCGGGGCCGGCAGCGCCACGGGCCGCAGGACTCCCGCCTGCTCGAGCTGGCGCAGCCGCTGGGAGAGCACGTCGGTGGCGATCCCCGGCAGGTGGGCCTTGAGGTCGGTGAACCGCTGTGGGCCGAGCACGAGCTCGCGCACGACGAGCAGCGCCCAGCGCTCGCCGACGACGTCCAGCGCCCGGGCGATGCCGCACGGGTCGCCGTACGAGCGCTTGCCTGCCATGCGGGCATCCTAGCCCGGACGACCTGATTTCCAACTAAATACTTGGAAAAACCAAGTAGACCTGCCTAAGATCTGGTCACGATCAAGGACGAGGAGATGAGAGATGTCCGTGCGAGACAGCTATCCCGCAGGAGTGCCGTGCTGGGTGACCAACCTCCAGCCGGACGTCGCCGCCGCCCGGGTGTTCTACGAGGGCTTGTTCGGCTGGGAGATGGAGAGCGGGCCCGCTGACCTGGCGCCCTACGCGCTCGGCCGCAAGGACGGCCGCGAGGTCGCCGCCATCGGCTCGATGCCGGACGGGGCAGCCGCCGCGGCGTGGGTGATGGAGATCTGCGTCGACGACCTCGCCGACACGGCGGCACGGGTGCGGCAGGCGGAGGGCCGGGTGCTCGAGGAGGTCGTCGACTTCGGAGACGTGGGCCGGCTCGGCGTCTACACCGACGCCCTGGGCGCCCTCTTCTGCGGCTGGGAGCCGGGTGCCCGGCAGGGTGCCCAGCTCGTCAACGCCCCGGGTGCCTGGTCGATGAACGCCCTGCAGACCGACGACACCGACCGTGCTTCCCGCTTCTACGCCGCGGTGTTCGGCTGGGAGAGCGAGCCGTTCGGCCCGGCCACCCTGTTGCGGCGGCCCGGCTACGTCGGCGGTGAGGAGCACCAGCCCGTCCCCCGCGACGTGGTGGCCGTGATGCTGCCGTCGTCGGGTGGGGCCGAGACCGGCTGGGGCACCGACTTCTGGATCGACGACGTGGACCGCGGTGTCGCGGACGTCAGCCGGCTCGGCGGGACGGTGCTGGCGGGCCCCTACGACGCACCTCCGTCGTTCCGTCAAGCGGTCGTGGCCGACCCGGGTGGCGCGGCGTTCACGATCAGCCAGCTGGTGGCCGGCTGAGCCGCCGTACCGAGGGCGGCACCTCGATCCCCTCGGCGAGGTCGGGCGCCGGGAGGGGCTCGCCCCAGGCCGGAGCCAGCGGCACCACTCCGGCCCACGCGGTCCCGGCCACGTCGTCGGGCCCGTCCTCGGGCCAGTCGTCGGAGATCCGCAGCGACCAGTCCTCGATCGGGAGCGACAACACCAGGGTGGCGGCGAGCTCGGCCTGGGTCGGTCGGCGTACCTCGGCCACCCGCCCGGGCACGAGCCGGTCGGTGACGAGGTCGAGCACGTGCTCCTTGTCATCGGTGACCGGCGTGCAGGAGCCGAAGATCACCGCCGAGCGGTAGTGGATGGACGACTCGAAGGCGCTGCGCGCCACCACCAGCCCGTCGTACGACGTGACGGCCAGCGCCGTGGGCACCCCGGTCGCGAGCCGGCGCATCCATCTCGAGCCGGTCGAGCCGTGGCAGAGCACCCGGTCGCCGTCGCGGACCACCGCGGTCGGCAGGACGGCGGGAGTGCCGTCATCGGCGACCAGGGCGAAATGGCCCACCAGGGCGCTGTCGAGGAGGCGGTCGAGGGCGGCGCGGTCGATGCTGGCCAGCTCGGGCAGGCGGATCCCGCGGCGGGTGTCGGACGGGCGGCTCACGGCGCAGAACCTACTGCCTCCCGGGCGGAGTCGGGGAGCCCCCACTGTTTGCACTCGGGGGGTGCGAGTGCTAAACATGACGCTGGCACTCTCGGGTCGAGAGTGACAACACAACCGGACCGGTGAGCTGAGGTCGGGGACGCCGGCGGGAAGGGTCCGCCGGGCAGCCCGGCCGTCCGTCGCGGGCAGCGCTCCGGCCGCCACACGTCGTACCGACTCCTAGAAGGAATCGCGGGAACCATGCCGAAGCTGATTGCTTTCAACGAGGAGGCCCGCCGCGGGCTCGAGCGAGGGATGAACCAACTCGCCGACGCGGTCAAGGTCACGCTCGGCCCCAAGGGCCGCAATGTCGTCCTCGAGAAGAAGTGGGGCGCGCCCACCATCACCAACGATGGTGTGAGCATCGCCAAGGAGATCGAGCTGGAGGACCCCTACGAGAAGATCGGGGCCGAGCTCGTCAAGGAAGTTGCCAAGAAGACCGACGACGTCGCCGGTGACGGCACGACGACGGCGACCGTGCTGGCTCAGGCGATGGTCCGTGAGGGCCTGCGCAACGTCGCCGCCGGCGCCAACCCGATGGGCCTCAAGCGAGGCATCGAGAAGGCCGTCGAGGCCGTGACCGAGCAGCTGCACGCGATGTCGAAGGACGTCGAGACCAAGGAGCAGATCGCCTCGGTCGCAGCCATCTCCGCCGGTGGCGACCAGAGCGTCGGCGACATCATCGCCGAGGCGATGGACAAGGTCGGCAAGGAAGGCGTCATCACCGTCGAGGAGTCGAACACGTTCGGCATCGACCTCGAGCTGACCGAGGGCATGCGGTTCGACAAGGGCTACATCTCGGCGTACTTCGCGACCGACATGGAGCGCATGGAGGCCGTCCTCGAGGACCCCTACGTCCTCATCGCCAACCAGAAGATCTCGTCGGTCAAGGACCTGCTGCCGATCCTGGAGAAGGTCATGCAGTCGGGCAAGCCGCTGCTGATCATCGCCGAGGACACCGACGGCGAGGCCCTGTCCACGCTGGTCGTGAACAAGATCCGCGGCACCTTCAAGTCCGTTGCCGTCAAGGCCCCGGGCTTCGGTGACCGCCGCAAGGCCATGCTCCAGGACATCGCGATCCTGACCGGCGGCCAGGTCATCTCCGAGGAGGTCGGCCTCAAGCTCGAGTCGACCGGTGTCGAGCTGCTGGGCCAGGCCCGCAAGGTCGTCATCACCAAGGACGAGACCACCATCGTCGAGGGTGCGGGCGACACCGCCCAGATCGAGGGCCGGGTCAACCAGATCCGCGCCGAGATCGAGAACAGCGACTCCGACTACGACCGCGAGAAGCTGCAGGAGCGCCTGGCCAAGCTGGCCGGCGGTGTTGCGGTGATCAAGGTCGGCGCGGCCACCGAGGTCGAGCTCAAGGAGCGCAAGCACCGCATCGAGGACGCCGTTCGCGCGGCCAAGGCCTCGGTCGAGGAGGGCATCGTCGCCGGCGGCGGCGTGGCTCTGCTCCAGGCCGGCGCCCGTGCGTTCGACAAGCTCGACCTGCCCGAGGACGAGGCCACCGGCGCCAACATCGTCAAGGTCGCCGTCAGCGCCCCCGTCCGCCAGATCGCGCTCAACGCCGGTCTCGAGGGTGGCGTCGTGGCCGAGAAGGTCGCGGGTCTGCCCGAGGGTCACGGCCTCAACGCCGCGACCGGCGAGTACGGCGACATGCTGGCCGCGGGCGTGCCCGACCCGACCAAGGTCGTGCGCTCCGCCCTGCAGAACGCCGCGTCCATCGCCGCGCTGTTCCTGACGACCGAGGCGGTCGTCGCGGACAAGCCGGAGAAGGCCGCGGCGATGCCGGGTGGCGACGGCGGCATGGGCGGCATGGACTTCTGACCGGCAGCTCGCCCAGTCCGTTCACCAGAACGATCACGCAAGGCCCCGGGTCCGCCCGGGGCCTTGCGGCATTTCGCCTCGGACCCTGGGCGGACGTCCTACGTTGTGGGGGCTATGGCCCACGTTTCGGATGACGTCCGGGGGATCGCGGCGGTGGTGGCCGTGGTGCTCGGCCTCGCGCTGACCGGCTGCGACACCGGCGAGTCCGCGGCGGGGTCACCGACCCACCACCGCACCCATCACGTCGTACGACGGTCCGCGAGCCCGCACCCGACGCACTCGCCGTCGAGCCACTCCCCGAGCGCCCGACCGACTGCGGCGGGAGGGGCCGCGGCGGACGCGCTCCGCGCGCTCCGGCACCTCGCGGTGCAGCCCCGGCCGGTCGGCACCGAGGGCTATGCCCGCGACGCGTTCGGCAGCGACTGGATCGACACCGACGGCAACGGCTGCAACCAGCGGGACGACGTCCTGCTCCGCGACGCCGTGCCCGGCACCACCAAGGTCGCCCAGCAGGGCTCGTGCGACCACGACGTGCTGGCCGGCACGTGGCACGACCCCTACACGGGCAAGACGCTCCGCTTCACCGACCTCAAGGACCTCAGCCAGGCCGAGGCGATCCAGATCGACCACGTCGTCCCGCTCGCCGAGGCCTGGGTGTCCGGGGCCCGCCGGTGGAGCACGGACAAGCGCGAGGCGTTCGCCAACGATCTCCGCGAGCTGCTCGCCGTCGACGGCCCCACCAACATGAGCAAGAGCGACGGCGACCCGGCGGCCTGGCGACCGCGCAAGGGCTACCAGTGCTCGTACGCCCGCCGCTGGATCGCGGTGAAGTCGCGCTACGGTCTCGCGATCGACCCGCCCGAGAAGGCCGCGCTGCGCCAGATGCTCGGCTACTGCCGCTGACCCCGCTCGCCCGTCCAGGACCCCTGTGAGAGCGTGACGAGATGCCCTGGACGATCTCCCGGCCGACCCTCGACGAGCTCGAGGAGATGGGGCGGGTGCACGTGCAGGTGTGGCAGGAGGCCTACGCCGAGCTGATGCCGGAGGCCTACCTCGCCGCCCTCGACCCGACCGTGGGGCCCGCGCGGTGGCGGGAGCGGATCGCGCAGCCCTCGGGTGGCGGCTGGTGGCTGGCTCGCGACGACGACGGCATCGTCGGGATGGCCACGGCGGGTCCCGGGCGCGACGACGAAGCGCCGGCGCCGCTGGAGCTCTACGCGATCAACGTGCTGCGCCGGGCCTACGGCACGGGTGTCGCCGGCGACCTGATGGCGGCCGCCCTCGGTGACCGTGCGGCGTACCTCTGGGTGCTCGACGGCAACGACCGCGCCCTGGCGTTCTACCGGCGCCACGGCTTCCACGACGAGGGCGGCCGCAAGCCCGAGCCGGACACCGGCGTCCTCGAGATCCGGATGGTCCGCGGCGACCTCACCCGGTGAGCCCCGCCGCCCTCGCGCTGGTCCTGACCGCAGCGCTGCTGCACGCCACGTGGAACCTCGCCGCCAAGCGGGTGACCGACGCGCGGGTGGCCTTCATCTGGCTGTACGTCGTGGTCTCGGCCGTGATCTGGGTCCCCGTCGGGCTGGTCTGGGTGGTGGCCGCTGGGCAACGCCCTGCGTGGTGGTGGCTCTGGGCGGCGGCCGTCTCCGCCGCGCTCCACCTCGTCTACCAGCTCGTGCTGCAGCGCGGGTACGCCGAGGGCGAGCTCAACCTGGTCTACCCCCTGGCCCGCGGCTCCGGGCCGCTGCTCACTTTCGTCTGGGCCGCCGTCGTCCTGGGGCAACGGCCCGGCCCGGTCGCGGCCGCCGGCGTGCTGGCGATCGCGGCGGGGATCCTCCTGATCGCCCTCGGCCCCAGCCACCATGTCCGGGCCGGCGTCGTCTGGGGGCTGCTGACCGGCGTGACGATCGCGTCGTACACGCTCTGGGACAACCACTCCGTCACCGCGCTCGACGTGCCCCCGGTGCCCTACTTCGTGATCGGGATCGTCGTCCAGCTGCCGGTCCTGGCGGTGCTGCTGCACCGGGAGGACGACTCGACCCCTGTGCGCGAGATGTGGCGCACCGCCCGCCTCCCGGTGCTGGCGGTGGCGATCTGCTCGCCGCTCGCCTACATCCTGGTGCTGCGGGCGATGCAGATCGCGCTGATCGCGGTCAGCTGACCGTCTGACAGGCTGGCTGCGTGGAAGGTCTGCTGCTGGCCGCCGGGGCCGGGCGCCGGATGGGAACTCCCAAGGCGCTGGTCGCCGACGACCGCGGTTCGTGGCTGACGCGTGGCGTGACGAACCTGCTCGACGGTGGCTGCCGCCGGGTGACGGTCGTCCTCGGCGCCGAGGCCGAGCGGGCCCGAGCACTGCTCGTCGAGCTCCCCCATGCGGCGCGGGTGGTCGTGGCTGACGACTGGGCAGAGGGGATGGGGGCCTCGCTCCGGGCCGGGATGCTGGCGTTGACCGACTCCACCGACGGCTTCGTCATGCTGTCGCTGGTCGATCTCCCCGACCTGGTGCCCGAAGTCGTGGCCCGGGTCGGTCGGGCCGCCCGCTCCCCCCACGTGCTGGCCCGCGCGTCGTACGACGGGCAGCCGGGGCACCCGGTCCTCCTCGGTCGCGACCACTGGGCAGGGGTCCTCGATTCGGCCGGGGGCGACCAGGGCGCCCGCGCCTACCTGGCGACCCACGAGGTGGAGCTCGTCGAGTGCGGTGACCTGGCCTCCGGCCAGGACGTCGACTCCCACCCTTGAGCCCGTGCTCGATAGTCCCCGACCTTCTTGTCGTCCCGGGAGCCGCGGACCCGACAAGAAGGTCGGGGACTATCGCGGCGGAGCGTCGTCCAACCGCCAGCCAACGCAGCGAGAAGTAGCCTGGAGGACATGCCGGACCCCCACGAGGTGACCTCAGCCGCCGACGTCGTCGGCCTGCTCGGCCAGACCGGCTACCTCGCCGACGACGAGCTGGCCACCGTCGCGTTCCTCATGCTGCGGATGCAGCGTCCCTTGCTGCTCGAGGGCGAGCCCGGCACGGGCAAGACCGCGCTCGCCGAGGCACTGGCCGAGGCACTGGAGCTTCCGCTGGTGCGCCTGCAGTGCTACGAGGGCATCGACTCCACCCAGGCGCTCTACGACTGGGACTTCCCGCGCCAGATCCTCCACCTGCGTGCCCTCGAGGCCGCGGGGGGCGGTTCCGCTCACGACACAGCGGAGGAGGCCGAGAAGAGCCTGTACGACGAGCGGTTCCTGCTCGCGCGGCCGGTGCTGGCCGCCCTCCAGCAGAGCCCGGCGCTGCTGCTGGTCGACGAGGTCGACCGTGCCGACGACGAGTTCGAGGCGTTCCTGCTCGAGGTGCTCTCGACCTGGCAGGTGAGCATCCCCGAGCTCGGCACGGTCAAGGCCGCGACGCCGCCCCTCGTCGTCCTCACCTCCAACCGCACCCGCGAGCTCCACGACGCCCTCAAGCGTCGGTGCCTCTACCACTGGATCGAGCACCCCGGCCTCGACCGCGAGCTCCAGATCCTCCGCTCCCGGGCACCTGAGGTGTCCGCGTCGCTGTCGCGCGACGTCGTCCGCGTCGTCCAGGAGCTGCGCAACGGCAGCGACCTGCAGAAGCCGCCCGGCGTCGCCGAGACCATCGACTGGGCGCGCGCCCTTCACCATCTCGGCACCGCCGACCTCGACCTCGAGTCCGCCGCCAACACCCTCGGAGCCCTGGTGAAGTACCGGGAGGACGCCGACCGGGTGAAGCAGGCCCTCGACCAGCTCCTGCGTTCGTGAGGCGCCCGTGACCGGCGACGACCAGGCGATGAGGGGTGGCGACGAGATCCTGCTCGCGTTCGCGCGCGCCCTCCGCGCCGGTGGCATCCCGGTCACCCAGGACCGTGCGCAGGAGTTCCTGTCCGCGACCGCCGAGCTCGGCTTCGGCGACCCGCGCGCCGTACGGGCCGCCGGACGCGCCACCCTCTGTGCCGGACCCGACGACCTGCAGCGCTTCGACCAGGTCTTCGAGGCGTTCTTCAACGCCCGCGACGGCCTGCCGCGCGCGCGCCCCGCGCGGCCCAGCGCCGAGACCAGCTTCACCGACCTCCCGCTCGAGGACGGCGCCGACGTGCCCGAGGTCGCCGACGACGTGATCCGCGCGGCCGCCAGCACCGCCGAGGTGCTGCGCCACCGCGACGTCGCGGGCCTCACGCCGGCCGAGAAGCACCGGCTCGCCACCCTCTTCGCGACCCTCCAGCCGCGCCCGCCCCTGCGTCGTACGGCGCGCCACCAGGCCTGGCACCGGGGCCGGGTCGACGCCTCCCGCACCTTGCGCGCCAGCCTGCGACGGCACGGCGAACCCTCCGAGATCGAGTGGCGTCGCCGGACCACCCGCCCCCGCAGGGTCGTCCTCCTCGTCGACGTCAGCGGCTCCATGTCGTCCTACGCCGACGCCCTGCTGCGGCTCGCCCATCGCCTGACCCAGGGCATCGGCAACGTCGAGACGTTCACCATCGGCACCCGGCTCACCCACCTCACCCGGGCCATGCGTCTGCGCGATCCCGAGCGCGCGCTGGTCGCGGCCGGCGAGACCGTCCCCGACTGGTCGGGAGGCACCCGCCTCGGCGAGACGCTGCGGTTCTTCCTCGACCGCTGGGGCCAGCGCGGAATGGCGAGGGGGGCCGTCGTGGTTGTGTTCAGCGATGGCTGGGAACGAGGCGACGCGGCACTCCTCGGCGAGCAGATGGCTCGCCTGCGACGTGTCGCCCACCGCGTGGTCTGGGTCAACCCCCACCGCGGCAAGGACGGCTACGAGGCCGTCCAGCAGGGCGTGCTCGCGGCCCTTCCCTACTGCGACGACTTCGTCGCCGGGCACTCGCTCGCGACGTACGCCGACCTGGTCGAGGTGTTGGCCGATGCGTGAGGTGTCCCGTGCGTGAGGTGCTCCCCGAGCTGCTCCAGTGGTGGCGCGACGGCCACGAGGTCGGTGTCGGCACCGTGGTGGCGACCTTCCGCTCCGCTCCGCGCCCAGCGGGCGCGTCCATGCTGGTCGGCCCCGATGACACGGCGGTCGGCTCGGTCTCGGGCGGGTGCGTCGAGGGCGCCGTCTACGAGCTCGGCCAGGAGGTCGTCGCCTCCGGCACACCGGTGCTCCAGCGCTACGGCATCTCCGACGACGACGCGTTCGCCGTCGGGCTGACCTGCGGTGGGATCCTCGACGTGTACGTCGAGAAGGTCTCTCGCGAGACCTTCCCCGAGCTCGAGGACCTCGCCGCCGACCTCGAGGCCGGACGTCCGGTCGCAGTCGCCACCGTCATCGAGCATCCCGACCCGGCCCGGCTCGGCCGCCGCGTCGTGATCCACCCGGACGAGCCCGTGTCCGGGTCGCTGGGCTCGCCCCGCGCCGACGACGCCGTCCATGACGACGCGATGGGCCTGCTGGCCAGCGGCACCAACGCCACCCTCACCTACGGGCCCGACGGCGAGCGTCGCGGTGAGGGCATGCGGGTCTTCGTCTGGGCGTTCGCCCCCAAGCCGCGGATGCTGGTCTTCGGCGCCATCGACTTCGCCGCGGCCGTGGCCCGCGTCGGCAGCTTCCTGGGCTACCACGTCACCGTGTGCGACGCCCGCCCCGTCTTCGCGACCGCCACCCGCTTCCCCGACGCCGACGAGGTCGTGGTCGAGTGGCCCCACCGCTATCTGGAGAAGCAGCGCGACGCCGGCGAGCTCGACGGCCGCACCGTGATCACGGTGCTCACCCACGACCCGAAGTTCGACGTGCCCCTCCTCGAGGTCGCGCTCCGGCTGCCCGAGGTCGCCTACGTCGGCGCGATGGGTTCGCGGCGTACGCATGAGGACCGCGAGGCCCGGCTCCGCGAGGCCGGCGTGACCGAGGCCGAGCTGGCGCGGCTGTCCAGCCCGATCGGCCTCGACCTCGGCGCCCGCACGCCCGAGGAGACCGCGATCTCGATCGCGGCCGAGGTGATCGCCGGCCGGTGGGGTGGCAGCGGTGATCGGCTGGCCGCTCGCGACGGTCGCATCCACCACGACTGACGAGCTGGTCCGCACCAGCGCGGACGACGCTGGGACGACGCGGTGGTGCGCGCTACCGTGACCTGCATCACCCCCGTCGCGGAGTCAGGACATCCATGAGCAGCACCAGCGACCTCCGGGGCCGCCGGCTCGACGCGCTGCGCGCCTGGAGCGCGTTCGTGGAGCACGGCGACGAGGCCGAGCCGCTGGTGCGTCCCGAGATCCTGCGCAGCTGGCAGCGGTCCAAGCCATCGGTGTCGAGAGACGTCGCCGAGGCGCCCCTCGACGACGAGTCGGAGGCGCGTGCCTACTGGGACCACTCGCCCCTGCAGCAGGCGGTGTCCCGCGTCGAGGCCGAGCTCCGCCGTACGGCCGAGGACGGCGACCTCGTGCTCGCGATCACCGACCCGCAGACCCGCGTCCTCTGGACGTA
Organism: uncultured Actinomycetota bacterium; assembly: GCA_963820015.1. Taxonomy (GTDB): domain Bacteria; phylum Actinomycetota; class Actinomycetes; order Propionibacteriales; family Nocardioidaceae; genus Nocardioides. Next base: position 159,492 of record CAWFYO010000012.1, on the reverse strand, counting down.
CGGCGGGCGGGTCATGCGCCGCAAGGCCGAGTCGGTGAACTTCGTCCCCGCCGCCCGCTGGGACGACGAGTCCGTCGGCACCAACGCCCTCGACCTGGCCAACCGGCTCGGCCGGCCGAGCATGGTGTTCAGCGCCGAGCACTACGCGCCGATCGTGCACAACTGGGTGTGCTGGGCGGCGCCGGTGCACGACCCGGTGACCGGAGCCCAGCTCGGTGTGGTCGACCTCTCGACCACCTGGGACCGCACCCACCCGATCGGCCTGGCCACCGCCCGGGTGCTGGCCCGGCTCATCGAGACCGCGATGCCGCTGTCGGCGATGCATCCGGTGCTGCCGGACGACGACGGTGACACCGGGCTCCAGCTGCGCCTGCTCGGCCATGCCGAGGCCACGCTCGACGGCCAGCGACTCCTCCTCAACCGCCGCCAGACCGAGATCCTCGCGATCTTGGCCCTCCACCCCGACGGGCTCTCGCTCGACCGCCTCCACGCGCTGGTCTACGGCGACCAGCCGGTCACCCTGTCCACGCTCAAGGCCGAGGTGTCACACCTGCGCGCAGCGCTCGGGGGCCAGCTGGCCTCGCGCCCCTACCGGCTCACCCTGCCGGTCGCCACCGACGTCGACGACGTCCTCGACGCCCTCCGTGAGGGCGACGCGGCCCGCGCGGTCGCCAGCTACGGCGGCGACCTCCTGCCCGGCACCGAGTCGCCGGCCCTGGTCGAGCTCGGCGAATACGTCGCGGTCGCGCTCCGGGAGGCGCTGCTCGCCAACCCCGATCCGACGGCCGTGGTGCGCTACTGCGAGATCGCGCCCTACGACGTCGAGGTGCTCGAGGTGTGCCTGGCCGCTCTCGGCGAGCGACCGCACCCCGCCAGGCCGCTGCTCAAGGGCCGGCTCGCGGTCGCCTCCACCTGACTATTACCTGACTATCTACCGGGCGTTCCAGGACCAAAGACCCTGATCTCGGGGACGTTGACCAGGGTCGGTCCCTCGCGGGATCTGCGCACCCTGAGGGCATAGCGGTCTCCCGCGAAAGGAGGTCGGCCCGTGGACAGCGTGTTCTCAGCCGGCAAGTACGTCACCTGGGGCGTCGTGAGCATCAGCCTCACGAACCTGCTCATCATCCTGCTGATGATCGGGGTGTTCGTCCTCGCGCTCCTGCTGCCCTTCCCACACGGCCATACCGAGGCGCCTGCCCCGGTCGAGGATCCCGAGCGCCTGCCATGACGACCGTCTCTCCGGGGTCGGAGCGCACCTGGACCGCAGCTCTCAAGGACCGGCTGTCCCGCACCCTTCCCGCCGACCAGGTGCTCCCGGACCGCCAGCCGGCGTACGTCGCCTCCTGGATCTACGTCTTCGGCGTGCTCACCCTCGCGGGGCTGCTCGTGGTGGTCGGCTCGGGGGTCGTGCTCTCCATCGGCGGCTCCTTGTGGTGGCATACCTCGGGCCTCGGCCACTTCGTGAACTCCGTGCACCTGTGGAGCGTGGAGCTCTTCTTCGCCTGCATGGTGATCCACCTCTGGGGCAAGTTCTGGATGGCCGCCTGGCGCGGGCACCGCGGTCTGACCTGGGCCACCGGCGTCATCGCCTTCGTGACCTCGATCGGCACCGCGTTCACCGGCTACCTCACCCAGACCAACTTCTCCTCGCAGTGGATCAGCGGCGAGGCCAAGGACGGCATCAACTCGATCGGCGTGGGCTCGTTCATGAACGTGCTCAACCCGGCGCAGATGCTCATGTGGCACATCGTGCTGCTGCCCCTGGCGGTCGGTGCGATCGCCGTCCTGCACATCCTGATGGTCCGGCGTCACGGCGTCGTACCGCCCCTGGGCGACGAGGAGACGTCGTCATGACCACGCTCGCGCACCGCAAGCGGGTCACCCGCGACTCGCACGACTACCCGACCCGCTCCTACGACCTGGTCAAGGAGTTCGTGATCGCCCTGGCGGTGATGACCGGACTGTCGTTGGTGCTGGCCGGGATCTTCTCCTCGCCCGACGACCACGCGATCAGCATGTCCGACTGGGCGACGAACGCACCGGCGGACGTCGTCGCGACGGCGACCGGTGAGCTCGCCGGGACCACGACCAGCGCGACGTACGGTGCGCCGTACAACCATGCCTCGGAGGGTCAGTCCGTGCTGGGCCTGAAGCTCCAGAAGTGGGGCGGCGTCGGGAACCCGGTCAACTCCGCGGACCTGGTGCTGCAGCCCCTGGGCTCGGTGCGAGACCCGAACGTGCAGCAGGCTCTCGCCCAATGGCGGGGCGCGTCGTCCCAGCAGCAGGCAGCGTGGGCCAGCGCGTACGGCGATGCCCTGGCCAAGGCCCCGAACGGTGACCAGACCAAGGTCGCCCCAGGGGACTACGGGCCCGTCCCGGTCCTGACTCTGGGGTTCTTGAGCCTGGCCCGCGGCGGCGGTCTCGAAGGGGCACTCACGTCGTCCGGCACGTTCTACGGCGGGGACGCGACGCGCAGCATGCTGCTGCTCTCCGACGGCGCCTACTTGGAGGACCAAGCCGTCGCCGACCATCTCGGCGGCGACCAGTGGGGCATGATGAACGAGGTCGGCAACTACCCTGGTCAGCCCTGGATGTGGCTCTACACGTTCTGGTACCAGGTGAAGCCGTTCTCCACTTCCGAGAACGCCGACGCCCAGGTCTGGATGCTGATGATGGGCCTGACCCTGCTGCTGCTGTGCCTGCCGTGGATCCCCGTCCTTCGAGACATCCCACGCTGGGTTCCGGTCCACAGGCTGATCTGGCGCGAGCACTACCGTCGCCGCGTCGGCTGAGCCCCGCGGTGCGAGCATCACCCGCACGGGGTGATGCCCGCACCGGCCCGTCTCGGGAGAGTGTGCCGCCGGCCGGGCGTCGGCACGCTCTGGAAGGAACCTGGTGTGAACCCTCTGCCCGAGTCGCTGCGCGGCTACCAGTTGGCGTGGCTGTCCCGCGACATCGTCGCCGGGCTGACGCTCTCGGCGATCGCGATTCCCGAGGTCATGGGCTACACCTCGATCGCCCAGACCCCCATCGTGACCGGCGTCTACACGATCATCTTCCCGACGCTGCTGTTCGCGCTGCTCGGCTCGTCGCGGCTGCTGGTGGTGGGCGCCGACTCGGCCACGGCGGCGATCCTGGCCGCCGGGCTCGGGGGGCTGGGGGTCTCCGGGCTCACTCCGGGCAGCCAGGAGTGGCTGGCCTGGTGCAGCATGGTCGCCCTGATCTGCGGGTTCTTCCTGATCCTGGCTCGGCTGCTCAAGCTCGGCTTCATCGGCAACTTCCTCAGCGCCACCGTCCTGGTCGGCTTCCTCAGCGGTGTGGGTGTCTCGGTGCTTTCGGGCCAGGTCCCGGCCATGCTCGGCATTGCGAAGGGGACCGGCAACTGGTTCCAGCAGCAGTGGCACACGATCACCCACCTGTCCGATGCCAACGGAGCCACGGTCGCCTTCGCGATCGGCACGGTGGTCCTGATCGTCGGGTTCGAGAAGATCCTCCCCGTCGTCCCCGGCGCCGTGGTCGCCGTGGTCCTCTCGATCCTGATCTCCACCGCGACGGACGCCAAGCAGCACGGAGTCTCGGTGGTCGGCTCCCTGACTGGCGGGTTCCCGCCGGTCGGGCTCCCCGGCGGCCTGGGCGTCAACGACGTGGTCAAGGCCGCCTCGATCGCGTTCGCCTGCTTCGTGCTGATCGTCGCCCAGAGCGCGGCGACGTCGCGCAGCTTCGCGGCCAAGCACGGCGAACGGGTGGACATCAACCGCGACCTGGTCGGTCTCAGCGGCGCCAGCTTCGCCGCCGGGCTGACCGGCACCTTCGTGGTCAACGGCAGCCCGACCAAGACCCAGATCCTCAACGGCCAGAAGGGGCGCACCCAGGTCGCGAACATGACCATGTCCGCGGTCGCGCTGCTGTTCGTACTGTTCCTGACCAGCCTGCTCACCAACATGCCGAGTGCGGTCCTGGCCGGCATCGTCTTCATGATCGGCGTCGACCTGATCGACCTGAAGGGGCTGCGCAGCATCCGCAGCGAGCGGATGAGCGAGTTCGTGATCGCCTGTGTCACCGGCGTCGTGGTCTTCGCCGTCGGCGTCGAGCAGGGCATCATCCTCGCGATCGTGCTGTCCCTGCTCGAGGTGGTACGTCGCGCCTACCAGCCCGGCGACTTCGTGATCGCGCAGGGCACCGGTGACGACCTCGACTACGAGGCCGCCAAGGCCGGCGCCGAGAGCCGGCCCGGACTGGTGATCTTCCGCTTCGACGCCCCACTGTTCTACGCCAACGCCAACCGGTTCTCCGACGACGTCAAGGCTGTGCTGGAAGGCGCGCCGACGCCTGTGCAGTGGCTGGTGCTGGACTGCTCGTCGGTCACCGACGTCGACTACTCGGCCGGGCTCGAACTCACCGACCTGATCTCCTACGTCCACCAGCGCGGGGCGCGGTTCGGGCTGGTCCGGGCCGACGAGTCGCTCCTGGCCACCCTGCGCACCTACGGCGTGCTCGGCGAGGTGGCCCCCGACCGGGTCTTCGAGCACCTCGAGGAGGTCTTCGCCGCCTACGAGGCGCTGCCTCCGAGCAGCGCCTCCGCGTCGGGCGCGCCGGCCTAGGAGGCGCTACCGCACCTTGTGCGTGGCTCGGCGCGGGTCTAGCGTGCCGAGTTCTGACGACCTGCTTCTCGGAGGGAGACGGCTATGCTCCGTCGGCTCGCGATCGCCTCGACCTGCACTGTGCTGGTGGCCACCTCGGTCAGCGCGGCGACGGCCGCCCCGGGCCGTGACGGGCCGCCGCCCGGCCGCTGTGCGTCGGGGGCCCGGACGCTCTCGCACCTCGGCGACCACGTCTATCCCGACATGGGCAACGGCGGCTACACCAGCCTGCACACCGACGTACACCTGGTGTACGACGCGCCGTCGAACCGGTTCCTCCCCGGCAACCACGTCGTCCTGACCGACCACGCGACCCAGTGCCTGACCGACTTCAGCCTCGACCTCGAGCGCTCGTCGGTGCTCGGCGCCGACGGGCCGGACCTGACCGTGCAGTCGGTGACCGTCAACGGCGAGCCCGCCTCCTTCCGCTTCGTGCAGCCGACCTACCCGGGTGACCCGAACGGGCCCGACGACCCCGACCCGCTGGCCCACCAGGCGTCGCAGGTGACCCCGGTCGGCGGCCCGGACCACAACCCGCTGCCGCCGGCCTGCTCGCCCCAGCTCACCGCCGACGACGAGAACGCGCAGAACGGTGAGCCCTGCCCGGCGAACAAGCTGGTGGTCACCCCGGCCCACCCGCTGCGCAACCGCGCGGTGTTCCAGGTGAGCGTCGCCTACACCGGGCGCCCGGGCGTGCACCTCGACGGCGACGGCTCGACCGAGGGCTGGTTCCGCAACGACCAGCCCCTGGGCGACGGCGGGTTCGTCACCACCGAGCCGGTCGGCACCGAGGACTGGATGCCGCTGAACAACCACCCGAGCGCCAAGCCGACCTACGACTTCTACGACACGGTCAACGCGGGGCGTACGGCGATCGCCAACGGCCAGCTGCTGTCCACCATGTCGCACGCGCCCGACGCGAGCTTCCCCGGCGGCTCGACCACCTTCCACTGGAGCACCGGCGACGCCAGGGTCGCCAGCTACCTGGTCGAGAACAGCGTCGGCGCCTACGACCTCACCTCCCGCCTCGGCTCCGACGGCGTCCGCTACTACCAGGCCCAGGCCAGCGCGCTCACCGACGCCCGCAAGGCGCAGAACAAGACGGTGATGGACCAGCAGCAGGACATCACCGACTTCCAGGCGCAGTTCAACGGCCCGTTCCCCTTCACCTCCGACGGAGTGCTGGTGGGCATCCCGAATGCCGGCTTCGAGGAGGAGATGCAGACGATGATCACCTTCCAGGGCGGCCGGATCTCGCTGAGCACCTTCCACCACGAGAACATGCACCAGTGGTGGGGCGACCACGTCTCGGAGGCGAGCTTCAACCTGACGTTCTTCAAGGAGGGCATGGCCACGCTGGGGCAGTACCTGTTCAGCGCCCGCAACGCCCAGACCAACGCCGGAGGTCCCGGCACGGCGGCCGGCGACGCGGCGTTCGAGCAGAGCCTGGTCAGCCGGTTCGACACCAACTACGCCAACACCGGCAGCCTCTGGACCGCCGCTCCCTCCGACCCGACGCCGGCGACGCTGTTCAGCGGCAGCACCACCTACACCCGGCCGGGCACGGCCTACGTCGCGCTGCGCCGGATCCTGGGGCCCGAGCGGTTCAATCGGGCACTGCGGCGGATCCAACGTGACTACGGCGGTGCCAGCATCACCGAGCCCCAGCTCGAGCGAGAGCTCGCCCGCTTCCTGCCGAACCGGAGCCACGCCTGCCAGCTCCGGCTCGGCCAGTTCTTCGGGCAGTGGTTCGACACCGTCTACCCGTCCGGCGGCGGCGCCAACCGCCCGCAGCTGACCGGCCCCGGCCTCGCCGGCCCAGGTTTCTACGACGCACACGGCCGCTGCCGGGCCGCGCCGGCGGACGGCACCGGTAGCTAGAAGAACTCGTAGAGCAGCCGGTAGAAGTCCAGCCGCCACGGGTCGGCGGGCCGGCCGTAGGCGGCCAGCATCGCCCTGACCGCCGCGGGTCCGTAGGCCGGGTTCAGGTCGGGGTCGGAGACCGACCGCACCGCCAGCGCGAGGTCGAGATGACGGTCGGCGACCCCGAGCCGACCGATGTCGACCATGCCGGTGATCTCGAGGCTCTCAGGGTCGGCCAGGAAGTTGGGCAGGCACGCGTCGCCGTGGCAGACCACCAGGTCGGCGGCCTCGAGCACCTCGGCCTGCGGGCGTCGGTCGATGAGGTCCTCGTGGAGGTCGTCGGCGCTGTGCCCCGCGCGATCGGCGTCGAAGTCGTCCTCGTCGACGTCGCCCTCGTCGGTGTGCACGCGGGCCAGCGGCACGGTGACCGCCAGCCAGCGCTCGAACGGGCAGGCCTGGGTGTCGAGGGTGTGGAGCCGCGCGAGAAACGCACCGAGCGACCTCGCGGCGGCCTCCGTGGAGGTCGCCGGCAGGCCGCTGAGCGGTACGCCGGGCAACGCCCTGGTGGTCAGGGTCGCGGTCTCGCCGTCGTCGGCCCAGTCGAGCACCCGGGCTGCCGGCAGCCCGGTCTCGGCCAGCCACTCGAGACGGTCACGCTCGTCGCTCAGCTCGTCGCGGACCCGGCCCGCGCCCGACTTGGTGTACGTCCGGCCGTCCGGCGACCGTCGTACGACGGCGTCGGTGCGGCCGGCTCCCTCCGAACTGCGGTCCACGGCGCCAGGGTAGGGCGAGAAACCGCAGGTGAGACCGCACGTTGCCCACGATCGGCCGGGCAACCTTTCGCCAACCGCCTGGCGCCTAGCGTGAGCCGCATCACAGATCCCGCTGTGCGCTGTGCGCGAAAGGCAGGCGTTCGATGACCAAGATCAGTCTCACTGTCGACGGGGCCCAGGTCTCCGACGACGTCGAGCCTCGGATGCTGCTGGTGCAGTACCTCCGGGAGAAGCTCGGGAAGACCGGCACCGTGATCGGCTGCGACACCAGCAACTGCGGAGCCTGCACCGTCCATCTCGACGGCCGCAGCGTGAAGTCGTGCAACGTCCTGGCCGTGCAGGCCGACGGTCACGAGGTCACCACCATCGAGGGGCTCGCCCACGACGGTGAGCTGCACCCCGTGCAGGAGGCGTTCCGGGAGTGCCACGGTCTCCAGTGCGGCTTCTGCACGCCGGGGATGATCATGCAGTCCGTCGACCTGCTGAACGACAACCCGCACCCCAGTGAGCAGGAGGTCCGGGTCGGCCTCGAGGGCAACCTCTGCCGCTGCACGGGCTACCACAACATCGTCAAGAGCGTGCTCTACGCAGCAGAGCACAGCGCCGACGTGCAGGGCGAGAAGGCAGGTGCCCAGTGACCGCCACCACCGAGCGCCCGGCTCCCGAGGTCGGCCCCGAGATCGGCAAGGACCGGCGCCGCAAGGAGGACCAGCGGCTGATCACCGGCCGCACGCGCTGGACCGACAACATCACCCTCCCGGGGATGCTCCACCTCGCGATGGTCCGCAGCCCCTTCGCACACGCGAACATCGTCAGCATCGACACCTCCGCGGCGAAGGCCGCCACCAACGTCGTGGCCGTCCTCACCGGCAAGGACCTCGGCGAGGAGCAGGGTGTCAACGCCAACGCCTGGCCGATCACCACCGAGCAGGTCACCCCCAACCACCAGCCGATGCCGGCCGAGCGGGTCGCCTTCGCGGGCGAGACCGTCGCGGTCGTGGTGGCCCGAACCGCCGCCGAGGCTCGCGACGCGGCCGAGCTCGTCGACGTCGAGTACGACGTGCTGCCGGCCGCCCTCGACCTCCGCGAGTCGGCCGAGGACAAGGTGCTCGCCCACCCCGAGCTCGGCACCAACAAGACCGCCTTCTGGCAGCTGGACTCCGCAGCCCAGGGCACCGGCGGCGACGTCGAGGAGGCGATCGCCGAGGCACGAGCGAACGGGATCGTGATCGAGCGGGACATCCGCCAGCAGCGGCTGATCCCGGCGTTCATGGAGCCGCGGTCGACGGTGGTCGACCCGACCGGCGAGCAGATCACCATGTGGTCGGCGACGCAGATCCCCCACATCACGCGCTTCCTGCTCGCGGCCACGACCGGCGTACCGGAGTCGAAGATCCGGGTGATCGCGCCTGACGTCGGCGGCGGCTTCGGCGGCAAGCTGCAGACCACGCCCGAGGAGTGGATCACGTGGTTCGTGGCCCGCCGCCTCGGCAAGCCGTGCAAGTACACCGAGACCCGCTCCGAGTCCCTGGTCTCGGCCCACCACGGTCGCGACCACTGGCAGAAGCTCACCCTCGCCGCCACCAAGGAGGGCCGGGTCACCGGCCTGAAGGTCGACCTGCTCGCCGACCTCGGCGCCTACATCGGCATCGTCGGTGGCGGGGTCCCGGTCCTCGGCGCGTGGATGTTCAACGCCATCTACAAGTTCGACGCCTACCAGTTCAACTGCACGCCGGTCCTCACCAACAAGGCCTGGGTCGACGCCTACCGCGGCGCCGGCCGGCCGGAGGCGACGTTCGGCATCGAGCGGATGATGGACGAGCTCGCCGTCGAGCTCGGCAAGGACCCGCTCGAGGTCCGCGAGATGAACTGGATCAAGCACGAGGAGTTCCCGTTCACCACGGTCGCCGGCATGACCTACGACTCCGGCAACTACGAGGCCGCGACCGCGAAGGCCAAGGAGAAGTTCGGCTACGACGAGCTCCGGGCCGAGCAGAAGGCCCGCCGCGAGGCGGGAGACACCGTCCAGCTCGGCATCGGCATCTCGACGTTCACCGAGATGTGCGGCCTGGCGCCCAGCCGGGTCCTCGGCTCGCTCAACTACGGTGCCGGCGGCTGGGAGCACGCGACGGTCCGGATGCTGCCGACCGGCAAGGTCGAGGTCATCACCGGCGCGAGCGCCCACGGCCAGGGTCACGAGACGGCGTTCAGCCAGATCGTGGCCGACCGCCTGGGGGTGCCGTTCGAGGACGTCGAGATCCTGCACGGCGACACCCAGGTCAGCCACAAGGGCCTGGACACCTACGGCTCGCGGTCGCTGGTCGTCGGTGGTGAGGCGCTGGTCAAGGCCCTCGACAAGGTGATCGAGAAGGCGAAGCCGATCGCGGCCCACCTCCTCGAGGCCAACGTCGACGACCTGGAGTTCTCCGGGGGCCGGTTCACGGTCAAGGGGACCGACCAGGGCACCGGCATCACCGATGTCGCCTTGGCGACCTTCGCGTCGCACAACTACCCGGAGGACCTCGAGCCGGGCATCGACGCCGAGGCGACCTACGACCCGGTCAACTTCTCCTTCCCGCACGGCACCCACCTGTGCGCGATGGAGATCGACACCGAGACCGGTCGCGCCACGATGCGCAAGTACGTCTGCGTCGACGACATCGGCAACATCATCAACCCGCTCATCGTCGCCGGGCAGGTGCACGGCGGCCTCGTGCAGGGCATCGCGCAGGCGCTCTTCGAGGAGGCGGTGTACGACGACGCCGGGACGCTGGTCAGCGGCTCCTTCGTCGACTACCTGCTGCCGACGGCGGCCGACACGATCTCCTTCGAGACAGACCACACGACGTCGCCGTCGACCACGAACACGCTCGGCACCAAGGGCGTGGGCGAGGCCGGCACGATCGCGTCCACCCCGGCCGTGGTCAACGCGGTGCTCGACGCGATCCGGCAGTTCGGCGTGAAGGACATCACCATGCCCTGCACCCCGGAGCGGGTCTGGAAGGCGATCCACACCGCCCAGGCAGGAGGCGGCGCCACGCAGGCCGCCGCCATGCCCCACTTCGACGAGTCTGAACCCGGCAAGTCCAGCACGGAAGGAGCAGGCGCATGATCGCTACCCCATTCGGATCCTCACTGCGTTCCGGTTCGAACGGGGGCGCCGCATGATCCCCGCCCAGTTCGACTACGTGGCACCGACCAGCGTCGAGGAGGCGCTCAGCGCGCTCGCCTCGGCCGGCGACGACGTCAAGCTCATGGCGGGCGGTCAGAGCCTGCTTCCGGTGCTCCGGATGCGGCTCAACGCACCCGACGTCGTCATCGACCTCGGGCGGATCGACAGCCTGCGCGGCATCCGCGACGACGGCGACGCCATCGTCATCGGCGCACTGACCACGCACTCCGATGTGGTGACCGACGACCTGGTCCGACAGCACGCCCTGCTGCTGTCCAAGGCGGCGGCCGAGGTGGCGGACAACCAGATCCGCCATCGCGGCACCTTCGGCGGTTCGTGCGCCCACGCCGACCCGGCGGGCGACATGGGGCCGGCGGCCCTGGCCCTCGACGCGCAGTTCGTGATCGCCGGCTCGGGCGGCACCCGCACGGTGTCCGCGCAGGACTTCTTCGTCGACCTCTTCGAGACCGCCCTGGGCGAGGACGAGATCCTCACCGAGGTCCGGGTCCCGAAGCACACCGGGTGGGGCGCGCACTACGAGAAGTTCGTCCGGGTCCAGCACCAGTGGCCGATCGTCGCGGTCGCGGCGACCGTGAAGGCCGACGGCGGCACGATCAGCGAGGCCAAGGTCGGCCTGACCAACATGGGGTCCACGCCGCTGCGCGCCTCGGCCACCGAGGCGGCGCTGGCCGGAGTCGCTGCCACCGAGGACGGCGTCCGCGCGGCCGCCGACCAGGCCGCCGACGGCACCAACCCGCCCAGCGACCTCAACGGTGACGCCGAGTACCGCAGGCACCTCGCGACGGTGCTGACCCGGCGCGCGGTGCTCGAGGCGGCGGGCGGAGCCTAGTGGACCTCGAACACCGCTTCACCGTCCCCGTCGGCGTCGAGGAGGCTTGGGCGCACTTCCAGGACATCTCGTCGGTCGCGGAGTGCTTCCCGGGCGCCCAGGTGACCGAGCACGAGGGGGACACGTTCCACGGCTCGGTGAAGGTCAAGCTCGGGCCGATCGCCCTGGTCTACAACGGGCAGGGCACCTTCACCGAGAAGGACGACACCGGGCACACGTTCGTCGTCGACGCGCGCGGCAAGGACAAGCGGGGGAACGGGACGGCGGGGGCCACCGTGCGGCTCACCATGGTGGAGACCGAGGGGTCGACGGACGTGATGGTCCACACCGACCTCGCGATCACGGGGAAGCCGGCGCAGTTCGGCCGCGGGGTGATGCAGGACGTCTCGGACAAGCTGCTCGGTCAGTTCGTCGCCTGCCTCGAGCAGCGGCTGGCCGAGGACGACACCGGCGGCGCGGCGGCCCCAGCGGCGGCCGAGCCGGCCGCCCCGGCGGTCGGCGTCGAGGAGGCGGTGGCCGCGGAGACTCCGGAGGCGCCAGCGCCGCCGCCCGCATCGGCCACACCGGCGCAGGAGGCGGCCCCAGCCCCGGCTGCTCCTGCTGCGGCCGCACAGCCACGGGGGTCGGACGAAGCGCTGAATCTCGGCTCCACCGTGCTGCCGATCCTGGTCAAGACCTACTGGAAGCCGGTGCTCGCCGCGCTGGTGGTCATCGGGATCATCATCTGGCTGCTCGTCAGGTGACCGGCTGCTTCTCGGGCTCGGGGGCGCGTACGCCGTTGGCTCCATGTGGCAGCGACCGCTCGAGCCGAAGCGCCACCAGGGCGACGACGCCACACCCGGCGACCAGCTGCCAGATGTAGAGGCTGCTGGCGCCGTGGCCGATCAGCCAGCCTGCGGTCACCGGCGCGATGATCGCGGCCAGGGAGAAGGCGCCGGTGCTGACGGCGTTGTAGCGACCGCGCAGGTGGTCGGGCGCGAGGTCGTTGACCAGGGGCGGGATCGTCGGCTGCATGAGCGTCTCACCGAACGCGAAGATCGAGGTGCACGCTGCGACCAGGACGGTCGCCCCCAGGGTGCCGGGCAGGAGGCCCGAGGCGCCGAGGGTGAGCCAGGCGATCGCCCAGACCAGCGACATCACCATGATGATCCGGGTGCGTCGGTGTCCGTCGATGCGCCGGAGCACCACCAGCTGGAGCAGCACGATCACGAGGGTGTTGCAGGCATAGGCGAAGCCGAGGCCTTGGGTCGAGACCTGCCCGACCTCGCGGGCGAAGGCCTGGGTGCCGGAGTTGAGCTGGGCGTAGCCGACGTAGCCGGACACGAAGCTCAGCGCCACCACCATCGCCACCGCAGGACGACGTAGGACCTGGAGGTAGGACTCGGTCTCCGGCGGCTCGTCGTCGTGGACGGGTCGCCCGGCGAGGTGACGCAGGGGGAAGAGCAGCAGGTAGAGGATCGGCAGGAAGCTGACCGCGTCGGCGAGGTAGATCGCCTGGAAGGTGACCGGGTTGCCGACGTCGACGAACAGCCCGCCGATGATGCCGCCGATCCCGATGCCGAGGTTGAGCAGGGTGAAGCTGACCCCGAAGTAGCGAGGCCGCAGGCCGGACGGCACGGCGACCGCGATCAGGCTCTGCGACGCCGGCCACTCGATGCCCCAGGCGACGCCCTGCAGAGACACCGCCAGCACGGCCAGCGGCAGGGTCGAGGCGAAGGCCAGCACGACGTCGCCGGCGATCAGCAGCATCGTGGAGAACAAGATGACCCGGCGTGCGCCGTAGGTGTCGATCGCGGCTCCGCCCGGCCCCACGATCAGGAAGCCGATCAGCGGCCCGAGGCCGATGAGAAGCCCGACGTCGCTGAGCGAGAACCCCCGGATCTCGTGGAGGTAGACCACCAGGAACGGCAGCACCAGCCCGGTGCCGAGGAACTCGAAGACGACGACGGACAGCAGCAGCTGACCCTCGCGTGGCAGGTCGTGCCAGAACGAGCGGAGGGTGAGCGGGGAGGTCGGTTCGGTCTCGGACATCGCGGTCCACCCAACCAGTCCCCACCGACAGCCTCATCCCCTTTTCCGCGCCAGCAGCCCGCAGGTGGGGGTGTTCGGCTGGTTGAGGAGGCGCGAGGTGCCGGCGACGACGGCGGCGAACGGCGACTCCTGCGGACGGCGGGGGCTGCTCACCCCTAGTCTCAGCGCCATGAAGCGCGTGGTCATCACCCTGGCCGCGCTGGCGGCCCTCGTGGTCGCCGTGCTGCTCCCGGCTCTGACCAGCGACTCCAGCGCGTCCAGCGCTCCGGAGACCACCACGATCACGCGTTACCTCGCCGACTTCACGGTGGCTGCCAACGGCGACCTGGAGGCGCGCGAGACGCTGACCGTCCACTTCCCCGACCCGGGCAGCCACGGGATCTACCGCTTCTTCGACCAGTACGACGCGAGTGCGGCCCGCAACCTGCGCGTCCCGCACGACATCACCGTGACCCGCGACGGGCAGCCGGAGCAGGTGGACCTCTCCACCCGGTCCCACGGCCGCTTCGTGGTGGCCCGGATCGGTCGGCCGGACGTGACGATCGGGCTGGCCGACCACACCTACGTGATCCGCTACCGCATCGACGGCGTGCTGGAGCCGGGAACGAACGGCGCGGAGTCCCAGTTCTACTGGAACCTCGTCCCCGGCGGCTGGCAGCAACCCATCGAGCGTGCCCGGCTCACCGTCCACCTGCCGGCACCGACGAAGCCGGTGCAGTGCGTGGTGGGCCAGGGGCCGGACGCGTCCGACTGTCCCCACCTGGTCGGACAGGGCTCACGTGACCTCGTGGTCCAGGCCGACTCACTGGCGCCCCGGACGCCGGTCACCCTCAAGGTCGGACAGGACCTCCCGACCCCGCCGGCCGGCGACCCGTTGCCCTGGCGGGCGAGCCTGGTGCCGATCCTGGGCGACAGCGTGACCGGCCTGGTCGTCGTGCTCGTCCTCGCGGCCCTCGGACTGGCGGTCGGGCTCTGGCTGACCCGCGGCAGCCTGGAGCGGCCGCCGCCGTTCCCCCTGCAGTACGCGCCGCCCGAGGGCGTGGGCCCCGCCGGCGCGGCGTACGTCGTGAACGAGCGCGTCGACGAGCAGGCCTTCGTGGCCTCGCTCCTCTGGGCGGCCGAGAAGGGCGCGGTCGACCTGAAGCGCGAGACCGACGGCTGGACGATCGCCGACAAGGGTGGAGCCGCGGGCTGGGCCGCGGTCGACCCGGTCACCGCCGAGGTGGCGCCGCTGGTCGGCGGGCCGGGCGGCACGTTCACGGCGGGGAAGCGCGACATCAGCGCCGGTCAGGAGCTCCAGTCGCGGATCAAGGACTTCGAGAGCTCCACCCGCGCCTGGGGACTGAGCAACGGCTTCCTCGTCCGCGCCGGTCTCGGCAGCGCGGGTGGGCTGGTGGTCGTCCTGGCCGTGTTCCTGGCGTTCTTCGCGGCGCTGGCGACGTGGTTCGGGATGAGCAGCTCGGGCCTGGTCTTCGCCGGCTTCGCCCTCGGCGCCTCGCCCCTGCTGCGCCGCGGCGCCGCCACCCGCCGTACGCCGAAGGGTCGCGACCTCTGGTCCCGCGTCGGCGGGTTCGAGCGGATGCTGTCGACCCCCTCGAGCAAGCAGCGCTTCGACTTCTCCGGGCGCCAGGAGCTCTACACCGCCTACATCCCGTGGGCGGTCGCCTTCGGCTGCGCCGAGGAGTGGGCGAAGAAGTACCGCGCCGAGACGGGCAGCGAGCCACCGGTCCCGAGCTACTTCGCCGGCTACTACGCCGGCGCTCACACCGGCGACTACGTCTCCCAGATGGTCGGCGACTTCACCGCGACCGTGAACAGCTCGATCGCCGCCTACGCCGCGACCCAGACCTCCAGCAGCAGCGGCGGCGGTGGGTTCTCCGGCGGCGGTGGCGGTGGCGGCGGTGGCGGGGGCTCGTGGTGACCGCCATGATGTGCACACTCACCGGGAAGGACCCCTCTGGATGACCATCCTCACCGCGTTCCTGATCATCCTCGTCGTGGTGGTCCTGCTCCTGATCCTCGGGATCGTCGGCTTCAACCGGCTCCGCACCGCCGACGTCGGAGCCCAGGAGGCGCTCGGGGGCATCGACGTCCAGCTGACCCGGCGGGCCGACCTGGTCCCCAACCTCGTCGAGACGGTCAAGGGCTACGCCGCCCACGAGAAGACCGTGCTGGAGAACGTCACCGCGGCCCGCGCCCGCGTGCAGCAGGCCGCTTCGGGCGACGACGTGCCGGCCAGGGCCGAGGCGGACGCCGCGCTCCAGGGCGCGCTGGTCAACCTCAACGCGGTCGCGGAGAACTACCCGGACCTCAAGGCCAACCAGAACTTCTTGAACCTGCAGAACCAGCTGGCCGAGACCGAGAACCAGATCTCCTTCGCTCGGCAGTACTACAACGACGCAGTCGCCACCCTCAACAAGCTCGTGCGCACGATCCCGTGGATGCTCTTCAGCGGCATGGCGGGGGTGAGGCAGCGGGAGTTCTACGACGCGCCGGCCGGCCAGGAGCAGGCGCCCACCGTGAGCTTCTGAGGGCAGCCCTCAGTCAGAAGACCCCGCGCGGGCGGAGCTGCACCGAGATCCGCGGCCCGGCATGGGCCACCTTCGGTACGGCGTGCTCCCAGGTGCGCTGGCACGAGCCGCCCATGACGAGCAGGTCGCCGTGGCCCATCTCGAACGAGATCGACTCGCCGCCCCCGCGCGGCCGCAGCGCCAGCCGTCGCGGGTCGCCGAACGACACGATCGCGACCATCGTGTCGTGGGTGCTCCCGCGGCCGAAGGTGTCGCCGTGCCAGGCCACGCTGTCGCGACCGTCGCGGTAGTAGCAGCAGCCGGCGGTGACGAAGTCCTCGCCCAGCTCGGGGCGGTAGTGGTCGCTGAGAGCCTCGCGGGCCGCGGCCAGCAACGGGTGGGGGAGGGCCTCACCCTCGGCGTAGGTGTGGACGAGCCGCGGCACGTCGACGATGCGGTCGTACATCGGTCGCCGCTCCGCCCGCCACGGCACCTCGGCGACCAGCCGCTCCAGCACGTCGTCGGCGCCGGCCAGCCAGTCACGGCGTACGTCGACCCACGCGCCGCGGGTCAGCGGATGCCGCTCGGTCGCGTCGAGACCCCGCAGCGCCGGGGCCGACGTCTCGAAGATCGTGGTCTGGAAGTCCATCCGGCGACGATAGCACTCGATCGAACGTGTGTTCGACACATGATGGACCGAGAGTCGGGACAGAGTCGGGACAGAGTCGGGACAGAGAGTCGGGACCAACGGCCGGGGACGACGGGCCGCCCGCATCGTTACCGTGACCCATGTCCACCGGTTCGACTCCCGAGTCGACCCGGTGGCGCGCCGTACCGGTGGTCGGCTGGCTGCCGCGCTACCAACGGTCCTGGCTGCGTGGCGACGCGGTGGCCGGCGCAGTGGTGGCCGCGCTCGCGGTGCCGCAGGCGCTGGGCTACGCCTCCCTCGCCGGCGCTCCCGTCCAGGCCGGCCTGTACGCCGTGCCGGTCGCGCTCGTGGCCTACGCGATCTTCGGCTCGTCCCGGCAGCTCGTCGTCGGGCCGGTGTCCACGGTGTCGGTGCTGTCCGGCTCGTTCCTGGCCAGCTTCGGAGTGGCCGGCACGCTGCAGGCGGCGTCCTACACGGCTGCCCTGGCCCTGGCCTCGGGGCTGGTGCTGATCGCCGCGGGCTTCCTGCGGGTCGGCTGGGCGGCGGAGTTCCTCTCCAAGCCGATCGTCACCGGCTTCGTGCTGGGCCTGACGATCCTGGTCATCCTCAACGAGGTGCCACACCTGCTCGGTGTCCCCAGCCCGCAGGGTCAGGTGGTGGAGCGCCTCGGTGCCCTGGGGGAGAGCCTGACACGGGGTGACGCCGACCCGACGACGGTGGTGATCTCGACGGTCTCGCTGCTGCTGCTCTTCGGCGGCGCCCGCTGGCTGCCGAAGGTGCCCTGGGGCCTGACCGTGCTGGTGGTCGCGCTCGTCGTCTCCAGCGCGATGGAGCTCGCGGCAGACGGGGTCGAGGTCGTCGGCACGGTTCCCCGCGGGCTGCCGACCCCGGCGATCCCGACGGTCTCGGCCGACGACCTGCCGGGCCTGCTGTCCGCCGGTGCTGCCCTGGCCCTGGTCGGTCTGGCCGAGGGGCTCAGTGCCGCGCGGCTGTTCGCCGGGCGGGGTGGCTACCGGGTCGAGGCAGACCAGGAGCTGTTGGCCTCCGGGGTGGCCAACCTGGCCTCCGGACTGTTCGGCGGCCTGGGGGTCGCGGGCAGCTTGTCCAAGACGGCTGCCGCCAGCGATGCCCGCAGCCGGAGCCAGATCGCCGGCGTCGTGGCCGCGGCCCTGTCCCTGGTGGTGATCGTGGCGATCGCACCCGTGCTGTCGGACCTGCCCCGAGCCGTGCTGAGCGCCATCGTGATCAACGCCGTCTGGAAGCTGATGGACTTCGCTGCGCTGCGCCGCTACGCGCGGGTCAGGCGCAACGACATCGTCGCCGCGGTCGTGGCAGCCGTCGGTGTCCTCTGGTTCGGCCCGCTGGACGGGCTCCTGATCGCCGTGGCCACCTCCGTGCTGGGCCTGATCTACCGCTCCAGCCGGTTGCAGATCGACACCATGGGCCGGGTGCCCGGCGAGAAGGCCGCCTGGGGGAGCATGACCCGCCACGAGGAGCGCCCGACGTACCCCGGGGTCCTGGTGCTCCGGATCGACACCGCGATCTTCTGGGTCACCGCGGCCCCCGTGCTCGACGCCGTCGTCGACCGGGTCGACTGCACGCCGGGGGTGCGCGCGGTGGTGCTCGACCTCGAAGCCACGAACCAGATGGATGTGACCAGCCTCGATGCCCTGGCCGACCTCCTCCATGCCCTGCGCGACCGCAACGTCGACCTCTACCTGGTGCGCGTGATGTCGCCGGTCCGACGGGCGCTGAAACGGTCGGGGCTGATGTCCGAGATCGGTGAGGACCACCTGTGGCACAGCATCTCGCAGGGGGTCCGGGAGGCACGCCGAACGCACGGGTTGGTGGGTTACGGCGCGATCCCCGGCGGGGTCTTCGACTCCGACTGGCTGCCGGGTCTCGGCGAGGAGCCGCTCGAGGAGGCGACGCCGGAGAGCGACGAGGCCGAGGAGCGGATCGTGCCCCGGCAGCCCGACGGCGAGCAGGTGGACCAGGACTGACGCCGCGCATCCGGACGCAGCTCGTCCGGAGACCGGGCTAGCGTGCGGGGCATGAACGACGCGTCGACCACCGCCGAGCTCACCGTGCAGGCCCTCGGGCCCGACACCTGGCCGGCCTTCGCCGACCTCGCCGAGCGCCACAACGGGGTCTGGGGCGGGTGCTGGTGCACGTGGTTCCACACCATGAGCTCGGAGAAGGAGCGCGAGGCCGGCGCCAACCGCGCCCTCAAGGAAAGGCTCGTCTGCGAGGGCAGGGCGCACGCGGCGCTGGTGTTCGACGGCGACGTCGCGGTCGGATGGTGCCAGTACGGCCCGCCGGCCGAGCTGCCGAACATCTACCACCGCAAGCAGTACGACGCCACGACGCAGCAGGTCCCCGACTACCGGATCACCTGCTTCTTCGTCGACCGCCGCTACCGGCGCCGAGGTGTGGCCGGCGTAGCGCTGCAGGGCGCGCTCGACCTCATCGCGCAGGCCGGCGGCGGGCTGGTCGAGGGCTATCCGCACGACATCGGGGGCAAGAAGGTCTCGGCGTCGTTCCTCTACAGCGTCACCCGGACCACCTTCGAGGAGGCCGGGTTCACCTACGACCGGCCCAAAGGCGCCAAGAACTGCGTGATGACCCTCCAGGTGTCGCCCCGGTAGACGTCGGCTTGGGTCGCCTTGGGACCCTTGTCCGGTGAGGGAGCCCGCGGCGCAGATCCGCGACCTGGTCAAGACCTACGGTTCGGGCGACGCGCTGGTGCGCGCTCTCGACGGCGTCAGCCTCGACCTCGAAGCGGGGCGGTTCACCGCGATCATGGGGCCGAGCGGCTCGGGCAAGTCGACCCTCATGCACTGCACGGCCGCCCTCGACCGGGCCGACTCCGGCAGCGTGCGCATCGGTGACCAGGATCTCTCGTCCCTGGGCGACAAGGCGCTGACCCGGCTGCGCCGGGACCGGATCGGCTTCGTCTTCCAGGCCTACAACCTGGTGCCGACGCTCTCCGCCGAGGAGAACATCCGGCTGCCCCAGGCGATCGCCGGCCGCAAGCCCGACCCCCAGTGGTACGACGAGGTGGTCGACACCGTGGGGCTGCGCGACCGGCTGACCCACCGCCCCCACGAGCTCTCCGGCGGTCAGCAACAGCGCGTCGCCGTCGCCCGCGCGCTGGTCGGTCGACCCGCGATCGTGTTCGCCGACGAGCCGACCGGCAACCTGGACAGCCGCTCGGGCGCGGAGATCCTCGAGCTCCTGCGCCGCAGTGTCGACCGGCACGACCAGACCGTCGTGATGGTCACCCACGACCCGGTCGCCGCGGCGTACACCGACCGCGTCGTCTTCCTCTCCGACGGCCGCGTCGTCGACGAGCTGCTCGAGCCCGACCGCGAGCAGATCATCGCCCGGATGGCTGCAGTCGAGCCGGCGTCCCAGGCGCAGGTCGACACCGCCTCGGACACGGCAAAGCCGGCCGGAGCCTGAGGTGGTCCGCGCCGCCTGGAAGAGCCTGATGGCGCGCAAGGTGCGCCTGGCGATGAGCACGTCGGCGATCGCCCTCGGCGTCGCCTTCGTGGTCGGGTCGCTGGTCTTCTCCGCCGCCCTCAGCAAGGGCGTCGACAAGCTCTTCGCCTCGGCCGTGGGTGACGTCGTGGTGCGGCCCGCGGGCAGCAGCACCCTGAACGGCGACCCGTCGACCCGCACCGTCCCGGCCTCGCTGGCGCGGGAGCTGGCCGGCGTCCCGGGCGCGGCCCGCGCCGACGGCAACGTCTCCGCGCTCGGCGTCTTCGTGATCGGCCGCAGCGGCAAGGTGATCGGCGGCCTCGGCGCCCCGACGTACGGGCTCAGCTACACCGACGCCCCGGCCGGGCACGGCCTCCAGGGACTGACCCTGCTGGCCGGCCACCCTCCCCACGGACCACGGCAGGTCCTGGTCGACCAGCAGACCGCGCAGAAGGCCGGCTACCACCTCGGCGATGTCGTGCCGATCGTCACCGCGACGCGCAAGGCGGTGCTGAAGGAGAGGCTCGTCGGCATCGCGGGATACGCCGACAACACCTCGCTCGCGGGCGCGACGCTGACGATCTTCGACCTGCCCACCGCCCAGGACCTCTTCCTGCACGGCAAGGACGCCTACTCCACGATCTGGGTCACCGCCGAGCCCGGCGTCTCCCAGACCCAGCTGCGCGACGCCGTGCGCGAGGTGCTGCCGAAGGGCGTGCAGGCGCTCACCGGCGACGCCGCCGCCGAGGAGTCGGCCAGCCAGGTCCTGAAGGCAGTGAAGTTCCTCCGGACGTTCCTGCTGATCTTCGCCCTGGTCGCCCTCGTCGTCGGCGCCTACCTGATCGTCAACACCTTCTCGATCCTGGTCGCCCAGCGCAGCCGCGAGCTCGCCCTGCTGCGCGCCCTCGGCGCCTCCCGCCGACAGGTCTCCCGCAGCGTGCTGCTCGAGGCCCTCGTGCTCGGGCTGTTCGGCTCGACGGTCGGGCTGGTGATCGGGATCGGGCTCGCCTACGCCATCAGGTGGCTGTTCGGCGTGTTCGGCTTCGACCTCGGCAACGAGCCGATGACGCTCACCACGAACGCCGTCCTGGCGGGGTACGCGACCGGCGTCCTGGTCACGATGGCCGCGGCGTGGCTGCCCGCGCGTCGTACCGGCCGGATCTCGCCCGTGCAGGCGCTCGGAGACGTCGTGGCGCTGCCGGAGTCGTCGATCCGCCGCCGGTTCGTGTTGGGCGTCCTGATGGCGGTCGCCGGCGCGGCCGCCACCTGCGCGGGCCTGTTCGCGTCGGTGCGGCACTCCGGGTACTGGGTCGGCGGGGGCATCCTCGCGGTGCTGCTCGGCGTCACCGCGGCTGCCCCGATCCTGTGCCGCCCGCTGCTCGTGGCGGCTCGCGCGGCGTACTCCTTCGTGTTCCGGGCGGTCGGCAACCTGGCCGGGCAGAACGCCCTGCGCAACCCGCGTCGTACGACGGCCACGGCGTCCGCGCTGATGGTCGGGCTCGCGCTGGCCTGCACCATGTCGATCATCGGGGCGTCGGCGAAGGCCAGCGTCGACCGCACGATCGAGGAGAACTTCATCGGCAACTACGTCGTCGGCAGCGCGTTCGGTCAGCCGTTCTCGCCCGAGGTGGCGCGTCGGATCCAGAAGGTGCGCGGCGTGACGGAGGTGCTGCGGCAGCGCTACGCCTTCGTCGAGGCCGACGGCAAGCGCGAGGCGCTGACCGGGCTGGTGCCCTCGCAGCTGTCCCGGTTCGGTCTGCACATCACCGAGGGCAGTGGCTCGCTGGCCGGCCGCACCGTCGTGGTCAACGCCAAGTACGCCGCGAAGCGCCACCTCGTCGTCGGCGACACGGTCCGCATCGGCAAGCTCCCGGCCGGCACCCGCACCTTCCGCGTGGGCGGGATCTTCGAGGACACGCCGCTGGTCTTCGACCTGGTCACCTCGGTGGAGCAGCTGAGCTCGGCCGGCTTCGCCCCCAGCGACAACTTCCTCATCGTCTTCACCGACGCTGCGGCCGGCGACCTGCTCGGCCAGCTCAGCGCGACGGTGAAGGACCTGCCGGTGGTCAGCGTGCAGAACGAGTCGCAGTTCGCCGACCAGCAGCGCGCGCCGATCGACCAGCTCGTGCTGATCGTCGACGCCCTGCTCGGGCTGGCCCTGGTGATCGCGGTGCTGGGGATCATCAACACCCTGGCGCTGTCCATCATCGAGCGCACCCGCGAGGTCGGGCTGCTGCGCGCGATCGGGCTCGGCCGGGGCCAGCTGTGGATGATGGTCACCCTCGAGTCGGTGGTGATGGCGGTGCTCGGCGCCGTCCTCGGCGTCGCCCTCGGGATCGCCTTCGGCGTCGCGATGATGTACGCCGTGCGCGACGAGGGGCTGAACGTCATCGCCGTCCCCTGGGGACAGCTCGCGATCTTCCTGCTGCTGGCCGTCGTGATCGGGGTCCTGGCGGCCGTCCTGCCGGCCCGGCGGGCCGCCACGCTCGACGTCCTGACCGCGATCGCCGCCACCTGAGCACCGACCCAGGTGACCGTTCAGCACCGCTGGGCAGCCGAAGACCCTAGAATCCCCGCCGTGGACGAGGTCGCCCTACCTCTCGGGACGACGCTGAAGCACGTGCAGGTGCGCGAGTACGTGCGCGCTCTGATCGAGGACCTCCCGGAGGGGGCTCCCGCGCCGTCCGAGCGCGGGCTCATGCAGCACTTCGGCGTGGCCCGGATGACCGTGCGCCAGGCCATCGACGCGCTCGTGGCCGAGGGGCTCCTCGAGCGCTTCCCGGCCAGAGGCACCTTCGTCATCAAGAGCCCGCGGCCGGTCGCCCGGCCCATGTCCTTCGCCGAGGACGCGAAGGCGCGGAGCTGGGTGACCACCACCGAGACCCTCCAGTCGGCCCTGGGCCAGGCCGGTCCCGGCGTCGCCAAGGCGCTGGGGATCACGCCGGGCGACGCGGTCATCCACTGGCGCCGCCGGCGCCGGCTGGACGGCGTACCGCTGTGCTACCAGGACGTCTACCTCAACGAGGTGCTCCTCCCCGGCTTCCTCCAGACCGGGCTGCCCGAGAGCCTCTACTCGCTGCTGGCGGCCCGCGGGCTGCGCCCGACGGCGGCGGAGGACCAGTTCTCCGCCGACCTCGCGAACGCCGTGGACGCCGACCTGCTCGACATCAAGGTCAACGACCCGGTGCTCCGTCACTCACGGCGCGGGCTCGTCGGGGACGTCGTGATCGAGCTGTCACGGTCGGTGTACGCCGGTCGGCGCTTCACGTGGTGGAGTCCGCTCACCCTCGCCCCCTGACCGCCGTGCACCTCGAGACGGCTCGGTGCACCTCGAGCCGGCTCAGGCCTGGCCGAGGCGCCCCAGCGCAGCGATCGTGCGCCCGGACTCCTCGCAGACCCACTGCGGGGCGGGTCCGCCGATGTCGGGCTCGATGTAGAGCGAGTGCTCCGGCACCGCGGAGTCGCAGGCCAGGCACATCGGCCAGCGACCGACCCGCTCGAACAGCGCGTCCTGCACGTCCTGGGCGACCAGCCCGGCGACGTAGACCTGGCCCTCGGGCCACTGCTCGGCCCACCAGGCGCGGTTGGCGCAGGCGTCCTCGAGCGCGTCGACGGCCTCGGGCGTGGCCCGGTGTCGCGCTTCGAGGTCCGCGAGCACCAAAGCGCGTGCGGCGAGCAGCAGGCTGTTGTCCATCGCCTCGATTCTGCCCGGTGCCCGAAACGGGCACGCCGCTCAGGCCATGGCGAGGGCGGCGACGACCATCGCGGTGGCCATGACCACCTCACAACCGGCGAGGACGCGAGCCCGCCGCGGGGCCGTGCGGTGTGCGGCGACCAGGGCGCTCAGCGCGACCAGCGCCAGCACGAGGGCGACGACCCAGGCCCCGGGGCCGGACAGCCAGGGGCCGTCGGTCGCGGTGCCGGTCGCGGTGCCGGCCATCGCCATGGAGGACGTGTGGTGCGGCGTCGCGGCACCCGCCGCGGTCGGGACGAGCATCGCGACCATCGCGAGCGACATCACCCCCAGCCGCCGGTAGTGCCCGGGCTTCGGATGACCCCATGCCCGCATGACACCCCACGTCGCGGCCGCCACGAACAGCCCGGCCCCGGCCCAGCCCCAGTCGCCCGAGGCGGTGGTCCACAAGGTGAGCAGCATGACCAGGCCCATCACGGCGTGCCAGACCTCGGCATCCACGGGGACCGGGTCGGGCCCGCCGTGGGTGGACCCGCGGAGGGCGCACGTCGTGCACCACACGACCACGGGCAGCAGTGCCACGGTCAGGGCGACGGAGACCTCCGTGCCGAGCATGCGGTCAGCGTCGGGTCTGCGCGCCCCCGAAGTCAACGACGACCTCAGGGTTTGCTTGCGCGAGCGTCGAACGACGCCGCTGCGCGCCGTACGCTCCGCAGCATGTACGACGTCGCCCTCACCGTCGCCTCGTGCGTCCGCGCCGGCACCCGGGTGGACGTCGGGTGGCTGGTGGCGCGCGCGGGCCCGCCCGTGGATCCCGCCGAGGCCCTGGCGCTGACTCCCGGAGGGGGCCGGGTCGGCAGCCTGTGGGGCGGCGCCGCGGACGACCAGGTGGCGGAGCGGGCCGCCGCCGTCGGCCGTGGTCGGTTGGTCCCGGTCGAGGTCGGACCTTACGAAGCGGCGCTGGTCGGCGAGTCGGCGACCGGGTCGGGGCAGTGTCTCCTGCTCCCCGCCGACAGCCTGCCGGCCGGTCTCTGGGAGCGCCTGGTCGAGCGGGAGCCGGTGTGCCTCGTCACCGACCTCGATCGCGACGGCCTGGCCGTCGGCAGCCGGCTGGTCGAGCCGGACGCGATCGAGGGAGAGGACGCCGACGTGGTCGCCGCCTGGGCGGGTGGCCGTAGTATCGCCTCCGTCTCGCCCGACCGCGTCGTCACCGTGCTCCGCCCGACCCCCACGCTCGTGGCGGCCGGGCCGGGACCCGTCGGTGACGCCGTGGCCCGGATGGCTGAGGTTCTCGGCTGGCGCGTCCACCGTGTCCCCGAGCCGGCCTCGGCGATCCCCCTGGTGGTCGGGCTGACCGTGCTCGACTCGCTGGTGGTGACCGGCCACGACGACGAGGCCGCTGGCCGGATCCTCGAGGCCGGGCTGTCCTCGCGGGTGGGCTACCTCGGCGTGGTCGCGCCGCGCGTCCGTCAGGAGGCTCGGCTGACGTGGTTGGCCGACCGCCACATCACCGGTCTCGACCGCATCCACGGGCCGGCCGGCCTCGACATCGGGGCCCGTACGCCGGGTGAGGTGGCGGCCGCCGTCCTGGCCGAGGCGATCGCCGTGCACCGCGCGGAGGGGCAAGCGAATCCTTAAGCACGCGTCGTGAGCCGGCCCCGGGCGACCTACAGTGGGAGCAGCGGTGGAGAGGAGCGGCATGAGCGACCCAGCAGCGGACGGCGTCCAGGTGCTGCGCGCCCTCTGGTCGGCCGACGATCGCGACCGGGCGGAGGTCGACGACGAGCTCGCGCCGGTCAAGCCGTGCCGCAACATGAAGGACGTGACGTTCGACGGGTTCGCAGCCCCCGGGAGCGACCTGAAGGACGCCTGGCACGACCGGCTCGCTCGCGAGGGCAAGCTCGGCGCAGGCAGCCTCGGCGACCTGGTCAACGGCCCCCGTGACGACTGAGCCCGACCAAGGAGCGCCGAGTGAGCCGGGTCCGATGACGCACCCCTCGTCGGTACCCGCCCTCACCGAGGCGCTGCGCGAGGTCGGCTACCTCGCCGACCGTGGCCTCGCCACCACCGTGCACGTGGCGCTCGCCCTCGGCCGGCCGGTGCTGCTCGAGGGTGAGGTGGGGGTCGGCAAGACCGAGATCGCCAAGGCGCTCGCGCAGGTGCTCGACCGGCGCCTGATCCGGCTCCAGTGCTACGAGGGCATCGACACCCACCAGGCGCTCTACGAGTGGGACTACGCCCGGCAGATGCTCGCCATCCGGGCTCTCTCCGAGCACCAGCTCGCCGACGAGGGCTCGGTGGACGCCCTCTTCGGACCGCGCTACCTGCTCGAGCGGCCGCTGCTCGACGCCGTACGCGCGGGTGCCGGGGCGGTGCTCCTCGTCGACGAGGTCGACCGCGCCGACGACGAGTTCGAGGCGTTCCTTCTCGAGCTGCTCTCCGACTTCGCGATCACGATCCCCGAGGTCGGCACGGTCGTCGCCGAGCAGCCGCCGTTGGTCGTGCTCACCAGCAACCGCACCCGCGAGCTGCACGACGCGCTCAAGCGCCGGTGCCTCTACCACTGGGTCGGCTTCCCCTCGGCCGAGCGGGAGCTCGAGATCGTCCAGGTCCGCGCACCCGAGGTATCCCTCAGCCTGGCGGAGGCCGCGGTCGCCGCCGTCCACCGGCTGCGCGAGATGGACCTGGCCAAGCCGCCCGGGGTCGCCGAGACCATCGACTGGGTGCGCACCCTCGAGGTCGTGGGCGCCGAAGCCCTCGAACCCGCCGTCGCCGACGACACCCTCGGCGCCGTGATCAAGGACCGCGACGACCTCGAGCAGGTGCGCGAGGACCTCGGCTGGGTCACCTCCGGTGCCTGACCCCGGGTCGGCGGGCACAGGCGCCCAGATCCCACCGAGTCCTCAGGTGACGACGCGGCGCCCGGACTTCACCCCGACGCTGGTCGGCTTCACCGGCGCGCTCCGTCGGGCCGGGATCGCCGTCGGGTCGGGCGACGTCCTCACCTACTGCGCCGCCGCGACCGTGGTCGACGTGACCGACCTGGTCGACCTCTACTGGGCCGGGCGCGCGACCCTGGTGACCGGGCGGGAGCAGGTGCCGGTCTACCACCGCACGTTCGTGGCCTACTTCCTCGGCGACGCAGAGGCCTCGCCCGGGTCCTCGGCCTTCTCGGCGGTCGCCCGCGCGGAAGCGCTCGCGTCGCTGGAGATCGCGGAGACCGAACGCCTCGGCGAGGAGCAGCAGGAGCAGGAGGCCGAGCTGGGGTACGCCGCCGCGAAGGCGTCCACCGTCAAGGCGAAGAGCTTCGCGGCCTGCACGCCCGAGGAGCTCGCCGCCCTCCGCCGGATCATGCGGACCATGCGCCTGGCACCGCCCAGACGGCGTACCCGCCGGACGCTCGCGACCCACCACGGTAGGCTTCCCGACCTGCGTCGGACGGTCCGGGAGTCGATGCGGCTGCACGGCGAGCCCGGCACCCTCCACCGGCGCCGGCGGCGGCTGCGGACCCGGCGGCTCGTCCTGCTGCTCGACGTGTCGGGCTCGATGGCCGACTACTCACGCAACCTCGTGCAGTTCGCGCACACCTCCACCCGTGCCGCCGACCGGGTCGAGGTGTTCTGCTTCGGCACCCGGCTGACCCGCATCACCCGCGAGCTGGAGCACCGGCGACCCGACCTGGCTCTCGACCGCGCGGCGGCCGCGGTCACCGACTGGGAGGGCGGGACGCGGATCGGCGCCTGCCTCGACGAGTTCGTACGCCGGTGGGCCCGACGCGGACTCACCCGCGGGGCGATCGTGGTGATCTGCTCCGACGGCCTCGACCGCGGCGACCCCGAGCTGCTGGAGTCCGCGATGCAGCGCCTGGCCCGGCTGTGCCACCGGATCGTCTGGCTCAACCCCCACAAGGGCCGTCGCACCGACTTCACCCCCGACACCCTCGGCATGATGGTGGCCGAGCCGTACGTCGACGAGCTGTTGTCAGGTCACGACCTCGACAGCCTCGCGGAGTTCGCCCGGGTCCTGGCCACCTTCCGGTGACCGGGCGCTGAGAGGATGTCGTCGTGCAGTGGAGCGTGTCGGTGCAGGCCAGCGGTGACCGAGAGCTGAGCCGCGAGGAGATCGTCGAGCTCGCCGACGCCGTCGCGCCGGCCGCGGGCGTCGCCTCGGGCATCGGCCAGACGGCGTACGGCGCGCAGCTGCTGGTGGAGGCCGAGAGCCGGGAGGCTGCGGTCGAGCGGGGCGCCGCGATGTTCGCATCCGCCGCCGCCACGGCGGGGCTGCCGCCCTGGCCGATCACCGCGATCCGCGCGCTCGCCGAGGACGAGGACGACGAGGACGACCCGTGATCCGCCTCGGCTCGCTGGCGGGCTACCCCTTCGAAGGACCGCGCGTCCTCGCCGGCTGGACGGTGCCGGTGGCGCCGGCTGTGTACGCCGTGATGTACAAGCCCGACGAGGACGCCGAGTCCTACGCCGTCATCTATGTCGGCCACACCGAGGACCTCAGCACCGAACGCCTCCCGTTCCGCCACCCGCGCTCGTCGTGCTGGGTCAAGCGGGCCGGCAGCAAGTGGCGGCTCCACGTGGCGTGGTTCGAGGTGCCCGGCGGCCAGGCCGGCCACCGCAAGCAGATCGCCGAGGAGCTGTGCGCGGTCTACCACCCGGGCTGCAACGAGCAGCAGTTCGACCGCACCTGGAAGGACGAGTGGATCGGCGGCTACTCCGCCCCCACCACCGGCCCGCTCACCACCGACCGCCAACCCCCCTGACGCTGACCCGGCACTCCCGTCACACCGTACGTGTACGGAAGTGCCGGGTCAGCGCCCCAGCGGTGTACGGAAGTGCCGGGTCAGACCGGCTCGGCGCACCATTGCGCGAAGGGGCCCTGTCGGTGACCAGCGCGCCGCGATCTTCGCGTCAGACGCGGGCGGGTTCCTCGTCCGGGTGGTAGCCCACGCCCTCGCCGAGGCGGGAACGGCGCGTGCCCGAGGCCGGGAGCGCAGGAGGCTGGGTGGCGGGCTCCGGCTCGCGGGGCGTGACGCTGGTGACGATCTGCTCGGCCATGCCGTAGAGCAGCGGCAGGGCTCCGGCGACCACGCCACCGGTGCGGTTGATGTGCCGCACGTCCTGCATGATCGGCGCCGCGTTGCGGCCGATCGCCCGCACGATCTCGGCGCACTCCTCGAGGTTGCCCGCGATCCGGGTGAGCTGGCCGCCAACGATGTAGAGGTAGATCGCGAGTCCCGCGATCAACAGCACGATGTCGACGACCGACAGCACGACGAGCGTGGTCATGTGCGCACCTTTCCGAGCACCCGCCCGAGGAAGAGATGGTGTTGCAGGCCCTCGGCGAGGACCGCCTCGACGCCGCCGGCGGTCACGCCGATGAGGGCGGCGTCCTGCGTGTTGTGCTCGGCCGCCTTCAGGGTCTCCTTGACCGCGGCGACCCGCCGGTCGATGGTGCGGACCTCGACCACGAGGATCGTGAGCAGGGCCGCGACCGCCAGCACGACGACGAAGCCGCCGATCACCGCACCCCACCAGAGGGCGCGGCTGGAGTCACTGAGCAGCGGCACCACGGGCTGCACGGACAGAACCGTCATCTCAGCCTCCCAACCGCTGGCGACCGCGCTGGAGGCCGCCGATGATCTCGGTCGCGTGGTCGATGGTCGTGTTGAGCTGCGCCAGCGCCGCGGTGTGGTGGACCGACTGGCGCAGCGAGGCGTCGATGGCGCCCGCCTGGCGGCCGATCCGGTGCGCGAGCACCAGGATCGGTACGACGAGTGCGACGACCACGAGCACCACGACGATCCCGATCGTGTAGCCGACGACCCACCCGGTGGCGGCGAGCACGCTCATCAGATCGCCTCGCAGAAGTCGCGGACCGGCGCGAGGCTGGCGTTCACCGACGGGAGCACGTCGGGCACCGTGCTCGTGCGCTCGGCGATCACCCCGACCCCGCCGATGACGTCGTCGAGGGTCGCGGTCACGGCACGGAGGTGGAAGATGACGCGCAGCAGGCCGAGCGCGGCTGCGGCGATGATCACGGTGGCGATCACGATGGTCACCCAGGCAACGACGGGCATGGGTCAGGCCTCCTTCTTCTCGGCGGGGTTCTCAGCCGGGGGCAGCAGCTTGGCCACGGACCCGCCGTACCGGGCAGCACCGGTGGCGACGGCCGCCACCGTCCGGTCGGTGGTCGCCAGCGCTTCGGGTACGCCGTCCAGCTCACCGGCGAGCTGCACCCCGCCGGCCAGGATGTCGTCGGCCGCGCCGCGGATCCGCTCGAGGGCCGCGAGCACCCGGTTGAGCAGCGCGACGAGCACCGGCGCGACCACCAGCAGGAGCACGATGTTTCCGATCCACCACAGGACCATGACGACTCCTCAGCCTCGGGCCGGTTGGTAGGGGAGGAAGAACCTGCGGAAGACCCGCATCAGAGCCATCCGCATGGCCTTCATGCCGAGCGCGAACCCGCTCGCGGACGCCGTCCCGACGCCCTCGAGCGACTCACCGCGCTCCAGGGCGCCGATCCGCTGCTGCATGTTGCTGGCGAACTGGCCCATCAGCACGGTGGTGACGTCCTGGATCATGCCGCGGCCGTACTGGGCGGCGGCACCCGAGAGCTGGAGGTCCTGGTCGAGGTCGACCCTGGTGCCGGAGCCGGCCGAGGCCAGCCGCGCGGTGATCAGCATCGCGGCCTGACCCCGGCCCTTCTGGTCGGAGCCGGCCGCGTCGATGACCATCCGCTTGGTCGCGTCGTCCCGCTCGACGATCTTGGCCTTGCCCGCGAACTGCAGCTTGACCGGACCCATCCGGACGGCGACGGTGCCGCCGTAGGTCTCGTCACCCAGATCCTCGGTGAGCTCGGCGCCGGGCAGGCAGGCAGCCACCTGCGGCACCTCGCCGAAGAACTCCCAGACCTTGTCGAGGGGCTCCGCCACGTCGAACTGGTTCTTGATCAGCATCGCCTCATGCCTCCGCTTCGCTGAGGTAGCGCGCCGGGTCCGCGGCGAACGACTGGGAGCACCCGGAGCAGCAGAAGTAGTAGGCGGTGCCCTCGTGCTCGACCGGGAAGTGCAAGGCGTCGGCGGTGACGGTCATCCCGCACACCGGGTCGAGCACCTCGGCAGCCACCGGTCGGCTCTCGTCGACAGCCGCGGTGGCCGGTGGTGGTGCGAACTCGCCGGCCGCCCGGCGCTGCACGAGCTCGGCGAGCACGGCCACCGCGATCTCCTGGTGGCTGGTCCGGCCGAGGTCGAGGCCGACCGGGGTGCGGACCCGGTCGAGGAGGTGCTGGGGTACGCCGCGCTCGGCGAGGTAGGCGAGCAGCGCCTCGCCGCGCTTGTGCGAGGCGACCAGACCCACGAACAGGGGAGCCGCGGACACCGCGAGGGCGACGGCCTCCTCGTCGCCGTGGCCCTGCGAGGCGACCACCACGATCGAACGCTCGGTGAGGTCGGCGGCGGAGAAGTCGCCCGGGTCGACGACCCGGCTCTTCCAGCCGAGGGTCTCGGCGAGGTCGGCCAGGGTGCTGGTCATGGGGGAGGAGCCGACGACCACGAGGTCGAGAGCCGGTACGACGGGTTCGACGTAGATCTGCAAGGCACCCTCGCTCTGGCAGGACATCGGGATGTAGAGCATCCCCGCGGGGAGTGCCGACTCCGGCACGTCGGCGGTGCCGAGGAAGAGCAGCCGCGGTTCTCGGGCCTCGATGACGCGGACCGCCTCACGCAGCACGACCGGCTCGGCGCAGGCGCCACCGATGAAGCCGTAGAGCTGACCGTCGCGGGTGATGATCGCCCGCGAGCCCGTCTGGCCCGACGAGGGGCCCTGGCGCCACACCACGGTGGCCAGCGCGAACTCCTCGCCGCGACGCGCCAGCTCGGCGGCCTGCTCGACGACGTCCCAGCCCTCGGTGCTCATCTCTCCACTCCTCCTGGTCAGCCGCGCTCAGTCGTCGGTCTTCACCGGAGGGGCACCGGAGACGTCGTGCCGCTGGGTGATCGCCTCGTGCACCCGGTCGGGGAGCAAGGGCATGTCGATGTTGCGGACGCCGGTGCCCCTGAGGGCGTCGACCACCGCGTTCACGAATGCCGCCGGGCCGCCGACCGTCGCGCACTCGCCGATCCCCTTGGCCCCGATGGGGTGGTGCGGGCAGGGGGTGACGACCTCGTGGAGCTCCCAGCCCGGGGTCTCCCACGCGGTCGGCAGGAGGTAGTCCATGAAGTTCGAGCCGACGCAGTTGCCCTCGGCGTCGAAGGTGATGAACTGCATGCTGGCCATCGCGTAGGCCTCGGTCAGGCCGCCCATGATCTGTCCCTCGACGACCATCGGGTTGATCCGCACGCCGCAGTCGTCGACGGCCACGAACCGCAGGACGTCCCAGACGCCGGTCATCGGGTCGACCTCGACGGTGGCGATGTAGCAGGCGAACGGCCAGGTCAGGTTCGGCGGGTCGTAGTAGGCGTTGCCCTCGAGGCCGGGCTCCATGCCGTCGGGCATGTTGCTGTACGCCGCCATCGCGCACTCCTGGATGGAGACGCCCTGGGCCGGGTTGCTGCGCACGTAGAACCGGCCGAGCTCCCACTCGACGTCCTCCTCGGACACCTCGAGCAGGTGGGCGGCGAGCTTGCGGGCCTTGGCCCGGACCTTGCGCGAGACCATGGCGACCGCGGCGCCGGCGACCGGTGTGCTGCGTGAGGCGTACGTGCCCATGCCGAACGGCGCGGTGTCGGTGTCGCCCTCCTCGACCAGCACGTCCTCGGCCGGGATGCCGAGCTCGTGAGCGACGATCTGGCCCCACGTCGTCTCGTGGCCCTGGCCCTGGGTCTTGGCGCCGGTGCGCAGCAGCGCCTTGCCGGTCATGTGGACCCGCAGCTCGGCGGAGTCGAACATCTTGATCCCGAGGATGTCGTACTCGCGGCTGTTGCCGGCCCCGAGCGGCTCGGTCATCGTCGAGATGCCGATCCCGAGCAGCCGGCCGCGCGACCGCGCCTCCTCCTGCTGAGTACGGAAGTCGGCGTACCCGATCGCGTCGAGGCCGACCTGCAGGCACTTGGCGTACTGGCCCGAGTCGGTGAGGAAGCCGAACGGCGTCCGGTGCGGGAAGTCGTCGTCACGGACGAAGTTGATCCGCCGGAACTCCGCCTGGTCCATCCCGAGGTCGTCGGCAGCCGCCTGCACCATCCGTTCCTGGAAGAACATCGCCTCGGTGATCCTGAAGGAGCAGCGGTAGGCGACGCCGCCGGGCGCCTTGTTGGTGTAGACGCCACGCGCGGTCAGGTGTGCGGTCGGGACGTCATAGCAGGCGAAGGCCGAGTGCATCAGGCCGATCTTGAACTTGCTCGGCTGGGCGTCGGAGAAGAACGCCCCGTGGTCGGAGGTCGTGTGCATCCGGACGCCGAGGATCTTGCCGTCCTCGCGCAGGGCCAGCTCTCCGTCGAGGTAGACGTCGCGTGCGAAGCCGGTCGAGATCAGGTTGCCGGTGCGGTCCTCGATCCACTTCACCGGGCGCTCGGTGAGGATCGAGGCCAGGATCGACGCGACGTAGCCCGGATAGACGGGCACCTTGTTGCCGAAGCCGCCGCCGAGGTCGGGGGAGATGATCCGGATCTGGTGCTCGGGGAGCTCCGCGATCAGCGCCACCGCCGCCCGCACGATGTGCGGCGCCTGCGTCGTCATGTAGACGGTCAGCTTGCCGGTGGCCCGGTCGAAGTCCGCGATCGAGCCGCAGCACTCCAGCGGCGACGGGTGGGAGCGCGGGTAGTGCATCGAGATCCTGGAGACCACGTCGGCCTCCGCGAACGCACGCTCGGTGCGCTCCTTGTCGCCCACCTCCCAGTCGAAGACGACGTTGTCGTGCTGGTTCTCCTTGTCGTCACGGATCAGGGGAGCATCGGCGGCGAGGGCTTGGGTCGGGTTGACGATCGGCGGGAGCGGTTCGTACTCGACGTCGATCGCCTCGCAGGCGTCGCGGGCGATGTAGGGGTCGTCGGCGATGACGCACGCGACCTCCTGGCCCTGGAACCGCACCTTGTCGGTGGCCAGCACGGCCTGCGTGTCGTAGCTCAGGGTCGGCATCCAGGCCAGGTTGCGGGTGGCCATCATGTCGCCGGTGAGGACCAGCCGGACGCCGGGGATGTCGTAGGCCTTGCTGGTGTCGATCTTGGTGATCCGGGCGTGGGCGAGCGGACTGCGCAGGATCTCCATGTGCAGCATGCCCGGCAGCACGATGTCGTCGACGTAGTGGCCGCGGCCCCGGATGAAGCGGCTGTCCTCGACCCGGCGGCGGCGGGCGCCCATGCCGCCGATCTTGATCTCGTCGAGCGCGCGGCTCTCGGTGACGGTCATCTCAGGCCCCCTGCGTGGCGTCGACGGCCGCGTCCCGGCCGGCCTCGGGAGCGGCGTCGGTAGCGGCGTCGGTAGCCGGCTCGGCGGGTGCGGTCCCGCGCTCCTTCGCCGCGGCCCAGAGCACGGCCTTGACGATGTTCTGGTAGCCGGTGCAGCGGCACAGGTTGCCGGAGAGGGCGAACCGCACCTCGTCCTCGGTCGGGTCGGGGTTGGTGTTCAGCAGTGCCCGGGAGGCCAGCATCATCCCCGGCGTGCAGAAGCCGCACTGGAGGCCGTGCTCGGTGGTGAAGCCCTCCTGCACGGGGTCGAGCTCGCTGGCGGTGCCCAGCCCCTCGACGGTCTGCACGGAGTGGCCGTCGGCCTGCACCGCGAGCATCGTGCAGCTCTTGACCGGCGAGCCGTCGAAGAGCACCGTGCAGGCGCCGCAGTTGGTGGTGTCGCAGCCGGTGTGGGTGCCGGTCAGCTGGAGCCCCTGACGGAGCAGGTGGGCCAGGAGCAACCGGGGCTCGACGTCGAGGGTGCGCGGCAGGCCGTTGACGGTGATGGTCACGCGGCGTACCGGTACGTCGCCCTCGGGCTTGCTGGTGATCTCCTCGAAGAGGCTGGTCATCGTCAGGCCGCCTTGCTCGTGGTGGTGGAGACCCGGGTCAGGATCCGGATCACGAAGGTGTGGATCACGTGGCGCTTGTACTCGGCGCTGCCGCGGTGGTCGGACCTCGGCTCGGCGACCGACGCGGCGAGGTCGGCCGCGTTGGTGATCGCGGCCTGGTCGAGGACCTGCCCGGTGAGCGAGGCCGCGGCCTCGGTGGCGTCGATGGTGCGGCCGCCCACGCCGCTGAGCGCGATCCCGGCGCGTCGTACGCGGTCGCCGTCGAGCTCGACGGCCACGGCGGTGCCGGCTGTCGCGAAGTCGCCGACGCGCCGCTCGAGCTTGAGGAAACCGCCCTCGAGCCGCCCCTGCGCGGCCGGGACGATCGCCTCGACGGCCACCTCGTCGTAGGCCAGGGTGTTCTGGAAAGGACCGGTCACGAAGTCGGCGATCGCGATCTGCCGGCGTCCGCCGGGGCCCTGCGCGACGACCTGGGCACCCATCGCGGTCATCACCGCGGCCCAGTCGCCCTGCGGGTCGGCGTGGCACAGCGAGCCGACCAGGGTGCCGCGGGTGCGCACGATCGGGTCGGCGATCAGCGGAGCCGCCGCGGCCATCGTCGGCTGCCGCTCGGCGACGAGCTCCGACCGCTCGAGGTCGACGTGCCGGCACAGCGCGCCCACGTGGAGGGCGCCCTGGTCGTCGAGCCGGTGGTAGGCGAGCTCGGAGAGGTTGTTGATGTCGACCAGCAGCTCGGGGGAGGCGAAGCGGAGCTTGAGCAGTGGCACCAGGCTCTGGCCGCCGGCCAGGACCTTGGCCTCGCCGTCACCCTCGTGGAGCAGGGAGACGGCCTCGGCGATCGTGCGGGGAGCCTCGTAGCGGAAACGCGGAGGGAACACTCAGGACTCCTGGGAATCGGCAACGGGCGGGGCGGGCGGAGGTGGTCCCGAGAGCGGGTCGGGCACGGCGACCGGCCCGGCGTCGACGGCGGTCGGGTCGGGGCGCGGCTCCTGGTGCGGCGGCCAGGGGCCCTGCACCGGCTGCCCGGCGACCTTGAGGTAGTCGACGAGCTGCGGGAACGCCCAGACCGTGGGGCTCTTGCCGGTCTTGGGCGCGTTCTCGATGAGCTCGTACATGCGGGGGTTGCCCTCGTTGTGGCCGTCCGACTCGATAGGCACCAGGTCTCGCCCTCTCCCGTCAGCGCGTGCCGGCAGGGTCTGCCCACACACCCCCCACTGTGACCCCCGTCACCCCCGCGGAACAACCTGCGGCTAAGGGAAGCCTTAGGTGTGGTCGGGGGCGCCGTCGTCGGGATCCCCGGCTGACCGGGGATCCCGACGCTTGTCGGCCGTTGCAACCCCCCACAAGCGACAGGAGCGCCTCCCCGGTGGGACTCGTGTGGCGCCTGGGGTGGACGGCGAGGCGCTCTCAGCTCCAGAGCGTGACGTGTACGGCGGGCTTGAACCGCCCGTGTGCCACCGCCCGGCCGCGGAGCATCGCCTGGGTGGCCCGCGGCGTGGTGATGAAGCGCGTCATCTCCTCCGCCGCCGGGGTCGCCTGGCCACCGCCGAGCGTCGAGATGTGCCACGACCCCTGGGCGGTCAGGGTGCGCCCGGCGACCTGCACGAGCTGCCCGGCGGCGAGGTCATGGGCGACGGCGAACGAGAGCGTGAGCGAGACCCCGCGACCCCGCTTGGTCTCCTCGAGGGCGGCCGCGTGGCTCTGGAAGATCTGCTGCCGGTCCTCCGGTACGCCGAGTCGGTGCAGCAGGGCGGTGGTCACCCCGGCATCCTCCGCGGCCGAGGGCCCGAGCAGCCAGGTCTGCTGCCGCAGCATCGCGGTGCTCGGCGTGGCTTTGTGCACGGGATGGTCGGGGGCGGCGACGGCGATCACCTGGTAGTTGAGGAAGAGCTTGCTGCTCAGAGTGTTCTCCGAGCGGGCGATCCGTGGCCCGATGGTGGCGTCGACGGCGCGGGTCATCAGCAGGGACTCGAACTGGGTGGTGCGGTGGGTGCTCAGCTCGACGTCGAGGTCCTTCGCGCGCTCGGCGAACAGGCCGATCAGCCCCGGCGCCGCGAACTCGGCGAACAGGGTGGAGGTGCCCAGCCGCAGCATCCGCCGGCCCACGCCCGCGGCGCGGACCTCGAGCACGGTGCGGTCCTGGAGCCCGAGGAGCTCGACGGCGCGGCTGGCCAGCCGCAGCCCTCCCGGCGTGAACGCGAGGCCGGCCGAGGTGCGGGTGAAGAGCTGGTCGCCGAGCTCTTTGCGCAGCTGGCCGACGTGCAGGGAGACCGCTGCCTCGGTCACGAGGAGCTCGGCTGCGGCAGCCTTGACCGACCCGAGACGGACGACGGCCGCGAACGCGCGCAGCTGGGTCGGGGTCATCGGGTCGGCGGGCCTCCTTCCGGTCCGGACTGCCCTGACTGCATCGCTTCCCACACCCGGGACGGGGTGAGCGGGATGTCGGCGTGGCGCACACCATAAGGCTCGAGCGCGTCGATGATCGCGTTCACCACGGCGGGCGGCGAGCCCACCGTCGCGGACTCCCCGACCCCCTTGGCGCCGATCGGATGATGGGGCGAGGGGGTGACCGTCGTACCGGTCTCCCAGTCGGGCACCTCCAGCGCTGTGGGGATCAGGTAGTCCATGAGCGAGGCGTTGAGGCAGTTCCCGTGCTCGTCGAAGGTGACCTGCTGCATCAGGGCCATGCCGACCCCGTCGGTGAGGCCGCGATGGATCTGGCCCTCGACGATCATCTCGTTGATCCGGGTGCCGCAGTCGTCGACCGCGATGAAGCGTCGCACCCTCACCACGGCCGTGCCCGGGTCGACGTCGACGACGCAGATGTAGGCGCCGAACGGGTAGGTCAGGTTCGACGGGCTGTAGACCACGCTGTCCTCGAGCCCCCCGGACAGGCCGTCGGGCAGGCCGCCGCCGTACGCCGCCCCCGCGATGTCGCGCATCGTGACCTGCGCGTCGGGCACGCCCCTCACCGAGAACGTGCCGCGGTCCCAGTCGAGGTCGGCCGGCGAGACCTCGAGCAAATGGGCCGCGATCTCGTGGCAGCGGTCGCGCAGCTTGCGGGCGACGAGCACGGCGGCCGCGCCGGACACCGGGGTCGAGCGGCTGCCGTAGGTCCCGAGCCCGTACGGCGTGCTGTCGGTGTCGCCGTGGATCACGTCGACGTCGTCGGGGTGGATGCCGATCTCCTCGGCGACGATCTGGGCGAAGGTCGTCTCGTGCCCCTGGCCCTGGGTCTGCACCGAGATCCGCACCACGGCGGTGCCGGTGGGGTTGATCGTGAGCTCGCAGGCGTCGGCCATCGCGAGCCCGGCGAGGTCCATCTCCCGGCGCGGCCCGGCGCCGACGGCCTCGGTGAAGAACGCGACGCCGATGCCCATCAGCTCACCGCGCGCCCGGCGTTCGGCCTGCTCGGCCCGTAGCGCGCCGTACCCGGCGATGCGGAGCGCCTCGGCCATCGCGGTCGGGTAGTCACCCGAGTCGTAGATCCAGCCGGTCCTGCTGACGTAGGGGAACTGGTCGGGCCGGATGAAGTTGCGCAGCCTCAGCTCCACCGGGTCGATGCCGAGCTCGTCGGCGAGGATGTCGACCATGCGCTCGACGAGGTAGACCGCCTCTGCGATCCGGAACGAGCAGGCGTAGGCCACCCCGCCCGGTGCCTTGTTGGTGTGGACGGCGGTCATCGAGCAGTAGCCGGCCTCGAGGTCGTAGCTGCCGGTGAACACCCCGAAGAAGCCGCCGGGGAACTGCATCGGCGTGGCCGCCCCGTTGAAGGCACCGTGGTCGGCGAGCACGTGGCTGCGGACGGCGAGGATCTTCCCGTCGCGGGTGGCCGCGATCTCGCCCTGCATGACGTAGTCGCGGGCGAAGCCGCTGGCCACGAGGTTCTCGGTGCGGTCCTCGACCCACTTGACCGGCTTGCCGGTCACCATCGAGCCGACGATCGCGCACACGTAGCCGGGGTAGATGGGCACCTTGTTGCCGAAACCGCCACCGATGTCGGGCGAGACGACGCGGATCCGGTGCTCCTCGATCCCGATGAAGCGGGCGAGCAGGGTGCGGTGGGCGTGCGGAGCCTGGGTGGTCGACCAGAGGGTGAGGTGTCCGTCGATCCGGTCGTAGTCGGCGACGGCTCCGCAGGTCTCGAGCGGGGCGGGATGGACGCGGGGAAAGACGATCTCCTGGGCCAGGGTCACCTCGGCACGCTCGAAGACGGCCGAGGTCGCGGCGGCGTCGCCGGTCTCCCACTCGAAGCAGAGGTTGTCGGCCTTGCCCGGTACGTCGTCGCGGATCACCGGCGCGCCGGGGTCGAGCGCACGGCGGGAGTCGACGACGGGCGGGAGCAGGTCGTACTCGACGTCGATCAGCTCGAGGGCGTCGCGGGCGGCGTAGCGGTCGTCGGCGACGACGAACGCCACCTCCTGCCCTTGGAACCGCACCTTGTCTGTGGCCAGCACCGGCTGCCGGTCGCCGGGGAGCGTCGGCATCCAGGCCAGGCCGCGCTCCTCGAGCATCGCGCCCGTCACGACCGCTCGCACCCGGGGATGCGCCTCGGCGGCCAGGGTGTCGACCGAGACGATCCGTGCGTGCGCGACCGGCGACCGCAGGATCGCGAGGTGGAGCATCCCGGGGAGCTGGAGGTCGTCGGTGAAGCGGCCCCGGCCACGCACCAGTCGCCGGTCCTCCTTGCGCAGCATCCGGCCGTGCCCGAACGGCCCGCGCTCGTCTGCGTGCTCGGTCTCGGGGGCGCGAGTCGTCACCGCACGTCCTCGCGGTCGCGGTCGGCGAGGCCGCCGGGGTGGTCGGCCGCCCACCGCACCGACCTCACGATCGTGGCGTACCCGGTGCACCGGCAGATCTGGCCCGAGATCGCCTCCCGGATCACCTCGGGGCTCGGGTCGGGGTCTCGGTCGAGGAGGGCGCGGGCGGTGAGGAGCATGCCCGGGGTGCAGAAGCCGCACTGCAGTCCGTGGCACTGCATGAACCCCTCCTGCACCGGGTCCAGGACCCCGCCCAGCTCGAGGTGCTCGACGGTGCGCACGTCGTGCCCGTCGGCCATCGGGGCCAGCACCGTGCACGACTTCACCGGCTCCCCGTCGTACAGCACGACGCAGGCTCCGCAGTTGGAGGTGTCGCAGCCCGCGTGCGTACCGGTCAGGCCGAGCTCGTCGCGCAGGAAGTGCACGAGCAGCATCCGCGCCTCGACGTCGCGGGTGACCAGTTCGTCGTTGACCGTGATCGAGACGTCCACGCGGGCTACTCCGTCCACGTCCCGGCTGCCCGGGCGGCAGCCGTTCGGAGGGTACGCCGCGTCAGCTCGTCGGCGAGGTGGCGTTTGTAGGCCTCGGAGCCTCGGGCGTCGGTGACGGGGCGGCACCCGGCGGCGGCGAGCCGGCCGGCCTCGGCGAACACGTCGTCCCCGGGCGGTCGCCCGCGCAGCGCTCCGGAGATCTCGGGGATGCCCGTGGTGTTCGGACCGACCGCGGCCAGCCCGACCCGCGCGTCGACGATCAGTCCGTCCTCCAGCCACACCGCCGCCCCGGCCCCGACGACGGCCCAATCACCCGCACGCCGGTCGACCTTCAGGTAGGCACTGCTGCCGTGCCTGCGGACCGGGATGCGCACCTCGGTGAGCAGCTCGGCGTGGCCGACCGCGGTCTGGTAGGGACCGTGGTGGAAGTGGTCCATCGGCACCTGGCGCGGGCCGGCCGACCCCTGGATCACGCACACCGCGTCGAGCGTGGTGCAGACCGAGGAGAGGTCCTCCGAGGGGTCGGCCTGGCAGAGCGCGCCCCCGAGCGTCCCGCGGTTGCGCACCGCCGGGTCGGCGATCACCCGCTCGGCGTCGCGGAAGATGGGGAACAGGTCCCAGAGCAGCTCCGACTCGAGCAGCTCGCGGTGGCGGGTCATCGCCCCGATCCGCACGACGTCGCCGTCCTCCTCGACATAGCTGAGGCTGTCGTGCAGGTCGTTGATGTCGACGAGGTACTCCGGAGCGGCCAGCCGCAGCTTCATCATCGGCAGCAGGCTGTGACCGCCGGCGATGACCCGCGCCTCCTCGCCGAGGCGCTCGAGCAGCCCGACGGCGTCCTCGACGGAGGTGGCCCGCGCGTACTCGATCGGCGCTGGCACCTGCATGCGGTCATCGTAGGGCGCACCCTCGGACCCGAAGCCTCGTCCGCCCTAGGCTGGGCGCATGCCGGCAGTCGTGCTCGAAGTCGCGGTCAGCGACCCGCGCGACGTGGCGGGCGCGGCCGGCGGGGGTGCCGACCGGCTCCACCTGGCCCTGCCGGGGCCGACGTGCAGCCTCTCGCCGGAGCCTGCGCTGGTCAGCGCGGTGTGCCACGAGAGCGACCTGCCGGTCTTCGTGCTGCTCCGGCTCAACGACACGTGGTCGACGACGGGTGGGGAGTTCGCCCGGCTGATCGGCCTGGCGGAGGACTACCTCGGCTGTGGAGCGACCGGGGTCGCGTTCGGCTTCCTCGATGCCGACCTCGAGATCGACACCGAGACGGTCACCATGCTGCTCGACCGGCTGCCCGCCGTGCCCTGGACGTTCACGCGTGCCGTCGACTCCTCGCTCGACCCGCGTCGCTCGTGGCGACGGCTCCTCCCGCTCCCTCGGCTGGTCGCCGTGCGCTCGGCGGGGTCCCCGCGCGGCATGTCCGCGGGCTACGAGGACCTGCTGGCGACGATCACCCCGGAGAACGCCCCGCTCGTCATGCCCGGCGGCGGCCTCGCCGCCGAGCACGTGCCCTGGCTTCTCCGGGCCGGCGTGCGGCAGCTCCACCTCGGTGCCCAGGTCCGTCCGGGTGGGTCGAAGAAGGCCTACGTCGACGCCGCCTACGTCCGTTCGTGGCGATCCCTGGTCGACGCCCCGCCCGTCGACGCGTCCCGATGATCCTGATCGACCCGCCGCTGGTGCCGTCGCGGGGCCGGCTGTGGTCCCACGTCGCCAGCGACACGTCGTACGACGAGCTGCACGCGTTCGCTCGCGGGCTCGGCATCCCGGAGCGCGGGTTCGACCGCGACCACTACGACGTGCCGGCGGAGTTCTACGACGACGCGGTGTCGGCCGGTGCGGTGCCGGTCAGCTCGCGCGAGCTCGTCACGGCGTTGGTCAGAGCCGGGCTCCGGCGCCGCAAGCACCCGTCGCCGGCTCTCGAGGAGGAATGATGCGTGGACGCGACAACACCGGCCCGGAGACCGACCGCTGGGAACGCAAGGACTGGTGGGGGGTCACGCTCGAGGCGCCGGATCCCCATGCCCTGTTGGTGTTCTGGTCCGCGATCCTCGACAAGCCCATCTGGGACGAGTCCGAGTCGGGTGGCTCGCTCGACTTCGGCGAGGGCGTGGGCTCCCTCGGCGTGCAGAAGGCCGACGTCTACGAGCCACCGGTCTGGCCGCCCGAGCCCGGCAGTCAGGGGATGCAGCTGCACCTCGAGGTCGAGGTGACCGACCTGGAGGCCGCGGTCGCGCACGCCGTCGAGCTGGGTGCGACGGTGGCGGAGCACCAGCCGCAGGACGACGTCCGGGTCATGCTCGACCCGGCCGGCCACCCGTTCTGCCTCTACACCTGAGCGCTCTCGAGCGCGTCGAGCTCGCGCCGGAGGTTGAGGCGCGCCTGCGGCTCCCATCGCGCCCGGGCGTACGCCGTGCGGAAGAGCCGGTCGCGTCCCAGCAGGTCGCGCAGCACCGCGGCCCGGCCGGCGGCGAAGTCGGTGTCGGAGACGTGGGCGTAGTCGCGGCGCACACCCGCGACGTACTCGTCGTAGCGCAGCCGCTCCGAGGCCAGGATCGCCAGGTCGGCGTCGCTCAGCGCCTGGCCCGCGACGTCGTCGGCGGCGGGGTCGTGGGCCTCGGTGACCCGCACCAGCCGCGCCACGTCTGCGGCGTACGGCGTGTGGGCGAGGGCCTCCTCGGCCCACGCCGCGCTGCGCTCCTCGGCCTCGGGGCCACCGTCGTAGACCGCGTCGTGGAACCACGCGGCCAGGGCGAGCGCGGTCGGGTCGACCTCCTCGCCGGTGAGCTGGTCGGCGATCTCGTCGAGCCGGTCCAGCACCTCGGTCAGGTGGCGCACGTCGTGGTAGCCGCGTCGCGGGTCGCCGTAGGCGGCGAGCAGGGCCTCGCGGGTCTCGTCGTCGCCCTGCAGCGGCCACCGCCGCACCAGCGCGTCGCGCCCGGCGCGCAGGGTCGCGGTGAGATCGCGGTCGCCGGTCGTGGCCCAGCGGATCGTGCGGGTCGAGACCCGACCGAGCGCGTCGGCGACCCGGTCGTGGGCGACCGGCAGGGTCGGCAGGCCGAGCGGCTTGCGGGTCCACTCGGGCATCAGCCCGACCGCGGCCGCCACCAGCACGCCGTACGCCGGGCGGGCGGCGAGGGGGAGCTCCGGCTGCTTGATGAGGTAGTCCACCGCATCCCGCGCGTGGTCGATCGCGACCAGCTCGGGGCGGAAGCTCTCGACGGCGGCGTCCAGCTCGGCCTCGGTGGTGGGCGGTTCGGGGACGCCGAGCTTGCGGGCGATGGTGGCCGCCTGCGCGACGTAGGTGTCCCGGCCCGCCTGGTCGAGCGGCCGCGCGCCGTAGCGCTGGTGGGCCAGCAGGAAGCTCTGGATCTCCGCCACGTGCACCCAGAGCAGGAGATGCGGGTCGGTGGCGTCGTACGACGAGCCGTCGGGCATCGCGCCGTTGACCCGGTCGTGGATGGCGCGCACCACGTCGACGGCCTGCTGCGCGTCGTCGGCCGTGCCGAACGTGGTGACGGCGATGAACCGGCTGGTGCGGGCGAGCCGCCCCCACATGTCACCGCGGTAGCCGGAGTGCTCCGCCACCGCGGTCATCGCCTGCGGCTGGAGGGTCTGCAGCAGCACGGCGCGGATGCCGCCGACGTACATCGACGCATCGCCGTGGACCCGGGTGATCGGGCTCCCCGGCTCGAACCAGCGCGGTCCGGGCGTGCCGTGGATGCGCTCGCGGTGCTTCTCCCCGTCGGGCCCGGCGACCCGGGTGAACAGCGCGGTGCTCAGCCGTGCCCTGATCCTCCCCATAATTCGAGACTACGGGCCGATCCCTCGGCGTAGGCTGGAGCCGCGGGCGCCGGTAGGGCGCCCCCTCGTCAGGAGGCCGTCGTGGGCATGTGGATCTTCGGTGGCGTCGTCGTGGCGGTCGTCGTCGGGCTCCTGGCGCTCGACTGGGTGATGGCCGGGCGAGGGCGCGCGCGCATCGCGCGCAAACCTCCGACGTCGATCTCGGCCGACTACGAGGTGACCCAGGCCGCTCTCCGTCGTGGGGAGAACAAGTCCGGCACCTGAGCTCAGCTCAGCGCATCCACCAGGACGTCGATGCCGGCGAGCGGTGAGCGGCTCGCCGAGGAACTCCTCGATGCCCGCCAGCGAGCGGTCACGTGCCAGAGGGTCGCGCGCCGCGAGCCACATCGTGAGGTGACGGTGGCCGATGTGGTGGAGCTGGGCGGCGGCCAGGCCCAGGTCGGCGCGGTCGCGGACCCGGCCCGGCCCGCCGGCGGCGACGTAGGCGTCGTACAGCGCGCGCTGGCGGCGGGGGTCGCCCTGCCCGAACTCGAAGGCCACCATGGCGATCTCGCGGGCAGGGTCGCCCGGGCCGGCGTTGTCGAAGTCGATGACGAACGGCTGCCCCGCGCGGCGCCGGACGTTGTCCGCCCAGAGATCGAGGTGGCAGGTCTGCGTCGGGCGCATCGGGGTGAGGAC
Source organism: uncultured Actinomycetota bacterium (assembly GCA_963820015.1). Classification (GTDB taxonomy): domain Bacteria; phylum Actinomycetota; class Actinomycetes; order Propionibacteriales; family Nocardioidaceae; genus Nocardioides. The sequence continues at coordinate 115,138 of CAWFYO010000012.1, read as the reverse complement.
CTGCTCGACCTCGAGCAGCGCCGGGATCACCTCCGCGAGCCGCTCGGCGTACGGCGCCCGGGCGCCGCGAGCGGCCTTGAGCACTGCCTTCCACTCCGCGCGTCCGATCGGCGCCTCGAACCACGGGTCGACGGTCGCGGTCGGCCACGGGTGGTCGACCGCGTGGAGCCGGGCCACGAGAGCGCCGACCGCGGCCGGGTCGAGACCCGGGTCCGGGTCGTCGAGGTCGGCCCAGCCGTAGGCGAGCACGTGCTCGCCGTCGACCTCGGCGGTGTAACCGCCGTCGGCCCGGCGCGGCTCGGGGGTCGGCAGCCCGGCCGCCCAGCAGGCGTGGTGGAACGCGCTGCTGGTCTGGAGCCCGGTGATCTCCTCGGGCTGCCACGGCTCCAGCGCGGTCTTCACCGCCCAGCTGCCCTGGTCGGTCTCCAGCCGGCGGATCTCACCGAGCTCACCGCGCGCGACCGGCTCGCTGAGCGACGCCGCCTGCCCGAGCCCGAACGCGTCGGCCACCCCCTGCGCATCCACGGGCCTACCCTGCCCCACCCGGTTGGGCGCCGTCAGCGCCGTCAGCGCTCAGACGTCGGCGTCGCGGATGGAGTAGGCGTAGCCCTGCTCGGCGAGGAACCGTTGCCGGTTGGCGGCGAACTCCGCGTCGACGGTGTCGCGGGAGACGATCGTGTAGAAGTGGGCGGTCTTGCCCTCGGTCTTGGGCCGCAGCAGCCGGCCGAGCCGCTGCGCCTCCTCCTGCCGCGAGCCGAACGAGCCCGAGACCTGGATCGCCACCTCGGCGGTGGGCAGGTCGACGGAGAAGTTCGCGACCTTCGAGACCACCAGCAGCCCGACCTCTCCCTGCCGGAACGCCTCGAACAGCCGCTGGCGCTCCTTGACCGGCGTGGCGCCGGTGATCGTCGGCGCGTCGAGTGCGGTCGCGATCTCGTCGAGCTGGTCGAGGTACTGCCCGATCACCAGCGTCGGCTGCCCGGCGTGCTGGTCGAGCAGCCGGCGTACGACGTCGATCTTGTGGTGGGTGCACGATGCGAGGCGGTAGCGCTCCTCCGGCTCGGCGACGGCGTAGGCCATCCGCTCGTGCGACGGCAGGGTGACCCGCACCTCCACGCAGTCCGCCGGCGCGATCCAGCCCTGCGACTCGATGTCCTTCCACGGGGCGTCGTAGCGCTTGGGCCCGATCAGCGAGAACACGTCGCCCTCGCGGCCGTCCTCCCGCACCAGCGTCGCGGTCAGCCCGAGCCGGCGCCGGGCCTGGAGGTCGGCGGTCATCCGGAAGATCGGGGCGGGCAGCAGGTGCACCTCGTCGTAGACGATCAGGCCCCAGTCGCGGGCGTCGAGGAGCTCGAGGTGGCTGTAGACGCCCTTCCGCCGGGTCGTCATCACCTGGTACGTCGCGATGGTCACCGGCCGGATCTCCTTGACCGAGCCGCTGTACTCGCCGATCTCCTCGGCGGTCAGCGACGTACGGCGCATCAGCTCGTCCTTCCACTGCCGCGCGCTGACGGTGTTGGTGACCAGGATCAGGGTCGTGGCCTTGGCCTCGGCCATCGCCGCTGCGCCGACCAGCGTCTTGCCCGCGCCGCACGGCAGGACGACGACGCCGGAGCCGCCGTGCCAGAACGACTCGACCGCCTCCTTCTGGTAGGCCCGCATCGACCAGCCGGACTCGTCGAGCTCGATCGCGTGGGCCTCGCCGTCGACGTAGCCCGCGAAGTCCTCGGCGGGCCAGCCGATCTTGAGCAGCGCCTGCTTGAGGTTGCCGCGCTCCGAGGGGTGGACCGCCACCGTGTCGTCGTCGATCCGGTCGCCCATCATCCCGGCGACCTTCTTGGCCCGCAGCACCTCCTCCAGCACCGGCCGGTCGGTGGAGACCAGCACCAGCCCGTGGACGGGGTGCTTCTCCAGCCGGAGCCGGCCGTAGCGCGCCATCGTCTCGGCGACGTCGACCAGCAGCGCGTGCGGTACGGCGTACCGGCTGTACTCCAGCAGCGTGTCGACCACCTGCTCGGCGTCGTGCCCGGCAGCGCGCGCGTTCCAGAGCCCGAGCGGCGTCAGCCGGTAGGTGTGGATGTGCTCCGGGGAGCGCTCGAGCTCGGCGAACGGCGCGATCGCCTTGCGGCAGTCGCTCGCCCGCTCGTGGTCGACCTCCAGCAGCAGCGTCTTGTCGCTCTGGACGATCAGCGGGCCTTCGTTCACCCGCCAAGCCTACGGACCGCCCATGACTCCCAGTGACCGCCCGGCGGTAGCCTGCGCGGCGTGACCGACCAGCTCACCGTCCTGTTCATGCCGGAGTCGGCCTACGGCCCGACCAACCAGTGCATCGGTCTCGGGAAGGTGCTGCTCGACCGCGGGCACCGCGTGGTGTTCGCCGCCGAGGCGTCGTGGGCCGGGAGGCTCGCGCCCTACGGCTTCGTCGAGGACCTCGTCGACCTCGCCGAGCCCGACCCCGACGCCGGTGCGGAGGCAGCAGGGCAGTTCTGGATCGACTTCATCAACGAGACCGCCCCGGAGTTCGCCAAGCCCACCCGCGACCAGCTCGCCGCCTTCGTCCGGCCGACGTACCAGGCGCTGATCGACGGCGCGCAGTACTGCGAGCCGCACCTGCGCGAGATCATCGCCCGGCACCGGCCCGACGTGATCGTCGAGGACAACGTCGTGGGGTTCCCGGCGTTGATGACCTCCGACGCGGCGTTCGTCCGGATCGTCTCGTGCAACCCGCTGGAGGTGCGCGGCGACGACATCCCGCCGGCGTTCTCCGGCCTGCCGATGGACGACCGGTCGGAGTGGGCCGGCTTCCTCGAGGAGTTCGACCGCACGCACGCCGAGACCTGGACGGCGTACGACGCGTGGTGCCGCGAGCAGGGCGCCCCGCCGCTGCCGCCGCGAGACTTCATGCACACCTCGCCGGTCGCCAACCTCTACGTCTACCCGCGCGAGCTCGACTACACCGACGCCCGGCCGCTGGACGCCACCTGGCACCGGATCGACTCCAGCGTCCGCGAGACCGACGAGCAGTACGTCGTGCCGTCCGAGCTGGCCGACCGCCCGGTCGGCAGCGGGCTGATCTACCTCTCGCTCGGGTCGCTCGGCAGCGCCGACGTCGCGCTGATGCAGCGACTGATCGACGTCCTCGGCACCACCCGGCACCGGGTGATCGTGAGCATGGGCCCGCGTGCCGACGAACTGCGGCTGGCCGCCAACATGACCGGCGCGGCCACCCTTCCGCAGACCACGCTGATGCCGCAGGTCGACCTGGTGATCACCCACGGAGGCAACAACACGACCACCGAGGCGATGCACTTCGGGAAGCCGATGGTGATGCTGCCCCTGTTCTGGGACCAGTACGACAACGCCCAGCGCGTCCACGAGCTGGGCTTCGGCGTACGGCTGGCGACCTACGCCTTCACCGACGACGAGCTCACCGGCTCGGTCGACCGGCTGCTGGCCGACACCGTCCTGCGCGAGCGGATGGCGGGGATCGGCGCCGACATCCGGGCCCGCGACGGGTTGCGCAAGGGCGCCGAGATCATCGAGCAGGTGGGCCTGACGCATCGTGCTCGGTGAGCTCCGGCTCGACGCGACCCACGCGATCCGGGTCGTCGCCGCGGACGGTGCGCACCGGGCCGGGCCGGTCACCCTGGTCGACGGCGGGTGGTCGCGGTCGGTCGCCGGTGACGGCGCCGGACTGGCGCTGCTGCACCGCCTGCGCAACCGGACGGCCGTCGAGGACGGCTTCCGGGTGAGAGCGGTCGACCGGGTCACGGTGGACGGCGAGGCCGAGCGCGTGATGGGCGTCGACCAGACCCACGCCTCCTGGGTGGTCGGCGAACGGGTCGTCGTGAAGTGGATGACCGAGCCCCTGGCCGGCCCGCACCCTGCTGCGGACCGGCTGCGCCGGCTGTCCGAGGCCGGCTTCGCGGAGTCGCCGACCCTGGTCGGCGTGGTCGAGTGGCGCGAGCCCGGCGCTGAGCATTGGATCCCCGTGGCGATCGTGCAGTCCTACCTGCCCGAGACCGAGGACGGCTGGACCTGGGCACTCGACGAGGCGCGTCGCGCCCTCGGCGTGGCTCCCGGGACGGCGCCCGGCTTCGGCACCGACCTCGGCGACATCGTCGGGAGGATGCACCTCGCCCTGGCCGACGACCCACCGGCGCAGCTCCCGGCCGACCTGGCGCGGCGGCAGGCCGCCGAGGCGCGCGCGGCGCTCGACCTCACGGTGCGCCTGGTGGCGGACCACGACCCGGCCTCCCACGCCCTGCTGGTCGAGCACCGTGACCGCATCGAGGCCGCGCTCGCGGCGCTGGACGACGCGGCCGGGACCCCGGCCCTGCCGCGGCACGGCGACCTCCACGTGGGCCAGGTGCTGCGGAGCGCCGACGGTCGCTACGCCGTGGTCGACTTCGACGGCAACCCGACGCTGCCTCCCGACCTGCGCGCCGCGCCCGCACCCGCCGCTGCCGACGTCGCCACCATGCTGGTCTCGCTGGAGAACGTCGAGCACGTCGTCCGCCACTACGCCCCCGAGGTCACCGACGAAGCCGGACTGGCCTGGACCGCCGCTGAGCAGCGCCGCTTCCTGGACGGCTACCGGAGGGCGCTCGGCACGCGCGGTGTCCTGTACGACGAGGCCCTGGTGCCGGCGTACGAGTGGGAGCAGGTCTGCCGCGAGTTCCTCTACGCGATCCGCCACGACTTCCTGGAATGGCTCTACGTGCCGGCTGCGGCCGTTCGTCGTCGACTGGCACCGGAGGCCTGATGGACCCGTCGCTGTTCCTGGCCGACCTCGAGGAGAAGCCCGCGCGCCTGCTCGCCCTCGCCGACGCCCTGCGCGCCGACGACCCGTGGGCGGCGGTCGGCGAGACCCGGCGCTGGGTGTTCGTGGGCATGGGCTCGTCGCACTTCGCGGGCCAGGTCGCGGCTGCCCGGCTGCGCACGCGCGGTGTGGACGCGGTCGCCGAGTCGGCCGGCTCCGACCTGCTGCCACTGGTCGGCCCGGGAGCGACCGTCGTCGCGGTGTCGGCATCGGGTGGCTCGCGCGAGACCGTCGACGCCGTACGACGACTCCGCGGCACGGGCGCCCGGTTCGCCGCCCTGACCAACCGGGCCGACACCGAGCTCGAGGCGCTCTGCGACGTCGGCGTCTCGATGCTGGCCGCCCCGGAGCGCGGCGGGGTGGCCTGCCGGTCGTTCCAGCACACGCTGGCGATGCTGCTCGCCCTCGAGGGCTCGCGACCGCTCCTCGCCGACCACCTCGAGCAGAGCGCCGGGGCGTGCGCCCAGCTGCTCGAGACCCGCGACACCTGGCTCCCGGCCCTGTCGGCCGCGGCGCTCGGGCCGCAGGGCACCCACGTCGTCGCCCCGGCCCGGCGGCTCAGCTCGGCGCTCCAGTCGGCGCTGATGCTCCGCGAGGGACCGCGCCTCCCGGCGTACGCCTGCGAGACGGCCGACTGGAGCCACGTCGACGTCTACCTGACCAGGACCACCGACTACCGACTGGTCCTGCTGGCCGGCTCGCGCTGGGAGGACGAGCTGCTCACCTGGGTCCGCTGGCGCGGCTCGACCCTGGTCGCGGTCGGGGCCGAGGTCGAAGGCGCCGCGCTCACCGTGCGCTACCCGCACGACGACGTGGACGACGTACGCCTCCTCGCCGAGACCCTGGTCTGTGAGCTCCTGGCCGCCGACGCCTGGGGGCGGACGGCCAGTTAGCTGTCCGGCCCCGACCGACCCGGCGGCACCCGCAGGGCGAGCCTCAGCCCGCGGCCGCCTTCTGCCGGGCCCGGAAGGCCGCGACGTTGGCGCGCGACGAGCATCGCTCGGAGCAGTAGCGGCGCGACTGGTTGGGGGAGGTGTCCACGTAGACGTTGGTGCACGGCGTGGCCGCGCAGACGCCCAGCCGGGTCGGGCCGAGATCGCAGATCAGGGTGGCGAGGCCGAGCAGCGACTCGCCGATGATCAGATCGGCCACGCTGGCGGCCTTGTTGGCAACGTGGATGTGGAGGTTGGCGGGGTCGTGGTCGGCGATCCGTGGCGTGATCGGGTGCTTCTCCAGCAGCTCGTTGACCACGTCGACGACGCCCTGCGCGTCGTCGAGGTCGGAGGCCGCGAACGCCGGTCGCAGCTCGCGCTGGAAGCGTCGGAGCACGGCGAGGTCACGGTCGTTGACCTGGCGCGCCAGCCACGCCCGCTCCTCCAGGTAGTCCACCAGCGCGTCGAGATCGGGCAGCTCCGCGTTGAGCAGGGCTGCCGACGACTCGGCGTACCGGATGAAATCCACGCTGAGAGTGTAGGTGCGGCCCCGCAACAGCGCTCGGGAGAAAAGTCCCTACTTCGCGCCGGCGTCGACCGGGCTCACGCTGCGGATCCGGTGGACGGCGAACTGCCGGACGTCGTCGGCCCGGTGATCGCGGGCGGTGAGCCAGCCACCGTCGACCCGGACCGGGTCGACCAGGCGCTCGGTGGCGGTGCCGTGGCTGTCGATGTAGCCGATCAGCACGGTCTGCCCGGTCTCGACCGCCTCGCGCAGCGCCGCCAGCGACCCGATCGGGGTCAGCTGCTCGCCGGTGACCGTGGCCGCGCGGGTCCGCGCCACCCGGTCACCGGCCCGGATCGCGGTGACGACCTGGGCCAGCCGGGCCTCGACCTTCGCCTCGGGAGTCCGCCGTGCGGCGCGCGGGCGGGCCCGTTGCCGGTCGGGGCGGCTGACGTGGACGGTGCCGTCGATGCTCTCGACCAGGGGCGAGATCCCCAGGTCGCGTAGCCGGGGGATCAGCACGTCGAGCGGCGTCGTGCTGATCAGCACGGTCGGAGCGATCCGGCGCAGGCCGAGCGACCCGGCCCGCGGGTGGTGGAGCACCTCGGTCAGCGCCGCCTCGTCGTCGGCGCGGAGGAACGCCTCGGCATGACCCACGCGCACCGTCCCGAACGTCCGGGCCGCGTCGTCGACCAGGTAGGTCAGCGGCTGCGGCACCGGGGTGCGCGAGACGGCATCCAGGAAGGCATGCACCTCCTGCGCGGCCCATCCGGCGTCGAACGCACGCCGGACCGACCGGGCGCTGAAGCGGTAGACCGTCGCCCCGCCGCGCGACTCGACGTCCGCCAGCAGGTGCAGGTCGCGCGCGCGCTCGCGCACCAGCGGCCCGGGTGCCACGGCCGTCAGGTCGGCCTGCACCATCACCTGGTCGACCTCCTCGGGCAGCAGCGGCGCGAGCAGCGGGGCCGGGTCGGCCTCGGCCAGCAGCGGGTGGGCGTAGGACGCCAGGCCGCCGAGGGCGGTCAGCCCCAGGTGGGCCGACTCGTCGAGGGCGGCGACGACCTGGTCGGTACGTGACGGCGGACGCCGCGGTCGCTGCCAGGCGACGAGGGCGAGCAGCGACGCCGGGCCGGTGCCGGTCGCCAGCACCTCACCGTCGGGCAGCCCGGCGAGGGCCGCGAGCGTCATCCGGCGGCTCTCGGGAGCGATCCGGCTGGTGAGCCCTGTGTCACCGGGGTCGAGGGCGTTGCGGGGCTTGCCTCCCTCGTCGCGGGTGCCGACCAGGTGGGGGAGCCGCTCGGTGTCGAGCCAGGCCCTGGCCAGCCGGGCCCACCGCACCTCGGTCGGCTCGTCGCACCAGGTGTCGAACGCCTCGGTCGGGGTCCAGGCGGGGTTCCCGTCCGAGTCGGGCCAGGTGGCGAGCAGCCCGGCCGCGGCGGCGACCTCCAGCACGAGGGCAGCACCGGGCTCGTCCAGCTGGGCGTCGTCGGCGACCGCCTTGAGGTCCCGCACCGACACCGCACCGGTCCGGAGGGCGACCAGAGGACGCGAGCCGCAGTGGTCGACGACGAGCTCCACGCGCCGTACGGCCTCGAAGGCGGCGCCGGCCGCCGACCGGTCCACGAGGGTGGCGGACCTCGACGACGTCGCGACCTCCGGCGGGACGTCGACGCGACCGCGGGTGGTGTGGCCGCCGCGCAGGGCGATCTGGACCTCGCCGGGGATGCGGACCAGCCGTGGCCGACCCGGCACCAGCAGCCCCCGGGTGATCAGCTCCTCGGCGGGGGTGGCCGCCTCCTCGGAGCTGATCGTGTGGCGGGCGGCACCCGCATCGGCCTCACCCGAGCCGGAGTCGACGTGGTCGAGCATCGCCCGGGCCGCGCGTGAGAGGCCGGCGAGCACGGCAGCGGCTTCGGCGGGCGTCCGGGTCCCCGTCACCGGATGCAGCGCGGCCAGGGAGCCGAGCGCCTCGGCGACGCCGGTCAGCGGACGCAGGCCCGTGTCGTTCTCCCAGACCATGGCCAGGTCCACCAGTCGTTGGACGGCGGTCTCGACAGCGGCGGGCGAGGCATCAAGGATGGGGGTCAGATCGGCGAGGGGGGTGGCCTGACCCGTGGGTGACAGGGCCACCAGGGCATCAAGGACGGAGAGCTCGAGACGCGTGAGCAGGTCCAGTGCACGGCTCAGCGACGACCTCGTGGCGGCCCGCGAGGCGAGCTGGCCGCAGTCGGCCGGCGCCGGGGCCGACAGGTCGGGCCGCAACCGGAGCAACCCGAGCAGGCGCTCGTCCGGCCAGCCCCTGAGCTGGTCGGCGAGCGAGCGGTGCCCCCTGCCGGTGACCGGGCCCGGGGTCGTCGAGGTGGCCATCGTCACCACGCTAGCGGTCCGTCCCAGCGTGGCCCGGTCCTACGGCAGCCGATGAACGAGCCCGCTGCGGTGACCTTCGGAGCCAGCTCCCACGTCGGCCTGGTGCGCGAGGTCAACGAGGACTCCCTGCTGACCGACCCTCCGCTGTTCGCGGTGGCCGACGGGATGGGCGGCCACGACGGCGGTGACCTCGCCAGCCAGACCGTCATCGAGGAGCTGGGCCGGGTCCCGCTCACCGCCTACTCCGCCGCCTCCGGAGCCCAGAAGATCCTCGACGCCTTCCGCTCCACCCAGCAGCGGCTGCTCGCCTACGGCGCCACGCACCGTGGCAGCGACGGCCGTCGGTGGCGGGGCGGCACGACCGCCGTGGTCGCGCTGCTCGTCGAGCACGAGGGCACGCCCCACTGGCTGCTGGCCAACCTCGGCGACTCCAGGATCTACACGTTCGACGCAGACGACGGTGACGGCCGGCTCGACCGGGTCAGCACCGACCACAGCGTCGTCCAGGAGCTGATCGACACCGGGATGATCACCGAGGAGGAGGCACTCGTGCACCCCGAGCGGCACATCGTCACCCGCGCGTTGGGTGGCCCCGAGGACGTCGCACCCGACTTCTTCGTGCTGCCCGTGGCCGAGACCCCACGGGTGCTGCTCTGCTCCGACGGCATCAACGGCATGGTGCCCGACCCGGAGATCGCGGCCGTGCTGGCCGCCCACCGCGACCCGGTCGTCGCCGCCGACGGTCTGGTCGAGGCCGCGCTCGCAGCCGGTGGCGTCGACAACGCGACGGCGGTGGTCATCGACGCGACGTCGGGCGGCGAGCGGTGAGCCCGGTCTCGCGGTCGGTGGTGCCGGGGGAGTGGTACGCCGTCCTCGGCGACGACATGGTCGTGCTGCTGCCGCCCGCCGCCAAGGACCGGGTCTCCGCCATCTGGGAGCGGGTCGACGAGGGCGCCGGCTTCGACGAGGTCCTCGACACCCTCATCAGTCGTGGGCTGCGCGACCTGCCCGCGTTCGTCCTGGTCAGCCAGGGCGTCGACGGCAGCGTGAAGGTCGTGGTCCGGGGCGCAGGTCGCGCCGAGCTGACCACGGACGACGGACCGGTGGTCGTCGAAGGATCCGCCGAGACGACCTGGGTCGAGCGCAGCCTCACGGGTGTCACCGGTCTGCACGTCGAGGTCGCCGACGCCTCGGGAGAGCCCTACGCCGTGGGGCCGGGCCTGGTCCGTGTCGCCGAGGTCCGCGAGCCGGTCGAGGCTCCACCGGCGCCGGTGGAGCACGCCGATCCCCAGCCGGAGCCGGCGCCGACCCTGCCACCGCCGATCGCGCCCGAGGTCGAGACCGTCGACGTCGAGACGGGAGCGTTCGAGCCCGTCGCCTTCGCTCCCCCCGGGCCCGGCGTCGTGCCCCTGGTGCCGGTGCCCCCGCCACTGCCCCCGCCACTGCCTCCGCCACCGACTCCGCCACCGACTCCGCCGACCCCACCGCCCGCCGCTCGCCGACCGGTGGCCCGGCTCGTGCTGTCCAGTGGACCGGTCGTCGACGTCGACGGGGTCGTGATCGTGGGGCGGGCGCCGCAGGCCCGCCGGCCGGGCGACGACCAGGCCCTCCTGGTGGTCGTACCGAGCCCCCACCAGGAGATCTCGTCGACCCACGTGGAGTTCCGCCCCGGCACCGGCCCCGACCAGGGATCTGCGGTCGTCAACGACCTCGGCTCCACCAACGGCACCGTCGTCGTCCAGCCCGGGCTACGCCCCGAGAACCTCCAGCCCGGGATCCCGGTGCAGCTCAACTCCGGCGCCATCGTCGACCTCGGCGAGGGCATCACCATCCAGGTCGAGTGAGGACGCGCCGACCCTGCGGAGCCGGCACGGCCGCCGCGAGCGCCGCTGCGAGCGTGCTCGCAAGGCGACGACCGGCCCGGCTACACCAGCGGTTGCAGCGCGTCGTACGTCGCGCGGTCGGCCGCGGCGAGCAGCCCCCGCGGCACGGCCGCCTCGACGCCGTGGTCGTCGGCGGGCCGGTAGGGATGCCCGTCGAGGGTCCCGAGGTAGCCCCCCGCCTCGGTGAGGATCAGCCCGCCCGGCACGTGGTCCCACGGGTTGGCCCGGCCGTAGACGACGTAGTCGGCATCGCCCTCGACCAGGTGCGGGTAGTCGATCCCGCACGAGACCCAGGTCAGCTCCAGCGGCTGCAGGCCCTCGGCGAGGCTCCGCCCGAGCCACTTCCGGCGCGAGGTGACACCGCGCCACGCGGCCCGCTCCGGGGGAGCCGGCCGGGTCAGCCGTACGCCGTTCCGCCAGGCGCCGCTGCCCCGCTCGGCGACGTACGCCGTCCGGTGCTGCGGCTGCCAGATCCAGCCGCGCACCGACTCGCCCGCCTTGACCTCGCCGACCATCACGGCGTGGTCGGGCGAGCCGTGCACGAAGTTCTTGGTGCCGTCGACCGGGTCGACGGTGAACGCGTGGTCGGCCGCCAGGAACGCCGCCATCAGGCCACGCTGCTCGGCGTAGGTCTCCTCGCCCAGGATCACCGCGTCGGGGTAGGCCGCGCGCAGGGCGCGGGTGATCAGCACCTCGGCCTCGCGATCGGCGGCGGTGACCAGGTCGCCCGGGCCCTTCTCGTCGATCTCGTGCGACGTCAGCGACCGGAACCGCGGGTCGATCACCTCGGCCGCGACCTCCTGCATGAGCCGGAGCACGGCGTCGGTTTCCATCCCGCCACCTTAGGGTCCACCGGTAGTAGGTTCGCGATCATGGAGTCCTACGCCCAGGGCGAGACCGACGTAGCCATGCTCGAGGAGACCATCGGGGCCAACCTCGAGCGCACCGTCGCGGCGTTCCCGGACCGCGAGGCGATGGTCGAGTTCGCGACCGGCAGCCGCTGGACCTGGCGGGAGTTCGACCACGACGTCGACCGCCTCGCGCGCGGCCTGATCGCGGCCGGCATCGACAAGGGGGACCGGGTCGGCATCTGGGCGCCGAACAGCGCGCGCTGGACGATCACGCAGTACGCCGCGGCCAAGGCCGGCGCGATCCTGGTCAACGTCAACCCGGCCTACCGCACCCACGAGTTCGCCTACGCGATGAACCAGTCGGGCACCAAGCTCCTGGTGGCCGCGACCAGCTTCAAGACCAGTGACTACCGTGGCATGGTCGAGGAGACGCTGGCCAGCGGCGAGATCACCCCCGGCGTCCTCGAGCGGGTCGTCTACCTGGACACCGACGACTGGGACGCCCTGGTCGCCGAGGGCGAGCACCTCGACGCCGACGTCCTGAACGTGCGCAAGCACGCACTCGACCCCAGCGACCCGATCAACATCCAGTACACCTCGGGCACCACCGGCCGGCCCAAGGGCGCCACCCTGTCCCACCGCAACATCCTCAACAACGGCTACTTCACCACCGAGCTGATCGACTTCACCGAGCAGGACCGGCTCTGCATCCCGGTGCCCTTCTACCACTGCTTCGGCATGGTGATGGCCAACCTCGGCTGCACCAGCCACGGGGCGACCATGGTGATCCCCGCGGAGGGCTTCGACCCCGGCATCACCCTCGACGCCATCAGCCAGGAGGGCTGCACGGCGGTCTACGGCGTGCCCACGATGTTCATCGCGATGCAGCACCACCCCTCGTTCGCCGACCACGACCTCGCGACGCTGCGCACCGGGATCATGGCCGGCTCGATCTGCCCGGTCGAGGTGATGAAGCGCTGCGTCAACGACATGCACATGGAGGCGGCCTCGATCGCCTACGGCATGACCGAGACCAGCCCCGTGTCCTGCCAGACCCGTGCCGACGACGACCTCGAGCGGCGTACGGCGTCGATCGGGCGGGTGCACCCCCACGTCGAGATCAAGATCGTCGACCCGGTCACCGGCGAGACCGTGGAGCGCGGACAGCCCGGCGAGTTCTGCACCCGCGGCTACTCGGTGATGCTCGGCTACTGGGACGACCCCGAGAAGACCGCCGAGGCCATCGACGCCGACGGCTGGATGCACACCGGCGACCTCGCCGAGATGCGCGAGGACGGCTACTGCAACATCGTCGGGCGGATCAAGGACATGGTCATCCGTGGCGGGGAGAACGTCTACCCGCGCGAGATCGAGGAGTTCCTCTACGGCCATCCCGACATCGAGGACGTCCAGGTGATCGGCGTCCCCGACGAGAAGTACGGCGAGGAGCTGGCCGCTTGGATCAAGCTGCGCGAGGGCGCCGAGCCCCTCGACGCCGACGCGGTGCGCGCCTACGCGACCGGCAAGCTCGCCCACTACAAGATCCCGCGCTACGTGCTGCTCGTCGACGAGTTCCCGATGACGGTGACCGGCAAGATCCGCAAGGTCCAGATGCGCGAGGAGACCGCCGCACAGCTCGGTCTGACCGGCCAGAGCCACGGTCCGACGGGCACCACCTGACCCGAAGTCCCACCCAGGAGCGCCCCGCCGTGCGTGGAGAAGCGCTGCGAATCCGGCCTGACGCCGGTCGCCGCAGCGGGCTAGGTTGGCTGGCGCACCGACCACCACCGACTCGGAAGGACCCCGGCGTGAACGACGATCTCGCACGTTTGGCGGACGACTACTGGCAGGCGATCCTCCACCAGGACCCGACCTGGCGGCACATGCTCGGCGACTACTCCGACGTCGGGCCGCTTCGAGGATGCCTCGCGCGCGGGCGATGAGGCCCACGCCGTCCTGCTGCGCGACTTCGCGGCCCGCGCGGACGCCCTCGGCGACGACGGTCTCGACGATCAGGAGCGGCTGACCCGGGGCGTCATCTCGTCCTCCGCGATCGCGTCGGCCGACCTGGCCGAGACCCCGATCAGAGGGCTCGCCACCGACCCGGTGCACGGCCTCCAGGGCACGCTGCCCCTGCTGATGGGCCTGCTCGCCGTGCCCGACGACGACGTCGCCGGCGCGATGCCGGCCAAGCTCGCAGGGGTCGGCGCCCACTTCCGCCAGCTGGGCGACCGCATCCGCGAGAGCGTGCCGCGAGGGTTGGGTGGCCCCCGAGTTCGCGGTCGCCGAGACGATCGCGCAGGTCGAGGCCTCCCTCGCCGTACCACCCGCCGACGACCCGGTGCTGGCCGCGGTCAAGCCGGGCCCGGGCGTCGACGCCGACCGGCTCCGCGCCGCCCTTCAGGAGGCGGTCGAGCAGCACCTCCGGCCCGGTCTCGAGGCCTACCGCGACGCCCTGCGCGACGTGGCCCTGCCCCAGGCGCGCAGCGAGGAGCGCTGCGGGCTGTCCTGGCTGCCCGGCGGCGACGAGGCGTACGACGCGACCCTGCGCTACTACACGACCACCGGCAAGACCGCCCAGGAGATCCACGAGATCGGGCTCGCCCAGGTCGCCAAGCTGGCCGACGAGTACCGCGCGCTCGGCCCCGAGGTCGTCGGCACCGACGACCTCCAGGAGATCTTCGAGGCGATGCGGACCGACCCCAAGCTCCACTTCGAGCACGGCGACGAGCTGGTCGAGCAGTCCCGGGTCGCGCTGGCCCGCGCCGAGGCCGCCATGGGCGACTGGTTCGCCGTCGTGCCCCAAGCGCCCTGCGCGGTCGAGGGCACCCGGGTCGGGGCCAAGGCCTTCTACTTCCCGCCCGCCACTGACGGCTCGCGTGGTGGCACGTTCTTCGTCAACACCGCCGACCCCGAGACCTGGGGCCGCTTCGAGCTCGAGGCGATGGCCTTCCACGAGGGCGTGCCCGGCCACCACCTCCAGCTCGCGATCGCAGCCGAGCTGCCCGACTCGATGCCGGAGTTCCGCAAGCACCTCCACAACTCGGCGTACGCCGAGGGCTGGGGCCTCTACACCGAGCGGCTCTCCGACGAGATGGGCCTCTACTCCGCGTCGGTCGACCGGATGGGCATGTACAGCGCCGACTCGATGCGGGCCTGCCGGCTCGTGGTCGACACCGGTCTGCACGCCCTGGGGTGGAGCCGGCAGCAGGCGATCGACTACATGGTGGCCAACAGCCCGCTGACCGAGGGCGTCTGCCGGCCCGAGGTCGACCGCTACATCTGCAGCCCCGGGCAGGCCACGTCCTACATGATCGGCCGGCTCGAGATCCAGCGGATGCGGCGCGAGGCCGAGCAGCGGCAGGGCGACCGCTTCGACATCAAGGAGTTCCACTCGGCGGTGCTCGAGAGCGGCTCGATGCCGCTCGACGTGCTCGACCGGCTGGTCGCCACCCAGCTGCCCTAGTCGCCGCTCTGGTCAGAGCCCAGCGCGGCCAGGCGGACGTCGGGCGCCCGTCAGGAGTGGGCCCGCGCCCGCCGGTGCCACGGCCGGCGGCGCGGGTCGGCAGCCTCCAGTCGCTCTTCGCGGAGGCGCTCGACCGCCTCGTCGTCGTACGCCGGCAGCGCGCCGACCGCGCGGGTCAGCAGCAGGTCGGCCAGGGACGGGTTGCGGACCAGCACGGGTCCGTGGAGGTACGTCGCCACCACGTTCCCCTGCTGCACGCCCTCCGTCGCCTGTCGGTGGCAGGTCGCCGTTGCCGACCCCGGCCACCAGCCGGCCGAGCGGCTGGGCCTCCGGCCCGAGCCGGGCTGTGCCGCGGTGGTTCTCGTAGCCGGTCAGCGGTGGGAGATCGAGCCCGACGGGGTCGGTGACCACCTCGCCGACGGCCCGCGTGGCCAGCCGGTCACAGGTGACGTCGAGCAGCCCGAGCCCGGTACGCCGCTCGCCGTCGGGCCCCAGGAAGCTGCGGGCCAGCAGCTGGAGCCCGGCGCACACGGCGAGGGTCGGCGCGCCGGCGAGCACGCCGGCGACCCGGTCGTCGGCCAGCAGCGCCTGCGCCGCCAGGGCCTGCGCCGCGTCCTCGCCACCGCCGAGCACGTAGACGTCGCCCTGGCTCGGCACGGGCTCGCCGGGGGCCACGTCCACCACGACCGCGTCGATCCCGCGGACCGCGGCCCGCCGGGCCAGCACCAGCGCGTTCCCGCGGTCGCCGTAGGTCCCGAGCAGCTCGGGATACACGTGGACGATCGTCAGCGCCTCAGCCACGGTGGAGCTCCGCGAGCGCCGAACGGAACGCCGTGTAGTTGCCGATGACGTCGACCGCACCGGCCGGCACGGTGGCCAGCGCCGCCGCGAGCGGCCCCGGGACCGGCTGCGCCGCCACGCCGTCGTACTGCAGCCGGACCAGCAGGTCGGTGGCCCGCCGTCCCTGGACCCGCACCTCGCGGCCGCGCAGCGACTCGAACGACACGTCGTAGAGCCAGGAGGGGTCGCGGCCGTCCACACCCTCGGCGTTGAAGAGCAGGACGACCGGGCGGTCGCCATCGTCGATCAGGTCGAGAAGCTCCAGCCAGCCGGCCGGGTTCTTGGCCAGCATCAGCCGGACCTCGTGGGGTCCGACCTGCACCCGCTCGTAGCGCCCCGACACCGACGGCACCTCGGCCAGGCGGGCGGCGCCGGCGGCGGGGGCCACCGCATCGGTCACCTGGGCGGCGGCCAGCGCCATCGCGGCGTTGCCTCGGTTGAAGGCGCCGGGCAGCACCAGGTGGAGCGGCACGCGCCCGTGGCGCCCGACGAGGGCGTCACCGTCCAGCCACCAGTCCGGCTCCGGACGCCGCAACGTGCAGGCCTCGCACGCCCAGCTCTGCGCCGTACGCCGGCACGCGGCGCCGCAGGCCGGGCAGACCAGCGAGTCGGCGACCCAGCGCTCACCGGCGGACACCCAGATCTGGTGGCGCGCGGAGAAGGCCGCCCAGACCACGGCCGGGTCGTCGGCGTTGGCGACGACGACGGGGACGCCGGCCAGACCCTGCCGCCAGGCAGCCGCGATCCCCCCGACCTCGTGGTGACGGGAGAGCTGGTCGCGGGTGAGGTTGGTGAGCACCACGCTGTGCGGCCGGGTGACCTCGACGGCCCAGGGCAGCCAGCCCTCGTCGACCTCCAGCACCATGCGCCGCTCGTCGCAGGCGACGAGCGCCCCCGCGACCCCGGCGGCGGTGTTGGCGCCGTCGCGGTTGCTGCCGGCGCGGCGCTCCCAGGGCGGCGACGGTCAGGGCGGTGGTGGTGGTCTTGCCGTTGGTGCCGCTGACCAGCGTCACCACGCGGTCGCGGCTCAGCGCGGCGGGCGCGGCCGGCGCGACGGCGAGCAGCACCCGGCCGCCGATCACCGTGCCGGAGCCACCGCGGAGGGCGCGCGAGGTGGCGCCGGCTGCTCGTGCGGCGAGCCCGGCGAGGGTCGTTCGAGCCGAGAGCGCGGTCCGGGGGCCGCGCCCGCCCAGGGGCGCCGAACGGGTCACCGCCATAGTCTCGCCCCACAGGTCCGGCTCACGTGCACCAGTCAAGGCTCGGTTGCCTGCCAAGCACCTGACCGAACCGGTTGGCGCCTCCTGGGGCGGGCCGCCTAGGCTGGGAGCGGCCCGGGCGGAGCGCGTCCGGGCCGCCGTGTGGAGAGGGATGGACGTGCCGAACGGCAAGGTGAAGTGGTTCGACGCCGAGAAGGGTTTCGGGTTCCTGTCGCAGGAGGACGGGCCCGACGTCTACGTGCACGCTGACGCGCTGCCCGAGGGCGTGACCACGCTGAAGGCGGGCACCCGGGTCGAGTTCGGCATCGCCCAGGGGCGCCGCGGCGACCAGGCCCTGCAGGTGCGGGTGGTCGACACCCCCGTCTCGGTCGTGCGCAACCAGTCGCACGCGCGCCGCAAGTCGCCCGAGGAGATGGCCCCGATCGTCGAGGACCTGATCCGTCTGCTCGACGGCGTCGGTGAGGCCTACCGCCACGGCCGCCACCCCGACGCCCGCCAGGCCAAGCCCACCGCCAAGCTTCTCCGCGCCCTGGCCGACGAGCTCGAGCTCTGACCCGCGCGGAGCGCGGGTCAGGAGAAGCGAAGAGGTTGAGGAGCGCTCGGCACCGACCGGAGCGCAGCGACGGAGGGTGCGACGCGTCTCGAAACCCAGTCGGTGATGACGTGGGTGATCAGCCCGCGCTCGTGCGAGCCGCCGTGTGACGGCGTACCTGCGCGGCGAGCACGAACACCGACCAGGCCAAGATCACCACCGCCGCGACCGACATCCCGAGCCGAGGCTGGAGGGGCATCGCGATACCGACGAAACCGCCGAGCACCCACGCCAGCTGGAGCGTCGTGTCGCTGCGGGCGAACGCGCTCGTGCGCACCCGTTCGGGCACGTCGCGCTGGATGACCGAGTCGAGGGCGAGCTTGGACAGGCACTGGGTGAGACCGGCGACGAACCCCAGCA
This sequence comes from uncultured Actinomycetota bacterium, assembly GCA_963820015.1. GTDB lineage: Bacteria > Actinomycetota > Actinomycetes > Propionibacteriales > Nocardioidaceae > Nocardioides. Next base: position 97,303 of record CAWFYO010000012.1, on the reverse strand, counting down.
CCGACAGCGTCAGCAGCCCGTAGACGAGGGCGGCGAGGGCGGTCGCGGCCACGTCGGCGAGCAGCGCGACCACCACGACCGACGCGGGGTTGACCTGCTTGAGCAGCGACCCGGCGCCGATGCCGAAGAAGTTGCCGAGGCCGGCGGCCCCGATCACCACCGCGAGCGAGAACTGGGTCGAGTGGTCGCCGATCGGGTGCTCACGCAGCAGGAACGCCATGAAGAGCGTGAGGAACCCCGACAGCCAGCGCGGCCCGCAGTTGGCGCGCAGGGCGAACGCCATCGTCGCCGGGATCCGGACCTTGCCCCGGAGGGCGCCACTCGTCGTCCCCTGGTCACCCGCCCGCTCGCCGCGTAGGTAGTGGATCCGCTCCTCGCCCGTGCGCCGAGTCGACCCGCGGCGGCAGCAGGATCGCCATCACCGTGGCGACCACGAACACCACGAACGCGTAACGCAGCGACCATGCCGACCCGAGCAGCCCGGCCAGCGCGGCGAGCGGCGCCGAGACCGCGACCCCGACCAGGCCCGCCATCGACATCCGGGCGTTGACCGTGACCAGCGTCAGGCCCTCCGGCAGGAGCCGCGGTACGGCGGCCGCGCGGGTCACGTTGTAGGCCTTGGAGGCGACCAGCACCCCGAGCGCCGCGGGGAAGAGCCAGGGGGAGTCGGACGCCATCGTGGCCAGCGCCCAGGCCAGGAACGCCCGCAGCGCCATCGTGGCGCCGATCGCCCAGCGGCGGCCGTGGCCGAACCGGTCGAGCACCGGTCCGATCAGGGGCGCCACGATCGCGAACGGGAGCATGGTCAAGCCCAGGAACAGAGCGACCTGTCCGCGTGCCTCGGCGGTCGGCACCTGGAAGAAGAGGGTCCCGGCCAGGGAGATGGCGACGGCGGCGTCACCGGCGGCGTTGAGTGCGCCGAGCTCGATCAGCCGCGACAGCCCACTGCTGTCGGCACCCTCCGCGGCGGCCGCGCGGCGCGCCGTACGGAACGCGTAGGCGCCGGCGCGGCCGGTGCCGCGGGCCACGGACCGCAGGCCCCGGCCGGTGACCCGGGCCCCGTCCGCCACGGAGTCGAAGCGCGGTTTGCGCGGTGACTCCCCGGACGCGGCCATGCCTTCATCCTGCACGTTGCCGCCAGACCGGCCGGGGCCCGGCTCGCGGACGTGCGAACAGATCTGACAGAGCGACGGGGGATCGGTCATCATGGGCGCCATGACTGACGACGTCACGGTGGCCGACCGCCCACGCGCGTCCGCCAAGGGCGACCACGCGTGCCTGGAGGCGGTCGACAGCGCCCGTTCGGCGCTGCTCGCCGACGTCGATGCGGCCGAGGTCGGCGACCACCTCGGCGCCGACATCGAGGCCGACCGGGTGCGTCACCCACCTCTTCGAGTGCCGCAAGCCCGGGTACGCCGGGTGGCGCTGGTCGGTGACCGTGGCCCGGGCCTCCCGGCAGAAGCACGTCACCGTCGACGAGGTCGTCCTGATCCCCGGCCCCGACGCGATCGTGGCCCCGCCGTGGGTGCCCTACCGTGAGCGGCTCCAGCCCGGCGACCTCTCGCCCGGAGACCTGCTGCCGGTGGCCGACGACGACCCGCGGCTGGTCCCGACGTACTCCTTCGGCGACGACCCGCTCGACCCCGACGCCCGGACCCAGATCCGCACCGTCGCCAAGGACCTCGGCCTCGGCCGGGTCCGCACGCTCTCGCCCGAGGGCTACGAGGGCGTCGCCCAGCGCTGGTACGACGGTGACGGTGGCCCCGACGCCCCGCTCGCGCAGTCGGCGCCCGAGCCCTGCTCGACCTGCGGCTTCCTGGTCCGGCTGGCCGGCACCCTGGCCGAGACGTTCGGTGTCTGCGCCAACGGTGACGCCAACGACGACGGTCGCGTGGTGGCCTTCGACCACGGCTGCGGCGCCCATTCCGAGATCCGGCTCGCCAAGCGGCACGCGCCGATGCCGGTGCCCGAGCCGGTGATCGACACGCTCGAGGACGAGCTCGACGCGTTCTGAGCCGCACGGCCGGAGCCGGGTGAGGGCGGACTACGGCTCGATCGCGTCGGCCGGCTCGCGCAACGCGGCCCGTGCGCGCCTGCGGCGGCGGCAGTACTCCAGGCCCAGCAGCCCCAGCCCGCAGCCGGCGGCGCAGGTCCAGAGCATCCAGCCGTGGCCGGCGTCGCGCAGCCTCCCGTAGAACGGCAGCATCGCCACGAAGCCGACGAACCACAGGGCGATCCCGACCTGCACGGTCCGCACCCCGTCGACGTCGAGGGGCTCGACGTCGGCGACCAGGTAGGTGCGCCGGCCGATCGCGTGCTGCATCGGCTGGTCGTCGCGGAGCTCCACGCCCGCCATCGTAGGCGTTGGGCCGACGGTGACGGAATGGTTAGCAAAGGTAATGAGTTATGCTAACGACATGCCCACCGTGGAGATGGCCGCACGCACCGATGCCGGGCTCGCCAGCGAGCTCCGACTCAGCGTCATGCGCCTGCGCCGGCGCCTGAGCAACGAGCGCCATCCCGACAACCCCCTGAGCATGGGGCCGATGGCGGTGCTCGGGTGCCTGTTCCGCAACGGCGACCTCACCGTGGGCGAGCTGGCCGCTCAGGAGCGCATCCAGCCACCGAGCATGACCCGCATCGTCAACGCCCTCGAGGACGGCGGCTACGTCGTGCGCCGCCCGCACGAGACCGACGGCCGCCAGGTCGTGGTCTCCCTGTCCGACCCGGGCCGCACCACCCTGCTGGCCGACCGCGCCCGGCGCGACGCCTGGCTGGCCAGGCGCCTGCGCGACCTGACCCCCGAGGAGCGCGAGACCCTGCGCCGCGCCGCACCCCTCCTCGAACGACTCGCCACCTCCGACTGAAAGCTGATCTTGAGCCCCACCTTCCGTTCGCTCCGCAACCCCAACTACCGGCGCTACGCGCTCGGCAGCCTGGTGTCCAACACCGGCACCTGGATGCAGCGCGTCGCGCAGGACTGGCTGGTGCTGCGGCTCACCGACGGCAGCGGTACGGCGCTCGGCATCACCACCGGGCTCCAGTTCCTGCCGGTCCTCCTGCTCTCGCCCTACGCCGGAGTGATCGCCGACCGCTTCCCCAAGCGCCGGCTCCTCCAGCTCACCCAGGTGACCATGGCCGTGGCCTCGCTCGCGCTGGGCCTGCTTGCCGTGCTCGGCGTCGCGCAGGTGTGGCAGGTCTACGTGATCGCCTTCCTCTTCGGCATCGGCTCGGCCTTCGACGCCCCCGCCCGCCAGTCGTTCGTCTCCGAGATGGTCGGCCCCGACGACCTCACCAACGCCGTCGGCCTCAACTCCGCGACGTTCAACACCGCCCGCATCATCGGCCCCGCCCTGGCCGGCCTGATGATCGGCGCGCTCGGTGGCGGCGCCTCGGCCACCGGCTGGGTGATCCTCATCAACGCCCTGTCCTACGGCGCGGTGATCTGGCAGCTGCAGCACATGGACCCGACGCTCCTGCACTCCCCGAAGCCGGTCGCGCGGTCGCCGGGCATGCTGGTCGAGGGCGTCCGCTACCTCCGCAGCCAGCCCAAGATGATGATGATCCTGGTGATGGTGTTCTTCGCCGGCACCTTCGGGATGAACTTCCAGATCACCTCCGCGCTGATGGCGACCCAGGTCTTCGGCAAGGGCGCCGGCGAGTTCGGGATCCTCGGCTCGGCGATGGCGGTCGGCTCGCTCACCGGCGCGCTGATGGCTGCCCGGCGGGTCCGGATCCGGCTCCGCCTCGTCGCCGGCGCCGCCCTCGCCTTCGGTGCGGCCGAGATCGTGGCCGGGCTGATGCCGACCTACCTCGCCTTCGCGCTGATGTGCCCGGTGATCGGCTTCTGCACCCTCACCATGCTCAACTCCGCCAACGCCACCATGCAGCTGGAGTCGGAGCCGGCGCTCCGGGGCCGGGTGATGGCGCTCTACATGACCATCGTCATGGGCGGCACCCCGATCGGCTCGCCGATCATCGGCTGGGTCGGTCAGACGTTCGGGCCGCGCTGGACGCTGCTCGGCGGCGGTGCCCTCGTGATCGTCGGCGTCGCCCTGGCGGTGGCGCTCTTCGGACGGTCGCTCCGAGGCCGAGGTCGGCGCCGAGCGGGAAGGGGTCCACGCCCAGCGCGGCCGTGAGCCGAGCCGCGAGGCGTGCGAGCAACCTCCGCTCCCGTTTTGGCGCGTGGGCGCCACCCGAGTAGCCTGGAACACCGTGTCCGGCGCGTCCGGACCTGTCCGCGTGCCCTCCTTCCGATCCTCACGGTGAGCGAGGTGCTGGCGCGGGCACGCGTCACCACAGGCACCACAGCAGAACAGGCCACATCCAGGCCACATCCAGGCCACATCATCGTGCCCGGCAAGGCGCCGGGTACTGAGGAAAGAACGAAAGGGAACCACCGAGTGCCCACCATTCAACCAGCTCGTCCGCAACGGCCGCCAGCGACAAGGCGGCGAAGTCCAAGACGCCCGCTCTGAAGGGCAGCCCGCAGCGCCGAGGCGTCTGCACCCGCGTCTACACGACCACCCCCAAGAAGCCGAACTCCGCCCTCCGCAAGGTCGCCCGCGTGCGCCTGTCGAGCGGCGTCGAGGTCACGGCGTACATCCCGGGCGTCGGTCACAACCTCCAGGAGCACTCGATCGTGCTCGTCCGCGGCGGCCGGGTGAAGGACCTTCCCGGTGTCCGCTACAAGATCATCCGCGGCACGCTCGACACCCAGGGCGTGAAGAACCGTAAGCAGGCCCGCAGCCGCTACGGCGCCAAGAAGGAGAAGAGCTGACATGCCGCGCAAGGGTCCCGCTCCGAAGCGGCCGCTCGACGTCGACCCCGTCTACGGGTCGCAGCTGGTCACCCAGCTGGTCTCCAAGGTGCTCGTGGACGGCAAGAAGCAGGTCGCCCAGCGCATCGTCTACACCGCACTCGAGGGCTGCCGGGAGAAGACCGGCACCGACCCCGTGGTCACGCTCAAGCGCGCCATGGACAACGTGAAGCCGGCCATCGAGGTCAAGTCCCGCCGGGTCGGCGGCGCCACCTACCAGGTCCCGATCGAGGTCAAGGGAACACGCGGCACCACGCTGGCGTTGCGCTGGTTGGTCGGATACTCGCGCGACCGTCGTGAGAAGACGATGTCCGAGCGTCTGATGAACGAGATCCTCGACGCCTCCAACGGCCTCGGTGCCGCGGTGAAGAAGCGCGAGGACACCCACAAGATGGCCGAGTCCAACAAGGCCTTCGCCCACTACCGCTGGTGACCCGACGGCGTACGGCTGCCCGATCGGCCGCCCGCACGCCGAGCACCGCCGAGCACCACAGTACCATTCCTACCTAAGGAAACGAACCGACAGTGGCTGTCGACATCACCACGGACCTGAAGAAGGTCCGCAACATCGGCATCATGGCTCACATCGATGCCGGCAAGACCACCACCACCGAGCGCATCCTCTTCTACACCGGCATCACCTACAAGATCGGTGAGGTCCACGAGGGCGCGGCCACCATGGACTGGATGGAGCAGGAGCAGGAGCGCGGCATCACGATCACCTCCGCCGCGACCACCTGCTGGTGGAAGTCCCACCAGATCAACATCATCGACACCCCCGGTCACGTGGACTTCACCGCCGAGGTCGAGCGCTCGCTGCGCGTCCTCGACGGTGCCGTCGCCGTCTTCGACGGCGTGGCCGGCGTGGAGCCGCAGACGATGACGGTCTGGCGCCAGGCCAACAAGTACTCCGTGCCCCGGATGTGCTTCGTCAACAAGCTCGACCGCACCGGTGCCGACTTCTTCCGCTGCGTCGACATGATGGTCGAGCGCCTCAACTCCACGCCCCTGGTGCTCCAGCTGCCGATCGGCGCCGAGCACGACTTCCTCGGTGTCGTCGACCTGGTCGGCATGCGTGCCCTGACCTGGCGCGGCGAGACCACGATGGGTGAGGACTACGAGGTCGAGGAGATCCCGGAGTCGCTGCAGGCCCAGGCCGACGAGTACCGCGAGAAGCTGCTCGAGACCCTCGCCGAGGCCGACGACGACATCATGGAGAAGTACCTCGAGGGCGAGGACCTCTCCGTGGAGGAGCTCGAGGCCGGCATCCGCCGCGCCACCCTGGCCGACAAGGTCAACCCGGTGCTGTGCGGCACGGCGTTCAAGAACAAGGGCGTGCAGCCCCTGCTCGACGCCGTCGTGAAGTACCTGCCGAGCCCCCTCGACATCGACGCGATCATCGGTCACAAGCCCAACCGCGAGGACGAGAAGATCGAGCGGATGCCCGCCGACGACCAGCCGTTCTCCGGCCTGGCCTACAAGATCGCCTCGGACCCCCACCTCGGCAAGCTGATCTACGTGCGCGTCTACTCCGGCAAGCTGGAGGCCGGCGCGACCGTCCTGAACTCCGTCACGGGGAAGAAGGAGCGGATCGGCAAGGTCTACCAGATGCACGCCAACAAGCGTGAGGAGATCGCGTCGGTCGGCGCCGGCCAGATCGTGGCGGTGATGGGTCTGAAGGACACCAAGACCGGTCACACCCTCAGCGACCTCCAGAACCCGGTCGTGCTCGAGTCGATGTCGTTCCCGGCCCCGGTGATCGAGGTCGCGATCGAGCCCAAGACCAAGAGCGACCAGGAGAAGCTCGGTACGGCGATCCAGCGGCTCTCCGACGAGGACCCGACCTTCACGGTCAAGACCGACGAGGAGACCGGCCAGACGATCATCGCCGGCATGGGCGAGCTCCACCTCGAGATCCTGGTCGACCGGATGAAGCGCGAGTTCCGCGTCGAGGCGACCGTCGGCAAGCCGCAGGTGGCCTACCGCGAGACCATCCGCAAGGTCGTGGCCAACCACACCTACACCCACAAGAAGCAGACCGGTGGGTCGGGTCAGTTCGCGAAGGTCGTGGTCACCCTCGAGCCCAGCATCGACCCGGAGACGGGTGCCGGTGCCGGCTACGAGTTCGTCAACAACGTCTCCGGTGGTCGGATCCCGCGCGAGTACATCCCGTCGGTCGACCAGGGCGGTCAGGACGCGATGGAGTTCGGCGTGCTCGCCGGCTACCCGATGGTCGACGTGAAGTTCACCCTCGAGGACGGCTCCTACCACGACGTCGACTCCTCGGAGCTGGCCTTCAAGATCGCCGGCAACCAGGCCTTCAAGGAGGCCGCGCGGATGGCCAAGCCCGTGCTGCTCGAGCCGATGTTCGCCGTCGAGGTGATCACGCCCGACACGTTCCTGGGCACGGTCATCGGCGACATCAACAGCCGTCGCGGCCAGATCCAGTCGCAGGAGGAGCGCCACGGTGACATGGTCATCAACGCGCTCGTCCCGCTCTCGGAGATGTTCGGGTACGTCGGTGACCTGAGGTCGAAGACCTCCGGTCAGGCGTCGTACTCCATGGAGTTCGACTCGTACGCCGAGGTCCCCACGGGCATCGCCGACGAGATCGTCAGGAAGGTCCGCGGCGAGTGATCGCCCCGGAGACCGGGTCACCCGACCCGGTATCCCAGGCCGCATTTGGCCGGACCCTCGGCTATCCAGCAGAATCAACGAGTCAAGTGACAACAACAGGAGGAGCCCACAGTGGCTAAGGCGAAGTTCGAGCGGACCAAGCCGCACGTCAACATCGGCACGATCGGTCACATCGACCACGGGAAGACCACTCTGACCGCGGCGATCACCAAGGTCCTGCACGACCAGCACCCCGACCTGAACCCCTTCACGCCCTTCGACGAGATCGACAAGGCCCCGGAGGAGCGTCAGCGCGGTATCACCATCTCCATCGCGCACGTGGAGTACCAGACCGAGGCGCGCCACTACGCCCACGTCGACTGCCCCGGTCACGCCGACTACATCAAGAACATGATCACCGGCGCGGCTCAGATGGACGGCGCGATCCTCGTGGTCGCCGCCACCGACGGCCCCATGCCGCAGACGCGTGAGCACGTGCTGCTCGCCCGCCAGGTCGGCGTGCCCGCGATCGTGGTCGCGCTCAACAAGTGCGACATGGTCGACGACGACGAGCTCATCGAGCTGGTCGAGATGGAGGTGCGCGAGCTCCTCTCCGAGTACGAGTTCCCCGGCGACGACATCCCCGTGGTGCGCGTGGCCGCCTTCCCGGCGCTGAACGGCGACGAGAAGTGGGGCGCGACGGTCATGGAGCTCATGACCGCGGTCGACGAGTACATCCCGACCCCCGAGCGTGAGACCGACAAGCCGTTCCTGATGCCCGTCGAGGACGTCTTCACGATCACCGGTCGTGGCACCGTCATCACCGGCCGGATCGAGCGCGGCATCGTCAAGGTCGGCGAGGAGGTCGAGATCATCGGCATCCGCGAGGGCTCGCAGAAGTCGACGGTCACCGGCGTCGAGATGTTCCGCAAGCTGCTCGACGAGGGCCAGGCCGGCGAGAACGTCGGGCTGCTGCTCCGCGGCACCAAGCGTGAGGACGTCGAGCGCGGCATGGTCGTGATCAAGCCGGGCACGACCACCCCGCACACCAACTTCGACGCCAGCGTCTACATCCTGTCGAAGGAGGAGGGCGGCCGGCACACGCCGTTCTTCAACAACTACCGCCCGCAGTTCTACTTCCGGACCACGGACGTGACCGGCGTCGTGACCCTCCCCGAGGGCACCGAGATGGTCATGCCGGGCGACAACACCGAGATGGCCGTCGAGCTGATCCAGCCGATCGCCATGGAGGAGGGCCTGCGGTTCGCCATCCGTGAGGGTGGCCGTACCGTCGGCGCCGGCCGGGTCACCAAGATCAACAAGTAGCACGAACGCTTCGTTGAGGGTGGCCGGCTCCGCCCAACGCCGGCGGGGTCACCAAGATCAACACGTGACCCGCCCGATCTGAGCTTCACCAGCACGGCCCCGGACCTCGGTCCGGGGCCGTGCCCGCGTCTCCGGGGGCTGTCGTCGGGATCCCCGGCTGACCGGGGATCCCCTCACTTGTCGGGGGTTGCAACGCCTGACAAGTGACAGGAGTGCCTACGGCGTGGGGCTGATGGGGCAGCTGAGTTCCGGACCGTCGCCTCGGTCTGCGCCCGATCACCAGGCGCCCGCGCCGCGCGCCGGAAAACCGGTGGAGGCGCCACGGCCGTACGCCGTACGGTGACGAACGCCGGACGGCCCGGCGACCGGATCCCAGGAGGAGGCACCGAGATGCGAGCAGCGAACGCTCCCGTCCGCGTCCGCCACCTCGAAGGGATCTCGCGTGCCAGCACGCCCTCAGCGCTACCTCAACCTGGGCATCCTCGCCCACGTCGACGCCGGTAAGACCACTCTCACCGAGCGGCTCCTCCATCTCGCGGGAGTCATCGACGCCCCGGGGTCGGTCGACTCCGGCACCACCCGCACCGACTCCCTCGCCCTCGAGCGCCGGCGGGGCATCACGATCAAGGCCGCCGTGGTCTCGTTCCCGCTGGGCGACACGACGGTCGACGTCGTCGACACCCCGGGCCACCCCGACTTCATCGCCGAGGTCGAGCGGTCGCTCGGCGTGCTCGACGGCGCGGTCCTGGTGCTCTCGGCCGTCGAGGGCGTGCAGCCGCAGACCCGGATCCTGATGCGCGCGCTCCAGCGTCTGCGGGTGCCGACCCTGCTGTTCGTGAACAAGGTCGACCGCGTCGGCGCCGACCTCGACGGGGTCGTCGACGCGATCCGGCGCCGCCTCACCACCGACGTCCTGCCGATGGGGTACGTCGACCGGGCCGGCACGCGGGCGGCGACCTTCGCGCCGTACCGACCAGATGACGCAGCCTTCGTCGACCTCGTCACCGAGGTGCTCGCCGAGCACGACGACGCCCTGCTCGCGGCGTACGTCGACGGCCGGGCCTGCCGCGCGACCCGCCTGCGTCGGGCGATGGCCGAACAGACCGGTGCGGCCGTGCTGCACCCCGTCTACGCCGGCTCCGCGGCCACCGGGGCCGGCGTAGCCGCGCTGATGGAGGGCATCGCGACGTTCCTCCCGGCCGCCCCGGCCGACGTGACGGGCGAGCCGTCCGGCCGCGTGTTCAAGGTGGAGCGGGGCGCGGCGGGGGAGAAGGTCGCCTACGTCCGGATGTTCCGGGGCTCGGTCGGGATCCGACAGCGGCTCGATCTCCCCCACGGTCGCGTCGGCAAGGTCTCCGGCATCCAGGTGTACGACGCGGGCGCCTGGGTGCGCAGCGACTCCGTAGGCCCCGGCCGGATCGGTCGGCTGCACGGGCTGGCCGAGGTGCGGGTCGGCGACGGGTTCGGGGCGGCGTCACGCCAGGACGAGCACCACTTCGCGCCCCCCACGCTCGAGGCCTCGGTCACCGCCGTACGACGCGAGCAGGGGCCGGCGCTCCGGGCGGCCCTGGCACAGCTCGCCGACCAGGACCCACTGATCGACGTCCGGACCGGCGACGACGGGCTGCCCACCGTCTCGCTCTACGGCCGGGTGCAGCAGGAGGTGCTCGCGTCGACCCTGGCCGAGGAGCACGCCATCGAGGTCACCTTCGCCGACGCCGGGGTGCTCCACGTCGAGCGACCGCGCCGCGTCGGCGCGGCGGTCGAGCGCTTCAACACTCCCTCCAACCCCCATCACGCCACCCTCGGCCTCCGGATCGCTCCCGGTCCGCCGGGGTCCGGCCTGCGCTTCGATCTCGACGTGGCTGGGCCGGAGATGCCCCTGTTCCTCTTCAAGAGCCCCGAGGGCTTCGCCACCGCGATGCGCGGCCACGTCGCCCACGCGCTGGAGCACGGGCTCCTGGGCTGGCAGGTGACCGACTGCCGGGTCACGCTGACCGACATCGGCTACACGCTGGCCGACGGCCCACCGTCACGTCGGGGCCCGATGCCGACCGCCCACGACTTCCGCGCACTCACCCCGCTCGTCCTCCGCCAGGCGCTGGTCCAGGCGGGCGTCCGGGTCTGCGAACCGGTCCTCCAGGTGCTGCTCGAGGTGCCGAGGGACGACGCGGCCGCCGTCCAGCGGGTCGTGACGCGCTGGGGAGCCGAGCTGCTCGGCCAGACCGCAGCCGGCGACCTGACCCGGCTCGAGCTCCGACTGGTGGCCGCCCGGCTGCACGAGCTCCAACGCCAGCTCCCGGATCTCACCGGGGGCGAAGGGACCCTGGAGTCGCGGTTCGACGGCTACGTACCGGTGCAGCGCCGCCCGCCGGTACGGCGTGGATGGAGGCAGGCGGAGTCGGTCGGCGTCTGACCGTGCTCAGGACGGGCACACCTCGAACTGTGGTCCCGTGCCGACGTAGGTGTGCCACTCGGCGGCGGTCAGGTCACGGCCGGCAGCGCGGCACGCGAACTCCAGCGCGTGGTCGGGACGGGTGTCCCAGGTGAACACGTTGCCGGCGCCGTCCAGGATCGTCACGTCCGACGTGCCCGGTCGGAACTGCCCTACGCCTCCGTGGCCTCCCGGCACCGTGACGGTGTCCTCGACCGTGCCGGTGGAGCCGTCCCACAGCTCCAGGGTGCCGCCGGCGTTGCTGAGGATCCGAGACCCGTCCGAGGACCACTCCAGCCAGTAGATCCCGGACTGGTGCGCCGGCGGAGGAGCGTCCACCGGTCGCCCGGTGCCGGTGTCGACGATCCACACCCTTCCGGACTCGAAGCTCACGGCCACCCGGGCACCGTCGGGGGCGAAGTCGTCCCACAGCCATCCGGACTCGGGAAGGCGGCCCGTTCGGATCATCGACCCCGTCTCGAGGTCCACCAGGGCCCAGTCGTCGAAGGTGGGTGTTGCGCCCGGGGCGATCGGGTCCGCGCGGGTCACGACGAAGGCCGTCCGCCCGTCGGGGGCCAACGTCACGCCGGCGACCGGACCCGGCAGCTCCACCGGCGTGCCGACGGTCGACCCCGTCGTCGCATCGAGCAGCGCCACCCGGCCGGTCACGTCGCTGGCCGCGATGTTCTCGCCGTCGGCGGCGTAGTCCACCCCGGTCAGCGAGGCCCGGGAGACCCGTGCCTGGGTCCGCCGCCTGCCCGAGTCGTCGAACGTCTGGAGGCGGCCGTTCGCGGTCCCCACGGCGAAGCGCCTTCCGTCGTGCCGCCACGAGCCGGGCGAGAAGATGGTCACTCTTCCGGCGTCGGGAACCGGGGAGACGCGGCCCGTTCGCAGGTTCACCACGTGGGTGTCGTCGGGGACCATCGCCGCGACGTGGACACCGTCGCCCGCCGGCAAGCCGAAGCCGACCTGCGTGGTGGCGAGGCCGGGAAGGGTCGAGGTCAGTGGCAGGTACGACGCGGAGCCGTCGAGGTCCCAGGTCACCACGGTTCCTTCCCCAGGATTCGACACGTAGGCCCGCGAGGCGTCCGGGTTCAGCTGGACGCCTCCTGCGTCATCGATCGCGATCGTCTGCGTGGGGTGTGAGTGGTCGAGGTCCCACGTGAGGAGCTCGTGGTCCGGACCTGCCGACACGGCCGCCACCTGCGACCCGTTGTCCGAGAACGTGACGTCATCCACGATTCCCGAGGCACCCCGCAGGGTCCGCTCGACCCGACCGTGCCGGGTCGAGATGAGGGTGATGGCCAGGCCGGTGTCGTTGGGCACGACCGCGAGCTGCCGGCCGTCGGGGGACAGGTCCAGGGGGAGCCACGTGGCCGCCACCGGCGCCTGCCAGAGCCGCTTCCCGGTGCGCACGGAGTACGCGGCGACCGGGGAGCTCAGGTAGACCCGACTCCCGTGGGGGCTGAGCGCCATCGTCTCGCCATAGCCGGTCCAGGGGAGCCGGATCGTGCTCGGCCGACGGTGCGGGTGGCGGACATCCCAGACCCGCGTCTCGGTGCGCAGGATCGGATCGTCACCGTCAGGGTGGAGACCCGGCGCCAGCAGCAGGACCGACGCGGCCACGCGGCGTCCGTCGGCGGAGAACGCGACGTCCCTGTCCTTGACGCGCAGCCGCGGAAAATGCGTCGGCTGAGTCTGCAGGGGCCGGAGCGTGTGACCGTCGAGCAGCACGAGCGGCGGCGAGGAGTAGGTCTGCGCGCCCACGGCAAGGGTTCTTCCGTCGGGGCTGAAGGCGAGCGCGCCGAGGGCGAAGAACTGGCCGTCGGGCGGTCCCGGCCCGTCCGTGTCGTACCGCGCAAGAACGCGACCCGTGGCCACGTCGACGAGCGAGACGACGTTGTCGAACCCGTAGACGGCCACGCGGCTGCCACCAGGGCTCCGGGTCAGGCGGCCCGGGCCCTCGCCGACCGGCGCGCTGGTGGCGACCAGCGAGGAGTGCCGAGCCAGCACCCGGGAGTGGGTGGCCCGGGTCTCCGGCGTGTCGTCGAGCTTGACCGCAGCCACGGCGAGGAGAGCGCTGAGCGGGATGTCCGCGTCGCCCAGGGCCTGTGCACCCAGCTGTCGCGCCCGGGCGGCGTCCGCCGCGTCTCGGGCGCGGCCGGTCTGGCCGACCGCGACGAACCCGGTGATCAGGGCCAGCACGAGGAGTACGGCGGCCCCGCCGAGCGCGATCCGGAGGCGCCGGACCATGCGCCCGCGGGACCGGGCCAGCTCGAAAGTCGATTGCTCTTCGGCGGCCGCCTGTTCCTCGCTCGCGCTCAGGAACCGCTGCTCGAGCTCCGTCAGGCGCGGGCTCGACGAGGCGACCCATTCGCGCGTCGTGGCCAGCCGGGTGCCGCGGTAGAGGTCGCTGTCCTGGTACCCCGACCGCGACCAGTCCTCGGCCGCCTGGGTGAGGTGGTGCCGGGTGCGCTGGCCCTCCCGGTCGTCCTCGAGCCAGCCGCGCAGCCGTGGCCACGCGCGGACGACGGCCTCGTGCGCGAGCTCGATCGCGTCGGCGTCGCTGGTGACGAGGCGGGCAGCGACCATCCGGTCGATGAGCTGCTCCTGGACCGGGTCGACGACCAGCTGGTGACGCGGCACTTCGCCGCGGACCGGCATTCCGCCGGGACCGGGGACCACCAAGCGCAGGAGCAGCTCGCGCAGCTGGGACCGCTGGGCGTCGTCGAGGGCGGAGTGGAGCGACTCCGCGGACTGGGCGACGGCGCCGCGGACGCCCCCGGAGGCCTGGTAGCCGGCGACGGTCAGGGTGCGGCCCTCGTGGCGCAACCAGGTCTCGCGAAGGGCGTGGGACAGCAGCGGCAGCGCTCCGGGCTCACCCTCGATCTCGCGGACCAGCAGGTCGCTCAGGCCGGGTTCCAGCACGAGCCCGTGCTGCCGGGCGGGTGTCTCGATCGCGTGACGCAGCGACTCGGCGGACATCGGGCCGAGCAGGAAGAGCCCCTGCTCGACCAGGACAGCCAGCCCGGGGAACGCTGCGACGTCGCCGGTGTGGTCGGCCCTCAGGGCGAGGACCACGTGCCCGCGGCCGGTCTGGGCGACGAGCGCGTCGAAGAACTGCTCACGCTCGTCCTCGCTGTCACACAGCGCGAAAGCCTCCTCGGCCTGGTCGACGAGCACGACCGAGTCAGGTCGCCTCGCTGCGACGGTGAGGGTGTCCAGAGGGTGCCGGCCAGGGGTCAGTACGACCGCGTGGCGGCCCTCGCGGCGCAGCGCCGGCGCGAGGCCGGCCCGGAGCAGCGACGACTTGCCGCTGCCCGAGGGGCCGACGACGGCCAGCAGCCGGACCGAGGCCAGGCGTTCCAGGCAGACCTGAGTCTCCTCCTCGCGGCCGACGAAGGACTCGGCGTCCTCCTCGCCGTACGGCGCCAGTCCGGGGTACGGCGACACGTCGTCGCGGAGGGGCGGTGCCGGGTCGACCGCGAGCTCCGGGTCCTGCCGGAGGATCGCCTGCTCCAGCGCCACCAGGTCCGGGCCGGGGTCCAGCCCCAGGTCGTGGGCGAGGACGACCCGGACCCGGCGAAGCGTGGTCAGCGCCTCCATCTGGCGCCCGGCGAGGTACTGCGCCTGGGCGAGCAGCGCCCAGCGCCGCTCCCGAAGGGGTGCGGCCTCGACCATCGCTGCCGCCTGCGCCAGGACCTCTGCGTGATGACCGGCTGCCAGCGACGACTTGACCGCCAGCTCCTCGAGCTCGAGACGCATCTCCTCGAGGCGGTGCAGCTCGGTGACTCCCGGCTCCCACGCCTCGAGCTCGGTCAGGGGGCGTCCGCGCCACAGCCTCAGCGCCTGGGACGCGACGTAGTTCGCCCGCTCGGGCTCGTGCAGCGTCAGGAGCTCGCGCGCGCGGCCGGCCGCTCGGATGAACTCGTCGGTGTCCACGGTGTCTGCAGGGACCCGCAGCCGGTAGCCGTGCCCTGCGGTCTCGATCAGGTCGGGTCCGAGCTGCTTGCGGAGACGGCTGATGCAGCCCTGGAGGTTCTTCGACCACGAGGGCGGGGTCTCGTCGCCCCAGACGGCGTCGGCCAGTTGATCCACGGAGAGCACCTCTCCGGGATGCATGGCGAGCGCTGCGAGAACGATCCGGTCCCGCGTCCCGAGCCGCGCGCTCCTCTCGTCGATCTCCAGCGGACCCAGGAGTCCGATCCGCATGACTCGACTGCCCGACCGCTCGGTGGCGGCGTCAAGCGCATAGATACCGAGGCGATACCGACGGGAGGCCGCCGGGATACCGCTCGGGTGCACAACGGAGGCACCGAGGCAGTCCGCCTCACCCGACCAAGGAGCACCTCATGACCACGATCCACCACCCCGTTCACCACCACACCGGGCTCTACGTCGCCGCTACGGCGATCGTGCTGGCCGGTCTGCTGGCTGCGCTCGTCGCCGCCGTGTTCTGGCCGTCCAACGCCTCGGACGTCACGCCGCCGCCCTCGAACACCGGGCCGAACACGGTCCAGCAGTACCACGGGCCGATGTTCAAGGAGCTCTGCTTCGCGGGGCGGCCGGGTGCCTCGATCGAGCTCAAGCGGGCCTGCACCATTGCTCGATGACCGGCACGGAGGCGTGGGATGCCCGGTCCAGGACCGCCCACGCCTTCGTTTCGGTGGAGGCCGTGCCAGCATGTGCGACGTGGCCCGCTTCACCACCGCCGAGCTGGCGTCCTACCGAGACCGCGAGGTGCCCGACCTCGTCGGCCCGCACCCGAGGCTGGTCCTGGTCGGCATCAACCCGGGGCTCTGGACCGCCGCTGTGCAGACCCACTTCGCCCGCCCGGGCAACCGGTTCTACCCGGCCCTGCTCGCCGCCGGCATCATCGACCACCCGATCCGCCCCTCCGACGGGATGACCGACGCCGACCGGGCGATGCTCACGGCGCGCGGCATCGCCATCACCAACCTGGTCCGGCGGGCCACGGCGCGCGCCGACGAGCTCAGCCGCGACGAGCTGGTCGCCGGCCGGCAGCGGCTGGTGGAGTTCGTCGAGACCCACCGGCCGCGGGTGGTCGCGGTGCTCGGCGTGACGGCGTACCGCTCGGCCTTCGGGCACCCGAAGGCCACGCTCGGCAGGCAGCCCGACGACCTGGCCGGCGCCGAGCTCTGGGTGGTGCCCAACCCCAGCGGCCTGAACGCCCACGACACCGTCGCGTCGCTCGCCCGCGCCTACGCCGAGCCCGCGCGTGCGGCGGGTGTCCTGTCGGCGGTCGATGGCACGCTGCCTGCATGAGCGACACCGCCCGCGGCATCTTCGAGGTCACCCTCACCCCGGCCGACGACGGCCCCGGCGAGGGGGTCGGCCGGCTGCTGATCGCCAAGACCTGGTCGGGCGACCTCACCGGCGAGGGCCACGGCCAGATGCTGTCGGCCGGTGATCCGTCCGCCGGCAGTGCCGGCTACGTCGCGGTCGAGGTCGTCGTCGGCTCGCTGCACGGCCGCGAGGGCTCCTTCGCCTTCCAGCAGTACGGCGTGCTGAGACCGAGCGGTCAGGAGCTCACCTATGCGGTGGTGCCGGGATCCGGCACCGGCGACCTGGCCGGACTCGAGGGCACGCTCGCCCTCACCGTCGACGATGCTGGCCACTCATACGCGCTCACCTACACCCTCGGCTGACCCTCAGTCCGCGAGCAGGGCCAGCTCCTCGTCGACGTACTGGTCGGTCTCGCCGACCGACGCGAGCTCCTCCTTCAGGGACCGCTGGATCTCCAGGGCCTCCTCGCGCCGGCCGAGGTTGCGCAACGACCAGGCGACCATCCAGCGCGCGACCCGGATCGTCGCGGGGTCGCCGATGCGCTCGCGCGCGGCCAGCGCCTCCTCGAAGGTGACCAGCGCGGAGGCGAAGTCGCCGGCGTCGGCGCAGGTCATCCCGACGTTGTTGAGCAGGGAGGCGTCCCAGTCGCGCGCCCGCTGGTCCGACGAGGCCCGCGCGACCGCTAGGGCCTGCTCCTGGATCGCGTGCTGCTCGTCGGCGGGGGCGACGAGGGCGACCATGTGGAGGGCGTCGACGTGTAGGGCGTCGAGCCCGGCCGCCGACGCGGTCGCGGCCGCCTGCTCGAACAACGGCCGCGCCTCGTCGGGACGTCCCGACGACCGGAGCACCCGACCACGTTCGAGCGCGAGGTAGGTCGCGGCCTCCGGGTCGTCGGAGCGCAGCCGGTCGAGCACGCGGTTCGCGGCGTCGTACTGCTCCTGGAGACCGAGGGCGCGGACGTACTGCGTCAGCCAGGAGGTGCGGTCGGGCTCGCCGGCCTGCTCGGCCAGGTCCAGGAAGCGCTCCCCCGAGGAAGCGGGGTCGTCGAGGTCCCACAGGGGACGCGGGTCGATCATCGGGCCATCCTGGCAGGACGTCAGTAGACGTCGGCGAGGACCATGCCGGCGCCTGCGAGGACCACCTCGACCCGACGGCGCTCGTGGTCGAGCTCCAGCCCGTCGGCCAGAACGCCGAGCAGGTGGGGGAGCCCCAGCGCCCCGCATCCCTCGGCCAGGACGTCGTCGTACGCGCTGCGGATGGCGCTGATCCGGGCCGCGCTGCGGCCGTCGTCGGCGTGCTGGAGCTGCCGGCCGAGCCGGTGGGCGTCGTGCGCGATCGCCTCGATCGGACGGCCGACGGGCTCGGGGCCCGGACGCCGGCGGCGCAGGACGCGGCGCAGGGCGCCCAGGCCGGGAAGGCCGGGATCGGAGACCAGGCGGTGCACGACGGCGAGCGAGGCCACCGGCCCCGCGAAGAACGCCAGGATCAAGACCCACGATCCCATCTGGCGACGGTAGGTCGCCGCGGCCACCACGGCAAGGGAGTTCGGGAACAATGGCGCCGTGCCCGACCATCCCGCCACGCCACCGGCGCGCCCCCACCAGCGCTACACCGCGGACGGCCGGCGCATCCGCGAGGTGCTGAGCTACTCGCGCCGTGGCAACCGGTTCACCCCCGCGCAGCAGGTGGCGTGGGACGCCCACCACGAGGCCTGGGTGATCCCCGACGAGGCCGTCGACCGTCCCGACTTCCGGCTGGCGGACTGGTTCGGCCGCGAGGCGCGGCTGATCGTCGAGATCGGCTCGGGCGTGGGGGAGGCGACCGGGGTGCTCGCGGCGGCGCGACCGTCGTACGACGTGCTGGCGCTGGAGGTCTGGCGCCCGGGCGTGGCCGCGTCCCTGGCCGAGGTGGCGGCTGCGGGCGCCGGCAACGTGCGGTTCTGCTCGATCGACGCGGTCTGGGCGCTCAGCCACCTCGTGGAGGCGGGGTCGCTGAGCGAGCTCTGGACGTTCTTCCCCGACCCGTGGCCCAAGACCCGGCACCACAAGCGCCGGCTGGTGGACACGGCGTTCGCGCGCCTCGCCGCGGAGCGGCTCGCGCCAGGCGCGACCTGGCGGCTGGCCACCGACTGGGCCGGCTACGCCGAGCAGATGCGGGCGGTGCTCGACGCCGAGCCCGCCCTCGAGGGCGGTGTGGTCGAGCGCTGGGCCGACCGGCCGGTCACCAAGTTCGAGCGCAAGGGGGTCGCGGCGGGTCGCCGGATCACCGACCTGGCCTACCGCCGCGTCTGACGGGCCGTTCCCTGACAGACTTCCGCCCATGACGCAGCAGCCTCCTCCGCCCTACGGCGCGCCCGGCTACGGGTACTACCCCCAGCCGCCGAAGCACCCGCAGGCCGTGACCGTGCTCGTCCTCGGGATCCTCGGGATCGTCGTCTGCGGGGTGTGCGGCCCCTTCGCGTGGTCGATGGGCAGCCGGGTCGAGCGGGAGATGGCGGCGGCCCCAGGCCGGTGGAGCGGCAGCACCGAGGTCACGATCGGCAAGATCCTCGGCATCGTCGCGACCGCCATGCTGGCGCTGGCGGTCGCCTTCCTGGGGATCTTGATCGTCGGCGGTGTCCTCGCCGGCGTCACCAGCAGCGGCTAGGGCACGTCTCCCAATTCGGAGCGCCTGCTGCGCGGGCGCCGAATTGAGAGACGCACCCTAGGCCTCAGCCGACCAGCGCCTCGACCGCCCCGGCGAAGACCTCCGTGTGGCGGTCGACGTCGGCCTCGCTGTGGTGCGGCGAGAACAGCGCCATGTTGTGGAACGGCGTCAGCAGCACGCCCCGGTTGAGCGCCCACAGGTGGAAGAAGCCCTCGAGGTCCTCGTCGACGGCGGCCGCCGCGTCGGCGCCGTTGCGCGGGGGCGGGCAGAACCAGTACTCCGCCCGGCAGCCCAGCCGCTGCACGTGCCACGGCAGGTCGTGCTGCTCGATGACCTCGTGCACCCCGGCCGTGAACCGCTCCGCCAGCGGGATCGACACCGCGAAGTCCTCGGCGCGCAGCGCGGTCGAGAGGGTCGCGCGTGAGGCGGCGAGGGAGAGGCCGTTGGCAGTGAGGGTGCCGCCGATCCCCGCCACGTCGATGCGTGCCCCAGCATCGGGCCGCGCAGGGCGTCGGCCACCTCGGCGGTCATGCCGTACGTCGCGAGCGGTACGCCGCCCGCGATCGGCTTGCCGACCACGAGCAGGTCGGGCTCCAGACCCCAGGCCGCGGTGGCGCCGCCGGGGCCGGCGCACAGCGTGTGGGTCTCGTCGATGACGAGCAGCACGCCGTGCCGCCGGGTGATCTCACGGACCGCGTCGAGGTAACCGTCGTCGGGCAGCACGATGCCGATGTTGGTCAGCGCCGGCTCCCTCAGCAGGCAGGCGACGTCGCCCTCGGCGAGCCGCCGGTCGAGGGCATCGGCGTCGTTGAACGGCACGACGGCGGTGGTCAGCGCGACGTCGACCGGGGGCCCGAGCAGGTCCGGTCGCGGCACGACGCGGTCGCCGTCCAGGGTCGCGAAGGCCTCGTCGACGGTGCCGTGGTAGCACCACTCCATCACCGCGATCCGCGGTCGGCCGGTCAGGTGCCGGGCGAAGCGGAGCACGAACCGGTTGGCGTCGGTCGCCGTCATCGCGAACTGCCACTGCGGCAGCCCGAACCGGCGGGTGAGCTCCTGGGAGACCCAGCTGGCGTCGTCCGACGGCAGCATGGTGGTGATCCCCTGGCGGGCCTTCACCGCGATCGCCTCCGCCACCGCCGGGAGGGCGTGACCGGTCATCGCGCCGGTGTCGCCGAGGCAGAGGTCGACGTACTCCACGCCGTCGACGTCGGTGAGCCGGGCTCCGGAGGCCGAGTCGACGAACAGCGGGAACGACCCGGCCCAGCGGGTCATCCACGGCATCGGGACGCCGGCCAGCAGCGAGTCGTGCGGGTCGAGAGCTCCTGGGAGCGCGGATGCGTCTCGACGAACCGGCGCTCC
Organism: uncultured Actinomycetota bacterium; assembly: GCA_963820015.1. Taxonomy (GTDB): domain Bacteria; phylum Actinomycetota; class Actinomycetes; order Propionibacteriales; family Nocardioidaceae; genus Nocardioides. The sequence continues at coordinate 76,793 of CAWFYO010000012.1, read as the reverse complement.
TCGTCGGCTCGCAGGGACGTCAGGCGGTCACGGTCGATCATGGCCGCAATCTAGCCGCGCGGGAGCAGCCGCGTCCGCAGGGTCTCGTCGCGGTGCAGCCGGGCCAGGTCCCGGTCGCGACGGCCGGCCAGGACCGCGGCCAGGAAGTCCCACGACGTGGTGCCCGGCGGCGGTGGCGGGGCGACGTACGGCGTGAGGCGGGCGGCGAGCACGTCGCCGAGGCGCTGGCGGGTGGCCGCGTCGAGGGAGGGGAGCCGGACGAGGTACTGCCGGGCGGCCAGCACCAGGTCGACCGGCGGGGAGCGGAGGTCCGCCGACGCGGCCCAGCCCCGGAGCGCGGGTGGCATCGGGGTCGGGCTCGGCAGGCTCAGCTGGGCGCGGTCGCGCACGACGTAGGTGCCGGCCGCGTGGTCGCCGATCCGCTTGCCCTTCGCGCTCACCATCGAGCTGATCAGCGCGGGTCCGCCGAAGAGGATGTAGATCTCGACGATCCCGACCAGGGCCCGGACGAACGACTGCTGCCCGGTGACCGGGCCGCCGTCGTCGCGCACGACGCGCAGGCCGAAGGCGAGCTTGCCGGGCGAGCGGCCGCGGGTGAGCGTCTCGACGGTGGTCGGGTAGACCAGGAACGTCACCACCAGCGAGCAGACCAGCGCGACCTGCTGCAGCGCGGCGTCCGCGTGGGCGCTGACCACGACGGCCAGGAACACCACCACGAACCCGAGGGCGAGCGTCGAGGCGACGTCGAGCGCGCCGGAGGCGAGCCGGCTGAACACCGTGGCCGCCGGCAGGTCGAGGGCGACGGCCTCGCCGGTGACGAGGTCGTCGGGGGTGAGGCTCGCGTAGTCGGGGGACGACATCGCGGTCAGCATAGAGTCGGCGCGTGGACCTGGACGCCTACGTCGTCGCGCACCGCGCGGAGTGGGACCGGCTCGACACGCTGACCCGCACCCGGCGGCTCAGCGGCGCGGAGAGCGACGAGCTCGTGGAGCGCTACCAGCGGGTCGCCACCCAGCTCTCGGTGATCCGGACCGCCGCGCCCGACGCCGCGGTGATCACCTACCTCTCGGTGCTCCTGAGCCGGGCCCGCAACCGGGCCGGCTCCTTCCGCGGCGGCACGTGGCACGGCGTACGCCACTTCCTGGTCGACCGGTTCCCGGCCGCCCTCTACCGCCTGCGCTGGTGGTGGATCGGGACGGCGCTCGCGAGTGCCGCCGTCACGTTCGTGATGATGTGGTGGCTGCTCGACCATCCGGACGTCGAGCAGTCGCTGCTCTCGCCGGCCGAGGTCGACGACCTGGTCAACCACCGGTTCGCCGGCTACTACAGCCAGTACGCCGCCTCCCACTTCGCGCTCCAGGTGTGGACGAACAACGCCTGGGTGACCGCCCTCCTGCTGGCCTTCGGAGCCCTCGGGCTGCCGGTGGTCTACCTGCTGTTCACCAACGTCGCCAACCTCGCGATCATCGGCTCGATCATGACCCGGCACGGGCGCGCGGGGGAGTTCTGGGGGCTGATCCTGCCGCACGGGACCCTCGAGCTGACCGCGGTCTTCGTGGCCGCCGGGGTGGGACTGCGGCTGTTCTGGTCGTGGGTCGAGCCGGGCGACCTGACCCGCTCGCAGTCGTTCGCCCGCGAGGGCCGCACCGCGGGCACGGTCGCGCTCGGCCTGGTCGGCGTGCTCGCCGTCAGCGGCTGCCTCGAGGCCTTCGTGACCCCGAGCCCCCTGTCGACGGGGGCCCGGATCGCGATCGGCCTCCTCGCCGAGGCCACCTTCCTGGCCTACGTCTTCGTCCTCGGCCGGCGGGCCGTGCTGCGCGGCGAGACCGGTGACCTCGACGCCGCCCTCCTCGGCGACCGCGTCGCCGGCCAGGCGTGAGCGAGACCGCAGCGAACGGCGTAGCCCGCTTGCGGGCAAGCCGCCTGTCTCAGAGCAGGCCGCGGGCCTTGAGGGCGAGGTAGTGGTCGGCGAGGGCGGGTGGGAGGGCCTGCGCCCCGACGTCGAGCACGTCGACGCCGAGCGTCTCGAGGACGGCCGCCGTGGCGCGGCGGCGGGCGAGGGCCTGCTCGGCGGCTGCGGCGGCGTACACCTCGTCGAGGCCGTCGCGGGCGGCCGCCAACCGCGCCAGCTCCGGGTCGCGGACCGAGGCCAGCACCACTCGGTGGTGCCGCACCAGCACCGGCAGCGACGGCAGCAGGCTCTCCTCGACCGCCGAGGGTTCGAGCGGGCTGAGCAGCACGACCAGCGCCCGCTGCCGGCCGAGCGTCTGGACGGCACCGGCCAGCGCCGTCCAGTCGGCCTCGGCGATCTCGGGCTCCAGGGTGGCGAGCGCGTCCTCCAGCCGCCGGGTCGCGTCGCGGGCGCCGGCGAGCCGGAGCCGCGCCCGCACCCGCCGGTCGCCCGCGACGACGTCCACCCGGTCGCCGGCGCGGGCTGCCAGCGTGGTGAGGAGCAGGGCGGCCTCCATGGCCGAGTCGAGACGCGGTACGTCGTCCACCCGCGCCGCCGAGACCCGCGAGGTGTCGAGCACGATCACGACCCGGCGGTCGCGCTCGGGCTGCCAGGTCCGGACGACCACGTCGCGGGTGCGAGCAGACGCCCGCCAGTCGATCGACCTCACGTCGTCCCCGCGGACGTACTCGCGCAGCGAGTCGAACTCCGTGCCCTGCCCGCGCACCCGCACCGCCGACCGGCCGTCCAGCTCCCGGAGCCGGGCCAGCCGCGAGGGCAGGTGCTTGCGCGACTCGAACGGTGGCACCGACCGGACGGCGCCCGCGACGTCGCGCGTGGCCTGCCGCGCCGCGAGCCCGAGCGGCCCGGCCGTGCGCAGCGTGACCCCCGCCGCACGCAGCTCGCCGCGGCGGACCGGCCGCAGCCAGGTCGTCACCGCCTGCCCCGAGCCCGGGCCGAGACGGATCCGGTGCCGGTTGTCGCGCGCCCCGGCCGACGGCTGCCAGGCGTCCCGGACCAGGAGGTGCATCCGGCGTCGGCCGGTGTTGGCCAGGTCGAGGGTGCTCGGGGCGTCCTGGCCGGCCCGCACCCGCCCCGGCGGCCGTCGTACGACGTCGATGTCGCGGGGCGCGGGCGCGAGTGCCACGTCGACGGCGACGAGCACGCAGACCCCGAGCACCCACAGCCACATCGTGGAGAACGCCGGACGCAGCACGACCGCCACCACCCCCAGCAGGAGGAGGAGCGGTACGCGTCCGGTGATCGCCATGGGTGCTAGCGCGGCACCGGGACGGAGCCGAGCGCCGAGCCGAGCACGGCACTGACCTCGACGCCTTCGAGCTCGGCCTCGGGCCGCAGCGAGAGCCGGTGGGCCAGGGTGGCCTGCGCCAGCGCCTTCACGTCGTCCGGCGTCACGAAGCCGCGCCCCGACAGCCAGGCCCACGCCCGCGCCGTTCGCATCAGGGCGACGGCACCACGGGGGCTGGCGCCCAGCCCGAGCGACGGCGACTGCCGGGTCGCCCGCGCCACGTCGACGACGTAGGCCGCCACCTCGGGCGAGACCTGTACGTCGCGCACCGCCCGCCGCCCGGCCTCGATGTCGGCGGCCGAGGCGACCGCCGAGACCCCCGAGCCGGCGACGTCCTGCGGGTCGAAGCCGGCGGCGTGCCGACGCACGATCTCGAGCTCTGCGTCACGCTGCGGCACCGGGAGCACGACCTTGAGCAGGAACCGGTCGAGCTGGGCCTCGGGCAGAGGATAGGTGCCTTCGTACTCGACGGGGTTCTGGGTGGCGGCGACCAGGAACGGCTTCGGCAGGGCATGGGTCACCCCGTCGACGGAGACCGATCCCTCCTCCATCGCCTCCAGCAGCGCCGACTGGGTCTTGGGCGGGGTGCGGTTGATCTCGTCGGCGAGCAGCAGGTGGGTGAACACCGGGCCGGGCCGGAACGTCAGCTCGCCGCGGGCGCCCTCGACCACCATCGAGCCGGTGATGTCGCCGGGCATCAGGTCGGGGGTGAACTGCACGCGTCGGGTCTGCACCGACAGCGCACCCGCCAGACTGCGCACGAGGAGCGTCTTGGCGACACCCGGCACCCCTTCCATCAGCACGTGCCCCCCGCAGAGCAGGGCGACGAGGAGGCCGGAGACCGCGGCGTCCTGTCCGACGACCGCCTTGGCGACCTCGGCCCGGACGGCGGCCAGTCGCTCACGTACGTCGTCGCCCGCGGCTGCCGGCTCGAGGGTGGGGTCGGTCATCGGTGAGACACCTCTCTGTCGAGCTCGGCCAGGCGCAGCGCCAGGTCGGTCAGGTCACGGTCGTGGGCGGGTGCGGGTGCGTCGGGACGAAGCAGGGCCTCGATCTCGACGACCGGTCGCCCGATGTGGTCGGCCACCGCGGTGGCGATCTGCGCCGGATCGGCGTGCCGCGGGAGATGGAGTCGCTCGGCCAGTCCGGCACGGGTGGCCGTCCGCAGGGCGGCGGCGGCGTGGCTGCGGTCGCCCGAGCGACGGTAGAGCCGTCCCAGGTTGCGCGTGGTCTCGACCGACTTCACCTCGACCGGCAACGGCTCGCGGGCCAGCGGCCCGAGCCGGCGGGCGCGCCACACGACCAGCCCGAGCCCGGCCGCACCCACCATCCACACCGCCGGAGCGAGCCAGTCGGGGAGCAGGCCGGCCAGCGAGATGCCGTCGCTCGCCGCGCAGGTCGGCGAGCGAGGGGACGTACCAGACCAGCCGGTCGCGAGCCCCGAGCAGCCGCAGGGCCACGGCCGCGTTGTCGCCAGCGAGCACCTGGTCGTTGGCCAACGCGTCGGGAGCGCCGAGCAGGGTCAGTCCCGGTCGGGGGCGGGACAGCAGCACGCCCTGCTCGCGCGCGGAAGCAGCCGGCGGTGTCGTAGGCATCGGCCGTGGTCACCTGCAACGAGAGTCCGTCGTACGCCGGGCAGCCGCCGCGGACGCTCCCGTGCAGCTCGGAGGGCGAGGGGAAGGTGCCGACCCCGAGCCGCCGCACCACTCCCGGCCCGGGTGCGACCACGACGAGCGACGCGGAGCCCTGATGGCGCAGCAACCGCCCGGTGGTCGAGCGGCCGAGGTGGTCGCTGGAGGTGACCACGATGGTGGTCGAGGTGTCGGCCGGCTGGCGCTCGAGGTCGGCTGCGTTGCGGACCACGGTGACGCGGACGCCCTCCCGCGCCAGGACCCGCGCCACCGCCTGGGCGCCGTTGCCGCCGGGGTTGTCGGGGTCGAGCGGCGCGGTCCGGCTCGGCCCGTTGCCGGCCAGCAGCGCGGTCAGGAGCACCGCGACGACGGCTCCGGCGCCGATCAGGAGCGCCGATCGGTGGCGCAGCAGCGTCTTCATCGCGCGCCGACCGGCTCGTGGGCGAGCTCGTCGTCGAGACCCAGCAGCAGGCGGGCCTGGTCGTCGGTGGCCGGGCGCTCGCCGTAGAGCGTGACGTCGAAGAGGTCGGCCGCGGCCACGATGCGGCGCCGGTGCCCGTCGTACGACGTGGCGAGCAGCGCCGCGATCTCGTGGGCGGTCGCCCCGGGCCGGTCGTCGAGGCGGCCGCGCTCGATCTGCCGTGCTGCGAGGGCCCGGAAGCCGTCGACCACCGCGTCGGAGAACCGGCCGGCGGCCAGGGCCTCCTCGGCCCGGCGCCGCAGCTGCGCCGCCGCCGGCCGGCCGGCCGGGAGCACTGCCTCGTCCCGCCGCCGCCGACGCCGGCGGTCACGGCGTACCTGTGAGAGCAGCAGCACCAGGCCGACCAGCAGCACCAGCACGACCACGATCGTGACCAGCGCGTTGAGCAAGGACGACGCGGACGCGGCGTCGACCCCGCCGCGGAACAGTCGGCTGACCCAGCCGAGGAGGCGGTTCCACAGGTCGTTGCGGTGGTACTCGGCCCGCAGCAGCTCCTCGCGCAGCAGCCGGCGGCCCTCCTCGCCCGAGGGGTCCAGGGGCGGTCCGGGTGCCGACGTCAGCAGCGGCGACATCAGGGGACGGGGACCCCGGCCCGCGTCAGCAGCTCGACGTCGTAGGCCTCCTTGCGGATGCGCTGGTCGATGTAGAGCAGGGCACTGACCGCCGCCGAGAACGGCTGCAGCACCGCCGAGGTCAGCACGGTGCCGATCGAGGTCAGCAGCACGTAGGCCTGGAGCCCGTGGCTGCTGTCGCCGGTCAGCAGCAGCTGGCCGGCGATGTTGAACGGCGCGCCGAGGATGCTGCCGGCGAAGCCGACCACGAGCGCGGTGAGCAGAAGGAGACCGAGCAGCCTCCAGAACTGTCGCGCACTGAGCCGGACCGCGCGCGAGACGGCTCCGAAGATCCCGGCCGGCTCCAGCATCAGCGCCGGTACGGCGAGCGCACGCACGCGCACGGTGAACAGCGCGTAGAACACGACGAGCACAGGCACCAGCATCAGGGCGGCGAGGACGGTCGCGCCGAGGCTGGTGTTGAGCGCGAACAGGAGGATCACGCCGGCCACCACGCCGATCGCCACCAACCCGACCAGCCCGAGCAGGAACGCCATCCCGAGCAGTCGCCAGCGCTTGCCCCGGGTCGCGGCCCACGCCTCACCGATGCTCAGCGTGCGACCCACCGCGGCGGCGGAGGTGACGTGGGCGACCATGCCCGACACGTAGAGGAGCCCGATCGCCCGCAGCTGGGCACCCAGCAGGAGCCCCGCGACGGCGCTGACCAGGCCGACCAGCTGGTCGTGGGACAGCGTGTCGTTGGGACCCTGCGCAGACAGTCCACCGGTGGCTCCGGTCAGCAGCGTGAACAGCGCCGGCACCAGGGTGGCGACCGCCGCGACCAGGACCGCGGCGCCGATCGTGGCCTTGGGGTTGTAGCGGATGATCTTGAACGCGCCGTCGTAGAGGTCGCTCAGGCCGAGCGGGCGCAGCGGGATCGCGCCCGGCTTGTGCGCCGCGAGCTGGCGGTACGCCGGCGGGGGCTGCTGCGGGTAGGGCTGCCAGCCCGAGGGCGGCGGATGCCCGGGCTGCCACCCCGGCGCGGGCGCGGCGAACTGACCCCATCCCGGCTGTGGCCCGGGCTGCGGGGGAGGCTCCCACCCGGGCGGCGGGGCCGGTGGCTCGCCCCAGCCCGGCGGTGGTGGCTGGTCTCCCGACACGGCGGCTCACTCCTCGCACGGGCTGGGACCGGAGGGGGCCCGTCCCGTGCCGGACCCCCGTGGGGCGCCATCCTGTCAGGTACGACGCCCCGTCGGGTGCGTGGTCCTGCGCGGGTGAGCCGACGGATTTGGCGCACGCGGGGACATCTGTCAGGATTGTCCGGTTGCTCCGGCGGGTTGCCGGGGTGCGTTGCACTTGACTGTTGAATCGCGTCTCCCGCTGGTTCGTGGTCGCCGTGCGTCGCGCCGAACCTGGAGACCCGATGGTCCGACCCCGGTCGGACACCCCACCAACACGATGCAGGAATCCCACCAGGGAGATCTGTGTGCCGCGGACACCGCGACACGCCCGACCTCGGGGGTCGGGGAATCGAGCGGGCGGGCAACACAAACGGACGGCCCGACCGGGGTCGTACGAACGGATGCGGCAAGCACGAACGAAGAGGACGAGAGAGACCTATGGCGGGACAGAAGATCCGCATCAGGCTCAAGGCCTATGACCACGAGGTGATCGACACCTCGGCGCGCAAGATCGTGGACACCGTCACCCGCACGGGTGCCAAGGTCGCCGGCCCCGTGCCGCTGCCGACCGAGAAGAACGTCTACTGCGTCATCCGCTCGCCCCACAAGTACAAGGACTCGCGCGAGCACTTCGAGATGCGCACCCACAAGCGGCTGATCGACATCATCGACCCCACGCCCAAGACCGTCGACTCCCTGATGCGCCTCGACCTGCCGGCCGGTGTCGACATCGAGATCAAGCTCTGAGGCTTCCTGACATGACGATCGAACGAAACGTGAAGGGGCTGCTGGGCACCAAGCTCGGCATGACCCAGGTCTGGGACGAGAACAACCGCGTCGTCCCCGTGACCGTCGTCGCGGCGTCCACCAACGTCGTGACCCAGGTCCGCAAGCCCGAGACCGACGGCTACAACGCCATCCAGGTCGGCTTCGGCGAGGTCGACAGCCGCAAGGTCACCAAGCCGGTGGCCGGGCAGTTCGTCAAGGCCGGCGTGACGCCGCGTCGCCACGTCGCCGAGATCCGTACCGCCGACGCGGGTTCCTACACCGTCGGCCAGGAGCTGGCCGTCGACACCTTCGCCGCCGGCGAGGAGATCGACGTCACCGGCACCACCAAGGGCAAGGGCTTCGCCGGTGTCATGAAGCGGCACGGCTTCCACGGTGTCGGCGCCTCCCACGGTGCCCACCGCAACCACCGCAAGCCGGGCTCCATCGGCGCCTGCGCGACCCCCGGTCGCGTGTTCAAGGGCGTCCGGATGGCCGGCCGGATGGGTTCGGACACCGTCACCACCCAGAACGTCACCGTCCACGCGGTCGACGCCGACAAGGGCCTGATCCTGCTCAAGGGCGCCGTTCCCGGCCCCAAGGGTGGGCTCATCGTCCTCCGCTCGGCCGCGAAGCGCGCGAAGGAGGCCTGAGCATGGCCAAGGAAGCCAAGGTCGTGAAGGTCGACCTCCCGTCGGAGATCTTCGACGTCGAGGTCAACATTCCGCTCATCCACCAGGTCGTCGTCGCCCAGCAGGCCGCGGCGCGCCAGGGCAGCCACTCCACCAAGCGTCGCGGCGACGTCCGCGGTGGTGGCCGCAAGCCCTACCGCCAGAAGGGCACCGGCCGCGCCCGCCAGGGCTCGACCCGCGCTCCGCAGTTCGCCGGCGGTGGTGTCGTGCACGGTCCTCAGCCGCGCAGCTACTCCCAGCGCACCCCCAAGAAGATGGTGGCCGCCGCCCTGCGTGGCGCCCTGTCCGACCGCGCCCGCGACGGCCGCATCCACGTCGTCGAGTCGCTGGTCTCCGGTGACGTCCCGTCGACCAAGGCGGCCCTGGCCGCCCTGCGCGGCGTGGTCACCGACCGGGCCAACTTCCTGCTGGTGCTCGAGCGTTCCGACGCGCTGACCTGGCTCTCGCTGCGCAACGCCCACGAGGTCCACATCGTCGCCGTCGACCAGCTCAACACCTACGACGTGCTGGCCTCCGACGACGTGGTCTTCACCCAGGGCGCCTACGACGCCTTCGTCGGTGGCACCGCTTCCTCCAGCGCCCCGGTGGCCCTGGTCGACGCCGCCGAGAAGCCGCCAAGCCGAGAAGCCCGCCGAGGAGGCGAAGGCCGAGGTCAAGGCCGAGCTGCCGAAGGGCGCGAAGGCCCCGCTGAAGAGCGGTGGCGCCCCCAAAGGCTTCGAGATCAAGGGCAACGCCGACTCGGGCCTGTTCCACGAGCCCGACGGCCAGTGGTACGACCAGACCGAGGCGGAGTTCTACTTCAAGTCGGTCGAGGACGCCGAGGCAGCGGGCTTCACCCGCGCCGGCGGTGAGAAGAAGGGCGACGACGAGTGAGCACGCTCCACAAGGACCACCGCGACATCCTGCTCGCGCCGGTGGTGTCGGAGAAGAGCTACGGCCTTCTCGACGCCAACAAGTACACCTTCTTGGTGCACCCCGACGCGAACAAGACCGAGATCAAGATCGCGGTCGAGAAGGTCTTCGGCGTCAAGGTCACCTCGGTGAACACCCTCAACCGGCAGGGCAAGGCCCGCCGTACCCGGTCCGGCATCGGCCGCCGCAAGAACACCAAGCGCGCCATCGTGAGCCTGGCCGAGGGCCACCGCATCGACATCTTCGGAGGTCCGGTCTCCTGACCGGGCTCCTGACTAGGACGAGAAACCATGGCAATCCGCAAGTACAAGCCGACCACCCCGGGCCGTCGTGGCTCCTCGGTGTCCGACTTCGTCGAGATCACCCGGACCACGCCGGAGAAGTCGCTGACGCGTCCCCTTCCCAAGAAGGGCGGCCGCAACAACCAGGGCCGGATCACCACCCGTCACCAGGGAGGTGGCCACAAGCGCGCCTACCGGATCATCGACTTCCGTCGCTACGACAAGGACGGCGTCCCGGCCAAGGTCGCCCACATCGAGTACGACCCCAACCGCACCGCCCGGATCGCGCTGCTGCACTACGCCGACGGCGAGAAGCGCTACATCGTGGCGCCCAAGGACCTGTTCCAGGGGATGCTGCTCGAGTCCGGCCCGACCGCCGACATCAAGGTGGGCAACAACCTGCCCCTGCGCAACATCCCGGTCGGTGCCACGATCCACTGCATCGAGCTGCGGCCCGGCGGCGGCGCGAAGATCGCCCGCTCCGCCGGCAACTCCGCCCAGCTGGTCGCCAAGGAGGGCTCGCGCGCCACGCTGCGCATGCCGTCCGGTGAGATGCGGTTCGTCGACGTCCGCTGCCGCGCGTCGATCGGCGAGGTCGGCAACGCCGAGCAGTCCAACATCAACTGGGGCAAGGCCGGCCGCATGCGCTGGAAGGGCAAGCGCCCGACCGTCCGCGGTGTCGTCATGAACCCCGTCGACCACCCGCACGGTGGTGGCGAGGGCAAGACGTCCGGTGGCCGTCACCCGGTCAGCCCGTGGGGCAAGCCCGAGGGCCGCACCCGTCGCAAGGGCAAGGCCAGCGACAAGCAGATCATCCGTCGTCGCCGTACCGGCAAGAAGCGCTGAGCAGGGAGATAACAACAGATGCCTCGCAGCCTGAAGAAGGGCCCGTTCGTCGACGACCACCTGATGAAGAAGGTGGACGCCGAGAACGACAAGGGCTCCCACAACGTCATCAAGACCTGGTCGCGCCGCTCGATGATCGTGCCCGCCATGATCGGCCACACGATCGCCGTGCACGACGGCCGCAAGCACGTCCCGGTCTTCGTGACCGACTCGATGGTCGGCCACAAGCTCGGGGAGTTCGCCCCGACCCGCACCTACCGCGGGCACGTGAAGGACGACCGGAAGGGCCGCCGCCGCTGACGCGGGCGGCCCAAGAGGAACTGAGGGAAGACGACACCATGCCTGTGACAGAGCGCCGGCGCACCAGCGCCCGCCGCGAGTCGCTGCTCGGCGACCAGCCGGGCGCCTACGCGAGCGCGCGTTACGTGCGCATCACCCCGATGAAGGCCCGTCGGGTCACCCAGATGATCCACGGCCTCCCGGTCGACGACGCCCTCGCCCTGCTCCAGTTCGCACCCCAGTCCGCCTCCACGACGGTCTACAAGGTGCTGGAGTCCGCGATCGCCAACGCCGAGACCACCGAGGACCTCGACCGTGCCGACCTGGTCGTGAGCAGCTGCCAGGTCGACGAGGGTCCGACCATGAAGCGCTGGCGCCCGCGCGCCCAGGGCCGCGCCACGCAGATCCTCAAGCGCACCAGCCACATCACCCTCGTGGTGACGCCCCGCCCCCAGCCCGTGCAGAAGCAGGCCGCGGGCAAGAAGGGCGAGACGAAGAACCGGAAGAAGGGGAAGGCCTGATGGGCCAGAAGATCAACCCGAACGGCTTCCGCCTCGGCATCTCCACCGACCACAAGTCGCGGTGGTACGCCGACAAGCTCTACAAGTCGTACGTCGGCGAGGACGTCGCGATCCGCCGCCTCCTGTCCAAGGGCATGGAGCGGGCCGGCATCGCGAAGGTCGAGATCGAGCGCACCCGCGACCGCGTGCGGGTGGACATCCACACCGCGCGTCCGGGCATCGTGATCGGTCGCCGTGGCGCCGAGGCCGACCGCATCCGCGGCGACCTCGAGAAGCTCACCGGCAAGCAGGTCCAGCTGAACATCCTCGAGGTCAAGAACCCCGAGGTCGACGCCCAGCTGGTCGCCCAGGGTGTCGCCGAGCAGCTCAGCGGTCGCGTGCAGTTCCGCCGCGCGATGCGCAAGGCCATGCAGACCACGATGCGCTCGGGTGCCAAGGGCATCCGGATCCAGTGCTCGGGCCGCCTCAACGGCGCCGAGATGTCGCGCACCGAGTTCTACCGCGAGGGTCGCGTCCCGCTGCACACGCTGCGTGCCGACATCGACTACGGCTTCTACGAGGCCAAGACCACCTTCGGCCGGATCGGCGTGAAGGTCTGGATCTACAAGGGCGAGGTCGCGGGCACCCGCGCCGAGCGTCAGGCCCAGGCCGCCGCCCGCGCCGGCGTTCCCGGTCGCAGCGGTCGTCCCAGCCGGGGCGGCGAGCGCGGCGGTGACCGTCCCAGCCGTGGCACCCGCCCGACCCGTGGCGACCGGCCCACCTCGGCTCCAGAGGCTGCCCCGGTCGAGGCCGCGGCTGCCGCGGCGCCCTCGTCTGCCGGCCCAGAGTCCGGATCGGAGGCCTGAGCCATGTTGATGCCCCGACGTCTCAAGCACCGCAAGCAGCACCACCCCAACCGGAGTGGTGCGGCCAAGGGCGGCACCCGCCTGGCCTTCGGTGACTTCGGGATCCAGGCGCTCGAGGGGTCCTACGTGACCAACCGACAGATCGAGTCGGCTCGTATCGCCATGACCCGTCACATCAAGCGTGGCGGCAAGGTGTGGATCAACATCTACCCCGACCGCCCGCTGACCAAGAAGCCTGCCGAGACCCGCATGGGTTCCGGCAAGGGCTCCCCGGAGTGGTGGATCGCCAACGTCAAGCCCGGTCGCGTGCTCTTCGAGCTGTCCGGCGTCGACGAGACGATCGCTCGCGAGGCCATGCGCCGCGCGCAGCACAAGCTCCCCCTCAAGACCCGTTTCATCTCCCGAGAGGCCGGTGAGTTCTGATGGCCAGCAGTGTCAAGGCCCACGAGCTGGACGAGATGAACAACACCGACCTCGAGGCTCGCCTGCGCGAGGCCAAGGAGGAGCTGTTCAACCTGCGCTTCCAGGCGGCCACCGGCCAGCTGGAGAGCCACGGTCGGCTCCGCACGGTGAAGAAGGACATCGCCCGCATCTACACCGTGGTGCGTGAGCGCGAGCTCGGCATCCGTTCGACGCCGGGCGACGACAACGTGGTGGACAACGTCGTGGACAACGTGAAGGACAACGAGAAGGAAGGTGCTGACGCATGAGCGAGCAGGCAGTGACCCGCAACGCCCGCAAGGTGCGTGAGGGCCTGGTCGTGAGCGACAAGATGGACAAGACCGTCGTGGTCGAGGTCGAGGACCGCGTGAAGCACGCGCTCTACGGCAAGGTCATGCGTCGTACGTCGCGGCTCAAGGCCCACGACGAGTCCAACGACTGCGGCATCGGCGACCGGGTCCAGATCATGGAGACCCGCCCGCTGTCGGCCACGAAGCGCTGGCGCGTCGTGGAAGTCCTGGAGCGTGCCAAGTGATCCAGCAGGAGTCCAGGCTCAAGGTCGCCGACAACACCGGTGCCAAGGAGGTCCTGTGCATCAGGGTCCTCGGCGGTTCCGGTCGTCGCTACGCCGGCATCGGTGACGTGATCGTCTGCACGGTCAAGGACGCGATCCCTGGCGGCAACGTCAAGAAGGGCGACGTCGTCAAGGCTGTCGTCGTGCGCACCGCCAAGGAGCGCCGCCGGCCCGACGGGTCCTACATCAAGTTCGACGAGAACGCCGCGGTCATCCTGCGGCAGGACGGTGAGCCGCGTGGCACCCGCATCTTCGGCCCGGTGGGCCGCGAGCTGCGTGACAAGCGGTTCATGAAGATCATCTCGCTGGCACCGGAGGTGCTCTGAGATGGGGAAGCACGCGATGAAGATCAAGAAGGGCGACACCGTCAAGGTGATCGCCGGCAAGGACAAGGGCGCCGAAGGCCGGGTGATCCAGGTGCTCCGTGAGGAGCAGCGGGTCATCGTCGAGGGTGTCAACCGCGTCAAGAAGCACACCAAGGTCATCCAGTCGGGCGGCCGCGCCGGCACCACCGGCGGCATCATCACCACCGAGGCCCCGATCCACGTGTCCAACGTGATGCTGGTCGAGGGCGACGGCGTGACCCGCGTGGGCTTCCGTCGCGAGGTGGTCCAGAAGCGCCGCCCCGACGGCTCGACGTATGCCGGCACCCGCAGCGTGCGGGTCTCGCGCAAGACCGGGAAGGAGATCTGAGATGACCGACACCGTGACAGAAGGAACCGAGCAGGCCACGGAGCAGAAGGTCACCCCTCGTCTCAAGACCCGCTACCGCGAGGAGATCCTCCCCGCGCTGCGCGACGAGTTCGAGATCGCCAACGTCATGCAGGTGCCCGGACTGACCAAGATCGTGGTCAACATGGGTGTCGGCGAGGCGGCTCGCGACTCCAAGCTCATCGAGGGCGCGATCAAGGACCTGACCGCCATCACCGGCCAGAAGCCGATGGTGACCAAGGCCCGCAAGTCCATCGCCCAGTTCAAGCTGCGTGAGGGGATGCCGATCGGCGCCCACGTCACGCTGCGGGGCGACCGGATGTGGGAGTTCCTCGACCGGCTGCTGTCGCTCGCGCTGCCTCGGATCCGTGACTTCCGTGGCCTCTCGCCGCAGCAGTTCGACGGCAAGGGCAACTACACCTTCGGCCTGACCGAGCAGGTCATGTTCCACGAGATCGACCAGGACCGCGTGGACCGCCCCCGAGGCATGGACATCACGGTCGTCACCACGGCCACGAACGACGAGCAGGGACGTGCGCTGCTCAAGCAGCTCGGCTTCCCGTTCAAGGAGAACTGACCATGGCGAAGACTGCACTGAGGGTGAAGGCGGCCCGCAAGCCCAAGTTCGCCGTCCGCGGCTACACCCGTTGCCAGCGCTGCGGCCGTCCCAAGGCCGTCTACCGCAAGTTCGGCCTGTGCCGGATCTGCCTCCGCGAGATGGCCCACCGCGGCGAGCTGCCCGGTGTGACCAAGTCCAGCTGGTAACCCCTGATCACCACGACCGCTGAAGGTCCGGCGGGGCACGAGCTCGCCGGAAACCACAGAAGAGAGAACGACACACCATGACGATGACCGACCCGATCGCAGACATGCTGACCCGTCTGCGCAACGCCAACCAGGCGTACCACGACTCGGTGACCATGCCCTACAGCAAGCTGAAGGCCGGCGTTGCCGAGATCCTGCGCAGCGAGGGCTACATCACCTCCTTCGACGTCGCCGAGGCGCCCGACGGTGGCGTCGCCAAGACGCTCACCATCACCTTGAAGTACGGCCGCCACCGCGAGCGCTCGATCGCCGGACTCCGGCGCATCAGCAAGCCCGGTCTGCGGGTCTACGCCAAGAGCACCGGCCTGCCCAAGGTCCTCGGTGGCCTCGGCGTCGCGATCATCTCCACCAGCCAGGGTCTGCTGACCGACCGCCAGGCGAACCAGAAGGGCGTGGGTGGGGAAGTCCTCGCCTACGTCTGGTAGCCCGAGACCCCGGAAGGAGAACTGACATGTCGCGCATCGGAAGAATGCCGGTCGTCGTGCCCTCGGGTGTCGACGTCGCGATCGACGGCTCCCTGGTGACGGTCAAGGGCCCCAAGGGCACCCTGAGCCACACCGTCGTCACCCCGATCACCGTGTCGAAGGACGACGGTGTCCTCACCGTGACCCGTCCCGACGACGAGCGCGAGAGCCGGGCCCGCCACGGCCTGACCCGCACGCTGGTGAACAACATGGTCGTCGGTGTCACCGACGGCTACGAGAAGAAGCTCGAGATCGTGGGCGTGGGCTACCGCGTCCTGTCCAAGGGCCCCACCCGGCTGGAGTTCCAGCTCGGCTACAGCCACCCGATCACGTTCAACGCGCCCGACGGCATCACCTTCACGGTGGAGAGCCCCACCCGGCTCAGCGTCCAGGGCATCGACAAGCAGCTGGTCGGTGAGGTCGCCGCCAACATCCGCAAGCTGCGCAAGCCGGAGCCCTACAAGGGCAAGGGCGTCCGCTACGCCGGCGAGCACATCCGCCGCAAGGTCGGAAAGGCTGGTAAGTGACCATGGCGATCTCCCTGTCCAAGCACAAGCACACCGCATCCCGGACGAAGGCCCGCCTGCACCGTCAGGTGCGGGGCCGCAAGAAGATCTCCGGCACCACCGAGCGTCCGCGCCTGGTGGTCACCCGGTCGTCGAAGCACATCAGCGTCCAGGTCGTCGACGACCTCCAGGGCAAGACCCTGGTGTCGGCGTCGAGCATGGAGGCCGACCTGCGCTCCCTCGAGGGCGACAAGACGGCCAAGGCCAAGCTGGTCGGCGAGCGGGTCGCCGAGCGGGCGAAGACCCAGGGCATCGAGTCCGTGGTCTTCGACCGGGCGGGCCACAAGTACCACGGTCGCATCGCGGCCCTGGCCGACGCCGCGCGCGAGGGCGGGTTGACCTTCTGATGGCCCTGACGAACCAGCCGGACCACAGCGGACTTATCAAGGAAGAGGACATCTCATGAGCGGAGCCCAGCGCGGACAGCGTTCGGGGGGCGATCGCCGAGGTGGCGGCCGCGACGACCGTCGAGGCGGTGCCGAGAAGAGCCAGTACGTCGAGCGCGTCGTCGCGATCAACCGGGTGGCCAAGGTCGTCCAGGGTGGTCGTCGCTTCAGCTTCACCGCCCTGGTCGTCGTCGGCGACGGCGACGGCATGGTCGGCGTCGGTTACGGCAAGGCCAAGGAGGTGCCCGCGGCGATCGCCAAGGGTGTCGAGGAGGCCAAGAAGGCGTTCTTCCGGGTGCCCCGCATCCAGGGCACGATCCCGCACCCGGTCCAGGGTGAGAAGGCCGCCGGCGTGGTGCTGCTCCGCCCGGCCGCTCCCGGTACCGGTGTGATCGCGGGTGGGCCCGTGCGGGCCGTCCTGGAGTGCGCCGGCATCCACGACGTGCTGAGCAAGTCGCTCGGCTCGTCCAACCAGATCAACATCGTCCACGCCACGGTCGAGGCCCTGAAGATGCTCGAGCTGCCCGAGACCGTCGCGACCCGTCGTGGCCTCCCGGTCGAGCACGTCGCCCCGGCGGCGCTGCTGCGCGCCCAGCGTGGCGAGACCGCCGCCGTCGCGACGCCCGTCGAGGAGGTGGCCGGCTGATGGCACAGCTCAAGGTCCAGCAGCGAAAGAGCTCGATCGGCTGCAAGGCCAACCAGCGCGAGACGCTGCGTTCGCTCGGTCTCAAGCGGATCGGCGACGTGGTCGTGAAGGAGGACCGCCCGGAGATCCGGGGCATGGTCCAGACCGTCCGTCACCTGGTGACGGTCGAGGAAGTCGAGTAAGTCATGACGTTGAAGCTGCACCACCTGCGCCCGGCCCCGGGTGCCAAGACCGCCAAGACCCGGGTGGGTCGCGGTGAGGGCTCCAAGGGCAAGACCGCCGGACGTGGCACCAAGGGCACCAAGGCCCGCTACCAGGTGCCCGCGTCGTTCGAGGGCGGCCAGATGCCCCTCCACATGCGCCTGCCCAAGCTGAAGGGCTTCAAGAACCCCTTCCGCGTGGAGTTCCAGGTCGTCAACCTCGACCGCCTCGGCGAGCTGTTCCCCGAGGGCGGTGACGTGGCGATCGCCGACCTCGTGGCCAAGGGCGCGGTCCGCAAGAACGAGCCGGTCAAGGTCCTCGGCCAGGGCGACATCTCGGTGGCCGTCCAGGTGAGCGCGAACGCGTTCTCCGCCTCGGCCAAGGAGAAGATCGAGGCCGCCGGCGGCACCGCCACCGTCGTCTGACCACCACAGCGCACCCAGGCGCGGGCCGGGCGGGCATCAGCCCTCCGGTCCGCGCCTTGCTGTTGGGGTCGGCGGCCCGGGAACCGGCGTTCCTCCCGATACAGCCGACTGTGCGGCCCCTGTTAGGCTTCCGGCGGCCTGTGCGAAGGCTGGGCGAAAGGCTGGGCGAAGGCTGGGCGAGAGGCTCCGCGAAGGCTCGATGCCGTCGCTCCGGCGGCGTCAGAACCGGTCCACCGCCATCCACACCGGGGCGTGAGACCAAGAAAGAGGATGGAAGACAGTGCTCGGCGCTTATGTGAACGCGTTCCGGACTCCGGACCTGCGCAAGAAGCTGTTGTTCGTCCTGTTCATCATCGTGCTGTTCCGCGCCGGGTCCCAGATCCCCGCTCCGGGTGTGAACGTCTCCAACGTCCACCAGTGCGTCAAGGGCGCCACGGGCAGCGTCTACAACCTGATCAACGTCTTCTCCGGCGGCGCGCTGCTCCAGCTGACGATCTTCGCGCTGGGGATCATGCCCTACATCACCGCGAGCATCATCCTGCAGCTGCTGGTGGTCGTGATCCCGCGCCTCGAGGCCCTCAAGAAGGAGGGCCAGGCCGGTCAGACGAAGATCACCCAGTACACCCGCTACCTCACCTTGGGCCTGGCCCTGCTCCAGGCGACCGGCATCGTGGCCCTGGCCCGGTCGGGCCGGCTGCTCGCGGGCTGCGACAACACCCGGTACCCCCTGCTCTACAACGACAACACCTCGACGTTCCTGGTCATGGTCATCACGATGGTGGCCGGCACCGCCGTGATCATGTGGTTCGGCGAGCTGATCACCGACCGCGGCATCGGCAACGGCATGTCGATCCTGATCTTCACCCAGGTCGTCGCGCGCTTCCCCACGTCCCTCTGGTCGGTGCAGAAGTCCAAGGGCTGGTGGACCTTCTCGGTGGTCATCGCCATCGGGCTGGTGATCATCGCCGCGGTCATCTTCATCGAGCAGGCCCAGCGCCGGATCCCGGTCCAGTACGCCCGCCGGATGGTGGGCCGCAAGATGTTCGGCGGCAGCTCGACCTACATCCCGCTCAAGGTCAACCAGGCGGGCGTCATCCCCGTCATCTTCGCGTCGTCGCTGCTCTACCTGCCGGCGATGCTCTCCCAGTTCAACCAGAACGCCACCTCGGGCTGGACGGTCTGGATCCAGAAGTACTTCGTCCGCGGCGACCACCCGCTCTACATGATCACGTTCTTCGCGCTGATCGTGTTCTTCACCTACTTCTACGTGTCGATCACCTTCAACCCTGAAGAGGTGGCGGACAACATGAAGAAGTACGGCGGCTTCATCCCCGGGATCCGGGCGGGCAAGCCGACCGAGGACTACCTGTCCTACGTCCTGTCCCGCATCACGCTGCCAGGCGCGCTGTACCTCGGTCTGATCGCCCTGATCCCGCTGATCGCCTTCGTGCTGATCGGCGCCGACCAGAACTTCCCCTTCGGTGGCACCTCGATCCTGATCATGGTCGGTGTCGCCCTGGACACGGTGAAGCAGATCGAGAGCCAGCTCCAGCAGCGCAACTACGAAGGGTTCCTGCGCTAGATGAGGCTCATCTTGATGGGGCCGCCGGGGGCCGGAAAAGGCACGCAGGCCCGGGTGGTCGCCGAGCACTTCGGCATTCCCGCGATCTCCACCGGAGACATCTTCCGGACCAACGTCTCCCAGGGCACGCCCCTGGGCAAGCGGGCCCAGGAGTACATGGATGCCGGTGAGTACGTTCCCGACGAGGTCACCAACCTCATGGTCCGCGCCCGGATCGACGAGCCCGACGCTGCCCCGGGCTTCCTGCTCGACGGCTACCCCCGCACCGTGGCCCAGGTCGAGGAGCTCGACGGGATGGTGGCCTTCACCGGTCACCGGCTCGACGCCGTCGTCGTGCTCACCGTCGACGCCGACGAGCTCGTGGCCCGCCTGCTGCAGCGCGCGCAGAGCGAGGGTCGTGCCGACGACACCGAGGACGTCATCCGCCGGCGTCAGGAGGTCTACGGCGAGCAGACCGAGCCGCTGATCGGCGTCTACCGCACCCGCGGCATCGTCCACGAGATCGACGGCATGGGCGAGGTCGACGACGTCACGAAGCGGATCTTCGCCGCGCTCGACGTCGTTCCCCAGAGCTGAGGTCGGCCGATGGCGCTGCTCGACCGCGGGCTCGAGATCAAGAACCGCCACCAGATCAGGCTGATGCGGCGCGCCGGTCTCCTCGTCGGCGAGACCCTCGAGCTCTTGCGTGAGGCTGCGGGTCCGGGCGTCACCACAGGTGAGCTCGACCGGCTCGCCGAGGAGAACATCCGCTCCCACGGCGGCGTGCCGTCGTTTCTCGGCTACGGCCACCCGCCGTTCCCCGCGACCATCTGCGCCTCGGTCAACGACGAGGTGGTGCACGGGATCCCCGGCGACCGGGTGCTGGTCGACGGTGACGTGATCTCGATCGACTGCGGTGCGATCGTCGAGGGCTGGCACGGCGACGCCGCGATCACGGTCGCGATCGGCGAGGTCCCCGACGAGGTGGCCGAGCTGATGCGGGTCACCGAGGATGCCCTGTGGGCTGGCATCGCGGCCGCTCGGCTCGGGGGCCGGGTCACCGACATCTCCCACGCGGTCGAGACCACGGTGCGGGCGCGCGGCGACTACGGCATTCTCGAGGACTACGTCGGCCACGGCATCGGCACCTCGATGCACCTGCCGCCCAACGTCCCCAACGTCGGACGCGCGGGTCGCGGTCCCAAGCTGGTGCCGGGGCTCGCGCTCGCGGTCGAGCCGATGGTCACCCTCGGCAGCCACGAGACCGAGGTCCTCGACGACGACTGGACGGTGGCGACGGCCGACGGGTCGATGTCGGCCCACTTCGAGCACACCTTCACCCTCACGCCGCGCGGCGCATGGGTGCTGACCGCGCTCGACGGCGGTGCCGCCCGGCTGGCGGCGCTCGGTGCGCCGTACGGCGGGGAGCAGTGATTGCGTCCGGTCGCAGGCCCTCGGGCTCGAGCCGACGCTCCTCCACCTCCGGCCCTGATCGGCGACCTCGCAGGCTCGGTCTCCGGGGCGTGACATGCACGTGACGCCCCTGGTCTGGTGGACCACCATCCTCGTGACGTCCGCGATCTTGATCTTCGACGTCTTCGTGATCGGCCGACGGCCGCACGAGCCGTCCCGCCGCGAGGTCTCCACGGCGCTGGCGGTCTACGTCGGGCTCGCCGTGCTCTTCGGGCTCGGGGTCTGGCACTTCGCCGGCAGTGAGTACGGCGGGGAGTTCTTCGCCGGCTGGCTGACCGAGTACTCGCTCTCGATCGACAACCTCTTCATCTTCATCGTGATCATGGCCAAGCTCGCCGTGCCGCGCGAGCTCCAGCAGAGCGCCTTGCTGGTCGGGATCGTGCTGGCACTGGTGCTGCGCGGCATCTTCATCGCGGTCGGCGCGGCCGCCATCGCGCAGTTCAGCTGGGTCTTCTACCTCTTCGGGCTCTTCCTGGTGATGACCGCGGTCAACCTGTGGCGCGAGGCCGGCGACGACGAGGGCGGGTACGACGAGCCGCGGCTGGTGGGCTTCGCGCGCCGCCACCTGCCGTTCACCGAGACCTGGAACGGCCCGAAGCTGACGGTCCGGGAGAACGGCTCGCGTCTGTTCACCCCGATGTTCCTGGTGATCTTGACCCTGGGCGTGACCGACCTGCTCTTCGCGCTCGACTCGATCCCCGCGATCTACGGGCTGACCAGCGAGCCCTACCTGGTGCTGACCGCCAACATCTTCGCCCTGATGGGCCTGCGCCAGCTCTACTTCCTGATCGGCGACCTGCTGAAGCGGCTCGTCTACCTCTCCTACGGTCTCGCGTTCCTGCTCCTGTTCATCGGGGTGAAGCTGATCCTGCACGCGATGCACGAGAACACGCTGCCGTTCATCAACGGGGGTGAGCACATCGAGTGGGCTCCCGACATCCCGATCTGGGTCTCCCTCGTCGTCATCATCGGCACGCTGGCGATCACCACCGTGGCCAGCCTGATGGCCGACCGCCGACGAGCCGGCACTCCGGCCTGAGAACGAGCTAGGCCTCCTTCGCCGGTGCCGTCTTCTTGGCGGTGCGGCGGCGCGGTGCCTTCGCGGCTGTCTTGGCGGACTTGGTCGCCGGGGCCGGCGACTTCAGCCGCACCCGCGGTGGTCGGCCGTCCCTCTGCTCCACCTCGAGGTAGTCCTGGGCCCGGGCGAGCGAGCTCAGCTTGGGATAGCCGTAGTTGCGCGGATCGAACGACGCGTTGGTCTTCGTGAGGTAGCTGCCGAGCACCGACAACAGCACCCAACCGTCGTCCTGGGAGGTGGCCCCGACGGCCGAGGTCAGGAGCCGTCGAAGGTCATCGGGCCGGTCGTCGCCCTCGTCGCCCTCGTCGCCCTCGTCGACCTGGGAGCGTCCGAGCACCTCCAAGTAGATGAACCGGTCACACGCAGCAACGAGCGAAGCCGGGGTCTTCTGCTCGCCCAGGCCGTAGACCGTCCTCCCGGACTCCCGCAACCTGGTGGCGAGCCGGGTGAAGTCGGAGTCACTGGAGACGATCGCGAACCCGTCGACGTTGCCGGAGTAGAGCAGGTCCATCGCGTCGATGATCAGCGCGGAGTCGGTGGAGTTCTTGCCGGTCGTGTACGCAAACTGTTGGACCGGTTGGATCGCATGCCGATTCAGCTCGGGTTTCCAGCCCACGAGGCGCTGGGTCGTCCAGTCGCCGTAGGCGCGCTTGACGGTCGGGACGCCGTACCGCGCCAGCTCATCGAGGATCGCCGCCGCGTGAGTCGCCGAGGTGTTGTCGGCGTCGATCAGGACGGCGAGTCGGGCGTTCTGATGCTCGGGGGCAACGTCGGTCACGGGACTCCTCAGGGTCAGTGGCCACGCTAGCGGAGTGTCGCCGTCCTGACGCTCGGGACCGTTCCTGCCCCGTTGTCCCTGGGCTGCGGGACATCAGGCCCGGCACTGTCCGGTCATCGACCTCCAGACCTGAAAGGAACAGATCGATGACCACCACCGTCACCACCGACAACCCCGTCCGCTCGGACCTCCCGGAGCCGGCCGCCGAAGCACCCGCACGGGTCCCACGCGGCTGGGCCGTCGCCGGCATCGGCTCGGCCCTCTCTGCTCGGCAGCTCGCTGGAGCAGCGTCAGGTCGTCTTCGTCGTGCTCGTCCTGACAGCCGTCCTCTACGGGCCGCTCCGGCATCAGGTGCAGCGACTCGTGCGGCGGGTCATGCTCGGCCGCCGGTCGGACCCCTACGGCGCGCTCGCCGGGCTCGCCTCCACCCTGGAGACGACCGACGACGCAGCCGACCAGCGTCCCGGCCCGGACGCGCACGCTTCCCCTCACCTACCGCGGCGCCACCATCGGTCGGCTCGTCCTGCCCGGACGAGGAGTGCGCAGCCGACTCTCTCGTCGAGACGAGCAGCTCCTCGGCGACCTCGTCCGCCAGGCGGCCACGGCGGCCCGGGCCAGCCTGATGGCCGACGAGCTCCAGCGGGGTCGCGAGCAGATGGAGCTGGCCCGGGAGGAGGAGCGACGTCGGATCCGTCGCGATCTCCACGACGGGCTCGGGCCGGCGCTGGCGGGGATCGTGTTCCGTCTCGAGTCCGCCCGGCTCGTGGTCGACCGCGACCCGGATGCCGCGAAGGCCCAGCTCGCCCAGACCACGGGGCAGGTGCGCGAGGTGGTGACGGACGTACGTCGCCTCGTGCACGACCTTCGTCCCCCCGCCCTGGACGACCTCGGACTGGTCGGCGCCCTCGCCCAGCAGGGGGAGCAGCAGCCGTTCCCCACCCGGATCGACGCGGACGGCGTCGCCGGACTCCCAGCGGCTGTCGGGGTGGCGGCGTACCGGATCGCAGCCGAGGCGGTCATCAATGCTGCGCGGCACTCCGACGCCACCAGGTGCACCATCCGGCTGGTTCCGGACGGCCGGGACCCGCCATCCGGGCGGGGGCGTCCGGCTACCTCCTGCAGGGCTCGGGGGCCGACGAGGTACAGCACGCCCTGCGCGCGGCCGGCGCGGGCGGCATGGTCTTCGGAGCCAGTCTTGCCGGGCGGGTGGCCGGGCTGTTCGCGGCCGGACCGCGCGAGCGACCCGTGGCGTTCCCCGAGCTGAGCGACCGCGAACGGGAGGTGCTGGACCTCCTCGCCGCGGGCCACTCGAACGATGCGATCGCGCGCGAGCTGTACGTGTCCAACAAGACCGTGCGCAACGCGGTATCGTCGATCTACACCAAGCTCCACGCCGCGGGGCGCGCCGAGGCGCTCATCAAAGCCCGCGAGGCGGGGTTCGGGCGCGATTAGGGGTTGATCCCCCCGGCGATCTACACTGGCGCGTCGGCCCAACTTGGGTCTGTTTCGCGGTGCCTCGCGGCTGCCCGGACCATCTCACGACAAGCTCCAGTCGTCGTGTGCGCGTCGGGGATGAGGCGCGCGCAGCGGCCACGAGAGGTCCACCGGGTTCCCCGTCTGACGAGGGGCCGGGAGGTTCCCGGGTCGACGGTAGACGAGAGACCCAGCGACCAGAAGTGAGGACATGCCCAAAAAAGAAGGTGTGATCGAGATCGAGGGCACCGTCGTCGAAGCTCTCCCGAACGCGATGTTCCGGGTCGAGCTGAGCAACGGTCACAAGGTCCTGGCCCACATCAGCGGCAAGATGCGCCAGCACTACATCCGGATCCTCCCCGAGGACCGCGTGGTGGTGGAGCTCTCGCCCTACGACCTCACGCGGGGTCGCATCGTCTACCGGTACAAGTAAGCGCCAGCCGACCCCTAGAAAGGGCTGACATGAAGGTCAACCCGAGCGTCAAGAAGATCTGTGACAAGTGCAAGGTGATCCGTCGCCACGGCCGCGTCATGGTGATCTGCGAGAACCCCCGCCACAAGCAGCGGCAAGGCTGATCGCGCTTCCACAACTGAACAGCACCACCACAACGTGATCGCTAGTCCGTCGTACGACGGATGAAGCCACCTCCGGAGCAGTGGCCGGAGCCTTCCCGAGGCGGGAGGGACGCGAACACGACCGAAACCGCTGTGACCTACCGAAGGGAAACGCCAACACATGGCACGCCTCGTCGGTGTCGACCTCCCGCGCGACAAGCGCATCGAGGTGGCACTCACCTACATCTACGGCATCGGCCGTACCCGCGCCCAGCAGCTCCTCACCGTGACGGGCGTGAACCCCGACCTCCGCGTCCACGAGCTCGGCGACGAGGAGCTGGTCAAGCTCCGCGACGCCATCGAGGGCAACGACGAGATCAAGATCGAGGGTGACCTCCGCCGCGAGGTCCAGGCCGACATCCGGCGCAAGATCGAGATCGGCAGCTACCAGGGTCGTCGCCACCGCCAGGGCCTCCCGGTCCGCGGTCAGCGCACCAAGACCAACGCCCGTACCCGCAAGGGCCCCAAGCGCACCGTCGCCGGCAAGAAGAAGGCCAAGTAATGCCACCGAAGAGTCGTACCGGCGCCAAGAAGGTGCGCCGCAAGGAGAAGAAGAACATCGCTCAGGGCGAAGCCCACATCAAGAGCACGTTCAACAACACCATCGTCACCATCACCGACCCCACGGGTGCGGTGATCTCGTGGGCCTCTGCCGGCACCGTCGGCTTCAAGGGCTCGCGCAAGTCCACGCCGTTCGCCGCGCAGATGGCCGCCGA
The DNA here is from genome assembly GCA_963820015.1 of uncultured Actinomycetota bacterium. Classification (GTDB taxonomy): domain Bacteria; phylum Actinomycetota; class Actinomycetes; order Propionibacteriales; family Nocardioidaceae; genus Nocardioides. Next base: position 51,615 of record CAWFYO010000012.1, on the reverse strand, counting down.
GGCCGCCGGGCGCCGGGCGATGGACCACGGCATGAAGAAGATCGACGTGTTCGTCAAGGGCCCGGGCTCGGGCCGCGAGACGGCGATCCGGTCCCTGGGTGCGATCGGCCTCGAGGTCGGCACCATCCAGGACGTGACCCCGACGCCGCACAACGGCTGCCGCCCGCCGAAGCGCCGCCGCGTCTGACGCCCCGTCGTCAGCACGAGCACGAGATCACAAGGAGTCTTTGAGAAATGGCCCGCTACACCGGCCCCATGACCAAGAAGTCGCGCCGCCTCGGCATCGACCTCGTCGGCGGCGACTCGGCGTTCGAGCGTCGTCCCTACCCTCCCGGCCAGCACGGCCGTGGTCGGATCAAGGAGAGCGAGTACCTGCTTCAGCTTCGCGAGAAGCAGAAGGCGCGCTACACCTACGGCATCCTCGAGAAGCAGTTCCACAACTACTACACCGAGGCCTCGCGCCGGCAGGGCAAGACAGGTGACAACCTGCTGCAGCTGCTCGAGTGCCGTCTCGACAACGTCGTCTACCGCGCGGGCTTCGCGCGCACCCGTCGTCACGCTCGCCAGCTCGTGGTCCACGGCCACTTCCTGGTCAACGGCCGCAAGGTCGACATCCCGTCCTTCCAGGTCAGCCAGTACGACATCGTCGACGTGCGTGAGAAGTCGCTGGAGATGACGCCCTTCATCGTCGCCCGCGAGACCCACGACGAGCGCGTCGTGCCGGCGTGGCTCCAGGTGCTCCCCGGCCGCATGCGCGCGCTGGTCCACCAGCTCCCGGTCCGGGCCCAGATCGACATCCCGGTCCAAGAGCAGCTGATCGTCGAGTACTACTCCAAGAAGTGAACCAGGACGCCCCGACCCGGCGCAGCCGGGAGGGGGCGGCCGCAGCGAACGCCGCGGCGAGCTTGCTCCCAAGGCGCCCACAACTCCACACCGCCACCACCAGATGATCTGAGCCCGTCATATAGCGGGTGGGCTCGGAAAGGAATGAACAAGTGCTCATCGCACAGCGCCCGACCCTGTCGGAAGAGTCCGTCGACGAGTTCCGCTCGCGCTTCGTCATCGAGCCCCTGGAGCCGGGCTTCGGCTACACGCTCGGCAACTCCCTGCGCCGTACCCTCCTGTCGTCGATCCCCGGTGCCTCGGTCACGAGCATCAAGATCGACAGCGTCCTCCACGAGTTCTCGACGATCGAGGGCGTCAAGGAGGACGTCACCGAGATCATCTTGAACCTCAAGGGCCTGGTCGTCTCCTCCGAGCACGACGAGCCCGTGACCATGTACCTGCGCAAGTCGGGTGCGGGTGAGGTCACCGCCGGTGACATCCAGCCGCCGGCCGGTGTCGAGGTGCACAACCCCGACCTCAAGATCGCGACGCTGTCCGACAAGGGCAAGCTCGAGATGGAGCTCGTCGTAGAGCGTGGCCGTGGCTACGTCTCCGCGGTGCAGAACAAGGGCGCCGACAACGAGATCGGCCGGATGCCGGTCGACTCGATCTACAGCCCCGTGCTGAAGGTGACCTACAAGGTCGAGGCCACCCGTGTCGAGCAGCGCACCGACTTCGACAAGCTCGTGATCGACGTCGAGACCAAGCCCTCGATGAAGCCCCGCGACGCCATCGCCTCGGCCGGCAAGACCCTGGTCGAGCTGTTCGGGCTGGCCCGCGAGCTGAACGTCGAGGCCGAGGGCATCGACATCGGCCCGTCGCCGGTCGACGAGCAGCTGGCTGCCGACCTCGCCCTCCCGGTCGAGGACCTGCAGCTGACCGTGCGTTCCTACAACTGCCTCAAGCGTGAGGGCATCCACACCGTGGGTGAGCTCATCTCCCGCTCGGAGCAGGACCTGCTCGACATCCGCAACTTCGGCGCCAAGTCGATCGACGAGGTCAAGGCGAAGCTGCACGAGATGGGTCTGTCGCTCAAGGACAGCGCTCCGGGCTTCGACCCGCAGGCTGCCCTCGCGGCGTACGGCGACGACGACGACGACGCGTTCATCGAGGACGAGTCGTACTGACGGCGTGCGCTTCGCGCACGACGTCAGTCGACGAGGACCGTCGCAGCGAGCTTGCTCGCAAGACGGCTTGTGACCCACCACTAGTGACACCTACTCCAGTACCTGACACGGCCGGAGAGAATCGAGAGAGACCATGCCCAAGCCCAAGAAGGGCCCTCGCCTCGGCGGCAGCCCGTCCCACCAGCGGCTGATCGTCGCCAACCTGGCGACCCAGCTGTTCGAGCACGGCCGGATCACCACCACCGAGGCCAAGGCGCGCGTGCTGCGTCCGGTCGCGGAGAAGCTGATCACCAAGGCCAAGCGCGGCGACCTGCACAACCGTCGTGAGGTGCTCAAGACCGTGCGCGACAAGTCGGTCGTGCACGTGCTGTTCACCGAGATCGCGCCGACCTTCGCCGAGCGCCCGGGCGGCTACACCCGGATCACCAAGATCGGCAACCGCAAGGGCGACAACGCCCCGATGGCTGTCATCGAGCTGGTGACCGAGCCCTACGAGCCGAAGGCCGCCAAGCCGGCCAAGAAGGCGGCTGCCAAGAAGGCTGAGGCTCCTCAGGCCGAGGCCCCGGTCGACGACGTTGTGGCCGACGACGCTGTGGCCGAGACAGACCCCGTGGCGGCGTCGGCCGAGGCGGTCGGCCTCGAGCCGGCCGTCGAGGTCGAGGGTGTCGACGACGAGGTCTTCGAAGAGACCGAGGGCGGCTTCGCCGGCAAGTACGACGGTTCGCACGTGCCGCTCGAGGACGAGTCGCAGGCTCCCGAGGGCTACCCGATCAAGGGCAACGAGGACTCCATGAAGTTCCACGAGCCCGACGGTCAGTGGTACGAGCAGACCGTGGCGGAGGTGTGGTTCGACTCCGTCGAGTCCGCCGAGGCCGCGGGCTTCACCCGCGCCGGCGAGTAGCCACGTCGCACGTCCGACCGAAGGCCCGTCACCCCATCGAGGTGGCGGGCCTTCGGCGTGCGGCGGCCACGAAGCTCTCGGTGGACCACCAGGCGCGGTAGCGGTCCGGACCGACGAGCTGCTCGAGGGCCCGGGTCTGTGAGGCGTGGGCCCGTAAGGCCCGGTGCTTGCGGTCGAGCCGCCGACCGGACAGCCGGACCTCGGCCGAGAGCTCCGACGCGTCGTGCGTCGGCGGCGCCGACCCGCCCATCCAGAGGCCGACCTCGTCGTTGAGCTCTCCCCACGCCTGGTGGAACTCCGGGGTCAAGGTGGCGTACCAGAGGGCGGCACGCTCGCCGCCGGCGCGCCAGGCGTGGGTGGTCCAGGCGGAGATCGCTCGATGGTCGGGGTGGCCGGTCATGCCCTCCGGCCCGAACGTGACGATGACGGTCGGCCGCACCTCCTCGAGGATCGGCAGCAGGGTCGCGGCGCCGTCCTCGACGCCGATCCCGGCGAGCTCTCCGTCGCGGTGGCCGAGCCACCGGTGCTCGGTGACGCCTGCCTGCGCGAGGCTCTCGCGCAGCTCGTGCTCGCGAAGCGTGGCGAGACGCCCGGGCGGCCAGGCAGCCGGGTCGTCGGTGCCGTGCTCGCCGCGGGTGGCGGTGACCACGACCACCCGGCCGCCCTCGTCGCGGACCTGTGCCATCAGTCCGCTGGAGCAGTAGGCCTCGTCGTCGGGATGGGCCCAGATCCCGAGCAGGGTGGTCATCGTCGCGACCCCGCGTCGTCCAGGGTGACCACGAACTCCGCGCTCTCCACGTCGATGGCGACGCGGCGGATGTCTCCCGGAGTGCGGTGCAGCAGCCGGACGGCGGCCTCGTTGTCCTGGCTCATCACGAGGGTGAGGTGACGGATGCCGACCTCCTGGGCGCGCTCGGTGAGGGCGGCGGCGAGCAGGGTGCCGATGCCGCGGTCCTGCCAGGCGTCGACGACGGCCACGGCGACGTCGGCGGTGTCGGGGTGCGCCGGGTCGCGGACGAACCGCGCCACCCCGATCGCCCGCCCGTCGCAGGCGGTGACCGCGAGGATCGCCACGTGGTCGTGGTGGTCGACCGCGGTCAGCTGCCGGAGGTCTGCGGAGGTCAGGCGCGGTTTGGGGGTCAGGAAGCGCAGCTCGCGCGAGCGGGCACCGAGGCCGGCGAAGACCTCCAGCACGCTGGTCGTGGTCGTCGCGCTCGAGGGGACGCAGCTCCACGGCCGCGCCGTACGACGGGCTGGGCTGCCACGACCGGGGCAGGCAGGTCACGCTCATGAGGTCACATCCGAACGGAGGGTGGTGGGTGGGGTGATCGAGACGGAGGTGCGGGTGGAGTGGTGCGGGATGAGGACCGCGGCGGCGCAGGCGGCGGCGCAGAAGAGGGCGGCGACCGTCCACACGGCGTGGAAGCGCGTCACGTCGGGCACCGCGTCCGGGCCGAGGACGCCGACCGCGGCAGCGGCGCCGACAGCAGCTCCGAGCTGTCGTGCGCACTGGTTGATGGCGGACGCGGCGGCCAGGTCGGCCGCGGCGAGGCCGTGGACGGCGGCGCCGGCCAGCACCGGATAGCACAGGCCGATCCCGATCCCGAGGACCGGCCCGATCAGGAACCAGCGCGCCTGGAGGTGGTCTCCGCCCAGGGTGCCTGCGCACAGCAGGAGCGACCCCGCCATCAGGCCGGCCCCCAGGACGAGCAGGACGCGGTGGCCGAAGCGCTCCGCGGCCCGGCCGACCTGCAAGGTCAGGGCGACGACCACCAAGCCGGTCGGCAGCACGGCCGCTCCGGCCTGCACCAGGTCGAGCCGCCAGTGCTGGACCGCGAACAGCATGAAGGTGAGGAGGAACCCGAAGAAGCCGGCTGCGTAGCCGGCGGTCACGACGGCGGCCGCGACCACGCGACGGTTGCGGAGCAGGGCCAGCTGGAGCATCGGCTCGCTGACCCGCCGCGACCGGCGCCCGAAGGCGGCCGCCAGGACGCCGGCCACGACCAGGCAGCCGATCGTGCGGGTCGACGTGGCGCCCCAGGTGGTGATCTCCGACAGTGCCAGGGCCAGAGTCGCCGCGGCCAGGGCGAAGATCGCGGCGCCGATCGGGTCGGGCAGCCGGCGGCCCGGGTGACGTGGTGTCTCGGGCAGCACGCAGGGCGTCGTCAGGCACAGCGCCGCGATCACCGGCACGTTGACCAGGAAGGCCCAGCGCCAGTCGCCGGCGGCGGTCAGCACGCCGCCGGCGAACGGCCCCAGGCACACGCCGAGGGCCGCCGCGCCGGTCCAGCGGGCGGCGTACGTCGCGTGGTGGCGGGGATCGCACGCAGCCAGGAGCAGTCCCAACGACGCGGGGGAGGCGGCCGCGGCTCCGAGACCCTGGACGACCCGCCCGGCCAGCAGTACGCCCAGGTCGGGGGCCACGCCGCACACCAGCGAGCCGGCCGCGAACACGGCCAGCCCGCCCAGATAGGTACGGCGCCGGCCGGCGCGGTCGGCGATCCGACCGGCCGGCACGAGGGCAGCCGCGAAGACGATGGCGTAGCCGGTGATCACCCACGACAGGGCCGCACGGTCCTCGCCGGCGAAGTCGTGCCCGATCGCCGGCATCAGGCTGTTGGCGACCGAGACGTCGAGCGACACCACCAGGCCCCCGATCGCCGTGACCGCGAAGACGGCCGCGCTCGGGGTCAGGGTGCGCCCCCCGGACGCGCGAGCCCACGCGCCGGTGTCGATGGCCCTCATGCCCGGCTCATCAGGGTGCGCAGCCGGGTCGACACCGCGGCCCGGTCGCGCTTTCCGGTACGACGCGTGGCTGCGGTGGCGGGGGCGTCGTCGGGCCGGGGGAGGCGAGCCCGCGCCGCGACCTGCTCCTGGCGCTGGGTCGCGACGCCCATCAGGACGGAGTAGGTCATCACGGGTGGTTCCTCTCGAAGGTGCGGACGGGGCGTGCCGAGACGCTAGGAGCGGCTCCTTCCCGCGGCCTTCCCACCGGCTTCCAGGGACGAAGGTGGGGTTGGGGCGGGTGCGCCCGGTGAGAGAACGGTGCCGTCGAGGAAGGTCTGGGCACATCCGTGCCGACCACCTAACCGGAGGTTCCGTGGTGCCCACCGTGGCGAGCACGGATGCGTAGTCGGTGCACTCCGTCGACGGTGGTGGAGGCCGCCCGACCGGGTGGTTCACGACGTAGGACCAGGACATCCAGTCCGGAGGAGACACCGATGACCACGATCGACACACCCCGCCTCGACGAGGCCGCGCTCGAGCAGTTCGTCCACCAGGCGGTGGGCGACCTCGCTGCGGCGATCTCGGGCCTGATGCTGCACCTCGGCGACCGCCTGGGGCTCTACCGCGCCATGGCCGGCGCCGGGCCGCTCACCCCGTCCGCGCTCGCGGAGCGGACCGGCACCCACGAGCGCTACGTCCGGGAGTGGCTGAGCAACCAGGCCGCGGGCGGCTACGTCGTCTACGACGCCGCGGCCGGCACCTTCGAGCTCGACGCCGAGCACGCGTTCGTGCTGGCCGACGAGCAGAGCCCGGTCTTCCTCGGCGGCGCCTTCGAGACCGTGGCCTCCTGCTACACCGACCACGAGGCGTTCGCCGACGCGTTCGTCACCGGCGAGGGCGTGGCGTGGGGCGACCACGACGAGCGGCTCTACACCGGCTGCGTGCGCCTGTTCCGCCCCGGCTACGAGGCCCACCTGGTCGAGTCGTGGCTGCCCGCGCTCGACGGGGTCGTCGAGAAGCTGCGCGACGGCGCCAGCGTGGCCGACGTCGGCTGCGGCTACGGCGCCTCGACGGTGATCATGGCCCGCGCGTTCGAGCACTCGACGTTCGTCGGCATCGACAGCCACGGGCACTCGATCGACCAGGCCCGCGCGGCGGCCGTCGAGGCCGGGGTCGCGCGGCGTACCCGGTTCGAGACCGCACCTGCCACCGAGATCCCCGGGACGGGCTACGACCTGGTGACGATGTTCGACTGCCTGCACGACATGGGTGACCCGGTCGGCGTCGCCCGCCGGGCGCGGGAGTCCCTCGCCGCCGACGGCACGCTGCTCCTGGTGGAGCCGGCTGCCGGCGCGAGGCTGGAGGACAACCTCAACCCGGTCGGGCGGATGTACTACGGGCTGTCGACGGTGATCTGCACGCCGTCGTCCCTGGCCCAGGAGGTCGGGCTCGGGCTCGGCGCGCAGGCCGGTCCGGAGCGGTTGGAGCAGGTGCTGCGCGAGGCCGGCTTCTCCCACGTCCGGGTGGCGACCAGCACGCCGTTCAACCTCATCGTGGAGGCCAGGCCATAGGGGCGGCTCGCAACCGGTCCAGCTCGGCGCGGCCCTCGACCTCGTCGGGGCCGCCGAGCATGACCAGGGTGCGCGCCCACTGGTAGCGCGCGCCGAGCGTGCGGAGGGCGGAGGCCGCGGCGACGAGGTCGTCGCGGCCCTGCGCCGTCTCCTGCGCAGCCGGCCAGTGCCGAGGCCCGGCGGACCAGGGCCTCCGCCACCGGGTTGCCACCGGTCAGCGCGGCTGCGCGACGGACCCGGTCGGCAGCCTCCGGCAGGCCGGCGAGGACCGCCGCCTCGGCCCAGGCGGCGACGTACCAGGCGCGCCACAGCCCGCTGGCGCTGGTCTCGAACGTCTCGGGGACGTCGGCCAGGACCTCGACGGCCTCGGCAGCCTGGCCCCGGTGCAGGAGCACGAGGCCGTCGAAGACCTTGCCGAACGTCGCCGGTGGCAGCGGTCGCAAGGGTGCCGACAAGGTGGCGACCAGCTCCATCCAGTCGCCGCGAGCGTCGTCGTCGCCCCGGAGGGCGTGGATGGTCGCGGCGGCGTACGGCGCGGTGCGGAGGTTGCCGGCGAGCGGCCGGCCGGCGCGCTCCCACCCGGCGCGGAACTGCTCGGCCCGAGCGAGCGCCTCGTCCCAGGCTGCCGGAGAACAGGCCGACCACGATCAGGCGCGAGGTCGCGAGGTGGTCCTCCTCGCGGTAGAACGGCAGCTCGCGCAGCCCTTCGCCGAGCCGCTCCGCCTCGCCCAGGTCTCCCGCGGCCAGGGCGCACTGCGAGGCCATCTGGTAGGCGTCGAAGAACTCCAGCGCGGACTCGGCGGTGACCGGCAGCGGAGCCAGCAGGACGGTCCGGAGCACGGCGCTGTCCATCGCGTCGGTGAGCTGGCTGTGGGCGATCTGGGTCGAGGTGAGCATGTCGAGGGCGGCACTCTCGCCGAGCGGGTCGTCGGCGCGGACGGCGAGCTCGAGCGCTCGCTCGATCATCGGCCGGACCGCCGGGTCCTGCTCCTCCAGCGCGAAGGCCTCCGCGGTGAGGATCCGGCTCTCGGCGGCGGGGTCTCCGGCGGCGAGGGGACGGGCTCTGGCCAGCAGCCGGTCCACCTCGTTCGCGGGCGGCAGCACCGCCATGATGCCGGGCCCACGACCGATCAGCTCGGCCGCGCGGGCGAGATCCATCGCGGCACCGGTCGGATCGCCCGCGCGGAGGGCGGCGTCGGCGGCGAGCTCGCGGAGCCGCAGCGCCTCGTTGCCGAACTGGCGACCCTCTGCCGCCCCGGCGGCCTGTCGGAGGGCGGCCGTCCGGGCCGTGTCGTCGGGGGCGAGATGGGCGGCCAGCTCGAACCGGCGCTGCGACTCGCCTGGGCGGCCACGCGTCGAAGCTGAGTCCGCCCATCAGTAGCGAGAGTCGGTACGCCGTGTCGCGCTGCGTCGGCGACGTAGCGCGCCCAGGGCAGGGACCACCGCACCTCGACCGAGACCTCGTCGAACTGCGCCCGCCACCGGTCGCCGTCGTGACTCGACAGCACAGGAGGGCCGAGCCGCTCGGCCGCGGCCAGGCACCAGGCCAGGTGCCGGGAGTGAGCCTGGTCAGCCTCGCCCTCGTCCTCCATCAGCGCGGCGCCGTACTGACGGATCGTCTCCAACGCCCGGTAGCGGGTGCCGAGCGAGGTCGCGACCGTGACCAGCAGGCTCTGCTCGGCCAGCCGGGCCAGCAAGGTCGGGCACCTGGTCGGGGTCGACCGGCGGCCAGTCGGCCATCAGCTCGGTTGCCGCCGCCGCGGAGACGGGCCCGACGAAGACCGAGATCCGCCGGAGCACGGCCCGCTCCGGCTCGCTCAGCAGGGCATAGCTCCAGTCGAGGGTCGAGCGGAGCGAGCGGTGGCGGTCGTCGACCCGCGACCCGCCGGTCAGCAGGAGCAGCCGGTCGGCCAGACCGGCCTCGAGCCCGTCGAGACCGAGCGACGGCAGCCGGGCGGCGGCGAGCTCGATCGCCAGCGCCATCCCGTCCAGCCCCCGGCACAGGGCCGTGAGGCGGGCCAGGTCGCGCGGGGCCACGGCCGGTCCTCCGGCGGTGGCCCGGCTCAGGAACAACGCCACGGCATCGGCGGGCTCCCCGTCGGGTGCGGTGAGGGCCAGGCCGGGGACGGGGTAGGCCCACTCGAACGGCAGGAGCAGACGCGCCCGGCTGGTGGCCAGGACGCGCAGCCGCGGGCAGGCGGTCAGCAGCCGTTCAAGCAGGACACCGACGGCATCCAGCACGTGCTCGCAGTTGTCGAGCACGAGGAGGACGTGCCGTGGCCCCAGCCACCCGGCCAGGACCTCCTCCACGGTGCGCTCCTGGCTCTCCCTCAGGCCCAGGGCCGCGGCCACCGCGGGTGCCAGGGAGCTCGCCTCGGTCACGGTCACCAGGTCGACGAAGCACACGCCGTCGTCGTAGCGGGCCTGCACCTCGTTTGCCACCCGGATCGCGAGCCGGGTCTTGCCCACGCCTCCCGGGCCCGATCGCGGTGACCAGCCGTTGCTCGTCCAGCGCACTGGCCAGGGCGGCGGTCTCCTCGTGCCGTCCGACGAAGGGTGTCAGTGGCGTCGGGAGCCGGGCGGCCCCGTGGTGGTCCGGCCCCGCCGGCGTCTGCGACGCGAGGACGTCCGCGGCCGCCTGGGCGAGCTCTCGGCGGTCGGCGACCTGGAGCTTGCGCAGCAGGGAGGACACATGGCTCTCGACGGTGCGGACCGAGATGAACAGCCGCTCGGCGATCTCGGCGTTGGTGAGGTGGTCCGAGACAGCCGCGAGAACCTCGGCCTCGCGAGCGGACACTGCGGCCTCGCCGGGGGCTCGAGCCGTCACCACACCGGAGATTGTGCCCTGCAGGTGGGGTGCGCGCCCAGCGAGTTCAGGTCGGTGTGGTCGCGCGCTCGATGAGCCAGCAGACGATGCAGGCGACGACTATCGGCGTCAGGAACTCCAGACCGTGGACCCACCAGGCATCGTGCCGGAACTGCCAGGTCTGGAACGACGTCGAGTGGAGGTCCGCCTCGTGGTGCAGTCCGGCCAGCAGCGGCGCGACCGGCACGCCCAGCCACCAGGCGACGCCGCGTCGGCGCCCGAGTCCCCACGCGATGGTGGCCAAGGTGGGGATCGTCAGGGTGACCACCCAGGCGTAGGCGAGGAGCACCGACTGGCTCGTGTGGTCGTGCTGGATCACGAAGCGCTGCAGCACCTCCTGCAGCCCCCAGTCGATCAGTCCTGCGGCCAGCGCGCCGAGGCCGCCGGCCAGCCGGTGCCGGCCGTCGATGCCCCAGATCGCGAGAACGACCGCCAGCAGGGCGGCGGGGACCATCGCCGAGATGAAGACGTAGGCATCGAACGGCGCACTGCCCCACCACTGGACGACGGTCGAGATGCCGTGCAGCGACCACCAGTGGTCGAAGAACAGGAACACCGTCACCACTGCGGCGGCGACCAGCGCCGACACGAGCAGTGGCTCGCCGTCGCGGGCCGGCGGCTCCGGCGGGACGGCGAGGTCGGACGGCATGGCGGACATCCTGCTGCACCCGGGAGCCGAAGTGCGATAAGCAAGGGTCATGGCAGGAGTCGTGGTCGTCGGGGAGTCGCTGATCGACATCGTGCGGCGAGCCGACGGTGCGACCGTCGAGCACGCTGGAGGCAGCGCGGCCAACGTCGCGGTCGCGCTGGCGAGGCTCGGCCGGCCGGTGGAGTTCGTGACGGCGTACGCCGACGACGAGCGCGGCGCCGTGCTGGCCCGACACCTCAACCAGTCGGGGGTGGGGGTGACGGGCGACCCCTTCGCGCTCGAGCGCACGGCCACGGCGCTGGCCACGATCGCCGCCGACGGGAGCGCGTCGTACACCTTCGACATCGAGTGGCGGCTCAACCCGGTGCCGGTGCTGGCGCCCCTGGTCGTGCACACCTGTTCGATCGGCGCTGTGCTGAGCCCTGGGGCCGAGGACGTGCGTCGGCTGCTCGAGGCGTTGCGGCCGACGGCGACCATCAGCTACGACGTCAACGCCCGGCCGGCCGTCACCGGCACCGGACCGGAGGTGGTGCGCGCCGTCGAGGAGGTGGCCGCGGTCGCCGACCTGGTCAAGGCCTCCGACGAGGACCTCGAGGTGCTCTATCCTGACGACCCCCTGGAGCGTGCCGTCGACCGGCTGCTCGGCCTCGGCCCGTCCGCCGTGGTGGTGACCCGGGGCCGACGCGGCGCGTCGTGGCACGGCGCGGAGGGCCGCGTCGACGTCCGCGGTGTCGAGGTCGCGGTGGCCGACACGATCGGTGCGGGCGACACCTTCGGGGCGGCGACCATCGACGCCCTGTGGGAGCTCGACCTGCTCGGTGGTCGGCTCGGCGCCCTCAGCCGCGGGCAGGTCGAGGGCGTCCTGCGCCACGCCGCCCGGGCGGCGGCGGTGACGGTCTCGCGCCCTGGCGCCGACCCGCCGTACCGCCACGAGCTGCTCTGACCGCTCTGCCTCACAGGACGGCGCTCAGGTCGAGCCGGGCGAGGCGTTCGGGGTCGGCCAGGATGTTGATCTCGACGATGCGGCCCTCCCGGAACGCCGGGCAGAAGATCGATACCGGCCGGCCCTCGCGGAGGGACAGCAGGCCGACCGAGCCGTTGACCAGCACCGGCACCTGGTCGACGCCGGTACGACGGAAGGCGGCCGCCTGCGACGCGACCTCGGGCGCGCCGACCAGCACCGTCGACGGGCCGGTCGCGCCCCCGTCAGCACGGAGCGTGACCTCCGGGTCGAGCAACGCCAGCAGCGTGTCGAAGTCACCGTGCCGGGCCGCAGCCGTGAAGGCGTCGAGGACGCGACGCTGGGTGGCGTGGTCGACGACTGCGGGCTTGGCCGCTCGCACGCGCCGCCGCGCCCTGCTCGCGAGCTGGGTCGCCGTGGCCGGCGTGCTGCCGACGATCTCGCCGATCTGGTCGAACGGGACGCCGAAGAGGTCGTGCAGCACGAACGCCATCCGCTCGCGCGGGTTCAACGCGTCGAGGACGACGAGCAGGGCCAGCGTCACGTCGTCGGCCTGCTCCGCGGCTGCCGCGGGGTCGGCCTCGAGGTCGGGCTCCAGCGCCGTCACGACGGGGTCCGGCACGTGGGCGTCCAGCGGCAGCTCGCCGCGCGACGTGCGCGACCTGAGGAAGTCGAGGCAGATCCGGCTCACCACCGTGGTCAGCCAGCCGCGCAGGTTGCGCACGTCACGGGTGTCCGAGCGGGCCAGCCGCAGCCACGTCTCCTGGACGGCGTCGTCGGCCTCGGCGACCGACCCGAGCATGCGGTAGGCCACTCCACGCAGGTGGTCGCGGTGCTCCTCGAACTGCTCGGCCAGCTTCTCCTGGGTGTCCACTGTCAGGTTCCTCCTCCTGGATCCGTCAACCAGATGACGGATCGAACGAGATCGACATGACAGGAGACAGACCATGCAAGCACGGATGACCCACCCCGTCTTCGTCGTACCCGCCGCCTTGCAGGCGTTGCGGGACTACAACCAGGCCGGATCGGAACTCGGCGTCCCCGCCGAGACGCTCGAGATGATCCATCTGCGGGCCAGCCAGATCAACGGGTGCAGCGTCTGCGTCGAGCTGCACTCGACGAACCTCAAGAAGGAGGGCATGAGCGACGAGCGGCTCTTCGCGGTCGCGGCCTGGCGAGACGCGCCGTACTTCTCCGACGCGGAGCGGGCTGCCCTGGAGCTCACCGAGACGGTCACCCGGGTCGCCGACCAGGGCGACCCGGTGCCCGACGAGATCTGGGAGCAGGCGGCGCGCCACTACGACGAGGAGGGGCTTTCGGCGTTGCTGATCGCGATCACCTCGATCAACGTGTGGAACCGGCTCAACGCCGCGACCCGTCAAGTGGCGGGCGCCTGGCAGTCGTGACCCGCCCGCCGCGTCCGAGGTGTGCCATCGTCAAGGCCGGGCCGGTGGGCCTCGAGCGGAGGGGGAGCGGTGGCCGAGCGGAGACGCGTGCTGGTGATGGGGCTGGGGACGATCGCGCAGACGCACCTGTCGGTGCTCGCGCAGCGCGCCGACGTGACCGTCGTGGCCGGTGTGGACCCGGTCGTCGACGGTCTCGCCCTCCCGGTCTTCCGGTCGCTGACGGACGCACTCGCAGCCGACGCCGCTCCCGACGTGGTCGTGGTGGCCACGCCGACCGACACCCACGTCGGCCTGGCGCGCGAGATCGTCGACCGGACCGACGCCCTCGTGCTCTCCGAGAAGCCCCTGGCCACCAGCCTGGGTGAGCTCGCCGGGCTCGCCGACGTCGCCGACCGCGTCCGCGTCGCCCACCACTTCGCGTTCTCGCCGGAGGTCGAGTGGGCCCGGCTCCACGTCGCCGCGGCGGGCTGGGGACGCCCGACGCGGGTGCTGAGCGTCTTCCACGACGCCTACGCCCGCCTCCCGGCCGCTCGAGTCGCCAGTCTCGTGTCGAGCTGGGTCGACTCCGGACCCAACCAGCTGAGCGTGCTGGCGCCCTTCGTCGGAGCCTGCGAGCTGGTCAGCCACTCCGACGAGGGACACCGTGCCGTCACCGTGCTCGACCACGACGGCGGTCGCACCGTGCTCACCTCGAACTGGTTGGCCGCGGACTCCTCCAAGCAGACGTCGCTGACCTTTGCAGGTGACCGTGAGGTGCGCCTGGACCACACCTCGCTCACGGTCACCGTGCTCGAGGGTGGCCTCGTCACCGAGCACGTCGGCTACACCGGTACGGCGAGCCGCAAGGAGGCCCACTACCGCGGGCTGTACGACGCCCTCCTCGCCGACCCCGCCGACCCGCGCCTCGGCGTTCCGCTCGCCACCGACATCGCGCGAGTGCTCGAGGCCGCCGCACACTCCACCCCGGCCGGGCAGCGGTGGTCCGAGATCTCCTAGAGCGAGGGGCCGACCACCGCGCCGCCGGCCCGGGCGGCGTCGAGGCTGTCGGTCGAAACGATGTCCTTGCCGAGCGGGAAGAGCGAGACCGGGATCAGCTTGAAGTTCGCCAGGCCCAGCGGGATGCCGATGATGGTCAGGCAGAGCAGGACGCCGGTGACGGCGTGCCCGATCGCGAGCCAGACCCCCGAGAAGATGAACCAGAGGACGTTGCCGATGCCCGAGCCCACCCCGGCACCGGGCTTCCTGACGATCGTGCGCCCGAACGGCCAGAGCGCGAAGCCGCCGATCCGGAACGACGCGATGCCGAACGGGATCCCGATGATGGTCAGGCACCACAGCGCCCCGACCACCACGTAGCCCAGGAACATCCAGAGCCCCGCCAGGACCAGCCACAGCAGGTTCAGCACGAGCCGCATGTCAGCTCCGTCGCAGTCGGTGCAGCGCGATGCCGGCCAGGGTGCCCGCCACACCCGCGGCGACGAGCCCCGCCGGGACCCCACCGTCGGTACGTCGCCCGCGCAGGGCGCGGTTCGCCTGGCTGGAGAGCACCGACCCGGTGCTCTGGTGGGACAGTGCCGACCCGGCGCTCTGGAAGGACAGCAGCGACGCCGCCGACATCGCCGACCCGATCGACACGGCCGAGGCGAACGAGCCGATGCTCCCGACCGAGGCGAACGACGCCGCGCTGCCGATCGAGAGGACGGAGTCCTGCGAGCAGATCGAGAGCACCGAGTTCTCCGACCAGAGGGACCACATGCGCGGCAGCGTAGCCGCGCCCGATCCGGGCCGCGCCGTTGGACCCATGCCTCCTGACCATGGTCCCTTCCGTGCGGCCGGCGGCACACGCAAGGTGGAAGGTGGGAACAGCGACAGAAGGGCGAGATGGCGACCAGGGTTAGGATGCGATCGACCTGCCGCTACTGCCGTTGCCCCATCGGACTTTCGCGATGGTCTGGCTGGGTCGACCTGACCCCCGCCGGGTGGCACGACATGTGTCCCGGCACGGCCTCCGCGCTCCACGAGCCCGTGCCCTAGGTGCTGGCTCCTGACCACGATGACGTCGAGAGAGGCGGACCGGATGTCGGTCGAGGACCTGTTGGCACAGCAGAGGTCAGAGGTGCTCGAGGAGGCCTACGAGGCCCTGGAGCGTTCACACGTGCTCCACTACGAGCAGTCGGGCGAGCAGTTCACCCGCGAACGGCTGGCCGAGCTGTTCGACCTCGTCGTCACCGCCCTGCACGACCGGGAGCTGGAGCCGGTGAGCCGCTTCTGCGAGGGCATCGCCGAGCAGCGCTTCCAGGCCGGCTTCGGGATCTCCGAGGTCCAGACCGCGTTCAACGTCGTGGAGGAGGCCATGTGGAGGCGCGTCGTGGACGGCGTACCGGCCGACGAGCTCGCCGAGGCCGTCGGCCTGCTCAGCACCATCCTCGGCTTCGGCAAGGACGCGCTGGCCCGCACCTACGTCTCGCTCGCCTCGCACCGGCGGGTGCCCAGCCTCGACCTGACCGCCCTGTTCGCCGGACCCCAGTGACGGGCGGCCAAGACGGGCGGCCAAGACGGGCGGCCAGTGACGGGCGGCCAAGACGGGCGGCCAGTGACGGGCGGCCAAGACGGGCGGCCAGTGACGGGCGGCCACTGACGAGCCGTCAGCTCGACCAGACCGGCGCGACCTCCTTGCGGTAACGGCGTCCGAAGAGACCGCCCAGCATGGCCAGGACCGGGCGCGGCACGCTGGCGGCGAGCGCCGCCTGTTCCGTTGGCGTGGCGCCGTCCTGGACCCAGGCGAAGAAGGCGCCGGCCTTGGCCGGTCCCACCCGCCGGCTGAACTTCCGGCCCATCTCCTTGACCGCCGGGTCGCCCTCGTGCTGGGCCAAGATCGCCTCGGTCTCCTGCTCCTCGTGGTCGAGATGCGTCACCGTGGTCGCCTGGAGGGTCTGCATCGCGGCCGCCGCGGCGTCGGCGTCCGCGCGGCTCGCCGTACGGCGCAGCGTCGACATCGCCTCGCCGGTGGCGGCCAGGTCGGCGGCCATCTGCTCGTGCTCGGCGTCGAACGACGCAATGGTCGGCCCGGTGATGCCGATCGCCCTCATCGCGGGCCAGGCGATCTCGTGCTCGCCCTCGTGGTGCTCGGTGAGCTGGGCCTCGAAGTTGGCCCAGGCCCGGTGCAGCGCCTCGGCCCGGTCGCGGTCACCGTCGGTGAAGGCGTCCAGGGACCGGCGGAACCGGTCGAGGTCGCGACGGACCGCGCAGTGGATGACCTTGTTCATGCTCATGGGTGGGGTCGAGGTGGGCATGTGGCCACGCTAGGAGCCGACCCGTTGCGTGGGAAGGGGGTTCCCGTAGGTTGGGGTCGAGGGAATCGCCGTACGGCGGCCACCGGGGAGGGAAACCCATGAGGAGCCGGCTCGCCAGGTTCGTGCTGTGGGCCGCGCGCTGGAAGGCGGTCGGCGAGGTCCCGAGCAGCGGGGTGCTGGTCGGCGCTCCGCACACGTCCAACTGGGACTTCGTGATGATGCTGCTCATCATGTGGCGCGGTGGAGTCACCCCTCGGGTGCTGATCAAGAAGGAGCACTTCAAGGGCCCGCGCCGGTGGCTGCTGCCGCGGCTCGGCGGCGTGCCGCTCGACCGCGACAACCCCGCAGCGGTGGTCCGCGACCTGGTCCGCGAGGCTCGCAGCGGCGAGCCGTTCCTGCTGATCCTGGCGGCGGAGGGCACGCGCCAGAAGGCGGA
The DNA here is from genome assembly GCA_963820015.1 of uncultured Actinomycetota bacterium. Taxonomy (GTDB): domain Bacteria; phylum Actinomycetota; class Actinomycetes; order Propionibacteriales; family Nocardioidaceae; genus Nocardioides. Next base: position 34,793 of record CAWFYO010000012.1, on the reverse strand, counting down.
GTACTGGAAGTCCGGCTTCTGGCGGATCGCCCGCGCGGCCGACCTCCCCATCGCGCTCGCCTTCATCGACGGTCCCACGCGGACGGCGGGCTTCGGCCCGACCATCGCCGCGACCGACGACGTCGTCGCCGACATGGATCAGGTGCGGGCCTTCTACGCCGACAAGCGCGGCCTGCACCCCGAGCTGCGCACGGAGCCCCGCCTGCGCGAGGAGCTGCGCGCCGACAAGTGACCCGGCTCCCAGCGGGCTGCCGTCGCCGGTGAACCGACGGCCGTCAGATCTCGCCGTCGGCGAGCATCGAGTCGAGGGCGGCGTACCCCTCGTTGACACCCACCTCCATGCCACTGCGCAGCCAGGCGTCGCGGTCCTCGAAGCTGTCGCACAACGACCGGGCGTGCAGGCGGGCGCGGCCGTCACCGAGGTCCTCGAAGGTCATCGTCTCCAGGGCGACGGCGTCGGGCATGCCCTCCCAGGTGAAGGTCTGCACCAGCCGGTCGGGCCGGACGGTGTGGAAGCTGCCGCGGAACGACTGCGTGTCGTCTCCCACCGCCAGCGAGTAGCGCCAGCTGCCGCCGTCGGTGGCGTCCCAGTGCTCGATGGTGGCGCGGCGCCCCGCCGGGCCGACCCAGCGCGCGACCAGGTCGGGCTCGGTGTGCGCGCGGAAGAGCTGCTCGGGGGTCGCTGAGAAGTCACGCCAGATGTGGATCATCGGGACTGTGGGGTCGGCCTCGATGGCGGCCTCGGCGTAGGACCTGCGGGTGTCGCCGGTGGTCATGATGCTGCTCCCTCCTCAGGGACGGTGGTCTGCTCGGTCCGTGCGTCTGGTCCGGGGTCCAACGCGGCCAGCACCTCGTCGAGGCGGCTGAACCGCTCCTCGGCTCGTTGGCGATAGCGCTCGATCCACGTGGTCATCAGGTCGAAGACCTCCGCCTCGAGGTGCACCGGCCGGCGCTGCGCCTCTCGGCGGCGGGTGACCAGGCCGGCGTCCTCGAGCACCTTGAGGTGCTTGGAGACGGCCTGCATGCTCACGGCGTACGGCGCGGCCAGGTCGCCGACCGTCGCGTCGCCGTCGGTCAGCCGGGCCACGATGTCGCGCCGGGTCGGGTCGGCCAGGGCGGCGAAGACGCGGGAGAGCTGGTCGGCCATGGGCACCCTCCTCAACCTGTGGGTTTAGGAAGAGGCTAGGCCGAGGAAGGATCTATTGTCAACCGTCTGGTTGAAGCTGATGAGGAGCGGCGGGGGCAGCGCTCAACCGGCCCGGTGGTCGTTGGCGATCGCCTGGCGCAGAGCGGCCGCGAGAGTGGGCTTGAACGCCGGCTCGCCGTTGCCGTAGACCGCGATCACGTGCCGCAGGTTGGGGAACGAGCTGCCGCCCCGCGACTGGGTGTAGACGGGCTCGACGTAGAGAACCTTGCCGTTGACCGGGATCGACAGCAGGTTGCCGAGCACGACCTGGGAGTTGCCGTTGCGCTGCAGCGTCAGGGCGCCGGCGATCCGGTTGTCGGACTCGATGTCGTTCTGGATCTGCGCCGGCGACTCGAACCGGCTGGCCGCGGGGAACTGCAGGAGCGTGAACTTCCCGTAGTCCGGGCCGGGCACCGCGTCGACGCTCAGGAACGCGGCCAGGTTGCGACCGTTGAGGGTCACCATCGGCGTCGACAGGGCATACCGGGCGCCGGTGTCGCCGGTGGCCGAGAGCGACATGTAGACCGACGCCATGGTCGGCTGCGTGCCGCCCTTGGCGACCTGCCCGGTCGCGGCGTTGAAGCTCTTCGCGGCCGCCACGGTCGGATCGGAGGGGATCTTCCAGTAGTCGGCGCCGCTGTAGAAGTCGCCCGGGTCCGTCACGTGGTAGCGGGTGAGCAGGGTGCGCTGCACGTCGAAGAGGTTCTGCGGGTAGCGCAGGTGGGGCAGCAGGTCTGCAGGGATCTCGGACTGCGGCTTCACCAGGTCGGGGAACGCGCTCTCCCACGACTCCAGCAACGGGTCGGGGTGGTCGGCCTGGTCCCACGCGTAGAGCGACACCTGGCCGGTGTAGGCGTCGACGACGGCCTTGACCGAGTTGCGCATGTAGTTGAGGTTGATGTTGGGCTGCTGCACGTTGGAGCCCGACGTGGTCAGGGGGCTCGACGTGGCCTGCCGCAGGTTGGTCCGCTGCGAGTTCGGGTAGTTGTTGCTCGTGGTGTAGCCGTCGACCACCCACTCGACGTGTCCGCCCACGATCGCGGGGTAGACGTCACCGTCGAGCGTCAGCCACGGCGCGACCTGGGCGACGCGGGCGCGCGGGTTGCGCACCGTCAGCAGCTGGGACCCGCTGTTGACGCCCGCGGAGAAGAAGATGTTGGGGTCGCGGAGCTGGATCGCGTAGACCAGCCGGTCCAGCCGCGAGCCGATCGGGATCCCGCCCCCACCGTCGTACGTCGTACGGGCGCCGCGCTGGCCGCCGCCCGGGTTCGGGTGGTCGAACTCGACCTGCTCGGTGCTGCCGGGGGGCTGCCCGACGATCGAGTACCCGGGGGAGTTCTGGCCGAAGTAGATGCGCGGTTGGTCGACCGGGATCGCGTTCTGCGGAGGCAGGCCACCGTTGACGAAGGTCGGCGTGCCCGCGGCGTCGACCTGGTTGGTCGGCGCCGCCACCACGCCGTACCCGTGGGTGTAGACGAGGTGCCGGTTGACCCACGAGCCGCGCGGGATGCCCTGGAGGTTGAGCTCGCGGGCCGCGATGCCGACGTCCTGGCTGCCCGCGCCGAGCGGGTAGGTCCCCATGTCGATCGTCGACTTGAACTGGTAGAAGGACTGGAGGGCCTGCTTGACGTTGTAGGTCGGCGACACGACGTTGGGGTCGAGCAGCCGCACCTGGGCCGTGCGCTCGACGGAGGCCGGCGTCGTGCTGGTGCCGGTGCTGGTGCCGGTGCTCTCGCCGTACTCCCCGGTCGTGATGACGCCGTCCAGCCCGAACGCCGAGAGCGTGGCGGCCTGGTTGTTCACGATCTCGGGCTGGTCGAGGCTCGCGGCGCTCGGCTGCTCGCGGAAGCGGTAGACCAGGGCCGGCCAGGCCAGGCCGAAGACGAGCGAGGCGACCACCACAGCGGCGACGCCGAGCACCAGGAAGCGCAGCCGCTTGAGCCAGATATTGGCCAGCACCAGCAGCCCGGCCAGCAGCGCGACGACCGCCAGGATCGTGCGGCCGGGCAGGGTGGCGTGCACGTCGGTGTAGCCCAAGCCGGTGACCAGCCCGCGCGGGGAGGTCGTCAATGCGTAGCGGCTGATCCAGAAGCCGGCCGCCTTGACCAGCAGCCACAGCCCGACCAGCAGGGACAGCTGCGACTTGAACTCCGGCGTGAGCTTGCGGCCCCGCCCGCGGATCCGGATCGCGCCGTAGAGGTAGGAGGCGATCAGCGAGACGACCAGGCAGGTGACGAGGATCGAGCTGAGCAGGCTGACGAGGAGCTGGTGGAACGGCAGCACGGCGACGTAGTAGGAGATGTCGCGGTGGAAGTGGGGGTCCTGCTCGCCCCAGGGCTGCGCGTGGCGCCAGAGCAGGTAGGTCTGCCAGTGCTGTGCGGCGCGGGTGCCGATCCGGACGCCGAGGTAGGCAGCGACGACCAGGATGATCCAGGCCCGGAACCGCTTCTCCAGGCGCAGGTAGCGCGAGCGCCAGCGGTTGCGCTGTGGGTCGGGCCGGAACGGCGGGCGGTGCCTGATCAGCCACACCAGCGAGCCGGCGACGGCCGCTGCGGTGATCGCGCCGAACACCACGAAGAGCAGGATCTCCGACCAGAGGATCGTGCCGTAGACGTCGCCGGCGTGGACCGAGCGGAACCACAGCACGCTGGTGCGGATGTTGATCAGCGCGAGCAGCGTCCACCAGAGGGCGACGAGCACGATGGCGGCCATCACGAGACGGATGACGATCCGCTTCATCCGGGACGACGCGACCGCACGCAGCGTGTCCGGGGAGGCCGATGGCACGGGCGGAACCCTACCAACGGCGTGGTCACGACCTCGCTTCGGCGAAGGTGCTGCGCCACCGGGACGTGTCCGGGCTCACAGCCGCGCAGGAGCGCGCGCTCAGGCGGTGACCGTGGGCGTGGCGACGGGCTCCAGCCACGTGTGCACGAGCGGTACGACGGAGGCGCCCTCGCCGCTGGCCGACGCGACGCGCTTCATCGAGCCCGAGCGGATGTCACCGACGGCGAAGATGCCGGGCACCGTGGTCTGGAGGTTCTCCGGCGGGAGCCCGTCGCGCCACGACTCAGCCGGCACCTCGCGGCCGGTGAGCACGAACCCCTTCGCATCGCGAGCGACCTGCGCAGGCAGCCAGTCGCAGTGGGCGACGGCCCCCAGCAGCAGGAAGAGGCCGCCCACGTCACGCCGGGTCCGCTGTCCGGTCTCGCTGTTCTCGACCTCGACCCACTCCAGACGGGCCTCGCCGCCGCCGTCGACGACCGCGCTGCAGCCCTCCACCGTGATCCGTGGGTTGAACGCGATCTCGCCGATCAGGTACGACGACATGGTCGCGGCCAGGTCGGGCCGGCGGACCAGGATGGTGACGCTGCGGGCGAACCGGGACAGGTGGATCGCGGCCTGGCCGGCGGAGTTGCCGCCACCCACCACGACCACGTCGAGCCCCTCCATCTCGCGCGCGGCGGTCATGGCGGCGCCGTAGTTGACGCCGTTGCCGACCAGGGCGTCGATCGCGTCGACCCCGAGGCGCCGGTAGGTGACCCCGGACGCGATCACGACCGCGCGGGCGCGCACGTCGCCGCCCTGGGTGCGCACCACGTGGGGTGCGCCGTCGAGCCCGACCTCCAGGCCGGTGGCCGGCCAGCCGGTGAAGAAGCGCGTGCCGAAGCGGATCGCCTGGTTGCGCGCCCGCTGGGCCAGGCGCATGCCCGAGATGCCGCGCGGGAAGCCGAGGTAGTTGCGGATCATCGAGCTGGTGCCGGCCTGCCCGCCGACCGCCTCGGCCTCGACCGCGACGGTGCTGAGGCCCTCCGACGCGCCGTACACCGCCGCGGCGAGGCCGGCCGGTCCGGCGCCCACGATGCACAGGTCGACGACCTGGTCGACCTCGATGTCGTCAGGGCGGCCGTAGATCGACATGGCGACGTCGCGCGCGGACGCGGCATGGAAGGGGTCGCGGCTCCAGCTCTCCACGATCGGGTACGACGGCTCGGCGCCGTCGGCGAGCGGGAGCCGGGCCAGCACCTCTCGCCCGACCTCGCTGTCCGGGTGGTGCACGAGGGCGGGGATCCCGACGCGGTCGAGGTAGTCGCGGACGGCCAGCGTCGCGGCGTCGTTGGCGGGGGAGACGATCCGGATGCTCTCCACCACCGGCGCGGCCACGGTCGAGCCCCAGTCGGAGAGCAGCTCGCACACCGCCGTGTGGAACTCCTCGTCGCGCTGGCCGCGCGGCATCAGGAGGTAGGCGTCGTACTTGCCCTTGGCCAGGCCCGGGCGCAGCGGTTCGGCGTCGATGCGGAACCGGCTCCAGTGCGCGGCGATCAGCCGGCGGGCGGTGGGGACGTAGGTGCGGAGCTTCGAGAACAGCTGCATCACGTCGGCGTCGGGCAGCACCGACTCGGTGACCACGAGCGCCAGCGGCTGGGCGTCCCCGGTCAGGCGCTGCACCACGGTGCGGGCCTCGGCGGCGCTGCGCGCCGCTCGCACGTCGTAGTCGCGGGAGTAGCGGCCGAACTCGTCGAGCAGCTCGTCGGCGTGCTCCTCGGAGACCAGCAGGATGGCGGGGCGGTCGTCCACCCCGCGAGCGTAGTTCGGTCGCGGCCTAGAGTGCAGGGCGTGCGGCTGCGGATCGATCTCGCCTACGACGGCGGTGACTTCCACGGGTGGGCCGCCCAGCCGGGCCTCCGCACCGTGCAGGGCGAGCTCGAAGCCGCCCTCGCCACCGTGCTCCGGCGCTCCCACGTGTCGCTGGTCTGCGCCGGCCGCACCGACACCGGCGTCCACGCCCGCGGTCAGGTCGTCCACCTCGACCTCGACGACTCGGCGTTGAGTGCGGCCGCGGGCCGCTACGACGGCGACCCGACCGAGGCGCTGGCGCGTCGGCTGAACGGCGTGCTGGCCGCCGATCTCCGGGTACGCCGCCTGGTCGCCGCCCCCGACGGGTTCGACGCGCGCTTCTCCCCGCTGTGGCGCCGCTACTCCTACCGGCTCTGCGACGGGGTCCCCGACCCGCTCACCCGCGGCCACGTGCTCACCTGGCCCCGCCGGCTCGACGTCGACGCGATGAACCGCGCCTCCCAGTCCCTCCTCGGGCTCCACGACTTCGCGTCGTTCTGCAAGAACCGCGAGGGGGCGACGACCGTGCGCACCCTCCTCGACCTGTGGTGGGTGCGGCAGGACGACCTGCTCTCCGGCACCGTGCGGGCCGACGCGTTCTGCCACCACATGGTCCGGGCGCTGGTCGGCGCGCTGGTCGCCGTGGGGGAAGGCCGTCGTCCGGTGGACTGGCCGGCCGAGGTGCTCGCGTCCGCCGTCCGCGACTCCGCCGTGACCGTCGTGCCGGCGCACGGACTGACCCTCGAGGAGGTCGGCTACCCGGCGGACGGTGACCTCCGCTCCCGCTCCGAGCAGACCCGCGCGAAGCGGGAGCCGGCATGAGCGCCCCGCCGGGCGAGGTGCTCGAGGCCTTCGGTGTCTCAGGTGAGCCGAGGCTGCTCAGGGGCGGGATGGGCCGCACCTGGCGGGTGGGTGACACGGTGCTCAAGCCCGTCGCCGACGTCGTGGAGCACGCCTGGGTCTGCGACGTGTACGACGCCTGGTCCGAGCCCGAGGTACGGGTCCCGCAGCCGCTGCGCGGCCTCGGCGCCTGGTCGTTCGCGGGCTGGGGTGCCCACGTGCTCGTCCCCGGTCACAACGCCCGCGCCGGTGACGACCCGGCGTGGTTCCGGCGGGTCGCCGACACCTTCCACGCGGCTGTCGCGGACCTGTCCCGCCCGGCGTTCCTCGACCATCGCGACGACCCGTGGTCCTTCGGCGACCGGGTCGCCTGGGAGGGCGTCGCCCCCCGGGGCGAACCGCAGACGGTGGCGCTCTTGGAGCGGGCGCTGACCCGGCTGCGACCGGTCGACCTCCCTGTGCAGGTGATCCACGGCGACCTCGGTGGCAACGTGCTGCGCGACGGCGACCGGCCCGGGGTCATCGACTGGCCGGCGTACCACCGGCCCACGGCCTGGGCCTTGGCCGTCATCGCCACCGACGCCGTCTGCTGGGAGGGCGCCGACCCGACCCTGCTCGACCTCTGGCAGGAGGACCCGGCCTGGCCGCAGCTGCTGCTGAGGGCGGTGATCTACCGGCTGGCGACGCGGGGCCACAACGAGGTCACCGGGACCCGGCCGGGTGTCGATGCCTACGTCGCGCACGAGGCGCGGATCCTCGGCCTGGTCGAGGCGCTGCTGTGAGACCCACCCCGCGACGTGCTCCGTCCCCCCGGCTACCCTCCTCCGCCCGACGTCACCGCTGGGTCCCGAGATGAGCGACCACTACTTCTCCGCCGACCCGTCGGCACCCTTCGAGCGGGAGCCCTTCAGCTGCGAGGTCTGGGGGCAGCGGCTCGACCTGGTCAGCGGATCCGGCGTCTACAGCCGCGGGCGTCTCGACATCGGCACCTCCGTGCTGTTCCGCGAGACCGATCCGCCGGCGGCCGGGCACGTCCTCGACCTCGGGACGGGCTACGGCGTCATCGGGCTGGCGATCGCCGCGTCCTGGCGGGCAGGAGGAGTGCCGGCCGGGCCGGACTCGGGGGTCACCGGGGTCGAGGTGAATCAGCGCGCCGTGCTGCTCGCCCAGGAGAACGCCGTGTCGCTCGGGCTCGAGGACCGGTTCGTCGCCTGCGATCCCGACCAGGTCCCCGACACCGCGACGTTCGACGAGCTCTGGTCCAACCCGCCGATCCGGATCGGCAAGCAGGCGCTCCACGACCTCCTCCTGCGCTGGCTGCCACGCCTGAGTCCGGGAGGTCGTGCGGTCATGGTCGTCGGCCGGAACCTCGGCGCCGACTCCTTGCAGACCTGGCTGGGCGACCAGGGTTGGCCCACGGCCCGACTGGCCAGCGCCAAGGGCTTCCGCGTGCTGGAGGCACGCCCTCGGCCGGAGTCGTAAGGTCGGACGATGACCACCGTGGCCGAGCTCGAGGCGCGCGTCGCGGCAACCTACGAAAGCCTCGACCTGCCGGCCTGGCCCGACCCGCACGACGGCAGGGACCCGCCCGACGACGAGGAGTACTCCCGGCTCACCGACCCCGGCCGCTACCGCATCGTCCATGCGCGCGCGCGGGCCTGGGCCGATGCGCTCGAGGACCTGCTCGGAGCGCGGGTCGAGACGCTGGGTCCTCCTCCCTCGGCACGGACGAGCCACGCCGCCTTCGCCCGTGGCATCCGGCTGGTCCCTCCGACTCCGGGGGCACTGCCTCTGCTGCTCCTCGAACGAGACGTGTTCACCGTGCCGGACCAGGCGACCCTCGCGGCCCTCGACATCGCGGTGGCTCGCGCGGTCGTCGTCGTGGGGCGCGAACCGCACTGCGGCTGCGACGCCTGCGACTCGGGCTCCCGCGACCTGCTCGACGCCATCGACGCCACGATCCGGCAGGTCGTCGGAGGGCCGTTCGTCGTGCTGCGGGGGGCGGGCTGGCAGGCCCAGTGGCACCCGGGTGGCTGGAGCGGGGGCAGCGACGGCCGGGGGCACGACTGGGACGCGCTGGTGGAGGCCTGCCGAGGTCTGGCGTCGGGCGACGCCGTCCCGCTGCCCGAGGACGCCGAGGCCTTCGTCGGCCGGCCCTGGATCGGTTGAACGACCCGGATGCGACGCACCGCCGGGGTTCCTCGAAGAAGTCGCCGAGCCGGTGTCGGATCGGGGCAGCAGTGTTCGTGGCAAGGGTGAGCGGCCGCCTCAGGAGAGGCGCCGACGACCACAGGAGATGACCGAGATGCACTACCTGTTGTCCGTGATCGACGACAAGACGAACTCCGGCACCGCGGAGGAGCAGGCCGCCATCGACGTGTTCAACGACCGGCTCCAGGCCGAGGGCAGCTGGGTCTTCGCCGGCGGGCTCAACGCTCCGGGCACCGCCACCGTGGTCGACAACCGCGACGGAGGCCCGATGTTCACCGACGGGCCGTTCGTGGAGACCAAGGAGCACGTCGCCGGCTTCTGGATCATCGAGGCGCCCGACCTCGACGTGGCGCTCTCACTCGCCGCCGAGGGTTCCAAGGCCTGCAACCGGAGAGTCGAGGTGCGTCCGTTCCTGTGAGCCCGATCGACGTCCAGGAGGCGATCACCCGGGTCCACCAGGAGGAGTGGGCGCGGGTCGTCGCCACGCTGACCAGACGCTTCGGCGATCTCGACATCGCCGAGGAGGCGGCGGCCGAGGCGTTCGCGACGGCCGTCGCGAGGTGGCCGGCCGACGGCGTACCTCCCAACCCCGGCGGCTGGCTGACCACCACCGCCCACCGCAAGGCCATCGACCGGATCCGGCGCGAGAACAAGCGCGACGACAAGCACCTGGAGGCTCAGTTGTTGTACGACGAGCCGCCCGACCCGCTGGCCGACTCACCGGCCGACTCACCGGCCGACTCACCGGCCGACTCAACGGGCGCCATCGACGACGAACGGCTCCGGCTGATCTTCACCTGTTGCCACCCGGCGCTCGCCATGGAGGTGCGGGTGGCGCTGACGCTGCGCATGGTGGGCGGTCTGACCGTGCCGGAGATCGCCCGCGCCTTCCTGGTGCAGGAGGCCACGCTCGGGCAGCGGATCACCCGCGCCAAGGCCAAGATCAAGGCGGCCCGCATCCCTTACCGGGTGCCGTCCGAGGAGGATCTCCCGGCGCGCGTCTCCGGTGTGCTGGCCGTCCTGTTCCTCGTCTTCAACGAGGGCTACCTGGCGACCGGCCCCGACACCGACCCCCTGCGTCCCGACCTGACCGCCGAGGCGATCCGGCTCACCCGCCTGATCCGGGTCCTGATGCCCGACGACGGTGAGGTGGCCGGGCTGCTGGCGCTGATGCTCCTCACCGAGGCGCGCCGTCACGCTCGGGTCTCGGCCACCGGCGAGCTGGTCACCCTCGAGGACCAGGACCGCGCTGCCTGGGACCCGGCCCTGATCGCCGAGGGACATCGGCTGGTGCGCGAGCGCCTGAAGTCCGGGCAGCCTCCCGGTCGCTACCAGATCCTCGCCGCGGTCAACGCCGTGCACACCTCCGCCCGCGACGCACGCGACACCGACTGGGCGCAGGTCGTCGCCCTCTACGACCAGCTCGTCCGGCTCGACCCCTCGCCGATCGTCGCTCTCAACCGGGCCATCGCGGTCGCCGAGCTGGACGGCCCCGACGTGGCGCTGGCGATCGTCGACCGCCTCGAGGACCAGCTGACCGGCTACCACGCCTACCACGTGACCCGCGCCGAGCTGCTCCGGCGGCTCGGGCGCAGTGAGCAGTCACGAGCGGCGTACGACGCGGCCATCGCGTTGGCCGGCAACACCGCCGAGACCGCCTACCTGACCCGCCGCCGCGACCAGCTGAGTGCGCCGCGTCGGTGAGACCCTCGAACGTCGAATTGCCCGCGCCCCGCTCGTCACCTCGGTGTCAGACCATCAGCGAAAGGAGTCGCCATGACCGACTACGTCGTCATGTTCCCCGCCGACAACGAGGCGACGCGGCAGGCCGCCACCGAGGCCGAACGTCAGGCCACCTTCGACACCGACTTCGAGTTCGGCCGGCTCCTCGAGGCGCGTGGTGGCGCCGTGACCGGCGGCGCCGGGCTCACCTCCAGCAGCGAGGCCCGCACGATCAGGCGCGGCCCCACGTCGGACGTGCTGGTCACCGAAGGTCCCTACGTCGAGTCCGTCGAGCAGCTGTCGGGCTTCTTCGTCGTCAGCTGTGAGGACTACGACGCGCTGGTGGAGGCCGCGCACGTCCTCACCCGCGCCCACCCGGTCGTGGAGATCCGCCCGGTGGCGCAGTTCTGACGGGACGCGCGGGCAGCAGGGGAGAAGGCGCCCGGCGTGGCCTCGCGTGGATGGTCCGACATTCCTGAGGCTGTCGTACGGGCAGGGTGCCGTTCGTGGAGAAGGTGAGGCGGTCACGGGGCCGCCGGACACCCAGGAGGAAGCCATGAACATCTTCACCAACCACCCGGCCGCCGCACTCGAGGTGGCGCACCAGACCGTCGCCGACCGCATCTCGGAGGCCCAGCCTCGCGCCCAGGCGCGCGCGCTGCGAGCCCGACGCCGCGCCAGCAGCCGCGCCACCCGGGCGGCCCGCAGGACGTCCACCGACGTGAGCTGACAACCGGCCTCGGGGGCAGCGCGTCAGATGGGTGTCGATCTGGTCACGAGTCCCCCTCGCTGCTTGCCCGGACCCGCTCCGGCGGTTTGACTGCCTGGGCCGAGAGCGGAGGCGGGTCTCGGCCGGGAGATCCAACGTGGTGAGGAGATCGCAGTGCAGCAGGTCGCCGAGGAGGCGCCACCGCCGGTCGGAGGCCTGTCGGTCCGCTGCCAGGGCCTGGTCCACCTCTACAAGACCTTCGAGGGCCACGACGTCGTCGCGCTGCAGGGGGTCGACCTCAGCGTGGAGCCCGGCGAGCGGGTCGCCTTCCTCGGCCCGAGCGGCTCCGGGAAGTCGACCCTGCTGACCCTGTTCGGCGGCATCCAGCGGCCGAGCGCGGGCCGGATCTTCCTGGGCGAGGAGGAGATCTCGCGGATGAGCGAGCGGCAGCTGACCAAGGTCCGTGCCTCCCGGGTCAGCACGATGCTCCAGGGCGCTACCCGCAACCTGCTGCACTACGCCACCGCCAAGCAGAACCTCCGTTTCAGCCGCGCCGCCAGCGCCGACCCCGACCGCGCCCTCGGCGATGCCGAGCTCCTGCGCCGGGTCGGCCTGGAGTCCCACGGCGACCAGGTCGTCTCGTCGTTGTCCGGCGGCGAGCGGCAGCGGCTCGCCCTGGCGTGCTCGATCACCACAGCGCCCCAGCTCCTCCTCGCCGACGAACCCACCAGCCAGCTCAGCCACGAGGACCGCGACCACGTGCTCGAGCTGATCCACGGCCTCGGCCACGACTTCGGCACCACGATCCTGGTGGTCACCCACCAGCCCGAGGTGGCCGCAACGTTCCCCCGGACGGTCACCATGCGCGGCGGCCGCGTGGGCATGGAGGGCCGCGCCGGTGCCGAGTACGTCGTCGTCGGCGCCGAGGGCGTCGTCCACCTCCCCGCCCACATCGCCCGCGACTGGCCCCAGGGCACGTTGGTGCGGATCGAGCCCGAGCAGGTCGACAAGCTCCTGCTGAGCCGGTCGCGAGGCGACGACGACGAGGAGGGGCAGTGAGCCCGCTCGAGCTCGAGGACGTCTCCAGCAACATCGGCGGCCGCTGGGTGCTGGAGCGGCTCTCGCTCTCGATCCGCCCCGGCGAGGTCACCTCGCTGGCCGGCCCGTCCGGCTCCGGCAAGACCACGCTGCTCTCGATCGCCGGTGGCCTGGTCAAGCCGACGACCGGGTTCGCGTCCTACGACGGCCACCACCTGTGGCAGGGCGACGGCGACCCGCGGCACGAGGTCGCGTTCGTCCTGCAGGTCTACGGGCTCGTCCCGATCCTGAGCGCCCGCGAGAACGTCGCGATCGCGCTCCGGGCCCGTGGCGCCGAGCCGGCCGAGGCCGACGAGCGGGCTGATGCCGAGCTGGCCCGCTTCCACATCGGCGATCTCGGTGACCGGCAGGTCGAGGAGCTGTCCGGCGGCCAGATGCAGCGGGTCGCCTGCGCCCGGGCGTTCGCCGTACGCCCCAGCGTCCTGCTCGCCGACGAGCCCACCAGCGAGCTGGACGAGGGCAACCGCGAGCACGTCATGGACCAACTGCGCGCCGAGGCGGCGCGCGGCGCGGTCGTGGTCGTGGCGACCCACGACCCGGCCGTCGTCGAGGCGGCCGACCGTCGGCTGGCGCTCGATGAGGGCCGGCTGCTTCCCGAGCACGCACTCGGCGAGCACTGAACCCGGTCATGCTCCTCCGCGCCATCCGGGCTCACTGTCTCGCGTCCGTCGCGACGTTCGTCCTCGCCCTCGTCGTCGCGGCGGGGTCGGTGGCGGTGGTGGGCGCGGCCCGGGTCGGCGGTACGCCGGGCGCGGTCGCCGCGATGCTCGCGCTGTACGGCGGGGTGGCGCTCGCCGAGCAGACCTCCCGGACCGCGACCGCCCGGCGCAAGGACGTCGCCCTGGCCCGCCTCCGCGGCCTGGCCGGCGCGCGCCTGGTGGGCTTCGCGGCGGCTCCGCTGGTCGCGGTGACGCTGGTGGGCGTCGTCCTGGGCTCCGCGCTCGGGGTCTGGCTGGCCGGGTGGATCGTCGATGACTGGGGCGGCTCCTACGCCTTGGGCACGCGCGAGGTCGTCGTCGGGGTCGGGCTCCTGGCCGGAGCGTGGGCGACCGTGTGCGTGGTCACGGCGGCGCACCTGCGCACCCCGCTGGTCGAGGCCCTCGCTCCGCAGCCCAAGCGGCCCGCGACCTCCTGGGTGTCGCTCTTCCTGGAGATCCTGGTCGTCGCCGCGGGGGTGCTGGCCGTCTACGAGGCGCACCGCGGTGACCACGGCTGGGTCGCGACGATCGCGCCCGCCCTGGTGGCGCTGGCCGTCGGCCAGGTCGTGATGTGGCTGCTCGCGCTGACACCGCGCGTCGGCCACCGGCTGGGCCCGGAGCTGACGACCCGCCGCCTCCGTCGCGACCCGGAGCCCGGCTCGGCGGTCCGGATCGTCGTGGCGGCCGGGCTGTTGCTGGCCGTCACCCTCACCGGCACCAGCGCCGCCGCGGCCTGGCGCAACGACGCGGCCCACCTGCGCGCAGGCGGCCCGATCGTCGTCCCGTTCAAGGCTGGAGCACTCCGGGCCTACGCCGCCGCGCACGACATCGACCCCCAGGGACGCTGGCTGATGGCCGCGGTGGCCGTCGACGACCTGAACGCCCGTGACCGCCGGGTCTTCGTCGACGCCGCGCGCTGGCCCTCCGTGGTCGGCGACTTCGTCTCCGGCACCAGCGTCGCGGGCGCCGCGCCCGGCCTGCAGACGCTCGCCGACCAGCCCGACCCCGTGTTGTTCCGCGGCGACACGCTCGAGACGCAGGTCTCCGGCCTCGGCAAGGGCCCCGCCATGATCGCGGTCCGGTATGTCGGCGACCCCGGCTACCCGCTCACGGTGCGCGTGCCGATCACCGCCGACGGCACCACGACCCACCCGATCCGGGGCTGCCGCATCGGGTGCTCGCTGCTGTCGGTGTCCGCCCGGGGGCTGGCGTCCTTCGACCTCACTCGGCTCCGGGTGGGCGACACCGACCTCCTCGACCATCCCCGACACCAGGACTTCGGCCCGACCCTGCTGCTCGAGGTCAGCAGCGCGGGCCCTCCCCAGCGGGCCCTCACCACCCCTGGCCTCGAGGACCACTCGACCGTGCAGAGCATCGACGGCAACGCAGCCGCGGTCGACGTCGTCGACCAGGTGGACGCGGTGCCGTTCCTGGGGCGTGCCGGCTCCCTGCTCGACCTCTCGAGGGCACTGCGCGGTGCCGTCGGGAGCGTCGCGGTCGCCAAGCCCGTCGTGGTCGCCCGGGCCGACAGCCCGCCGCCGTTGCTCGCCCGGCTGAAGGCTGCCGGCGGCGGCACCCCCACGTCGTACGACGAGGTGGCGGCCGAGCTCGACCGCACCCCGGAGGCGCGAGCCGACCGGCTGGCGCTCTGGGTGGCGGTCGGCATCGCCCTGGTCGCGCTGACCCATCTCCTGGCCTGGCTCGGCGGGCAGGTCGGCCGACGCCGGGCCGAGGTCGCCGGGCTGCGGACCGCAGGCCTCCAGCCCGGTGTCGTACGTCGCGCCTACCTGACCGAGGCAGGGCTGCTGGCCGGGGTCGTGCTGGTCGCAGCAGGTGTCGCCGCGGCCCTCGCCACCAGAGCCCTGCTCACCCCACTGCCTCTGGTGGGCGGCTGGGCCGAGGCCCCCGCACTGGCCCTCGGGGTGCGGCCCTGGACCCTGGCCGCGGTGCTGCTCGTGGTCACGTCGGTGACGGCCCTCGCCTGCGGCATCGTCTTCACCCGCTTCGGACGTGGTGCGCGACCCGCCGCCCTCCGGGAGGCCGACCGATGAGCACCCGCCTCTCCCGGTTCGGCTGGCTGCTGGCCACCAGCCTGCGTGGCCTGCGTGCGCGCTGGGTGCTCAGTCTCGGCTCGCTGCTGCTGACCACGATCGCGATCGCGTCGGCGGTGGTGGGGCCGAGCTACCAGCACACGGCGGCCGACTCGTTCATGATCGCCCAGCTGCGGGCGGAGCCCGTGCTCACCACCGGCCTCAGCTACCGCTACCCGCGCCACGGCGGCCAGTCGGCCGACGCCGCGATCGCGCGCGCGGTCGAGGTGAGCGCCCGCGAGTCCGGGCCGGCGTTCCAGCGCGGTCAGCACGCCATGCTGTGGCAGACCCTGCCCCAGACCACGCTGCCCCACTCCTCGACTGCCGGCCGTGCCCACGCTGCTGTCCGTCCCAGGAGCCTGCACCCACGTGGACCTCCGGGGCCGCTGCCCACTCGACGCCGGCGAGATCGCCGTCCTCGCGGCCGACGCCGAGACCTATGGCCTCCACCTCGGCAGCACCTTCAACCCCTACGACGACCCCACGCCCTTCCACGTGGTCGGCATCTACCAGGCCCGCGACCTGCCGACGGACTCCGCGTTCTGGTTCGGCTCCGGCCAGCTCCAGTCCGTGCCGGGGCGACTCCTTCCTCAGCTCATCGCGGACCGGCCGGCGCCGTGGTTCACCCCGCAGGCGGGCATCGAGCTGAGGCGCAATCGCTGGGACGTCACTGTCGACCAGCGCCTCGACCTCCCCGCCGACCTGACCGCCGACCAGGTCGCCGCGGCGGCCAGCCGCGTGCGCGCGATCGGCAATGCCTCGGACCGGGCCGAGCTCCTCGACGGCCTCACCCTCGAACCCGGCAACACCCTTCCCAGCGTCGCCCATCAGCTGCTCGACCGCCGCGGGGTGGCCAGGTCCACGGTCGCGCCGGCGGTGCTCTCGCTGATCCTGGTGGCGATCGTCCTGCTCTCGAGGCTCCTCGCCGCAGCCATGAACCTCCGCCGAGGTGAGCTCGCCGTCGCGTCGCTGCGTGGCTACAGCCGACGACGGCTGTGGTTCCTCGGGATGCTCGAGCCGCTCCTCGTCCTGCTGGCCGCGGTGCCGCTCGGGGTCGCCGTCGGCTACGTCGCCGCGCGAGGCCTCGCGCGCCGGTGGCTGATCCCCGGGCTCCCGGTCCCGTTCGAAGCGAGCAGCGTCCTGGCCGTCCTCGGGGTCGTGGTCGTGACGGCCGTGGTCGCGGCCCTCGTCGTCCGCGACTCCGTGAACGAGCCGCTCAACGCCCAGATCGCGGGCGACCGCCGGCCGACGCGCGCCGGTCGCGCGGTGGTGGTCGTCCGCCTCGTCCTGATCGCCGCAGCAGTCGCGGCCCTGCTGACCGCCTGGAGCCGGAGCAGGCCGAAGGCCCCGGACGCCACCGACCTGGCCCTCCCGATGCTGCTCGCCATCGCGGTCGGGCTTCTCAGCAGCCTGGTCGTGATCGTGCTGGCGGGGCTCTGGGTCCGCTGGTCCGCACGGCGCCGGTGGCTGTCGCCGTACGTCGCCTCGCGCACGGTACGCCGGCGCCGAGAGGGCACCATGGTGATCCTCCCGGTGACGGCTGCGCTCACCGTCGCCGTGTTCTCCGTCGGGGTGTCGCTCGCGGCATCCACCTGGCGCGCCAGCGCGGCCGCCACCGAGGTCGGTGCCCCGCTGTCCTACTCCACCAGGCTCCCGCTCACCCGGGCGGTCGGGCTGACCGAGCAGCTCGACCCGCAGGGGCGGTGGCTGATGGCCGCGGCCGTCGACTACCCCAACGGCGACACCACCACCCAGGTCATCGTGCCGCGCACGGTCCTCGACACGTCGCGGCTCGCGCGGGTCGCCACGTGGCCGTCGGCCTGGACACCCGGCCGGTCCGCCGCCGACATCGCTCGCGAGCTCGGGCTCCGGCGGCCGCCGATCGTCCTGCGCGGCCAGCGGCTCACCGTCGGCCTCACCAACCGGGTGCAGGGCGACTTCGACCAGCTCGGCCTGACCCTCACCGTCCTCGATGACGACGGCGCTCTGCGCGAGCTCGCGGTCGGCCCCTTCGACCCCGGACCCTCGACGGTCACCCGCCGGCTCCCCACCTGCCGGATCGGCTGCCGGGTCGAGAAGATCAGCTTCGGCGGGCCGTCCGCGCTGGTCGAGGCGATGCACGGCACGGTGGACATCGACCGCTTCCAGGTCGACGGCCACGACGTGCCGGGGGTGCTCGACCGGTCGTGGCACGTCGCCCAGGCCCAGACCAGCTCGCCGACGGCCGTGCAGGACGGGCCGACCGTCGAGGGCGGGCACCTGATGCTCTCGTTCAGCTCGCGCTCCTCCGCGTCGTACGCCGGCATCAGCCCCGACGACCTGCCGGCGGTCGTGCCGGTGCTCCTGGGCCGGCAGGTGAAGCCGCAGCGCACCCTCACCACCGGCTCGACCCGCACGTTCAAGGTGCAGTCGGTCGGGAGGGCCGAGTCGACGCCGTTCCGGGGGCCTTCCGGGGTGGTGATGGACTTCAACGCGTTCATCCGTAGCGCCGTCCAGACCAACAGCGACACGTCGGTCTTCATCTGGGCCCGGGCGGACACTCCGCAACCCGTCCTCGACGAGCTGGCCCGGCGCGGGCTCAGCCGGCCGGCGACCGAGGCGCAGGCCAGGAGCGTGCTCGACCAGGACGCCTTCGCACTCGCGCTCCGGCTCTACACCGTGGTCACGGTGCTGGTCGTCCTGCTCGCCCTGGCCGGGCTCGCGGCCAACCTCGCCGTCCAGCTCCCGTCCCGCCGTCGCGACGCCGCCTCGCTGCGCGTGGTGGGGGTGACCCGGCGGTCGGTGATGGCCGCCGTCGTGATCGAGTTCCTGGTGGTGATCGGCGCGGCGGCGCTGGCCGGGGTCGCGGCCGGGGCCCTGGCCCAGTACGTCGTGGTCAAGACCGTGACCCTCGGCTTCGCCGACACTGCGCTCACCCCGCGGGTGCTGCCGTCGTTCCACCTCTCCAGCGGACTGCGGCTCAGCGTCCTGGTGATGGTGGTGCTCTTCGTGGTGGCCACGGCGTTCGCGCTGCTCACCGTGCGCGGGGCACGCACCTCCACGCTGCGCGAGAACGCGCGCTAGCTGCCCCTGCCGGGAAACCCGGGTGCGCCGACCCGGAGGCCTCACGGACAATGTCTCCTCGTGGGTCACGTGGACGTCGCCGGAGTGCGCTACGAGCTGCCGGACGGGCGGGTGCTGCTCGACGACGTGTCGTTCCGGGTGGGCGACGGCGCCAAGGTCGCCCTGGTCGGCGCCAACGGCGCCGGCAAGACCACCCTGCTGCGGATCATCACCGGCGACCTGGCTCCGCACGCGGGCGTCGTCACCCGCAGCGGCGGCCTCGGGGTGATGCGGCAGATGGTCGGGCACGACCTCGGCGACCAGCCGACCGTCGCCGACCTGCTGATGTCGGTCTCGCCGGCCCGCGTCCGTGCGGCCGCCGCCGAGGTGGAGCGCTGGGAGCTCGCGCTCATGGAGACCGACGACGAGAAGACCCAGCTGCGCTACGCCGAGGCGCTCTCGGAGTACGCCGACGCCGGCGGCTACGACATCGAGGTCGTCTGGGACGTCTGCACGGTCCGCGGCCTGGGTCTGCCCTACGACCGCGCCAAGTACCGCGAGCTGCGCACCCTCTCCGGCGGCGAGCAGAAGCGGCTGGTGCTGGAGTACCTCCTCGCCGGCCCCGACGAGGTGCTCCTCCTCGACGAGCCGGACAACTTCCTCGACGTGCCGGGCAAGGTCTGGCTCGAGGAGCGGATCCGTGACTCCGACAAGACGATCCTGTTCATCAGCCACGACCGGGAGCTGCTGAACAACACCGCCACCCGGATCGTCACCGTCGAGCTCGGCTCGTTCGGTGGGGGCAACTCCGTGTGGACGCACCCCGGCGGGTTCGCGTCGTACCACGAGGCGCGGCGCGACCGGTTCGCCCGCTTCGAGGAGATGCGGCGCCGCTGGGACGAGGAGCACGCCAAGATCAAGGCGCTGGTGCTGCGGCTGAAGATCAAGGCCGAGTACAACGACGGCATGGCCTCGCAGTACAAGGCCGCCCAGACCCGCCTCCGGAAGTTCGAGGAAGCCGGCCCACCCACCGAGCAGCCGCGCGAGCAGAGCGTCTCGATGCGGCTCACCGGCGGTCGCACCGGCAAGCGGGCGGTGGTCTGCGAACGGCTCGAGCTGACCGGGTTGATGCATCCGTTCGACCTCGAGGTCTG
This sequence comes from uncultured Actinomycetota bacterium, assembly GCA_963820015.1. Classification (GTDB taxonomy): domain Bacteria; phylum Actinomycetota; class Actinomycetes; order Propionibacteriales; family Nocardioidaceae; genus Nocardioides. The sequence goes on along the minus strand of CAWFYO010000012.1, from coordinate 15,426 downwards.
GTACGGCGAGCGGGTCGCGGTGCTCGGCAGCAACGGGTCGGGCAAGTCCCACTTCCTGCGGCTGCTCGCCGCGGGTGGGTCGGACCCCGACGTCGAGCACCGACCGGTCGACGAGACGCCGATCGACCCGGTTCGTCACACCGGCAAGGCCAAGCTCGGCGCGCGGGTGCGACCGGGGTGGTTCGTGCAGACGCACGAGCATCCGGAGCTGGTCGGCCGGACGCTGCTGGAGATCCTGCACCGCGGGGACGGCCGGCCCGACGGACGCACCGGGATGGGCCGCGAGGCCGCGGCCCGGGTGCTCGACCGCTACGAGCTCGCCCACGCCTCGGAGCAGAGGTTCGATTCGCTCTCGGGCGGGCAGCAGGCCAGGTTCCAGATCCTGCTGCTGGAGCTGTCAGGGGCGACGTTGCTGCTGCTCGACGAGCCGACCGACAACCTCGACGTGCAGTCCGCCGAGGCGCTCGAGGAGGGCCTCGAGGCGTTCGAGGGCACGGTCGTCGCGGTCACCCACGACCGCTGGTTCGCCCGCGGCTTCGACCGGTTCCTGGTCTACGGCGCCGATGGTGACGTCTACGAGTCCGACGGCCCGGTGTGGGACGAGGCCCGGGTCCGCCGCATCCGCTGACCCGACGTCCAGGTGGCGCGAAGACGGTGGGCGAGCGCCCGAGGTCAGGCGAGCCGTGACATTTTGCCGACCTCCGGCGCTGAAGGAGCGTGGGTCGAAACCGGCCCTCGGGGTTGGGAAACCACACACCGGGCCTAGGAGGCATTCGTGAAGCATCGTGTTCTGCTCGTCATCGCCACGCTCGCCACGCTCGCCACCTCCCGCGCTGGCGCTCCCGACCGGGACGGTCGCGCCCGCCGGTGCTGCCACCTGCGTGTCGGGCGCCGACATCAAGCAGCAGGTCTCCACGTTCGTGCACAGCCTGCGCGATGACGTGAAGTCTGCGGACGCCCGCCGTGCGGCCCGAGCAGCGTTCGTCGAGTCGGTGAAGGCCGCTCGCGGCGCCAAGGCGGACACGCCTGCCGAACGAGCCGCTCTGGGCCAGCAGATCAGCGCTCTGGCCAAGCAGCTGAAGAGCGCCACCAACGTCGTGGAGCGCAAGGCGCTGATCGCGGAGATCGCGGCACTGGTGGACCAGAAGAAGGCCGCCCGCACGAGCAGCGACGACGTGCAGACCCTGCGCTCGGACATCCACCGGCTCGGCCGATCCATCCAGCACCGCACCAACACGGCCGCCGAGGACCAGCAGGTCGCGAGCTTCGTCCACAACCTGCTCGCGCAGTTCGCCTGCTGAGCCGGCATCGGCCCTGCCGACGCGACGTCGTACGGTCCGCTCCGGGGGGTGGCGGGCCGTACGACGACGCCACAGGCACGCCGCTGACGCGAGACCACGGGTACGCCGGCTCGAGGGACGTACCCGCGGTCCCGCGGGATCAGGAGTTGGTGGTGGCCGCGTCGGAGTCGAGCGTGACCTGCACCGTGTGGGTGGAGCCGCCGCGGGTGTAGGTCACCGTGACGCTGTCACCGGGGCGGTAGGCGCGGATGGTGGCGACCAGGCCGTCGGAGGAGGTGATCAGGTGGTCGTCGACCTTGGTGATCACGTCGCCGGCCTTGAGCCCGGCGCCGGCGGCGGCCGAGCCGTTGTTGACCTGCTGGATCTTGGCCCCGTCGGCGACCTGCGCCCCCGCGCCCGTCGTAGCGTTCTCGACGCCGATGCCGAGCCTGGCATGGGTCGGGGTCTCGCCCTTGATCATCTGCTGGACGATCGGCAGCACCTCGTCGATCGGGATCGCGAACCCGAGCCCGATCGAGCCTGGCTCGCCCTGGCCCGTACCGTTGGTGGCGGACTGGATCGCGGAGTCGATGCCGACGACCTCGCCGGCGAGGTTGACCAGCGGGCCACCTGAGTTGCCCGGGTTGATCGCGGCGTCGGTCTGGATCGCTGGGTAGACCGTGGCGTTGCCCTGGCTGACCGTGCCGACGTTGACCGGCCGGTCGAGGGCGCTGACGATGCCGCTGGTGACGGTGGCGTCGAGGCCGAACGGCGAGCCGATCGCGACGACGCCCTGGCCCACCTGGAGGCTCGAGGAGTGGCCGATCGTGGCCGGAGTGAGGCCGGAGACGTTCTGGGCCTGGATCACCGCGGTGTCGGTCAGCGGGTCGGTGCCGAGGACCTTCGCCGGGGCGTGCGAGCCGTCATTGAACGACACGCTGAGCTGACCGTTCTTGCCGGCGAGCGAGGCCACGTGGTTGTTGGTGAGGATCTTGCCGTCGGCGCTGAGGATGATGCCCGAGCCGGACCCTGAGCCGCCCGGTCCGCTGACGTTGATCATCACCACGGAGGGCAGCACTGCCTGGGCGACCTTCTCGATCGAGCCGTCGGCGGCCGGCGACGTGCTCGCGGCACCCGACTGCACCACCACCGCCGACGACGGTGCGGCGTCGTGGGTGTTGGTCCACAGCGCGGCGCCACCGACGCCGGCGGCGGCTCCGAGAAGGAGACTGGCCGCAACCACGGAGGCTGCCAGCCCCTTGCCTCGGTTCCCACCGGAGGCCGGCGCCGCTTCGCGGTCCGGCGGCAGCACCGGGCCGTCGAGCCGCAGGGGCATCGTCTGCCCGGCGTCGGCGGTGGGCGCGGTCCCGTAGGGCGACCAGGTCGGGGGAGCGGTCGGCGGCTGCTCGCCCCAGTGGTGGTCGGGTCCGGGCTCCTGCGGTCGGTTGGACTCGTCGTTCACGAGCACGACGATGCCCCACCTGCCTGTGACGTTGCTGAAAGGTCGCTGGACCGCCCTTGAAAATCCCTCAGAGGCGGCGGACGCGGTCGCCGGGGCGGACGACGCCCCCCTGGACGACGCTGGCGTTCAGGCCGCGCAACCGGAGCCGCTTGCCCTCGTCGCTGTTGACGAACGCCACCACGTCGTCGCCGAACCGGGCACGGAACTTCGCGCAGCCCTGGTGCGGCTTGAGGCTCACCTCGAGCACGACGTCGTCGCCGATCGCGACCCGGCTGCCGGCCGGGAGGTTGTCGTGGGACAGGTCCAGGTCGACGTAGAGCTGGTCGCCCGCCCACGCGCGCTCGGCGTCGGTGTCGGCCAGCAGGCCCACCATCCGGGAGCCCATCACGGTGATCATCGCGTCGCGATGACGACCCTCGGCGATCGCGTGGGAGGTCGCCCTGGCGTACCAGTTGTCCCCGATCAGCCCGTCGTCGGCGTCGACCACCCCCTCGGTCAGGATCTCCCGCGTCTTGAGTGCGGGCCGTCGTACGACGAGGGTCAGGACGCCGTCATCCGGCGGCGCGGCACGCAGGTGGTCGAGGGCGGCTTCCAAGGCGGAGGTGGTGGTCGTCATGGGCACGTTCGGATTCTGTCGGGTGCCGACCCGGCCGCGCTTGATCTTTTCCGCCCTCCGGGTGAGCGCCGGGTCCGCGTCCCGCCCCTAGGCTGCGCCCGGTGAAGACACCCTGGGTTCGCTGGAGCTGGGAGCTGCGCAGCTGTGGCCGGCACGGCCACGTGACCTGGAACCCCTCCGAGACCGAGCTTGCCGACCGGATCCACGTCCAGACGGTCGACGGTGAGGCCTGGCGCTGCCTGCGCTGCGCCGACTTCGTGGTGGGGCCGCCGCAGGGGTCCGGCCCGGCCGAGGAGGCCCCGATCGTGCTGCGCGGGAAGGCGCTGCGCGACGCGTTCATCCTCAGGCTGCTGGCGGCCGAGCGGTTCATCCGCGGGCTGCTGCTCGTGGCCCTCGCCTACGGCATCTACCGGTTCAACGGTGCCCAGGACGCCCTGGAGCAGGTCTTCCGCGACTACCTGCCGACGCTCCAACCGCTGGCCACCAAGCTCGGGATCGACCTGCAGAACACCGGGCCGGTCAAACTGGTCCAGAAGGCCCTCGACGCCCAGCACAGCACCCTCGAGCTGGTCGCCGTCGGGGTGCTGGCCTACGGCGCGCTCGAGCTGCTCGAGGGCGTCGGGCTGTGGCTGATGAAGCGGTGGGGCGAGTACGTCGCGATGGTCGGCACCCTGGTCTTCATCCCCCTCGAGATCTACGAGCTCGTCGATCGGGTCACCTGGCTGCGCGTCGTCGCGTTCGCCCTCAACGTCTTCGCCGTCGTGTACCTGCTGTGGACCAAACGGCTGTTCGGCTTCCGCGGTGGCCGCGAGGCCTTCGAGGCCGAGCGGCACTCCCAGTCGCTGCTGGAGGTCGAGCGCGCCGCCGCGTGACGGCGTAGCATCGGCTGCCACGAAGGAGGGCAATGCGATGCCCGACGTGACGTTGACGGAGACGCGGCAGGCCGCTCTGCGCTCCTTGCTCCTTGCCGAGCCGATCCCGGGGGACCCGTTCCCGGGAGCCGACGTCTTCGCCGCGATCCACCGCCTCGTCCCCTGCGACGTCCTCGGGGTCACGCACGCCGACGAACGCGGCACGATGCTCGGCGTCGTCGGCTATGCGCCGGCGGGAAGCCGGTGTCGCCCCTTCGAGCGCCCGTTCGGCAAGGACGCAGGTCACGAGCACGGCGGCCCGTTCTACACGGGCTGGATGCACTGGACCCGCAACCCCCAGCTGGCCGAGCCCTGTGCCGTCCCCCTCGACGCGGACACCCTCTCCGTCGGGTTCACCAACGGCAGCCGGCACGTCCTGCAGTACGGCTTCCTCCGGGAGTCGGTGCCCTTCTCCGCCGAGGAGCTCGCCACGTTCCGGATGATCGCGCCCACGCTGCGCCGGCTCGTGCGCGAGCGGCCGGTCCCCCACCTGCCCCCCTCGGTCACGGCCAGCGAGCGCCGCGTGCTGGGACACGTGGCGGCCGGGCTCGGGAACGCCGAGATCGCCGAGCAGATGTGCGTGTCGGTGAGCACGGTCCGCAAGCACCTGGAGAACGCCTACCGCAAGCTCGGCGTCAGCAACCGGGTCGCTGCGGTGGCCCACCTGCACGGCACGCATGGAGAGGGCGTCGACCTGCGCGAACGGCTCCAGACCTTCGCCTGATGGCGAATGGGCGCTGCTGACGCCACGGACTAGACCGGGGTGAGCAAGGAAACGAAAGGTCGCACGCGCGGCCGCTCCGCTCACGGAGGTCCTCATGCACGTCACTCGTCGCTCGTTCGCCGTCGGCGCCGGAGCCACCTCGGTCTCCCTCGCCCTGGGTCCCGACGTCCTCACCGCGGGCGCTCGTGCCGCCTCGCCCGAGAGCGCCCAGGTGGTGCTCGACTGGGAGCGGATCTCGATGCGCACGATCTACGCCGACGCCCTGACACCGGTTCCGGTCGGCGTTCCGGTGCTCGGCTTCGTCTCCGTCGCGCTGCACCGCGCCGCGGGCAGGTCCGCCCACCTCGGTGGGAGCTCGGAGACCGCTGCGGTCGCGTCCGCAGCTCACGACGTCCTGGTCCACTACTACCCCGGGCTCAAGCCGATGCTGGACGCCGATCTCGCAGCCAGCCTGACCGGTCTTCCCGATCGCCAGCGGGCCAAGGGGTCCCGTGTGGGCGCGGGAGCGGCTGCCGACCTGATCGCGCAGCGCGCCGGCGACCACTACCTCGATCCGAGCATCCACTACTCCAAGACCGCCGGCCCGGGGGTGTGGCAGCCCAACCCGCCGGCCACGGACATGCTCGCCGCCTGGCTGGGGTCGCTGCGGCCGCTCTTCGTCAGCGTGCCGGCTCCGGCTGGGCCGTTCTCGCTGAGCTCGGCCGCATACGCCGCGGACTTCGACGAGGTACGCCGGCTCGGCAGCGTCGGCTCGTCCGAGCGGACGCCGGAGCAGACCGCGACCGCCCAGTTCTTCAACAGCAACTCCGCGACGACGGTGAGCGACGCACTGCTGCGGTACCTCTCGAGCCACCCCCTCGGTCTCCTCGTGACCGCCCGGCTGTTCGCGATGATCCACGGCGCCATGACCGACTCGGCGATCCGCTGCTGGGGCCTGAAGCGCGACGTCGGTCTCTGGCGCCCGAGCCAGGCCATCGCCGGGGCAGACCTCGACGGAAATCCCGGCACCGCGGTCGAGCCGGGCTGGGCGCCTCTGATCCCCAACCCGAACTACTCCGAGTACGTCAGTGGCCACGCCTCCCTGACCGGCCCAGCCGTCGAGGTGATCCGGCAGACGCTCGGTGAGGACACCGCGCTGGAGCTGGGATCGGTGAACTCACCCACGCCGCGGGTCTATGCCCACCTGTCCGAGATCGAGTACGACGCCTTCAACGCCCGCATCTGGTCGGGGCTGCATTTCCGCCGCGCGATGGAGCACGGCTACGACATCGCTCACCGGACCGCCGAGCGGGTGATGGCCGCGTTCGGCGCCTGAGCGGGCTCAGCGCCAGCGCTCGGAGGCCGGCACGAAGTCGAGGGTGCGCTCCCCGGTGTAGATCTGCTTGGGGCGCGCGATCTTCTGCTCCTTGTCCTGCACGAGCTCGAGCCACTGGGCCAGCCAGCCCGGGGTGCGCCCGATCGCGAAGAGCACGGTGAACATCTCCGGCGGGAACTGGAACGCCTCGTAGATCAGGCCGGAGTAGAAGTCGACGTTGGGGTAGAGCCGGCGCGAGACGAAGTAGTCGTCCTCGAGGGCGATCTTCTCCAGCTCCTGGGCGATCTCGAGCAGGGGGTTGACGCCGGTCACCTCGAACACGTCGTCGCAGGCCTTCTTGATGATCTTGGCCCGCGGGTCGTAGTTCTTGTAGACGCGGTGGCCGAACCCCATCAGCCGCTCGTTGCCGCTCTTCACGCCCTCGATGAAGTCCGGGACGTTGTCCTTGGTCTTGATCCGGCGCAGCATCCGCAGCACGGCCTCGTTGGCCCCGCCGTGGAGCGGGCCGTAGAGGGCGGCCACGCCGGCCGCGACCGCGGAGTAGGGGTCGACCTGCGAGGAGCCGACCGAGCGTACGGCGTTGGTCGAGCAGTTCTGCTCGTGGTCGGCGTGCAGGATGAAGAGCACGTCCAGCGCCTTGACCAGCCGCTCGTCCGCGGTGAAGCGGTCCTCGCTCATCCGGAACAGCATCGAGAGGAAGTTGGCGGTGTAGCCCAGCTCGTTGTCGGGGTAGACGAACGGCTTGCCCTGGGCATGGCGGTACGACCACGCGCCGAGCGTCGGCATCTTGGCGATCATCCGGACGATCTGGAGCTGGCGGATCTCGTCGTCGTCGATGTGGCGGGCATCGGGATAGAACGTCGACAGCGCGCCGACGGAGGCCATCAGCATGCCCATCGGGTGGGCGTCGTAGCGGAAGCCCTGCATGAACTCCTTGACGTTCTCGTGCACGAACGTGTGGTAGGTGATGTCGTGCACCCACGTCTCGTACTGCGCCTGCGTCGGCAGCTCGCCGTGCACCAGCAGGTAGGAGACCTCGAGGAACGTCGACTTCTCGGCCAGCTGCTCGATCGGGTAGCCGCGGTACTCCAAGATGCCCTCGTCACCGTCGATGTAGGTGACGCTGCTCTTGCAGGAGGCGGTGTTCACGAAGCCGGGGTCGTACACCGACAGCGGCGTGCCGCGGGAGTCCTTGATCTTGCCGAGGTCCGCGCCCTTGACCGCACCGCTCTCGATCGGTACGTCGTACTCCTGGCCGGTGCGGTTGTCGCGGACGGTGAGGGAGTCAGTCACCCTGCAAAACTAGTCCGGGCACTCCCGGAGAGCGAATCCGGTTTCGTCCAGCGAGCCTGGAGGAGCCGGCTGAGAGGTCTCGACGAGGTCTCGACGAGGTCTCGACGCAGGGCCGCTGTGCCGCGTTATGCTCCGGCCACCGTCAGGCCACCGTCAGGAAGGGACGCCATGACCGAGAACGTCAAGGACCGCCAGGCACACCTGGCCCGGGTGCCGATCTTCTCCGGGCTGTCCTCCCGGCAGCTCGGCAAGCTCGCCGACGCCTGCCGTACGACGACCCACCAGGCCGGGCACGAGATCGCCAAGGAGGGTGAGGGCGCGCTCGCGCTCCACATCATCCTCGACGGCACCGCCGAGGTGAGCGTGCACGGGAGACCCAGGCGCGAGCTGCACGCCGGCGACTACTTCGGCGAGATCAGCCTGATCGACGGCAAGAAGCGGTCCGCCTCCGTCACCGCCACGACCGCCTTGCACACCCTCGCGGTGCCGCACGGCCCCTTCCAGCAGCTGTTGGAGTCCGAGCCCGGCGTCGCGACGGGTCTGCTGACCTTGGTCTGCGCCCGCCTGCGCGAGGCCGAGGCCGACTAAGGACCGAGCTCGGCCAAGCGGGCTTCGATCTCGGGGTCGTAGCTGCAGATCTCCTTACGGTGGTACATCTCGATGGCTTCCAGCAGGAGCCGACGCTCGTGAATGACGTCACCGGTGGTCCGCGGCACCACGCTCAGCCAGCGGCGGAGGTCGGCTTGCGCCCAGACCTGCTGCGTCCCGTCCACGCGCCGCAAGGCCTCGTCGGTCAGCGCCACCGCCTTCGGAAGATCTTCGGCGCGGGCCGCCAGGATCGCCCGGCTGGCGGCGAAGTAGGAGACCGAAATGACGTCGTAGGGCGAGAGATAGCCGCTGGCCTCCTCGACGAGGGGGACCACGTACTCCACCCGGTCTCCTCTTTCGAGCATGAGCAGGGCCTGCTCGAGAAGGCTCGTCGAGGCGTAGCTCAGCGCGCCCCCGCCGCGAAGCCAGGCAGCGAAGACCTGGGTGGATGCGATCGCGCTGTCAAGGTCCCGGGCCAGCATGTATCCCTGCGCGAGGAAGCCTGGTGTCGGCGCGGTTAGCCCACCGGCGGCATACAGCTCCGCGGCCCGAACCTCGGCCGCGCGAAGAGCCCGGCCCGCGTCCGGGGACCCATCGGCTGCCAGGACCGTTGCATCTAGGACCATGGCCACCACGTCGCGCAGCTCCGAGCGGCCGCGGAGTCGATCTCCTGTGACGACGACGTCTCGATAGGCGCGGAGGCTGCCAGAGCCGTAGTAGAGGTGCGAACTCTGCATCTCGAGTGCCTCTCGGACCTGCGCCGGAGAGCCGATGCGGATGACACCGTCGCAGTAGGCGGCTCCGTCTTGCCACAGCCCGAGCATCGCGGCGCACTCCGCCCTGACCAAGAGGCCGCGCACCACCGAGCCCGGGTCGTCGGCGGCTCGACCGAGAGTCACCAGATCCTCCGCGGCGCGGGACACCTGAGCCGGGTCCACCGCGGCTCCCGCCAGGAGCTCGTGCTGGAGACGCATGGTGACCAGGAACGCGAGGTCCACCTCGACCTCGGATCCGTCGAACGTTGCCTCATAGGTGTCCAGCACGTCACCGAACCGGTCGAGCTGGAGGGCTTCGCGATAGTTGTCGGACAAGCCGGCCAGGAGGCGCCGCGTGATCGCGGGCGCAGGCGGCTCCAGCCGGAGCGCCCGTCGCAGGTAGCCCGCGTGGTCCTCGAACCGCTCTCTGTCGCGGGCCTCGCCCGCGGCGATGCACAGAGCATCCACCGCCCGGTGCACGAGCGCCTTGACCTCCGGCCCTCGGGTTCCCAGCTCGCGACGAAAGCGAGCCGCCTGCTCCAAGTGGTGTGCCACCAGCCCTGCCTGCTCGCCGGCCGCCTCAGCCTCGTCGCGCGCCAGCAGGCCGTCGGCGAACCGCTCGTGGAGCTCGGATCTCAGGGACTTCGAGAGCCCGTCGTAGGCGGCGTCGCGGACCAGGACGTGCTTGAACGCCCAGGAGTCGTCCTGCGGTGACCTCTTGCGCTGGACCAGGTCGCGCCGGGTCAGAGACGCGAGCACGGAGGTCAGCTCCGTGGCGCTCCTTTCGCCCGCGAGGAGGGTGGCGTCGGACGTGCTGAACTCCAGGCCGATCACCGACAGACGTTCGAGGAGATCTCGTTCGACCGTCGGCAGCCCCTCCAGGCGTGCCGCCAGGAGGGCGGTGACAGTGGGCGGCAGCTCAGCCGTGGCCAGGTCGCCGACGACCTCCCAACGGCCGTCGGGCTGCTCCTTGAGGACGTCCGTCTCGATGAGGTGGGCGACGATCTCTTCGACGAACAGGGGGTTGCCACCCGACCGCTCGGATACCGCATCCGCGAATCCCTCAGGCATCTCCCCGTCGAGCAGCGCAGCGACCGAGGCCTCGATGTCGGCACGGCTGAGGGGGTCGAGCCCGAACGTCAGCGACTCCGGAGCACCCGATCCCCACCCGGGGTGCTGCTCCAGCAGCTCCGGGCGGGCCTGGCAGAGAACGAACAGTGGCAGTTCGGAAACCTCGGTGCCTAACAGCTCGAGGAACTCCAGAAGGGTGGGCTCGGCCCAATGCAGGTCGTCGATGTTCAGCACGAGTGGACGCCGGGACGCCACTTCTTCCAGCAGACGACGGACTGACCAGAACGTCTGGTCCTTGCCGGGCGGCGTGCCGGTCTTGCCGAGCAGCGGCAGCAGGGACGTGATGACGTCGTCGCGATCGGGAGCCCGGCCCAGGGCGCTCTCGAGCGCGTGTCGGGTGGTCTCGTCGGACTCCGTGCCGACCAGATGGAGGGTGTCACGCAGCGCCTGCACCAGAGGCCAGTAGGTGATGCCTCGGCCGTAGGAGACGCAGCGTCCCTGCGCCACCTCAGCCCGCTCGCCGACTCGGGCGACGAACTCGCCCACGAGCCGCGACTTCCCGATGCCGGGTGGCCCGAGGACGGTGACCAGGTGGCTGTGGCCCGAGGCGATGGTCCGCTCGAAGGCTTCGGTGAGGACCCAGGTCTCCGATTCCCGCCCGATGAGGATGGAGTCCTCGCGCCGGCTGTGGCCGTACCTCGTGGCGTACACCTTCAACAGGCGGTAGGCATGGACCGGCTCGGCCTTGCCCTTGGCCGACACCGACCACGGACCCTCGACCTCGACGGCGTCGCGGACCAGGTGGTAAGTGGGATCACCCAGCAGGATCTGCCCGGGCGCGGCGGCCTGCTCGAGCCGTGCCGCAGTGTTCACGGCGTCGCCTGTGGCGAACGAGCCGCCGGCGCGAGCCGAGCCGGCCACCACGGAGCCGGTGTTGACCCCGGTCCGGATGGCGAGCCGGACACCGAGTTCGGCCAGGACCTCCTCGGCAAGGTCGGCTACGGCGTCATTGAGGTCGCGAGCCGCGCGCACCGCCCGCAGCGCGTCGTCCTCATGGATCGCCGGCACTCCGAAGACCGCCAGCACAGCGTCGCCCACGAACTTCTCGACCCATCCACCGTGGCGCTCCACGGCCGCCCGGGCGACCTCGAAGTAGCGCCCCATGATCCCGCGGTACGACTCGGGGTCCAGCAGCTCACCCAGGGCCGTCGAGCCCGTGACGTCGGTGAAGAGCAGCGTGACCGTGCGCCTGGTCTCGCGGTCGACTGCGCCGGGGACCGGCGTTCCGCACTCCAAGCAGAACTTCGCGGTGGCCGGGAGTCCGGCTCCGCACGCCGTGCAGACCAACGGGTCCGGAGCCGGCTGCCGCGCCATGCCCTGATGGTAAGTCGCCGGGGTCCTGCCCGTTTTGGCGCCTGAGCAGGGCAAACGGTAGATTCTCTCCTCGCGACTTCTGCCGCTCGGCGTGCTCACCACGCCGGGCAGACCCGGACGCACTGGAGCCGGGCAGTTTACCTCCCTCGTGAGGCGTTCGTCAGAGGCCGCAGCGACACCTCCGGTGGACACCCGTCCGCCGGGCCCAACGAACGAGTGAGGCAGACGCACGTGCGTACGTACAGCCCCAAGCCCGGAGACATCCACCGCGAGTGGCACGTCATCGACGCCGACGACGTGGTCCTCGGCAAGCTCGCCGTCCAGGTCGCCAACCTGCTGCGTGGCAAGCACAAGCCCACCTTCGCCCCTCACATGGACATGGGCGACTTCGTCATCGTCGTCAACGCCGAGAAGGTCGCGCTGACCGGTGACAAGTTGACGAGCAAGCTCATGTACCGCCACTCCGGCTACCCGGGTGGTCTGACCGCGACCCCGGTCGGGCAGCAGCTCGACAAGGACGCCCGCAAGGTCATCGAGAAGGCGGTGTGGGGGATGCTCCCGAAGAACAAGCTCGGCCGCCAGATGATCAAGAAGCTCAAGGTCTACGCCGGCCCGAACCACCCGCACCAGGCCCAGCAGGCCAAGCCGTTCGAGATCACCCAGATCTCCCAGTGACCGGCGAACCAGTGACCTCACAGACTCCCCAGACGCAGCAGAGCGAAGGTATTTCAGTGGCTGACAACGACACCACCACCAGCACCACCGAGACCGAGGCCGGGACCGAGGTGTTCGCGACCGACGAGCAGGGCGTCGCCTACACCTCCGAGTCCTCCGCCGTCGAGGACCCCGCCCGTCCCGCGACCATCGCCCCGGCCGCCGCGACCGGCCGCCGCAAGGAGGCTGTGGCCCGCGTGCGGATCATGCCCGGCACCGGCGTGTGGACCATCAACGGTCGTCCCCTCGACTCCTACTTCCCCAACAAGCTCCACCAGCAGGTCGTCAACGAGCCGTTCGCCGCGCTCCACCTCGACGGTCGCTTCGACGTGATCGCCCGCATCCACGGTGGCGGCATCACCGGCCAGGCCGGCGCGCTGCGCCTCGGCGTGGCCCGGGCGCTCAACGCGATCGACGTGGAGGCCAACCGGCCGACCCTGAAGAAGGCCGGGCTGCTGACCCGCGACGCGCGCGTCATCGAGCGCAAGAAGGCCGGTCTGAAGAAGGCCCGCAAGGCTCCCCAGTACAGCAAGCGCTGACGTCCCTCCGCCCCCGATGGGACAGAGGATCTTCGGGACCGACGGAGTCCGCGGGCTCGCCAACGTCGTCATCACGGCCGAGCTCGCGGTCGACCTCGGGGTCGCCGCGGCCCGGGTGCTGGTCGACCACGGCTCGTTCGAGGGGCGCCGTCCGGTCGCCGTAGTGGGCCGGGACACCCGGATCTCGGGGCAGTTCCTCGAGCACGCCGTCGTCGCCGGGCTCGCCTCGGCCGGCGTCGACGTGCTCCGACTCCGCATCCTCCCGACGCCCGGCGTCGCCTACCTCACCGAAGCGCTCGGCGCCGACCTCGGGGTGGTGATCAGCGCTTCCCACAACCCGATGCCCGACAACGGCATCAAGTTCCTGGCCCGTGGGGGCGTGAAGCTCGACGACGCCCTCGAGCGCGAGATCGAGGACCACCTCGCCGAGGACTGGGACCGTCCGACCGGCGGCGACATCGGCCGGGTCCGGCCCTACGCCGACACCGTGGCCATCTACTCCGCCCACCTGGTCGGCACCCTCGACCTTCCGCTCACCGGGCTGCGGGTCGTGCTCGACTGCGCGCACGGCGCGGCCTACCAGGTCGGACCGGAGGCGCTCCGGGCCGCCGGTGCCGACGTCATCGCCATCAACGACCAGCCCGACGGCCTCAACATCAATCACGGCTGCGGCTCGACCCACCTCGAGGGTCTGTGCGCGGCCGTCGTCGAGCACGGCGCCGACGCCGGCTTCGCTCTCGACGGCGACGCCGACCGGTGCCTGGCCGTCGACCACACCGGCACCGTCGTCGACGGTGACCAGCTGATGGCGATGCTGGCCATCGACCGCCACGAGCGCGGCCGGCTGGCCCACGACACCGTGGTGGCCACCGTGATGAGCAACCTCGGCTTCCTGCACGCGATGCAGGCCGCCGGCATCCGCGTCCACCAGACCGCGGTCGGCGACCGCTACGTCCTCGAGGCGATGCGCGACGGCGGGTTCGGGCTCGGCGGTGAGCAGTCGGGGCACATCATCATGAGCGACCACGCCACGACCGGCGACGGCATCCTCACCGCCCTCCACGTCCTGCAGCGGATGGCCCGCACCGGCTCGACCCTGCGCGACCTCGCGTCGGTGATGACCCGCATGCCCCAGGTGCTCCTCAACGTGCCGGGCGTCGACAAGGACCGCGCCGATGACCCCGAGCTGACCGCAGCGGTCGCCCGCGAGCAGGCGACGCTCGGCGACTCCGGCCGCATCCTGCTCCGCCCCTCCGGCACCGAGCCGCTGGTGCGCGTGATGGTCGAGGCCGCCTCGGCCGGGGAGGCGACCGCGGTCGCCGAGCGTCTCGCCGAGGTCGTACGCCGCCGCCTGTCGCTCTGAGGCCGGAATCCTCTCGCCGTCACGCGCGGCCGTCTCCTACCGTGCTCGGGTGATGGAGATCCGCGACGTCGACCTGACCGCCGAGCCGCTGCTGCGTGAGTGGTACGACGTGTGGGCGGCTGCCCAACGACACCGACCCGAAGCGATGGTGCAGACCTGGGAGTCGTCCTGTCGTGCCCTGGCCACGCCCCACCCGAGCTTCGCGTTCGAGCTCTTCGAGATCCTCAGGGACGGCGAGCCGGCCGGCGCCGGCCTGCTCAACCTGCCGCAGGACGACAACCTCACCGTCGGCTACGCCGACGTGGCGGTGCACCCGGACCACCGCCGTCGAGGCGTGGGCACGGCGCTCGTCAGGGAGATCGAGCGCCGGGCCGCGACGGCCGGCCGTACCCGGGTGCTGACGGAGGTCTACGAGCAGCCCGGTGGTGACGGTGGAGACGCTGCCTTCGCGGTGGTGAGGGGCTACTCCTTGGCCAACCGCGAGAGCACGAAGGCCGTCGACCTGGCCGCCTCCGAGCCGGCGTGGCCGGCTCTGGAGGATGAGGTCGCGGCACATCGCGGGCCCTACGAGATCGTCACGTGGCGCGACCGGTGCCCCGACCGGCTTGTCGAGGGGTTCGCCGCGGCGCTGAGCCAGGTGATGAGCCTGATCCCGCAAGGTGAGCTCGGTCTCGAGGACGCCGCGTTCACCGTCGCACGGATCCGGGCGTTGGAGGAGCGTCGGCTGGCGATCGGGCTGGCGACGTTCGAGTCGGCGGCCGTGTCTCCCGACGGCGTCCTGGCAGGGCTGACGGGTGTGCGGGTCAACCTGCACGACCCCCGTGTCGCTCACGTCGGGGTCACCATGGTGCTGCCAGGACATCGCGGGTGGCGCCTGGGGCTCGCGGTCAAGCTCGCCAGTCACCGGGCCCTACGGGCCGATGTTCCGGCCTGCGAGCTCGTGGAGACGAGCAACGCCGAGGTGAACGTCCACATGAACGCCATCAACCACGCGCTCGGGTATCGGCGGCTGGAGACGCTGCTGGAGTACCACCGCACGTGGTGAGCGGGATCGCCCGGCGAGCAGGCTGTGACGGCGGCAGCCTCACTCAGCCGCGAACTCGCAGAACGGGTCGTAGGCGCGCGGGCCGTGGATCAAGGGTATTCAATCACCGCATCCGGAGCCGGTGGATCCGCGATTCCCAGGGCTGCAGCGTCAGCGAGTACGACGTGCCGTGCGTCGGCAGCAGCACCTCCGACCCGTCCAGCGCCGGCACGGACCCGGCGTCGACCGTGGCTGCCGACGACGAGCAGTTGGCCAGCACGAGCAGCACCGCGTCACCGAGGTTCCGGGTGAAGGCCCAGACCTGCGGGTGGTCGGGTAGCAGCAGCTCGAAGCGTCCGTCGACCACGACCCCGTCGGCATGCCGGAGGCCGATCAG
>CAWFYO010000011.1:0-42074 GCA_963820015.1 uncultured Actinomycetota bacterium | reverse complement strand
TCGCCCCGGGGCCCGAACAGCGCGCCGCGCTCGCCGTGGGCGAGCAGGGCGCGCGGCCGCAGGACCCCGGTGGGTCGTCGGTCGTGGGTCACTCACGGTGTCCCGCCCACCGCCTTTGACATCACGCTTCACCTCGGCCTCGGAGCGGATCGAACCCGCCGCCGGGAACTCGTGCTCCTCGTCTTGCGCGGCGTCCTCGACCTGCGCCTTGGCCGAGGCGCCGCCCTGCACGTCGTAGAAGAAGCCGCCGTCGCGGGCCAGCAGGCCGCCGACCGCCAGGGCCGCCACGCCCGGGACGACCCACGCCCAGGACCCGACGATGACGCCCCAGCCGATGAGCAGCACGCCCAGCACGAGGACCGCCCACGCGATCCAGGCCCATCGTGGCCGGACGGTGCGCGTTCGTCCTTCCACACTCCGCTGTCGGTCATGGTCTGCTCCTCTCCTGTCGGGACTGCTGATCGGGGCCGGGTGCCAGGTCAGGCGGCCCGGAACTCCGTGAGGTCCTGGTCGCGGACGCTCAGGCCGTGTCCGGGACCGTCGGGCGGTGCGATCGCTCCGGCCCGAGGCGTGCAGAAGCCGTCGACGAACCGGCTCTCGGTCCGGACGTGGTCGTGGAACCACTCCAGGTGGCGCAGGTTCGCGGTGGCCACAGCCGCGGGCGCGTGCAGCGACGGTGCGCAGTGGCCGGACACCTCGAGCCCGTACGCGGCGGCGAGCGCGACGATGCGCCGCCACTCGGTGTAGCCGCCGCAGCGGGTGACGTCGACCTGCACGCAGTCGACGGTGTCGGCGGCCAGCAGGTGGGCGAAGTAGGCGAGCCCGTCGCCGTACTCCCCCGCCGTCACGTCGGCCGCGGAGGACTCCCGCACCCGGCGCAGGCCGACGTGGTCGTCGGAGCTGACCGGCTCCTCGAACCACACCACGCGGAGATCGTCCGGCCGGCGACCGACCCGGACCGCCTGCTGGGCGTCGTAGCCGCCGTTGGCGTCGACGAAGACCTCGGTGTCGTCCCCCACCACGCGGCGGACCAGGGCCACGCGCTCGAGGTCACGCCCGACGGCGCTGCCCCACGACTCACCGATCTTCAGCTTGACCCGCGGGATGCCCTGCTCGACCCAGCCCTCCACCTGCTCGCGGAGCCGGACCTCGGGGTCGGTTGTGAAGCCCCCACTGCCGTAGACCGGGATGTCGTCGCGTACGGCGCCCAGCAGCCGGTGCAGCGGGAGCCCGGCGAGCCGGGCCGCCAGGTCCCACAGGGCGGTGTCGACCGCCGAGATCGCCATCGTCACCAGCCCGGTGCGTCCGGCGTTGCGGACCGCGCGCACCATCGCCTCCCACACCGCCGGGGGGTCGAGGGCGTTGCGCCCGACCACCTGCTCGGCCAGGAGGTCGCGGACCACGGCGACGGCGGCGGCCGGCGCGTAGGTCCAGCCGACCCCGGTGGGCAGGTCCGGGTCGCCGGTGCCGACCCGGACCACCACCCACGTCGTGGCGTCCCAGGTCAGCGTGCCGTCGCCCTCCGGGTGCTCGGTGGGGATCGTGTAGGCCCGCGCCACGACGTCCGAGACGGCGACGTCCGAGGCCGTCGCGTGGTCAGTGGTCGTCATGGGCGTGCGGCAGGAACTCCTGCGCCTTGGTCTTGATGCCCTCTTTGATCACTCCCCAGCGCGACGTGTCGCCCTTGATCAGGGCCGCGGCCATGTCGGTCATCTGCTCGAGCGTCGCGTGCGGCGGGATGGGCGGGACGTCCGGGTCGCAGTGCACGTCGAGGACGTAGGGCCGGTCGGCGGACAGCGCCTCGCGCCAGGCGTCCTCCAGGTGCTCGGGATCGGTGACCGTGATCGCCCCGAGCCCGATCGACGCCGCGAAGTCGGCGTACGACGTGTCGGGCAGCGCCTGCGACTCGACGAAGGCCGGCGTGCCGCCCATCGCCCTCAGCTCCCAGGTCACCTGGTTGAGGTCGTTGTTGTGGAGCACGGCCACGACGAGCCGTGGGTCGGTCCACTCGCGGTGGTAGCGGGCGATCGTGAGGAGCTCGGCCAGGCCGTTCATCTGCATCGCGCCGTCGCCCTCGAACGCGACCGCGGGCCGGTCGGGGTGGGCGAACTTGGCACCGATGGCGTAGGGCACGGCCGGCCCCATGGTGGCCAGCGTGCCGGACAGGGTGCCGCGCATGGCGCCGCGCATCCGCACCTGGCGGGCGTACCAGTTGGCGGCCGACCCGCTGTCGGCGGCGATCAGGCAGTTCTGGGGCGCCTGCTTGCTGAACTCGCTGAAGATCCGCATCGGGTTGACGGGCTTGGCGGCGACGAGGGCCTCGGCCTCCATCACCTCCCACCAGCGGACGACGTTCTCCTGGATCTGCTCCTGCCAGCCGCGGTCGTCCTTGCGCTCGAGCAGGGGGATCAGCGCCTGCAAGGTGGTCCGGGCGTCTCCTACGAGGTTGACCTCGTAGGGGTAGCGCATGCCGATCAGGCTGCCGTCGAGGTCGATCTGGACGGCCCGTGCCTGGTCGAGGTCGGGCATGAACTGGGTGTACGGGAAGTTCGAGCCGACCGTGAGCAGGGTGTCGCAGCCGCGCATCATCTCGTAGCTCGGCCGGGTGCCGAGCAGGCCGATCGAGCCGGTCACGAACGGCAGCTCGTCGGAGAGGACGTCCTTGCCGAGCAGCGCCTTGGCCACGCCGGCGCCGAGGAGGTCGGCGACCTGCTCGACCTCGGCGGCGGCACCACGCGCTCCCTGCCCGACCAGCAGGGCGACCTTGGTGCCGGCGTTGAGCAGGTCTGCCGCCGCGCGCACCCCGTCGTCGTCCGCCGAGACGCTCGGCCAGCTCGTCCCGACGCTCGAGGGCACCATCTTGAAGGCGTGCGTGGGCGGCTCGTAGGCCAGCTCCTGCACGTCGTTGGGGATGATCACGGCGGTGGGCGCGCGCCGGCTGGTCGCGATCCGGAGGGCGCGGTCGAGAACGTTGGGGATCTGCTCGGGCACCGTCACCATCTGCACGTAGTCGCTGGCGACGTCCTTGAACAGGCTGATCAGGTCGACCTCCTGCTGGTAGCTGCCCCCCATCGCGGTGCGGTTGGTCTGGCCGACGATGGCGACCACGGGCACGTGGTCGAGCTTCGCGTCGTACAGCCCGTTGAGCAGGTGGATGGCACCGGGGCCGGAGGTGGCCAGGCAGACGCCCGGACGGCCGGCGAACTTCGCGTAGCCCACGGCCTCGAACGCCGCCATCTCCTCGTGCCGTGCCTGGATGAACCGGGGCTGGTCGTCGGCCCGGGAGAAGGCGCCGAGGATCCCGTTGATGCCGTCGCCCGGGTAGCCGAAGACCTGCTCGACCCCCCATTCGCGCAGACGCTCCAGGACGCGGTCGGCAACGGTGGTGCTCATGGTGTTCCTCCTCCGGACGGGGATGGGGCGGGGTTGCTCAGCAGGTCGGCCAGGAGCTCGGCGAGGTGGACGCCCTCGCGGCCTGAGCTGTCGAGGTCGTGGATCTGGGTGCGGCAGGAGAACCCGTCCGCCAGGACGACGGTGTCGTCGGCGGCGTCGCGGATGCGGGGCAGCAGGGTCTGCTCGGCCAGGGCCCGGCTCACGTCACCGTGCCCGGCGGTGAAGCCGAAGTTGCCGGCCAGGCCGCAGCAGCCGGAGTCGAGTCGCTCGACCTCGACGCCGCTGCGCTCGAGCAGTGAGCGGTCGGCGTCCCAGCCGAGGACGGCGTGCTGGTGGCAGTGCACCTGGGCCAGCGCCTTCACGTCGTACGGCGCGCGCGGGGGCTCCCAGTGGTCGGTGTGCTGGGTGAGCAGCTCGGCCAGCGTGACGGTGTGGTCCTTCAGCCGGTGCGCGTCCTGGTCGTCGGGGAAGAGCTCGTGCAGGTCGGAGCGGAAGACCGACGTACAGCTCGGCTCCAGACCGAGCACGAGCCCACCCGCGCGGACGTGCGGCGCCAGCTGGCGGAGCGTCCGGCGGAGCACCTTGCGGGCGACGCCGAGCTGCCCGGTCGAGATCCAGGTCAGGCCACAGCACGCGGTCCGGGACGGGACGGTCACGTCCCAGCCGGCGTTCTCGAGCACCTCCACCGCAGCCTGGCCGATCTGCGGGTGGAAGTGGTTGGTGAAGGTGTCGGGCCAGATCAGCACGGTGCCGCGGGCCGCGGGCCGATCCTCGTTCGCCGGCCGGCCGGCCCACCACTGCTGGAAGGTCTGGGGCGCGAACGACGGGATCGGCCGGTCCTCGAGGCCGGCGAGCCGGGTCAGGGGTCGCGCGACGGCACGGTGGCGGGTCAGGGCGTCGAGGGCCCGCGCCGTCCCGGTGCGCGCCACCAGCGCGGCCGCAGCCGGCAGCCACCCGGTGGCGTAGTCGGCGCGCGGCCGGAGCCGGTGCCGGTAGTGGTGGGCGAGGAACTCCGCCTTGTAGGTCGCCATGTCCACGCCGGCCGGGCAGTCGGTCTTGCAGCCCTTGCACGCCAGGCACAGGTCGAGGGCGTCCTTGACCTCCGTTGAGCGCCAGCCGTCGGTCACCGGGCCGTCGCCGTGTCCGTCGAGCATCTCGAACAGGAGCCGGGCCCGGCCGCGGGTGGAGTGCTCCTCCTCGTGGGTCACCTGGTAGGACGGGCACATCACGGTGCCCCCCACGTTCTCGTGCTTGCGGCACTTCCCGACGCCGACGCAGCGGTTGGCCGCCTGCCGGAACGAACCGCCGTCGTCGGGGTAGCCGAAGAAGAGCGGCTCGAGGTCCGCCGGCGCCCACGACCCGCCCAGCCGGAGATGCTCGTCCAGCGGGGCGGGGTGGACGACCTTGCCCGGGTTCATCCGGTCCTGGGGGTCGAACAGGGCCTTGACCTCACCGAACAGCCCGACGACCTCGTCGCCGAACATCCGGGCCAGCAGCTCGCCCCGGCTCTGCCCGTCGCCGTGCTCACCGGACAGCGAGCCGCCGTACGACGTGACCAGGTCGGCGGCACGCTCCATGAAGCGCCGGTAGGTCGCCACCCCCTCGGTGCTGTAGAGGTCGAACGGGATGCGGGTGTGCACGCAGCCCTGGCCGAAGTGGCCGTAGAGGCTGGGGCCGGTGTCGGAGGCGTAGCCGAACTCCTCGTAGAGCCGGCGTAGGTCGCGCAGGTAGTCACCGAGCCGGTCGACGGGCACGGCGGAGTCCTCCCAGCCCTCGAAGGTGTCGGGGCGGCCCGGCACGTGGGCCGTCGCCCCGAGCCCCGCCTCCCGCACCTGCCAGAGCTCGTCCTCCCGGCGGGGGTCGTCCATGAACGCGACGTCGGGGTCGTGCTCGGTGTCACCGAGGGCCTCCAGCATCGCGTGCGCCTGCCGGTCGGCCTCCTCGGTGGTGTCCGCGCCGAACTGCGCCATCAGGAAGCCGGTCCCCAGGGGCAGCTCCTCCAGCGCCTGCTGGTTCATCCCCTTGATCTGCTCGTCGCGGATCAGGTAGTGGTCGACGCCCTCGAGCGCGATCGGACCGTGCTCGACGACCGCGGGGACGGCGTCGGCCGCGCGGCCGATGTCGGCGAACCCCAGGACGACCAGGGTGCGCTCCTTGACGACGGGGACCAGCTCGAGCTCGGCCCGCAGGACGGTCACCAGCGTGGACTCGCTGCCGACCAGGAAGCGGGCGAGGTCGAAGCCCAGCTCGGGCAGGAGCGAGTCGAGGTTGTACCCCGAGACGCGGCGCGGGATGTCGGGATAGCGCTCGCGGATCAGGTCGGCGTGCTCGTCGCGGAGCCGGCGCAGCGAGCGGTAGATCTGGGCGCGCCGGTCGCCGCGTCGCTCGATCTCGACGTACTCCTCGTCGGTGGTCCGGCCCACGGTGAGCCGGGTGCCGTCGTAGAGCAGGACGTCGAGCGAGGCGATGTTGTCGACGACCTTGCCGGTGCGCTGGGCGGTCGCGCCGCACGAGTTGTTGCCGATCATGCCGCCGAGCGTGCAGTTCTGGTGGGTGGCCGGCTCCGGGCCGAACCGCAGCCCCGTGGGGGCGAGCTGACGGTTGAGGACGTCGAGCACGATGCCCGGCTCCACCGTGCACCGATGCCGCTCGGCGTCCACGGAGACGAGGCGGTGGCAGTACTTGGAGAAGTCGAGGACGACCGCCTCGTTGGTGCACTGCCCGGCCAGGCTCGTGCCGCCGCCCCGGTTGACCAGTGGCAGGTCATGCTCGCGGCAGACAGCCACGGCCTCGACGGCGGCCTCGACGGTCCGCGGGACGACGACGCCCAAGGGGACCTGGCGGAAGTTCGAGGCGTCCGTGGAGTACGCGGCGCGGGAGCCGTCGTCGAAGCGGACCTCGCCGTCGACCCGTTCCCGCAACGCCGCGATCGCGTCGGGCGCTGCACCGCACGTGCCTGCAGACGTGTGGCTGACACCGGCAAGCGCCATCGGACTCCTCCCAAGCGTTGGTACCCCGTTCCAGGACGTCGTACCCGCCAGGTGGCAGATGTATGCGGTGCGCATGTATCTTCACGGATGTCACGGACCGAGCGCGTCCGTCTGGTCGAGGCTCTGACCGCCTCGAGCGCAGCGCTCGTCGCGATCGCCGTCCGCTCGGTGGCCTCCGGAGACCCGGAAGTGACAGTGGCCCAGCACCGCGCCCTGGTCCTGCTCGACGAGCACGGCCCACTCACCGTGACGGCGCTCGCGCACCCCCTCGGGGTCGACCAGTCGAACGCGAGCCGGCACTGTTCGCGACCGGCCCGGCTCGGCCTGGTCAGCCGCACCGCTGCCGCCCACGACGGTCGGGTCGTCGACGTCCACCTCACCCCGGCAGGGCGACAGCAGGTCGGGAGCGTCCGGGACGTGCCCGTCGCCGCGAGCTCGAGCGCGTCCTCGGCGACCTGACGGATCCCGAGGTACGGCGGGTGGCCTGGACCTTCGACGTGTTCCGCGAGGCCGCGGCCCGGAGGCTCGGGTAGCCCGGGAGTCCCTCGCCTGACCTGTGCGGGGCGTGCGGCCGTCGGGATCCCCGGCTGACCGGGGATCCCTGCACCTGTCGGCCGTTGCAACCCCCGACAAGTGCAGGGACTGCCTGCGAGATGTGAGGGACGGGGCCTGTGGGGCGAACCGCTCAGAAGGGCTCGAGGAGACCCGGGCGCTCGGGCTTGACCCGACGTGCGCCTCGCGCTATATAAAACCTGTAACCATCACTACATATGCGAAGGGAGACCACCACCATGCTGCTGCGCACCACGGACCCGTTCCGCGACTTCGACCGTCTGGCCAACCAGGTCCTGGGCACGACCAACCGTCCTGCTGTGATGCCCATGGACGCCTGGCGCCAGGGTGACGTCTTCCAGATCGAGTTCGACCTGCCCGGGGTCTCCCCCGAGTCGATCGACCTCGACGTCGAGCGCAACGTCCTGACCGTGCGCGCCGAGCGCGTCGGCCGCAACGGCGACTGGGAGATGCTCGCCTCCGAGCGCCCCCGCGGCGTCTTCAGCCGCCAGCTGGTCCTCGGCGACAACCTCGACCTCGACGGGATCGAGGCCCACTACGACGCCGGGGTCCTGCGGCTGAGCATCCCCGTGGCTGAGCGGGCGAAGCCGCGCAAGATCGAGGTCAGCGCCGGCATCACCGAGCGCACCGCGATCCAGGCCTGAGCCCACCGAGCAGACCGGCGCAGCGCACGCCCGCCGCTCCCGGCTTCACGCATGCCCGGGAGCGGAGGCGTGCCGGCCCGTCACAACCGCCGGCTACCGCTTCCGCAGGTTGCGGGCGATGCCCACGAGCGGGTTGCCCTGGCGGCCCCGGAGACCGTAGGAGTCGGGGGTCGGCCACAAGACGTTGCCCGGCCCGGGCGCGACGGGCTCGGTGCGGTCCTGGCCGGCCTCCGCGAAGAGCGGCCCGACCAGCAGGTCGAAGACGCGCGGGAGGGCGGTGAACCCCAGGCGCATCACGTCGTTGGCGAGCCCGACCTGCACCCGCTGCCGAGGACGGTCGACGGTCCGCAGGATCCGGGCGGCCACCTTCTCCGGTGTGGCCACCGGGGGCGGTGGCCGGCCGACGTAGCCCGCGTAGTTGCCCGCCAGCCGGTAGATCGGGGTGTCCACCCCGCCCGGCGCCAGGTAGACGACGTGAAGCCCGCGCCGGTCACGGTTCTCCAGCTGCAGCTGGCGGGCCAGCGCGCGCACGCCCCACTTGCTCACGACGTAGGGCGACATGCCGGGCACCGCGATGTGCCCGATCACCGAGCCCACCAGGACGAACGTGCCGTGCTGCTGCCCGCGCAGCACCGGTACGACGTGCCGGGACAGGTTGACCGCCCCCAGCAGGTTGGTGCGGACCACGGCGTCGAACACTTCGAGCGGGATCACCTCGGTCCGCCCGTAGCTGACCACCCCCGCCACGTTCACCACGACGTCGAGGTGGCCGGTGACCTCGAGCGCCTCGGCGACGCAGCGGCGTACGTCGTCGTCCTCGCTGATGTCGGTCGGCACCACGCGGGTCGAGGCGGCGCCGGCTGCCCGGCACAGGTCCTCGGCCCGCTGGAGGGCCGCCTCGTCGCGCGCGGCGAGGACCACGTGGTCGCCTGCCCTCGAGGCGGCCACGGCGGTCGCCAGCCCGATGCCGCTCGAGGCACCGGTCACCAGCACGACGCGGGCACGTGCCGGAGACCCGCTCACGGCTTGAGGACCACCTTCACGCACCCGTGGGCCTTCTTCTGGAACATCTCGTAGGCCGCCGGCGCCTCCTCGAGGGGCGGACGGTGCGTCGCCAGATCCTCCACGCCCAGCACGTCCTCGCCCTGCTCCAGCACCTTCGCGATCTGGTCGGTCCACCGGCGGACGTGGCACTGCCCGAACCGCATCGTGATCCCGCGGTCGAAGATCTCCATCATCGGCAGCGGGTCGATCTCGCCGCCGTAGACACCGGAGACCGACACGGTTCCGCCGCGCCGGACGGACTTGATCGAGGCCTGCAGGGCCGCGAGCCGGTCGATGGCGAACTTGTCGGTCAGCGGCCGCGCCACCGCGTCGGGCAGGAGCCCGACCGCGCCGATCGCCGCCTTCGCCACCGGCGACCCGTGGGCCTCCATCCCCACCGCGTCGACGGTGCCGTCGGCGCCGCGACCCTGGGTGAGGTCGAGGATCGCCTCGGTGACGTCGCCGACCGAGTCGAGGTCGACCGTGTCGGCGCCGTACGACGCCGCCAGGGCGAGGCGCTCGGGCACGCGGTCGACGCCGATCACCCGCCGGCCCGCGTGCAGCGCGATCCGGTTCGTGAGCTGCCCGACGGGGCCGAGGCCGAACACCGCGACCGTCCCCCCGTCGGGCACGTCGGCGTACTCGAAGGCCTGCCAGGCCGTGGGCAGGATGTCGGAGAGGTAGAGCCACCGCTCGTCGGGCCCCTCGTCCGGGATCTTCACCGGCCCGAAGTCGGCGTGCGGGACGCGGAGGTACTCCGCCTGCCCACCAGGCACCGCGCCGTAGAGCGAGGTGTAGCCGAACAGGCTGGCTCCCTTGCCGTACTCGCGGACCTGCGTCGTCTCGCACTGGGCGTAGAGCCCGCGCGAGCACATCCAGCACGAGCCGCAGGAGATGTTGAAGGGGATCACCACGCGGTCGCCGACCTGGAGGTCACCGGCCTCCGGGCCGACCTCCTCGACCACGCCCATCGTCTCGTGACCCAGGACGTCGCCGGGGGTCAGGAACGGGCCGAGCACCTCGTAGAGATGGAGGTCGGAGCCGCAGATCGCGGTCGAGGTCACCTTGATCACGGCATCGGTCGGTGCCTCGATCCTCGGGTCCGGAACGGTCTCCACCGAGACCTTGCGCTTGCCTTGCCAGGTCAGTGCCCGCATCGTGCGTCCCCTCGTCGACGTATGCCCGGCGCCAGGAGCTGGACCGCCGGTTTGCCGATCGGCAAGTCCGGTCCGTACCCGGGGTCCCGGAGCGGCTAACCCGTCGAAAGGGTGGGTTGGCTGGGAGCAGCCGACACGCGAGATCCCGTCCGACGTACCCGGTCCGGGTCCGGTGTGCCCGGGCAGAAGTTTCCTCGGCCGACATGCATCCGGCCCAGTGGCGCCGAGGTCAGCGCGGCCGGTTGAGCCGGCGGAACATCCGGCGCTGAGACCGGTAGAGCTTCGGGAACTCGGCGTACAGCCGGTCGTAGACCGCGCGGTTCGCCGGCTCCGGGCGGTGGGTCGCGGCCAGGGGCACCAGCCCGCGCAGCTGGTCGCGGTCGACGTCGCCGAGCGCGATGCCGGCCGCGAGGGCGGCGCCGCGCAAGCCGGTCAGCAAGGGGTCGGCCACCCGCTCCACCGTCCGGTCGCAGACGTCGGCCACGATCGCGCACCACAGCCCCGACTGGGCTCCCCCGCCGACCAGCCGCAGCGGGTCCAGCCGACGGCCGGTGAAATGCTCGGCCGCCGCGAGCAGCCAGCGGGCGTTGTAGGCGACTCCCTCGAGGACCGACCGGGCCAGGTCGGCCTGCGAGGTGGTGACGGAGACGTTGTGGAAGCCGCCCCGCGCCGCGCGGTCGTCCACCGGTGACCGCTCGCCTGCGATCCACGGCGCGAACAGCACCCCGCCGGAGCCGGGCGGAGCGGTCGCCGCCAGCCCGGTGATCTCGTCGTACGACGGGGGCGCGGCGCCGGGTGGGCCGGCCACGCTCTGGAACCACTGAAGGCACCGGCCGGCGCTCTCCTGGTTGTTGCCGAGGAGGTACGGCGCGCTGCTGAGGCGCCCGAGCCCAGGGACCGCGGCCAGCTGCCGGATGACGTCGGTCTTCTTCGCCGGCAGGGGGCATCCGATCCAGCCGGTCGTGCCGATCGAGAGATGCGTCTCGTAGGGCGCCACCAGCCCTGAGCCCACGGTGATCCCGTGCAGGTCCGGCAGGCCGGTGACCACCTGGGCGCGGCCGGAGATGCCGAGCTCGTGAGCGACCGAGGGCTGCACCGGTCCGATGAAGGAGCCGGTGGCGACCAGGGGCGGCAGCTTGGCGGCCGCGACCCCGGAGCGCTCCACCAGCGTGGCGTCGTAGGCGAGGAGGTCGAGCCGGCGGTTGTCGGTCAGCCAGGCGCCGGTCATCGACATGTGCGACGCGGCAGCGACACCGGTGAACCGCATCGTGAGGTAGTCGACGGGCTCGAGGTACCACCTGGCCCGCTGCGCGACCTCGGGCAGGGCGTGCTCGAGGAACAACAGGTGGCCGAGGGGGTCGTCGCCGCTCGTCGACGGCACGCCGCCGGTCCGGCGTACCCACGTCGCCAGGGCCACCGGGTCGTAGCCCGACACCGGACCACCCACGACAGCGCGGGACAGGTCCCGGCCCTGGGAGTCCATCCACATCAGGCACTCGCCCACGGGACTGCCCTGCTCGTCCACCGGCACCGTGCTCGCCCACTGGCCGGTGACCGCGACCGCGACCACCAGGTCACCGTCGACCCCGGACTCGGCGAGGCCCTTGCGGGTGCTGTCGACGACCAGCCGCCACCACTCGTCGGCGTCCTGGGTCGCCGCGCCGCCGGGTCCCCGTCGGGTCTCGACGGCCCGGTGCTCCCACCAGACGATCTCGCCTCGGGTGGTCAGGAGCCCGATCTTGGGTCCTCCGGTGCCGAGGTCGACCGCGAGCACGTACCGGGCGCTCATGGCCCGCTCACCGGTGGCTCATGAGGCGTCGGGCGGCAGCGAGTGCTGGGTGTCGAGCATGTCGGTCATCACCGCGGAGATGAACTCCTCGACCTCGGTGGTCAGCCCGCCGGCGACCCCGCCGTAGAGGGCGCCGCTGAACGCCTGCTCCCCGGCCGCGTCCTGGGCGACGGCGTAGGGCACCGCCTCGGCGAGGTCGGACTCGAACTGCTCGACGACTCCCGGCTGCGTCTGCGGTCCGGTCACCGCCATGTGGATCGCGTTGGGGTACTGCTGGCCGTTGAAGCGCCAGCCACGCTCCCGCATGAAGTCCGCGACGTGGTAGATGTCGAAGGCGTCGGAGGTGAAGCTGAAGCAGAACGTCGGCCGCCCGATGATCCGCAGCTCCGGGTGTGCGGCCACCACCGCCTTCATCCGCTCGGCCGTCCCGTAGATCGCCCGGGCGTGCTCGAGGTAGCCCTCGCGCCCGTACTGCACCATCGCCGCCCACGACGCGGCCAGCAGACCGCCGGACCGCGAGCCCGGGATGCTCGGTGACATGTACTTGCCACCGCTCCAGCCGGCCAGCTCGAAGTACTGGGCGTTGCGGAACGCCCGGTCCCGGAACAGCAGTGTCGAGGTGCCCTTGAACGAGTACCCGTACTTGTGGGTGTCCGCCGAGATCGAGGCGACCCCCGGCACCCGGAAGTCGAACGGCGGGATGTCGTAGCCCAGCTCCTCGCCGAACGGCAGGATGAAGCCGCCGAGGCAGCCGTCCACGTGCAGTGGTACGCCGCGGTCGAGCGCGAGCCGGCCGAGGTCGGCGATCGGGTCGATCGTGCCGTAGCCGTAGTTGCAGGCCGACCCGATGATCCCGATCGTCAGGTCGTCGATCTGCGCGGCCATCGCGGCCGGGTCGACGGTCGTGTCCTCGGTCACCGGGACCACGCGGAGCTCCAGCCCGAGCAGCCGGGCCGCCTTGTCGAACGCCGGGTGCGCGGTCTCCGGCTTCACGATGTTGGGTCGCCCGGCCGAGCCGTCGATGCCGCGCTCCTGGGCGGCGTACTCGCGATAGGCCAGCATCGCGTGCACGAGGCTGTCGGTGCCACCGCTGGTGACCAGCCCTGCCGGGGTGGTGTCCGCCACGGCGTCGGCATGCATCAGGTCGAGGGCCATCGCGATGACCTCGCCCTCGAACTTCGTGGCGCTGGGGCACATGTCGCGCTGCAGGACGTTGACGTGGGCGAACAGGCCGAACGCCTCGTTGAGGAAGCGGTAGTGCTCCTTGTCACCGGAGTACATCGTCCCGGAGCACTTGCCGGTCTCCCAGAACGCGTCCTCCTCCGCGGCCATCGCCTGGAGCTCGGCGAGGACCTCCGACCGCGGCCGGCCGCGGTCGGGGAGGCGGCGGTTGACGGGGAACCGCTCGGCGTACGGGAAGTCGTTCATGGCGTGCTGTCCTGTTCTCGGTCTCCGGCGTGCGCGAGGGCCTCGCGCAACGCGAGGTGATGGGCGGGTTCGGGAAGCCGGTGCACCGCCAGGGCACCGACGAGCAGCAGGCCCGCGAGCACGGCGAGGGACGGCGTGAACGAGCCCGAGGGCGTCCGGGTCAGCTCCATGAGGAGCACGAACAGCACCGAGGCCTGTCCCGCGAGCTGGATCAGCCCGTTGGTGGTGCCCTCGGGGGTCGGCACCGTGATCTCGGCGGAGTACTGCATGCCGATCGGCATCGCGCTGGTGAGGAAGAACCCGAGCACGAACGCCGCGCAGAACAGCCCGGCGTGCGAGTGGGCCAGGGCGAGCCATACCAGCGCCGGGGCCGACAGGGCCATCGACAAGGTGAGGAACGGGACGCGCCGCTGGGCACGGTCCGACAGCGCGGAGAGCACGACCGCGCCGACAACCCCGCCGAGCAGCAGGAGGGCGCCGAGGGTCCCGGCGTCGCTCGAGGAGAAGCCGCGCGGTCGCACGATCTCCTCCACCCACGTGGAGATGCCGTTGAAGACCCCCATGCCCACGAAGGCGACGGCCAAGAAGACCACGAACGGCCGCACGTGCAGGGCATGGCGTACGCCGACCAGCTCGGCGGTGTCGTCGCGGGTGGCACCGGGGTCGGTGGGGCCGTCGGGCGGCACCGGCGGTCGGTCCCGGGCGACGAGGACGAAGAGGACGCCCGCCACGAGGGCGGCGACGCCGTACCGGAGCTGGAGGCTGCTGATGCTCATCGACTTCTCGAGCTGCGGCGTGACGGCGAGCCCGACACCGGCACCGACCAGGTTGGCCAGCGTCACCAGGCTGACCGCCGTCGCGCGCTGCGACCGGGGGAACCAGTGCGTCGACAGCGTGGTCCACGCGTTGAGCAGGAACGGCTGGGCGGCCGCGGCGCCGAGCGTGGCCAGCAACACCGCTCCGTAGTGCGCTCCGGCCAGCCCGCGCGCGACGCCGGCGACCCCGGCCAGCAGCGCACCGAAGCCGGCCGCGGCGCGGAAACCGCGGTGGGCGATCGCGGCGGACGCCGGGAGCGACAGCGGCAGGTAGGCGACCATGAAGGACATCGCCAGGGCGCCGATGGCCACGTCGGA
Organism: uncultured Actinomycetota bacterium; assembly: GCA_963820015.1. Taxonomy (GTDB): domain Bacteria; phylum Actinomycetota; class Actinomycetes; order Propionibacteriales; family Nocardioidaceae; genus Nocardioides. Next base: position 27,923 of record CAWFYO010000011.1, on the reverse strand, counting down.
GACCCCGTAGTAGTCCCCGGCCGCGCTGGTGATCGGCGCGTAGCTGATCCAGAGCACCTGGATGGTCAGGTTCACCGCCATGAAGGCGGCCAGCACCGCCCACCGGTACGGCGTCACGGCGACGGTCGGCACCGCGGGTGTCTGCTCCACGCTCGGCCTCCGTCTCGATGCACCCTGCCGAGATGTCTCAGGACGAGATGTCTCAGGACGACCCTAGGGGGCCGGGCGCCGTCCGTCAGCGGGCCGAAAGCCCCGTCCGAGATCCTGGCGCAGAGGCGGGACCTCGGTCCCCCGAGTGGCGGCTGAGCGGCCCTGTTCCGCCGGCGTCGTGGCGGGCACGCTCGACACGTGGCCCCGACACCAGACACAACGGTCCTCGGTCGGGCGGTGCTGTCCCTCGACGGGATCCAGGGCCTGATCGACACGCTGGCCCAGGACGGCTTCCAGGTGATCGCGCCCGTCGTGGGTGACGGCGCCATCGGCTACGGCGCGGTCTCCCGGGTGGCGCACCTTCCCGTCGGCTGGGGGGACGAGCAGGACGCCGCGTTCTACCGGCTCCGCCGTCGCGACGACGAGCTGGTCTTCGGCTACGCCAACGGCCCGCAGTCGGCCAAGCCGGTCTTCTTCCCGGCCCGCGACCTGCTCTGGCGCGCGCACCGCGACGACGACGGGTTCACCGTCGAGCAGCCCACGCCCGACGACGGTCCCTTCGCCCTCCTCGGCGTGCGCTCCTGCGACCTGAGCGCGCTCGGCATCCACGACACGGTGCTGCTGGGGCGCGCCTACGTCGACGCCTCCTACGCGGTACGACGTGCCGACGCGTTCCTGGTCGCCGTCACCTGCAGCGACCCCGCCGGCACCTGCTTCTGCGTCTCGATGGGCACCGGCCCGCGGCCGGCGCCCGGCGCGTCCTACGACCTGGCGCTGACCGAGGTCCTCGACGAGGACGGCCACCGCTTCCTCGTGGACGTCGGCTCCGAGCGCGGCGCCGCCGTGCTCTCCCGGATCGACACTCGCCCGGCCACCGGCGCCGACCGGGACGCGGCGGACGCGGTGGTCGAGCAGGCGGTCGGGCGCATGGGCCGCACCCTGGACACGACCGGCCTCAAGGACCTGCTCTACGCCGGCGCGGACAGCCCGATGTGGGACGAGGTCGCCACCCGCTGCCTGGCCTGCAGCAACTGCACGATGGTCTGCCCCACCTGCTTCTGCACCGACGTGGACGACGTCACCGACCTCACCGGCGACGAGGTGGCGCGCGAGCGGATCTGGGACTCGTGCTTCGACCTCCGGCACTCCTACCTCCACGGCGGGTCGGTACGCCGGTCGACGCCGTCCCGCTACCGACAGTGGATGACCCACAAGCTCGGGTCGTGGATCGACCAGTTCGGCACGTCGGGCTGTGTCGGTTGCGGCCGCTGCATCACCTGGTGCCCGGCCGGGATCGACCTCACCGCCCAGGTCGCGGCCCTGCGCGCAGCGCCCCGCGAAGAACCGCACGAAGAGGAGTGAGCGATGCGCACGATCCCCCAGCTGCTCGACGAGCACCCGTTCTTCGCCGGGCTTCCCGCCGAGTCGATCGACATGGTGGCCGGGTGCGCGATCAACATCCGGGTGCGGGCCGGGCAGTACCTCTTCCGCGAGGGTGAGCCGGCCGACACCTTCTACGTCGTCCGGCACGGGCGAGTGGCGGTGGAGGCGCGGACCCCGACGCGCTCCATCGTCATCGACACCACGGACGAGGGCGAGGTGCTGGGCTGGTCGTGGCTGGTGCCGCCCTACCGCTGGACCTTCGACGCCCGCGCGGTCGGCGACGTCCGCGCCGTCCGCTTCGACGGCGCGTGCCTCCGGGACAAGTGCGCCGAGGACCCCGTGCTCGGCTACGCCTTCCTACAACGGGTGGTCCCCGTCCTGTCGGCAGACCTGCACTCGGCGCGGGTCCGCCTCCTCGACCTCTACGGGCGACCGTGAACGCGGGCGTGGGGACCCTCACCCACCGCCCGGGCCGGGACGCCGACCCGATGCTGCCCCGCAGCTTCACCGTGACCCGGCGCCGGCAGGACACCGCCGACACGGCCACCGTCTGGCTCGAGCCCACCGACGGGACGCCGTTCTCCTTCGAGCCCGGCCAGTTCACCATGCTCCAGGCCTTCGGGGTGGGCGAGATTCCTATCTCGATCAGCGGGGATCCCACCGAGACCGGCGTCCTCCAGCACACGGTGCGGGAGGTCGGTGCCGTCTCGCGCGCGCTCGCAGCGGCGCGGGTCGGCACCCGGCTCGGCGTCCGCGGGCCGTTCGGCTCCGGGTGGGACGTCGGCAGCACGCGCGGGCGTGACCTCGTCGTCGTGGCCGGCGGCATCGGGCTGGCGCCCCTGCGCCCGGCCCTGCTGGAGATCTCCGCCGACCGTGACGCCTTCGGCTCCGTCAGCCTGCTCTACGGCGCCCGCACCCCGGGAGACCTGCTCTTCACCGGTGAGCTGCTCAGCTGGGCGACGGAGCGGCGGATCAACGTCCAGGTCACCGTCGACAGCGCCGACGACACCTGGCACGGGCGGGTGGGGCTGGTCACCGCGCTGCTCGAGCGTGCCGAGTTCGAGCCGGGCCGGACGACCGCCCTGGTCTGCGGACCCGAGGTGATGATGCGGCACACCGCCACCGCGCTGCTCGACAGCGGCATCGCCGCGGTCGACCTGCGCATGTCCATGGAGCGCAGCATGAAGTGCGGGATCGGCCTGTGCGGTCACTGCCAGCTGCGCGAGCTGTTCATCTGCCGGGACGGTCCGGTCCTCACCTACGACGTCCTCGCGCCTCTCCTCGTCCGAGCGGAGCTGTGATGACCACCCAAGCCCCGCCCCGGCCCACGCTCGCGGTCTGGAAGTTCGCCTCCTGCGACGGCTGCCAGCTGACCCTGCTCAACTGCGAGGACGAGCTCATCCCGCTGGCCGGCGCGGTCGAGATCGCCTACTTCCCTGAGGCCACCCGTGCCGTGGTCGAGGGTCCCTACGACGTGTCACTGGTCGAGGGCTCGATCACCACCCCCCACGACGCCGAGCGGATCCACCAGATCCGGGCGGAGTCCACGCGGCTGATCACGATCGGCGCGTGCGCCACCAGCGGCGGCATCCAGGCGCTGCGCAACTTCGCCGACGTCGCCGAGTTCCGCTCGATCGTCTACGCCCACCCCGAGTACCTCTCCACGCTCGACCGCTCCACCGCGATCTCCGACCACGTCGACGTCGACTTCGAGCTGCGCGGGTGCCCGGTCGACCGGAGCCAGCTGCTCGAGGTGCTCGCTGCCGAGCTCCAGGGACGCGCACCGCGGATCCCGTCGCACAGCGTGTGCGTCGAGTGCAAGCAGCGCGGCAACGTGTGCGTCACCGTCGCCCACGGCACGCCGTGCCTCGGCCCGGTGACCCAGGCCGGCTGCGGCGCCCTCTGCCCGTCGTACGCCCGCGGCTGCTACGGCTGCTTCGGCCCGCAGGACAGCCCCAACACCCCTTCGATGGCCGAGCGGTTGTCGCGCCAGGGCATGAGCGAGCCCGAGGTGCTGCGCGTCTTCCGCACGTTCACCGCGGCGGCCGAGGCGTTCCGGCTCGAGAGCGAGCGTCACGAGGCAGAGCCGGGAGGCGAGCGATGACCCACAAGCTCAGCGACGGCGGACAGGTCCTCCGGGTCGGCACCCTGGCCCGGGTCGAGGGCGAGGGCGGCATGCACCTCGTCATGCGGGACGGGAAGGTCGAGGACGTCCAGCTCCAGATCTACGAGCCGCCGCGGTTCTACGAGGCGTTCCTGCGCGGTCGCGCCTACACCGAGCCGCCGGACATCACCGCCCGCATCTGCGGGATCTGCCCGGTCGCCTACCAGACCAGTGCCTGTTGGGCGATCGAGGACGCGTGCGGGGTGGGCGTGTCCGACGCCATCTCGGCGATGCGCCGCCTGCTCTACTGCGGCGAGTGGATCGAGAGCCACGCCCTGCACATCTTCCTGCTCCACGCCCCCGACTTCCTCGGCTACGACGGCGCGATCGAGATGGCGGCCGACCACCGCGACGTCGTGGAGACCGGGCTGCGCCTGAAGAAGGCCGGCAACGCGCTGATGACGGTGGTCGGCGGGCGCTCGGTGCACCCGGTGAACGTGCGCATCGGCGGCTTCTACCGGTTCCCGTCCCGGGCCGAGCTCAGGGCTCTGCTGCCGGTGCTGGAGGAAGGCCTGGCGGACGCGCTCGCCACGGTACGGCTCGTCTCCGGGTTCGACTTCCCGGACTTCGAGCAGCCCTACGAGTACCTCGCCCTGCGTCCCGAGCACGGCTACCCCATCGAGCAGGGCACGGTCGTCACCTCGTCCGGCACGACGTTCCCGGTCGCTGCGTTCCACGACCGGATCGTGGAGCGGCACGTGCGGCACAGCAACGCGCTGCACGCCGGGCTCGACGGCCGGACCGAGCCCTACGTCGTGGGACCGCTGGCCCGCTACTCCCTGAACGCCGACCGGCTCTCGCCGGTGGCGAGCGCAGCGGCGCGGGAGGCCGGCCTGGGCGCCACCTGCCGCAACCCCTTCCGCTCGATCGTGGTCCGGGCCGTCGAGCTCGTGGAGTCCCTCACCGAGGCCCTCCGCATCGTGGAGGCCTGGGTGGACGGTGCCGACCCCTTCGTCGACGTCCCGCCGCGCGAGGGCATCGGGTACGGCGCGTCCGAGGCTCCGCGGGGGGTGCTGTTCCATCGGTACGCCCTCGACGCCACCGGCTTGATCACCGACGCCACGATCGTGCCGCCCACCGTCGCAGAACCAGGCGGCGATCGAGGCGGACCTCCGTCTGATGGTGGAGGCCTGGACCGACCTCGACGACCACGCCCTCCTCCACCGGTGCGAGCAGGCGATCCGCAACTACGACCCGTGCATCTCCTGCGCCACGCACTTCCTGGACCTGACCGTGGAGCGCTCGTGACGGCACGCTCGCCCCTCGCGGACCTGGTGGTCGGACTGGGGCAGCCCGACCGGGGGGACGACGCCGTCGGTCCGCTGGTGGCCCGAGAGGTCGCCCGAGAGGTCGCCCGAGAGGTCGCCCGGGGGGTCGCTGCTCAGGGCCTGCGGAAGGTGGTGGTGGTCGAGCGCGACGAGCCCGCCGACCTGATGGACACCTGGTCCGGTCATCCTCGGGTGGTGGTCGTGGATGCCGTCCGCTCCGGGGCCGCGCCGGGCACGGTCCACGTGCTCGACGCCGGCCGGAACTCCGGCCCGCTCTCCCAGGAGGCCTGGGGGGCCACCGGCAGGGGCGGCACCCACGCCCTGGGGCTGGCCGCGGTCGTCGAGCTCGCCAGGGCGCTCGGCACGCTCCCGGACCACGTGGTCGTCGTGGGCGTGGAGGGGGAGCAGCTCGATCACGGCGCCCCGCTCTCGCCGGCCGTCGCGGAGGCGGTCTCGCCGGCAGCCGCTCGCGTCCTGTCACTGCTCCGGCAGCCGGTCTGGACGCCGGTGGGGATCGGGCACGCCCCGAGCCACCAACAGGGTGCTGGGCTTCGTCGAGGTGGAACACCCCGTGCCCTCAACCGGCCCGCCGGCTTCGTCGATGTGGAACACCCCGAGCCGCCAACCGAATGCTCCTGACCGCGGTGGTGGAACACCGTGTTCCATCTCGGACGTGGCAGTGGCCCGGTGGGGGCCCAGGGCGTTCCAGCTCGGGCTCAGATCACCCCTCGTTGCGGGCACAGGGTGTTCCAGCTCGGGCTCAGACCACCCCTCGTTGCGGGCACAGGGTGTTCCAGTACCAGCTCAGGCCAGCCCCCGTTGCGGGCACAGGCTGTTCCATGTCCCGCTCGAAGCCGCCCTGCCCTCAGCAGATCCGCGGCAGCTGCTCGCCCACGGGCAGGTCGACCACGCGCGTGCCGCCGAAGCCGGTGCGCGCAGCCACCAGCGCCGGATGCTCCGCCACGCACTCACCGATGATCGCGGCGTCCGCGCCCGCCGGATGGGCCCGCATCGCCGCCAGCACCTCGTCGGCCCGCTCGCGGGGGACGAACCCCAGCAGCTTGCCCTCGTTGGCGACCTGGAGCGGGTCGAGGCCGAGAAAGGCGCAGGCGTTGACCACGACCTCGGGGACCGGGATCGCGCGCTCGTCCAGCTCGATCCCGACCCGGGAGGCCCGGGCGATCTCGTTGAGCGACGCCGCCACCCCGCCGCGGGTGGGGTCACGGAGCACGTGGAGGTCGTGGGTCACGTCCAGCATCGCGCCGACCAGGCCGTGCAGGGGCTGGCAGTCGCTGGCGACCTCGGTGCCGAACTCGAGGCCCTCGCGCACGCTCATGATCGCGATCCCGTGCACGCCCACGTGCCCGCTCACGATCACCACGTCCCCCGGACGGGCCCGGTCGGGGCGCACGTCGACGCCCTCGGGGACCCGGCCTATCCCGGCGGTGTTCACGTAGACGCCGTCGCCGTGGCCGGACTCCACGACCTTGGTGTCGCCGGTGACGACCCGCACCCCCGCCCGCCGGGCGGCCGCGCCCAGCCGGTCGGCGATCGCGCCGACCTTCGCGAGGTCGGTGCCCTCCTCGAGGATGAACGCCGCGGAGAGGAAGAGCGGCTGAGCGCCGCTCATCGCGAGGTCGTTGACCGTGCCGTTGACGGCGAGGTCACCGATGCTGCCGCCGGGGAAGAAGAGCGGTCGGACCACGAACGAGTCGGTGGAGAACGCCAGCCGGCCGCCCGCGACGTCGAGCACGGCGGAGTCCCCGAGCAGGTCCAGGCTCGGGTCGGCGAAGCTCGGCAGGAAGAGGTGCTCGACCAGCTCGCCCGACATCGCACCGCCACCGCCGTGCCCCATCACCACCGTCGGGCTGTCGCGCAGGGGCAGCGGACACGTCCACCCCTCGAAGCTCGGCGGGTCCGCGGGCGGTTGCTCAGCCACCCGCCCTCGCCTCCGACGTCTCCACGCCGTCCGCCTGCATCCTTCGGTAGAGGAAGTACGCCGCGCAGGCACCCTCGTTGGACACCATGGTGGCGCCGAGCGGATGGCGGGGCGTGCAGAGCGTGCCGAACGCCGTGCACTCGTGCGGCTTGATCAGCCCCTGGAGCACCTCGCCGCTGCGGCACACGCTCGACTCCTGGGTGTGGATGCCGGTGACCTCGAACCGGTGCTCCGCGTCGTAGGCCCGGTAGCGCTCGGAGAGCCGCCAGCCGCTGCGGGGGATCACCCCGATCCCCCGCCACGCCCGGTCCACCACCTCGAAGACCTCTTCCAGCATCTGCTGAGCGACGGGGTTGCCTTCCTCGGAGACGGCGCGGGGGTAGGCGTTCTCGACCTCGTGGCGCCCCTCCTCGAGCTGGTGCACGGCACGCCGGATGCCCTCCAGGATGTCGAGCGGCTCGAAGCCGGTGACCACGATCGGTACGCCGTACCGGTCGGCGAGCGGGGGGTACTCCCGGGTGCCCATCACCGTGCACACGTGTCCTGCCGCCAGGAACGCCTGCACGCGGCACTCCGGCGAGGTCATGATCGCTTCGATCGCCGGCGGCACCCGGACGTGGCTGACCAGGAGGCTGAAGTTCTCGATGCCGAGCTTCTCGGCCTGGTGGACGGTCATCGCGTTGGGCGGCGCCGTCGTCTCGAACCCGACCCCGAAGAACACCACCTGCCGGTCGGGGTGCTGCCGGGCCAGGGCGAGCGCGTCGAGCGGCGAGTAGACGACCCGCACGTCCCCACCGGCGCTCTTGACCCGGAAGAGGTCACCGTCGCTGCCGGGCACCCGGAGCATGTCGCCGAACGAGCAGAAGATCACGTCGGGCCGGGAGGCGATCTCGAGGGCCTTGTCGATCACCTCCAGCGGAGTGACGCACACGGGGCATCCGGGCCCGTGGATCATCTCGATGCCGTCGGGCAGCAGCTGGTCGAGGCCGTGCCGGATGATCGAGTGGGTCTGGCCGCCGCAGACCTCCATGATCGCCCAGGGCCGGGTCACACTGGCGTGGAGGTCGTCGAGCAGCCGGCGCGCTAGCTCGGGGTCCTGGAACTCGTCGAGGTACCTCACCGCTCCCCTCCCGCCTCGTCGACCGCCTCGTCGACCGCCTCGTCGACCGCCTCGTCGTCGACACCGGCCTCGGTGGTCTCCGGCGCGGGCAGGCCGGCCTGTTCGGCGGCCCTGCCCCACTGGTCCCCGAACTCGGCGTCCAGCTCCCCCATCTGCCGGAACAGCTCGAGCGTCTCCTGGGCCGCCTGCTCGTCCAGCCGCTGCAGCGCGAAGCCGACGTGCACGATCGTGTACTCGCCTACCTGGAGGTCGGGCACGTACGCCAGGCACACCTCCTTGGTGATCCCGCCGAAGTCCACCGTCGCCATCCGGGTCCCGTCGCGATCGGTGATCTCGAGGATCCTCCCGGGCACTGCTAGGCACATGCTGACTCCTCGGGCGGGACGACACGATGGGCAAGGACTGCCACCTGCCCGAGGGCGAGACCCGCGTCGCTGGCCGGCACCCGCCGGTGGCGCAGCACCCGGAACCCTGCCGCGACGAGGTCCGCGGCACAGGCCTCCAGCAGGAACGCGTTGAGGAACACCCCGCCGCTGAGCGTCACCGTGGCGGTCCCGGTGTGCTCGCGGAGCCGCTCCACCTCGGTGACCACGGCGTCGACGACCGACGCCTGGAAGCGGGCCGCGACCAGGGCCGGGTCGGTGCCGGCCAGCACGTCGTCGGCGACCGCCGCCACCACCGGCGCCGGGTGGAGACCGTGGCCGAACCGGTAGCCCCGGACCCGGCCGACCGAACGCGCTCGGGCCTCGAGCTCCATCGCCGCCTGCGCGTCGTACCCGGCCCGGTGGCAGATGCCGGCCAACGAGGCGACGGCGTCGAAGAGCCTGCCCATGCTGGACGTCGGGACACAGCGCAGGCCCGTCTCGAGCTGGCGGCGCAGCAGACCCACCTCCTCCTCCGAACAGGCCTGCACGCACGGCAGCGCCTCGTCCCAGTCCACCCCGGCCGCCCTCAGGTGCGACAGGGCCATCCGGCACGGGTTGCGGACGCCAGCGTCCCCACCGGGCAAGGGCACGTAGGCCAGGTGCGAGAGCCGGGTGAAGTCGCGGTAGTCGGCGTGCAGGATCTCCCCGCCCCACGCGGCGCCGTCGTCGCCGTACCCGGTGCCGTCGAAGGCGACGCCCAGCACCCGGACGCCGTCGGGCACGCCCTGATCGGCCATCGTCGAGGCGACGTGGGCGTGATGGTGCTGCACCTCGGTCACCGGGCGGGTCCCGGCGTGCTCGCGCGCCCACGACCGGGAGCGGTAGGCGGGGTGCCGGTCGGCCGCCAGGTGCAGCGGCTGTACGCCGGTGAGCCGGCCGAGGTGGTCGACGGCCCGGCCGAACGCGGTCAGGGTGGCCAGGTCGTCCATGTCGCCGATGTGGCCCGACATCCAGGCCAGGCGTCCCTCGGCCAGGCAGAAGGTGTTCTTGAGGTCGCCGCCGACGGCGAGCGCGGCCGGGGCGTCGAAGGGCAGGTCGAGCGGCAGCGGTGCCTCGCCGCGGGACCGGCGTACGGGTGACTCGAGGCCGGCGACGCCACGGGTCACCGAGTCGTCGCAGGGCACGTGGATCGGCCGGTCGTGGGTGAGCCACGCGTCGGCCAGGCCGGCGAGCCGGGCGAGCGCGTCGCGGTCGTCGGTGACGATGGGCTCCCCGGCGAGGTTGCCGCTGGTCATCACCAGCACCCGAGGACCCGGCCGGTCGCCGGGCAGGCCGAGCAGCAGGTGGTGGAGGGGGGCGTAGGCGAGCATCACGCCGAGGTCCGCGCTGCCCGGCGCGATCTGGGCGCTCACCGGCGCGCCCGCACGGCGCTGCGCCAGGACGATGGGGCGGCCGCGGCCGGTGAGCAGGCGCTCGTCCTCCACGGTGAGCGTCACCAGTCGGGTGGCCTCGTCGGCGTCGGCGACCATGACCGCGAACGCCTTGTCGCCGCGCTGCTTGCGCTTGCGCAACATGCCGACGGCCGCGTCGCTCGCGGCGTCGCAGGCGAGGTGGTAGCCCCCGATCCCCTTGACCGCGAGGACGGCGCCCCCGGCGAGCAGGGCGCGCGCCTCCGCGAGCGCCTCCTCCCCCACCAGCCCGGCGCCACCCGGGCGGACCAGGGAGAGCACCGGACCGCAGTCGGGGCAGCACACGGTCTGGGCATGGAAGCGGCGGTCGGCGGGGTCGACGTACTCACCGGCGCAGGTGTCGCACATCGCGAACGCCGCCATCGTGGTCGTCGCGCGGTCGTAGGGCAGGTCGGTGGTGATCGTGTAGCGCGGCCCGCAGTTGGTGCAGGTGATGAACGGGTGCCGGAAGCGGCGGTCGGCCGGGTCGCCCAGCTCGGCCACGCAGTCGTCGCAGATCGTGACGTCGGGGCTGACGAAGGTCCGCCCCTCGGCCTGCTCGGACGGCCGGATCGTGAACCCAGTGCCCCCGACCGGGGCCACGTCCTCGACGACGACGTCGCTCAGATGGGCCAGCGGCGGCGGTTCGGCTTGGAGCCGGTCGACGAACGCGTCGACGGCGTGACCCGGCCCCTCCACCTCGATCACCACGCCGGCCGCGTTGTTCCAGACCGCACCACCGAGGTGGAGAGAGGAGGCGAGGGCGTAGACGTGGGGCCGGAACCCCACCCCCTGCACGACCCCGCGGACGACGACACGTCGCCGTACGCGGGTCTGCGTCCTCACCGCGGCTGTCGCCTCGTTTCGTGTCGCGTCCGGAGCGGTCCGTCTGCTGCAATCTACGGCGCCGTCGTCGTCCGCGGGAACAGCCGCGATCCGGGTCCACGTGCGGCGCCGCGTCGCGCCCGTCAGACTGTCTCCATGGGTCCGGGCCGCTTCGTCGCCAGGCAGCCCGTCGGTGACGTACCCCCGGAGCTCTCCGGCCGCACCGTCGGTGACGTGATGCTCCACGCGCCCGAGGTGATCGCCCCCACCGCGACGGTCGCCGACCTGCGCGCGTTCTTCGACGACGACCACGTCCACGCGGCCCTCGTCGTGGACGCCACCGGCCGGCTGCTCACCGTCGTCGAGCGCTGCGACCTCCAGGGCCATGCCCCGGACCGGGTCGCGGCCGCCGTCGGCCGGCTGTCCGACCGGACGCTGACGGCGGAGACCGACCTGCCCGAGGCCTGGCTGCTGATGAGGCGCAGCGGACGCCGTCGCCTGGCCGTCGTCGAGCCCCGGACCGACCTCCTGCTCGGCCTGCTCTGCCTCGAGCGCTCCGGCCTGGGCTTCTGCACCGACGCCGGGGTCGCCGAGCGCCGCGCCGCTCGCGGCGTCCCGCGCGCCGACCGGTCCGCCGACCCGCCCTGACTCAGGCGTGACCGGACCGCCCTGCCGCATCTCGGGCGGCGTACCACCCACGCAGGCCGGTGGCGTCCTGGCCCTGCCGCAGCAGGCCCGCCATCACCCGCATCGGCTCGTCGACGTGGCCGAAGAACCGCTGGTAGCCCTCGCACAGGTAGTGCAGGCCGGGCTCGCCGTCGGGGGTGGTCAGGAATCGGTCCTTGGGGCAGCCGCCGTTGCAGGCGAAGCGGACGTCGCACGCACGGCAGTACGCCGGCAGCGAGTCGAGCTTGTCGCTCCCGAAGGCCTGCTGCTGCGGGGAGTCCACGATCTGGAGCAGGGTGCGGCCGTCGGTGATGTTGCCGAGGAGGTAGCCGGGCTCGACGTAGTGGTCGCACGAGTAGACGTCGCCGTTGTGCTCGAGAGCGAGTGCCTCGCCGCAGGTGCGGGCGTGCACGCACAGCCCGGCCTGGTCCATGCCCATCCAGTGCGCGAGGGCGGTGTCGAACATCGACACGAACACGTCGCCCACGTCGTGCCGGCCCCACTCGTCGAACACCTCGACGAGGAACCGGCCGAACTGCTGGGCGCTCACCGTGCGGTGGGTGACCAGGTCGCCCTCCTGCCGGTAGAGCGGCCGGTGCCCGGCGCGCTCGCCCCACCCCGACTCGGCGAGGGGGAGCAGCTCGGCGGTCACCCGCTCCACCACGGGGATCAGCTGGATGAACCGCGCGCCGAGGTCGTCGCGGAGGAACCGGTAGACCTCGAGGCCGTGGTCGCCGTTGGCGGCGTTGACCGTGGTCAAGGCGTTCCACTCCACGCCGTGTCGCTTCAGGGTCTCCAGACCCCGGACCACCCGGTCGAACGTCGGCTTTCCGCCCTTGTCGACGCGGTAGGCGTTGTGCAGGGGCGCCGGCCCGTCGATGGACACCCCGACCAGGAAGTCGTGCTCGGCGAGGAACTCCGCCCACCGGTCGTCGATCAACGTGGCGTTGGTCTGCAGGGTGTTGAGGATCCCCTGCCCGGGCTCGGCGTACTGCTTCTGGAGCTCGAGGGTGGTGCGGAAGAAGTCGACGCCCATCATCGTCGGCTCCCCACCCTGGAAGGCGAACACCACTTCCCGGTTTCCTTGCTGGGCCGCCAGCAGCTGGCTGACGTAGGCCTCGTGGACCTCGGCGCTCATCCGGAACCCGCTGCCCGGGTAGAGCTCGTCCTTGGAGAGGAAGAAGCAGTACTCGCAGTCGAGGTTGCAGATCGCTCCGGTGGGCTTCGACATCACGTGGAAGGCACGCGGTGCACGCTGTGCGGCCGGGACGGTTCCTCCGGCGAGCTGAGCCATGACTCGACGGTACCCTCGTCGCGCCGGCGCCGGAGGCGCTGCTCGAGACCTCGGGACCTTCGGCCCTGACAGGAGACGTACCGGTGAGCGACAACGTGGAGAGCAGGCTGGCCCTGCCGCAGGGATTCCTCTTCGGCACCAGCACCGCGTCGTACCAGATCGAGGGCGCGGCCAACGAGGACGGCAAGGGCCCCAGCATCTGGGACACCTTCACCGCCCAGCCCGGCCGGATCGTCGACGGCAGCAGCGGTGCCGTCGCCTGCGACCACTACCACCGGTGGGCCGAGGACGTGGAGCTGCTCCGGCGCCTCGGCGCCGACGGCTACCGCTTCTCGATCGCCTGGCCGCGGGTCCAGCCCACGGGTCGGGGCCCGGTCAACGAGGCGGGTCTGACGTTCTACGACCGCCTGGTCGACGGTCTGCTCGAGGCCGGCATCCAGCCGATGGCGACCCTCTACCACTGGGACCTGCCCCAGGTCCTGGAGGACGACGGAGGCTGGCTCAGCCGCGACACCGCCCTGCGTTTCGGGGAGTACGCCGCGCTGGTGGCGGAGCGGCTCGGCGACCGGGTCACCCACTGGTGCCCGGTCAACGAGCCGAACGTGGTCACCATGAGCGGCTACGCCCAGGAGGAGATGGCTCCCGGGAAGGGGCTGATGCTCGGCGCCCTGCCCGTCGCCCACCACCTCCTGCTCGGCCACGGCCTGGCAGCGCAGGCGCTCCGGGCCGCAGGCGCCGGCCAGGTCGGGACGGCCACGAACCACATCCCGGTCCATCCGGCGAGTGCCAGTGAGGGCGACCGGGCTGCCGCGGACCTCTTCGACGTCCTCTGGAACCGGCTGTTCGCCGACCCGATCCTGCTCGGGCGCTACCCCGAGGGCTGGGCCGACGCGATGCCCGGGCCGGTGGCCGACGACCTCGCCCTGATCGCGCAGCCTCTCGACTTCTACGGGCTGAACTACTACTTCCCGATGCGGGTTGGGGCTCCCGCGGAGGGCTCCGACCTGCCGTTCGAGCTCGCCGAGACCACCGGCTACCCGACCACCGACTTCGGCTGGCCCGTCGTACCCGAGGGTCTCACCGAGCTGCTGGTCGAGATGACGACCCGCTACCCCGACCTCCCGCCGGTGGTGATCACCGAGAGCGGGTGCTCCTACGGGATGGGGCCCGACCAGTCGGGCGTGGTCGACGACCAGCCCCGGATCGACTACCTCGAGGGTCACCTCCGCGCCGTCGCCGACGCGGTGGCCCGCGGCGTCGACGTGCGCGGCTACTACTGCTGGTCGCTGATGGACAACTTCGAGTGGGCGCACGGCTACACCCAGCGGTTCGGGCTGGTGCACATCGACTACGACACCCTCGTCCGCACCCCGAAGCGCTCCTTCGACTGGTACGCCGCGCTGGTCCGGGCCCAGCGCGGCACCACCGCGTGATCAGTCCGGCCGAGCCGGTCGACCGCGCTCTGGCCGAGCCGACCCAGCGGGTTCCCCGACGCTGGGTCCTGTGGCTGGTCCTGGCCAGCATCGGCCTGTGGTCGGGGTTCTTCGGGCCGATCCAGGTGCTCCTGGCCCAGCAGTCCGAGGCGGTCTCCCCCGACCACAAGGAAGCGGTGCTGTCCCTGGTCACCGGGGTCGGCGCGCTCGTCTCCACGGTGCTGAACCCGATGTGGGGGGCGTTCTCCGACCGCACGACGCTGCGGATGGGACGCCGGCTGCCGTGGGTCCTCGGCGGCGCGGCCGGCGGGGCGGTGGCGATGCTGCTGCTCGCCGGCGCCCACTCCGTCTGGTCGCTGGTGGCCGCGTGGGCGCTGGCCCAGGCCTCGCTGAACGCGATGCTCGCCGCGATCACGGCCACGGTCCCCGACCAGGTCCCCACCCAGGAGCGGGGCGTCATCGGCGGGCTGCTCGCGATCGCCCAGACCGCGGGCGTCATCGCCGGCTCGGGGATCGCCGCCGCCACGGGCAGCATCGCCGCCGGCTACCTCACCCTGGCCGTGGTCCTGGTGCTGACGACCCTCCCCTACGCCGTGGACTCCAGGGACATCCCGCTCCCCCGCGAGTTGCGCCCGCCGTTCCGGTGGCGTCAGTTCCTGAGCGGCTTCTGGGTCTCCCCGCGCCGGCACCCCGACTTCGGATGGGCCTGGATGACGCGCTTCCTGATGAACCTCGGCAACGCGATCCTGGTCCTCTACCTCCTCTACTACCTCAAGGACGCCGTCCATCTGAGCGACCAGGGCGCCGAGGACGCGGTCTTCACGCTCACCGCCGTCTACGGCGTGGTCACCGTGGTGACCGCGTTCGTCGGTGGTTGGTGGTCGGACAAGCGCGCCAAGCGCAAGGTGTTCGTGATCTGGTCGGGGCTGATCGCCGCCGCGGCGCTGCTGATGTTCGCGTTCGTGCACACCATGCCGGCCGCCTACCTCGGCGCCGTCGTCCTCGGCGTCGGGTTCGGCGCCTACACCGCGGTCGACTTCGCGATGATCACCGAGGTGCTGCCCGAGGCGGCCGACCGGGCCAAGGACCTCGGTGTCATCAACATCGCCAACGCGCTGCCCCAGGTGCTCGCGCCGGTCCTGGCCGCCGGCGTGCTCGCCCTCGACCTCGGCTACGTCGGCCTCTACGTGCTCGCCGCCGCCGTCAGCGTGCTCGGCTCGGTCCTCGTCGTCCAGATCAAGTCGGTCGAGTGAGGGGTCGCTGATGGTGCTGGAGCACGGGGTAGTGTCCTGTTCTCCTGCCACGCCGGGCGGTTCCGTGAGCACATCGACGACGGCCAGACCCCGGTCGCCGACGAGGCGATGACGGCGTCCGGGGTCGCGGAGCCACCTCCCTTCCTGCTCCAGCCCGACTGATCCCGACGTCCACCGAGTGACATCGGCCGCCTGCGAGCGGACTTTCGGCCCGTGTCGAGGCGGTCCGGCCGGGCGACCATGGGACGCATGGACGAGCCCAGGTTCCGCACCATCTTCGAGCCGTTTCGGATCCACTCGGTCGAGCCCCTGCGGATGACCACTCGCGCGGAGCGTCGCGGGTACCTCCGCGACGCGGCGTACAACCTCTTCCAGGTGCGTGCCGAGCACGTCCTCGTCGACCTCCTGACCGACTCGGGGACCGGTGCGATGAGCCGGGACCAGTGGGCGGCGATCCAGCACGGTGACGAGTCCTACGCCGGCTCGCCGTCCTACTACGTCTTCGTCGACGCGGTGCGCGAGCTGTTCCCGTTCGAGCACGTGATCCCGGTGCACCAGGGGCGGGCCGCGGAGAAGATCCTCTTCTCGGTGATCGGCGGCCCGGGCAAGGTGGTCCCGAACAACACCCACTTCGACACGACGCGGGCGAACGTCGAGGCGACCGGCGCTGTGGCTGTCGATCTGCTCATCGTCGAGGGTCGCGACCCCTCCTCCGAGCATCCGTTCAAGGGCAACATGGACCTGGCGGCGCTCGAGGACCTGCTCGCATCCCGGGGGGACGACGTACCGTGCGTCTTCGTCACGATCACGAACAACAGCGGCGGCGGGCAGCCGGTCTCGCTGGCCAACCTGCGCGCCGTCCGTGAGGTGTGCGACCGCTACGGCAAGCCGCTGTTCCTCGATGCGTGCCGGTTCGCAGAGAACGCGTGGTTCATCCGTGAGCGTGAGGAGGGCCAGGGCGACCGCGAGGTCACCGACATCGTGCGCGACATGGCCGCCCTGGCGGACGGCATGACCATGAGCGCGAAGAAGGACCCGATGGGCAACATCGGGGGCTGGCTCGCGATGAACGACGACGACCTCGCCGTGGCCTGCCGCAACACCCTGATCCTGACCGAGGGCTTCCCGACGTACGGCGGTCTGGCCGGGCGCGATCTCGAGGCCGTGGCCCAGGGGCTCAAGGAGGTCGTGCACCACGACTACCTCGAGTATCGGATCCGGTCGACCGCCTACCTCGGGGAGGCGCTCCAGAAGCGAGGCATTCCCGTGCTCGGCCCCTTCGGCGGTCACGCCGTCTACCTCGACGCCCGGGCCCTGGCCTCCCACCTGGATCCGCTGGAGTATCCCGGGCAGTCGGTGGCGGTCGCTCTCTACGAGACCGGCGGCATCCGCTCCTGCGAGATCGGCACCGTGATGTTCGGCCGGCAGCCGGACGGCACCGAGGTGCCGGCGTCCATGGACCTGGTCCGGCTGGCGATCCCGCGTCGTACCTACACCCAGAGCCACCTGGACTACGTGATCGAGGTCTGCGAGGAGGTCGCCGCGCAGGCCGAGGCGCTCCCGGGCTACCGGATCGCGGTGGAGCCCCACGCCCTGCGGCACTTCACGTCCAGGTTCGAGCCCCTCCGCTGATCAGGGCCGGTCGGGCGAGCAGGCCGTCAGCCGTCGGGCTCGTTCTGCGAGCAGGTTCCGTCGACCAGCTGCGACCGGTCGGTGCTACGCCTGTGAAGCTAGATCGAGGGTCTGCATCTGCTCGCCGGCTCCGCGATGCGATCCCGACGGTGATGCCGCGCAGGTGCGGGAAACCGGTCGGTGACACGTCGAGTCCCACCAGGGTCGCACCCCCGTCGTGCCGGGGCGGGCAGCGGTTCGCCCGGCCGACAGGTCCCGTCCGTCACCTGCTCGCGGGCCAGGCCACCAGGCTGATGGACCCGAGCGGTGAGGGCCTGCCGCGCACCCCTGACGCTCAGTCCCGCATCCGGTCACACTCGTCACGGAGGTTCACGGCCGTCAGCGTCGGGCTGTTCTGAGCGGTTCCGCCCCCACACGGTCCCGTCCGTCACATCTCCGCAGGCGGCTCCCTGTCACTTGGAGTCGGTGGCGAGCGATCGGCATCGGGCGACAGGAGTGGCTCCCGCGAGAGCGACGCCGTCGCGGGCCGAGTTCGACAGCCGCGGCTCGCCGGACCTCGGTCTGCTCAGGGCCGGTGGCGACTCCAGGCGGTATCGACGGTCCTGGGCGGGCGGTCACGAACCGGCGTTGCTCCCTGGTCCATGCCAGCGGGTCGTTGGCGAGCGCTGGTTCTCGGACCAGCGCGGAGCTCGTTCGGCCCCTGCCACCGACAGGACGCCAGGCCGTCCCGAACGGGTGTGGGCGCTGGTCGCTCGTCACCGTGTCGCACCGTCCCGGCCCGCGTCGGCCAGTGGCCCACGCTCTGCAGGATCGACGCACGGTCCGTGATGGCCGTGGCGACCTCGCGACGGCTCGGCTCGCACCTGCGGGCGTCTTCAGTCGGGGGTTGCAACGGCCGACAGGTGCAGGGCATCCCCGGCGCGTCCGCAGCCGGGGATCCCGACGGCCGCCGCACGCGACGAGTCGCCCGTGGCCGCGTGCACCGGCGTTCCGGGCCGTGCGAGACAGTCACGTCGTCCCTTCGCCCTGACTGTGCGCCCGAGCCGGCACAAGGTGCGCGGCACAACAGTGCGGGCACATCACCAATCGGCTCGTGCCCAGACCTACCCGTCGGTCAGTGCGACCCGTGGTCGATATCGGATCCATTTCCTTTGTTTTCCTATCGGGGTGGCGGGGAGAACTCGGTTTTCGGTCTTTCGGGTGACCGGATCTGCCACGGCGGTGTGGTGAAGGTGCGGTGGTGGTGGCCACAGAGGAGGACGAGGTTGTCGAGCTCGGTCTCGCCGAGGTCGGCCCAGTGTCGGATGTGGTGGCGTGGCACATCACTCGGTGGTCCGGTGGCAGCCGGGGAAGCCACCGTGGCGGTCGACCATCAGGGCGTTCCAGATCGGGACGGTGACGGTGCGGGTGGGCGGCCGAGGTCGTAGGACCTCGCCGTGGCTGCCGAGGAGGCGGAGCCTCCTGCGTCACACGCGAGCCGGCGGACCACGGTCGGGCGGGGAGGTCGAGCGCATCGTCGCTGGTGACGGGCAGCTCCCGGCCGGCGTGGGCGGCCTTGGGCGGCCTGGCTCGGGTTAGCCGGTCATCAGGGGTGGTGGTCTGGGGAGCACGACCGGGGGCGGGGCCGCGGGAGTCGGGAGCGTCGGTGCTCAGGGCGGGCGGCGCGTGGACCAGGGGTCACCAGCATCCGGGATCCCCGGTCACGCCGGGATCCCGTCGGCAAGCCCGCGCGCATCCCGCACCGCTCGCCGTCGGGGCTCGCTCGTCTGTGTTCGTCGACCGCAGGGTTGGGGGACGGTAGGAGGGCGGCTTTCAACAGGCACCGTCCTCGATGCTTGCCGCGGCCCTTGACCCGGAGCACGCCGGCACCGTCGTCGGTTGACAGCGAGGACCGGTCGGCGTGTGCGGCCGCAGCCCTCACGCTCGAGCTGGGCTTCGAGCTTCCGGTCTTCGCCGTCGCGAGTCGACCATCCCCGAGCAGGTGGCGTCCGGCGCCGGCGAGGTCAGTCGGCGTCGAACCTGGTCGTCGTGGCCGCAGGGTCTTCTCCGCCCTCCGCCGCAGAGCGGCGGGCTGGGAGGTCGGCCACGGCCCGGACGATCAGTCGGCCTGTCTCCGGTGAGACAGTCCCGGACTTCGGGCCCGGGTCCGGCCCGACCCGGTCAACGCAGTGGCTCGGCGGACCAAGCGTTTGCCTTCGCCGTCGGCGCAGGACCGCCGAGGTGGGTCAGCCTAGTCTCCGGTCGACCCGTAGTGCAGCCGCTTCTTGGCGAGCTCCCTCCTGGTCCTCGCCCTGGCGCCCGCTGTCTACGCGTCGGTCTAGTTGCCTGCGGCTTGGCATCGACCACCGCGGCCTCCTCGCCGTGCGTCGTCGCGTGCCACGAGTCTCGGCCAGCTCCGGCCGGGTCCCGCTCGCCCAGGAGCCTCGCGCCCCGCGTCGTGTGTTGCCGAGATCGACTGTCAGCCAATCAGGACCGCCCACAGTCGAGCGATATCCACAGGTTATCCCTATCATCCTAGATCATCCACAGAAAATCCTTTCCAAGCCTTTTCCCTTTTCTCAGTCCACCAGACAGCCTGCCTGTTCCTCTTTCCAACTCCCAAAGCACCTCCTCACCAACCAACACCCCACCCTCCTCAACCAGCAACACCCCCCCCTCCTCAACCAGCAACACCCACCCAGCTGTATGCCCGCACCGGTCAGCCGAGGATGCGGGAGCGGTCGGGGTCGAAGAACGGCTTCAGGGAGACCTGGGCCGGGACGCGGGTGCCGGCGACGTCGATCTCGAACGAGCCGGCGGCCAGGGCAGCGGCGGAGATCGCCTCGTCGCGCTCGATGCCCGCGATCCCGCAGGCAGCGCCGAGGGAGTGGCCGAAGCCGCCGCTTCGGACGTGGCCGACAGGGTCTCCGTCCCAGTAGACCGGCTCGTCGCCGTAGAGGTCGTGGTCGGGGGAGGCGAGGAGCACGTTGACCAGGCGCCGGCGGGGCGGACCCGACTCGCGCTGCTTCAACAGTGCGTCCCGACCGACGAAGCCGCCCGGCTTGTCCCAGGCGACCGCGAAGCCGAGCCCGGCCTCGATCGGAGTGTCGGTGGAGTCGATGTCGTGACCCATGTCGCGGAAGGCCTTCTCCAGGCGCATCGTCTCCAGCGCCCCGACGCCGGTCGGACGGAAGTCGACGTCCGCGGCCGCCTCACGCAGCTGGTCGTAGAGGGTGGCCCCGAACTCGGTCGGCACCAGCAGGTCCCAGCCCAGCTCGCCGACGTAGGTGACCCGCAGGGCCCAGAGCGGGGTGTAGCCGAGCTCGACCTTCTGCGCGGTCAGGTAGGGGAAGGCGGCGTCGGACCAGTCGTCCGGGCTCAGATCCTGCAGCACCTCGCGCGATCGCGGGCCCTGGACCGACAGCAGCGCATGACCGCTCGTGACGTCGGTGACGACGGCGAACTCCCCCTCGCGGGTCTGTCGACGGATCCACGCCGGCACACGACGGTGGATGGTGTCACCGCTGATCACGACGTAGGCGTCCTCGGCCAGCCGGGTCACGGTGACGTCGGCGATGATCCCGCCGTGGTCGTCGAGCCACTGGGTGTAGACGACCCGGCCGACGGGGGTGTCCACATCGTTCGCGCAGACGCGGTTGAGCACGGCTCGCGCATCGGGCCCCTGCACGAGGTGGTGCGACATCAGCGACAGGTCGAAGATCGCGAGCGAGTCGCGCGCCTGGAGGTGCTCCGCGCGGGTGCGCTCGAACGCCTCACCGCGCGCGAAGCCCCACTCGACGGTCGGGGTGACGCCCGGTCCGGCGAAGTAGTCGGGGTACTCCCAGCCGCTCGTGGCGACGAAGTGAGCGCCGTCGGCCACGTGCCGGGGATGGTACGGCGATCGGCGGACGTCGCGACCCCGACGGTTCTGGGCGTTCGGCCAGGACAGGTCGTTGAGCAGGAAGCCGAGCCGCTCGACGGTGCGCTCCTTGCGGAACAGCCGCGTCGCCTGGAACTCGTGGGCCCGGTCGACGCCCACCGTGGTGACGTCGAGCGGCGGCTGCCCCTCGATCAGCCACTGCGCCATCACGTGGCCCAGGCCGCCGCCGGACAGGATGCCGACGGAGTTCAGGCCGCAGGCGAGGTAGAGGTTGTCGACCTCCGGCGACTCCCCCAGCATCGGCGAGAGGTCGTCGGTGAAGCTCTCCGGCCCGCAGAACAGCGTGCGGATCCCGGCGTCCTCGAGCGCAGGAAAGCGCCGCATCGCGACCTCGAGGAACGGCGCCATCCGGTCCCAGTCCGGCGGGAGCACCGCGAAGGCGCTGTCGCGCGGCGTACCGTCCAGCGACCACGCCGCGGCCACCGGCTCGAACATGCCGACCAGCAGGCCGCCACCCTCCTCGCGGTAGTAGCCGTAGGCCTCGCCGTCCTCGATCACCGGCACCGACTCCGGCGTGACGCCGGCGATGGGCTCGGTCAGCAGGTAGTAGTGCTCGGCGGCCTGGAGCGGCACCGTGACACCCGCCTTGGCCGCCAGCTCGCGACCCCACAGCCCGGCTGCGAGCACGACCTTCTCGCACTCGACGTCACCGCGCTCCGTGCGCACGCCGACCACCCGGCCGCGGTCGAGGACGAAGCCGGTGACCTCGGTGTCCTCGAAGATCCGCACCCCGCGCTGGCGGGCGCCCTTGGCCAGCGACATCGTCACGTCGACCGGGTTGGCGCGCCCCTCGTCCGGGGTCCAGAAGCCGTGCACCACGTCGTCGGCCCGCATCAGCGGGACCAGGTCGGCCACCTCGCGCGGCGACAGCACCTCCTTGGTCATCCCGACCGAGCGCATGTACGCCGTCTCGCGGCGCAGGCTCTCGTCCGCCCGGGCGGTGGTCGCCAGCTGGAGGTAGCCGCACTGCCGGAACCCGGTCGAGAGCCCCGTCTCCTCCTCCAGCCGCGCATAGAGCTCGGCGGAGTAGCGCGCCATCCAGAGCGCGTCCTCGGTCGTCCCTCCCGAGACCACCTCCCCCGCCGCGTGCCAGGTCGTCCCGGAGGTCAGCTGCTTGCGCTCCAGGAGCACCACGTCGGTCGCCCCGAGGAGGGCGAGGTGGTAGGCGATCGACGTGCCGACCACACCACCTCCGACGACGACGTACTGCGCGCGGCTGGGCAGGTCGGCGGAGGAGGCGGTCACCTCCCCGGCCCGCGCGGCAGAGGGGTTGATGGCCGTGAAGTCGAGCGACATGGGGGCACCCTGCCACTGTTTGAACCGCTGTTCAATGGCTCGTGGCCGTGAGTCCGAGGCCGCTCTGCGCGCGATCGGTGAGGCCGGCGGAGGCATCGTTGAGGCCCACCCCGAGCAGCGGGAGGGGGCGGGCCCCAGCGGGCGGCTACCTCCAGACCGGACCGGAGACGCTGTTCGAGGAGTTCGAACTTCGTCCGCGACCGTCGTATCGCCACGTCACACTGAGGTCATGCGCGCGACCGTGCCCGGCCGGGTGCCGGGCCAGATCTCACCGGCCGGGGCGCACGTAGCGCCGCGCGGCCGCGGCGAACAGGCGGTTGTCGTCCGCGTGCCTATGGGCGAGCTTCTTGACCCGGAACACGGTCCGGCGCGAGAGGCTCGCCAGGGCAGCCGTGGCGCCGGGCGAGCCGTCCTGGGACCTCGCCAGCCGGTGTCGCCCGGACAGCGTGGCGTACGCCTCGGCGAGTGAGCCGAGGATCGCCTCGGCCGCGGCGAGCAGATCCGCCTCGGACACGTCGTCCAGCCGCCGGTCGGTGGGCGGGGCCTCGACCGGGACCAGGTCGGCCAGGTCGCCGTGGACCGGCGTCCCCCGCCGGCGCAGCTCCGCCACCCCGTGCCGGCCGCGATCGCGGGCCCACGAGAAGTGCTCGGGTGGGAGGACGAGCGGCCGGGACGCCGTGCTCCGCAACCGCTGCCGGACGCCATTTTCGATGACCAGCCGGTGCTGCCGCAGCGTGAGCGGCCCGACGACGCGTGCGTTGAGGCGCCGGATGACCTCCAGCTCGGCGGCCCCGAACGACAGGTACCGCTCCGTGGTCCCGGCGTCGCCCCAGATGTCGGGCGGCAGGTCGATCGCCGCTGCGAACCGCTCGAGCAGCACCTCAGGGGCCGCGCCCCGGGGCGGCACGGTCACCAGGCAGATGCGGTCGAGCGGCACCCCGGTGGCCCAGGTGTCGATGACCCTCACGAGGTCCTGCCGGAGCCAGAAGCCCGAGCCCGTCGACACGTCGCCGCCGGAGTCACGCACCGCGGCGATGTGCTCCTCCCACGAGGTCGTGCTCCCCATGGCCACCGACTGCTGCCAGGCGGACACCAGGGTCCGGGCCGGGTGCCCGGGGTCAGCGGTCCAGAAGGTGCACCCTGCCAGCCGTCGGGGACGTCTGGGTGATGCCCATCGCCGCGCGGATGGTCGGCATCACGTCCGGCGTGCGGAACGACTCGACGGCGTCGGCTTCGGTGGCCCCGCGGCTTGCGCCCTGCGCAACTGCCGCGCGGACCCGAAACCGCACTACGCTGACCTCGTCTGCCACCTCTGGAAAGCTGACCGATGACCACCGCGTCCACGACCGACAGGGCTGCGCTCGTCCGCGCCATCGCCTCGCAGCACCTCGCCGAGCGCGGCCCCCTGCTGCCCGTCCTGCACGAGGTGATGGAGGAGCTCGGCTACCTCGCCCGGGGCGACGTCGAGACGATCGCCGACGTCTTGAACCTCTCGGTCGCGGAGGTGCACGGGGTGGTCAGCTTCTACGCCGACTTCCGCACCGAGCCGCCGGCCGCGCACACCGTCGCCCTGTGCCGGGGCGAGGCCTGCCAGTCGGTCGGCGCCGAGGCGCTGTACGGCGACACGCGGGCGCGGGCGGACACCTTCGGCGCCGACGTCGCAGTGGCCGAGGTCTTCTGCCTCGGCAACTGCGCCCTGGGGCCGTCCGGCACCCTGGACGGCCGCCTCCACGGCCGGCTGTCGGCCGACCGGCTCGACGTACTGACGGAGGGATGGCGGTGACGACTCCCACCGGCCGGGTGTTCGTGCCCGGTGATGCCGCGGCGGTCTCGGTCGGGGCCGACGAGGTGGCCGCCGCCTTCGAGGCGGCCGGCGTGACCGCCGTCCGCAACGGGTCGCGCGGCATGCTCTGGCTCGAGCCGCTGGTGGAGGTCGAGACCGGCGCCGGGCGCGTGGGCTTCGGCAACGTCGCACCCGGTGACGTACCGGGTCTGGTCGAGGTGGTTTCGAGACGGTCGCAGAGCGACCTCCTCGACCACCCGGGGTGCCTCGGCGTGGTCGACGAGCACCCTTGGCTGACCTCGCAGCGACGGGTGAGCTTCGCCCGGGTCGGGGTGGTCGACCCGACGTCGATCGCCGACTACGAGGCCCACGGCGGCTGGGCCGGGCTCCGCCGGGCCCTGTCACTCTCCCCCGCCGAGGTCGTCCAGGAGGTCACCGACTCCGGGCTGCGTGGGCGCGGCGGCGCGGGCTTCCCGGCCGGCATCAAGTGGAAGACGGTCCAGCAGACGCCGTCCGACCTGAGGTTCGTGGCCTGCAACGTCGACGAGGGCGACTCCGGGACCTTCGCCGACCGGATGCTCCTCGAGGGCGACCCCTTCACCCTGATCGAGGGCATGGCCATCGCCGGCCATGCCGTCGGGGCGAGCGAGGGCTACGTCTACGTGCGCTCCGAGTACCCCCACGCCATCGCTGCCCTGCGGCGCGCGATCGACACGGCGTACACCCACGGCTTTCTCGGCGCCGACGTCCTCGGCTCCGGGCTCGCCTTCGACCTGCACGTCCGAGTCGGGGCCGGTGCCTACATCTGTGGCGAGGAGTCCTCGATGCTCGAGAGCCTCGAGGGTCGTCGGGGCGAGGTACGCGCCAAGCCGCCTGTCCCGGCCGTCAAGGGGCTCTGGGGCCGGCCGACCGCGGTCAACAACGCACTGACCCTGGGCGCGGTGCCGATGATCTTGAGCAACACCGTCGACGGCGGCCCTGGTTGGCGGAGGTACGCCGAGCTCGGCACCGGCCGCTCCCGCGGCACCCAGGTCTTCCAGCTCGCGGGCAACGTCAAGCAGGGCGGCATCGTCGAGGTGCCGTTCGGGGTGAGCCTGCGGGCGCTCGTGGAGGACTACGGCGGCGGCACGCTGTCCGGCCGTCCGGTGCGGGCCGCGCAGGTCGGCGGCCCGCTCGGCGCCTACGTGCCGGCGTCCGGCTTCGACGTACCCATGGACTACGAGGCCCTGGCGGAGTCCGGCGCGATGCTCGGACACGGCGGGGTCGTGGTCTTCGACGAGACCGTCGACATGGCTCGGATGGCGCGCTTCGCGATGGAGTTCTGCTCGATCGAGTCGTGCGGCAAGTGCACGCCGTGCCGGGTGGGGTCGACCCGCGGCGTCGAGACGATCGACCGGATCATCGCCGCCAGAGATGCGCAGGACGTCGCAGCCGACCTGGTGCTGCTCGATGATCTCTGCGAGACCATGACCAAGGGGTCGCTGTGTGCCATGGGCGGGCTGACGCCGATGCCCGTGCAGAGCGCGATCCGGCACTTCCCCGAGGACTTCGAGCCCCGGGAGACCGAGCAGAGCGGAGCACCCGTATGAGCCTCCTCGAAGAGCCGAGCATCTGGGATCCCGAGATCGACTTCGGCACCCCGGCGGTCCGCGACGCCGAGTCCCTCGCGGCGCCGTCCGTCACGGTGACCATCGACGGCCGGCAGGTCGCCGTCCCGGCCGGTACGTCGGTCCTGCGCGCCGCGACCGAGGCCGGGGTGAGCATCCCCAAGCTGTGCGCTACCGACTCCCTCCAGGCGTTCGGCTCGTGCCGGATGTGCCTGGTCGAGGTCGACGGGGCCAAGGGCGTGCCCGCCTCCTGCACCACGCCGTGCGCCGACGGCATGGTCGTCAGCACGCAGACCGAGACCGTCCGCGACCTCCGGCGCAACGTCATGGAGCTCTACCTCTCCGACCACCCCGAGGACTGCGCCGGCTGCGCCCGCGGCGACTGCGAGCTCCAGGCGATGGCCGCCACCGTCGGCTCCGCCGAAGTGCGCTACGGCCGGCCGGCGACCCGCGAGCAGGTCGCGCACCCTCAGCCGGTCGACGAGTCCAACCCCTACTTCGCCTTCGACGACTCCGCCTGCATCGTCTGCTCCCGCTGCGTGCGCGCGTGCGCCGACATCCAGGGCACCTTCGCGCTGACCGTCGAGGGCCGCGGCTTCGACTCGCGGATCAGTGCCGGTGGCACCGACTTCCTCAGCTCCGAGTGCGTGTCGTGCGGCGCCTGCGTGCAGGCGTGCCCGACCTCCGCCCTCCAGGAGTACTCCGTGGTCGAGCTCGGCATGCCGACCCGCTCGGTCGAGACCACCTGCGCCTACTGCGGGGTCGGCTGCTCGTTCCGCGCCGAGGTCAAGGGCGAGGGGGCCGACACCCAGGTCGTGCGGATGGTCCCGTCGAAGAAGGGCGGCGCCAACGAGGGCCACAGCTGCGTCAAGGGCCGGTTCGCCTACGGCTACGCCTCCCACCGCGACCGCCAGCTCTTCCCGATGGTGCGCGACGCGATCGACGACGAGTGGCGCACGGTCTCGTGGGACGAGGCGATCGCGACGGTCGCCACCGGCTTCAAGGCACTCCAGGCGGAGCACGGCGTGGGCGCGATCGGCGGCATCTCCTCCAGCCGCTGCACCAACGAGGAGGTCTACGTCGTCCAGAAGATGGTCAGGGCGGCGTTCGGCAACAACAACATCGACACCTGTGCCCGGGTGTGCCACTCCCCCACCGGCTACGGCCTCAAGCAGACCTTCGGCACCTCCGCCGGCACCCAGGACTTCCGGTCGGTCGAGCAGGCCGACGTGATCCTGCTGATCGGCGCCAACCCGACCGACGCCCACCCGGTCTTCGCCTCGCGGATGAAGAAGCGGCTGCGCGAGGGTGCCCGACTGATCGTGGCCGACCCGCGTCGGATCGCCATGGTCCGCAGCCCGCACGTCGAGGCGGCGTTCCACCTGCCGGTCCTGCCCGGTTCCAACGTCGCCTTCGTCAACGCGATGGCCCACGTGATCGTCACCGAGGGCCTGCACGACGAGGAGTTCGTGCGCGAGCGCTGCGAGGACGCCGACGACTACCTCGCCTTCATCGCCGACCCG
This sequence comes from uncultured Actinomycetota bacterium, assembly GCA_963820015.1. Lineage (GTDB taxonomy): Bacteria > Actinomycetota > Actinomycetes > Propionibacteriales > Nocardioidaceae > Nocardioides. Next base: position 855 of record CAWFYO010000011.1, on the reverse strand, counting down.
GCCAACTCCCCCGAGGCGATGGCCGAGGCGACCGGCGTCGACCCCGAGGAGCTCCGCGCCGCCGCCCTGCTCTACGCCACCGCCGGCAACGCCGCGATCTACTACGGGCTCGGCGTCACCGAGCACTCCCAGGGCTCGACGATGGTGATGGGCATGGCCAACCTGGCCATGGTCACCGGCAACATCGGCCGCGAGGGCGTCGGCGTGAACCCCCTGCGTGGACAGAACAACGTGCAGGGCTCGTGCGACATGGGCTCGTTCCCCCACGAGTTCCCGGGCTACCGCCACGTCTCCGAGGACGACGTCCGCGGCATCTACGAGCAGCTGTGGGGCGAGACCCTCGACCCCGAGCCGGGCCTGCGCATCCCCAACATGTTCGACTGCGCGCTCGGCGGGGTCGTTCCGCGGGCTCTTCGTGCAGGGCGAGGACGTCGCCCAGTCCGACCCCAACATCCCGCACGTCACGGCGGCGCTGCCCGCGCTCGACCCGTGGTGGTGCAAGACCTCTTCCTCAACGAGACCGCCCGGTTCGCGCACGTGTTCTTGCCGGGAACATCGTTCCTCGAGAAAGACGGCACCTTCACCAACGCCGAGCGACGGATCAACCGCGTGCGACCCGTGATGGAAGCCAAAGACGGGCAAGGACGAGTGGCAAGTTGCGTGCGACCATCCCCCACAGCCATGGGCTACCCCATGGGTTACGACGACGCGTCACTCGATCATGGACGAGATCGCGCTCAGGTAACGCCGACATTCGCCGGCGTCTCATTCGCGCACCTCGACGCGGTGGGCAGCCCCTCCAGTGGCCGTGCAACGACGCTGCTCCCCGAGGGGACGCCGATCATGCACGTCGAG
>CAWFYO010000010.1:0-47140 GCA_963820015.1 uncultured Actinomycetota bacterium | reverse complement strand
GGACGTCGACCTCACCATCGACGACTTCAACCGGATCGGGGACAAGGTGCCGCACCTCGGCGACCTCAAGCCGTTCGGGCGTTACGTGATGAACGACGTCGACAAGGTCGGCGGCATCCCGGTCGTGATGAAGGCGCTGCTCGACGCCGGACTGATGCACGGCGATGCCCTCACCGTCACCGGGAAGACGATGGCGGAGAACCTCGAGGAGCTCGCGCCTCCCGGCCTCGACGACGACGTGCTGCGGTCGCTGGACCGGCCGATCCACAAGACCGGCGGGCTCACCATCCTGAAGGGTTCGCTGGCGCCCGAAGGGGCCGTGGTGAAGACCGCGGGCTTCGACGACTCGACGTTCGTCGGCACCGCTCGGGTCTTCGACGGGGAGCGCGCGGCCATGGACGCCCTCGAGGAGGGCGCGATCAAGGCCGGTGACGTGGTGGTCATCCGCTACGAGGGCCCCAAGGGTGGGCCGGGCATGCGCGAGATGCTCGCCATCACCGGCGGGATCAAGGGCGCAGGTCTCGGCAAGGAGGTCCTGCTGATCACCGATGGCCGGTTCTCCGGCGGTACGACGGGGCTCTGCGTCGGTCACATCGCGCCCGAGGCGGTCGACGGCGGCCCGATCGCGTTCGTCCGCGACGGCGACCGGATCACGCTCGACGTCGCAACCGGTTGCTCGAGGTCGAGCAGGGCGACGACTGGGAGTCGCGCCGCGACGGCTGGGAGCCGCTCCCGCCGAAGTACACCCGCGGTGTGCTCGCCAAGTACCGGCCATGGTGCAGTCCGCCGCCCACGGCGCGATCTGCGGCTAGGCCGCCCGCCCCGGCAGGGCTAGCGTCGGGTCCGTGCTGGACGGGACGGTCGGACTCATTGTGTTCGTCTCGACGACGGACCTCGAGCGAGCAAGCCGGTTCTACGCGGGGGTGCTCGGGCTGCGGCTGGTCGAGACCACGCCGTATGCCTGCGTCTTCGACCTCGAGGGAGCCATGCTGCGGGTCACGCTCGTGGAGGAGGTGGCGACACCCGGGTACACGGTCCTCGGCCTGAAGGTCATCGACATCGCTGCCGCAGTCGGACGGCTCCGCGGGCGAGGCGTCGACCTCCTCCGCTACCCAGGCATGCAGCAGGACGACGACGGTGTCTGGACCACCCCGGCGGAGATCGGGTCGCCTGGTTCTCCGATCCCGACGGCAACACGGTGTCGCTCACGCAGTTCGGCTGATCCGCCCCCGACGTCATACGACGTGGTCGCGGGAGCAGCCGGAACGTATGACGTCCGGGCGTGGTGTGGACCGGTCAGCGGTCGGTGAGGACGAGCCGGAGGCCGAGGGCGACCAGGACTGTGCCGGTCGCAGCCTCCAGGCGGCGGCGGACCACCGAGCGGCGAAACCACGTGTCGGCCCGCGAGACCCCCAGCGCCAGCGCGCCGTACACGCAGCACTCGACCGCGACCTGCAGCAGGCCGAGGACGGCGGTGGTCGCGAACAGCGGACGGTCTGCGGGGACGAACTGCGGGTAGAGCGCGAGCAGGAAGACTGCGGCCTTGGGGTTGGCCATCTGCACCACGAACCCCTCGCCGACCGCCCAGAGCCGTCCGTGCCGTGTGCCCTCGTCGACCACGCCAACCGCGGGGTCGCGGTCGAGCTCGAGCACGACGTCGAGGTCGTCAGGCAGGCGGCGCTCGGCCCACCACGACCTGAACGACCGCCAGGACAGCCAGAGCAGCACGCCGCAGCCGACCACCTTCAGCGCCAGGAAGCCGACCTGCGAGGCCGCCACCACCGCGAAGCCGGACGCGACCAGCAGCGCCCAGACGTACAGCCCGATCTCGAGCCCGGCGATGGTGGCGAGGCCGTAGCCGAGCCCGCGCACGGCGGTCCGGCGTACGACGACCACGAAGGCCGGCCCGGGCGTCGCGGAGACCAGGACGACGGCCAGCAGGAACGCCGGCAGGTTGGTCACCAGGTGCACGGCGCTCAGCCTGCCTCGTGGCCGAGCCGGCGGGCGACCTCACCGAGCCGGTCGACCGAGGCGCGGGAGTCGTCGGTGCCGACGTCCTCCCCCGACAGGGACAACAGCTCCTGGACACACGCGGCCGGGAGCACGTCGTCGAGCGACGCCCCGCCGTACGCCGCGATGACGGCGTCCCACGAGGCCGGAGGCACGGAGGAGACCAGGTGCCAGGCCAGGTCCGCCACGCCGGGTCCGGTGCCGACGTCCTCCCAGTCGAGCAGGGCGATCTCACCGTCGGGCGAGGTGCGCATGTTGCGGGCGGAGGCGTCGCCGTGCACGAGCGTGGGCGGACCGGCTGCCTCGGCCGCGCGCTCCATCTCGCGCGCTCGGCCGACGAGAGCCTCGCCGAGGGCGCGGACCGACGGGGTGAGGTCCGCCCGCGAGCGCAGGTCGGGCCAGGTGTCATCGTACAGGCGCTCCACGAGGTCCGACACGTCCGCCCGGGGCAGCCACGGCCAGCGCTCCACCGCTCGCCGGGACCATCGGTCGTGGAGGCGACGGAGCGGCCGTGCGGCCGCTGCGGGGTCGGCCCCCTCCTGCCACGACGACAGGTCCTCCAGCTCGAGGTGCGTGGCGCCCTCGTGCTCCTCGGCGAGATGGCAGACCGGCACCCGGACCCCCACGTCGGGCGCGACCTCGCGGTAGAAGCGCACCTCCCGGGGGAACATCTCCAGCAGGTCAGGGATCGACCCCGGCCGGGCCGCGTCGCGATGCTTGGTGAAGGTCCGCTCAGTCATAGTCGGCCCACACCCGCTGCTCGATGCCGTCGACCGTCATCGCCCCGCCGTAGGGCAGGACCCACTGCGGCCGGGTGTGGCCGAAGGGCACGCCGACGACCACGACCGCGTCCGGGTTGTAGCGGCCGACATGCTCGAGCACGACGTCGCGCTGCGCGGCGCGTGCCGGAGCCGCTCCTCCGGGCTGGGCCGGACCTCGAGGTCGGAGGTGGGTGGCCGGGCCACCACGACGGCGTCGACGGCGGAGACCAGGCCGCGCTCGCCGAGCGAGCGCAGGATGTAGCCGAACTCCGTCGCCGGGATCAGGTCCTCCGACGCCTCCAGCAGCAGCACACCGCCGTCGAGCACGGCCGGGTCCGCGGGAAAGCGTCCGGCGGTGAGGATCCACTGGACTACCTCGATGCACCCGCCCCAGGTCTGGCCGGTGACCGAGCGCGCCGGCCCCGCCCAGGTCCAGGGCTCGGTGGGCTCGCGTTCGCCGTACGACGTGAGCGCGGTGGGGTCCTCCCACCGGAGCCCGACGTCCTCCGACTCGCCGGGCTCGGTGACCTCCAGCCGTCCGCCGTCGAGGAGCGCTGCGCGCAGCGAGCGCAGATGGACGTCGTCCACCGCGGGGCCGGGCCCGAGGTGGACCTGCGTCGACCCACCGTGGAAGGCCGCGACGCCGTTGCCCCAGAGCCAGCCCAGCAGGTTGGTGTTGTCGCTGTAGCCCAGGAACGGCTTGGGGTCGCGGCGGACCAGGTCGGGGTCGAGGTGGGGGATCACGGTGATCTGGTCCTCCCCGCCGATGGTCGCGAGCACGGCCCGGATCCCGGGGTCGCCGAACGCCGCGTTGAGGTCGGCCGCGCGGTCGCTCGCGGTGGCGTCGAGTCGACGGGTCGTCGGGTACTCGACCGGCACGAGCCCGGTGACCTCCGTCAGCCGGCGCATGGCCTGCTCGTGCACCTCGGGCGCCACCGCCGGGGCCGCGAAGGACGGTGAGAGCACGGCCACCCGGTCGCCGGCCACGGCCTTGGGCGGGTGCACGAGCGAGTCGGACATGGGGTCAGTCAACCCAGCGGCGACGGGGCCGACAACCGGTTTCCCCCGCCCTCACACCGACGCGACCGCGCGGCGCAGGGCGTCGAGGGACCGGCGTACGTCGTCGTCGGTGGTGCTCCAGTTGCTGACCGAGATCCGCACGATGGCGTGGTCGTGCCAGCGCGACCCGCTCATCCAGGCGGTGCCGTCGGCGAGGAGAGCGTCCGCGACGGCGCGGGTGCGCTCGTCGCTGCCGAACGACAGGCACACCTGGGTGAACACCACGTCGTTGAGGACCTCGCAGCCCGGGATCTCGGCGGCGCCGGCCGCGAACGTGCGGGCATGGGCCGCGAGTCGCTCGACCATCGCGACGACGCCGGAGCGGCCGAGACTGCGCAGCGCCGCCCAGGACGCGAACCCACGACCGCGCCGGGAGAGCTCGGGCACCCGCTCCTGGGGGTCGCCGGTGGCCTGGATGAGGTAGTCGCCGTGCATCGCCATCGACGACGCGAGCGCGTCGCGGTCGCGCACGATCGCGAGCCCGCAGTCGTAGGGCACGTTGAGCGTCTTGTGGGCGTCGGTGGCCCACGAGTCCGCCTCCGCGAGCCCGCGGACGGCGTCGACCCAGCGCGGCGACGCGGCCGCCCAGAGCCCGAAGGCCCCGTCGACATGCACCCAGGCACCCTGCTCGTGGGCCGCCGCGACGCACTCCGCGAACGGGTCGAAGTCACCGGAGTGGATGTTGCCTGCCTGGAGCGCGACGACGGCAGGCCCGTCGCCGTCGGCCAGCGCGGTCGCCAGGGCGTCGGGAAGGATCCGGCCCTGCCCGTCGACCGGTACGACGATCGGCTCGCCGAGGCCGAGGAAGCGCAGCGGCAGGTCCACCGACGGGTGGCGCTCGGCCCCCACGAGGACCCGCAGCTGTGGCAGCCCGGCCAGCCCGGACCGCACGTCGTGCCCCGCCCGGTGCAGGACCGTGTCGCGGGCCGCCGCCAGGCTCGTGAAGTTGGCCATCGTCGCGCCGGTCACGAACCCGACGGCGCTCTCCGGTGGGAGCCCGAGCAGGTCGAGGATCCAGCCGCCCGCGACCTCCTCGACCGCGGCCGCTGCCGGGGTCAGGGACCGGAGCCCGGTGTTCTGGTCCCACGCCGAGGTCAGCCAGTCGGCGCCGAGGGCCGCGGGCAGCACCCCTCCGATCACCATGCCGAAGAAGCGACCCGACGGCGTCGCGGCCAGGCCCGGCTCGCAGGCCTCGGCCAGCAGGTCCACGACCTCGGCGGCGGGGGTCGGTGCGTCCGGCAGCCCGCCCAGGCGGCGCACCATCTCGTCGGTGTCGACCGACGCCGGCACCGACCGGTCGTCGAGCGACTCCAGCCAGCCGACAGCATGGTGCCGAGCGCGGTCGAGGGCTGCAGAACGGTCCTCCATGCGCCACACTCTCCCGGTCGCCTGCGGGCGCCGACAACTTTTCCCGTGGGCGTCCCGTCTGAGGTCCCGTCCGCGGAACCCGGCAAGGAGCCGCGCGTGCTGCACTTCGCCTTCGGGGCCGCATCCCACCCCGGCCTGGTCCGCGATCACAACGAGGATGCCGGGTTCTCGGGTCCCTACCTCCAGCTCGTCGCGGACGGCGTCGGTGGGGCGGCCGCCGGCGAGGTCGCCTCGGCCACCACGACGTACGTCGTCACCGCGCTGGCCATGGGACGGCCCGACCAAGACCCGTCCGCGCTGCTCTCCGAGGCCGTGACGACCGCGCACCGGGAGCTGCGGCGGGGATCCCGGGGTGACGACGCGCGGCACGGGATGGCCACGACCCTCACCGCCCTGCTGGTCCGCGGAGACCGGGTCACGCTGGTGCAGGTCGGCGACTCGCGCGCCTACCTGCTCCGCGCCGGCGAGCTGACCCGGCTGTCCACCGACCAGACGTGGGTGCAGCTGCTGGTCGAGCGGGGTGACCTGGCCCCCGAGGAGGTGCCGACGCATCCCCTGCGCAACGTGGTCCTGAACTCCGTCAACGACGACGAGCCCGCGCGGCCGGCGTTGGAGGACCTCGACCTCGTGGCCGGCGACCGCATCCTGCTGTGCAGCGACGGACTGACCGACGTCGTCGCGGACGACCAGATCGTCCCTGCCCTCTCGCGACCGGACCAGGACGATGCTGCGCAGGCACTGATCGAGCTCGCCCTCGCCGCGGGCGGACCCGACAACGTCACCTGCCTGGTGGCCGACCTCGTGGACGGACCCGAGATCAAGACCGACGGGCGGCTGCTGGGCGCGATGGCCGATCCCCGACTCATCGTCGACCCGACCGCGATCCGCCGGGGCACCTCGTGAGGAGAGCGAACGCCGCGACCGGCCCGCGCGTCGACAACCGCCGGCATCCGCGGGACGTCACAGTGTCGTGATGAGTTCTGCGCGGTCCCGCCTCCATGCGCCGGTGCTGCTGGCCCTGGTCGCGCTCCTCGTGCTGCTCGTGCTCGCCGGCCAGGTCGGCCGCATCGGTGACAGCGGCACCGGCGCGGCAGCCGACGTTCCGCCGTCGCCGGCAGGCTCGGGCTCGGGCTCGGCGAGCCCCGGGGTGCCGGCGCAGGCGATGCGCGCGCCGTACGTCGTGCAGGCGAGCCCGGCGCTCGACCTCAAGACGGCGCTGCCGGGTGGCGGCCTCCGGGTGTTCGGTCACCACCGGTTCCTCGTCGCCTACTACGGCACGGCACAGACCGGCGCGATGGGCGTGCTCGGTGCCACCGACCCCGATGCCATGCAACGACGGCTCGACCGAGCGGCCCGGCCCTTCGGCCGGGCGGGGGAGCAGGTCCAGCCGGTCTACGAGCTGATCGTCACCATCGCCGACCGGTCACCGGGGCCGGACCACGACTACAGCCACGACATCCCACGGGCGCTCGTCGAGCGGTACCTCCGGGCCGCCCACCGCCACGGAGCTCTGCTGCTGCTCGACCTGCAGACCGGCCGCGCTCCCTTCCCCGAGGTCGCGAAGCGCTGGGCATGGGCGCTGGAGGACCCCTGGGTGGGGCTGGCGCTCGACCCCGAGTGGCGGATGGGACCCCACCAGGTGCCGGCCCACGTGATCGGGTCCGTGCGCGCCCGCGAGGTCAACCAGACCTCGCTCTGGCTCTCCCGGCTGGTGCGCGACCGGGGCCTGCCGCAGAAGCTGTTCGTGCTCCACCAGTTCCGGCTCTCGATGCTGCCCGACGTGCAGCGGATCGTCCCGCGTCCCGGGCTGGCCATGGTCCAGCACGCCGACGGCTTCGGCACCCGCGGGCAGAAGCTCGCGACGTACCACGCGATCACGAGGCCGAAACAGTTCCGCCAGGGCTTCAAGCTCTTCTACCACTGGGACATCCACCGGTTCACGCCCCGTGAGGTACGCCGGATCCGTCCCCTGGTGAGCTTCGTCAGCTACCAGTGAGGGTGGCGACCGCGCTGGGCGAACGGGGCGCGGGGCGCATCCGCCGGTCGTAGGCGTGCTCGGCTGCGAGCAGCCCGAACCAGAGCACGAGGATGCCCAGGCAGACCACGCCGACGTGGTCCCAGCCGTGGAGGCGATGGTCGAGGAACGGGTAGGGGTACCAGCCGGTCAGCGCACCCTGCGCGAGGATCCCCACCAGCCACGCCAGCGGCCAGATGCTGGCGCGGAGGCCGGCCGGCCACGTCAGGCGGGGGCGCGGGCCGAAGAGCAGCCAGCCGAGGACCGCCAGCAAGGGGACGGCGAGGTGGAGGAGCTTGTCGGCCACCAGGTCGGCCCCGTGCAGGTGCAGCAGCGGCCGGAGCAGGAACCAGTGCACGAGCCCGGTCACCGTGATCCCCGTGACCGCGGCGGTGCGGAGCACCCGCCAGACCCGCCCGTCGTACGCCGCGTCGCGGGCCAGCGGAAGGGTGCAGACGAGCACCAGGATGTTGCTCTGCACCGTGAAGTAGGCCAGGAACCGGACCAGCCGGAGCCCCATCGACGGGGGGTGGGTCTCCTCGAGCACGCGTCCGCCCTCGATCACCAGGATCAGCTGGAGCACGAGGGCCGTGGCCGCGACCGCGGCGGTGACCAGGTGCCAGGAGCGGGCGGCTCTCACGTCGGCAGGGTAGTGCCGAAGCGTGTCTGCAGAGCGGACGTGCGCCAGACTGCGGCCATGAGCCATCCGCTGGACGATGCAGACCCCCTGGCCCCGTTCCGTGACCGCTTCGTGGGGACCGACTCACCGCTGGTCTACTTCGACGGCAACTCGCTGGGGCGGCCGCTCCGGCGTACCGCGGAGCACCTCACGGAGTTCGTCCACCAGGAGTGGGGGCAGCGGCTGATCCGCGGGTGGGACGAGCGATGGATGGACCTGCCGCTCGACCTCGGCGACCACCTCGCCCGGGTCTGCCTCGGCGCCGCGCCGGGGCAGACGGCGTTCGGCGACTCGACCACGGTGCTGCTCTACAAGCTGATGCGGTCGGCGATCGCGGCGCGGCCGGGTCGCACCGAGCTCGTGATCGACCGCGACAACTTCCCGACCGACCGCTACCTGGCCTCGGGCATCGCCGAGGAGTGCGGCCTGACCGTGCGCTGGGTCGAGGTCGACCCGGCGGCCGGCATCACCCCGGAGCAGGTCGCCGAGGTGGTGGGGGAGCAGACCGCGCTGCTCGTGCTCAGCCACGTGTCCTACCGGTCGGCCTGGATCGCCGACGTCCCGGCGATCACCCGGATCGCGCACGACGCCGGAGCGCTCGTGCTGTGGGACCTGTGCCACTCGGCCGGCTCGGTGCCGACCCACCTCGACGCGTGGGGTGTCGACCTGGCCGCGGGGTGCAGCTACAAGTACCTCAACGGCGGCCCCGGCTCGCCCGCCTTCTGCTACGTCGCGGAGCGTCACCTCGAGACCCTCACCCAACCGATCCAGGGCTGGATGGGCAACACCGACCCGATGCTGATGGGGCCGGACTACGTGCCGGTGCCGGGCATCCGCCGCTTCCTGTCCGGCACGCCTGCCATCGTCGGGATGCTCGCGGTCCAGGACATGATCGAGCTGATCGAGGAGGCGGGCCTGCCCGAGGTGCGCGCGAAGTCCGAGGCGCTGACCTCCTACGCCGTCCACCTCACCGACGAGCACCTCGCGTCCCACGGGGTAGAGGTCGCCTCCCCGCGCGACCAGGGGCAACGCGGTGGCCACGTCACGGTCCGTCACCCGAGGATGCGGGAGGTGGTCGAGACGCTGTGGCGCGACGACGTGATCCCCGACTACCGCGACCCGGGCGGCCTGCGGATCGGCCTGTCACCCCTCTCCACGTCGTACGACGAGCTGGAGCGCGGGATGGCGAAGGTGCGGCAGGTCCTCGCGGCCCTGTGAGCGATCCCCAGCCGTGACGAAGGGCCCCGGCCGAAGCCGGGGCCCTTCGTGCTCAGCGTGCGGTCGGGACCTGCCTGCGGCCCCGGCGCGTCACAGCTTCGGCGGTGCCGGTACCTCGACGACGTCGGCCCGGTGGCCGGCGGCGCCGCGGTAGTGGAATACCAGAGCCTTGCCGCTCCCTGCCACCTGGACCGCCTGCGCGTGGTCGGCGAAGATCGGGTCCGCGTCCGCCGACAGGTCGGGCGAGCCGACGTCGTAGGCGACCTCCTGGGTCCGGTCCTGGTCGTGGCCGGTGTAGCCGTTGGCCGTCGCGCCCCAGTAGTTGATCGACGCGCGGGCGCCGGTCAGGTCCGGGCCGCCGTCGGCGACGTAGCGCAGATCCATCGGGAGCATCACCACGTTCGTGTCGTACACGTTCGTGTCGATGTCGAACTGGGCCAGGTTGACCGGCTCCAGGTCGAGGATGGCACCGGTCTTGTAGTCGACCGTCCAGGCGAGCAGCACGTCCGTGCGGCCCTGTGCCGAGGCGTAGTTCTGGGCGTAGATCTCGATGTCCGGGAAGTCGTCTCCGTCGGTGTCGAGGTCGACGTACGGGGTCATCGTGTTGAGGTTGGCCCAGTCCTGGTGGGTCGAGATCCCGAACCAGAGGTAGGGGTCCCCGTCGACGCTGCCTGAGGCGGCACCGACGTACTGGATGTCACCGGACCGGTCGGACCGGTTGGTCCAGCAACGCGACCGGATCGTCACCGTGCACTGCGGCTGCTGGGGGCTGGTGGCCCCGAGCTCGAAGATCGACGCCAGCGAGACGTAGGCGTCCTGCTGCGAGTCGCCCTGGTCGACCCCGGCCCCTGCGAGGTCGATCTCGCCTGCCTTCGCGGTGGCGGTGGTGCCCGACACCGGCTTGGCCGCGCCGTACACCGGCACCCGAAGCGCGTTCTTGCCGGTCGGGGTGACCGTCAGGTGGCCGGAGCTGTCCGAGACGTAGGTCCTCGGAAGGTCGCCGAAGCCCGTGCTCTGGGTGGCCGACATGGTCGGGTCCAGCGTGTGCCGCAGGTGAGCGGGAACCACGGTCATGGTGACCGTGAAGGTGCCCTTGCGGTGCGCGCCGACCCGCAGCCTGGTCGGGGAGACCGAGTACCTGACCCCAGGTGAGGGGTTCACGGCGTCGTAGCCGATCCGGTATGTCGTCGACGCGCCACCGAGGTTGCGCACGACCACGGTCTTCCTCGTCTTCACGTTGCCGCCGTTGATCAGCGCCGGCACGACGCCGAAGCTCGCCGAGACCGGCTGGTGGGTGGCTCGGGTGTAGGCGACGGACGTGGTCCGGACGGCCGCGCGGGCGTCCACGCGGCCGGAGCCGACGCGGGCGGGAGCGTAGCGGTGGCCGTGGTGACCGGGCAGGGTCCACACGTCGTGCGTGGCGGTGTTCATGACCGCGGCCTTGAGGTAGAGCGGGCTCCAGCCCGGGTGCTTGGACTTCACCAGCGCCGAGACCCCCGCCACCAACGGCGAGGCCATCGACGTACCGGAGATCACCAGCACGTTGTTGCCCGTGCCCATGCCGGCCGAGGCGATGGTGTCGCCGGGAGCCGCCACGTCCGGCTTGACCACACCGATCGACCCGTGGGGGCCGCGGGAGGAGAAGGAGGACAAGGTGTCGTTGATCGACGGGGTGACGTCCTTGACGGTCGCCTTGAGGGAACCGTCGAACGTCACGTTCAGTGTGCCTGCGTCGACCGCCGGGGTGAGCCGGTCGGTCTGGGCCTTCGGCAGCTGGATCACGGGGATGGTCTTGCTGCCGGTGATGCCGGCGTTGAAGACGTCCAGATCCGAGGTGAAGATCGCACCGACGGCACCGGCGGCGGCGACGTTGGCCGACCGGGCGACGGACCCGCACTGGCGGGTGGCGTCGTTGTCGTCCCAGTACAGCCAGGCGATCTTGCCGTTGACAGCGTCGGCCTCAGGCCCCGAGAGGGTGTCGCAGCCGTCGCTGTTGTTGGTGCCCGGCCCGAAGGTGCCGGGGATCTTCACGACGTCGCCGGTGACCGGCGGCTGGTGCGCCCAGTCGTAGTCGATCGAGAACTGCCCGGCGGCGATGCCCTTGACGTCGTCGGGCGCGTTCACCCGCAGCCCGTCGCGCATCTGGAACGAGTCCACCGAGCTGGCCACGGCGAGCGAGGCCGGGGCGTTGCCCGGGGCACCGCCGATGTCGGTGTTGTCCCCGCCGTTGCCCATCGAGATGACCGGCAGCACGCCGTGCTGGGCGAGCTCGCCGACGACGGTGTTCTCCGGGTCGTCCACGACCCCGTCGTCCGAGCCGACCGACAGATTGATCATGTCGAAGTGGTCGCGGGTGTTGCCGTCCTGGTTGGGGTCCATGGCCCGGTCGAGCGCCTCGATCACCAGGTCGGTCGAACCATCGCAGCCGAAGACCCGCAGCGAGTAGAGCCGGGCGCGCGGCGCCATGCCGGGGCCGATCCGCATGTGCATGAGCCGAGCCGCGTCGAGCTTCGAGTAGCGCCCGGTGAACGTCTTGCCGTTGCTGTCCACGCCGTAGCCGGCGGCCGTGCCGGCCACGTGGGTGCCGTGCTCGTTGCAGTCGAGCGGGTTCCGGTCCGGGTGCGGGATCGGCTGGTAGGTCGCCGAACCCGGGTTCGCGTCGTAGGAGTCACCGGCCAGGTCGTACCCACCGATGATCTTCTCTTTGGCCAGCCTCGGCAGTTGGGCGTGCCAGCTGGGGGAGGTGTCGTGGTGGAGAGCCTGCTGGTACGCCGCCTCCGTGCCCTTCCCGCCGAAGTCGGCGTGGGTGTAGTCCAGACCGGTGTCGATGACCGCGATCCGGACCCCCTTGCCGGTCACCCCCGGTGACTTCCACGTCGCAAGGGCGTGCACGAGGTTGGCGGTGTTGGCGTTCTCCGCCGTCTTGGGGATGATCCGGGACACCTTGACGACGTCGGTGCGAGACGCCAGGGCCTGGACGCCGGCCCGGTCGGTGGTGACCGCGAGACCGGGCACCAGGTTGGTGGTGGTGTAGAGCTTGACCGCGCGCGCGTCGGCGTTGCGCGCGGAGGCGAAAGCCCGGTTGGCGTTGCCGGTGATGAGGGCGCGCTGGCCGAGCACCTTGCTCGGGATCCTGCCGCCGGCGTCGACGGCGCCACGGCCGCGCAGCTGCACGAAGTAGGCGGCGCGCTCAGGGGTCGTCCGGTCGATGCCGGCGGTCTTGCCCTGCCAGGAGCTCGGCTTGAGCACCTGGTGGATGGGTGTCCTCGTCACGTGGGACGAGGGGCTGGCCTGGGCGGCAGTGCCCCAGGCGGTCGTGACGGCTGTCGCCGCTGCAACTGCTGCGATGCCGACTCTGCGTGTTCGTGTGGTCACGCACACCACCTTCCGAGAGGTTTCCGATGGCGGGTCTGATCTGACCCTCAGGTATGCGAGACCGGGTGTGCCCGAGCTCACACGAGCTGGACCCTAGGCGCAGATCCGCCGGAATGCACGAGCGGGGTCTGAATAGGCGCGCCGGTTCACCCTCAGGGGTGCAAGGTGGAGGCATGACCACCACCCAGACCCTGACCTTCGCCGAGGTCGAGGCCGCCGGCCTCGATGACTGGCGTCAGCTGTTCGAGGCGCTTCGCACCCGCTTCCTCACCGGAGACTTCGCGACCGGGCTCGCCCTGGTCTCCCGGATCGGTGCGCTCGCCGAGCAGGCGAACCATCATCCGGACGTCGACCTGCGCTACCCCCACGTCAACATCACCCTGTTCAGTCACGACGTGTTCGGGGTGACCGCGCGCGACGTCGCCCTGGCTCGGGCGATCAGCACGGCCGCCGCGGAGCTGGGCGTGGGCGCCGACCCGACGGCCACCTCGATCGTCGAGGTCGCCCTCGACACCTGGGACGCCTCCGAGATCAAGCCGTTCTGGGCGGCGGTGCTCGGCATGGTCGACAGTCCCGAGTCCGGCCAGGCGGTCTACGACCCGTCCGGGGCGATGCCGGCGCTGTGGTTCCAGCGGACCGAGCGGCACGACGAGCCGCGCCAGCGCTTCCACCTCGACGTGCGGGTGCCGCACGAGGTGGCGGAGTCGCGCATCGCCGACGCCCTCGCGGCAGGCGGGGTCCTGGTCAGCGACGCGCACGCCCCGCGCTTCGTCGTGCTGGCCGACGCCCAGGGGAACAAGGCCTGCGTGACCACGGGTCTCGGGCGGGAGTAGGTGACCGTGGGCTCCCGAAGGGCGGGACGCCTGTTCCACGATCTGGGACGGCTGGCAGACTGCCTTGACGGCGTCGGGAGCCACCGGAGACCGTGGGCGCATGCGCACGACTCTTCTGGTACGCCCCGGACGCGCGGACTGAGCCCAGCCTCTCTCCCCGCGTCGCCCCTCGCCGTCTCGGCCGAGGGGTTTTTTGTTTCCCCGACACCCCCGCGTGACCTCCACGCAGCAGACGAAGGACCACGGTGATGACCCAGCAGGCGGGCGCGACGACGACCGGCGCCCAGAGCTTGATCAGGTCGCTCGAGGCAGCCGGTACCGAGCACATCTTCGGGATCCCCGGCGGCGCCATCCTCCCGGCGTACGACCCGCTCATGGACTCCTCCATCCGCCACATCCTGGTCCGGCACGAGCAAGGAGCCGGCCACGCCGCCCAGGGGTACGCCGCGGCGACCGGCCGGGTGGGGGTGTGCATGGCGACCTCGGGTCCGGGCGCGACCAACCTGGTGACGCCGCTCGCCGACGCCCACATGGACTCGGTGCCGATCGTGGCGGTCACCGGCCAGGTCGGAGCAGCCTCCATCGGCACCGACGCCTTCCAGGAGGCCGACATCCGCGGCATCACGATGCCGATCACCAAGCACAACTTCCTGGTCACCGACCCGGCGGACATCCCGCGCACGATCGCGGAGGCCTTCCACATCGCCTCGACCGGCCGGCCGGGCCCGGTGCTGGTCGACGTCGCCAAGTCGGCGCTCCAGGCGACCACGAGCTTCGTGTGGCCGACCGAGATCAACCTCCCCGGCTACCGACCGGTGACCCGCCCCCACGCCAAGCAGATCAAGGAAGCCGTCCGGCTGATCCTCGACGCCAGGCGGCCGGTCCTCTACGTCGGCGGCGGCGCCATCCGTGCGGGTGCTGCCCGCGAGCTCCTCGAGCTGGCCGCCCTGACCGGCATCCCGGTGGTCACCACCCTGATGGCGCGCGGCGCCTTCCCCGACAGCCACCCGCAGCACCTCGGCATGCCGGGCATGCACGGCACCGTGGCCGCGGTGGCCGGGCTCCAGCGCAGCGACCTGATCGTGTCCCTCGGGGCCCGCTTCGACGACCGGGTGACCGGCAACCTCGACTCGTTCGCGCCGGGCGCCCGTGTGATCCACGCCGACATCGACCCGGCCGAGATCGGCAAGAACCGCGAGGTCGACGTGCCGATCGTCGGTGACTGCCGTGAGGTGATCGCCGACCTGACCACCCTGCTGCGCGCCGAGGCGGCCGCCGGTCGCAGCGGTGACTACGAGCAGTGGGTCGACTACCTGGCCGGGCTCAAGAAGCGGTACCCGGTCGCCTACGACGCACCCGCCGACGGCAGCCTGGCCCCGCAGTACGTCCTGGAGCGGCTCAGCGCGATCGCCGGTCCGGAGACCATCTACTGCGCGGGCGTGGGCCAGCACCAGATGTGGGCGGCGCACTTCATCGACTTCGAGCACCCGGGCACCTGGATCAACTCCGGTGGCCTGGGCACGATGGGCTTCTCGGTGCCGGCGGCGATGGGCGCGAAGGTCGGGCGCCCCGAGAGCACGGTGTGGTCCATCGACGGCGACGGCTGTTTCCAGATGACCAACCAGGAGCTGGCGACCTGCGCGATCAACGACATCCCGATCAAGGTCGCGATCATCAACAACGAGTCGCTCGGCATGGTGCGGCAGTGGCAGACGCTGTTCTACAACGAGCGCTACTCCAACACCGACCTGGACTCCAAGCGCATCCCCGACTTCGTCAAGCTCGCCGACGCCTACGGGTGCGAGGGCCTGGCCTGTGAGTCGCCCGACGACGTGGACGCGACCATCGAGAAGGCGATGAAGATCGACGACCGGCCGGTCGTGGTGGACTTCCGGGTGCACCGCGACGCGATGGTCTGGCCGATGGTCGCCGCCGGCACCAGCAACGACGACATCAAGTACGCGCGCGACCTCGCGCCGAAGTTCGACGAGGACGACCTCTAGACATGAACACCCACACCCTGTCGGTCCTGGTCGAGAACAAGCCGGGCGTGCTCGCCCGGATCGCGGGCCTGTTCAGCCGACGCGGCTTCAACATCGAGTCCCTTGCCGTCGGCCCGACCGAGCACCCCGAGGTCTCGCGGATGACCATCATGGTCAACGTGGAGGACTCCCCGCTGGAGCAGGTCACCAAGCAGCTCAACAAGCTGGTCGAGGTGATCAAGATCGTCGAGCTCGACGGCCCGCTCTCGGTCAACCGAGAGCTGATGCTGGTCAAGGTGCGCGCCGACGCCAGCACGCGCGGCCAGGTGATCGACGCGGTCCAGCTGTTCCGCGCCAAGGTCGTCGACGTGGCTCCCGACGCGATCACCATCGAGGTCACCGGCAACGCCGACAAGCTCGGTGACTTCCGCCGGATCCTCGAGCCGTTCGGGATCCGCGAGCTGGTCCAGTCGGGCATGGTCGCCATCGGCCGTGGCTCCCGCTCGATCAGCGAGCGCAGCCCGCGACCCGTCGCCGTACCCACCGCCGCCGGCGGCTGATCCCTGCCCGACACTGTTTCCACCCACTTCCACCCACAGAGAACCCCACGAAGGAGAGCCCACCGTGGCCCAGATGTTCTACGACGACGACGCCGACCTGTCCGTGATCCAGGGCAAGAACGTCGCGGTCCTCGGCTACGGCAGCCAGGGCCACGCCCACGCCCTCTCGCTGCGCGACTCCGGCGTCGACGTCCGGGTCGGCCTGCCCGAGGGCTCGAAGTCGCGTGCCAAGGCGGAGGCCGAGGGCCTGCGCGTGCTGACCCCGGCCGAGGCGGTCGAGGAGTCCGACGTCGTGGTGATCCTCGCCCCGGACCACGTGCAGCGCAAGCTGTACGCCGAGTCCGTCGAGCCGAACCTCACCCCGGGCGACACGCTGGTCTTCGGCCACGGCTTCAACATCCGCTTCGGCTACATCACCCCGCCCGAGGGCGTCGACGTGATCATGATCGCCCCCAAGGGCCCCGGGCACCTGGTGCGGCGCGAGTACGTCGACGGGCGCGGCGTGCCCGTGCTGGTCGCGGTCGAGAAGGACGCCACCGGCAAGGCCTGGGACTCCGCGCTGTCCTACGCCAAGGCGATCGGCGGGCTGCGCGCCGGTGGCATCCGTACGACGTTCACCGAGGAGACCGAGACCGACCTGTTCGGCGAGCAGGCCGTGCTCTGCGGCGGCGCCTCCCAGCTGGTGATGTACGGCTTCGAGGTGCTCACCGAGGCCGGCTACCAGCCGGAGGTCGCCTACTTCGAGTGCCTGCACGAGCTGAAGCTGATCGTCGACCTCATGTACGAGGGCGGCATCGCCAAGCAGCGCTGGTCGGTCTCCGACACCGCTGAGTACGGCGACTACGTCTCCGGCCCGCGGGTCATCGACGAGCACGTCAAGGAGAACATGAAGGCGGTCCTCGCCGACATCCAGAACGGCTCGTTCGCCCAGCGCTTCATCGACGACCAGGACGCCGGAGGTCCGGAGTTCAACGCCCTGCGCGCGAAGGGCGAGCAGCACCCGATCGAGCAGACCGGCCGCGAGCTGCGCAAGCTGATGGCCTGGGTGAAGTCGCACGACAGCGACTACGTCGAAGGCACCGCGACCCGGTGAGGCGAGGTCCGGAGGTGGCCGCGGCCACCTCCGGACCCCCGGGGGGACCGGAGCACTCAGGGCTCGCTCACGGCCACGACCAGCCCAGCCGGTGGGTCGTCCACTGCACCAGCACCACGATCACCAGCACGACCACGATGCCGATCGACCAGGACACCAGCTCGCGGGTGCGCCGGTCGGCGCTGATCCGGCGCCACCTAGCCACGTGAGACCCGCCCGCGGTCGAAGGGGTTCAGCGCACGGACGAGGGCCTTGACGGTCTTGACCCCACCCGAGCCCTCGCCGACCATGCAGCCCGCCAAGGCGCCGAGTGCGATGCCGGGTGGACCCTCGAACATCGAGCCCACCCGCGCAGCTGTCAGCACCCCTCCCTCGAACAGGACCCGGGCCGACAGGTCCTTGACCGCCACGACCCCGCCGCCCTCGAGGCTGCCCTTGGCGCACGGGTTGACGAACCGGCGCACCAGCTCGCGCTGGCGGGTGTCGATGTAGCGCTGGAGCCAGTTCCACGGGGCGGCGCACACCGTGGTGCCCTGCAGGCACAGGTCGGAGCGGGCGGCGGCCCGGGGGTCGGCCGCGCGCGCCTGCCGCAGCGGCCGGCCCGGCTGGTGGGGTGACCAGAGCCGACCCTGGACCGTGCGGCCCCAACAGTGCCGACGGTCGCACCGCTGGGCGGAGATCCGCAGCCCGTAGAACCGCTTGGCGTGCCAGTGGCCGTGGATCTTCACGCGACGGCGGTAGTGGTAGAAGCCCACGATCCAGGTCTCCATGTGGGTGTGGTGGTTGGTGACGTGGGAGCCGGCGATGTGGTGCCTGGCCTGCGGCAGGTCGTCGGCCGGGCGGGCTCCGGCGACGGTGGGGGTGAGCGCCGCGAGGGCCAGCGCCGCGATGACAGCGACGAGAGCACGCACGGGGAGGGTGCGCGACGTGGGGTGCATGGGGGGTCCTTTCCCGAGATGGAACACCTCTGTCGCTGATGATGCCATACGAAGATGGGCATGTATAGATGGTGATGCGATCATGTGGAACTCAGCCCGGAGCCGCCGCTGCCAGGAGCTCGGCCAGGACCGCTCCCAGCCGGAGGGCCGACTCGAGGGTCACCACCAACCGGACCGCTCCGCCCTCCTCGCTGACCAGCTCGACCCAGATCTGTTCGGAGTCGGTCCGGCGGACCAGCCGGGCGACGACCGGGCACGGGACGGCGAGGTCGTCGGGCTCGAGGGTGGGGTGGCCGGTGACGACGCCTACCCGGCGTACGGCGCTCTGGTGGTGCTGGTCGTCGGGGTGGAGCCGGTCGTCGTGGGCCCGGCGGCACCAGGCCGGGCACTCCGGGTCGGGCTCGAGCTCCTCGTGGTCGTGCATCGTGTCCCCATCGGTCGGACCCCCCACGCGTGAACCTAGACGGGTCGTCCGACAACCGGTCGCGGGTCCGGCCGGTTGTCCACAGCCGATCTGGCCCACCTGGGAATTGCCATACGGGTATGACCATGCCGGGCCGGGGCGGCAGCAGAATCGGGCCATGCCGGTGCAACGACGTCAGGGACCGCCGACCTGGGAGGAGTTCGGGAAGGAGATCGGGGTGCGGCTCCAGCGGGCCCGCGAACGCCGAGGCCTGAGCCAGGAGCGGACCGCCCACCTGGCCGGGATCGCCTCCTACACCTACCAGAAGTTCGAGAAGGGCGAGTCGCGGCCCGGCTCACCGCTCAACCCCCGGCTCTCCACGCTGCTCGCGCTCTGCCGGGTCCTCGAGGTCCGGCTGGAGGACCTGGTGCCGGACGAGGCGCCGGAGTCGGCCGAGCGATGACGGGGCGCTGGCCCGCGTGAGCTACACCCACGGGCATGCCGAGAGCGTGCTGCGGTCGCACCGGGCCCGCACGGCGCAGAACAGTGCGTCGTACCTCCTGCCCCACCTGCGGCCGACCGACCGGCTGCTCGACGTCGGCTCGGGCCCGGGCACGATCACCGCCGACCTGGCGGGCCTGGTCGACGAGGTCGTGGCCGTCGAGGTCGACGAGGACGCCGCGGCCCTGACCCGAGCGGGTCTGGCCGAGCGTGGCGTGGCGAACGCCGTGGTGGTGGTGGGCGACGTGCACGCCCTCGACCTGCCCGGAGCATCCTTCGACGTCGTGCACGCCCACCAGGTGCTCCAGCACGTCGCCGACCCGGTGGCCGCCCTGCGGGAGATGGCGCGGGTGACCGGGCCCGGGGGAGTGGTCGCGGCTCGCGACAGCGACTACGCCGCCTTCGCGTGGTATCCGCGGCTGCCCGGTCTCGACCGATGGCTCGCCCTCTACGACGAGGCGGCCCGCGCCAACGGGGGTGAGCCGGACGCCGGGCGCCACCTGCTCGCCTGGGCGCACGCCGCCGGGCTCTCCGACGTCGAGGTGGGAGCCAGCGCGTGGTGCTTCGCCACCCCTGAGACCCGTGCCTGGTGGGGCGGCATGTGGGCCGACCGGATCACCGCCTCGGCGCTGGGCGACCAGCTAGCGCGCGAGGGGCGAGCCACAGCAGCCGAGCTCGAGGACGTCGCGGAGGCCTGGCGCGAGTGGGCGGGCCATCCGGACGGCTGGATCTCGATCCCGCACGGCGAGCTGCTCGCCCGCGTGGGCTGACCTGCGGTCAGCTGCGGGAGGACCCCAGCCGCGCCAACCGCGACCTGATCTCCTCCAGGGCTGCCCGGATCGGCAGCGTCGAACGGGCGAGCTCGCGGGTGGGTCCACCGGTGCGGCCGAGGAGGAGGTGCTCGGTACCGACATAGGTGTGCCCGATCCCGCAAGATGACCCCAAAGCCGAGAGTCTGCCAGTCACCTGACTGCGTCGGTGACCTCCGGCGTTTCGGCAACTGCGCGGTGAATTCCGCGTAACGTTTCGGCGCATTGGCGACATGAACGCGTGAGTGGCCACCGGGGGATAGCCGCGACCCGTCCTCACAGAATGGTGTCATCGCATGCTGGCCCACCTCAGTCCGCTCTCCCGTCACGTCGGGCAGGCCCTGCTCTTCGACCTCGTCGCGATCGTGATCATCGCCTTCGGCGTCTACTACCGGCGCAACCGCCGGGCCGACCTCGCGCTCGCGTACGTCGCCCTCAACGTCAGCCTCTTCTGCGTCGCGGTGATGATCGTCAGCGAGACCAAGATCGGCGTCGCCTTCGGCTTCGGCCTGTTCGCGATCCTCTCGATCATCCGGCTCCGCTCTGAGCCGATCGCCCCCGAGGAGAGCGCCTACTACTTCGTCGCGCTCGTGCTCGGCCTGATCAACGGCATGCAGTTCCACAACAACCAGCTCGCCCGACTGCTCACCGTCGGCCTCGTGGTGGTGATGGTGGTGCTCGACAACGCCCTGGTCATGCCGCGCGCGCGCCGGCAGGTGGTCAGCCTCGACATGGTCTATCCCAACGAGGCCCAGCTGCGGGTGGACCTCGAGGCGCGACTCGGGGGCAAGGTCAAGCGCCTCTTCGTCAAGGAGACCGACTACGTCCGTGACACCACCGTCGTCGACGTCCGCTACGTGCCGGTCACCCGCTCTCCTGGCAGGACGCGGGTCCGGGTGGCGCGTGACGAGCACGAGGTCATCGCATGACGGCTCTGCCGCGTGAGGAGGCCTTCGACGACGAGGACCTCGGACCCGCGAGCGTGACCCGCGACCGCGTCGCCGCCGCGGTCCGGGAGCTCCCGGCGGTCGACCTGCGATCGTTGGAGTCCGGCGCCGCGCTGCTGACCCGCATCGACCGCAAGTACGTCGTGCCGGTCGTGACAGCGGAGCACCTCATCGCCGAGCTGGAGGGTCGGGACGACTGGGCGGCACTGGAGATCGACGGGCGACGGGTCTTCGGCTACGAGTCGGTGTACTTCGACACCTCCGACCTGACGACGTACCGCGCGCATCTGCAACGCCGTCGGCGCCGCTACAAGGTGCGGGTGCGCCGCTACCTCGACAGCGGCCAGTGCATGCTGGAGGTGAAGCGCAAGGGCGTCCGCGGGCTCACCGTCAAGGAGCGCCAGCCGCACGACCACCTCCGCCGTGGCGAGCTCGGCGAGCCCGGCCGCCGGTTCGTCGCCGACGCTGTCTGCGACGACGGCCGCCTGTCCGTCGCCGACCTGCGACCGGTCGTCACCACCAGCAACCACCGCGCCACGTTGACCTCGCTCGAGGCTCACGCCCGGCTCACCGTCGACACCGACCTGGTGTGTGGGTGGGACGACCGGCACGTCGCGCTCCGGCCCGGCTACGTCGTGCTGGAGAGCAAGGTCGAGGGCCATGCAGCCGCCGTCGACCGCCTGCTGCGCTCGATGGGGGAGCGGCCGGTCGTGATCAGCAAGTACTGCCTCGGCGTCGCCTCCCTCGGCCTCGACGTCCCGAGCAACCCCTGGCGCCGGACCCTGCGGTGCTACTTCGACAGCTGTACCGGCCCGTCCCCCTGCCTGACCCACTGACCCACCGACCCACCGAACCACCGCCCGCCCATCGTTCAAGGAGTGCCATGTCCAAGCGCCTCGTCCTCGTCGCCACCCTGCTCGGCGTCGCCGCGCCCTTCCTCAGTGCCTCGCCGGCCCTGGCGGCCGGCCCGGTGAAGATCGCCAAGATCCACTACGCGCAGACCGGCACCAAGCTCAACACCGAGTACATCGTGTTCAAGAACAGGTCGTCGCGCACCGTGCAGCTGAAGGGGTGGGAGATCATCTCGGCGCCGAGCACCGACAACCAGCACTACTTCTTCCCCGGGACCAAGGTCGGCCCCGGCAAGACGGTGACGCTCTACACCGGCAAGGGCACCAACAGCCCCGGCAAGCGTTACTGGGGCCAGACCTCCCCCCGGTGGGACAACGCCGGTGACAAGGCGATCCTCAAGAACGCCTCCGGCACCACCATGGACACCTGTCAGTACGCCGGCGGCGGCACGACGGCGTTCTGCTGAGCGCCTGACGGGCGTGCGAAGAGCGTGAGCAGGACCACGCGAAGATAGGTTAGGCAAACCTAACTTCGGGTTGTTAGGGTGGCGGCCATGCTCGGCAACTACCTGATCGGCCTTCGCGAAGGGCTCGAGGCCTCCCTGGTCGTCACGATCCTGGTCGCCTACCTGGTCAGGTCCGACCGGCGCCACCTGCTACCGCGGATCTGGGCCGGCGTCGCGCTGGCGGTCGCCGTCAGCCTGGCGTTCGGCGCGCTGCTGACCTTCGGCCCGCGCGGGCTGACCTTCGAGGCCCAGGAGGCGATCGGCGGCGCCCTGTCGATCCTGGCCGTCGTCCTCGTGACCTGGATGATCTTCTGGATGGCGCAGGCCGCGCGCGGACTCGGTGGCGAGCTCCGCGGGCGCATCGACGTCGCGGCCGAGGGCGGTCGCTGGTCCCTGGCCGCGGTCGCCGCGCTCGCGGTCGGGCGCGAGGGCCTCGAGACCGCGCTCTTCCTGTGGGCGGCCACGCAGACCGCCACGACCGGCACGGTCTCCGCGGTGCCGGCCTGGCAGCCGATCACCGGTGCGGTGCTGGGGCTCGCCACGGCGGTGGCGCTCGGCTACCTGCTCTACCGCGGCGCCGTACGGATCAACCTCACCCGCTTCTTCACCTGGACCGGCGGGTTCCTGATCGTGGTCGCCGCCGGGGTGCTCGGCTACGGCGTGCACGACCTCCAGGAGGCCGGCATCCTGCCGGGCCTGAACAACCTCGCCTGGGACGTCTCCGGCACAGTCGACGAGAGCAGCTGGTACGGCGCGCTGCTCAAGGGCGTCTTCAACTTCTCCGCGCAGACCACGTGGCTCCAGCTGGTCGTCTGGACGCTCTACCTCGCGGTGACGATGACCTTCTTCGTCCGCGGCGTCCGCCGCCGCGGTCGCGCCCAGGCGACGCCCGCCGCCGCGACGTCGTCCCCTGGCCGCCAGCCCGCCTGACGTCCCCTCCCAGGAAGAGAGCCATGCGCTTCGCCCTGCCCGTCGCCGTCCTCGCCGCGACGCCCGTGCTCGTCGCCTGCACCCAGAACGCCACGGCCGAGGACATCTCCTCGCGCGGCCCGGTCACGGTGACCTCGACTGACAACAGCTGTGACCTCTCGGCCGACTCCGCGCCCGCGGGCCCGGTCACCTTCCGCGTCACCAACAGCGGCTCGAAGGTCACCGAGTTCTACCTCTACTCCGCCGACGGAAGCCGGATCGTCGGCGAGGTCGAGAACATCGGGCCCGGGCTGCAGGGCACGCTGATCGTCACCGTCGACCAGGGCACCTACCTGACGTCGTGCCGACCGGGGATGTCCGGCGAGGGGATCCGGGCCGACTTCACCGTCACCGAGCCGGCCGACGGCGCGGCCGCGCCCTCGCGCGACCAGGTGCTCGTCGACCAGGCGCAGAACGACTACCGCACCTGGGTCCAGCAGCAGGCCGACCGGCTCGTCGCGCGGACCGCGCTGTTCGTGGTGGCGTACCAGCGGGGTGACGACGACCGCGCCCGCGCGCTCTATCCGGTCGCCCGCATGCCCTGGGAGGCGATCGAGACCGTGGCGGAGTCCTTCGGCGACCTCGACCCCAAGACCGACGCGCGGGAGGCCGACCTCGCGCCGGGCCAGGAGTGGACCGGCTGGCACCGGATCGAGAAGGACCTGTGGCCCGAGCGCGCGAAGCGCTACTCGCCCCTGACGCCGAAGCAGCGCAAGGTCTACGGCGCCGACCTGCTGGCGAACGTGACCGAGGTCCGCGACCGGATCCACGACCTCACCTTCACCACCGACCAGATCGCCAACGGCTCGTCGGGGCTGATGGAGGAGGTCGCGACCGGCAAGGTCACCGGGGAGGAGGAGTACTGGTCGCACACCGACCTCTGGGACTTCGCCGCCAACGTCGCGGGGGCCAGGGTCGCCTTCGAGGACGTGCAGCCGATCCTCGAGCGGCGCGACCCGGCGCTGGCTCGGATCCTCACGCAGCGGTTCGCCGCCATCGACCGGCTGCTCGAGCAGCAGCGCGACGGAGACGGCTACGTGCTCTACACCGATCTGAGCCGGGGCGAGGTCCGGAGGCTGGCGGACGCGGTGAACGCCCTGGCCGAGCCGCTGTCCCACCTGACGGCGGCGGTCCTCCCGTGACCGTGCCGCACGGCCGGCTCTCGCGGCGGGGGCTGATCGGGGGTGGGGCCGCGGTCGCCGGTCTCGGTACGGCGTTCGCGGCCGGAGCGTGGGTCGGGCACGACGCCGCCGACGCGGCCGCGCCGGCGTCCGGCAGCACGTCGTACCCCTTCCGCGGGGTGCACCAGGCAGGGATCGTGACACCCGCGCAGGACCGCCTCCACTTCGCCGCGTTCGACGTGACCACCGGCTCGCGGGCGGCGCTGGTGCGACTGCTGAAACAGTGGACCACCGCCGCCGTGCGGATGACCCAGGGCCGGCCGGCAGGGCCGATCGGTCCCACGGACGGTGCACCCCTGGCGCCTCCCGACGACACCGGGGAGGCCCTCGGCCTGTTGCCAGGCGGCCTGACCATCACCATCGGCTTCGGGCCGAGCCTGTTCCGCGACGCCCACGGACGCGACCGCTTCGGCCTCGCCGACCGGCAGCCGGCCGCGCTGCGCGATCTGCCGCACTTCCCCGGCGACCGGCTCGACCCGGCGAGGTCGCGGGGCGACCTGTGCGTGCAGGCCTGCTCGGAGGACCCGCAGGTCGCGGTGCACGCGATCCGCAACCTGGCGCGGATCGGCTTCGGCACGGTGGCGGTGCGGTGGTCGCAGCTCGGGTTCGGGCGCACGTCGACGACCTCGACCTCGCAGTCCACGCCACGCAACCTCTTCGGCTTCAAGGACGGCACCGCCAACCTCAAGGCGGAGGAGGGCGGGGCCGTGGCCGAGCACGTCTGGGTCGGTCCGGACGACGATCAGGCGTGGCTGGCCGGCGGGTCCTACCTCGTGGCCAGACGCATCAACATGCACATCGAGACCTGGGACCGGCAGGGCCTGCAGCCGCAGGAGCAGGTCGTCGGCCGGACCAAGGGAACCGGCGCACCCCTGTCGGGCGGCACCGAGTTCTCCGCTTTCGACCTGACTGCGCAGGGCTCGGACGCCCCGCTCGTCCCGCGCGACTCCCACGTCGCAGTGGTCAGCCCCGAGCGCAACCAGGGAGCACGGATGCTGAGGCGGGGCTACAACTTCGTCGACGGCTCCAACGCGCTGGGTGGTCTCGAGGCAGGGCTCTTCTTCATCGCCTTCGTGCGCGACCCGCGCACGCACTTCATCCCGCTGCAGCACCGGATGGCGGCCGACGACGCGATGATGGAGTACCTCCAGTTCACCTCCTCGGCCATCTTCGCCGTACCCCCCGGCGTCGGGCCGGGGGAGTATGTCGGCCGGTCCCTCTTCACCTCCTGACCCGCGCCCCACCGGGGTGGGCGGCGGGTCGGGCGTCGGGATCCCCGGCTGACCGGGGATCCCGTCACATGTCGGCCGTTGCAACGCCCGACAAGTGACAGGAGTGCCCTCCGGCCGGGGCTCATGTGACTCCTGGGGCGAGCGGCGCGACCGGCGACAGGCGCTCCCGACGTACGCCGCCCGGGCGTCACCTCTCCATCCGGACGGCACCGGGGAGCCGGTCGGGCTCGGGGTAGAGTCGTCCGCGCACAGCGTCGTGCGGGAGCTCCTGCGGTGAGCAGACTCCGCCCCACCCACACCCTCTGATCCGTGAGGACATCGCTGCTGTGACCACCCAGCCCGACCGGCACGTCGTACTGATCGCCGAGGAGCTCAGCCCCGCGACCGTGGAGGCGCTCGGCCCCGACTTCGAGATCCGCCACTGCAACGGTGCCGACCGCGCCGAGCTGCTCGCGGCGATCCCCGACGCCGACGCGATCCTGGTCCGCTCCGCCACCAAGGTGGACGCCGAGGCCCTGGCTGCCGCCAAGAAGCTCCAGGTCGTCGCCCGAGCCGGCGTCGGCCTCGACAACGTCGACGTCAAGGCGGCCACCCAGTCCGGCGTGATGGTCGTCAACGCGCCGACCTCCAACATCGTCAGCGCCGCCGAGCTCGCCATCGGCCTGCTGCTCGCTGCGGCGCGCCAGATCAGTCCCGCGCACGCGTCGCTGCGCAACGGCGAGTGGAAGCGGTCGAAGTTCACCGGCATCGAGCTCTACGAGAAGACCGTCGGCATCGTCGGCCTCGGCCGCATCGGCGTGCTCGTGGCCCAGCGGCTCGCGGCCTTCGGGATGACCGTCGTCGCCTACGACCCCTACGTCCAAGCCGGCCGCGCCGCCCAGATGGGCGTGCGGCTGGTCGACCTCGACACCCTGCTCGCGGAGTCCGACTTCATCAGCGTCCACCTCCCCAAGACCCCGGAGACCGTCGGCCTGATCGGCACCGAGGAGCTGGCCAAGGCCAAGCCCTCGCTGGTGCTGGTCAACGCCGCCCGGGGTGGCATCGTCGACGAGGGCGCCCTCTACGCCGCGCTCAAGGAGGGCCGCATCGCGGCGGCCGGCGTCGACGTCTACGCCAAGGAGCCCTGCACCGACAGCCCGCTCTTCGAGCTCGACAACGTCGTCGCCACGCCCCACCTCGGCGCCTCGACCGACGAGGCGCAGGAGAAGGCCGGCATCGCGGTCGCCAAGTCCGTGCGGCTCGCGCTGTCGGGCGAGCTGGTGCCCGACGCGGTCAACGTCCAGGGCGGCGTGATCGCCGAGGACGTGCGCCCCGGCATCCCGCTCACCGAGAAGCTCGGCCGCATCTTCACCGGCCTGGCCGGCGAGGTCGCCATGCAGATCGACGTCGAGGTCCGCGGCGAGATCTCCGAGTACGACGTGAAGGTGCTCGAGCTGGCCGCGCTCAAGGGTGTCTTCACCGACGTCGTCGAGGACCCGGTCACCTACGTCAACGCCCCGCTGCTCGCCGCCGAGCGCGGCACCGCCGTCCGCCTGGTCGCCGAGACCGAGAGCCCCGACCACCGCAACCTGATCACGATCCGCGGCACCCTCGCCGACGGCTCGCAGGTCTCGGTGAGCGGCACGCTGGTCGGCATCGCCCAGAAGGAGCGGTTGGTCGCGGTCAACGAATTCCTGGTCGACCTCGAGCCTACCGACCACCTGGCCTTCTTCACCTACCGAGACCGTCCGGGCATGGTCGGCACGGTCGGCAAGATCCTGGGCGACAGCGCGGTCAACATCGCCGGTATGCAGGTCTCGCGCGACAGCTTGGGCGGCGAGGCGCTGGTCGCGCTGTCGGTCGACTCGGCCATCCCGGCCGAGACCCTGGCCGAGATCGAGCTGGCCATCGAGGCCGCCACCCTGCGCGCTATCGACCTGGTCTGAGCCGGCTGCTCAGGCGACCATCACCCGGGGCGGTCGGTCGGGACGACCCTCAGCCCGGCTGCTGACCGCGTCCCAGGCCTCGGCGAGACGGTCGACCGCGTGGCGCAGCTCGCTCTCGGGGCGGGTGTAGGGGATCCGGACGAACGCGTCGAGGCCGCCGTCCAGGGCGAACACCGGGCCGGGGGAGACCACGACCCCTCGCGCCTCCGCCTCGGCGGCCAGGGCGACGGCGCCGATACGGCGTTCGCGGGCCGGGAGCTCGCACCACAACGAGAGGCCGCCAGGGGGCAGCCGGAACCGCCACCCCGGCAGCTGCTCGGTGATCGCGGCGGCGAGCACGTCGCGCTGGGCGACCAGCCGCTCGCGGTGCGGTCGTCCGTGGATCTCGGCCTCCGCCAGGAGCCGCGCCGCCACCAGCTGCTCGAGCACGGGCGAGCCCAGGTCGAGCGCGACCCGCGCCCCGACCAGCCGCTCGACGAGCGCCGCGGGGCAGCGGACCCAGCCGATCCGCAGACCTCCCCAGAGACTCTTGCTGGCGCTGCCGAGGGTGATCGCATCCGTGGCGTACGACGCGAACGGGCGCGGCAGGTCCCGCCCCTCCAGCCGCAGCGCCACGTGCGACTCGTCGACCACGGCGACCGTGCCCGTGCGCCGCAGCAGCGCGGCGTACTGCTCGCGCTGGGCGTCGTCCATCAGGTTGCCGGTGGGGTTCTGGAAGTCGGGGATCAGGTAGGCCAGCGACGGCTCGGCCTGGCGCACGATCCGGCCGACCGCGTCGAGGTCCCAGCCGTCGACGTCCATGGGCAGCGCGACCGGTCGCGCGCCGGCGCGGCGCAGGGCCGCATGGGCGTTGGGATAGCCCGGGGACTCGGCCACGACCCGGTCTCGGGTGGTGACGAGGGCCTGGGCGACCACCATCAGCGCCGAGAGCGCGCCCGGCACGACCAGGATCTGGGCCGGGTCGGTGGGCAGCCCGCGGGCGTCGTACGTCGCGGCGATCGCGGTCTGGAGCGCCGGCAGGCCGGTGGGGAAGTAGCCGTGACCGCCGAGGTAGGCCGGCAGGTCCGCGACGGCATCGGCGTAGGCCGCCGCGACCCCGGGCGGTGCGGAGCCCGCGGCGCAGCTGAGGTCGACGAGGTCGTCGTCGGACGCGTGGGGGGTCAGGGTGCGGTCGAGCAGCTGTCGGCGCCCGCCGGGCACCCGCGTGTAGGTGCCCGAACCGCGCCGGGCGGCCGCGAACCCGGCCTCGACCAGCGCGGCGTACGCCCGGGTGACGGTGGTGCGGGAGACGCCGAGGGCGACGCTGAGGTCGCGCTCGCTGGGCAGCCGCAGGTCGATGCCGAGACGGCCGTCCCCGATCAGCAGGCGCAGCTCGTCGGCGAGGCCGAGGTAGGCCGGCCGCCGGTCGAAGCAGCCGACCAGGCCGGCCAGCCGGGCGGCCGCGATGGATCCGGTCATGCAGTCCACTGTTCCATGATTGGCTATTTATGACCAGGCCAATCTCGGTGACACTGGACCGGTGTCCACCACCACCGCGCCGCGCATCGTGCTGTCCGACCTCGGTCCGGTCGCCCAGCTGCGCGCGGGCCGGATGGGTCGCCGGCTCGTGCAGCTGTTCGCCGGACTCTTGCTCTACGGGTTCTCGATCGCGCTCATGGTCCGCTCGGGCCTCGGGCTCGCGCCATGGGACGTGCTCCACTCGGGTCTCACCCACTGGTTCCCCGTCGACATCGGCCAGGCGCTGGTGATCGTCAGCTTCGTGGTGATGATCGGCTGGATCCCGCTGCGGGAGATGCCCGGCATCGGCACGATCTCCAACGCGATCGTGATCGGGCTCTCCGCCGACGCGTTCCTCGCGCTGATGCCGGCCACCCATGCGCTCGGGGTACGGGGTGGGCTGCTGGTGGCGGGCGTCCTCCTCAACGGCCTGGCCACCGCGGCCTACATCGGCGCCCAGCTCGGCCGCGGCCCCCGTGACGGGCTGATGACCGGCCTCGCGCGCCGTACCGGCCACTCCCTGCGCCTCGTCCGCACCGTCATGGAGCTCACCGTCGTGGGGATCGGGCTCCTGCTCGGCGGGGTGGCCGGGCTCGGCACGGTCCTCTACGCCGTCGCCATCGGCCCGCTCAGCCAGGCGCTGCTGCCACCACTGCTGGTGCCCCTCGACGACGTCGAGGTTTCAGGCTGACCGTTTCGGGTGACGACATCTGGCGGGGTGCCGGCTCGGGCCGGTAGGTGAGCCCTGGGCAGAAGGGTCGGGCCATGGCAACCGAGACAGAGATCCGAGCCCAGAAGAAGCGTGACTACGCGCTCAAGCGCCACATCGGGCTGGTCGGCCTGACCTGGGCGTCCGTGGGGTCGATCATCGGCTCCGGGTGGCTGTTCGGCCCCCAGGAGGCGCTGGCCGTCGCCGGCCCGTCGGTCCTGATCAGCTGGGTGATCGGTGGCCTGATGATCGTGGTCCTGGCCCTGGTGCACGCCGAGCTCGGCGGCATGTATCCCGTCTCGGGCGGCACCGCGCGATTCCCGCACTACGCCTTCGGCGGCGCCGCGGGCGCGTCGTTCGGCTGGTTCTCCTGGCTCCAGGCGGCGACGGTGGCACCTATCGAGGTGCTGGCGATGTTGACCTACATGGGCGACTACAGCTGGGCCAGCGGCTGGATCGACCCGGAGACCAACGTGCTCAGCACCACGGGCATCATCGTGTCGGTCATCCTGATGGGCGTCTTCACCGCGGTGAACTACCTCAGGGTGCGCCAGCTCGCGACCGCCAACAGCGCGATCACGTGGTGGAAGGTCGCCATCCCCTTGCTGACGATCCTCGTGCTGGCGCTGTCCAACTTCGACACCAGCAACCTGCACGCGGCCAACGGGTTCGCCCCCGCGGGGCTCAAGGGCGTCTTCAGCGCCCTGGCGACCGGCGGGATCATCTTCAGCTACCTCGGGTTCGAGCAGGCCGACCAGCTCGCGGGCGAGGCGGCCAATCCCAAGCGCGACATCCCGTGGGCCATCATCGGCTCCGTCGTCATCGGGACGTCCTCTACGTGCTGCTCCAGGTCGCGTTCCTGTTCGCCCTGCCGCACAGCGCGATCGGCGACACCTGGTCACAGACCGGCGAGGGCCTCTACACCAGCTTCCACGGCCCCTTCGCCGACCTGGCCACCCTGCTCAGGATCGGCTGGCTCGCGACCGTGATCAAGGTCGACGCCGTGATCAGCCCTGGCGGGACGGGCCTGATCTACACGACCGGCAGCTCTCGCCTGGCCTACGGTCTGTCCCGCAACGGCTACGTCCCGTCGGTCTTCGAGTGGACCAGCGCCCGGGGGGTGCCGTGGGTCGGTCTGATCGCGGCCTTCGTCACCGGCCGCGTGTGCTTCCTTCCGTTCCCGTCCTGGCAGTCGCTGGTCGGGCTGATCGTGAGCGCGTCGGTCCTGATGTACGGCGGGGCGCCGCTCTCGCTGGGCGCGTTCCGGCGGCGGCTGCCCGATGCGAACCGTCCCTACCGCCTGCCCTTGGCCATGGTGCTGGCCCCCGTCGCCTTCATCATCGCCAACCTGATCATCTTGTGGGCCGGCTGGGACACGGTCTGGAAGCTCGGGGTCTCCATCCTGATCGGTTACGCGATCCTCGTGGGCAACCGGCTGCTCCACCTCAACCCGCACAAGCCGACGCTCGACTGGAGGGCCGC
Source organism: uncultured Actinomycetota bacterium (assembly GCA_963820015.1). Classification (GTDB taxonomy): domain Bacteria; phylum Actinomycetota; class Actinomycetes; order Propionibacteriales; family Nocardioidaceae; genus Nocardioides. The sequence continues at coordinate 16,238 of CAWFYO010000010.1, read as the reverse complement.
TTCCTGGCTGCTGCCCTACCTGGTGGGGATGGGCCTGATCGTCTACTTCAGCGACTTCGGCCCGAAGGGTGACAACGCCCTGATTCCCTTCGGCTGGGACGCGCTCGTGGTCGCCGCGTGGAGCGCGATCATCTACGCCTGGGCGATGAACGTGGCGCTGCCCAAAGCGGCGATCGAAGAGATGATCGGCGAGGTGGAGGTGCCGGAGGAGGGCATGGACATGCCGTCCCACTGACGGGGCGTCAGCGCTTGGTGGCGATGAGCGTCGAGGTGTCGGGCGCGACCAGCACCTCGACCGCGGTGAACCGGTCGTCGCTGAGCCACTCCTCCCGCAACGTGTCGACGCGGCCGTCGAAGACCGGCGGCCACGACTGGCAGGGGGTGAAGTCATCGAGCACGACGATGCCGCCCACGTCCATCAGCTCGACGACCTTGTCGGGCATCGAGGCCGACGGCTTGCCCGAGTCGAGGAAGAGCAGCGAGAAGGGGCCACGGTCGAGCAGCGTCGACCAGTCGGCCGCGAGCACCTCGACCTGGTCGTCGTCGGCGAAGATCTCCGCCGCCGCCCCGGCCAGCCTCGGGTCGAGCTCCGCGGTGAGGATCCGGGTCTCCGCTCCGCGGACGCCCGACCGGAGCCACGCCGTACCGACGCCGCAGCCGGTGCCGAACTCCGCCATCGTGCCTTCGCGGGTCGCGGCGAGGGCCGCGAGCAGGCGGCCGGTCTCGTTGCGGCAGAACGACACGTACCCGGCACGACGGGAGACGTCGAAGGCGCGGGTGACGATGCCGGGCAGCTCGGGGGGTGCGCTCACTGCGGATTCCTCACGATGGTGAGTCTCTCATCTCGGGATCGTCGTCTCAGATGGTGAACGACCAGTGGATTCGGCGTGCGTGCGGCCGGTCCGCGCCGTACCCTGATCCCACCATGCGGAGCGTGTTCGTACTTATCGAGCGCCGCGGCGGGTTCTGAAGACAGGACCGACTCGCCGCGGTGTTCGGCGTTGCGCCTCCGGTCCTGTCGATCCAGCAGCTTCCCTCGTCCGAGGGGACTGCCGACGAGCCGCCTCGCGGCGGATCCGCACAGGACCTCTCTCTCGCGTGATCCGCACCTCGAGCTCCTGACTCTGTGTCGTGCGATCCACGACCCGGATGCGCCGGCTCCGCCACGTGGCGGCTCGTCGAAAGCCATCCACCATGACATCCGAGACAGAAGGAAGAGACCGTGTACGACATGTACCCCGACTGGGGTCCGGCCAGCCACCAGCCCGAGAACCCGCGGAGCCAGGAGGCGATCCAGGCCTCGCTCGACCTGCGGGACAACGGCGGCCAGCGCCCCGACGACAACTAGCCTTCGGCCCATGACCTCCGAGATCGCCGCGACGTCCGCGACCGACCCGACCGCCCCGATCCGGGTGGCCGTGATCGGTGGCGACGGCATCGGTCCGGAGGTGACCGCGGAGGCGGTGAAGGTCCTCGAGACGGCCGCGCCGGTCAAGATCGAGCAGACCCGCTACGACCTGGGAGCCGAGCGATACCTCGCGACGGGCGAGGTGCTGCCGGACTCCGTCCTCGACGAGATCCGCGGACACGACGCGATCCTGTTGGGCGCGGTCGGGGGCAAGCCGGGCGATCCCCGGCTCCCCGCGGGCATCCTCGAGCGCGGTCTGCTGCTCCGGCTGCGCTTCGAGCTCGACCACTACGTCAACCTGCGTCCCTCGCGCACCTACCCCGGCGTCCCCACGCCCCTGGCCGACCCGGGCGACGTCGACTTCGTCGTGGTCCGGGAGGGCACCGAGGGCCCCTACACCGGCAACGGCGGGCGACTGCGCGCCGGTACGCCGGCCGAGGTGGCCACCGAGGTCAGCCTCAACACGGCGTACGGCGTGGAGCGGGTCGTGCGTGACGCCTTCGCCCGCGCGGCCCGGCGCCCCCGCCGGAAGCTCACCTTGGTCCACAAGACCAACGTGCTCGTGCACGCCGGCTCGCTGTGGTCGCGGATCGTCGACGCGGTCGCCCGGGAGTTCCCCGACGTGACCGTCGACTACCTGCACGTCGACGCGGCCACCATCTTCCTGACGACGGACCCGGCGCGGTTCGACGTGGTGGTCACTGACAACCTCTTCGGCGACATCATCACCGACCTCGCCGGCGCCGTCACCGGCGGCATCGGGCTCGCCGCGTCGGGCAACATCAACCCCGACCGGACGACGCCGTCGATGTTCGAGCCCGTGCACGGCTCGGCGCCCGACATCGCCGGGCAGGGCATCGCCGACCCGACGGCCGCGATCCTCTCCGCGGGGATGCTGCTCGACCACCTCGGCCACGCCGCGGCGGCTGCGGCGATCGACGCCGCCGCGACCGCCGACCTCACCGCGCGAGTGCCCGGGGCCACGCGGCGTACGGCCGAGATCGGTGACGCCATCGCCGCCCGGGTGGCCTGACCCGCCGGTCGTCGGAGTCGCCGGTTCACCGGTGACTCCTGCACTTCCCGGCCGCTGCAACCCCTGAGAAGTGACGAAAGCCCGTCATCATCGAGAGTCGAGTGACTCCTGTGACCCCACCGGAGGTGGACTAACGTGCGTTCCATGGAGATCAGCACCACCCGGACGACCCAGCATGTGAGCGACGCTCGCCTGGCCGAGATCCTCAGCGACCCCGGCTTCGGCATCCACTTCTCCGACCACATGTTCACGGTGGAGTGGACCCCCGACGAGGGGTGGCACGCGGCTCGCATCACGCCCTACGCACCGCTGACCCTCGACCCGGCGACGGCCGTCCTGCACTACGCGCAGGAGATCTTCGAGGGGATGAAGGCCTACCGTCACGACGACGGCTCCATCTGGGCCTTCCGGCCCGAGGCCAACGCCGAGCGGATGGTGCGCTCCAGCCACCGGCTCGCGCTGCCCGTGCTGGAGCCCGACGACTTCGTCCAGGCCGTCGAGGCCCTGGTGACCGTCGACCAGCGGTGGGTGCCCGAAGAGGGGTCCGCCGAGAAGAGCCTCTACCTGCGCCCCTTCATGTTCGCCTCCGAGAAGTTCCTGGGAGTGCGCCCGGCCAGGCACGTCACCTTCATGGTGATCGCCAGCCCTGCCGGCCCCTACTTCAGCAGGGGTCCGGAGCCGATCACGCTCTGGCTCACCACCGAGTACACCCGTGCCGGCCGCGGTGGCATGGGCGCGGCCAAGACCGGCGGCAACTACGCGTCGTCCCTGATCGCCCAGCAGGAGGCGACGGCGCAGGGCTGCGACCAGGTCGTCTTCCTCGACGGCCAGGAGGGCCGTTACGTCGAGGAGCTCGGCGGCATGAACATGTACTTCGTCTACGCCGACGGCCGCATCGTCACTCCTGCGCTCGGCACCATCCTCGAGGGCATCACGCGCGGCAGCATCATCGAGCTGGCCGGGAAGATGGGCCACCAGGTCGAGGAGCGCCACCTCTCGGTCGACGAGTGGCGCGACGGCGTCACCAGCGGTGAGATCAGCGAGGTCTTCGCGTGTGGCACCGCGGCCGTCGTCACCCCCGTCGGCGCCCTGAAGTGGGACGGCGGCCAGACGCCGGAGGTCGCCGAGCCCGGCGCGGTCACGATGGCGATCCGTCAGGCCCTGGTCGACATCCAGTACGGCCGCGCCGACGACACCTTCGGCTGGATGCACCGCATCTGCTGACCGCCCGCCGACCGGCTACCGACGCCGAGACCGACTGCGCGATCCACCCCGGCGTCCGACCGCTCCCGTGGAACAATGCCCGGGTTCGACTGCACCGGGCGGTCACTCACGGGGAAGTCAACGTCATGCCGACACGGCGCGCACTGCTCCGCGGTCTCGGGGCCGGGACCGTGGCCCTGGCCACCGAGGTGCCGGCCTCGGCCCTCGCGGTCGGTGGGCGTGAGGCGGCGACGCCGCTGTTCACGTTCGCGTCCCTTCCCGACTTCTTCAACGGCGACGTGGCCGACCTCTCGAAGCTTCCGTCGTGGGACGGCGGAGCGAACTCCGTCAACCACTCCTGGCGCCAGGCGATCAACCACTGCCTGGGCGCGGTCGCCGCGCACGACCCCGACGCGGTCTTCGTGGCCGGCGACGCGGTCGAGGGCCGGTGGAACGTCGACTCCGACGGCCGGGAGCTGTTCGGACCGGTCAGCCAGGGGACCGATCCCGAGAGCCTGGCCCAGTGCCGAGCAGCGGTCACCAGGGCCGGCAACGTCTACTACGACTTCTACGCCCACCTGTTCTCCTCCCGCGGGCTGCGGATGTACCCGACCGTCGGCGACCACGAGCTCCTCGACGACCGCAGCGGTCCCCTCAACGACCGGTGGTCGCCCACCGGCTACAACCACAACGGCAGTGCCGACAACCGCTACCACCTCGTGGACCACTGCAAGCAGGTGTGGTCGCACCACTTCACCCGGCCCGGCGGGACCCCGCGCTTCAGCCGTCGACCGGTCGGCACCGCGGCCGAGTTCACGGCGTACTCCGTGTCGTTCGCGGGGGCGGTCACGCTGATCACGGTCGACATGTTCCACCGGCGTCGTGAGGGGGTCCGGCTCGGCGTCTTCGGCGGCCAGCTCGACTGGATGACCCGAGAGATCCGCCGGGCCAAGCGGAAGGGCCACGTCGTCATCGTGCAGGGGCACGTGCCGACCATGGTGCCGACCCGTTCGCTCCACTCCGGGCTGCTCCACCTCCCCGAGGGACGGTCGTCGACGTTCTACCGCACCCTCGACCGCGAAGGCGTCGACCTGTTCCTGTGCGGCGAGGTCCACGACGCCACCCTGCGTCAGCACCGCCGGGGCGGCCCGGTGCAGCTCAGCCACGGCTGCATCTTCCGCTACGGCTTCAGCTACGTCGTGGGTCGCGTCTACCCCGGCGGCCGTGTCGTCGTCGACCTCTACGAGATCCCGCTGCTGCTGGCCAGCCACGCGACGGGCATCTGGAGCTGCGACGCCAGCCGGCGCCAGCGCACCTACCTGGAGTACGGCGCCCCGGCGCACCGCGGGCGGCTCGTCCAGCGCGACCGCGTCATCTCCACCCGCACCCACAAGCTCGGCGCCTACGACCCGCACCACGACCCGTGGTCGCTCGACGGTCACCTGGTGACCCAGCTCTTCTGAGCCGCACGACGGCACCTCGCTACCGGGGTGTACGCCGTCCCGCCGGTACCGTGGGGGCCGTGTCCGTCCAGCCGTCCGCCCGCACCGTGGGCGACTACACGCTCCTGACCAAGCTCGGTGAGGGCGGCATGGGCGTGGTCCACCTCGCGCGGAAGAGCGACGGGCCACGGGTCGCGCTCAAGGTGTTGCGGCCCCACATCGTCGGCGACGACGAGGCGCGCGCCCGGCTCGCTCGTGAGGTGGCCTCGCTGGAGCGGATCCGGAGCCGCTGGATCGCCGAGATCGTCGATGCCGACCCCTGGGGGGCGGTGCCGTTCGTGGCCACCCGTTACGTGCCCGGTCTGAGCCTGCACGAGCACGTGCCCCAGGAGGGGCCGATCCTCGACGGCGACCTGCGCTGGTTCGCCCGCTGCCTGGCCGAGGGCCTGGCCGCCGTCCACGCGGCCGGCGTACTGCACCGCGACGTCAAACCGTCCAACATCCTGCTCGAGGGCCGGGCTCCGATCCTCATCGACTTCGGGCTGGCGCGGGTGGCCGACGACCCGAAGCTCACCCACACCGGCTGGCTGCTCGGCACGCCCGGCTACCTCGCCCCCGAGATCCTCTTCGGCGACGACGCCACCACCGCCTCCGACCTGCACTCCTGGGCGGCCACCGTCGCCTACGCCGGCACCGGCAACCCGCCGTTCGGCCGCGGCCCGTCCATGGCGATCATGGACCGCGTCCGCCGCGGTGAGCACGACCTGACCGGGCTCCCCGACGACCTGCGGCGCATCGTCGCCGCGGCCCTCCAGCCCGAGCCCGAACGCCGTCCGACGTTGCCGGAGCTCCTCGCCCGGCTCGGCGCGGACCCCGGCGCGCGGCCGGTCGCCCGGGCGACGACCGACGACGACCCCTACACGATCCCGCTCGCCCTGGCCGCCCAGGAGAGCGCTGCGGCCCCGACCCGGGTCGGCCCGGTCGACGCGGCGAGCAGCCCACCTGTCCCACCGCTGACGCCGATCCGGCCCCCCGCCGCATCGCCGGTGGCCCTCACCCGCCCGTTCCCCCTCGACGACCCCGACGCACTTCCGCTCGACGCCGACCCGACCCCGCCCCGCGAGCGCCGGGCCCTGGCCTGCCGCCGCGGATCACTCATCGCGGCGCTCGGCCTGGTGTCCGGTGCGGCCGTCGCCGCCTGGCCGTTCTGGGCGCTCACCTTCCTGTTGGTCACCGCCTGGCTGCTGCGCACCTGCACGCTGACCCTGACCGCAGCCGGCGACCGGCGCCGGCTCCGCGGCGCCCGGTGGTACGACGTGCTGCTGGCGCCGCTGTCCGCGCCCTGGCACCTGGTGGCCGCGCTGCCCGGCGCGATCCTCCTCGGGCTCTGGGCGCTCGGGTTGGGGCTGGCCGCGGTGCTGGTCTGCTACGCGTTCGGGATCAGCACGGTGACCACCCTGTTCGTCACCGGCATCTGCGTCGCGGTCTGCCTGTGGCTCGGTCCGGGCGCCGACCACGTCCGCTGGCCGGTGCGGGTCGTCGCCCAGGCGGTCGCTCGTCGTACCGGTCGCTGGGCCGTGGTCGCCGTCGTGCTGGTCGCGACCGCCGGGTTCGTGGGCCACCAGGCCAGCCTCAGCGTCGGGTGGTCGCCGTTCGCGCGTCCGCCCATGATCGGGCGCTGACCTCTCCGGCGCCGGATCGTGAGATCCCACGGTCGAGACCGGATGCGTCTGGCACCATGAAGACCGTGAGCAGCACCCGCATCATCATCACCTAGCGCGCCGGCACTTCCCCGGCGCGCAGACCTTCCGTCCCGACGGGGGGTCTTTTTTGTTTGGCCGCTCACGAACGAGAGAGCACCCGGACCCACCAGCACAGGACGGCACACCCGATGGACCTGCAGGGCGCGTTCCACGTCTACGACACGACGCTGCGCGACGGCGCGCAGCAGGAGGGGCTCAATCTCTCCGTGGCCGACAAGCTGACGATCGCGCGCCAGCTCGACGAGCTGGGGGTCGGGTTCATCGAGGGCGGGTGGCCCGGCTCCAACCCCAAGGACACCGAGTTCTTCGCCCGGGCCCGGGACGAGCTCGACCTGCGGCATGCGCGGCTCACGGCGTTCGGGGCGACCCGGCGGGCCGGCGTACGGGCCGAGGACGACCCGTTGGTCGCCGCCCTACGTGACAGCGGCGCCTCGGTGGTCACGCTGGTGGCCAAGTCGCACCCGCGCCACGTCGAGCTCGCGCTCCGCACGACCCTGGCCGAGAACCTCGCGATGGTCCACGACACCGTCGCCCACCTCGTCGCCGAGGGACAGCAGGTCTTCCTCGACGCCGAGCACTTCTTCGACGGCTACCGCGCCGACCGCGACTACGCCCTCGAGGTGCTGCGCACGGCGTACGACGCCGGTGCCGACGTGGCCGCCCTCTGCGACACCAACGGCGGCATGCTGCCCGGCTGGGTCGCCGAGGTCGTGCACGACGTCGTCTCGGCCACCTCGGGGCGGGTCGGCATCCACTGTCACAACGACACCGGATGTGCGGTCGCCAACACGCTGGCCGCCGTCGAGGCCGGCGCGACCCATGTGCAGGGCACGATCAACGGGTACGGCGAGCGCACCGGCAACGCCGACCTCGTTGCCGTCGTCGCCAACCTCCAGCTCAAGCTCGACCAGCAGGTGCTGCCCCAGGGGCTGCTCGCCGAGGCCACCCGGATCGCCCACGCGGTCGCCGAGGTCACCAACGTGCCGCCGGCCTCTCGCCAGCCCTACGTCGGCGCCTCGGCGTTCGCGCACAAGGCCGGCCTGCACGCCAGCGCGATCAAGGTCGACCCCGACCTCTACCAGCACATGGACCCGAAGGGGGTCGGCAACGACATGCGGCTGCTGGTCAGCGACATGGCCGGCCGCGCTTCGATCGAGCTCAAGGGACGCGAGCTCGGCTACGACCTCTCCGGCGACCGCGACCTGGTCGACCGCGTCACGGCGCGGGTCAAGGAGATGGAGGCGCACGGCTACACGTTCGAGGCCGCCGACGCGTCGTTCGAGCTGCTGCTGGCCGAGGAGGTCGACGGCCGTCGGCCGTCGTACCTCGACGTCGAGTCGTGGCGGGTGATCACCGAGACCCTCGCCCACTCGCGCCCGGGCGAGGAGGCGGTCTCGGAGGCGACCGTGAAGCTCATCGCCGAGGGTGTGCGATACGTCGAGACCGGTGAGGGCAACGGCCCGGTCAACGCGCTCGACCAGGCGCTGCGCCAGGCGCTGGTGCGGGCGTTCCCCGAGGTCGCGAAGTTCCAGCTGATCGACTACAAGGTGCGGATCCTCGACCAGGGGCACGGCACCGACGCGATCACCCGCGTGCTGATCGAGACCTCCGACGGCGAGTCGTCGTGGGTCACCGTCGGCGTGGGGCACAACGTGGTCGAGGCGTCGTGGGAGGCGCTGCTCGACGGTCTCACCTTCGGCCTGCGCCGGCTCCGCGCCTGACGGGTCGGGCCACCGGCTAGCGTCGGGCGGGTGAGCGAGCTCCACGACCTGACCGCGGTCGAGCAGGGTGACGCCGTACGACGGGGCGAGGTGTCGCCGCGCGACCTCGTGATCCACTACCTCGAGCGTGCCGACGAGGTCGGCGCGTTCGTGACCCGCACCCCGGAGCTCGCTGTGGAGCGCGCGACGGCACTGCCGACGCGCCCCGACAGCGCCGGGCCGCTCTTCGGCGTGCCGACCGCGATCAAGGACCTGAACCTGACCGCGGGCGTCCGGACCACGTTCGGCTCCGCGGCCTACGCCGACTACGTGCCGACGATCTCCGACGCGGTGACGCTGGCGATCGAGGCGGCCGGGATGGTCAGCCTCGGCAAGACCAACACCCCGGAGTTCGGCTCGCCCTGCTACACCGAGCCCGACGTCGCACCGCCCGCGGTGACGCCGTGGGACCGCACCCGGATGGCGGGCGGCTCGTCGGGAGGCGCGGCCGCGGCCGTGGCCGCCGGGCTGGTACCCGTGGCGCAGGGGTCCGACGGCGGCGGGTCGATCCGGATCCCGGCCTCGTGCTGCGGGCTGGTCGGGCTGAAGCCGACCCGGGGCCGGATCAGCGGCTACCCGATGTACGGCGAGGTCACCGGCCTGGCCACCTCGGGCAGCCTGGCGCGCACCGTGCGCGACGCCGCCGCCCTGCTCGACGTCCTGGCCGGGCGTCGCGTCGGCGACCCTTCGTGGGCACCGCCGCCCTCGGCGTCCTTCCTCTCCGCCTGCGACCGGGAGCCCGGCCGGCTGCGGGTCGCCCGCTTCGCCGAGCCGGTGATCACCGACACCTCGGTGGATCCCGAGTGCCTGCGCGCCTACGACGACGCCTCGGCGCTGCTCGCTTCCCTCGACCACGACGTCGAGGACATCTCCGTGCCGATGCCGCGGGAGGCCGTGCCGACCTTCGAGACCTGCTGGGCGGTGCTGACCGCCCTGTCGCCGGTGGCTGCCGATCGCGAACCCCTCCTGCGTCCCCTCACCCGCTGGCTCGGCGGGCTCGGTCGCGCGGTGAGCGGACCGGATTTCGGGCTGGCGATGGGGGCGATGCGGCGCTTCGCCGCCGACTGCCTGGCCACTCTCGCGCCGTACGACGTGGTGCTGACGCCGACCCTCGCCTCGCCGCCGCTCCCGGTCGGTGCCCTCCGCCACGACGACGACCCGGCCGCCGACTTCGAGGCGCAGAAGGCGTTCACCCCCTGGACCTCGTGCTGGAACGTCACCGGGATGCCGGCGGTCTCGCTCCCGTTGCACTGGACGCCCGGCGGGCTGCCGGTGGGCGTGATGCTGGCCGCCCGGCCCGCCGAGGAGGAGCTCCTGCTGGCCCTCGCCGCCCAGGTCGAGGCTGCCGCCCCCTGGGCGCACCGCCGCCCGCCGGGCTGGTGATGCTGCGGTAGTCCGTGACGAAGTGGTTGCCGCCGCGAACTGGTCAGAGCAGCCGTTTGGTCACGGACTACCGAGAGAGATCAGACGTCGAAGGTGCCGCCGGAGCGCCAGTAGACGTTGTCCTCGCGGGTCATGAAGTCGTTCTCGACCAGGTAACGGCGCAGCGCGGCGAAGTCGGGGTGGAACCGCAGGAGGATCTGGTTCACCTCGGCCTCGGGATAGGTCCGGCCGGGCTCGAACTCCTGCGCGAGCCGGTCGAGCACGACCAGCAGCTTGCTCTGTTTGGACGGGATGGTGCGCAGGCGTCCGTCCTCGGTCAGGAAGTTCTGGAGCACACGCTGGTCCACCCGCCAAGCCTAGGCGGACCGCTCGGCGTACGACGCACGGGCGGCGCCGGCGTGCTTCACTCTCGTCATGAAGTGGGACGTGCTGGCGTCACTGCCGGAGGACGACCGGGAGGAGGTGCTCGCGGCCGCGGCGAGAAGGACCTACAACCGCGGGGAGATCCTGGTCCATGCGGGGGACCGGGCCGACTCGCTGCACCTGATCTCCGAGGGTCGCGTCGCGGTGGAGGTCTCCACCTCCGACGGCGACCGGGCGACCCTCAACATCCTGAGCCCGGGTGACTACTTCGGTGAGCTCTCCCTCGTCGGGGCGGACGAGGCGCCGCGGCGGACCGCGACGGTGGTGGCGCTGGAGCGCACCCGCACCCTGTGCCTGGACGTCGCGACCTTCCGGCGGCTGCGCACGCGCCAGCCGGCGTTCGACCGGCTGCTCGTCACGGCCCTCGCCGCACGGGTCGAGCAGCTCAGCGGGCGACTGCTGGACGTGCTCTACGTCGGTCTGGACCGCCGCCTCTACCGGTGCCTGCTGCAGCTCGCGGCGATCTACGACGACGGGGGCGACCGGGCCGGCCCGACCATCCCGCTCACCCAGGACCAGGTGGCCGGACTCGTCGGCGGCACCCGGCCGTCGGTCAACCTGGCGCTGCAGAAGCTGAGCACCCAGGGCATCGTCCAGCTCCAGCGGGGCCGGATCGTGGTCCGGGACCTCGCCGCCCTGGAGCGCAAGGCGGCCCTCTGACTCAGGCGGCAGCGATCCGCCGACACTGGGCGATCAACGCCTCCCGGATCGGCTCGGCCCGTTCTGCGAAGCCGCGCTGGTGGGCGGCGTACTCCTGCTTGCCCTCGGGCGTCTCGACCCGGATCGGCTCGCGGTCCGCGGCCGGCAGGTCGAGCCCGGCGAGGGCGTAGGGCGCCGCACGCATGTCGACGGTGCGCACGTCCCAGGCGAGCTCGAAGCAGTCGGCGACGAGGTCGGAGCCGACCAGCGGCCAGAGGCGGAACGCGTGCTTGTAGAGGTCCATCGTGGCGTGCAGGCAGCCGGGTTGCTCGTACGCCGCCCGGTCGTCGCGGCCCGGGCGGAGCGTGTTGTGCGACGCGGCGGCGGGAGTGAAGAAGCGGAAGGCGTCGAAGTGCGAGCAGGCGATCCGGTGGGACTCGACGACCTCGTCGGTCGCGGCGCGTCCGAGCCTGAGTGGCACCGGGTGGCGGGTCTCGTCGAGGCGGTAGACCATCGCCCACTCATGCAGCCCGAAGCAGCTGAAGGCGGCCATCCGGCCCGCCGTCGCCTCCAGCAGACCCACCGTGGCGGTGACCAGCGGCCGGCGCCGCTCGAGCAGGTCGGCCGACCCGGAGTCGGGCCAGCCGGGCTGCCAGTCGAGCAGCTTGGCGGGCGAGAAGGAGTAGTAGGTGAAGAGGAAGTCGTGGACCGGGTGCTTCACCCCAGCCCGCCGCCGCTCGAGGTGCGGCTCGACGTACGGCGCCAGCCGGGCCTGATGTCTCTCGCGCGCGGTGGAGCAAGGCGTCCCGCTGGCCGAGGTGGGCGCTCCGCACCCGTCTCGAAACCATCCGCCGCCGGCCTGCTCCACGACGTCATTCTCCGAGGTCGACCACGGCTCCGTGCAACTCCGCGAGCATCACCGCGGCCTGGAGGTCGATCTTGGTCCCCTCGAGCTCGGCGGAGGCCAGGTCGACGCTGTCGAGGGTCGCCCGGCGCAGGTCGGTGCGAGTGAGGTTGGCCTTGCGGAGGATCGCGCCGTCGAGCTTCGCCTCGCGCAGGCACGCGTCGGTGAGGTCGGTCATCGACAGGTCGGACTCGCGCAGGTCGACCCGGCGCAGGTCGAGACCGGTGAGGTTGTGCCCCCGCAGGGTCACCGACTGCCAGGCCCCGCCCAGCACCGTCAGCGGCCGCAGGGTGCACTCGCTGAACACCGACCCGGTGAGCTTGCAGCCCTCGAGGGTGGCAGTGAAGAAGTTGCACCGACGCAGGTCGCACCCGACGAAGGCCGTCGTGCGATGGATCGAGCCGTTGAACCGGCAGTTGTGGAAGGTGCAGTCGTCGAACGTCGTCCCGTCGGAGGTCACCTCGGTGAGGTCGACGTCGGTGAAGACGCACCCACGGAAGGTCACGGCGCCGAGCTGCGCGCCGTACCAGTCCTCGTCGCGGATCTGCTCACCGTTGGCCCCGGACTCCGGCAGGTTCGCCATGCCCGACACCATAGATCGGCATCGCACCGCTCGGGGCAGATTCCGGGGCGGTACCCGCTGCTCGGTAGGGTCGTCGGGTGCGCATCGCGAGGTTCACCACGGGCGAAGACCCCTTGTACGGCGTGGTCTCCGGAGATCTCGACTCGTTCGGCCAGCCGTCCGAGGACAGCGTGGTGGTCGAGCTCGCGGGTGACCCCCTCTACGCCGGCCTCCAGCCGACGCAGAAGGAGCACCGGCTCAGCGAGGTGCGCCTGCTCGCGCCGGTCATCCCGCGGAGCAAGGTCGTCGCCATCGGCAAGAACTACGCCGCCCACGCCGCCGAGATGGGCGGCGAGGCGCCGGCCGAGCCGTTGATGTTCCTCAAGCCCAACACCTCCGTGATCGGTCCGGGCGACCAGATCTTCTACCCGTCGCAGAGCGAGCGCGTCGACTACGAGGGCGAGCTCGCGGTCGTGATCGGGAGGATCTGTCGCGACGTGCCACCGGAGCAGGCCACCGACGTGATCTACGGCTACACGATCGCCAACGACGTGACCGCACGCGACCTGCAGAGCAAGGACGGTCAGTGGACGCGGGCCAAGGGCTTCGACTCGTTCTGCCCGCTGGGTCCGTGGATCGAGAACGACCTCGACCCGCAGCACTTCGCCGACGGGGTGCCGGTGCAGACGCACCTGAACGGTGACCTCGTGCAGGACGGCTCGACCAAGGACCTGATCTTCGACATCCCGACGCTGGTCGCCCACATCACCAGCGTGATGACGCTGCTGCCCGGTGACGTGATCCTCACCGGCACGCCCGAGGGTGTCGGTCCGATGCAGCCGGGCGACGAGGTCGAGGTGTCCATCGGCGGTCTCGGCGCCCTGACCAACACGGTGGTGAAGCGATGACCCGGACGACCGAGCGTGACCCGAGCGTCCGGGTCCGGTTCTGCCCGTCCCCGACCGGCTCGCCGCACGTCGGCCTCGCCCGGACGGCGCTGTTCAACTGGGCGTTCGCCCGCCACCACGGCGGCACGTTCGTCTTCCGGATCGAGGACACCGACGCCGCGCGCGACAGTGAGGAGTCCTTTCAGGGGCTGCTCGACGTCATGGGCTGGCTCGGCTTCGACTGGGACGAGGGACCCGGCGTCGGCGGCCCCCACGCGCCGTACCGCCAGAGCCAGCGCGGCGACCTCTACCGCGACGCCCTCGCCCGCCTCCGCGAGTCGAAGTACACCTACGACTGCTACTGCACCAACGACGAGGTCGAGGCCCGCCGCAAGGCGTCCGGCTCCAAGATCCAGGGCTACGACGGCTTCTGCCGCGAGCTGAGCGACGAGCAGGTGGCGGCGTTCCGGGCCGACGGCCGCAGCCCGATCGTCCGGTTCCGGATGCCTGAGGGCTCGCTGACCTGGGACGACCTGGTGCGCGGCGACATCACCTTCGAGACCCAGCACGTGCCGGACTACGCGCTGTGCCGCGCCAGCGGCGACCCGCTCTACACGCTGGTCAACCCCGTCGACGACGCGCTGATGGAGATCACCCACGTGCTGCGCGGCGAGGACCTGCTGTCGAGCACGCCGCGTCAGCTCGCCCTCTACGCCGCGCTGGTCGACCTCGGCATCGCCCAGCGCGTGCCGCGGTTCGGCCACCTGCCCTACGTGATGGGGGAGGGCAACAAGAAGCTGTCCAAGCGCGATCCCCAGGCCCACCTGATCGCCTACCGCGACCAGGGCTTCCTGCCCGAGGGCCTGCTCAACTACCTCGCGCTCCTGGGCTGGGCGATCGGTCCCGACCGTGACGTGTTCACGATCGAGGAGATGGTCGAGGCGTTCGACATCGGCGACGTGAACCCCAACCCGGCGCGCTTCGACCTGAAAAAGGCCGAGGCGATCAACGCCGACCACATGCGGCTGCTGTCGCTCGACGACCTGACCGACCGCGTGCTCCCGTTCCTCAAGGCCGCGGGCGTCGTGGGCGACCCGGTCGGCGACGCCGACGCCCAGCTGCTCGAGCGGGCGATGCCGCTGGTGGCCGAGCGGATGAACAAGCTGACTGAAGCGGTGCCCATGCTCGGCTTCCTGTTCGCCGACGAGGACCACTTCGAGCGCACCGACGAGATCGACGAGGCCGGCCGCGACGTCGTCCGCGCGTCGTACGACGCGCTGGCGGCACTGTCCGAGTGGTCGACCGCCGCGATCGAGGCCGCCTTGCGCGAGACCCTGGTGGAAGGACTCGGGCTCAAGCCGCGCAACGCCTTCGGCCCGGTCCGGGTCGCGGTCACCGGGAGCAGGATCAGCCCGCCGTTGTTCGAGTCGATGGAGCTGCTCGGGCGCGACCGGTCGCTGGCGCGGCTCCGGTCGGCCCTGGCCTGAGCGCCGGCCGATGAGCGCCTTCGACCCCGGCCTCGGGTATCCGCCGCCGCCCACGCGAGGGCTCCCGCCGGTTCCGGCCGGGCTGCCCTACCACCGTCTCCACCTCGCCGGCCGACCCGGCACGTGGCGTACGGTGGTCGGGGTCCTGCTCATGCTCGGCACCCTGCTCGTCGGGGTCGGGATCGTGGCGATCATCCCCTTCGTATTCTGGTACGTCGCGACGGGCGCCGATCTCCAGTCTTCGCTGAAGACCCTGGTCGACACCGCGCACCCGACTCCCGCGGGGCTCGCCTACATCAACCTCGCTCTCGCGCTGCTGATCCCGGCCGCCATCGCGGTCAACTGGCTCCTGCACGGGCTCACGCCGGGCTGGCTGGCGTCGGTCGCGAAGGCGTTCCGCTGGCGCCTCCTGCTCGGCTGTCTGGGCGCGGCCGTGGTCGCGCTGGCAGCAACGCTCGTGGTGAGCGGGATCGTCGATGCCGTCGCGCCGGGCCAGGCCTCCGACCTGGGTGGTCACCTGAACTCGTTCACCTCGACCACTGCCTGGTACCTCCTCGTGATCCTCCTGCTCACCCCCCTGCAGGCGGCGGGGGAGGAGTACTGCTTCCGCGGCTACCTCACCCAGGCCTTCGGCGGGGGCTCGCGCCGCTGGTCGACGTACGCCGCCGTGCTCGTGCCGGCGCTGCTGTTCGGGCTGGCGCACGGGATCGGCCAGAGCCCGCCGGTCTTCTTCGACCGGTTCGCGTTCGGCGTCATCGCCGGGATCCTGGTCATCCGCACCGGCGGCCTCGAGGCCGGCATCGCGATGCACGTGCTCAACAACTTCCTGGCGTTCGGGCTGGCCCTCGCCTACGGCGACATGGCCTCGACCCTCAACCCCGGCGAGGGCAGCTGGTGGAGCCTGCCGGTGACCCTCACCCAGTCGCTGGTCTACCTCGCGCTGGCGACGTACGTGTGCCGGCGCCTGGGCGGCTGGACCACCACCGGCGGGGGCGTTTTGGAGCCCCCGAGCCGCCGCGTGTAATCTTTCCCGGCGGTCGACCTCCGCTGCTCCCCAGCCCGTTCGGAGCGCGAAAGGCCGTCAAACATTGGGATATGGTGTAATTGGCAGCACGACTGGTTCTGGTCCAGTTAGTCTAGGTTCGAGTCCTAGTATCCCAGCCACGATCCCGGCTCCGGCCGGGATTTTGTACGTCTGGGGCGCTTCGCTAAAGTCTCTCCCTGCTTGTGTTTCAGCGTGTTCACGTGCTTGCCCCCGTTGTGTAGCGGCCTAGCACGCCGCCCTCTCAAGGCGGTAGCGCCGGTTCGAATCCGGTCGGGGGTACTCATCCACAAAGCGGTCCT
>CAWFYO010000009.1:0-27539 GCA_963820015.1 uncultured Actinomycetota bacterium | reverse complement strand
CATCGGCTCGAAGGGCGCGAGCACGACCAGCTCCTCGTCCTGGTCCAGGGTTGCCACGGTCGTCATGATGTCGTTGAAAGGCTCGCCGCCTACGGCGATGACCGGGCGCGCGTCGAACGTTGCCATGCTGCTCCTCATCTTCCCGATGCGGGAACTGACCTGCGGTTTCCTGCCTGGCACCGCCTCTGGGACAGGCTCCCTGTGGCAGGCGCAGCAGCAGGCAGCGCCGGCGTGGCTGCCCTTGCAGCGGTGGTGCCGGGCTGCCTCGCACCATCCCGAGCGTAACGATGGCTGCGGATTTGCGTGCGGGCTGCCGCCATGGCGCACGACCTTCCCTGCAGAGGCGTACGCCGGCGGGCGGAGGAGGGGTGAACCTGGGTGACACGCATGCCGGTCACTCACTGGCACCCGGTCCTCTGCGCCGGATCGCACGGCCCTGTTTTTCTTATCCAGTCCGTTTCAACAAGAACCGGCTTGCGCAGATTCCGGCGCCAGCCCGCATCCCTCGCGGTGGGCCTCGCTCGTGATCGCTCCGCATCCGGGGCAGACCAGATGCACCCAGCAGGCGGAGTCGCCGCCCTCGGCGGGAAGGCTGTCATCCTGCCCTTTGCTCACGGTCTCCTCCATGGAGGGTATCAGGGACCCCCCGTGGCGGCTCACAGGGACCGATCGTCCGGCGATGTCGGCGACGGAGTTCTGACGTTGTTATTCTAACACTTACTGGATTTATTGCCCGGAGGGATGGCGGCCGGGACACACCGGCGCCGGGCAGGAAGCGCGATGAGGAGGGTGCATGGACGCGGCGCGCAGCCGGGCCGGGCAGGGAATCTGCGGCGCGGCCAGCAGGCCGTGGCCGCAGTCGTGCCGCCGCGGTGTGCGGCCTTTCACCGCCGGGGTCGCCGCGGTTTGAGCCCGGTTCGCCGCGTCATGGCCCGTGGTGATCGCCGGCGGCGGCCAGCGTGTCGGCCAGGCCGCTTAGGCTGCTGCTGTCTGCGCAACGACCGGCTATGGCACCCGGGCGGTCCACTCGCTGGCGGTGAACTTGCCCGGGCCAGTTCCGTGGCCGCGCGCAGCTCACCGCCGGTCACCGTGGCGGGCGTTCGCCACCGCCAGCGCCGGAAGCGTAGATGATCGTGTTGCAGGGCTCGGCGAACGTCGCCCCGCCGCCGGTGATCCGCCGCACCACCGTGACGCCCAGCTCACGGGCCTGCTGTAGTACTCGACCTCGTTGCGCAGCGACTGGAAGCTGCCGATGATCAGGGCCGGTGCCCAGCCCATTCCCAGATGCGCAGCGTGGGCGGGCGGCGACCCGCGAGCGACCTCCTCGGGTGAAGGACCTCGTCGAGCGCCATGTGCAGCGCAGGGCTCCTAGGGTTCCGCTCGTAGACCAGCTGCCGGTCGTGGTCGCGCCAGCTGCTGGCCCGGGTCAGGGCGCGGCGGACCGCGACCGCCACCCCGTCTCGGCGGAGAATCCGGCCAGCAGAGGCCTCGCCGCCGAGCGCGGCCCTCGTGCGACGAAGTGATCGCGGCAGGTGGACCGCGGTGACCGGAGACCCGGTCACCGCGGCGTCGAATGACATGACCCAGGGCGCCAGTCGTCGGGTTCGAGGAAGAAGTCACCGCTGATCCGCACCCGGGCCAGCCTGCCGTCGGCTACCTCGACGTAGGCGGCAACGAGCTTGCCGCCTGGACCTCCGGTATTGGCCGTGATAAAGGGTTCAGGCGGCGGAGCGGCCGATGCGCACCCGCCAGGCCTTCGGCCCGGTCTTCCAGGTAGTCCCAGGTGAACTCGCCCGGGTACTGGGCCTCGAACTGGTACCGCAGGCGGCTTGCCGGTCGTGGGTCGTTGATGAGCACGAAACCCGCTCCCCGCGGCGAGGTCCCGGTAGGCTGCGAAGATCGCCTCATGGCGCTGCGCCGGAGGCAGGTCGCGCACGTCGAGACCGGCCTCGCCTGCCGGGCAGACCTCGCCTGCCGGGCCGCCGGAGCCCGCTTCCGGCTCAGGCGGTTGCTGAGCACCCCGGCCTCGAGCCCGCCGCCCGGCCCGGCGTGCTGTAGCCCGTGTAGCGCCGCGGTCAGCGTCACCGCCAGATCCGGCCGCTCCTCGCGCAGTACCAGGCCCACGCCGCAGCGGCGGAGCTGGCACGCCAGGTCCACCTGGCCGGCCCGGGCCAGCGCCCTCGCGGCCTCCAGCAGCAACCCGACCAGGGCACTCTGCGGATCCCGGGAAGTGGTGTCGCCGGGCGGAGCTGCCCTCGCAGCCTCCTCGGCGCGGCGGTGCATCTGCGCCAGCAGCGCGGCCAGGTCCACGTCGTGGTCGGCGAGCAGCGCGGGGAGCAGCACGTCGTTCTCCCGGGCGGCGTGCGCGGCGAACAGCTCCGCGATCTGCCGGGCCTGCCCGGCGGCTGCGGTGCCGTCCGCCAGGCCGGTGAGCACCCCGGCCGCTGCTGACAGGGTGTGGTGCTCGGCGAGCATCTCGCTGACAGTCCCGATCAGGCCGCCGTGCAGCGCTGCGGCCGGGTAGATCGCCTGCTCTTCGGCTGCTGCATGCGGCAGCACCTCCCCGGCCAGGTAGGCGACCAGGCTGGCGACGGCAGCCTGGTGCGGGCGGCCCGCGGTGACTGCCTCCGACACGGCGGCCGCCCGGGTGCTGAGCTGCTCGCTGAGCACCCGGTGATGCGTGCGCATCCCCCCCTCATAAGCCTCGGTACCGGTGATCGTCACGGAATCTCCCTCCTGACAGCCGCCTGACAGCGAACGGCGCTACGGCTTCATAGTTTTTACTAGACAACTTATAATAAAGATAGGCGAAAGGCGAGGCCGGTAAACGCGGCAGCCATCAGGGGCAGCGGCCAGCCAACCGGAGCAGACCCGCGCGACGTCTGCCACTGGCGCGGCGGTCACCTGGCATAGGGGGTCAACAGTCCCGGCGGGTACCTGCAAGTTCCCTGCAAGCAGCGGCGGGAAGGCTGGGCTCCGATGATGTCGCGCGAGGACGCGGCGCGGAACCCGGGGAGGACCGCGCAGCCGGTGCGGCTGCGGCACCGGGGTTCGGTGGCGAGGTGCGGGTTTCCGGGCGCGCCCGGGCGCTCGGCTGGATGACAGGAGGTGATCCAATGCCAGCACGACAGGTGGTTGTCATCGCCGGCGGCGGCCTCGCCAGCACCAAGGCCGCGGAGGCGCTGCGCAGCCAGGGCTTCGACGGGCGGATCGTGCTGATCGGGGAAGGCGACCGGGGCGAAGCTGGCCGATGGCACCCGGGTCGGCGCCGACGCGGTGATCGTCGGCATCGGCGCGGCCCGAACACCGGGCTGGCCGAGGCAGCCGGGCTGGAGGTGCGGAACGGGGTGGTGACGGACGCCTCCCTGCGGACTTCCGATCCCGGCATCTTCGCGGCCGGGGATATCGCGAACGCGTTCCCCCCCCCTGCTCGGCACCTGCATCCGGGTCGAACACTGGGCCAACGCGCTGTTTCAGCCGGAGACCGCGGCCGGCGGCCATCGCTTACGGCCACGCGATGCCGTTCTATGACCGGGTGCCGAAGTACTTCTACACCGACCAGTACGACCTGTCCAGGTGGTTTCCGGGCTACGCCGGGCCCGGCGGCTACGACCAGGTGGTCTTCCGCGGCGAACGTGGGCAAGCGCGAGTTCATCGCGTTCTGGATGTGGGCCGAGGCGGAGTCGTTTCGACCGGCATGAACGTCAACATCTGGACGGCGGACGGATGACGCGGCGATCCGATTCGCCGGGGACTATTTAAACAAGTTTATTAGTTGAAAATATTGAGCGGGTAGGAGGTGCCAGGTGGCTACTACTTACGAAGGCACGACCGAGCAGGCCAGGCGGATCGTGCATCGTCTCGCAGTGCTGCGGCGCGGCCTGGAACGGCGGGTCGGCACGATCTGCGCCGCGGTGGAGCACGGCGTCCCGCACGAGCGGCCGCTGGCGACGCTGCGGGAGTACCTGGAGGCAGAGATCCTGCCTCACGCCGAGGCGGAGGAACGCGTTCTCTACCCGGCCGTGGCCGGCCAGGCCCCCGGGAGCGAACTCGTCCGCGCCCTGACCGCCGAGCACCGCGAACTGGCCTACCTGGCCGGCCAGCTCCAGCCGGACACCGACGGCAGCCGGGCCGCGACTGTCGCGGAATGGATCGCGACGTTGTTTGCCGGGCATGTAGCCAAGGAAAACGAGCTGCTGCACGTGCTCGCCGGTGCCGCTGCCGACGTCGCTGCCCTGCTCGCGGACATGCACCACGCGCCCCCCGGCCGAGCGCCACTGACCGGCAACCGGGAACGCGAAGCCCAGGATCGTTCGGAGGATTAGATGACAGACGTGATTGCCAGGCTGCGGACCGCGGGAGTGTCGGTCTGGCTGGATGACCTGAGCGGCAGCGGCTGACCAGCGGTAGCCTGGCCGCACTTCGCGACCGGGGAGTGTCCGGGGTGACGACCAACCCGACGATCTTCGCCCGGGCCATCACCGACAGCGACAGCTACGCCGGCCAGATCGGGGATCTGCGGGTGCGCCAGGCCAGCCCGGACCAGGCGCTGCGGGAGCTGACCACGCACGACGTACGGCGGGCCTGCGACGTGCTCCGCCCGGTGTACGAGGCAACCGGTGGCGTGGACGGCCGGGTGTCGATCGAGGTCGACCCGCGGATCGCCCACGACACGCAGCGCACCGTGGCCGAGGCCCGCGCGCTGTGGTGGCTGGTCGACCGGCCCAACCTGTTCGTCAAGATCCCGGCCGCCAGGCAGAGCCTGCCCGCGATCAGCGCCTGCCTGGCCGAGGGGATCAGCATCAAGCCGTCCGAGAGCACCGCGGTCACCGAGCGGGCGAGCGGTTTGTAGACGCGGATCGAGACCGAGTCACCGACGGGGTGCGGTCCGAGGATCGCGTGCGGCTCGCCGTGCTCACCCCTGACCAGCTGGTCGATCAGCTCGGACGACACGCGGTCGGGGGACACCTCGGTCATCGGCGGGTCTCACTCTCGTGCAGCACGCGGGTGGCCTGTCCGAGCGCCGCCAGGGGGATGGGAAGCCACGCGGGACGGTTGCGCGCCTCGTAGACGCACTCGTAGACCGCCTTGTCGGCGACGTACGCCGTCAGCAGCGTGTGCTCGTCGTTGCTGAGCGGGTGACCGGCGTAGGCCTCGAGGAAGGCCGCCTGGTTGCGGGCCGACCACTCGGCCGCGCGGTAGGCGCGCTGCTCGGTGCCGTTGTCGTCGGTGGTCGCGACGGTCATCTGGGTCACGCGCGGGGCGTAGTCGAACGAGCGCAGCATCCCGGCGATGTCGCGCCAGGGGGAGTCGGGCCGCACCCGCTCGGCGAGCGGCTTGGCCGGCTCGCCCTCGAAGTCGACGATCTTCCAGCCCTTCGCGGTCCGCAGGGTCTGGCCGAGGTGGAGGTCGCCGTGGACGCGCTGTGCGGTGCCGGACTCGATGGTGGCCACCGCCGCGAAGAGGGCGCGCAGGGCGGACGCGTGCTCGGCCAGCTCCGGTACCACGTCGAGCGCCGCCTCGAGCCGGCTCGTCATCTCCTCGGCCAGGCGGACGTGGTCGGCCCGAGTCCGCTCGGCGGTCGGGAAGTGCTCGGCCAGCAGGGCATGGATCCGCCCCACGGCCTCGCCGAGCCGCTGGGCCTCGGCGGCGAAGTCGCCGCCCACCTCGTCGGCGAACAGGTCGGCCTCCGCGAACAGGTTGCGCACGCTGGTCAGTGCCAGCTCCCACCCGTCACTCGCGGTCCGCAGGAACTGCTGCAGCATCCCGAGCTGGATGGGCAGAGCCGCTGGTTGAGGATGGCGCTCGGCAGAGCCGGCGGCTGGTTGAGGAGGGCGCTCTGCGCCCGTCTCGAAACCACCGCCCTCCACCTCCACCCACCCCAGCAACGCGGCGACGTTGTCGGACCCCGCCCGGGTGAGCACGTCGTGGATCTCGATGTCGGGGTTCACCCCCGGCGTGACCCGCCGGAACAGCTTGAACAACGCCTCGTCACCGAACATCACCGAGGAGTTCGACTGCTCGGCGGACAACGGCGTGGAGGGCGCCGGTCGCGTCGAGCCGGACGCCGGGCAGCGTGCGGAACGTCAGCGGCCCGTCGGGCGGGTAGGCGAAGGCGCGCAGGAACACCGCCATCGCGTCGCGGTCGTGCACCGCGTCGTAGGCATGGACCCATCCGACCTCGGGATCCTCCCACCAGCCCACGAACGCGTGGTCGAGCCGGTGCTCGGGGTCGGCGTAGAGCGACAGCGGCAGCTGGTAGAGGTCCCGCTCCTCAGGATCGCCGTCGCCGTAGCCGACCTCGACCAGGTCGACCACCACGCGCGGCCCGTCGTCGGAGAGGACGGCGAGCCGGCGTACGCCGGTGACCTCGGGCTCGCGCCCCTTCCCACCGAACCAGCGGACGGTCGCGACGAACTCGGTGAGCTGGCGCCGCACGTCATCGGGGTACAACGTGCCGTTGACACCGTTGCCGGCGTGGAACTCGTCAGTCATGGGCGGTGGCCTCCTCAGGAGGGGTGGTCAGCCGGAACCAGTAGAACCCGTACCCACCGAGGGTGAGCAGATACGGCAGCTCGCCGATCGCAGGGAACGGCACCCCGCCGAGGAGCTCGACCGGTACGGACCCCTCCCAGCGCCGCAGGTCGAGCTCGACCGGCTGGGCGAAGCGGGAGAGGTTGTGGACGCACACGATGATGTCGCTGTCCCCTTCCGGGGTGACGTGCTCGCGGGCGTAGGACAGCACCGACGGGTTGGTCCCGCCGAGGTCGTGGAAGGCGCCGAGCCCGAACGCCGCGTGGCCGCGCCGGGCGTGGATCATCCGGCGGGTCCAGTGCAGCAGCGACGAGGAGTCCTCGAGCTGGGCCTCGACGTTGACGCTCTGGTAGCCGTAGACCGGGTCCTGGATCGCCGGCAGGTGCAGCTTGCCGGGCGTGGCCACCGAGAAGCCGGCGTTGCGGTCGGGCGTCCACTGCATCGGCGTCCGCACGCCGTCGCGGTCACCGAGCCAGATGTTGTCGCCCATCCCGATCTCGTCGCCGTAGTAGAGCACCGGGCTCCCGGGCAGCGAGAGGAGGAGCGCGGTGAACAGCTCCATCCGGTTCACGTCGTTGTCGAGCAGGGGAGCCAGCCGCCGCCGGATGCCGATGTTGGCCTTCATGCGGGGGTCCTTGGCGTACTCGTCCCACATGTAGTCGCGGTCCTCGTCGGTGACCATCTCGAGGGTCAGCTCGTCGTGGTTGCGCAAGAAGATGCCCCACTGGCAGTTGTCGGGGATCGGCGGCGTCTGCTCCATGATCTCGCTGATCGGGTAGCGCGACTCGCGCCGGACGGCCATGAAGATGCGCGGCATCACCGGGAAGTGGAAGCACATGTGGCACTCGTCGCCGTCGCCGACGTACTCACCGGTGTCCTCGTCGCGCTTGCCGCCGAAGTAGTCGACGACGTCGGCCGGCCACTGGTTGGCCTCGGCGAGCAGCACCCGACCGGGGTAGTTCTCGTCGATGAAGCGCCGGACCTTGCGCAGGAACTCGTGGGTCTCGGGCAGGTTCTCGCCGTTGGTGCCCGGCCGCTCGTAGAGGTAGGGGACGGCGTCGAGCCGGAAGCCGTCCAGGCCCATGTCCAGCCAGAACGACATCGCCTCGAGCATCGCGTCGTGGACCTTGGGGTTGTCGAAGTTGAGGTCGGGCTGGTGGTTGAAGAAGCGGTGCCAGAAGTACTGCTGGCGGACCGGGTCCCAGGTCCAGTTCGACGGCTCGGTGTCGACGAAGATGACCCGCGCCTCTTCGTACAGGTGTCGGTGTCCGACCACACGTAGAAGTCGCCGAACGGGCCGTCGGGGTCGCTTCGGGAGGCCTGGAACCACGGGTGCGCGTCGCTGGTGTGGTTCATCACGAAGTCGACGATCACCCGCATGCCCCGGGCGTGGGCCGCGGAGACGAACTCGCGGAAGTCGTCGACGGTGCCGCACTCGGGGAGGATCGAGGTGTAGTCGGCCACGTCGTAGCCGCCGTCGCGCAGGGGCGAGGCGAAGAACGGCGGCACCCACAGGCAGTCGACCCCGAGCCACCGCAGGTAGTCGAGCTTCTCGATCAGGCCCTGGAAGTCGCCGGTGCCGTCGCCGTTGGAGTCGCGGAACGACCGCACCAGCACCTCGTAGAAGACCGCGGTCTTGTACCAGTCGGGCTGCTGCTGCTCCACGGTCGAGCCGACGATGGAGCTCTCGTTGCGCTCGTCGGGCAGGCCCGACGCGACCACGGTCATGCCGTCCTCCGCACCGTCAGCACGTGCGCCGGCTCGGAGCCGGGGTCGAGCCGGACGTAGTTGTGCTGGCCCCACGGCCAGTCCTGTCCGGTCACCTCGTCGTGCACGGCCAGGCTGTCCTGCCAGCCATAGCCGAGAGCGGGCAGGTCGAGGTGGACGGTCGTCTCGCGGGCAGCGTGGGGGTCGAGGTTGACCACGACGATCACCGTGTCCTCGCCCGACTCGGTCGAGGCCTGCTTGCTGAACACCAGGATGTTCTCGTCGTCGCTGGAGTGGACGACCAGGTTGCGCAGCTGCTGCAGGGCGGGGTGGGCGCGGCGTACGGCGTTCAGCATCGTCAGGTACGGCGCGAGGGTGCGGCCCTCCTTCGCCGCGGCGTCCCAGTCGCGGACGCGGATCTGGTACTTCTCCGCGTCGAGGTACTCCTCGCTCCCGGGCCGCACCGCGACGTGCTCGTAGAGCTCGTAGCCGGCGTAGACGCCCCAGCTCGGCGACCCGGTGGCCGCCAGCACCGCGCGGATCTTGAACGCCGCGGGCCCGCCGTACTGCAGGTAGGCGTGGAGGATGTCGGGGGTGTTCACGAAGAAGTTGGGCCGCATCAGGTGGTCGGTGTGCGCGGACACCTCGCGGAGGTAGTCCTCGAGCTCCCACTTGGCCGTGCGCCAGGTGAAGTAGGTGTAGCTCTGGTGGAAGCCGACCGCGCCGAGGGTCTGCATCATCGCCGGGCGGGTGAACGCCTCGGCCAGGAACAGCACGTCGGGGTCGGTCCTCCGCACCTCGCGGAGCAGCCACTCCCAGAAGGCGACCGGCTTGGTGTGAGGGTTGTCGACGCGGAAGATCCGCACGCCGTGCGACATCCAGTGCCGCACGATGCGGAGCACCTCGCGGCAGATTCCCTGCGGGTCGTTGTCGAAGTTGAGCGGGTAGATGTCCTGGTACTTCTTCGGGGGGTTCTCGGCGAAGGCGATGGTGCCGTCGGCCTGGGTGGTGAACCACTCCGGGTGCGAGGTGACCCACGGATGGTCGGGCGCGCACTGCAGCGCGAGGTCGAGCGCGACCTCCAGGCCCAGCCCGTTGGCGCGCTCCACGAACGCGTCGAAGTCCTCGAGGGTGCCGAGGTCGGGGTGCACGGCGTCGTGGCCGCCGGCGGCGCTGCCGATCGCCCACGGCGAGCCGGGGTCGTCCGGGCCCGGGTCGAGGGTGTTGTTGGGGCCTTTGCGGTTGACCTCGCCGATCGGGTGGATCGGAGGCAGGTAGATCACGTCGAAGCCCATCGCGGCGACCGCGTCGAGCCGCTGCGCGGCGGTCGTGAAGGTGCCGCTGGTCGTGGTCCCGGTCTTCACGTCGTACGACGCGCCCTCGGACCGCGGGAAGAACTCGTACCAGCTGGAGAACAGCGCCTTCGCCCGATCGGCGTAGAGCGGGTAGGGGCCCTCCACGGTGACCAGCTCGCGCAGGGGGTGGGCCCTCAGCACGGCCAGCAGCTCGGGAGCCTGGAGCGCGGCCAGGCGCGCCTCGACCGGGCGGGAGGCGTCCGTCGCGGCGGAGTGGGCGCCCTTCACGATCTCCTGCTCGTGGGAGTCGAGCTCGGGGTCGCCGGCGACCCGGTCGAGCAGCATCCCGGCCTCGGTGAACATCAGCTCGACGTCGACGCCGGCCGGGATCTTGAGCCCGGCCGCGTGCTCCCAGGTCGCCAGCGGGTCGGACCACGCGTGCACCTCGAGCGACCAGGCGCCCTCGGTGTCGGGGGCGACCCAGGCGACGTAGCGGTCCGGTGCGTCGCCGTCGGAGACCATCCGCACCGGAGCCCGCCGGGAGCCGTCGGGCGCGACCAGCACGACCTCGGCACCGAGACGGTCGTGCCCCTCGCGGAACACGGTCGCCCGGACCGGCACCGACTCGCCCGCGGCCGCCTTCGCCGGCAGGCGGCCGAGGTCCACCAGCGGGCTGACGTGCATGACGGGAATGCGTCCGACCATGCTCGTCACCCTTCCGAATCCCCAGGTCACACGCAACCCGAGCATCCGCGGCGCAGCCGGGCACCACCCGGAGGGCGGGGGTCGGCGCGACGACACGCGATCCCCAGGACAGCGACACGATTGGAACGATCCACACCACTCCGTTACGGTCCTGCTGTGCGTGCCATCCGTCGATTCACCGTCCGTCCGGTCCTGCCTCCGGCGCTGTCGTCCCTCGGGGATCTCGCGTCCAACCTGAGGTGGTGCTGGCACTCGCCGACGCAGGACGTCTTCGCCGAGGTCGACGACGAGCTGTGGGAGGAGACCCGGCACGACGCGGTCCGACTGCTGGCGTCGGTGAACCCGTCCCGCCTCGAGGCGCTCGCTCGCGACCAGGACTTCCTCGACCGGCTCGGTGCGGCCAAGGCAGACCTCGACGCCTACGTGGGCGGCGACCGCTGGTATGCGCGGAAGGCCGGTCCCGAGGCGCCCACCCGGATCGCCTACTTCTCGCCCGAGTTCGGCCTGACCGCGGTGCTCCCGCAGTACTCCGGTGGCCTCGGCATCCTGGCCGGTGACCACCTCAAGGCCGCCAGCGACCTCGGCGTACCGCTGGTGGGCGTCGGCCTGCTCTACCGCGCGGGCTACTTCAAGCAGACCCTGAGCCACGAGGGCTGGCAGCTCGAGCAGTACCCCGTCCTCGATCCCGACGAGCTCCCGATCAGCCTCCTGCGCGAGGCCAACGGTGAGGTCGCCACGATCTCGATCGCGCTCCCCGACGGCCCCGAGCTGATGGCGCGGATCTGGGTCGCCCAGGTGGGCCGGATCCCGCTGCTGCTGCTCGACTCCGACCTCGAGAGCAACCCCGACCACTACCGCGACATCACCGACCGCCTCTACGGCGGCACCTCCGAGCACCGGCTCCGCCAGGAGATCCTGCTCGGCGTCGGCGGCGTCCGCGCCCTGCGCGTCCACGGCCGGATCACCGGCTCCTCCGAGCCCGAGGTGTTCCACACCAACGAGGGCCACGCCGGGTTCCTCGGCCTGGAGCGCATTCGCGAGCTCACCGTCGAGGAGGCCGGCCCCAAGCTCGACTTCGACACCGCCCTCGAGGTCTCGCGCGCGTCCACGGTCTTCACCACGCACACCCCGGTGCCGGCCGGCATCGACCGGTTCTCCCGCGAGCTGGTCGAGCAGTACTTCGGAAAGGCCGGCCCGGTCGCCGGCGTCCCGCTCGACCGGATCCTCGCGCTCGGCACCGAGGACTACGACGGGGGCGACCCCACCGTCTTCAACATGGCGGTGATGGGCTTCCGGCTCGCCCAGCGGGCCAACGGCGTCTCGCGGCTCCACGGCCACGTCAGCCGCGAGATGTTCCACGGCCTGTGGCCGGCGTTCGACGAGGCCGAGGTGCCGATCACCTCGATCACCAACGGCGTGCACGCGCCGACCTGGGTCGGTCGCGAGGTGTTCGCCCTGGCCGAGGCCCACGGCGCCCGCGTCGGCGCCAGCGCCGGCGCCGACCCCGGGGAGTCCGACGACATCGAGGCCTACATGGCAGCCGTCGACCAGGTCCCCTCGAGCGACATCTGGGCGGTCAAGCGGCTGCTGCGTGAGCGGCTGGTCAAGGACGCCCGCAGGCGGCTGCTGAAGTCCAACACCCAGCGCGGCATCCCCGCCGCCGAGCTGACCTGGGTCGACGACGCGCTCGACCCCGACGTGCTCACCATCGGCTTCGCGCGCCGGGTGCCGTCCTACAAGCGGCTGACGCTGATGCTGCGTGACCCCGAGCGGCTCAAGCGCCTGCTGCTCCACCCCGAGCGCCCGATCCAGCTGGTCATCGCCGGCAAGGCCCACCCGGCCGACGACGGCGGGAAGAAGCTGATCCAGGAGATCGTCCGGTTCGCCGACGACCCCGAGGTGCGTCATCGCATCGTCTTCCTGCCCAACTACGACATCGCCATGGCGCAGCCGCTCTACCCCGGCTGTGACGTCTGGCTGAACAACCCGCTGCGGCCCTACGAGGCCTGCGGCACGTCCGGCATGAAGGCGGCGCTCAACGGCGGCCTGAACCTCTCGATCCTCGACGGCTGGTGGGACGAGTGGTACGACGGCTCCAACGGCTGGGCGATCCCCACCGCCGACGGGGTCGACGACACCGACCGTCGTGACGACCTCGAGTCCGCGGCGCTCTACGACCTGCTCGAGCGCGACGTGGCCCCCAAGTTCTACGACGTCGACCACGACGGTGTCCCCGGCCGGTGGATCGAGATGGTGCGCCACACCCTGAAGTCGCTCGGGCCCAAGGTCCTGGCGAGCCGGATGGTGCGCGACTACATCCGCCAGCTCTACACGCCTGCTGCGGTCACCGGCCGCGCGCTCAACTCCGACTACAAGGGCGCCACCGAGCTGGCCGCCTGGAAGAAGACGGTCCGCGCAGGCTGGAGCGACGTACGCGTCGAGCACGTCGAGAGCCACGGCGTCAGCGACAACCCCGAG
Source organism: uncultured Actinomycetota bacterium (assembly GCA_963820015.1). Classification (GTDB taxonomy): domain Bacteria; phylum Actinomycetota; class Actinomycetes; order Propionibacteriales; family Nocardioidaceae; genus Nocardioides. Next base: position 14,820 of record CAWFYO010000009.1, on the reverse strand, counting down.
GTGGGCTCGTCGCTGACGGTCCGCGCCTTCGTGGCGCTCGGGTCGCTGACCCCCGACGACGTGGCGGTCGAGGTCGTCCACGGCGTCATCGACGGCGACGACGAGATCATCGACACGGTGATCACCCCGCTGACGCTGGCCGACAGCTACGACGGCGGGCGCCACCGCTTCGACGGCGACATCCTGCTCCAGCGGGGCGGCGCGTTCGGCTACAACGTGCGCATCGTCCCCCGCCACAGCGTGCTCACCTCCGTCGCCGAGATGGGTCTGGTCGTCCTGCCCTGACGACGCCGACTCGGCGTCTCACCTGCACGAACGCCGTGACGCCGGTCGTCGACACCACTAACCTGCGAGGGTGGCCGGCAGGGAGGATCCAGCGCCGTGCTCGGGGTGCGGACGCATCGCGAATCCCGGGGCGGAGTTCTGCGGGGGGTGCGGCTCCCCGCTCCCTCGCCGCTGCGCGGAGTGCGGCCACGCCAACCCGGCCGACAACCTCTTCTGCGAGGGCTGCGGACAACGGCTGACCCGGGCCGCGAGCGGCCCGCCGGCGCCGGCCGTGGTGGCCACACCGCCGCCCGTGGCCCCGGTCGCGGTGGCCGAGCGGGCCGGCGAGCGGCGCTACCTGACCGTCATGTTCTGCGACCTGGTCGGCTCGACCGCGCTGTCGGCGAGCCTCGACCCCGAGGACATGCGCCGGGTGATCCAGGCCTACCAGGCGCGCTGCCTCGAGGTGATCACGGCGTACGACGGGTCGGTGGCGCAGTACCTCGGTGACGGCATCCTGGCCTACTTCGGCTATCCGGCGGCCCACGAGGACGACGCGGCCGACGCAGTCCGGGCGGCCCTCGCGGTCACCCGCGCGATGGCGCCCCTGGCCGAGGAGCTCGGCGTCGGCCACCTCGCAGCCCGGGTCGGGCTGCACACCGGGCTGGTCGTCGTCGGCGAGATGGTCGGGCCCGGCGACGCGCCGTTCGGGGCCGACGTGCTCGCGATCGGGGCGACCCCCAACATCGCCGCCCGGCTGCAGGGTCTCGCCCAGCCCGGGGAGGTGGTGATCGGGGAGAGCACCGCCGAGCTGGTCGCCGGCTACTTCGTCCTCGAGTCGATGGGCACTCCGGAGCTGAGGGGCGCGTCGCGACCCATCGAGGTGCTACGGGTGATCGGCGAGACATCGGCCCGTAGCCGCCTCGACGTCCGGCTCAGCAGGGGCCTGATCCCGCTGGTGGGTCGCGACCGCGAGATCGGCCACCTCGAGAGTGCCTGGCACGCCGCACAAGGGGGCGCGGGCTCGGTGATCCTCGTCGACGGTGAGCCCGGGATCGGCAAGAGCCGGCTGGTCCTCGAGCTGTTCGAGAACGTCGTGGGTGCCGGCAGCCCGGTGGTCGACCTGCGCTGCTCCCCGCGGCACACCAACAGCGTGCTGCACCCGATCGTCAACCTGCTCCAGCGGCTGCTGCAACCGGTCGAGGCGGCCGCGCCCGAGGACCCGGTCGAGCGGCTCGAGCGGCTGGTGGTCGGCTCCGGGCTCGAGCTGTCCGACGGCGTGCCGGTGATCGCGTCCCTGGTCGGTCTCGCGCTCCCGGAGCACTACCCGCCGCTTCCGACCTCGCCCGAGGTGCTCAAGGAGCGCACCCGCTCGGTGCTGACCCGGCTGATCCTGGGGCGTGCCGCCAACGGTCTGCTGCTGCTCGTCGAGGACGTCCAGTGGGTCGACCCGACCTCCCAGGAGGTGATCAGCGAGCTGCTCGAGGCAGCGGCCGGCCGCGGCGTGCTCGCGATCCTGACCCGGCGCAGCGGCACGTCGCCCGACTGGCCGGCCGAGCCCGACGTCACCTTCACCCTCGGCCGGCTCGACGTGTCGGCGATCGGCGCGATGGTGGGGGAGATCGCGGGGGGCGACGACGGGCGTGACGCGCTGGTCCGCGAGGTGGTGGCGCGAGCCGACGGCGTACCCCTCTACATCGAGGAGCTCACCGCGATGCTCCTCGAGCTCCCGGCCGACGACGACGAGGGCGCTGTCCAGCCCACCGGGCCGGCGGTGCCGTCGACGCTGCGCGACCTGCTGATGGCCCGCCTCGACGGGATCGGCCCGGCCGCCGAGGTCGCGCGCCTCGCCTCCTGCGTCGGTCGCGACGTGCCCTACTCGTTCCTGCGGCTGCTGTGGAACCACGACGAGACCGTGCTGGTCGGTCACCTCCAGACGCTGCTCGACTCCGGGCTGATGCGGCGCCGCGGGGACGGCGCGACGCGCGGTTACCTCTTCAAGCACGCGCTCGTGCAGGAGGTCGCCTACGAGACCCTGCTCAAGTCCGACCGCCAGCGTCACCACCTGGCCATCGCCGAGGCGATGGAGAGGACGTCGGACTCGACCACCTACGCGCCCGACCTGCTCGCCCACCACTTCGCCGACGCCGGCCTTCCCGAGCGGGCGGTGCCCTACGCGCTCGCCGCCGGGCTGCGGGCCATCGAGCAGTCGGCCAACCGGGAGGCGGTGGCCCACCTCCTCGGCTGCCTCGACCTCGTCCACGAGCTGCCCGCCTCGACCGAGCGCGACCAGCTCGAGCTGAAGGTGCTGGTGCACCTGGGCGCGCCCATGATGGCGACCCGCGGCTACGGCTCGGTGGAGGTCGAGGACGTCTACCGCCGGGCCCAGGAGCTGGGCACCGCGCTGGGCGACCCGCAGCCGCTCTTCGAGGCGCTCTACGGCATGTATCGCATGCACCTGCTCCGCGCGGAGTACCCGATCGCCCTCGGGATCTGCGACCGGCTGGTCGAGCTCGCCGAGCTGTCCGGGCGGCCGGCGTTCCAGGTGGCGGCGCAGCGAGCCGTGGGCAGCGCCCAGGTCTACGAGGGCGACGACCTCGACGCCGCCCTCCAGCACCTGACCGCGGCCGTGCTGATCGACCAGCACCGCCCCGACGTGCCCGACGCCCGCCTGCGGCAGGGCCTCGAGCTGAACGACGTCGCCGACCCGGCCATCGTCTCCCTGGCGTACGGCGCGTGGGTGCTGTGGCTGCGCGACGACGGGGCCGGTGCTCGCGCCATGAGCGACGACGCCGTCGCCCGCGCCGCCCGTCTGGGTCATCCCTTCACCATCTCCCTGGCCACCTGCTTCGACCTCTGGCTGCGGCAGTTCGACGGCGAGGTCGGTGACGTGGCGGCCCGCGCCGAGGCGGCGACCAGCTACGCCCTGGAGCAGGGCTTCGACTTCTGGCTGGGCTGGGCCGCGCTGCTGCACGGCTGGGCCGTGGCCCGGCTCGGAGCCCCGGAGGACGGCATCGTGGTGATGCGCAAGGGACTGGTCGACTGGCAGGCGACCGGCTCGCGGCTCGGCACCAGCTACTTCCTCACCCTGCTGGCCGACGGCCAGGCCCTGGCCGGGCACACCGAGCAGGCGATCGAGACCTTGGCGGAGTCGGAGAAGTTCGGCCTCGAGTTCCAGGAGCACTTCTGGCTGCCGGAGACCTACCGGTTGCGTGCCGAGCTGGTCGCGCCCGCCGATCCCGACGCGGCCAAGGAGCTCCTCCACCGGGCCGTCACGCTCGCCGGGCGGCAGGGCTCGGTGGTGCTCGGCCGCCGGGCCGCGGAGACGCTCAGGGCGCTGCCCGGGGTGGCCACTCGAAGCTAGGCCCGGCGGTCTGTCCACCGGAGCCGCAGGGGATGCGCATCAGGGCCACGGCCCGGTAGCGGAGGTCGTACATCAGCGGCACCGCGGCGAGCAGCTCGTCCTGCTCACCGTTGAACGCCCGGTGCAGGCAGGTCAGCAGCTCGCCGTAGGTGTGGTTGAACGCCTCACTCAGCCGACGCACGTCGCTGCCGGGCGGCAGCGCGGCGACGCTCGGGTCGTCGCGCATCGGCAGGACGGCGTCCCAGTCGACGACGAGCCGCGGGCCGGTCGGCGGTGCGTTGGCGACGTCGCTGTCGCGGTAGTGGTAGCCCAGCGCGATCTGGCGGAACCGGAAGTAGTGGGCGAGCTCGGGGCCCAGCGGCTGTGGGGCCTCGTGGATCGTGTGGTCGAGCCCTTCGCCCTGGTCGACGATCAGCTCCAGGGCGGCGAGGGCGGTGTCGAGGTCGTGGACCTCCACGGGGTCGCCCGCGCCGCCGTAGTAGAACCGGCCGGGCCCGACCTGCCGGTCGGCCTTCCCGGTGAACACCCCTGGGCCGAGCGCGCGCAGCTCGGCCTCGACGCCGGCGTAGAGCTGGCCGATCGTGTCGTAGCCCTCGACCATCGGCGGCGCTCCGACCGGCTCCGGACGCTCGATCGCGCAGAACATCTCCACCGACTCCGGCGAGAAGCGGCGCAGCCCGACCACCAGCCTGCCGTCGCTGTAGGGCAGCTGGGTCGGGTAGCGCGGCACGAAACCGGCGTGGTTCACCGACGGCTCGCCGCCGACCGCGTTGAGCACGTTGGCGACCAGCACCATGTGGAGCATCTCCTCCATCACGACGCTGCGAAGGATCTCGGCCGCCTCGACGTTGGTGCCGTCCTCGATGGAGTAGAGCGCGCAGAGGTACGCCGGGATGGTGGCGTGCTCGAGCATCAGCGCGTGCTGAAGGGCGTCGCGGAGCGGCTGGACGCGGGCCGGGTCGACGGCCCCGCTCACGTGAGCTCCTCGGCCAGCACGGCAGCCGTCCGACAGGCCAGCGCCGCAAGGGTCAGCGTCGGGTTGGAGGTGCCGATCGTGGGCATGCTGCCGGCGCCGACCAGGAACAGGTTGCGGTGGTCCCAGCTGCGCTGGTCGGGGTCGACGACGTTGTCGCTCCGGCTGTGCCCCATCCGGTGGGTGCCGCAGAGGTGACCGGCCCCGAGCGTGCAGTAGGGGCGGTCGTTCCAGGTGAACTGCTGGTGGGCCGCCATCGGCCGGGTCGGCCCGTCGTACGCCGTGAGGTCGTCGGCCCCGAGCTCCTCGAACCACTGGACCGCGCACTCGCGCGCCACCGCGGCACCCTGTCGCGTCCAGGCGTCGAAGTCGTAGGTGATCACCGGGCGCGGCAGCCGCAACGCGTCCTGGTAGGCGTGCGGCTTGATGGTGACGCGGTTGTCCGGGTGGGGGAGCTGCTCGAGGAGGAAGCCGAGCATCAGCTGACGTTGCACGTCGTGGGCGACGCGCCTGCGCAGCGCGGCCCCGAACAGCTGGTCGCCGTAGACCGCGTCCGCGACGTCGGAGCCGGGCGAGCCCAGGATCTGGAAGCCCCAGTTGTCGATGTCGGTGCGGAACGACGAGTGCTGGGCGCGGTAGGGCCCGTCGCGCAGGGTCTCGATGCCGGCCGTCGTGCCAGGCCCTCGGAAGGTCCCGAGCGGCTCGTCGGTGCGGGCCCAGCTCAGCAGGAAGGGGTGGTCCATCAGGTTGCGGCCGACCTGGTCGCTGCTGTTGGCCGCTCCCGACATCAGCAGGAGCTTGGCGTTCTCCACCGAGTGCGCGGCCAGCACATAACGGCGAGCGGTCAGCGTCTGCGCCACCACCGTCGGGAACGTGTCGCCGGTCCAGCGCAGGTACTCGATGCCGGATACCTGGTCGTCCCTGCCGACCAGCACCTTGCTGGCCACGGCCTGGGTGACCACCTGCGCACCCGCGGCCACGGCCGCCTCGAGCGTCTTGAGCGCGTTGTACTTGGCCTGCGCGGGGCAGCCCGGGATGCAGCTGGAGTTGCCCTCGCAGCGCAGCCCCGACGTGGGCCGGCCCACAGCGCCGACGGGTTGGTAGCCCCGGCCGCCGTCGTAGGCCGGGTTGGGCGTCGAGTTGCGACCGCCCGGCACCGGCACCACGCCGGTCGGGTAGTCCTCGTGGCCGATCCGGACCGGCGTGCCGTCGAGGTGCTCGGTCAACCACTGGTCGAGGTAGGTCGGCGGGATCTTGTGCATCGGGAAGACGTAGTCCGGCGGGAAGTGGGTGCCGACGCGGACCTGGTCCTCGACGTCGGCGGCGACGCCGATCTCGCGCTCCGCCTCGGCGTACCACGGCGCCAGGTCGTCGTAGGTCAGCGGCCAGTCGACGCCCACGCCGTACGTCGACCGCATCGCGAAGTCGGCCGGCAGCATCCGAATGCAGTGCGCGTACCAGTGCAGGGTCGTTCCTCCGCGGCTGCGCAGGTAGTCGCTGCCGAAGGGCAGCGGGCCCTCCTGCACGAAGTAGCCTGCCGTTCCCGGGACGCCGGGTGAGATCGGGCCGATGTCGAGCACGCTCGGCGACGGCGCCGCCGGGCTGTCGGTCCAGCCCGCGTTGGGGACCTTCGCCGGGGAGGCCAGCATCGCGGTGATGTTGGACTGGTACTCCGCCCAGGTGCGACCGGTCGCCTCTCCGGCCTCGAGGATGATGACGTGCCGGCCCGCCTCGGCCAGGCGCCGGCCGAGGATCGCGCCCGCGATGCCCGCGCCGACGATGAGCACGTCGCAGTCGACGCGGCTCATGGCTGCTCCTCCAACGAGGGCGGTCGGGTCCAGCTGGCGAAGCCGGGCGGCTTGGCGCCGGTGGGGTGGGCCCCGATCGCGGGCCACATCAGGCCCTCGGTCCAGCTCTGCGCGGACAGCAGCCGGTCGCTGTCCAGGCTGCTGGCGCCGTTGCGCTCGCGCCAGTCGGCCGGCAGCTGGTTCCAGCTGCCGGTGTACCAGAGCACGGTCAGGTTGCGGGCGAGCGGACCCAGGTCGGGGTCCTCCATGATCCGGAGCCGCAGCTGGTCCTCGACGGCGTCGGGCCAGCGCAGCGCGAGGCTGCCCGCCCGGGTGAGCGCGATCGTGAGGCGGTCGCCCACGATCGCGACCAGCTCGTCGAGGTACGTCGGCGCCATGCCGGTGCCCTGCAGCTGCGCGACCGAGAAGCCGGTCAGGGCTGCAGACAGCGACACGAAGTCGTCGAGCAGGTCGGAGTCGCTCACGGATCAGTCGTCGGGGTACTCGAGCCAGGCCTGCGACTCCGAGGAGACCGGAGCCGAGGTGAAGGTCTGCGCCGCCAGCGGAGCCTGGGTGCCGATCACGTTGCGGACGTCCTCGTGCAGCCGGTGGTGGTCGATGGACGGTCCCATGGTGAGCGTGACCCGTCGGCTGTCCTCCTCGGAGAGGAAGTAGGTGTCGAACGGGCCGAAGAAGTTCCAGAAGTTGGCGGCGACCACGTCGCGCCCCTCGAGGGTGCGGGTGCCGTACTCGATGAGGGGCGAGAGGTTGGAGGGCTCGGCGACCAGGTTGTTCAGCGTCGCGTCGACCTGGAAGATCAGCGACCTCGGGTCCGGCGGCGTCCCGGGCGGGGTGTCCTGCGGCTGCGGCTCGTAGACGCCGTACCTCCACTCCGTGCGGTCGGCGCCGTTGAGCGAGGGGGTCATGTAGTCGAACGCGGCCAGCCACTTGGGCTCACCGAAGTTCCCCTGCCCGGCCTCCACGGCGATCGGGTTGTCGCACGGCACGTGCAGCCGGAAGCCGCCGATCGTCTTGGTCTGGTCGCGACCGAGGAGGTAGTCGCGCACGCTCATCCGCGGCACCGACGGCAGCCGGCTCTCGGGATAGACGTAGACGTTGAACTCGATCTCGCGGGTGCAGCCGAGGAAGCTCGAGCCGCCCGCGGTGCCGCCCGAGGTGTAGGCCTGGAAGTCGAGCGAGACCAGAGCCCGGTCGGGCAGGTCGTCGAACTCCGCGAGCCTGAGCCCGTGGTGCTCCGGGAGGTCGGGGAGCAGGGCCTCGACCTGGTCGCGGCGGGCCGGGTAGTAGAGCCAGAAGGACTGCAACGAGCTGTACCAGAAGGGCATCTCGAAGCCCTTCGGCTGCTCCGGCATGAGCTCTTTCCACGGGACCTGTGCCATGACCACCCCTGGGGACCGGGGTCGTCACCCCTGACGACCTGCTCGGACAGTAACGGCCACCGGTGCGCAGCGGGAGGGGTCGAGACGAGGATTTGCCTGGCCGAGCCGTCGCTGCAGACACGGTGGTCAGGCGGGCGCCGACTCCGGGTGGCTGCCCCAGCGGTGGATCACCCACTGGGCGACGAGCAGGTTGACGATCCAGCCCGACCACTGGCCGTAGGGGATCGTCGCGCTGACCGCGGCGGCGTACCCCTGGGTCTCCGACACGGTCACCTCTCCCCAGACGTCCGCCAGGGCCGAAACGCTGCGTCGGCCGCCGCCCACCTCCCCGCTGTAACGCTCCGTTATCCACCGTGGTGCGCCCGTGCACGGGCGCACCGGTGCAGATAACGGAGCGTTACAAGCGGGGGAGTCAGAGCTGGCGGAGCACCACGACGGTCCGGCCGTCCAGCGTGAGCACCTCGCCCGGCTTCACCGTGGTGCCGACCGGGTGGTCGGGGCACGTGGAGATGGCGACCTCGCCGGCGTGGTCCCAGTGCTCGTCGGGCAGCGCCACGGTGACCGGCTCGGCCTCGGCGTTGAGCCAGATCAGGAACGAGCTGTCCCACTGCTGCTCGCCGCGGGGCCCGGGGGAGCGCAGGGGCTCGCCGGTGACCAGCATCCCGACGACGGCCAGCTCGTTGTCGCTCCAGTCGTCGCCGGTCATCTCGCGACCGTTGGGGTGCACCCAGACCAGGTCCTTCGGGCCGCCCTCGATCGTCGGCCGCCCCTCGAACCAGTGCCGCTGCCGCAGCGCCGGGTGCTCGCGCCGAAGCCGCAGAGCCGCCTTCGTCTGGTCGTAGACGTCCAGCCAGGCGTCGTCCGCCCGCCAGTCCACCCACGAGATCTCGTTGTCCTGCACGTAGGGGTTGTTGTTGCCCCCCTGCGTCCGCCCGCGCTCGTCGCCGGCGGTGAACATCGGCACGCCGTTCGACAGGCACAAGGTGACCATCAGGTTGGCCGCGAGCCGCCGCCGCCGGGCGACCACGGCAGGGTCGTCGGTCTCGCCCTCGACCCCGCAGTTCTGCGAGCGGTTGTCGTCGGAGCCGTCGCGGTTGCCCTCGCCGTTGGCCTCGTTGTGCTTGGTCTCGTAGGAGACCAGGTCGCGGACGGTGAAGCCGTCGTGCGCCGTCACGAAGTTCACCGAGGCGTACGGCGAGCGCCCGTCGTCGGCGTACAGGTCCGACGAGCCGGCCAGCCGGGTCGCGACCATCCGGATGCCGTCGGACCCGCGACGCCAGAAGTCGCGCACCGTTCCGCGGTAGCGGTCGTTCCACTCCACCCACGGGGGCGGGAACTCCCCGACCCGGTAGCCGTCCATCGAGACGTCCCAGGGCTCGGCGATCAGCTTCGCGTTGCGGATGGTCGGGTCCTGGCCGATCGCGGTCATCAGCGGGGAGGCGAGGTCGACCTCGCCGTGCGCCGACCGCGCCAGCGCCGAGGCGAGGTCGAACCGGAAGCCATCGACGCGCATCTCGCTGGTCCAGTAGCGCAGCGAGTCGAGCACCAGCCGCAGGGCGAAGGGGTCGGCGGCGTTCACCGTGTTGCCGCACCCGGTGACGTCCCAGTAGGTGTCGTTGAACGGGTCGCCCAGCGCCCGGTGGTCCTGGCGGTGGTAGAACCCGGCGTCGTCGAGCCCGCGGAACGACAGGGTCGGCCCCCCGGTGCCGCCCTCGGCCGTGTGGTTGTAGACCACGTCGAGGTAGACCTCGAGCCCGGCGGCGTGGAAGGCCTTGACCATCTCCTTGAACTCCCGCACCTGCCCGCCGCGGTCGCCGGAGGAGGAGTAGCCGTTGTGGGGGGCGAAGAAGCCGATGGTGTTGTAGCCCCAGTAGTTGGTGAAGCCGCGCTGCAGCACCTTCGGCTCGCTGACGAACTGCTGCACCGGCAGCAGCTCGACCGCGGTGACGCCGAGGTCCTTGAGGTAGTCGATCACCGCCGGCGTCGCCAGCCCGGCATAGGTGCCGCGGAGGTGCTCGGGCACCCGGTCGTGGAGGGCCGTCATCCCCTTCACGTGGAGCTCGTAGATCACCGTGTCCCGCCAGCGGGTGAACGGCCGGCGGTCGTCACCCCAGTCGAAGTCGGGCTCGTGCAGGACCACGCCCTTGGGGACGTACGGCGCGGAGTCGAGGCGGCTGCGTCGGCTCGGCGAGGCCACGTCGTACCCGAAGATCGCGGGGTCGTCGACCAGGTCGCCGCTGATCGCTCGGGCGTAGGGGTCGAGCAGCAGCTTGGCGGCGTTGAACCGCAGGCCCAGCGACGGCTGCCAGGGGCCGTCGACCCGGTAGCCGTAGCGGGTGCCCGGCGCGACGCCGGGGATCTCGCCGTGCCAGATTCCCAGCGACAGCTCGGTCAGCTCGTGCCGGGTCTCGCGGTCCCCTTCGTCGTCAAAGAGGCAGACCCAGACCCGGGTGGCCTCCGGGGCCCGCACGGCGAAGTTGGTCGCCTCCTCGCCCCAGTCGGAGCCGAGGGGCCAGGTGCGGCCCGGCCAGACGTCCGCCGCCTCGCCGCGGTGGCTCCACATTCCCGGGGTCACTCGCGACATTGTGACCCACCCTCGGCAGAATGCCCGGAGACCCCCCGACGGCACAGTGGAAGGCGGAGCAATGGCGGAGTTCGTACGGCTCGAGGTCAGCGACGGAGTCGCCACCCTCCGGCTCGACCGGCCGAAGATGAACGCCCTCGACGTGCAGGTGCAGGAGGAGATCCGTGCGGCGGCCGCCGAGGCAGCGGCCCGTGACGACGTCAAGGCCGTGGTCGTGTGGGGCGGCGGACGGGTCTTCGCGGCCGGCGCGGACGTCAAGGAGATGGCCGAGATGTCCTACGTCGACATGGTCAAGCGCTCCGGGGCCCTCCAGTCCGCGTTCACCGCCGTGGCCCGGATCCCCAAGCCGGTCGTCGCCGCGGTCAACGGCTACGCCCTCGGCGGCGGCTGCGAGCTCGGCACTGTGCGCCGACCTCCGTTTCGCCGCCGAGGACGCCGTGCTCGGCCAGCCCGAGGTCCTGCTCGGGATCATCCCCGGCGCCGGCGGCACCCAGCGGCTCACCCGGCTGGTCGGGCCGAGCCGGGCGAAGGACATCATCTTCACGGGCCGGTTCGTCAAGGCCGAGGAGGCCCTCGCGATCGGGATGGTCGACCGGGTCTACCCGGCCGACCAGGTGTACGCCGAGGCGGTGGCGTGGGCGGGGCAGTTCGCCGGCGCCGCGACGTACGCCGTCCGCGCGGCGAAGGAGTCGATCGACTCCGGCCTCGAGGTCGACCTCGACACCGGGCTGACGATCGAGCGACAGCAGTTCGCCGCCCTCTTCGCCACCGACGACCGCCGGATCGGCATGACGTCGTTCGTCGAGCAGGGGCCCGGCAAGGCGGAGTTCACCGGCCGCTGACCTGCCGTCCGGCGCTGGTCGAGGAGGCGCGCCGGCGCCGTCTCGAAACACCGGCGGACACCCGCCGACCTGGCGCGATCACCCCTCGTGCCGCGCCTTGGTGTGCGATCCTGCACCCCGGGACCGGCACGACAGGAGCGGCGACCATGGCACGACACTCGGACGAGACGGCCGAGACCACCACCGACGACGACCTCCGAGGAGGGCGTCGCGCGAGAGCCGCCGGCCGCGGCCCTCGGTCAGCAAGGCGTCGGTCGACCGCGTCCGCACCCGGGTGGCGCAGGTGGTCTGGGCCGTCTGTGTCGTGTTCGCCCTGATCCTGGCTCTCGGGGCGCTGTGCATCGCCCTGAAGGCCAACCCGACCAACAACCTGGTGCGGTTCATCCTCGACACCGCCAACAAGCTCGACTTCGGCATCTTCGAGCGCGGCAAGAACGGCGTCTACCACGCCGTCGGCGCCAACCATGCGGCCCGCACCAAGAACGCGATCGTGAACTGGGGCCTGGCCGCCCTGGTCTGGCTGGTCGGCGGGCAGATCGTCTCCCGCATCATCAAGCCCTGACCCTTCAGGCGTCAGGTCGTACGGCGCTCCCTGAGATTCGCCGGAGAAGTCGTGGTCGGGGCCCCTCGGCTCTGGCATTTGTCCGGTGCGTGTGGTGAGGTGCACTCGCACGGAGCCAGGGGGCACCGTCGCGTCCGACTGGAAGGCTTCACCACATGATCCGCAAGCACACTCTGATCGGCGCCGCCGGCGCGGCCGCCCTCACGATCGGCGCCTTCGCTGCGCCGGCCTCGGCCGCCCCGCACGTGGTCAACTACTCCTGCTTTGGCGGGACTCTCCCGATCCCGGTCACCATGGGCATCGGCACTCTCCCGAGCAAGATGGTGGCCGGCCAGAAGGTCACCCGGACCATCAGCGGCGGCAACATCCACCTCGCGTCGGGTGTCGTCGATGTCGCGCACGGGCAGGGCTGGGACGCCGTCACCGCCAAGACCGTCCCGTCGAGCGGGACGCCGTACACGCTGAAGATCGCGAAGACCACCCTCCCGAATCCTTCGGCGGACATGGACATCCCGGCCACCGGGGCCTTCACCATCCGGCCGACCGCCGCGGGCACCTACAAGGTCCGGGCCGGCAACATGACCGCGAACATCCAGGGCTGGGTCGGGGCCACCAAATCGAACCTGATCCCGATCGACTGCGCGGCTCCCACCGACGGGTCCAACGTCTTCGGCTCCATCCCGGTCAGCAAGGACGCGAGCAAGACCACGGTGAAGGCGTCCTACGCCAAGGCCAAGAAGACCGCGACCGGCGTCGCCACGGTCAAGGGCAAGAACTACGGCCTGGCCGGACGCGGCTCGGTGAAGATGACCCTCAAGCGGGGCACCGCCAAGGTCAAGACGATCACGGTGAAGCTCAACAGCAGGGGCGTCGCCAAGGGTGTCTTCAAGAGCGTGACCAAGAAGGGCAAGTACAAGATCGTCACGGTGTTCGGCGGCAGCGCCGGCCTGAAGGGCTCGACGGGCGCGTCGACCACCTTCACAGTCCGCTGACCTGCTCGGTCTGACTCACAGCACGATGGCCCCGGCGACCTGGTCGCCGGGGCCATCGGCGTCCCCGGGGGGAAGGGACGCCCGGACAACGAGCCGACCGTGACAGTGTCACTGTGAGGGATGCCACCGCCGCCTGAGTTCCGGGGCCGTCGGGGCGACGGGTAGCCTCCGAGACGAATCCCCACTGTCACCTGGTCACAGGAGGGCCGACGCGGCCATGAAGATCGCTGTGTGTGTGAAGTACGTGCCGGATGCCACGGGCGACCGGCACTTCGAGGACGACAAGACCGTCGACCGGGTGGGCGTCGACGGGCTGCTGTCCGAGCTCGACGAGTACGCCGTGGAGCAGGCGCTGCGGATCAAGGAGAAGGCCGAGTCTCCCGACGAGGTCGAGGTGACCGCGCTGTGCGTGGGCCCGGAGTCGGCGGTCGACGCCGTGCGCAAGGCCCTCCAGATGGGTGCCGACCGGGGCGTCCACGTGGTCGACGACGCGATCGCCGGCTCCGACGCCATCGCCACCTCGCTGGTGCTGGCCAAGGCGGTCGAGACGCGGGCACGACGGCGCGCGTACGACCTGGTGATGTGCGGCATGGCCTCGACCGACGGCACGATGAGCGTGGTGCCGGCGATGCTGGCCGAGCGCCTCGGGCTGCCCCAGCTGACGCTGGCCGCGGTCGTGGAGGCCCAGGGCGACCAGGTGCGGATCAAGCGCGACGGCGACGTCGCCACCGAGGTGGTCGGCGGCACGATGCCGCTGGTGCTGTCGGTGACCGACCAGTCCGGTGAGGCCCGCTACCCGTCGTTCAAGGGGATCATGGCGGCCAAGAAGAAGCCGCTGGAGACGCTGTCGCTGTCCGACCTCGGGGTCGACGCCGGCGACGTGGGCCTGTCGGTCGCGTGGACGCAGGTCGAGCAGACCACCGCCCGCCCGCCGCGTGAGGCCGGCGAGATCGTCACCGACGAGGAGGGGTCCGGCGCCAAGGCGCTGGCCGACTTCCTCGCCGCCAAGAAGTTCATCTGACCATCACGAATGGAGCGCGGAGATGTCTGAGATCCTGGTGGTCGTCGACCACGCCGACGGTGCGGTCAAGAAGCCGACCTACGAGATGCTGACCCTGGCCGCGCGCCTGGGCGAGCCGTCCGCGGTCTACCTCGGCCCTGCTGAGAAGAAGGCCGAGGTCGCTGCCGCGGTGGCGGCGTACGGCGCGGGCAAGGTCTACGCGATCGACGACGCGCCGCTGAAGGGCTACCTGGTCGCCCCCAAGGCCGAGGCGCTGTCCCAGCTGGTCGAGAAGACCCGGCAGTCTGGTGGCGTCGGCGCCGTCCTGATCGGCTCGAGCGCCGAGGGCAAGGAGATCGCCGGCCGGCTGGCGATCAAGACCGGCTCCGGCCTGATCACCGACGCCGTCGACGTCGAGGCGGGGGAGTCGGGGCCGGTCACGACCCAGTCGGTGTTCGCCGGCTCCTACACCGTCAAGGCCACCGTCACCAAGGGCACCCCGATCATCACCGTGAAGCCCAACTCCGCGGCCCCGGTCGAGGCGTCCGGCGCCGGTGAGGTCGAGGACGTCGCCGTGACCGTCTCCGACGCGGCGAAGGGCGCCCAGATCGTGGCCTCCCAGCCGCGTACGGCGACCGGTCGCCCCGAGCTGACCGAGGCCGCGATCGTGGTCTCCGGCGGCCGCGGCACCGGCGGCAACTTCGAGCCGGTCGAGAACCTCGCCGACTCCCTCGGTGCCGCCGTCGGCGCCTCCCGGGCCGCGGTCGACTCCGGCTGGAAGCCGCACAGCTACCAGATCGGCCAGACCGGCAAGACCGTGTCGCCGCAGCTCTACCTCGCCGCCGGCATCTCCGGCGCCATCCAGCACCGCGCCGGCATGCAGACGTCCAAGACGATCGTCGCGGTCAACAAGGACCCCGAGGCCCCGATCTTCGAGCTCGTCGACTTCGGCGTGGTCGGCGACCTCCACACCGTCCTGCCCGCCCTCACCGAGGAAGTCACCCAGCGCAAGGGCTGAGGCCCGCTCGACTCCTGCTCTGTGGAGGATCCCC
>CAWFYO010000008.1:0-144605 GCA_963820015.1 uncultured Actinomycetota bacterium | reverse complement strand
CCTTCAACGGACTCGCGACGGACCAGGGGGCCGAGTGATGGCTGGTTGTCCCGGAAGGCCAGTCCGGTGACGTGCGCCGGGGACGGGTCCCTATCCGGAGACCAGTGCGCTCCCCCGCTCTGACACCGACGACCGTTCAGAATCAGCTCGGCAAGATGCTCCGCAGCCGGCCCTTCAATGTCCGCTGCACCCCTACCAAGTGCGTCGGCTGGGCTCGTCTGGCGTCAGTTCGGCGTCCGGGTCAAGGACCGATGACCGCTCGCTAGAGGCTCGGACTCTGCCCATACGCCTGTTCCGCGAGCCCCGACAGTTCCCTGCTGCCGGGCGCGGAGCGCGTCTGCGTCTCTCTACCTACGCCCGCCGATTTCTCCAGGGTGCGGACGGTTTGTCTGGCCGGCTCTGGAGGTTCGCTCATCGCTCCGAGCGCACGAGCGGCATCTGCGGGCGGCAGGGCGTCGAGCTCGCACAGGAGTTGCTCGGCGCCCTGTGCTCGCGCGCGCAACTGCGCCGTGCGGCGCCGGATGTCGGCAGCCCGGCGATTGCCGAGGAGTTGTCGACGGCTGTCTGCTCGCACGTTCTCCTGGTTGCCGTCGATCAGCGCCAGCCTGTCGACGGCACCTGCCTTGTCGCGGCCGGCGTCGAGGACGCTCGGATGATCGTCGGTGGCCAGATCGGCTGCGTGCTGGGCCCAGCGGGTGTGGTCGGCTCCTGGGGTCGGCGCGGTTCCCCAGCGAGAGGCGACCGCAGAGGTGAGCCTGCCATGATCGCTCGACCTCTCTTCAGCAGCCCGTTCCGCGGCGCGTCGCCCGAATCTGCCTGAGTGGCGGGCTGCTGCGTTGGCCGCATACATGCGGCCCGCAGCCTCTGCGATGGCGTCGGCAGCCTGGGCAGCCTGTTCCAGCAGGTCCGCGTGAACCGCGGCACGAATGGCCTCCTCGCTTGCTTTCGCTGACGCGACCGCTTTTTCGTAGGGTGCCCGGATTCGCTGGTGCTCGCTGTCCAGGGTGGCGAGCGCCGCGAGGGCGCTCTCCCAGCGGTCGGCCTCGGCGTTGGCGCGGTCGATGTCGGAACGCAGTCGGGCGCGTTCGGATGCGACGTACTCGACGTCGGCGTCGATGGTGGACGGTGCGACGAGTCCGGCAACGGCTTCGCGCGCCGTCCGGGCCGCGTGCTCGAGCCCGCGATCTGCGCGGTCCCGTTCCATCGCGGCAGCGAACTGCTCGCGCGCCTCTTCGACGTCGGCCGCGACGACGTGGAGCAGGTTGGCCTCGCGGCCGCGCGTCAGGCCGACGTAGATGCCGGCAGCGTCCAGGCCCAGACTCTCGAAGGCGCCGCTGGTCGGGCTATTGACGAGGGCGTGGGCAACCTCGCTGGTCGCGCCCTGGACGCCGTAGGCAGTTGAGGCGTACGCAAGGTGGACGTGCTCGGCAACGTAGGCGGCCGGGAGGCGTTTGCTCGTTCGACGACCAACCGCGCCTGCTGGCAGGACCCAGACGTCACCCTCGTCGTCGGCCCGCTGGACGATCCAGGTCTGCCGGTTGGCAACCCCCAGCGCGTTGTCGTTGCGACGGGTCATGACCAGGTCGCCCGGCCCGACCGGGAGGCCATCAGACCCTACGGCGGCGGTGACGTCGGGGATCTCGCCACGGGCGACGCGCGCCTGGCGCATCGCGGCATTGACCTCTCTGGCCTGATCATTGGTCGCGACTGTGAGGGCATCACCGGGTCGCGCGATGTCTGCCAACGACGCATGCATCGCTTCCGTCGACTCGTGGAGCCGCACGAGGCCGAAGTGCTGCAGCCGATCGAAGAGCTGCTCGGCACGCTTGCCCTCGCGCAGGTCGAGGGTGAAGGCCGCGTAGGTCGGATCTGCGAAGCGGTGGATGCCGGTCAGGTCATGGACCTCGAGTCCAGACGCACTGACGAGGTCAGCCGCGATGTCGAGGACGCCGCCTCGGCCCACCGCTGGCAGCTGGGCGCGATCACCGACCAAGGCGATGCTCGCTCCGGTCTCGGCCGCGACGATCAGGAGGGCGGTGGCGGTGTCCTGGTCGAGCATGCCTGCTTCGTCAACGACGATCCGCTCCGTCGCACACAGCCTTCCGGGTGTGGGTGGGCCGGCATAGACGGCACCGGTCACCGGGTCGGATTCACCGGGCTTCAGGCGGCGCCAGACGCCGTCATTGTCCCAGCGCCACCCGTAGGCGTGGACCAGTGCGGCCACAGAGTCGGTGGGTACGCCGAGTTCCTGGGCTGCGACAGCGGCGGCCTTCTTCGTCGGGGTGACTATCCGTGTAGGTCGTCCGTGAGCCTCGGCCGCAGCGATGGCGGCGCCGAGCATGGTGGTCTTTCCTGCACCTGCTGCGCCCTCGACGATGACCAGCGGGGTTGTCGACGCGATCGCGGCCGCGGCCTGGGCCTGATCGGTGTCCAGTCCACGTTCTGTCGCGAGCCGTTCGGCGGCCTCCGCCTCCGCGGATGCCATCGCATCCACCTCGCCCCCGGCGGGCCCGCTCGTTTCGACACGGGCGCCGACCAAGTCACGCAAGGTCTGCTCGGCCGCGACGACGCTGATCGTGGTGAGGTGGGCGACCTGCTCGGGGTGGGCCATCGTGGGCGGCAGCACCGAGAGGCAGTCCGACGCGGCGAGGTTCGTCGCGAGGGTGATCAGGTCGCGGAGATCGCCACCGGTCGCGGTGATGCCGGCCTCGGTGACCACGTGCGTGACGTGCATCTGGATGTCGTGGATCGTCCACGTCGATCCCCCCGCGGCGCAGCGGTCGAGCGCCCGCGCCGCGAGCTCTTCCACACTCAGGTCATCGATGCCGACGGGGGATGGCGAGCGGACTGAGCGGAACCGTGGATCTGTCCGATAGCCAGCGGCCGCCAGTTCGCGGCGCCAGCCCTCCTCACAACCGAGCCCCTCAGGGGCCGGCTTCTTGTGCGGTCGTTGGTGATCCCAGGCGCGGGCGAGCATCCTGGCGCGCACGACCGGCCCGGGCTCCTCGCCGGGATGGGCGTCCTCCCATGCAGCATCCAGGACGGCGAGATTGTGCTCGACCTGGGCGGCGCGCTTCGACAGCACCACGTTGTACTGCTCGAGTTCGACGACCTCGCCGGTGACGTGGTTGAGGCTCAACCCGTGGGCGGCGAGCACTCGCGTCAGCTCGGGGTGGGCGGCGATGACTGCGCTTCCGAGCGCCCGGATCGCGCCCTGCTGTTTGAACATCGCAGCCGTGTCGAGGCCGCGCCACTTCCCGGCCGCGAAGACACGGGTGCCGATCTGGAAGTGGATGTGGCGATGCGGGTCCCCCGCCCGAGAGGTCTTGTGGACGACCGCCACGGTCTCGAGCTGGTCCACACCGACGACCTCTTGGAGCCCACGCGGACCGACGCGGGTCACCGAGTGCGGGGCCAACCATGAACGGATCTCCGCGACCGCGTCCGCCTGCGCGCGATCGAGCGCTTCGGAGACATCGGGATGCAACGCGGCGGCGATCGAGAGCGACTTCGGAGCGTTGATCACCATCTCGGCGAACCGCGGCGACCCCCGCCTCGCACCCGTAGCCCTCCGCTCCCCCGGCGCCGTCGCCTCGCCGTGACTGGGAAGTCGAGGGGTGCCCCGGGTTGCTCCGGTGAACGGATTGCGCCAGTCCACCCAGTCCGCGTACTGCTCCGGCGTGAACACGCCGTCCGCCGTCACATTGCCGTCACGATCGAGGACGGCGAACTCCGCCAACGCGGTCCCCGCCCCCAAGTAGTACTCATCCGCGGTCGACCGGTCCGACTCCAGGTAGCGGCGTGCGGCACCACCGGTGCCGCGGAACAGGATGACGCCACCCTTCACGCCCGACCCTCCCAACAGATCCAACGTCGCGTGTATCTGCGCATGTATACGCTAATACCTTAGGTAGCATACGTCCATCGGTTTGGGATGGGAAGGAGCAGAGGAAGGGAGAGGCAAGGAAGGGCGAGCGGGGAGCAGAGGAGGGGCGATAGGTGGAGGGCGGCAGAGAGGGGCGAATGAAGCGAGAAGGAAGGCAGAGGTGAGGGATCAGAGGCGAGGCAGGCAGAGCAGGTCAGCCGGCGCGGCCGCGGCGTCCCGGCGGGAGCAGGCCACGATTCCGGGTCTTTGCCACCCATCCCTGCGCGGTTGTCAGTGCGACGCCGTTGATCTCGGCCATCGTCGCCGTCGGGTTGCGATCACCCTGCTTGACCAGCTCCCCGTGCTGGAGCGCGACGCGCTCGTAGAAGTCCGGGTCGGTCTTGCCGGTGCCGGCCAGCGGCTTGAGCAGGTCGCGGCGGGCAACCTTCGCGCCTGAGGGCAGGACGATCTTGTTGCCGGCCAGAGTCTCGGTGGACTTCATCGCAAAGAGGCGCTTGTTGATCGAGGTCTCGATGTACGCAGTCGGCAACTCACGCAGCAGGCGCGAGGTAATGGGATCACCCGGGACCCGCGGCAGATAGACCACGCCGGTGATCCGCACCTCCTCCGGGACCGCGAACGCCTGGCGTTGCAGTCGAAGGTACACACGGGTCCCCGAGTCGGCGTGCTCGAGGTAGCGCCACAGCCCTCCGTCCGGCTCGTTCGCCGCCGCGTCCTCGTCGGCGTCAGGAGCCGTCGACGCCCGCGCGGAGTCGTCGTACCCGAGGACCTCGTCGATCCGCGCACTCTCGTCAGTCGAGCGATGCCCCGGGAACACCGTCGGCAGATGCCACCCCGGAGGCATGTCCGCGGGCGTCAGCAGGCCATCAGCGTCCTGCTGGGCGTACGGGGGGGCCTCGGGGTACCTCATGGCTCCGAACCTATCGAGAATCAGCCCCAATGTCAGGTGCTTGCATTTCCACGCGAAGATAGGCACAATCGAATGGTTCGGCAAAACCACGCGCAAGGGCGGCGATGATGGCGAGAGCTACACGATGAGGAAGCGCGACAAGGCGAGCAGCGCGGCAGCACCGGAGGACTACGCGACGCGCGGCGCGGAGTTCCTGATGTCCGAGGAGGTCGCGCAGTGGCTGCGGGTCTCCCAAGCGACGCTGTGTCGGTGGCGGCAGTCCGGCTGCGGGCCACGCGTGACGTGGATGTCGAGGACCTGCCCGCGCTATCGGCGCTCTGACGTCGAGAGCTGGTTGGAGAAGGTCTCAGCGTGAGCATCTCGAAGACCCCGAACGGCCGCTTCCGCGCCCGGCTGAAGAGCGGGCGGGTCAATGTGGCCAGCAAGGTCTTCGATACCAAGCGCGAGGCCACGGCCTGGCTCGCTCGCGAGCGCGCCGCGTTGGCAGGCGGGGTCGATCCCCGAGCCGGGAAAGAGCGGGTCAGAGACGCGGTGCAGCGCTGGCTCGTCATCCGGTCGACGACGGTCGCCCAGAAGACCTACCGCGCCGACCAGGACGTCGAGCGGCTGACCACGGCCAGCGTCCTCAACCTCCACCTCTCGGCCGTCTCGGGCCGAGAGGTCGCGCGCGTCTTCGAGCATCTGCTCGCGTCCGGGCTGGTCGAGTCCTCGGTCGTGCGCTATCGCGCGAGCCTGTCCTCCTTCTTCGGCTGGTGCGTGCGGGAGAAGCTGATCGCGACCAATCCCGTCACCGCCGTGCCTGTGCCGAGGAGCTCCGAGGAGCGCACCGAGATGAGCCCGTTCACCGAGGACGAGCTCGAGACGGCGTACCGGATTTGGCGCGAGCAGAACGCCCGGCTCGCGGACATCCTGCTCATTCTCGGCTGGACCGGTCTGCGCTGGGGCGAGGCCCGCGCGATGATCGTGGGCGACGTGATGGAGGTGCCGGCACCGGGCTTGATCGTTCGCCGATCAGCACCCGAAGGCATCGCCACCAAGGCCACCAAGAGCGGGCGATCGCGGCGCGTCCCGATCGCCAACCGCGTGCTCCCGATCGTCGAGCGACTCAAGGTTGGCAAGAAGCCGAGCGACCTGCTCTTCACCACCGAGGCCGGCTCCCGCCTCCACCGCTCCGCGGTGCTGCGCACGATGAGGTGGGAGCGGACCGGGCGGGGCCGCCGCATCCACGACCTGCGACACACCGCCGCCTGCCTCTGGCTGGCGCGCGGTGTCGATGTCAGCACGGTCCAGAGCTGGATGGGCCATGCGTCGATCGCAACGACGAATCTCTACCTGCACCACCTCGGCACCGGCGCCGATCTGGCTGGCCTGGAGCGCCTCAACAGGGCGCCGGGGGCCACCGGGGGGCCATCCGCCGGACGCGCAGGCGAGTGACAACGACGAAGCCCCTGGGTGATCCGTGCGTTTCCGCAGGTCACCCAAAGGGCTTCAATGGTGGAGCTGAGGGGACTCGAACCCCTGACCCTCTCATTGCGAACGAGATGCGCTACCAGCTGCGCCACAGCCCCATGCGTCGTGCCGGTGTCGGACGGCGCGAAGCGCAAGGCTAGCAAAGGGGCCGGGGCCTCCCCGAATCGCCCGGCCCAGGCCCTCGGTCACGCGGCGGCGTGCCCTCGGACCCTGGCCCGCACCCCTCGCGGAGGATGCAGTGGACGCATGTCGACGCCGAGCCCATCAGCCTCCGGCCGATGGTTGCTGGCACCTCTCGTCGTCCTCGTCGTGGGGCTTCTCTCGAGCGGATGCGCGATCACGTCCACTGGGATGCACGCCGGGCCTGGCGGGGTGTCCGGCCGGATGCACAGCGCCCCCGGCTCCGGCATGCAGGGCGGCCAGGGCATGCAGGGCGGGCAGGGCATGTACGCCATGCACCTGTCGCAGTGCCGCACCCGTCCGGACGTGCGCGGGACCGTGGTTCGCGTGCACCTGATGGACATGGGTGGCGGCGCGATGATGGGCGGTCGTGGCGTGCTGCGGCTGATGGCGGTCCCCCTGGTGGTGCCCGCCGGCTCCGTCACCTTGGTGGCGACGTCGATGGGCCGGCGTACCCACGAGCTGGTCGTGCTCCCGATGGCCGACCGGAGCGTCGATGCCGAGGGTCGCATCTCGGAGCAGGGTGTCCTGGGTGAGGCCTCGAAGCGCTGCGGCGCCGGTGCGGGCGACGGCCTGACGCCTGGCACGACGGGCTGGGTGACGCTGCAGCTGAAGCCGGGCCGCTACCAGCTGGTCTGCAACGAGCCGCATCACTACTCGCGCGGGATGCACGCCGTCCTGGTCGTGCGCTGACGCACGGACCGGTCGGCCCGTCGGCTCAGGAGCCGACGGCCTCCTCGCCGGAGTCGCCCTTGCCGGCGGTGTGGCGACGGACGCGGTCGGCGGCCTCCGCCTCGCGGGCCAGGGCCGAGTCGGCCTCGGTGCGACCGGAGGTCCAGACCCCGGTGGAGTCGAGGTCGATGGTGCGCACGGTCCGGCGAGCGGGCGGCTTGGAGACGTAGGTCGGCAGCGTCACCGGGACCGGGTCCCAGAGGGCGGGGTCGCGGGGCTCGGGCGCCTCGGCCGCGGGGGCCGCCACTTCGACGAGGGGGATGGAGGCCGACGTCTCGTCGCCGACACCGTGGTCCTCGGCGGCGGCCTGCGGCCGGCGACGCTCGTGCTTGACCATCAGCCGGCAGGCCACGAGCCAGGCGACCAGCAGGCCGGCTGGGATCGCGACGTAGGGCCAGGCGAGGTAGCGGGTGGCGCAGGCGGCGACGACGCCGACCAGCGCGAGGAGGAGGACGGCGAGCACCCGCCGGCGACGACGGGTGGCGCGCGCGCCAGCGGCGCGGCGTACGACGGAGGGGGCGGCCAGCGGTCGGGCGTCGGGCGTCACCTGGTGGGAGACCTGCGCGCTCGCGTCGACCGCGGCGGTGGCGCCCGCAGGCCCGACCACGAGACGGGCCGCGCGGGCACTGACCGGCTCACGACGCGCGAGGACGCGCATGCTCTCGGAGAAGCGGTCGACGCTGCGGCTCCGGTCGACGTCGTCGTGGTGGCGCAGCGCCTTGGGGATCAGGTAGGCGGCCCAGGCGATGGCGAGGGCCACGAAGATGAGTCCGCTCAGGGGCACGGACCGACCCTAGGGAGATAGCCCCTGGCGCCCGGGGATGTCAACAGGTGTGTCGCGAAATCACTCCTGTGACTGGTGGGGTTCGACGGACGTCAGCCGGGCCAGCATCCCCTCGGGGCACTCCTCGACGGTGATCGCGTAGAGCCGGTGGTCGCGCCACCCGCCGTCGATGTGGAGGAACTTGGGGGCGTAGCCGATCTCGCGGATCCCGAGCTTCTCCATGACCCGGAGCGAGTTGGAGTTCTCCGGCCGGATCGCGATCTCGATCCGGTGCAGGCCGGCGGAGCGGAAGCAGTGGTCGATGACGAGCGCGACCGCCGTCGGCATCACGCCACGGCCGGCGACGTCGCGGTCGAGCCAGTAGCCGACGGAGGCGAACTGCGCCGAGCCGCGGACGATGTTGTTGACCGTCACCTGGCCGGCGAAGCGGCCGTCGACCTCCACGACGAACGGCATCCCGAGGCCTTCGCGAGCGTGCCGGTTGAGCCGGGCCACCAGGGTGCGGAACGTCGCCGGGCGCTCGCTGCCGCCGGGAGGGACGGTGGCGTCCCAGGGCTGGAGCCAGGCCCCGTTGCGACGACGTACGGCGCGCCAGGCGCGCGCGTCGCGGTAGCGCAGGGGCCGCAGCGTGACCTCGCCGTGCTGGAGGGTCACCGGCCACCCGGGTGCCCTCATGCGGGGTTCCCGCGGCGTCGGCTCAATGGTCGCTCCCGACGATCTGCTCGACGGCGTGCCCGAGCAGAGGCTCCAGGACGGCAATCGCGTCCTTCACCCCGCCCCGCGAGCCGGGCAGGTTGACCACGAGGCAGTCGCCCACGACGCCGGCCAGGCCCCGCGACAGGGCCGCCGTCGGCACGCCCTTCGCGACGCCATACGCGCGGATCGCCTCGGCGATGCCCGGCACCTCACGGTCGAGCAGAGGGCGAGTCACCTCGGGGGTGAGGTCGGTCGGGGTGAGGCCGGTGCCGCCGGTGGTGAGCACGACGCGGGCACCGCCCTCGACCTCGGCCGCGATGGCGTCGCCGACGGGGCCGCCGTCGGATACGACGATCGGCTGGCCGCACGCGAACCCCAAGGAGACCAGGAGATCCACGAGCAGCGGTCCGGTGGTGTCGTCGTACACGCCGGCGGCTGCCCGGTTGGACGCAACCACGACCGCGGCCCTCATCGCCATGTCATCGCCATGTCAGATTCGCCATGTCGTGGCCATGTCAGCGCGTCCAGTCGCCGGACTTGCCACCGGCCTTGCTCAGCACCCGCACGTCGGTGATCATCGCTCGCTTGTCGACGGCCTTGACCATGTCGATGACGGTCAGACCGGCGACCGCTACGGCGGTGAGGGCCTCCATCTCGACCCCGGTGCGGTCGGTCGTGCGGACCGTCGCGGTGATCTCGACCGCGTCGTCGGCGACGTCGAGGTCGACGGTGACCGAGGAGAGCGCGAGCGGGTGGCAGAGGGGGATCAACGAGGGCGTCTGCTTGGCCCCCATGATCCCGGCCAGCCGGGCGACCGCGAGGGTGTCGCCCTTGGGCACGCCCGCTCCGCGCAGCAGGCCGACGACCTCGGCCGAGACCAGCACCCGACCGGCAGCGACCGCCTCGCGGGCGCTGACCTGCTTGCCGGAGACGTCGACCATGCGGGCCGCGCCCGACTCGTCGACGTGGGTGAGCCGTTGCTCGGTCATGGGCTAGAAGTCCTCGTCCAGCGGCACGACGCTCACTGTCTCACCCGCATCGAGCGAGGTCACGGACTCGGGCACCACGACCAGTGCGTCGGACTCGGCCAGGTCGCCGATCATGTGGGAGCCCTGCGGTCCGACCGGTGTCACCGCGAGCCGGCCGTCGACCACCGAGAGGGTGCCCCGGGCGTACTGGCGGCGGCCCTCGGGCGAGCGCAGACCACGGGTGAGGACGGCGTCGGCGGTGGGTCGGGTGTACGTCGTCCGCCCCATCAGCTTGCGGATGGCCGGGAGGACGAACATCTCGAAGGAGATGTAGGAGGACACCGGGTTGCCCGGCAGGGTGATGATCGGGATCTCGTCCTCGCCGACCGTGCCGAAGCCCTGCGGCTTGCCGGGCTGCATCGCGACCCCGCCGAACCAGACCGTGCCGAGCGGGGAGAGCGCCTCCTTGACCACGTCGTAGTCGCCCATCGAAACCCCACCGCTGGTGATGACGAGGTCGGCGCGGACCAGCTGGTCCTGGAGCGCGGCGAGGAACGCGCGCGGGTCGTCGGGGACGATCCCGACGCGGTAGGCGATCGCGCCGGCCTGCCGGGCCGCGGCGGCCAGCAGGAAGGAGTTGCCGTCGTAGATCGAGTCGTGGCCCAGAGCGGTGCCGGGCTCGCGCAGCTCCGAGCCCGTCGACAGGACCACGACGCGAGGCCGGGGACGCGACCGCACCGACGCCCTGCCGACGGCTGCCAGCAGCCCGATCTGGCGGGGTCCGAGCACCGTGCCCTCGGTGACGACCAGGTCGCCGACGGCGACGTCCTCGCCGGCCGGTCGGACGTGCTGCCCGGGCTCGGGGGCCTGGGTGATCACGACCTGGGCGACGCCCCGGTCGGTCCACTCGTAGGGGACGATCGCATCGGCCCCGGCGGGCACGGGAGCCCCGGTCATGATCTTCACCGCCGTGCCGGGCGACATCGCGAGGAGCGTCGCCTGGCCGGCGCCGATCTCCCCCACCACCGGGAGGTGGACCGGTGAGTCGGTGGAGGCGTTCGCGACGTCCGCCTCACGCACGGCGTAGCCGTCCATCGCGGAGTTGTCGAAGCTCGGCAAGGCCACCGACGCCCGCACGTCCTCGGCCGCCGCGAGGCCGAAGGCCTCCATCAGCGGCTGGTCGAAGGCCGCCAGCGGCGAGATCGCCGAGAGGATCCGGTCGCGGTGCTCCTCGACGGAGACAGGCGCGTCAGTCATGCTCCAAGACGCTACCGGTCTCCACCCGAGCCGCTGCGGCGGTCTCCAGGGAGACGTCGCCCAAGACCTTGACCTCGCGGCCGAACGTCCAGTCGCCCTTCACCTTCAGTGACCTCGCCTCGCGCAGCGAGGGTGCGCCCTCGGGGAAGCGCCGCTCGAACTCCGGCACCAGCTTGTAGTAGTCGCCGTCGAGGTCGACGAACGGAAGCTCGTCGGAGACCGGATTGAGCACGAAGTCCTTGCCCACGTCGTAGACGTCGGAGCGGAGCACGAGCAGGTCGTTGGTGGTCTTGACCGGAACGAACCGGTCACGGCCGACCTCGATCGTGGTGGCGCCCTCGAAGACCTCGATCGCCGCACCCATGGCGGTCTCGATCTGGATCACCTCGGGGCTGCTCGGGTCGCCGGGGTCGACGGTCTTGGTGTTGCGGATCAGCGGCAGCCCGAGGATGCCGTGCCGCGCCTCGATCGCCTCGGTCATCGCCGTGAGATCGAACCAGAGGTTGTTGGTCGAGCAGAAGCGGTGCCGGTCGAGGTCGGCCAGCGCCGCGCGGTCATCCGGCGACGTCTGCGCGGTCTCGCGGAGCACGATGCGGCCGTCGGACTTCCGGCGGGCGAAGTGCCCCCCCTTCACGTCCGACGGCGTACGCCGTACGGCCTCGATCGCGAACGGGGCGCCCGAGCGGGCGAACCAGCCGGCGACCCGCGCGTCGGGCGTCGCACCGAGGTTGTCGGAGTTGGAGACGAAGACCCGCTCGTAGCCCTGCTCGACCAGGGTGGCCAGCAGGCCGGTGCCGCGCAGGGCGGTGTAGAGGTCGCCGTGGCCGGGCGGGCACCACTCGAGGTCGGGGTCCTTCGCCCAGGTCACCGGCGTCAGGTCGTCGGCACGCAGCTTGGGCTCGCGGTTCTGCAGGAACTCCAGCGGCAGGCCATCCACCGGCAGGTCGGCGTAGCGGGCGAGGGCGGCCATGGTGTCGCGGGAGGTGCGGAAGCTGTTCATGAACAGCAGCGGCAACGGGGCGTCGTGGGTGCGGCGGAGGTGGAGCACCTGGCGGGCGATGACGTCGAGGAAGGACCAGCCCTTGCGGACGCAGAGCAGGCTCTTGGCGCGGTCCATGCCCATCGAGGTCCCGAGCCCGCCGTTGAGCTTGATCACCGCCGTGCTGCGCAGCGCGGCGGAGGCCGTCTCGTCGTCGACCTCGACGTCGGCGAGCGACTCCATGTCGAGCGGGTCGATCGACGACTCGGGGATCAGGCCCGTCTCGCCGTGCTCGAGGAGCCGGTAGTAGTGGGCGAAGGTCTCGATCGCAACCGGGTCCACCCCCGCCTCGGACATCTTGGTGCGGGCAAGGTCCAGACCGGTACTGCTCATGCTTCGATCGTAGGCTGGCGGGGTGCCCCCGCCGCAATCCCAAAAGGGTGACCTCCCCGACTCTCCGGCCGCTGTGGCGAAGGTCGCCGTCCGAGACCGGATCCTCACCGCGCGACACCGGCGGCGACCGGCCGAGATGGTCGACGCGGGCCGCCGGCTGGCCGAGGTCGTGCTCGCTCGTCCGGAGGTGCGACGCGCGGCCACCGTGGCGGCGTACGTCTCGGTCGGGCCGGAGCCCGGCACCGGCGCGCTGCTCGACGGGCTGAGCGCCGCCGGCAAGCGGGTGATCCTGCCGATCGTGCTGCCCGGCCTCGACCTGGACTGGGGCACCTGGCGCGGGCCGACGTCGCTCGCTCCCGCGCGCTACGGCCTGCTCGAGCCCGTGGACAGCCTCGGTGTCGACGCGATCGGGACCGCCGACGTGGTGCTCGTCCCCGGGCTCGCGGTCTCCGACCACGGTGCCCGGCTCGGTCAGGGCGGCGGCTGCTACGACCGGGCCCTGGCGCGAGTGCCGGTCGGCACCCCGGTCGTGTGCCTGCTCTACGACGACGAGACCGGGGTCCACGTACCGGTCGACGACCACGACCGTCCCGTCACCGCGGCCGCCACCCCCACCCGCTGGCTGCCCCTCCGCTGACCCTGCCCTCTGGTGGGCTCGGGGTCGACGTGCGGGCCGCGGGGACGAGGGGTCAGTCGGAGGCGGCCGGGCGGAGGGTGAGGGTGTGCTCGGCCGCGGCGTCGACGGCGCCCTTGGTGTACGCCCAGGGCAGGGTCTCGCCGCGAGCCCAGAGGTCGGCCTGGTCGGTGTAGTGGCGGTCGAAGGCGTGGCCGGACTCGCCGGTGAGGTTGACCCAGCGCGAGTCGTCGAGGTCGGCCAGCGAGACCACCATCCGCATCGAGGGCGCGGTGGTGACGTGGAACCGGGAGCCGAGGTCGTCGGAGGCGGCGTCCCAGCCGGCGGCGTCCACGAGCGCGTCGCCTCCGGCCACCTCGTAGCCGTTGCGGTTGAGCAGCCACTCGGCCGGTGCGACCCCCGACTCGCCCAAGGTCTGGTTGTGCAGGTCGAGCTCGTGGATCGCGCCCCAGGTCCAGTGGGCCGGGTAACGCGACTCGAGCCTGGTCAGGTCGTCGCGCGCCTGGAGCATGGCCGTGCGGAGGATGTCGTCACGGGTCTCCCGCTCGGCGGTGGTGACGTCGTCCCACCACCGGTCGCGGGGACGCTGGAGGAGCCCGGTCATCACCGCCATCCATCGGTCACCGCCGTCGGGCCACTGGTCGGGGGGCAGCTCGTCGTGGAAGGTGTCGGCGAGCAGCTCGCTCCACACGGCGTTGTAGTACGCCGCCGCCGCGCTGTCGGCGGGCTGGGTGTAGTCCCAGCTGCGCAGCAGGTTGCGGCCGGCGGAGTAGTAGCCGTGAGACAGGTCGACATCGAGCAGATGGGGCACCAGCACCGGCGCCATCGGGTTGCGGGTGTCGAGCTGCATCGCGGCCATGTCGGTCACCGAGACCAAGCCGCCGTCCTGCAGGTGCCGGCTGATCAGGTCGCGGATGCGCGTGGAGCGGTAGCCCTGGTCCCAGTCGTCGGTCAGGTGGAAGGGGTAGCCGGGCCCGATCACGGCCTGGTTCGCGGTGACGACGTAGCCCTCGGTCGGGTCGACCACGGTCGGCAGCGAGTCGAACGGCACGTAGCGCCCGGTCCAGTCGTTGCGCGGCTGCCAGCCGGCCGAGGGCCACCGCCCGTCGTTGCCGGGACCGCGGATCGGGATCCGGCCCGGCGCCTGGTAGCCGATGTGGCCGGCGGTGTCGGCGTAGACGAGGTTCTGGGCCGGGACGTCGAAGCGCTCCGCTGCCTTCCGGAACGACGACCAGTCGTGCGCGGTGTCGAAGCCGAGGACGGCGTCCGCGGTGCGGGAGGCATGGTCGCCGGTCCACGCCAGCGAGACGGCGTAGTCACCGCCGACCCGGCCACCCACCGGCGCCTGCCCGCCCACGTGCCGGAAGGTCGAGGAGACGTCGGAGAGAATCGGGCCGTGCGCCGTCGACCGCACGCTGATCTTGACGTCGTCGCCCCCCTGCACGTGGATGGTCTCGCGCCGCTCGCGCAGCGGCAGCCACCTCCCGCCGTGGCGCCAGCGGTCGCCCCGGACCTGCTCCAGGTAGAGGTCGCAGACATCGGGCCCGAGGTTGGTGAAGCCCCACGCCACCTGGGCGTTGTGACCGATCACCACCCCAGGGACACCGGAGAAGGTGAAGCCCGAGACGTCGAGGGGACAGCCCCGGCTCACCGTCGTGCAGTGCAACCCGATCTGCATCCAGATGCCGGGCAGGCTGA
The DNA here is from genome assembly GCA_963820015.1 of uncultured Actinomycetota bacterium. Lineage (GTDB taxonomy): Bacteria > Actinomycetota > Actinomycetes > Propionibacteriales > Nocardioidaceae > Nocardioides. Next base: position 130,018 of record CAWFYO010000008.1, on the reverse strand, counting down.
CCCCGAGGTGCGGGTCGTTGGCCAGCAACGGCTGGCCGGTGGTGGTGTGGTCACCGGAGACGACCCAGCTGTTGCTGCCGATCCCGTCACCGTGCCCGACGAGCTCGGGCAGGTGGCGAAGTCCGCGCTGGAGGTTGCGCAGCACGGCCCGCTGCTCCGCGTCGTACGCCGGGCGCTGGGGCGGGCGGACCTCCGACGCGCCGCCCAGGTCGACGAAGCTCCCGTGGACCACCTGCCCGCCGGCGACGATCGGCGGGTGTGCGCGGTAGTCGTAGCGGGGGTAGAGGCTCTCGACCTGGCCTCGGGAGTGGCCGGCGAGGTCGAGCACGCGGTCGATCTCGTCGTCCATGTTGCCCCGCAGGTCCCACGCCATCGCCTCCAGCCAGCTGAGGGAGTCGACCGGCGTCCACGGCTCGGGGGTGTCGTCGACACCCTTGGCGGCCAGGAGCGTGTACTCCAAGGAGATCCGGCTCGGGCTGTGGGTCTCGAGGTAGGCGTTGACCCCGTCGGCGTACTCCTGCAGGGCCGCCCGGGTGCGCGGCTCCAGCAGCGACAGCTCGCGGGCCGCCGTACGCCGCCAGCCGAGCGTGCGGACGAACTCGTCGGTCTCGAGGGTCGTGCTGCCGAACAGCTCGCTGAGCCGGCCGGCGGTGATGTGACGGCGGACGTCCATCTCGAAGAAGCGGTCCTGGGCGGCGACATAGCCCTGCGCCCGCATCAGGTCGCCGAAGCTGCGGCCGTAGAGCTGCGGGATGCCGTGGTCGTCGCGGACCACCGTCACCGGGGCCGAGAGACCGGGCAGATCCAGGGTGCCGTCGACCTGGGGGAAGGGCCGCCGCACGAGCACCACCACGGCGATCGAGACGACGACGAGCAGGAAGGCCAGGAAGAGCGCGACGTACGACGTCACCCGCAGGGGCTTGGGCAGGGAGCGGAAGGTGTCGAGCCAGCGGTCCCGGTCGACCTCCGGGGCGTCGGGGGGTCCGGTCGTGGTCGAGCTCATGGCCTGGTCATTGTGCCGTACCATTGGCAGTCGCCGAAGGCGAGTGCCAGCCCACCGCCCGTCGGCCCGATCCCGTACCGACCGAGGACCAACCCGAGGACCACCGCGTTGCCCACCTACCAGTACCGCTGCACCGACTGCGGTCACGAGTTCGAAGAGTTCCAGAGCTTCACCGACGATGCGCTCAGCGTCTGCCCGGTCTGTGAAGGCCGGCTGCGCAAGGTGTTCAACGCCGTGGGCGTGGTCTTCAAGGGGTCGGGCTTCTACCGCAACGACAGCCGCAGCACCGGGTCCGCCGGCGCGGCCGGCTCGTCGGCGCCGGCAGAGAAGCCGACGGGCACCCCTGACTCCCCCGGCTCCTCGTCCGGCTCGTCCGACTCCTCCGCGTCGTCCGGCACGTCGTCCTCGTCACCTGCCCCGGCGGCCACCTCCGGAGGCTCGAGCAGCGGAACGTCAGCCGCCGGCTGAGCCCCTTCCTGGTAGGGGGAGGGCGCCGGTCGCACGGCGCCTGTGGAGAGCACCCGCGCCACCGGCCGTCCCCGCCTACGGTCGAGGGATGCTCGACCCCCAGACGCCGGCCACGCCGGGTCGCCGCACCCGGGCACGTCGCGCCGTACGCCGGGTGGTGCTGGCCCGGCGCCGACCGCTCGCGGCGGTGTGCCTGGCCCTCGCGGTGGTCACGGGGGTGCAGGCAGCCCGGCCGGCGCCGCCGGCCACCGTGGCCGTCACGGTGGCGGCTCGTGACCTGGTCTCCGGCACCGTGCTCGGCGCCGACGACCTGGTGGTCGGTCACTACCCCGCCGCCGCCGCACCGGCCGGCTCGGCAGCCGGCGCCGTCGGACGCACCCTCGCCGGGCCGGTGCGGGCCGGCGAGCCGGTGACCGACGTCCGGCTGGTGTCACCGGCGTTGGGCGCGGGCTACCCCGGCCGGGTGCTGATGCCCGTGCGCATCGCCGATGCCGACGTCGTGGCGCTGGTCCGTGTCGGTGACCGGGTCGACGTCGTCGCGGCCGACCCGCGCCGCGGTGAAGCCGGCGCCGTGGCGGTCGACGTGCCGATCGTCGCGCTCCCGGCCGCGGAGGCCGACGGGAGCACCGGCGCCGGCCCCCTCTCGGGACGGCTCGTCGTCGTCGCGGTCTTCCCGGAGGACGTCGACCAGATCGCGGGCGCGTCCGCCACCGACCTGCTCGGCCTCGTCCTCAGGGGCTAGCGTCAGCGTCGTCAACCGACGCGGCCGTCTGCGGGACGGCCGAGAGGAGAGCACACATGACCGGGTTCAAGAACTTCATCCTCCGCGGCAACCTCGTCGAGCTCGCCGTCGCCTTCATCATGGCCACGGCGTTCGCCTCGGTCGTGACCGCGACCGTCGCCGTCATCATGGGTCTGATCGGCAAGGCGGGCGGTCAGCCCGACCTCAGCAGGTGGAAGCCCGGCGGTCTCCTGATCGGCGTGTGGATCACCGCGGTCGTCTCGTTCGTCATCCTCTCCGCGATCGTCTACTTCCTGATCGTGAAGCCCTACACGGTGGCCAAGGAGCGGAACTTCCCGAGCCCCGAGCCCGGTACGCCGGAGGACGTCAAGCTCCTGCAGGAGATCCGCGACCTCCTCGTCCAGCAGAGCGGCGGAGCCACGGCGACGGTCACCCCGCCTACTCCCTGAGGTCCCGTTCACGATCGACCGGATCGACCCGGGCGCGACCGGACCTCAGCCGTGGTGCGGGGGCACCTGCGCGCGGAGCCACGCCTCGCCGGCGGCCTCGGCGTCGCCGGCGTCAGGGTCGCGCTCGTCGGAGGTGGTGTCCGGCAGGACGTCGCCGAACACCGCTGCGAGCCGCTTCCGGCGCTGCCACTCGGGCTCGGCGGGCTCGGCCGGTCGCGGACGCTCCGAGCGCTCGGGATCCACGCCGTCCTGCCGGTCGCGCTGCTCGTCGGCCATGACGGGCCTCAGGCGCACAGGCCGTTGGCGAGGTTCTCCGCGGCCGCGGCCTGCTCCTGCTGGCTGTTGTGGGGGTGCTTGGTCACGCCGGGGATGTGCTTGGCGTTCAGCGAGCCGGACAGCATCGCCTTGCTCAGCACCTTGTCCTTGGCGATCGCCTTCCAGAGGTGCTGCGCGGCGGGTGCCCAGATCACGCGGTTGGGGTCGCTGGGGTCGGGCTCCCAGGGCGTCGTGATGAACTGGATGTGGCTCAGCCCGATGTGCCGGAACTGGTAGGCCAGCCCGACCAGCTTGGAGATGCTGCCGATGTCGGGGTCGAGGGTCAGCGACTTGGTGGCGGCGTCGATGAACTTGGCCAGCCGGATCGGGTTGGCCAGGGTGTCGGCGCTGATCGCCTGGTGGGCCATGGACGCGATGAACGCCTGCTGTCGCTTCATCCGGCCGATGTCGGAGCCGTTGCCGAGGGCCTCGCGCTCGCGGACGTAGCTGAGGGCGTCCTTCCCGCTGAACGTGTGCGTGCCCGCCGGCAGGGTGATGTGGGCCTTCGTGTCGTCGACCGCATGAGGAAGGCAGACCTGGACGCCGCCGATGGCGTCGACCATGCCCGCGGAAGCCGTTGAAGTCGACCACGACGTAGTGGTCGACCGGGATGCCGGTCAGCTGCTCGAACTGGCGCACCGTGCAGCCCGGGCCGCCGATGTTGAACGCGTCGTTCCACATGACGCCGGTCGCCGGCGGCGAGATGACCTTGCCCTTGTTGTTCAGGCAGGTCGGCCGGTCGACGATCGAGTCGCGCGGGACGCTGATGCCGTAGGCGTGCTGCCGGTCGGCGGAGAGGTGCAGGAGGATCGTGGTGTCGGAGCGCTTGCCGATGCCGGTCAGGTTGTCGATGTGGTCGCCGGGGGCGTCGCGGTTGTCGGAGCCCATCACCAGGATGTTGATCGGGCCCGGACGGACCCGTCGGCACCTGCGCCGTGGGCCGGTCGGTGCCGAGCTCGTTGCCGATCGGCATCACGTTGAGGTTGGCGTTGTAGTGGCGGTAGAGGAACACCACTGTCAGTCCGGTCACCAGGGCGAGCACGACGACCGTCGCGCCCACTGCCTTGCCCACCGTGTGCCGGACCTTGACCTTGCCCTTGCGCTTGCCCGCCTCGGTGCGCGCTGTCATCGGTGCCGGTGGCATCGGTGCCAGTGGCATCGGTGCCGCGGTGGCCGTCGGGGAGGTCGACGGGCAGGTCGTCGGCCGCGGGGTCGCCGGACGGACCGGCACCAGGCGGCAGCTCAGACATGGACGGTGACCTCGGGTAGACGCAGGAAAGCACCGGCTGGGCAAGCCGGAATGCCCCGAACCTACGGGGCGTGTCCAAATTGTGACCGGCAGATGGCCGGGAGCCAACTTCACGTCGTACGCACGGCCCGCGACCGGTGCCCGAACCCCTAGTGACGGGAGCCGCGGGAGCAGGTGAGACTGGGGCTCATGCGCCGGATGCTCGTGGTCCTGATCCCCCTTGCCTCTCTCCTGGCCGCCGCCTGCTCGTCGGCGGCGCCGGCCCCGGCGCCACAGGCCCAGCGGGCGGCCCAGCAGGTCACCCAGCAGGTCATGGGGAAGGCGGCCACGACGCTCACCCCCTGGCACACCTACCACCGGGTCCCCTCGCGGACCGGACGGCTGGCGCACTCTCCCGGCGGTCCGCTGCGGAGGGTCTGGTCGAAGAAGCTCGGGCAGGTGTACGGCGAGCCGCTCGTGGTCGGCGACACCCTGATCGCGGCCACCGAGGGCAACGCCGTCTACGGCCTCAACGCCCGCACCGGAGTGCGCCGGTGGAAGACCCGCCTCGGCACTCCACAGCCGCTGAGCGGGCTGCCCTGCGGCAACATCGACCCGCTCGGCATCACCGGCACCCCGGCGTACGACCCCCGGAGCGGCTCGGTCTTCATGGTCGCCGAGACCGTCGGCGGCCACCACACCCTGTGGGCGTTGAACGCCGCGAACGGCAACCGTCGCTGGCATGTCTCCCTCGACGTCCTGCCCCACCGCAACCGCAAGGCCGAGCAGCAGCGGTCGGCGGTGCTGGTCGAGCACGGCCGGGTCATCGTCAGCTTCGGCGGCCTGGCCGGCGACTGCGACAACTACGTCGGCTACGTCACCTCGACGTCGGTGACCGGCAAGGGCACGACGTACCACTACGCGGTCCCGACCGCCCGCGAGGCGGGGATGTGGGCGCCGCCCGGGCCGGTGCGCGGTCGCAACGGCCACGTCTACGTCGCGAGCGGCAACGGCGCGGAGCTGAGCGGGAAGTGGGACAAGAGCGACTCGGTCACCGAGCTGAGCCGGGTCGGGCTCCGCCGGCTCTCGATCTTCGCCCCCGGCTCCTGGAAGGCCGACAACATCCGCGACCTCGACCTCGGGTCGTCGTCGCCGGCGATGCTGCCCGGCCTGAAGCGGATCGTGATCGCGGGGAAGCGCGGTGAGGTCTACCTGCTCAAGGAGTCGTTCGGCGGTGTCGGCTCGGCGGTCAGCCGCCTCTCCGGCTGCGCGGCGTTCGGCGGGACGGCCGTGGTCGGGAACACGGTCGTCTACCCCTGCCTGTTCCAGAACCAGGTGCGACTGCTCCACGTCGGCAGCACGAGCCTGCGCTGGGGCTGGACGGTCAACGGGCTCTACGGGTCCCCCGTGATCGCCGGATCGCGGGTCTACGTGACGGACCGCGACACCGGCGACCTGTTCGTCCTCCGCCTCTCCGACGGCAAGCGGGTCCAGCGCATCCACGCCGGCCCGGCCACGCACTTCCCGTCCGAGACGGTGAGCGGCAACTACGTGTTCGTCCCGACCCTGAGCGGGGTCACCGCCTTCCGGGGCTGACCGGCTCGTCAGCCGCTGCGGGTCAGGATCAGGTGGGCGACCAGGGCCGTCCATCCGGTCTGGTGCTCGGCGCCGAGGCCGGCTCCGGTGTCCCCGTGGAAGTACTCGTGGAACGGCACGTTGTCCCGCCACCGGGGGTCGGTCGCCAGGAGGTCGTAGCCGCCGTGCACGGGGCGCCGTCCGTCCGCACCGCGGAGGAAGATCGCGACCAGCCGCCGGGAGAGGTCGTCCGCGATGTCACCGAGCCCGACCTGCCGCCCGGAGCCGGCCGGATACTCCAGCGTGATCCCGCCCGGGTCGAAGGAGTCGTAGTCGCGCAGCGCCTCCATGAGCAACGTGTTGAGGGGGAACCAGATGGGTCCGCGCCAGTTGGAGTTCCCACCGAACATCCCGGTCGTCGACTCCGCCGGCTCGTAGTCGGTGGTCGCGGTCCCCTGCGGCGTCGAGACCTCGAAGGGATGGTCGCGGTGCCAGGCCGACACCGAGCGGATCCCGTACGGCGACAGCATCCCGGCCTCGTCGAACACCCCGGCGAGCATCGCCTGCAGGCGCTCCGGCGGTACGACGCACAGCAGGCGGTGGGTGGTCGGCCCGCTGCCGCGTGAGTGCGTCGCCTCCGCGAGCCGCGGCTTGTTCCGGAGGTACCACTCCGCCCTCGCGGCGAAGTCCGGGAGCCGGTTGAGCAGCCCGTGGTGGTACTCGGCGGCGGCGGTCACCGGGATCAGGCCGACCAGCGACTTCACCTTGATCGGGATCTCGCGCCCGTCGTTGAGCCGGAGCACGTCGTAGTAGAACGCGTCGGCCGGGTCCCACAGGCCCGCGTTGTCCGCGGCGTACGCGATCGTGTGGAAGTGCTCGAAGAACTTCGTCGCCGCGTCCTCGTAGGCGTTGTCGTGCAGCGCGAGCCGCAGCGCCATGTCGAGCAGGTCGAGGGCATACATCGCCATCCACGCCGTGGAGTCCGCCTGCTCGAGGTAGCCGAGGTCGGGCGGGAACGACGACCGGTCGATCGGCGAGATGTTGTCCAGGCCCATGAAGCCGCCCTGGAACAGGTTGTTGTCGCCGTGGTCCTTGTTGTTGGTCCACCAGGTGAAGTTGATCAGGAGCTTGTGGAACACCCGAGCCAGGAACGTGTAGTCGCGGGAGCCGTCGAGCTCGAAGACGCGGAGCGCGGCCCAGGCATGGACCGGCGGGTTGACGTCGGAGAAGTTCCACTCGTAGGCCGGGATCTGGCCGTTGGGGTGCATGTACCACTCGCGGAGGAGCAGCACGAGCTGCGCCTTCGCGAGCTCCGGGTCGACGTGCGCGATCGTGACACAGTGGAACGCGAGGTCCCAGGCCGCGAACCACGGGTACTCCCACGGGTCCGGCATCAGCAGGACCTCGTGGTTGTTCAGGTGGCGCCAGTCGCCGTTGCGGATCTCGCCGCGGCCGGGCGGCGGGGCCGGCTGTCCGGGATCGCCGTCGAGCCAGCGCTCGACGTCGTAGTGGAAGAACTGCTTGGACCACAGCAGACCCGCCATCGCCTGGCGAAGCACCGCCGCCTCGTCCGGCGAGCACGACGCGGGAGTCAGCGACGCGTAGAACGCATCGGCCTCGCTCTCGCGCGCGGCCATCACGTCGTCGAACTGCGCGCCCACGTCGACCGGCATCGGGTCGGGCTCGTCCCCGCCGACCAGCCGCACCCGCAGCACCCGGCTCTCGCCCGCCGGCACCGTGACGACGTGGTGCAGGGCGGCCTTGGTGCCGGCGTGTTCCGGGTCCACCGTGTCGAGGCCGTGGACGACGTGGTCATTGATGCCGTCCTTGGGGTACGCCGTCGGGCCCGGCTCGCCGTACAGCCGCTGGGTGTTCGTCTCGTTCTCGCAGAACAGGAGGTCCGGGTCGCCGTCGGAGACCAGGACCAGCCGGCCCGAGCGGCTGCTGCGCCCGACCACTCGGCTCTCGTGCGACGACAGCCGCGGCGGCTCGTGGTCGGGGTAGCCCCACGACCAGGTGTTGCGGTACCAGAGCTGCGGCAGCACGTGCAGCGTCGCCTCCTCCGGCCCTGCGTTCTCCACCGTGATCCGCATCAAGAGGTCGGTCGGGCCCGCTTTGGCGTAGTCGACGGTGACGACCCAGTAGCGGTCGTCGTCGAAGATCCCGGTGTCGACCAGCTCGAACTCGGGCTCGGTCTTCGACCTCCCGGCGTTCTGCGCGACCAGCTCGTCGTACGGGAAGGGGCGCTGCGGGTAGTGGTAGCGCCAGGTGTTCCAGGAGTGGGTGGGGGTGCCGTCGAGGTACCACCAGTACTCCTTGACGTCCTCGCCGTGGTTGCCCTGCGGGCCGGTGAGGCCGAACATCCGCTCCTTGAGGATCGGGTCGACGCCGTTCCACAGCGCGAGCGAGAGGCACCAGTCCTGCTCCTCGTCGCAGAAGCCCGCCATCCCGTCCTCGTTCCAGCGGTAGACGCGGGAGCGGGCGTGGTCGTGGGGGAAGGAGTCCCAGGCCTCGCCGTCGGGGCTGTAGTCCTCCCGCACGGTGCCCCAGGCGCGCTCGGAGAGGTAGGGGCCCCAGCTGCGCCAGGAGACCGTGCCGGTGTCGGCCTCGGCCAGTCGGAGCCGTTCGGCGTCTTCGGGGCCGGTGGGTGGTGGCATGCGCACATTGTGGGACAGCCGGCCGTGGGCCGCCGAAGGCGGCTACTGCCTGGGACGGCGGCGGTCGGGCTCGCCGGAACGACCGCCCCGGCGATCACGGACAGGACCGGTCAGCCTTGTCGGCGCATGTGGAAGGGTCCTCGCATGGAGTTCCCCGAAGCCGCCCAGATCGTGGGCGGGTTGCCGCTCCCCCATACCAGCCGCAAGCGGGGCCGCACGCTCTACCGGCACATCATCTGGAACCGGCCGGAGAACGTGCTCGAGCTCGGTACGGCGCGCGGCGGGTCGGCGGTGTTCATCGCTGCGGCGCTGCAGGCCAACGGCACCGGCCATCTCACGACCGTGGACTCGCTGCGCTGGAAGCGCAACGACCCCTCGCCAGGGGAGGTGTTGGAGAAGGCCGGCCTGCTCGACTGGGTCACGACCGACGCCACCTACTCCACCTACACCTGGTTCCTCAAGGCCGAGATCGAGAAGAACCTCCAGCCGTCGGGGACCGTCCGGCCCGTCTACGACCTCATCTTCCTCGACGGCGCGAAGAACTGGACGACCGACGGCCTCGCCGTCATCCTCGCCGAACGGCTCCTCCGCCCCAACGGCTGGCTGCTGCTCGACGACCTGGGGTGGACCTACGGCAAGGCCGGCCGGGCGTCCCAGCACTACGACATCCGCCTGGGCCGCCTCTCCGAGCAGGAGCGCGAGCAGCCGCACCTGCAGGCGATCTTCGACCTGCTCATCCGGACCAACCCCTCCTTCGACCGGTTCCGGGTCCAGGACGACTGGTGGGGCTGGGCGCACAAGGCGGCCGCCCCGTCGCGGCGCCGGCGTGGCGGCGTGCTCACGGGGAGGTCCCGGCCGGCGGACACCGCCACCCTCACGACACCGACGGGCGGCCGACCCTCAGCTCCGGCCGCCCCGACCCCACCCAGCCGGACGCGGAGGATCCTGGGGCCGGTGTGGCGGCGCCTTCCGGCCGGCGCCCAGCGCCGGATCCGCGCCCTGCTGGGCAAGTGACCGGCACCCTCTCGAGGTCGCAGGCGTTGCCGGCGGCCTCTTGAGGAAATCGGTGGTCCGTTATCAGGCTGGGCTCAGCCTGCAGCGCTTCGATGGGTTCCTCACCCGTCACGTGGTGGACCCACCGCGTCCGGCGCACCGGAGGCGCCAGTGTCACTCACCGGACCGGTCTTCCTCGACGCGATCATCGCCCTCACCGTCGTGGCGTGCGTCGCCCTCGTCGTGGTGTGGCCACGGTTCACCCCCCAGACCCCCCGGCACGTCGCAGGGCGAGTGGGGGCCCTGGCGCTCGTCAACCTGCTGGTGCTGCTGACCGCCGCGACCCAGATGAACGCGTCCTACCTGTTCTTCGCGAGCTGGGCAGACCTGAGCGGCGCCCTCACCGGACATCTCGTCGTGACGTCCCTCCATCGCGGCGCGAGCACGGCGAAGCCGTCCAGCATGCCGGTCGCCGGCCACGCAGCGCCCGTGGCCGCGCAACCGACGCCCCTGACTCAACCGGCGAGCCCGGGCGGGTTGGTCACCTACGTCGTGCACGGCGCTCGGAGTGGTCTGACGGGGACGGTCCTCGTCCAGCTCCCTCCGGGGTACTCCTCCCGGCCCGTGAGCCGGCGCTACCCGGTGCTGGAGGCCCTCCACGGCTATCCCGGGACGCCCTCGGAATGGACGTCGGTCTACCACCTCCCGCAGGACGTCCAGCAGCTCGTCAGCAGGCACCAGCTTCGCCAGCCGCTGATCGTGATGCCTCAGATCCAGTTCCCCGCAGGCGTCGACACCGAGGGCGTGAACGGGCCGCCCGGCCAGCCGCAGGTCGAGACCTGGCTGACCCGCGACGTCCCTGCCTGGATCGGCCAGCACTTCCCGGTGGCCCCCCACCGCAGCGCCTGGGCCACGATCGGGCTCTCGGCAGGTGGGTTCGACGCCGCCATGGCGACGATCCTCCACCCCGCGCAGTACGGCGCCGCCATCGTGCTCGGCGGCTACTACCGCCCCTCGTTCGGGCCCTTCTACCAACCGTTCGGCGTCGGCAGCCCAGCGGCACGTCACTACGACCTCCCCCGCACCGTGGCCGGGCACCCGCCGCCGGTGTCCCTGTGGGTCCAGACGTCTCATGCCGACAAGATCAGCTACCGCTCCAGCGTCCAGCTGCTGAGGGCTGTTCGGGCGCCGATGGCCGTGCACGCCGTCATCCTGCGCAACGCAGGGCACCGAGCCTCGGTGTGGATCGCGATGGAGCCACGCGCCCTGCAGTGGCTGGGCCTGAACATCGCCGGGTTCCGTCCCACGCCGCACGTCTCGGCGGTCGCGGGCTGCGGGACCGCCCTCAGTGCATGCGGGGCAGGCCCGCACGCAGCAGCGAGCGGGCGATCAGGTCGTGTCCGGCCGCGTCGGGGTGGTCACCATCGGCGGCGAGGAGCGACGTGACGTCGCGGCCGGAGTGCTCGAACGGTCCGACGAGGTCGACGTACCGGGCGCCGCCGGCGGTGGCCACGGAGCGGATGACTGCGTTGGCTCGTCGGGTCAGACCGAGCGAGGCCCGCAACCCGGACGCCCCGAAGGCACGCCGAGCGACGTCGCCGTCCTGGAACACGTTCCAGTACCCGGTGACCAGCACCGTCGTCGGCCTACCGGCGCGAAGTGCGTGGATCGCGGCGAGCACGGAGGTCAGGTGGTCGCCCCTGGAGCGGAGCTCGTCGCTGACGCAGTCGGAGCTCCCGGTGCCGCACGCGCCGTTCACGACCTGGTCGTGGTGGTCTCCGAAGTCGTTGGCGCCGATGGTGACCAGCACGATGTCGGAGCGGCGTAAGGCGTCTCGTACCGCGGGGCGGCGTAGCTCGGACATCAGCCCGTCGGTGCGCTGACCGCTCACGGCGAGGTTGTCCACGATGACCCGAGCATCGGTGCGCCGGCTGAGCAGCTTCCCGTAGACCTGGGGGAAGGGAGCGCAGTCGCACGCCCTGCCGGAGGGGACCGAGTCGCCCAACGCCACGACGTGGTGGAGCTTCGTCGCTCGGGGGACCTCGACCGGGCCGGCGGAATGGGCCGGGGCCCTGACCGCTGCGCGAGGGCGGGACGGTGCGGCGCACCCCGCCGTCACCACGAGGGATGCGATCGCGAGCAGCGTGACCAGCCCGTGACCGGCATCCCGACGCCGGCTCATGCCGCCGGATCCGGGACGGAGAGGCGGTCGTCGCCAGCAGGCATGGACCAAGTCTCGCCCCGACCGCCAACCCGCTCGACCGGCTCCGCTCGGGCCTCGGCCCTTCGGAGTCCCCGCGTTCGCCTGATGGGAGGCCGCTGCGCCGGCCCGGCTACGATGCCGAACCTCCGCCCCAGTAGCTCAGTGGATAGAGCAGCCGCCTCCTAAGCGAAAGGTCGCCAGTTCGACTCTGGCCTGGGGCACCCACCCGCCGTACCCGGTGATGGTCGTGCGACTTTCTGGCCCACAGACGCCCCTGGCCATGCGCGGGAACGGTCGTCTCTGGGCCAGAAAGTGCGGCCGCCCCCACCGCCGCCGAGCCCGGCCGCCTCCAGACCCCCGAGGAAACCAGGGGGCGGATCGGGCCGAACGCCGGACAGCAGCGGCGAGTCGGCGCACCATGGAGGAGGCGCGGTACGGCGCGTGCAGAGCGGGTAACTCCAAGGCAAAGAACCACACGCTTGTAGTTATCTCAACCCCCTCCCGCCACCTCTTTCCCACAGTTAACGTCAGTCCCATGCGCAACACAGGTCGCTCATTTCGGCGTGTCTCCTTGACACGTCGGCTCGGGATCGCGGCCCTGGTGGGCGCCCTGCTGGCGATGTCGCCGGTGCTCCACCCGCAGTCGGTGAGTGCGGCCTCGGGCGTCGACGACTACCCCTCGCGCCTCAAGACCGCGCGGCAGGACTCGCTGGTCGACCCCTGGCTGTTCTACAACCGCGAGTGCACCTCGTGGGTGGCCTGGCGGCTCAACTCCGAGAACGGCGTGGCCTTCCACAACTACTGGCAGAACGTGCACTGGGGCAACGCCTCCAACTGGAAGAGCGCGGCCAAGTCCGCGGGCGTCCCCGTGGACAACAACCCGACCCGCGGCTCGGTGGCCTGGTGGGCGGCCGGCTCGGCCGGTTCCTCGCGCGGGCACGTGGCGTGGGTCCAGGTGGTCGGCGACGGCGCGATCACCATCGAGGAGTACAACTACCTCCGCGAGGGCTACTACGACACCCGCACCATCTCCAAGACCAGCTCGCTGTGGCCCTCGGGGTTCATCCACATCAAGGACACCCAGATCCGCAACACGGTGGCCCCCGCCCTCTCGGGCACCGCGCAGGTCGGTCACCGGCTGACGACCACGGTCGGCAAGTGGACCGCCACCAACCTCACCTTCCACTACCAGTGGCTGGCCAACGGCACCCCGATCTCCGGCGCGACCCGCAAGTCGTTCACACCGGCCGCGGACCAGGTCGGTGCCCGGATCCGGGCGAAGGTCACCGCGACCAAGTCGGGCTCGCACTCCGGTACGGCGACCACGCCGACCACCGACCCTGTCGCCAAGGGCGTGTTCACCACGACCGCGGCCCCGGCGGTCTCCGGTACGCCGCAGGTCGGGGTCCAGCTCAGCGCCTCGGCCGGCACGTGGTCGCCGGTCGGCACCTACGCCTACCAGTGGATCGCCGGTGGTGCGCCCGTCCCGGGCGCCACGGACTCGACGTTCACGCCGACCGCCGCGCAGTTCCACCAGCACGTCAAGGTCAAGGTGACGGTCACCGCCCCCGGCTACGCCACCGTGGTGGTCAAGACCGACCCGACCGCGCCGGTGGCCGCCGGGCAGTTCCGCGTCGACGCCCCGCCGACCATCGCCGGCACCCCCCAGGTCGACCACCCGCTGACGGTCTCCCCGGGCGTGTGGAACCCCGCCGGAGCGGTCACGCTCCAGTGGCTCGCCGACGGCAACCCGATCGCCGGCGCCACCAGCACGTCGTACACCCCGACGCCCGAGATGCTGCACAAGAAGCTCTCGGTGCAGGTGCGGGTCACCCAGACCGGCTACGCGACCGCGGTCGCGACGACGGCCACCACCGACCCGGTCGCGCCCGGCACCTTCCTCAACACCCGCGCGCCGGCAGTCCTCGGCGTCCCCCAGGTCGGGGTCACGCTCACCGCCGACCACGGCGCGTGGAGCCCCAAGGCGAGCTACGCCTACCAGTGGCAGGTCAACGGCGTCGACGTCGCCAAGGCCACCGACCCCACCTTCACCCCGCGCCCGCAGGACCTCGGCAAGACCGTCACGGTGCAGGTGCAGGTCGCGCGCCCCGGCTACCTGACCGCAGTCCTGCCGAGCCCCAAGACCGCCACGGTGCTGCCGGGAGTCATCCGCAACACCGCGGTGCCCACGGTCACCGGCGAGCCGATCCTGGGCCACACCCTCACCGCGTCGAACGGCGAGTGGTCGCTGACGCCGCAGTCCTACAGCTACCGGTGGTACGCCGGCGGCCACGCCATCAAGGGCGCCACCGGCGCCACCTACCAGCCGACCGCTGCCGACGCCGGCCACCGCCTCCACGTGGTCGTGACGGCCCACAGCAAGGGCTACACCCCGGAGCCCGCGTCGTCAGCGTCGACCGACCGGGCGAAGCTGGGCACGATCTCCATCGCCAAGCCCACGATCGCCGGCCAGGCGATCCTCGGGCACACCCTGACCGCACGCGTGAAGGGCGCTGCCCCGGCCACGGCGACCGCGCACTACCAGTGGTTCCGCGGCCCGCAGGCGATCCGCGGCGCGCACGACGCGACGTACGTGCTGACGACCGACGACGTCCGCCACCGCATCTGGGTGCAGGTCACCATGCGCGCGCAGAACTGGATCCCGGTGACCCGGCGTGCGGCGCCGGTGGACCGGGTCCGGACGGTGCCGGTGCTCCACGCGAAGGTGCGGCTCCGCGCGAGCGGTCGCCTGGTGATGAAGCTGCGGGTCGAGGCTCCCGGTCTGTCCGCCCCGCGCGGAGCGGCCAACGTCTGGCTCGGCAGCCAGCTCGTCAGCCACCTCGAGGTGACCCAGGGCGTGGGCCAGCGACGGCTCCGCTCGATGCGTCCCGGCACGCACACGCTCACCGTGGTGTTCCGCGGCGACGCCAACCGGATGACGGTCGGCCGCGCCACCGTCACCGTGGTGGTGCCGTGACTCCGGCTGCGGGCTAGAGGACCTCGAAGCGGATCCCGGCAGCCTGGAGGCGTTCGGTCAGCCGGTCCCCCATCGCCTGGGCGGTGGTGACCTGACCGGAGGTCTCGGGGTTGTCGTCGAACGCGAGGCACAGCGCCGACTCCGCCAGCATCTTGGCGGTCTCGTCGTAGCCCGGGTCGCCTCCGGACACCCGGGTGTGGACGGTCAGGCCACCGCCCTCCCCGACGAAGTCGACGGTGAACCACGACCGCTCCCGGCGCGCCGCGTCGGGGCCGTCGCCCTGCTTGATGTGGGCGAGCATGGAGCTGCGGACGGGCTTGACCTGTGCGGCCAGCCCCAGCGCCGCGACCCCCACGGCGCCCCCGACGGCGTAGCGCAGGGTCTTGGTGCCTGCGTAGTGGGAGTAGCGGAACTCCGGGCCGTACGACGCGAGCGCGGCGCCGCTGTGGGCCACGATCCTGGGGTCGATCGTCGGCAGGGGGAGCAGCCAGCGGCCGAGCACCGAGTCTCGATGCGGTGTGCCGGCGACCGCGCGCGAGGAGCGGCCGTGCGGACGCGGCTCGGCCTTGCGGCGGGCAGCGGAGGCCTGCTTCATCTGCTTGCTCCGCGACATCTGGGTCATCGCCGAGTGGAAGGTGCCGCCGGAGAAGGTGCCTCGTGAGCGGACCACGCCGCGCAGGGTGATCGGCACGTCGTCGGGCAGCTGCTGGACGGTGAAGTAGGCGCCGAGATCGTGCGGGATCGAGTCGAAGCCGCAGGCGTGCACGAGGCGGGCGCCGGTCTGCTGGGCGGTCGCGTGGTGGGCGACGTACATCCGGTCGACGAACTCGGGCTCGCCGGTCAGGTCGACGTAGTCGGTGCCGGCCTCGGCGCACGCGGCGACCAGCGGCTCGCCGTAGGTGAGGTAGGGGCCGACGGTGGTGATCACGACCCGGGCGCGGTTCGCGACGTCCTTGAGCGAGACGTCGTCCTCGACGTCGGCTCGCAGCAGCGGCAGGTCCGCGAGCTCGGGGTCGATCGTCGACAGGTGCTCGCGCACGCCCTCGAGCTTGGACTGGTTGCGCCCTGCCAGCCCCCAGCGCAGGCCGTCAGGAGCGTGGCGGGCGAGGTACTCCGCGGTGAGCCGGCCGGTGAAGCCGGTGGCACCGAACAGGACGAGGTCGAGCTCTCGTCCTGACTTGTCGGTCGCGTCCGTCATCCACCCATCGTGTCAGCGGTCGGAACCGATGCGCCAGGTCGCCCGTCAGATGACCATGTCGACCTCTCCGAACCTGCCCGCTGCCCTGGTCCGGCGTACCGCCGGTGCTGCTGCTCTCGTGCTCGCCCTCGGCGGCGCGTTCGTCGCCGGCCAGGCCGTGGCCGGGACCGGTGGCAGCCAGCCACCCACGCTGCGGCTGACCTCCCAGGGTCTCGGCACGGGCCGCTCGTGCCCTGAGCTGCGCCAGTGGTACGTCGAGCACGGCATCGGCCAGGTGACCGCGTGGGGCTGGGGCGGGCCGGTCGGCTACGGCGCCGCCGAGCTGCCCAACGCAGGCGTGGCCGCACCGGGCGCGGGCTCGGACATCGGGGGCACCAGGGCGAACCCGGAGACCCAGCTCGACACCAGCACCGGCAGCGCGACCGGGACCAACGTGCAGGTCGCCGCCGTCGACGAGCCGGACGTCGCGAAAGCGAGCGGGTCGCTGCTGGTGCGGGTCGTCGACGACGTGCTCACGGTCTACGACGTCTCCGGCAGCCGGCCGCGGGAGGTCGGGGCCGCTCCCCTGCTCGGGATGACCGGTACCCGGCTGCTCCTGGTCGGCGACCGGGTGGTGGCGATCGGCAACGACTCCGTGCCGCAGGTCCGGAACGTCGCCTACGCCGCGCCCGGCACCCGAGTGCGCACGTTCGATCTCTCGGACCCGAGTCACCCCCTCGAGGTCGACAACCGCAGCTACGACGCCTCGCTGGTCGCCGCACGGCAGACCGGCGGCGTGGTCCGGCTCGTGCTCTCGACCCCGCCACCGCCGCTGGCGTTCGTCACCCCCCAGCAGGGCCGGAGCGAGGCCGAGTCGCTGAAGGCCAACCGCGACGTCGTGCGCGCCTCCAGCATCTCCGACTGGCTGCCGACCGTGAGCGTCGAGGGCGGCACGCCCCGAGCCCTGGTCGGCTGCGCCGACGTGGCGGTGCCGACCGCGTTCGGCGGGCTCGGCACGATGGCGGTCGTCGGCTTCGACCCGACCTCGCCGGCGAGTGCCGCCACGACCGCCGTCGCCACCGGCTCGGACGTCGCGATGATGTCCACCGGTCACCTCTACGTCGCGGCTTCCGCACAGGTGCCCTACCCCATGCCGCTGGGCGGCGTGGTCGCGCCGGACACCCCCGTGGTCGGTCCGTCCGCGCCGGCCGCAGCCGGCCGGACCACGATCTATGCCTTCGACCTGGCCGGGACCGGCGCGTCGTACGTCGGGGCGGGGAGCGTCGACGGACAGGTCTCGAGCAGCTGGTCGATGGACGAGTGGCAGGGGGTGCTTCGCGTCGCGGCCCAGTCGGCGTACGGCGGGAGCGCGACGTCCGTGGTCCTGCTCCGGCCCGCGGACGGTGTCCTGACTCGGGTCGCCGCGATCGACGGCCTCGGCGCGGGACAGCAGCTGAAGGCGGTCAGGTGGCTCAACGGGCTGGCCGTGGTGGTGACCTACCAGCAGGTCGATCCCTTCTACGCGCTCGACCTCGCCGACCCGGCCCACCCCCGCGTGCTCGGGGTGCTGCACCTGCCCGGCTGGTCGTCGTACCTCCACCCGGTCGGCGCCCACCTCGTGCTCGGCCTGGGCCAGACCGCGCCCCAGGTCGTGGTGGCGCCCGAGGTCCGGGTGACCCCCATCCCCGGGAAGCCGAACGGGGCGACCCAGGCCGAGCCCGAGCCGCAGCCGGTGGACCCGCGGCTGCCCGGGCCGCGCGCCCTGGCGCACGCCAAGGCGACGGTCTTCGACCTGCGCGACCTGACGCACCCGCGGGCCGCGGGCACCGTCGACTACCCCGCCGGCAGCACGGCGCTCGCCGGGTTGGAGCCGCACCAGGTCTCCTGGCTGGGCGACCGGCACACGCTGCTGACGATCGTCGGTGACGGGTACGACGGCGGCCGCGGGTGGCTGTCCGTCCTCACCGTCGGGGCCGGCTCGCTGCACAACCGGATGGTGCGGCTGGCGCCGACCACCGACCTGAGCAGCGTCCGCACGGTCCCGCTGGCCGACGGCCGCGTGGTGCTGGTGAACGGTGACGAGGTCAGGTTCGTGCACGTGTGAGCAGGGGCCGGCGCGACGTAGGCTCGGGGCCATGTGTCGCAACATCCGCCCGTTGAACAACTTCGAGCCGCCCGCGTCCTCCCGCGAGGTGCACGAGGCCGCGCTCCAGTTCGTGCGCAAGGTGAGTGGCTCCACGCATCCGTCGGCAGCCAACCAGGAGGCCTTCGACCGAGCCGTCCACGAGATCGCCCACATCACCCAGCACCTGCTCGACGACCTGGTGACCTCCGCCCCGCCGAAGAACCGCGAGGTCGAGGCCGAGAAGCGTCGCGCCAAGGCGCGGGCGCGCTACGCGAGCTGAGCTGCTCCTGTGCTGACCGCCGAGCCCGAGCAGGTCGCCGTCCCGGACCTGCTCCGCGACGGCCGGCTGGTCGTGCTCACCGGGGCGGGGCTCTCGACCGACTCCGGCATCCCCGACTACCGCGGCCCCGGCGCACCGTCGCGGCAGCCGATGTCCTACCAGGAGTTCGTGAGCGGGCCGGCCGCGCGTCAGCGCTACTGGGCGCGCAGCCACCTGGGCTACCGCCGGCTGGGCCGGGCAGCGCCCAACGCCGGCCACCGCGCGCTCGCCGCGGTCGACCCCGACCTGCTGATCACCCAGAACGTCGACGGCCTCCACGAGGCGGCCGGCACGCGCCGGCTGGTGGCCCTGCACGGCCGCATCGCCGAGGTCGTCTGCCTCTCGTGCCGCCGTACGACGAGCCGGGCCCGGCTCGAGGAACGCCTCGACGCCGCCAACCCCGGCTTCGCAGCGGCCCACGCCGCCGCGGCGACCCGGCCGGACGGCGACGTCGACCTCGAGGACACCGCGGAGTTCGTCGTACCGGACTGTGACGCGTGCGGCGGGATGCTCAAGCCCGACGTGGTGTTCTTCGGGGAGAACGTCCCGCCGGCTCGGGTGCAGCAGTGCTACGACGCCGTCGATGCGCTCAGCCCCGACGACACCTTCCTGGTCGTCGGCTCGTCGCTGACGGTGATGAGCGGGTTCCGCTTCGTGCGCCGGGCGGCCAGGGCCGGCACGCCCGTGGTCATCGTCAACCGCGGCGACACCCGGGGCGACGACCTCGCGACGGTCAAGCTCCACGCCGGCTCCAGCGAGTTCCTGACCGCGCTGGCCGCGGTGCGCTGAGGGCTGCGCTGGGACTCACTGGCCCTGAACACCCCCGGGCTGAGGGCTACACCCGCGAGACGAAGATGTGGCCCGCGGCCTCGAGGTCGAGCTCGGCGGTCTCGCCGCCGGAGCCGACCAGGACGCCGGCCTCGGTGGCGGTGATGCCCACGACCTTGTCGGGCAGGACGCCGATCCGGCGCAGGGTGCCCATCAGGGGCTCGTCCTTCTGGAGCTCCTCGGAGATCCGGCGGACCCGGACCGTGGATCGCTCGACGGTGGCCAGGTCGGCGAGCAGCTCCATGCCGGCGAGCACCTCGCCGGTCACCTGGACCGAGGACGACTCACCGAGCTCGTCGAGCCCGGGGATCGGGTTGCCGTACGGCGACTCGGTCGGGTGGTCGAGCAGGTCGACCAGGCGGCGCTCGACGGTCTCGGACATCACGTGCTCCCACCGGCAGGCCTCCGCGTGGACGAGCTCCCAGTCGAGCCCGATCACGTCGGTGAGCAGCCGCTCGGCGAGCCGGTGCTTGCGCATCACCCGGGTGGCCAGGCGCGTGCCTTCGTCGGTGAGCTGGAGGTGCCGGTCGCCCTCGACGGTCACCAGACCGTCGCGCTCCATGCGGGCCACGGTCTGCGAGACCGTCGGGCCCGACTGGTGCAGCCGCTCGGCGATCCGGGCCCGTAACGGGACGATGCCCTCCTCGACCAGCTCGTAGATGGTCCGGAGGTACATCTCCGTGGTGTCGATCAGGTCGCTCACCGGCTCATTGTGACCCATCGGCCAATCGCTGGCGGAGGCTGGCAGAGTGGGAGCCACGGCCGCCACCTCGCCGACCACGCCCGCGCCGCGGGCCGAGGAGACCCCATGACCGACCTGCCCCCTGTCATCGTGCCCGCCCGGTTCTGCGGGCCGCCGTCCTCGGGCAACGGCGGCTGGAGCGCCGGCGCGATCGCCGCAGTCGCGGGCGCGGACTGCCCCGAGGACCACGCCCGGCCCTGGCCGACGGTCACCGTCTCGCTGCTCGCCCCGCCACCGCTCGACACCCCGCTGGTCGTCAGCCCCGGCGAGAGCGACCACGACGGCGGCGGGCGCGGGGAGCGCGGCGCGGCCGGCGTCGTCGCGTCGTACGACGGGCGGCCGGTGCTGCGGGCCCGGTGCAGCCACGAGCACCTCGTCGACGTGGAGCCGGTCGCTCCCGCCGATGCCCGCGCCGCGATGACGACGTACCACGGCCTGGGCAGCCACCCCTTCCCCACGTGCTTCGCCTGCGGCACCGGCCGGGCCGACGGCGACGGGCTGCGGATCTTCCCCGGCCGGGTCGCCGACCAGGAGGGCCTGGCCCGGGTCGCCGCGACCTGGACTCCCGAGCCGAGCGTCGCCGAGGACTTCCACTCCTACGGCGACGCGCGCCCGCGCGCGAGCCTCCCCGTCACCTGGGCCGCGCTCGACTGCGTCGGCGGCTGGGCCGGCGACCTCGAGGAGCGGCTGATGGTGCTGGCCCGGATGTCAGCGCGGATCGACTCGCTGCCCGAGATCGGCGAGGAGCACGTGGTGGTCGGGCTGGGCCGCGGTCGCGAGGGCCGCAAGGCGTGGACCTCCGCCACGCTGTACGACGCCGACGGGCGCGTGGTGGGCACCGCCGAGCACCTCTGGGTCGAGGTGGACCCCGCGGACTTCGCGTGACGGACCAGATGCCGTGGTGGCGGGAGGCCGTCGTCTACCAGGTCTACGTCCGCAGCTTCGCCGACTCCGACGGAGACGGCCTGGGCGACCTCCCCGGCATCACCGCCCACCTGCCCTCCCTGCGTGATCTCGGCGTCGACGCGGTCTGGCTGACGCCGTTCTACCCCTCGCCCCAGCGCGACGCGGGCTACGACGTCACCGACTACCGCGACGTCGATCCGGGCTTCGGCCGGCTGACCGACGCCGAGGCACTCCTGCGCCGGGCCCACGAGCTGGGCCTGAAGGTGATCATCGACCTGGTTCCCAACCACACCTCCTCGGACCACGAGTGGTTCCGGCTCGCCCTGGCGCGCGGCCCCGGCAGCCCGGAGCGGGCGCGCTACCTGTTCCGCAAGGGCCGGGGGCGGCACGGCGACCGGCCGCCGAACAACTGGCAGTCGGTCTTCGGTGGCCCGGCGTGGACCCGCGTCGCCGATGGCGAGTGGTACCTCCACCTCTTCGACGCCTCCCAGCCCGACCTCGACTGGCGCAACCCCGAGGTCGCGGCGATGTTCGAGGACGTCCTCCGCTTCTGGCTCGACCGCGGCGTCGACGGGTTCCGCGTCGACGTCGCCCACGGGCTGCTCAAGGACGCGAGCCTGCGCGACCAGCGCGGCGAGAGCCGGCATCCCGGCCCCGGTCGGGCGGCGGCCGAGCGCAGCATGCTCGCGCCGCCCGCGCACGACGACCCGATGTGGGACCAGCCCGAGGTGCACGACGTCTACCGCGCCTGGCACCGCGTCCTCGCGTCGTACGACGGCGACCGGATGGCGGTGGCCGAGGCCTGGGCCCCCACCGCCGAGGCAATGGCCCGCTACGTGCGGCCCGACGAGCTCCAGCAGACGTTCAACTTCGCCTGGCTCCTGGCCCCCTGGTCGGCGGCCGCCTTCGCCGAGGTCGTCGAGGAGACGCTGGGGGCGCTGTCGGCCACGCACGCGGCGCCCACCTGGGTGCTGTCCAACCACGACGCCGCCCGGCACCCGACCCGGTACGGCGGCGGCCCGGTCGGGCTCGCGCGCGCGCGTGCCGCGACGCTGACGATGCTGGCGCTGCCGGGCTCTGCCTACCTCTACCAGGGTGAGGAGCTGGGGCTGGAGCAGGTCGACGTACCGCCCGAGCAGCGGCAGGACCCGTTGTGGCTGCGCACCGGCCGGATCGGGCGCGACGGCTGCCGGGTGCCGATCCCCTGGCGCGGCACCCGCTCACCGTACGGCTTCAGTCCGGCCGGCACACGTACCTGGCTGGAGATGCCCGGCGACTGGGCGAGCCTCACGGTCGCCGCCCAGCGGAAGGACCCGGGGTCGACCTGGACGTTCTACCGGGACGCTCTCCTGGCGCGGCGCAGGCTCCAGGGCCTTCCCGACGACGTCGCGGTCAGCCGACGCAGGTCCACGGTGCTGGAGCTACGACGCGGGCCGCTCACCGTCGTGTGCAACTGCGGCCTGCGACCCGTGCGGCTGCCGCCCGGTGAGGTCGTGCTGACGAGCGGGCCGCTCGACGGCGGCCTGCTCCCGCCCGACACCGCCGCCTGGGTGTGCCGGCAAGGGTGACCGAGGCCGCCCGCGACGGAGGACGAAGGACTGTTGCGCAACGGCGCCGCGCACGGTTCCCTCGGACCGTGAAGCACGTCGACCGGATCCCTGACCCTGCGATGCACCAGATGGGTCTGCGCGAGTTCATCGACGCACTCGCCCGCGAGGGCTACACGGTGCGCGACGACCACGGGGACGACCCGATGCTGATCACGCCCGACGGCAAGGCCGTGGAGACGTGGCGCGAGGACTACCCCTACGACCGGCTGATGAGCCGTAACGACTACGAGGTGGAGAAGTACCTCCTCCAGATCGAGCTGCTGAAGTTCCAGTACGACGCCCAGGACAGGGGTCGGCGGCACGTCATCGTCTTCGAGGGCCGCGACGCGGCCGGGAAGGGCGGCACGATCAAGCGGTTCATGGAGCACCTCAACCCGCGCTCGGCCCGGGTCGTCGCGCTGACCAAGCCGACGACCACGGAGACGGGCCAGTGGTACTTCCAGCGGTACACCTCCTACCTGCCCACCCGCGGTGACATCGTGATGTTCGACCGCTCCTGGTACAACCGGGCCGGTGTCGAGCGGGTGATGGGCTTCTGCGAGGAGGACGAGTACCAGACGTTCATGACCCAGGCGCCGCTCTTCGAGGAGATGCTGGTCGACTCCGGGATCCAGCTGACCAAGCTGTGGTTCTCGGTGACCCAGCAGGAGCAGCGCACGCGCTTCGCGATCCGCCAGATCGACCCGGTCCGGCGCTGGAAGCTGTCGCCGATGGACCTCGAGAGCCTCGACAAGTGGGACGCCTACACCGAGGCCAAGGAGGAGATGTTCCTCCGGACCGACACCGACCACGCGCCCTGGCACACCATCAAGAGCAACGACAAGAAGCGCGCACGGATCAACGCCCTGCGGCTGTTCCTCAGCCTGGTCGACTACGAGGGCAAGGACGAGCAGGTCGTCCTCCAGCCCGACGCCCGGCTGGTCGAGCGCGGCCGCGACGCGGCGGGCGACTGAGCGGCGTACGAGCTCAGTCGAGCGCGGCGTTGTAGCGGGCGAGGCCGGTCACGAACTCGCGGAGGTCGTCCTCCGACCAGTCGGCCAGCTGCTCGGCGAGCCACCGCCGGCGGTCGGTGCTGATGGATTCCAGCCGGTGGACGGCATCCGCGCTGGCCGAGACCAGGGTGGCGCGTCCGTCCTCGGGATCCGGGGTCCGCTCGAGCAGGCCGAGGTCGCACAGGTGCTGCACCTGGCGGCTGATCGCACCCTTGTCGACCCCGAACCGCTCCGAGAGCACCGACGAGCGCTGCGGCCCGGAGGTCCCGAGATAGCTGAGCATCAAGTACGACGCGGGCTGGAGGTCGGGGTGGACCGCTCGGGCGCGCTCGCCGATCACGCGCTTGACCCGTCGGATCAGCACGCCGACCTCTTGCTCGAGGCGGCCGAGCTCGTCAGCCCTCGACACGACTTCCCACTCCCTCGTAGCTCCTGCCTGACGGCTCGAGAACCTCGACCTCGTCCGCGCGGTGGATCGTGGTGCGCAGCGGGACCTCCCGGATGAAGGCCACGCAGACCAGGGCGATCGCCGCGAACGGTACCGCGACCAGGAACACGTGTCCCGTGGCGGTCCCGAAGGCCTGCTCGAACAGCATCCGCACCGGCTCCGGGAGCGTGGCCAGGTCGGGGATCTGGTGGCTCTGACCGGCCGTGGCCGCCTGGCCCATCGCGGCCAGGCCCGCGGCGACCTTCGCCGCGACCTGGTGGCTGAGGACCGCACCGAGCGCGGCCACGCCGATCGAGCCGCCGAGGCTGCGGGAGAAGGCGACGAGGGAGCTGGCCGCGCCCATGTCGGCCTGGGCGGCGTTGTTCTGGACCGACAGCACCAGGTTCTGCATCGTGGCGCCGAGCCCGAGTCCGAGGACCACCATGTCGAGCGCAAGCACCCACAGCGGGGTGACCGCGTCGATCTGCGACAACAGCGCCACGCCGACCACGACGGCGACCATGCCACCGACCAGGTAGCGCTTCCAGGTGCCGGTGCGGGTGATGATCCGGCCGGTCACCATGCTCGAGATCACCAGGCCGCCGACCATGAAGACGGTCATCAGCCCGGCGCGCGTGGGGCTCATGCCGCGGGCGATCTGGAAGTACTGGCTGAGGTAGACCGTGGCCCCGAACATCGCGATGCCGACCATCATCGACGCGCCGGTGGCCAGCGCCGTCGTCCGGTCGCGGAAGAGCCGCAGCGGGATGATCGGGTCGACCGCGACGCGCGCCTCGACGTACACCGCGGCGGCGATCACGGCCAGCCCGCCGACCACGAGCGCCCCGCTCACGGCCGAGGTCCAGCCGAACTGGTTGCCGGCGAGGGTGACCCAGATCAGCAGGATGCTGACGCCGCCCATCAGCAGCGTGGCGCCGAGGTAGTCGATGTCGGCCTTGCCCGACCGGCGTACGACGGGCAGGTGCAGGGTCTTCTGCAGGAGCACGAACGCCGCCACGGCGACGGGGATGCCGACGTAGAAGCACCAGCGCCAGCCCAGGCCCGGCGTGTCGACGATGACACCCCCGATGAGCGGGCCGCTGAGGGTGGCGGTGGCGAAGACGGCGCCGATGTAGCCGCTGTAGCGGCCGCGCTCGCGCGGGGTGACCATGCTCGCGATCACGACCTGGACGAGCGCGGTCAGGCCGCCGACGCCGAGGCCCTGGATCGCCCGGGCGCCGATCAGGACGCCCATGTTGGCGGCGGTCCCCGCGACCAGCGAGCCGATCACGTAGATGACCAGGGCAGTCTGCACCAGCGCCTTCTTGGAGAACTGGTCGGACAGCTTCCCCCAGATCGGCGTGGTCGCGGTCATCGTGAGCAGGGTGGCGACGACGACCCAGGTGTACCCGGTCTGGCTGCCGTGCAGGCTCTCGACGATGCGGGGCAGGGCGTTGGAGACGACGGTGCTCGACAGCATGGCGACGAACATCGCGAGCAGGAGGCCGGACATGGCCTCGAGCACCTCGCGGTGGGTCATCGCGCTGGAGCGATCGGCGGGAAGGGTGACGGGGGCGGAGCCCCCGGAGAGCTGTGGATGAGTGGTGGTGGTCGACACGGGGTTCCTCATACGGGCGATAACAGTTGTCGAGGACAACTATATTCCTGAGCGTGGACATCTCCGAATCGCCGATCGGTTCCCAGACGCCCCCGCGCTCCTTCCGCGCGCGCCGCGCGCGAGGAAGCGCTCGGACGCAGACGACCCGCAGGTGTGACCTCGGAGAAGTCCGGGTCCCTCCGGCCGGACGTGGGCCGGATCACCTGCGGGTCGGGTGACTGCGTTGGAATGCCAGCAACACTTCGGGCTGGCCGGTTGCTGCTAGACCGCAGCCACCTCACGCGTCCTATAGGTACTCAACTCTGGACCACCTCCTTCCTCGTGTAGGACGACGCTAACCCGCCGGGTCAAGCCCGCTCAAGGGGTTTCACATCGTGTAGTGCACCGACGGACGCCGCCCCGGCCCACG
This sequence comes from uncultured Actinomycetota bacterium, assembly GCA_963820015.1. Lineage (GTDB taxonomy): Bacteria > Actinomycetota > Actinomycetes > Propionibacteriales > Nocardioidaceae > Nocardioides. The sequence continues at coordinate 104,255 of CAWFYO010000008.1, read as the reverse complement.
CGTCCGGCCTGGTGCTCCCCTTGTGCTCCCCTGGGCCTCCCCTGGGCTCCCCAGGTGCTCCCCTGGGCTCCCCCGGTGCTCCCCTGGGCTCCCCCGGTGCTCCCCTGGGGCGCGGTGGCCTGAGCCCCCGCCCCCACCCCGCCCGGCCGGACCAGATAGTCCCCGACGTTCTTGCTGCCTCCGCGGCCCTGGAGACAGCCAGAACGTCGGGGACTATCTCACTGGGGCGCTGAGGCCACTGGTTGGGGCGTCAGGCCACGGCCGACTCCTCCGGGGCCACGAACTGGGCGTTGTAGAGCCGCGCGTAGGCGCCCTCGTCGTCGAGCAGCGACTCGTGGGTGCCCTGCTCGACGATCGCGCCGTCCTCCATCACCAGGATCAGGTCGGCGTCGCGGATCGTCGAGAGTCGGTGGGCGATCACGAACGACGTGCGGTCCGTGCGTAGAGCCGCCATCGCGTGCTGCAGCAGCAGCTCGGTGCGGGTGTCGACCGACGAGGTCGCCTCGTCGAGGATCAGCAGTGCCGGGTCGGACAGGAACGCCCGCGCGATCGTGATCAGCTGGCGCTCACCGGCGGACAGGTTGCTGCCGTCCTCGTCGATGTGGGTGTCGTAGCCATCGGGCAGCGAGTGCACGAAGCGGTCGACGTACGTCGCGCTGCGCGGCCTCGAGGATGTCGTCCTCGGTCGCTCCGGGGCGCCCGTAGGCGATGTTCTCGCGGATCGTGCCGGCGAAGAGCCAGGTGTCCTGGAGCACCATCCCGATCTGGTTGCGCAGGTCGGCCCGCGGCATGGCCGCGATGTCCACGCCGTCGAGGGTGATCCGGCCCCGGTCGACGTCGTAGAACCGCATCACCAGGTTGACCAGCGTGGTCTTGCCGGCGCCGGTCGGGCCCACGATGGCCACGGTGTGCCCTGGGCGGGCGACCAGGGAGAGATCCTCGATCAGCGGTGTCTCGGCGCTGTAGGAGAACGACACGTGCTCGAAGCGGACCTCGCCGTGCCGCTCGCCCTCGGGGGCCGGCGTACCGGTGGCGTCCGGCTCCTGCTCCGGGGCGTCGAGGAGCTCAAAGACGCGCTCGGCGCTGGCCACGCCCGACTGCAGCAGGTTGGCCATGGAGGCGACCTGGGTGAGTGGCTGGGTGAACTGGCGGGAGTACTGGATGAACGCCTGCACGTCACCGAGCGAGATCGACCCGTTGGCGACCTTGAGCCCGCCGAGGACCGCGATCACGACGTAGTTGAGGTTGCCGATGAACATCATCGTCGGCATGATCAGGCCGCTGACGAACTGCGCGCCGAACGATGCCTCGTAGAGCTTCTCGTTCTCCTCGGCGAACGTCTGCTCGACCTCGGCCTGCCGGCCGAAGACCTTGACCAGGGCGTGGCCGGAGAAGGTCTCCTCGATGTGGGCGTTGAGCCGGCCGGTACGACGCCACTGGTCGATGAACATGCCCTGGCTGCGCTTCATCACCTGCTGGGCCACGATCATCGTGACCGGTACGGTGATCAGGGCGACAAGCGCGAGCTCCCACGAGATCGAGAACATCATGACCACCACGAAGACCACGGTCAGCAACGACGTCATCAGCTGGCTCATCGTCTGCTGCAGGGTCTGGCTGATGTTGTCGATGTCGTTGGTGACCCGGCTGAGCAGCTCGCCGCGCGGCTGCCGGTCGAAGTAGCTCAGGGGCAGGCTGTTGACCTTCTCCTCCACGTCGCTGCGCATCCGGTAGATGGTGCGCTGGACGACGTCGTTGAGCAGGTAGCCCTGGAGCCAGGCCAGCAGCGACGCCGCGAGGTAGACCGCGAGCACGAGGAGCAGCACGTGGCTGACGGCGGTGAAGTCGACGCCCTGGCCGACCACGAAGTGCTTCATCGAGGCGATCATCGAGGCCTGCTTGTCGTCCCCCTTCGCCTGGAGCCCGGCGACGACCTGCTCCTGCGAGGTGCCGGCCGGGATGCCCTTGTCGCCCAGCTGCTTGCCCATCAGGCCGGCGAAGATCAGGTCGGTGGCGCGGCCCAGGATGCGCGGGCCGAGCGTCATCAGTCCGACGCTGGCGACGGCCAGGATGACCACGAAGATCGCCTTGGTCCGCTCCGGCGCCATCCGCGCGACCAGCCGCTTGGCGTTGGGCTTGAAGTCGTGGGCCTTCTGGCCGACCATGCCGCCGCCGAACGGGCCACCCCGGCCGGGACCGCCGGGTCCGGCCTCGACGCGCTCGGTCTCCTTCAGCTGGGCGTGACCGGTCTTCGAGGCGGTCTCGGGCGCCTTCGTCTGGTCGCTCACGCTGCCTCCTCGGCACTCAGCTGGGAGGCGACGATCTCCTGATAGGTCGCACACGTGTCGAGCAGCTCGTGGTGGGTGCCGCGACCGACGATCACGCCGTCCTCCAGCACGAGGATCAGGTCGGCGTCGCGGATGGTGGAGACCCGCTGGGCGACGATCAGCACCGTCGCGTCGCGGGTGACCGGCCGGAGCGCGGCTCGCAGCCGGGCGTCGGTGGCCAGGTCGAGCGCGGAGAAGGAGTCGTCGAACAGGTAGAGGTCGGGACGTCGTACGACGGCGCGGGCGATGGCGAGCCGCTGCCGCTGGCCGCCGCTGACGTTGGTACCGCCCTGGACGATCGGGGCGTCGAGACCCTCCGGCATCTCTCGGACGAAGTCGTCGGCCTGGGCGATCTGCAGAGCCCGCCACAGGTCTTCGTCGCTGGCCTCCGAGTGCCCGTGCAGGAGGTTGGAGCGCACGGTCCCGCTGAAGAGGAACGCCTTCTGCGGCACCAGCCCGATCCCCGACCACAGCTGCTCGGGTGCGAGTCGGCGTACGTCGACCCCACCGACCCGTACCTCGCCGGCGGTGACGTCGAAGAGCCGGGGCACCAGGTTGACCAGGGTGCTCTTCCCGGCACCGGTGGAGCCGACCACGGCCACGGTCTGGCCGGGCACGACCCGGAACGAGATGTCGTGCAGGACCGGCTCGTCGGCGCCGGGATAGCTGTACTCGACCCCGCTCAGCTCGAGCGTGCCGCGCTCGGGCAGCACGGTGACCGCGTCGTCCGGACTCGGAGCGGGCACCGAGGTGTCGGTGTCCAGCACCTCCATGATCCGGTCGGCGCACACCGCCGACCTCGGGATCTGCATCATCATGAAGGTCGCCATCATCACCGACATCACGATCTGCATGAGATAGGCGAGGTACGCCGTGAGGGCGCCGACCTGCATGTCTCCGGACTCCACCCGGTGGCCGCCGAACCACAGCACCGCGACCGACGCGACGTTGGCGATCAGCATCACGGTCGGGAACATCGTGGCCAGCCAGCGGCCGGCGCGGGTCGCCACCGCGGTCAGGTCGCTGTTGGCGACGGCGAAGCGCTCGGTCTCGAGCGGCTCACGGACGAACGCCCGCACGACGCGGACGCCGGTGATCTGCTCGCGGAGGAGCCGGTTGACCTCGTCGATCCGGCTCTGCATGAGCCGGAAGCTCGGCACCATCCGGGAGATGATGAAGCCCAGCGCGGCGGCCAGCACCGGAACCGTGACGGCGATGATCCACGACAGCCCGAGATCCTGCCGGACCGCCATGAAGATGCCGCCGACCATCATGATCGGCGCCATCACCATCAGGGTGCACGACAGCAGCACGAGCATCTGCACCTGCTGGACGTCGTTGGTCTCGCGGGTGATCAGGCTGGGGGCGCCGAAGTGCTGCACCTCGCGCTGGGAGAAGGTGCCGACGCGGTGGAAGATCGCACCGCGGACGTCCCGGCCGAAGCTCATGGCGGTCCTCGCGCCGAACCAGACCGCGCCGATGGAGCACGCGATCTGCACGAACGCGACGCCGAGCATCACCGCGCCGATCCGCAGGATGTAGCCGGTGTCGCCGTTGACGACGCCGTTGTCGATGATGTCGGCATTGAGGCTCGGCAGGTAGAGGGCCATCACGGTGCCGATGAACTGCAGCACGACCACGTAGGCGAGTGGCCGCTTGTAGTCCGCGAGGAACCTGCGGACGAGCTTGAGCAACATCTCAGTTGTCTCCCGATGCCGATATCTGAGTGGAAGTCTGGGTCGAAGTCTGGGTCGAAGTCTGGGTCGAAGTCTGGTCGAAGTCTTGGCCGGAGTCCTGGTGGTGACCCCCTGCAGGAGGAGGTCGGCGATCTGCTGCGCGTCGAGCGCGGGCACCATGCCCAGCTCGGGACGGCTGGCCCCGAACACGAGGCTGCGCAGGGCGAGGGCGGCCACCTCGGGCTCGACCGCGAGCTCGTCGCGATGCGGCTCGAACAGCCCGGTCAGCCGGCGGTGGAGCTCGGCCTGGGCGTCGAGCACGAACTGCGGCGGGCCGAAGTGCTTGTCGCCCTCGTGGTGCTGGCGGTGCGCCTCGTCGTTCCAGAGGTGGGACCGGACGGCCATCATCACCGACATCGTCATCCGCATCCGGTCCAGGATCCGCTGCGCGGCGGCGATGACCTGGGCCCGCAGGTCGAGGTCGGCAGCCATCGCGGCGTCGAACGCCGCCTGCCCGTCGGCCGGGTTGATGGCCTCCTCCGCCGCGGCCAGCATCAGGCTCTTCTTGTCGGGGAAGACCCGGAAGATCGTGCCCTCCGCGATCCCGGCCGCCTGGGCTATCTCGCGGGTGCTCACCTCGCCCCCCCGCTCCACGAGCAACGGCACCAGGGCGCGCACGATCGCCTTACGCCGATCCTCAGGGGCCATGGCAGAAGCACGCGGAGTCACCCCGTCACCCTAACTGAGTGAGCGCTCACTCACAACTCATTTCCGGTAGTCCGTGACGAACAGCAGGCGATCCGGGCGGAACCGGCTCGCGATCGTCACGGACTACCGGTCAGGGCAGCTCGAGGGTGTCGCGGACGGCGTGGCGGGAGGGGACGTCGAGCTTGGCCAGGACGGCGGCGACGTGGTGCTCCACGGTGCGCTGGGAGAGGACCAGCCGATCGGCGATGGCGGCGTTCGAGAGCCCGTCGGCCAGGAGGCCGGCCACCTCGGCCTCACGCCGGGTCAGGCCCTGGGGGTGCCGGCGGGTCTCGGTACGGCGTCGCCGGGGCGTCGACCAGCCCCGGCCCCGGGCCAGGGCCCGGGCGCGAGCCGCGGCCCCCTCGGCCCCGAGGTCGTCGAACCGCACGACAGCGGCGGCCAGTCCCTCCTCCGAGCCGGAGCGAGCCAACGCCAGCGCAGCGGCGTACGGGCTCCCGCGCTCGTCCCACCCGGCCGCGGCCTCGTCCCACTGCCGGAGGGCCTCGGCCCGACGCGGTCCGCTCATGAGCTCCGCCTCGGCGGCGGCCTCCCGGTCGGGCAGCCACGAGACGAGGAGCTCCCGCAACCCGATCGCCGGGGTCTCCCTGACCACTGGCCAGGCCTCGGCCAACACCTGCTCGATGCGGACCTGGTCACCTTCGAGCCAGGCGATCTCGCAGGCCGCGAAGGCAGCCGGCGCGATCCGCTGCGCCTCCCCGATGCGGAACGCCGTCTCGTACACCTCGCGCAGCGGCTCGGCATAGTCGCCACCCCCCGCCCTGGCACGGGCCAGAGCCAGCGTGCAGAGCGGGATGACCCGGCTCACCACCACCGTGCGAGGGTTCCGGAGCACGACCTCGGCCGTCGTCGCAGCGCCCACGAGGTCTCCGCGGTCGAGGTGGTGGAGGGCCTGCCAGCCGCGCATGTAGGTGACCCAGGCGTCGAGGTCCCGCTCGATGCAGTAGGACAGCCCGCCGGACAGGAACGCGCCCGCACGCAGGTGGTCGTGCCGCCCGACCGCCTGAGCCCCGAGGTTGGTGAACGCCCGCGCGGCATCGGCGTGCAGGTCCGCCGCCTGCGACCGGTGCAGGCTCTCCTCCAGCAGGGCCCACCCGGGCTTGTGCTCCCCGCCGTCGAGCTCAGCGGTGCCCAAGTTGTTGAGTGCGTGCACACGCACCTCTTCCGCCGCGAGGTCTTCGCGCTCACCGACGAGGTCGAGCGCTCGTGTGGCCCACTCGCGGGTGCCGCCCAGGTCTCCGGCCAGCATCCGCAGGTGCCCACGGTTGCTCGCGGCCATCGCCTCGGCGATCCCGCCCGTGCCTTCGAGAACGGCGTAGGCCGACTCGGCGTACTCCTCCGCCACGTCGCTCTCGCCGAGGAACCACACCAGGCGGGACAGCCACCGCCGGCTGTCCCCGATCTGCTCGACGTCGCCCAGCTCGGACCAGACCTCCAGCGCCTGCGCCCGTACGACGCGTGCCTCCTCCATCCGGCCCGTCACGTAGTGCTCGACCGAGAGCCGGCCCAGCAGCTCGGCTCGGGCCCGGTCCCGGACCGGCGGCGCGTGACGCAGGGCGCGCTCGTACTGCTCGACAGCCTCGCGGTGCGACCCTAGACGGGCCGCCCGGGCCGCGGCGACCAGCGCGTGCTCGTGGGCCGCATCGCCCTGGCCGGCAGCCTCGGCGTGGTAGGCCATCCGAGCCGGGTCGCCGTCGTGGTCCTGCAGCCACTGCAGCACCTGGCGGTGGCCCGTGCGCCGCCGGAGCAAGGGGATCTCGTCGCGGACCGTGAGCCGCGCCAGCTCGTGGCGGAACATCAGCAGGTCACCGGTGAGCAGCAGCACGCCGCGGTCGAGGGCCTCGTCCAACGACAGGGCCAGCTCGGGCGCCACCTCCTCCACCAGCCCCACCTCGCACCGAGGTCCGGCCAGCGCCACCAGGTCCAGCCCGTCGCGGGCAGGGTCGGAGAGCCGGGAGACCCGGGCGAGCACGGCTTCCCGCACGCTCCTCGGTACGGCGTCCGCGTCGCTGGCGATCACCTCGGTGACGAAGAACGGGTTGCCGCCGGTGGTCCGGTGGAGCTCCTCGGCGTCCCGCACCGTGGACGACCCGGACTCGGCGGCGGCCTGGTCCAGCAGGGCCCGCACCCCCTCCACGCTGAGCGGGTTCAGGTCGATCCGGCGTACGCCGGAAGCGCCGCCGACGTCTCCGAAGAGCAGGCGCAGCGGATGGCTGCCGACGGCCTCCTCGGCCCGATAGGTCACCAGCACCAGAGCGCGGAGGTGGTGGACCCGCCGGGCCAGGTGCCGCAGCAGGTCGAGGGTCGCATCGTCGGCCCAGTGCGCGTCCTCGACGACGACGAGGGTCGGCGTGCCGGGGCGACCGAGCGCCTCGGAGAGCCGGGTGAAGACGTCGGCGCGCTCGGCGTCGTCCGGCCAGATGCCCCCCGGCAGCGCCGGCAGCATCTCGCGGAGGGGCCCGAGAGGGGACGGCGTGCTGGAGCCGTCGCAGGCGCCGCGGGCGACCCGCACGCTCGAGCCGGCGTGCGAGACCACGTGCTCGACCAGCGTCGTCTTGCCGACGCCGGCCTCCCCGCCGATGAACACCAGTCGTCCATGACCGCTCGCGGCAGCAGCGAGGTAGTCGGTCACGCTCCCGAGCGCCGGTGTGCGCTCGAGCAGCACCATCCGGTCATCGTAGGTGCGAGCCGGCCACGAGCAGAAGTGAGTTGCCCCGTCAGCGGATGATCGAGTGGCTGACGTCGATCGGGCCGTGACCGAGGTAGAAGATGCCGGGCCGGGTCTCGAAGCGCTCGCTGACATTGTCCTCGAGGGTCGACCAGCGCAGGTGGAGGCTGCCGGTGCGGTCGTTGCTGACGAAGAAGATGGCGCCGCCGCCCTCGTTGGCGTGGTTGTGCCGGATCAGGGTCCCGCCCACGCGGACGACGTAGCGGTTGCCGTCGGTGTAGATCGCCCCGCCCGAGCCGCCACCCTTGGTGCCCGGCCGTTGCGGGTTGGCGCCGTGCCCGATCGCCCGGTTGCCGGTGAAAACGCTGTTGAGCACGGTCCACGAGACGCCGATGCTCGAGAGCGCGGAGCCGTTGCTGCAGCGACCGCCACGGAACGTGCTGCCGACCACGTAGACCGGCCGGCCGTCGTACTGCGAGAGCGCGCGAACCGCGGCCCCACCCAGGTCGGGGCCCGTCGGGTCGCAGCGGTTGCCGACGAAGTGGCTGCCGACGACCTTCAGGGTGCCGCCGCGGGCGAAGATCGCGCCGCCGCCCCCACCGTCGAAGAGCCGGCCCGTGGAGTTCCCGTGGGCGAGGGTGAGGTGCTGTACGACGAGGTGCGGTCGCGCCTGGTTGTCGCAGTGGTCGGTGGTCCAGATCTGGCGCCGGTCGCAGGTGTCCTGGTAGAGGATCCGGCGCTTCCCCAGCCCGTCGAGGGTCACCCGGCCGCCGCCGTCGAGGACGACCCGACGGCTGGTGTTGACCACCTTCGCGGTGGCGGACATCCGGATCACGACCGGGGCAGTGCCGCAGTCGAAGGTGATCACGCCGCCCTTGGCCACCGCGCTGACGACCTTGGCGGAGGTGCAGCTGGCGGCGGTGCCGTTGCCGATGACGCGGTCGGGATGGCTGACGTCTACGGCGCGGCCGGCCGGCGGTACGCCGACGTGCCGGACGCCGCGGGCGCGGTCCGTGGCCGTCGTCCGTGCGTCGTCCGACGTGGTGGCGTGCGCCGCGACCGGCCCCGCGAGGGTGGTGGCGACGACGAGGGTCAGCAGGACCGAGCGCTTCACCGGCACCACGATAGGGAGGTCTCGCGGTCAGCGGGCCAGATCGGCGTCGGCAGCTGCCAGGGCCGCCTCCAACCGGGCGCGCTCGTCGGGATCCCACCGGCCGGTCCAGGCGAGAGGGAGGTCGAACATGTGGCGGCGGGCGTCGGCCGGGATGGCCCTGGCGACCAGGTGCGCTTCGATCGTCAGCGAGCCATAGAGACCTGGCCCGTCGGCGTAGAACGGGTCGGTGAGCACGAGGGAGCCGTCTGGTCGGGCCATCACGTTCGACGGGTTCGGGTCGAGAGGCCCGCACCACGGCAGCTCGGCGCGGGCCCGGGACAGCACCCGGTCGATCACCTCGGCCAGCTCCGCGAGGTCGGGAGCACGCGCCTCGAGAGCGCGGAAGAAGGCTGCTGCGCGCTCCTCCGCGACCGGTCCGAGGAGCTCCATCACGGTGCACACCGCTCCCCCGTCGAGCTCGACGTAGGCGTGCAGCGCGGGGACCTGCCGGGTCGGCGCTGCCTCGCGGAACAGCTGCGCGGTGTAGGGCGCGACCGGGTCGAACGGCGCGATCCTGGCTGCCAGGGTCCGCGACGGCGATCCGAGGACGACCGCCCAGTCGCCCAGGCCGCAGCGCGTCCAGCCGTGGGCGGTGAGCAGCTCCTCGGCGCTCACGTGGTCGTCCTCGGCGGACAACTCGGCCACCACGGCCAGGTCGGGCTCCATCGCCTCAGGGGGCCAGTCGCTGGGTCGCCCAGCCGGTTCCGGACCGGGCGTAGACGAGGCGGTCGTGCAGGCGTCCGGGCCGGCCCTGCCAGAACTCCACGACCTCGGGCACGATGCGGAAGCCACCCCACTCCTCGGGCACCGGCACCGCATCGGGGTAGGCCGCGTCGGCCGCCGCCAGGGCGTCCTGCAGCTCCTGGCGGGAGCCGACGGGGCGCGACTGGCGGCTGGCGTGGGCGCCGAGCTGGGCACCGCGCGGGCGGGTGGCGAAGTACGCCTCGACATCGGCCTGCGGGAGCAGCGTGGCCCGGCCGTCGACCCGGACCTGCCGCTCGAGCGGGTGCCACGGGAAGAGCAGCGCGCACTCCTGGTGATGCCGGAGCTCGGTGGCCTTGCGCGAGCCGAGGTTGGTGAAGAACGCCCAGCCCTCGTCCGAGAACCCCTTGAGCAGCACCATGCGTGACGACGGGCGCCCGTCGTCGGACACGGAGGCGATGACCATCGCGTTCGGTTCGTAGAGGCCGGCGGCGACGGCGTCGTCGTACCACCGCTGGAACATCGCGAACGGATCGGGCGCGAGGTCGTCCTCGACCAGGCCGCCGTCGGCGTAGTCGCGACGCAGGGCGGCATAGGGATCGCTCACGCCTCGATCCAACCATCCCGTCCAGGCCCGAGTTCCCGAGCGGGGACCCTGCGGGTGTGCGGCGGGGGCACTCCGGGCAGAATCGGTGGGTACGTCAGCCGGCGCGTCCGAGCCGCCCTCCGAGCAAGGAGTTGCATGTCCGAGCAGAGCAGCGGGACCGTCCGCGTTCCCGAGGTCCGCGAGGGCCTCGAGGGTGTGGTGGCGTTCGCGACCGAGATCGCCGAGCCCGACAAGGCGGGGTCAGCGCTCCGCTACCGCGGCGTCGACATCGAGGAGCTGGCCGGGCGCGTGCCGTTCGAGAAGGTCTGGGGACTGCTCGTCGACGGCACCTACGAGCCAGGGCTGCCGCCGGCCGAGCCCTACAACATCGCGATCCACACCGGCGACGTGCGCGCGGACGTACAGGCGTCGGTGGCGATGCTCGCGCCGATGCTGGGCATGGGCCAGACCTACGACATCTCCGACGAGCAGGCCCGCCTCGACCTGTCCCGGGTCGCGGTCATGATCCTCTCCTACGCCGCGCAGTCGGCGCGTGGGCTCGGCCACCCGATCGTGCCGCAACGCGTCGTCGACCAGGGGGCGACGCTGGCCGAGAAGTTCCTGATCCGCTGGCGCGGTGAGGCCGATCCGCGCCACGTCAGCGCGATCGACGCCTACTGGAGCTCCGCGGCCGAGCACGGCATGAACGCCTCCACCTTCACCGCGCGGGTCATCACCTCGACCGGTGCGGACGTCGCGGCGGCGTTCTCCGGGGCGATCGGGGCGATGAGCGGCCCGCTCCACGGCGGCGCCCCCTCGCGCGTCCTGGGCATGATCGAGGAGGTCGAGCGGCGCGGCGATGCCTCGTCGTACGTCAAGGAGCTGCTCGACAACGGCGAGCGGCTGATGGGCTTCGGCCACCGCGTCTACCGTGCCGAGGACCCCCGGGCCCGGGTGCTCCGGCGTACGGCGCGCGAGCTCGGCGCCCCGCGCTTCGAGGTCGCCGAGGCGCTCGAGAAGGCCGCGCTGGCCGAGCTGCGCGCCCGCAGGCCCGACCGGGTGCTCGAGACCAACGTGGAGTTCTGGGCCGCGATCGTGCTCGACTTCGCCGAAGTGCCGGCGCCGATGTTCACCTCGATGTTCACCTGCGCCCGGACGGCGGGCTGGTCCGCGCACATCCTCGAGCAGAAGCGCACCGGCCGGCTGATCCGGCCGAGCGCGGTCTACACCGGTCCGTCGTCGCGGCCGGCGGAGTCGGTCGAGGGCTGGGATCCGACGTGGTCGGAGTAGGGGCGTGCTCGCCGGCGGAACACCCGTGGTGATCCGGCAGTGACTCGACCCACCCTCCACACCGACCGGCTGACCCTGCGGCCGCTGACCGAGGCCGACCGAGCTGAGCTGGTCGCGCTCAACGCCGATCCAGAGGTGATGGCCTTCATCGGCCCGCCGATGTCTGCCGACGCGGTCGCCGCCGAGCTGCCCGGCTGGGTGGCGGGTCAGGGCGACTTCGGCCTCTGGGCCGGGCTCGTGGACGGCGTGTTCAGCGGCGTCTGGTTCCTCAGCGCCGACCCCGACGACGACCGGGCCGGTGAGATCGGCTGGCGGCTGCCGCGGCTCGCGTGGGGCCACGGGTACGCCGTCGAGGGCGCGCAGGCCTTGATCCGGCACGCGTTCGAGGTGCTCGAACTCGACCGGGTCTGGGCGGAGACGATGGCCGTCAACGCCCGCTCGCGGCGGGTGATGGACCGGCTCGGCCTGCGGCACCTCCGCACCGAGGTCCGCGAGTGGGAGGACCCGATCCCCGGCTGGGAGCAGGGCGACGGTGTCTACGAGGTCACCCGCGCGGACCGCGTGCGCGCGCTGTGGGACGACGAGGCGCAGACCTTCGACGAGGCAGCCGACCACGGCCTGCGCGACCCCGGGGTCCGCGCCGCCTGGCGCGAGCTCCTTCGTGACCTGCTGCCGCCGCCACCGGCCCGGGTCGCCGACCTCGGCTGCGGCACCGGCACGCTCGCCCTGCTGCTGACCGAGGAGGGCTACGACGTCACCGGCGTCGACGTCTCTCCGGAGATGGTCCGACGGGCCCGGGCCAAGGCGCCCGAGGTCGAGTTCGTCGTGGCCGACGCCTCCGCGCCTCCGCTCGACCCCGCGTCGTACGACGTGGTGCTGAGCCGGCACGTCCTGTGGGCGATGCCCGACCCGGCCGCCGCCCTCGAGCGTTGGGCTCGCCTGCTGCGCGACGGTGGGCGGCTGGTGCTGGTCGAGGGCAGCTGGTCGACCGGAGCGGGGCTGACCGGCGCCGAGACCGCCGCCCTGGTTGCGGGCCTGGGCCGGACGGCGACCCTGCGACCTCTGCTCGAGGCGAGGTACTGGGGTCACGAGATCACCGACGAGCGGTACGCCGTCACCGGCTGACCACCGAGTCGTCACCTGCCGACTCGGGGTGTTCGCCGCGTCCTCCTGCCCAGAGTGGGCGCAGGCTCACCAGCTCTCGACGAGGTCCTTGGCAGCCTTGAGGCTCAGCCCGCTCTGCTCGCGGACGACCTTGATCGCGTGGATCTTGTGGCCTGCCGCGGCCAGCTCCCTGGCCTCCGGATAGAGATCGGCCGCGGGAGCGGCGGCCGGCGTCGCCGGGTCGGCCGGGATCGCCGGGGACGGCTGTGCCCCGAGCGCAGCGGTCAGCCGGGCCACCTGTTCCTCGAGGCGCGCCACCCGCGCCTCGAGCTCGAGCAGCTCGGCGCGGTCCGTCGTGCCACCGCCGAAGAGACCCATGTCGCGGAGCGTAGCGTCGTGCGGACTTCGTCAGGCGCTCCGCTCGGCCATCAGCAGGCCGGTGGAGAGCGCGGTGGTGACCACCCCGGCCACCGTCGCCGCGAACACCCAGGTGAGGCCGCTGAGCGAGTCCGCCGCCAGCGCGGTGCCTCCGACGAGGAGCAGGACCACCGGGAGGAGGACGGCCGCCAGCGTGACCGACCGGCCGTGCAGACGCTCGTCGGGTGCCGCCAACGTCGTCCCGAACCAGATCACCGCCGCCAGCCCGAGCACCGTGGCGACCACGATGATCTCGGCGCCGAGGGTGGTCGCCGCCTGACCGGGCACCAGGAGGCAGAGCGCGACCAGCGCCAGGGCCAGCGGTACGGCCAGGGTCAGCGAGGCTCGCCACGCTCGCGGACCGGCCAGCAGCGGCGCGAGCTGGGAGACACCGGCCGCCAACACCAGCGCGGCGACCACCGCTGCGCCGAACGCGAAGCCGGACCAGTCCGGCAGTGGGTTCTCGTTCACGGGCCGGAGTCTCCCACTACGCGAGGCGGCGGGCGTAGCAGCGGTTGCTCGGGAACCCGCGGTAGTGACCGAACCCGTCGATGCGCACGTAGCCCGCCGACTCGTAGAGCGAGATCCCCTCGGGCTGCTCGAGGCCGGTCTCGAGCAGCACCACGTCGGCCCCGGCATCGCGCGCGGTCGCCTCGAGATGGGCCAGCATCAGCCGGGCGAGCCCGCTGCGCCGAGCCGCCGGGACGACGTACATCCGCTTGACCTCAGCCGGGCGCTGCGACCCCAGCCGGCTCACGTCGTCGCGGAACCGCCAACCGCCCATCGACACCGGGTGCCCGTCGCGGTAGCCGACGTAGAACGCGCCGGTCGGCGGGTCGAACTCGGTGGGGTCGTACGGCGTCTCGTCGCGGCCGCCGTAGCGCACGACGTACTCCTGCTGGACCTCCTCGGTCAGCAGCCGGGCGTCGGGGTGGGCCATGGAGACCCGCTCGATACGCAGGTCAGCCGGATGCTGGATGCCCACGTGGTGTCCTCCCCTCCGACCGTCCGGGCCGGCCTGACACAATATCCGTGCCGACAGCGTCGTCAGGCGGTCCACTTCACGAAGGATTCGGAAGGGTTGCTCCATGACCGACGCGATCTCGATCCCCGACGACCTGTTGCCGGCGGACGGCCGCTTCGGGGCGGGGCCCTCCAAGATCCAGCCCAGCCATCTCGACGCGCTCGCCGCGACCGGTACGTCGCTGATGGGCACCTCCCACCGGCAGGCGCCGGTGCGAGGTCTCGTGCGCCGGGTGCAGGAGGGGCTGGCGACGTTCTTCGGCCTGCCCGAGGGCTACGAGGTGGTGCTCGGCAACGGCGGCGCCACGGCGTTCTGGGACATCGCGACCTACGGCCTGATCCGGGAGAAGAGCCAGCACCTGTCCTTCGGGGAGTTCTCCTCGAAGTTCGCAGCCGCCGCCGCGGCTGCGCCGTGGCTGGCCGCGCCATCGATCGTGAAGAGCGAGCCCGGCTCCCGGCCCTCGCCGGTGGCGGAGGCGGGCGTCGACGTCTACGCCTGGGCGCACAACGAGACGTCGACCGCCGTGATGGCGCCCGTACGCCGCGTGGCCGGCGCCGACGACGACGCCCTCGTGCTCGTCGACGCCACGTCGGGCGCCGGCGGCTTGCCGGTGGACCTGACCCAGGTCGACGCCTACTACTTCGCGCCGCAGAAGTGCTTCGCCTCCGACGGCGGGCTCTTCGTCGCGCTGATGTCGCCGGCTGCGCTGGCGCGCGCCACCTCGATCAAGGAGAGCGGGCGGCACATCCCGGCGTTCCTCGACCTGGTCACCGCGATCGACAACTCCCGGCTCAACCAGACCTACAACACCCCGTCGATCGCGACGATCTTCTTGATGGCCGAGCAGCTGGACTGGATGAACGCCTCCGGCGGGCTCACCGGGATGGTCGAGCGGACCACCGCCTCCTCCGACGCGCTGTACGGCTGGGCGGAGAAGACGCCCTACACCACGCCGTACGTCGTCGACCCCGACCACCGCTCGCTGGTGATCGGCACCATCGACTTCGACGACGCCATCGACGCCACCGTGGTCGCCCAGACCCTGCGGGCCAACGGGATCGTCGACACCGAGCCCTACCGCAAGCTCGGGCGCAACCAGCTCCGGGTCGCGATGTACCCCGCCATCGACCCCTCCGACGTCGAGGCCCTCACCGCCTGCATCGACTACGTCGTCGACCACCTCTGAGGGCCTCGTGCTCGATGTAGTCCGTGACGTTGGGCCCTCCGGAGGCCTATCTCGGGAGCCTGACGTCACGGACTACCGGATGGTCGAGTCGCTCACGGGCTCGAGGGGCTCACGGGCGTGACGTCGCTGATCGTGCTACCGGAGCAGGCGGACGCGTAGATCCGGCCACCGGCCGACGAGACCGCCCAGTAGGTCCCGGCGACCACGTCGACGTACCCCTCGGAGTCGAGGCTGACCCTGACCCGGTACGCCGCGTTGTCCGGCCACTCCCGCGCTGCGGGTCGCGGTGCGGCAGCGTGCCGGTCTTCCCGAGGAACACCGTGGTGGTGTCGATCGGGATCAACGCGTCGGGGTGCATGCCCGTCACCAGGAACCGCAGCCGCCCCGACGCCGTGGTGAAGGTGGCCGGGACGTCCAGCGTCGGGAGCCCGAGCTCGCTCTCAACCGGGTTCGCGCACGCGGGCTCGGTCGCCGTATCGGAGGAGCCACCGATCAGCCGACAGCCGCACAGCGCCACGGCCGAGCAGGCCAGCGCGACCACCGCCCGCGCGGCTCTGCGCAGCCGCCACCGGGTGTGCGGGCGCTGACGGGTCACCGGCGCCATACTGCCGCATCTCCCCGCCCGTGCGGGTTGTTCTCGGGGGTAGTCCGTGACGTTCCGGCCCTTCTGAGGCCGAATCCAGGACCGATACGTCACGGACTACCCGGGTTGCGCCTTGGTCAGGTGGAGGAGCCAGTCGGAGCCGGTGTCGATCAGGGCGTAGCGGTGGGCGCCGGCGCGGCCGTGGAGCACGAACACCGAGCGCCGGTCGTTGCGGTCCTCCAGCTCCCACCAGCCGGTGTCGGCGATCGACTTCGTCGCGTCCGTGTACGTCGCGTGGTCCAGGTCGTGGTCGCCCACGGCCACCGCGAGCCGGTCGTGCCGGGTGTCGGTGGGCAGCCCCTTGGGGACCGCCCACGAGCGCAGCACCCCGCCCTCCTCGAGCCGCAGGTCGAAGTGCGGCTGCGGCTTGCGGTGGTCGTGCAGCACGAAGACCGGCCGGTCAGCCACCGGCCACCGCCGCCACCAGCGCGTCGTACACCTCGGAGCCGAAGGCGACCAGCCGCGCCTCCTCGACCCGCGTCGGGGTTGACCCCAGCACCGTGACCGC
The DNA here is from genome assembly GCA_963820015.1 of uncultured Actinomycetota bacterium. Lineage (GTDB taxonomy): Bacteria > Actinomycetota > Actinomycetes > Propionibacteriales > Nocardioidaceae > Nocardioides. Next base: position 88,206 of record CAWFYO010000008.1, on the reverse strand, counting down.
GGCGTCGATCGCGTCGTCGCGCGGCCAACCGTAGATCCCGGCGCTGACGAGGGGGAACGCCACCGACCGGGCACCCAGCTCGTCGGCCACGGCCAGCGCGCGGGAGTAGCAGGACGTGAGCAGCGACCGGTCGCGCTCGCCGCCACGGAAGTTCGGTCCGACGACATGGATCACCCAGCGCGCCCTCATCGAGCCCGCCGTCGTCCAGCCGGCCTCACCGGTGGCCAGCCCGTGCGGGAAGCGCGCGATGCAGTCGGCCAGCACGGCCGGCCCACCCGCACGGTGGATCGCGCCGTCCACGCCCCCACCGCCCCGCATCGCGCGGTTGGCGGCGTTGACCACTGCCTCGACGTCCTGCTCGGTGATGTCGCCCTGCAGCACGGTCGGCTCCATGGCCCCATCGTCCCCCAGGACGGTGGCGGGCATGCCTGCTGTGCGAGAGGGTGCAGCCCATGAGTACGACCTCCGAGTGGTCCGACCTGGCCGAGCGCACCGAGGCGGCGGCGATGCGCCGGATCGTCGACGACCAGACGCCGGCGGTCCAGGAGCGGTTGGCGATGAGCAGCCACCGAGCAGGGGACGGCGTCCACGTCGTCGTGGTCCGCGACCCGATGTGGGGCTACTGGAACAAGGCGCTCGGCTTCTGCAAGCCGGTCAGCGAAGACCTCGTCGCCGAGGTGGTCGGCCGCGGTCGCGAGCACGGGGTCGGCGCCCTGGCGCTCCAGCTACAGCCCCGCGTGACCCCCGAGGGCTGGCCCGCGATCGCCGAGCGGCATGCGCTCACGCAGGGCACGACGTTCGTCAAGTGCTTCGGCCCGGCTGAGCCGCACGCGGTCGAGACCGACCTGAGCATCACCCGCCTCGGCCCCGAGCATGCTGCCGACTTCGTCCGGATCATGGCCGTCGGGTTCGGCTTCGAGCCGACCGACGACGCCGACGCGATGTTCGACGGCGCCCAGTTCTTCGACGGTGACTGGGCGACGTACGGCGCCTGGGACGACGACACCCTGGTCGCCGTCGCTCGGATGCTCGTGGTCGCCGAGACCGAGGCCGTGGCGCTGTTCGGGGCGGCCACGCTGCCCGAGGGCCGCAACCGCGGCGCGCAGGGGGCGCTGCTCGATGCCCGGATCCGCGAGGCGCGCGACCGCGGCCTGCGCTGGGCGTCGGCGGAGACGTGGCTGGAGAACGAGGAGAACCCCAACCCCTCGCAGCACAACATGCGCCGGGCCGGCCTCACCGAGGTGCACACCCGGCCGAGCTGGGTCTGGCGCGCTCCGGGGTGACTCAGGCGTCCTCGAGCAGCTTCAGCACGGCCCGCTCGAGGATGGTCTGTCGCTCGTCCGGCGTCGCCGCCTTGCGCCGCAGCGCGGGGGCGATGGTGTTCCCCTCCTCGTAGGCGTCCACCACGCGCGGGTCGACGTACGACGAGCGCGCCAGCGCGGGCGTGTTCCCGAGGAACTCCGCGACCTCCTTCATGGCCGCCACCTCGGCCCGCTTGCGCGAGGCCTTGGTGGTGCCCGGCTCCGCACTCGCCGCGAGCGCGGCGGCGGCGATGACGGTCGCGTGCCAGGTGCGGAAGTCCTTCGCCGTGGCATCCATCCCCGTCGTACGACGGACGTAGTCGTTGACCTGGGACGAGTCGAGGTCGTGCCAGCGGCCCCGCTCCTTCCACACCAGCAGCGGGTCGTCTGCCCGGCTCCGGCGCTTGCGCATCACCTCGAGCGCCACGACGGTCGAGGGGTCGTCGATGGTGATGCAGTGCTCGACCCCGGACTTGCCGATGAAGCAGAACACCAACGTCGAGCCCTGCTTGCGCACGTGCTGCCGCTGCAACGTGGTCAGCCCGAAGCTGCCGTGCTCCTCGGTGTAGACGTCGTTGCCGATCCGGAAGTAGCCGAGGTCGAGCAGCCGGACCGCCACGGCGCAGGCACGGTCCAGGGACATGCCTTCGGCGCCGAGGTCGACCAGCACCTGCTCGCGTGCCTTCGAGAGCACCCGACCGAGCTCCAGCACCCGCGCGTGCTTGAGGGCATCGCGCTGGAGTCGCCAGGCGGGGTGGTAGAGGTACTGCCGCCGCCCGGCCTCGTCGGTGCCGACCGCCTGGAGGTGGCCGTGTGGCCACCGGCAGATCCAGACGTCCTTCCAGGCGGGCGGGATCACCAGCGCCTTGACCCGTTCGACGTCCTCGGCCGGGAGCCGGGCACCGCTCTGGTCGAGGTAGACGAACCCCGTGCCGGCACGACGCCGGGTCCAGCCCGGGTCGTCGGGTGAGCTCCGCCGCAGCCGCGCCATGCGCCGAGGTTAGGTCACATCGACCCGCGGCTCCTCACCCGTTGGCAGGTCATCGCGGGCGCAGGGATCGGAGCAGGACGAGGATCGCCCCCACGATCACCAGCCCGCCGAGCGCCCAGGGCCAGACGTCGGTGGACGTGCTGTCCTGGGCTGCCGTGGTCGGGGACGCCGGGTCGGCGCCCGCGGATGACGGCGCGGCCGAGGGGGAGGGCGACGGTGACGGCGAAGCCGGGCTCATCGCTCGTCGTACGGCGTCGGGCAGGGCGATCTGGAGCACGGGTGAGCGAGGACCCTCCGACGAGAGGTAGAGCGACCCGTCCGCGGTCACCGCGATCCCCTCGCCCTGCCGCTGGGCGGGCAGGTCGAACGTCGCGACGGGCTGCAGGGAGGGCCAGGCGTAGACGGTCGCGGAGCCGTAGCCGCGCACGACGAGGTGCTTGCCGCCGGGGAAGAACGCCCCGTCGGTGGCCATCGGCAGCACCCGGCCGACGCGGGTGAGCGGGTTGACGCGGTCGGCCCTCAGGTGGCGCGGCACGGCGTAGAGGGCGCCGCCGAAGACGTGCTTGCTGGCTATGTAGAGCCGGCCGGTGCGCGGGTTGCGGACGAGGGTCTCGGCGTCCCGGGCGCCGCCGGGATAGGCGAGGCGGTAGGAGGTGGGTCGGACCGTGCGGTCGCCCCGGCCGACCGGGACCCGCGTGATCGTGACGTCGGGGCGGTGACCAAGGTTGTCGCCGATGTCGCCGACCCAGACCGCGCCGGGACCGGCCGGTGCCAGTGCCTCGACATCGGTGGGAGCGTCGGACCAGTGGGTCACCCCGACGGTCCGGCCGTTTCGGTCGACCACGAACACGCGCCCGGTGTCGCCGGAGTCGTTGGTGGTCACGAACAGCCCGTCGCGCACCACGAGGTCGCTGGCCTCGACGATCGCGGGGTCCTCGAAGCGCATCACCTGCGAGCCGTGCGGCGCCCCCGGCGTCACCACCAGACCGACCACGAACGGCGCGACGACGGCGAGCCCGATCACCGAGCCACGCATCAGCGCTCGTCGAGAAGGGTCGCCAGCCGGGGGGTGACCCCCCAGGCCGTGACCAGCTCGTCGTACTCCAGGCGGGCGGAGCCGTCGGTGGCCGGCTTCCCGGTGAGCACGGCGCGGAGCAGGGTGTTGCGCGGCGTGTGCTGGCTGCCGACGAACTGCATGACGTCGACGCGGTAGCCCGCCAGCCGCAGCAGCGAGGCGCGCAGCCCGTCGGTGAGCGTGTCGGCGAACCGCTCGCGCAGGATCCCATGGCGGGTGAGCATCGCGTAGGGCGCCGGGGTCGGCGTACGGCGGAGCTGGGCGGCGACGTCGTGGTGGCAGCAGGGCGCGGCCAGGATCACCGGCGTCTCCCAGGCGATCGCCCGGGCGAGGGCGTCGTCGGTGGCGGTGTCGCACGCGTGCAGCGCCAGGACGACGTCCGGCGGCCGGCCCGGCGTCGCCTCGGCGATCGAGGAGGCGAGGAAGCTCGCTTCGACGCCGAGCTCGCCGGCGATCCGCTCGTTGTGCTCGCGCGACTGCTCGCGCTGGTCGATGCCGGTCAGGTGCACGGGGAGCCCGCGGACGTGGGTGAGGTAGCGCTCGGTGACGAAGGTCAGGTAGGCGTTGCCACAGCCGAGGTCGACGATCTCCAGCGGCTGGTCGGCGGTCGGCCGTCGGAGGTGGCCCTTGTCGAGGGCGTCGGTGATCGAGGTGTCGAGGATGCGGAGGAACTCCTCGACCTGGCGGTACTTGGCTTGCCGGCTCGGCTTCATCCGCCCTTGGTGGTCGGTGAGCCCGAGTGCGCGGAACACCGGGTCGTCCTCGGCGAGGAGCCGGTGCTTGTCGCGGTCGTGGTCGCGGGCCAGCTCGGCCGGATCGGCCGCACGCGCTCGGGTGTGGACGAGGGCCTCGCCCTTCTTGGTCACCCGGAGCTGGTGGGCCTCGGTCGTGGTGTCGACGTGCCAGTTGCCGAAGGGCAGATCGAGCAGGTCGTCGACCGCGGCCCCGGCCGCCTGGCCGGCAGCGTGGTTCGCGGTGTGCGCCTGCGCGTCGTCGTACGCCGTGACCTGGAGATGGCGGCCGGCCTTGAGGTCGACGTAGCGCACCTCCACCCTCCGCCAGGGCGGCTGGGACCCGCGCCGGCGGCCGGAGGCGACCGCGCGGACCAGCGTCTCGTCGTCGAGGACCAGCGAGCGGATCCGGGCCAGGGCGGGCAGGAGCGGCTGGCTCATCGCTTGACCAGGGAGGCGATCACGACGATCACGAGGAGGGCCCCGAGGGCGACGGGGATGACGAGTCGCCGGTGACGAGGGTGCACCCTCGTGAGTCTAGGTGGGGCCGTCGCCGGCACTGTCGTCAGTGGTGTCGGCGGCGAGGGCGGCGCGGACGACGTCGAGCACCGGTCGCTGCCCCGCCTCGATCTCGCTGACCAGCACCCAGGCGACCGCGTCGGTGGTGCCACCGGTCTCCACCACCCGGGCCTCGGAGCCTTCGGGCACCTCGGCACGGAAGACCAGGTGGACGCCATGGAAGTCCTCGTGGCGACCCGACGGCGCCGTGCCGTCGAAGTGGACGTCGTGCACGTCGAGCAGGTCGCCGACCGACGCCTCGAGTCCGGTCTCCTCGGCCAGCTCACGCGCCAGCGCGTCGCGGGGCGCCTCGCCGTGGTCGAGCCCGCCACCGGGCAGGGTCCACGAGCCGGGGTGGGCCCCGAACGGCGAGATGCGGGTCAGCAGCACCGCGTCGCCGCGCCGGACCAGGGCGTAGACCCCGATCCGCTGCAGCCGGAACGGCCGGTGCTCGGCGAGTGCCTCGGTGACGATGTCGGTCACCGGCAGGCTGCCGGAGAGCACGTCGGTGACCGGATGCCAGGCCACGGCGACGGTCGAGCCGTCGACCTCGACGACGCGCGGCTCCGGGGCGTCGGCGGGCACCCACGCGTCGTACACGATGCGGAGCGCCTGGTAGTCCCAGCGCCGGCCCTTGCGCCACATCGAGGGCAGGTGGGCGGAGTAGACACGGGCGGTGTCGCCGACCTCGGCCTCGAGCCCGGTCTCCTCCCGGATCTCGCGCACCAGGGCGTCGCGGGGGTTCTCGCCGTGGTCGACGCCGCCGCCGGGCAGGTGCCACTTCTCGTCGGCCGAGATCCGGCTGGCCAGGCGGGTCAGGAGGATCCGGTCGTCACGCAGGACGAGGGCATAGGCCGCGACCCGCTGCAGCTTGGGCAGGGGCTTGGGCAACGGTCAACCTCCCGACGTGGTCGAACCATCCTGTCAGGCCGGTCAGGCGAACGGCGGACGGGCGTCGCGGGCGTGGGAGTGTCGACCGGCCCAGCGCCAGACGCGGGCCGCCCGGTCGCGGTCGTCCTCGGTGACCAGGTTGCCCATCCAGCGAAGGGCCAGGGTCATCAGCCAGTCGGAGCGCATGCCGGCCGGGCCGAGCGTCGCGAGCAGGCGCGGGACGGTGACCAGCCCCGCCAGGCGGCGGGCGATCGAGAACGACTCGCCGTAGTGCTCGGTCAGCAGGGCCGGCCACGCGGTCGCGAGGTCGGCATCCTCCGCGATCAGCTCGGCGACCAGGCGACCGCCTTCGAGGCCGTAGTCGATGCCCTCGCCGTTGAGCGGGTTGACGCAGGCCGCGGCGTCGCCGACCAGGGCCCAGTTGGGGCCGGCGACTCCGGACACCGCACCGCCCATCGGCAGCAGCGCGCTGGTGGGTGCGCGGAGCTCGTCGCCGAGCCCGAACGGCTGCCGCTGCAGGTCGGCGTAGGACGACATCAACGCGCGGATCTTGAGGTCGGCGGGTCGCTTGGCGGTGGCAAGGGTGCCGACGCCGAGGTTCACCTCGCCGGTGCCGAGGGGGAAGATCCAGCCGTAGCCGGACAGCACCTCGCCCTGCTCCCCGCGCAGCTCGAGGTGGGAGCTGATCCAGGGGTCGTCGGACATCGTCGAGGTCACGTAGGAGCGGCCGGCGACGCCGTAGACCGTGTCGCGGTGCCACTCGCGGCCGAGCAGCTTGCCCAGCGGGGAGCGCACACCGTCGGCGACCACCAGCCGCCGGCAGTCGACCTCGAGGGTTTCCTCCCCGCGGCTGAACACGACGGTGCTCACCCGGCCGCCGTCACGTCGTACGTCGACCGCGCGGACGCCGTCGATGGCCCGGGCACCGGCCTTGATCGCCGCGGTGCGCAGGTGGTCGTCGAGCTCGGTGCGGGCGACCGCGCTCCCCCAGTCGGGCAGGGTGCCGCCGGGCCAGGGCAGGAGCAGGGTCTGGCCGAAGCCGTGAGCGCGCAGCCCGTGGTTGACGCTGTGTGCGCGCAACCAGTCACCGAGGCCGAGTCGCTCGAGCTCGCCGATCGCGCGCGGCGTCAGCCCGTCGCCGCAGGTCTTGTCACGGGGGAACACCGCCGCGTCGGTGAGCAGGACCTCGACACCGTGGCGGGCCAGCCAGGCCGCGGTGGCCGAGCCCGCTGGCCCGGCACCGACGACGAGGACGTCGGTCTGCTCGCGGGCACTCATGGCCCCGATTCTCCCAGGTCTCCCAGGCCCCCTCCCAATCTCGGTTCAGACCCAGATGGCGGCGGGGAGGCCGTCGGAGAACACCTCGCGGGGATCCGGGAGGGAGTACGCCGCGCCGGCGGCGTAGCGCTGGGCGGTCCAGGCCACGGCGCAGGCGTCGAGCAGGTCGTCCGCGGCGTACCCCTCACCGGGCCGGTAGGACGGCGGCTCGAGGCCGGCGCCGCGGAGGGCGGCCGTGCGAGCCGCCCGGCCCTCGGGTGTCGCCTTGGACCTCACCACGCAGGCCGGGTCGATCTCGCCGAAGCTCACCTCCGGGTGCACCTCGAGCACCGTCACCCCCGGCCGCCCCCGCGCGAACGCGTCGACGTCGAGGATCTTCGGCACCAGGTGGAAGGCCTGGATGCTGAGCCCGACCCCGAGCGCCTCGCGGTTGGCCGCCGACGCCTCGGGCTGGGTGAGGTGCCCGACCGCCACCCGGGCCGGGGTCGGGAACACCGACGACTTGCGTCCGGCCGGCAGCCGGGTCCGGGCCAGCCGGTCGGTCAGCCGCGGCCGGTCGTCGGGGAGCCCGATCGGGATGTCGATCGCGACGACGCCGAGGGCCGGCTCGCAGCGGCGCGCCTCGGCGACCAGCGCGGCGACGTCGGCCGCCACCAGCACGTCGTACGCCGCGCCGGCGAGGAGGGCCCCGACCCACCCGGCCCGGCACCCGTCCACCCCCAGCACCGGCACCCCGCCACCCTAGAACGCTGACCTGGCACTTACGTCACGGTCGTGCGTGACACAACTGCCAGGTCGACGTCAGAGGACGTGACACAACTGCCAGGTCAGCGTTGGAGGTAGCTGGGCCGGGCCCGAACGAGGAAGGTTCCCTCCCGGCATGCCGGGAGGGAACCTTCGCAGCGGTTTGCGCTCAGTTCTGGTACGAACCGAAGTCGAAGTCGTCCAGGGCCACGGCCTGGGTCGACCCGGTGCTGCCGAACTCGTAGTCGTAGGAGTCGTAGCCGGTGACGGCGTACGCCGCGGCGCGCGCCTCCTCGGTCGGCTCCACCCGGATGTTGCGGTAGCGCTCCAGGCCGGTGCCGGCCGGGATGAGCTTGCCGATGATCACGTTCTCCTTCAGGCCACGCAGGCTGTCGGAGCGGGCGTGGATCGCCGCGTCGGTGAGCACCCGGGTCGTCTCCTGGAAGGAGGCGGCCGAGAGCCACGACTCGGTGGCCAGCGACGCCTTGGTGATGCCCATGAGCACCGGGCGACCCGAGGCCGGCTTGCCGCCCTCGGAGACCACGCGACGGTTCTCCTCCTCGAAGCGAGCCCGGTCGACCAGGTCGGAGGGCAGCAGGTTGGTGTCACCCGACTCGATCACCGTGACCCGGCGCAGCATCTGCCGCACGATGATCTCGATGTGCTTGTCGTGGATCGACACGCCCTGGCTGCGGTAGACCGCCTGGACCTCGTCCACCAGGTGCTCCTGCGCCTTGCGGACACCGAGGATGCGCAGCACCTCGTGGGGCTCGGGCGTCCCGACCGTCAGCATCTGCCCGACCTCGATGTGGTCGCCGTCGGCGACCAGCAGGCGGGAGCGCTTGGAGACGGGGTACTCGAGCACCTCGGAGCCGTCGTCGGGAGTGACGACGACCTTGCGGGTCTTGTCGGTCTCCTCGATCTCGACCCGGCCGGCGGCCTCGGAGATCGGCGAGCGTCCCTTGGGGATGCGCGCCTCGAAGATCTCCTGGACACGCGGCAAGCCCTGCGTGATGTCGTCGGCCGAGGCCACACCACCGGTGTGGAACGTCCGCATCGTCAGCTGGGTGCCGGGCTCACCGATCGACTGCGCCGCAATGATGCCGACGGCCTCGCCGATGTCGACCATCTTGCCGGTGGCCAGCGAGCGGCCGTAGCACTTGGCGCACGAGCCGGTGGTGGCCTCGCAGGTCAGGACCGAGCGAACCCGGACCGTCTCGATGCCGGCCGCGACCAGCTCACCGATCTTGACGTCGCCGAGGTCGTCGCCCGCGGCCGCCAGCACCTCGCCCGTCTCCGGGTGGGTGATGTCGATCGCCGTGGTGCGGGCGTACGCCGAGGTCTCGACGTTGTCGTCCTTGCGGACCTGGCCGTCGTCGCCGCGGACGCCGATGCGCTTGTCCATGCCGCGCTCGGTGCCGCAGTCCTCCTCACGGATGATCACGTCCTGGGAGACGTCGACCAGACGACGGGTCAGGTAGCCGGAGTCCGCCGTACGGAGCGCGGTGTCGGCCAGACCCTTGCGAGCGCCGTGGGTGGAGATGAAGTACTCCAGCACCGACAGACCCTCGCGGAAGTTGGCCTTGATCGGGCGCGGGATGATGTCGCCTCGCGGGTTGGCCACGAGACCACGCATGGCCGCGACCTGCCGGATCTGCATCATGTTTCCGGAGGCGCCCGAGTCGACCATCATGAAGATCGGGTTGGTCCGGGAGAAGGACTTCTCCATCGACTTCGCGACGTCGTTGGACGCCTGGGTCCAGATCTCCACCAGCTCCTGGCGACGCTCCTCGTCGGTGACGAGGCCGCGCTCGAACTGCTTCTGCACCTTGGTGGCCTGGCCTTCGTACTCGGCCAGGATCTCGGCCTTGTCGCCGGGCGTGGTGACGTCGTCGATCGACACCGTCACCCCGGAGCGCGTGGCCCAGTGGAAGCCGGTGTCCTTGAGCGCGTCCAGGGACGCCGCGACCTCGACCTTGGTGTAGCGCTCGGCGAGGTCGTTGATGATCGCGCCCATGGCCTTCTTGCCCACCTCGTAGTTCACGAAGGGGTAGTCGGCCGGCAGGGTGTCGTTGAAGATCGAGCGACCGAGGGTGGTGTCGAGGATGATCGACTGCCCCTCCTCCCAGTCCTCGCCGAGCTCGAGCTCGAGCGGCGGGACGATGTCGTTGAAGCGGATCTTCACCTTGCTCTGCATGCTGATCTCGCCGCGGTCGTAGGCCATGACGGCCTCGGCCGGCGTCGAGAACGCGCGACCCTCACCGGGCTCGCCGTCGCGATCGGTGGTCAGGAAGAACAGACCGATGATCATGTCGAGCGTCGGCATGGTGACCGGACGCCCGTCGGACGGCTTGAGGATGTTGTTGGTCGACAGCATCAGGATCCGCGCCTCGGCCTGGGCCTCGGCCGACAGCGGCAGGTGCACCGCCATCTGGTCACCGTCGAAGTCGGCGTTGAACGCCGAGCAGACGAGCGGGTGGATCTGGATCGCCTTGCCCTCGATCAGCTGGGGCTCGAAGGCCTGGATGCCTAGTCGGTGCAGCGTGGGTGCCCGGTTGAGCAGCACGGGGTGCTCGGTGATGACCTCTTCGAGGACGTCCCAGACCACGGCGTAGCGGGACAGGCCCGACGTCGCGCGCTCGACCATCCGCTTGGCGGACTTGATGTTCTGGCTGTGCGAGAGGTCGACCAGGCGCTTCATCACGAACGGCTTGAACAGCTCCAGCGCCATCTGCTTGGGCAGACCGCACTGGTGCAGCTTCAGCTGCGGGCCGGAGACGATGACCGAACGACCGGAGTAGTCGACGCGCTTGCCGAGGAGGTTCTGGCGGAAGCGCCCCTGCTTGCCCTTGAGCATGTCGGACAGCGACTTCAGCGGACGGTTGCCCGGCCCGGTGACGGGACGACCGCGGCGGCCGTTGTCGAACAGCGAGTCGACGGCCTCCTGGAGCATCCGCTTCTCGTTGTTGACGATGATCTCCGGCGCGCCGAGGTCGAGCAGTCGCTTCAACCGGTTGTTGCGGTTGATGACCCGGCGGTAGAGGTCGTTGAGGTCGGAGGTCGCGAACCGGCCACCGTCGAGCTGCACCATCGGGCGCAGGTCGGGCGGGATGACGGGTACGGCGTCGAGGACCATGCCCAGCGGGCTGTTGTTGGTCTTGCGGAACGCGTCGACGACCTTGAGCCGCTTGAGGGCGCGGACCTTGCGCTGGCCCTTGCCGGTGGCGATGGTCTCGCGCAGGTTGCCGACCTCGGCCTCGATGTCGAAGCTCTCGAGGCGCTTCTGGATCGCCGTGGCGCCCATGTAGCCCTCGAAGTACTTGCCGAACCAGTTCTTCATCTCGCGGTAGAGCATCTCGTCGCCCATGAGGTCCTGGACCTGCAGCGACTTGAACGTGCTCCAGACCTCCTCGAGCCGGTCGAGCTCGCGCTGCGCCCGGTCGCGGATCTGCTTCATCTCCCGCTCGGCGCCGTCGCGCACCTTGCGCTTGGCGTCGGCCTTGGCACCCTCGGCCTCGAGGGCGCCGAGGTCCTCCTCGAGCTTCTTGGAGCGGTCGTCGAGGGCGCCGTCACGGCGCTTCTCCAGACGCTCGCGCTCGAGGCCGACCTTGTTCTCCAGGGTGGCCAGGTCGCGGTGGCGGGCGTCCTCGTCGACGTGGGTGATCATGTACGCCGCGAAGTAGATGACCTTCTCGAGATCCTTGGGTGCGAGGTCGAGCAGGTAGCCGAGCCGGCTGGGCACACCCTTGAAGTACCAGATGTGGGTCACCGGGGCGGCGAGCTCGATGTGGCCCATCCGCTCGCGGCGTACCTTGCTGCGGGTCACCTCGACGCCGCAGCGCTCGCAGATGATGCCCTTGAAGCGCACGCGCTTGTACTTGCCGCAGTAGCACTCCCAGTCCCGGGTGGGACCGAAGATCTTCTCGCAGAAGAGGCCGTCACGCTCGGGCTTGAGCGTGCGGTAGTTGATCGTCTCCGGCTTCTTGACCTCGCCGTGGCTCCACGCGCGGATGTCCTCCGCGGTGGCCAGGCCGATCCGAAGCTGGTCGAAGAAGTTCACGTCGAGCACGGTGGCTGTTGTCCTTCGTTAGTTCGTACGTTCAAGCTGGGGGACTGGGGCTTCCCGTCCCTGGGTGGTTCACCCGAGGGGCGGGATCCCCACGACGTTCTTCGCGAGCGAAGCGAGCGAGAAGAACGTCGTGGGGTGCCTCAGACTTCTTCGACCGAGCTGGGCTCGCGGCGGGACAGGTCGATCCCGAGCTCCTCGGCGGCCCGGAAGACGTCTTCCTCGGCGTCCTTGAGCTCGATCTGCGACCCGTCCTGCGAGAGCACCTCGACGTTGAGGCAGAGCGACTGCATCTCCTTGACGAGCACCTTGAACGACTCCGGGATGCCGGAGTCGGGGATGTTCTCGCCCTTCACGATCGCCTCGTACACCTTGACCCGGCCCGGCACGTCGTCGGACTTGATGGTCAGGAGCTCCTGGAGGGCGTACGCCGCTCCGTAGGCCTCCATCGCCCACACCTCCATCTCGCCGAACCGCTGGCCGCCGAACTGGGCCTTACCGCCCAGGGGCTGCTGCGTGATCATCGAGTAGGGGCCGGTCGACCGTGCGTGGATCTTGTCGTCGACCAGGTGGTGGAGCTTGAGGATGTACATGTAGCCCACCGACACCGGCTCCGGGAACGGCTCGCCCGACCGACCGTCGAACAGCGAAGCCTTGCCGTCCTTGCCGACGACGCGGTTGCCGTCGCGGTTGGGCAGCGTGGCGCCGAGCAGACCGGTGATCTCGTCCTCGCGGGCGCCGTCGAACACCGGTGTCGCCAGGTTGGTGTCGGGGTCGGCCTTGTCCGCGTGGATCTTGATCAGCCGCTGCTTCCAGTCGGAGCCGGCGGGGTCGTCGGACAGGTTGAGGTCCCAGCCCTGCTTGGCCAGCCAGCCGAGGTGGAGCTCGAGGACCTGGCCGATGTTCATCCGTCGCGGCACACCCAGCGGGTTGAGCACGACGTCGACCGGCGTGCCGTCCTCCATGAACGGCATGTCCTCGATCGGCAGGATCTTGGCGATGACGCCCTTGTTGCCGTGGCGTCCGGCGAGCTTGTCGCCGACCGAGATCTTGCGCTTCTGCGCGACGTAGACGCGCACCAGCTGGTTGACACCCGGCGGGAGCTCGTCGCCCTCCTCGCGGTCGAAGACGCGGACGCCGATGACCGTTCCGGACTCGCCGTGCGGCACTTTCATCGAGGTGTCGCGGACCTCGCGCGCCTTCTCACCGAAGATCGCCCGCAGCAGCCGCTCCTCCGGGGTCAGCTCGGTCTCGCCCTTGGGCGTGACCTTGCCGACCAGGATGTCGCCGTTGGTCACCTCGGCGCCGATGCGGATGATGCCGCGCTCGTCGAGGTCGGCCAGCATCTCGTCGGAGACGTTGGGGATGTCGCGAGTGATCTCCTCCGGACCCAGCTTGGTGTCGCGGGCGTCGACCTCGTGCTCCTCGATGTGGATCGAGGTGAGGTAGTCCTCCTGCACCAGCCGCTGGCTGAGGATGATCGCGTCCTCGTAGTTGTGACCCTGCCAGGGCATGAAGGCGACGAGCAGGTTGGTGCCCAGCGCCATCTCGGCCTGGTCGGTGCAGGGGCCGTCGGCGATCGGCGTACCGGTCGTGGTGTCCGTCGGACCGGCGACCTTGTCACCCTCGGTGACCAGCGGGCGCTGGTTGATGCAGGTGCCCTGGTTGGACCGGCGGAACTTCGCGAGCTTGTACGTCGTGTAGGTGCCGTCGTCGTTCATCACCTCGATGGCGTCGGCGGACACCTCCTTGACCACACCGCTCTTCTCGGCCACCAGCACGTCGCCGGCGTCGACCGCGGCCCGGAACTCCATGCCGGTGCCGACCAGCGGGGCGTCGCTCTTGATCAGCGGCACCGCCTGGCGCTGCATGTTGGCGCCCATGAGCGCGCGGTTGGCGTCGTCGTGCTCGAGGAACGGGATCAGCGCGGTCGCCACCGACACCATCTGGCGCGGCGAGACGTCCATGTAGTCGACCTCGTCGGCCAGGACCTCGGAGACGTCACCGTGACGCTGGCGGACCAGCACCCGCTCCTCGGTGTAGCGGCCCTTGTCGTCGAGCGGGGCGTTCGCCTGGGCGATGACGTACTTGTCCTCGTCGTCGGCGGTGAGGTAGTCGACCTGGTCGGTGACCTTGCCCTTGACGACCTTGCGGTAGGGCGTCTCCACGAACCCGAACGGGTTGATCCGGCCGAAGGTGGCCAGCGACCCGATCAGACCGATGTTGGGACCCTCGGGGGTCTCGATCGGGCACATCCGGCCGTAGTGGCTGTGGTGGACGTCGCGGACCTCCATGCCGGCCCGGTCGCGGGACAGACCGCCGGGGCCCAGCGCCGACAGGCGGCGCTTGTGGGTCAGGCCCGAGATCGGGTTGGTCTGGTCCATGAACTGGCTGAGCTGCGAGGTGCCGAAGAACTCCTTCAGCGCCGCGACCACGGGGCGGATGTTGATCAGGGACTGCGGCGTGATCGCCTCGACGTCCTGGGTCGTCATCCGCTCGCGGACCACCCGCTCCATCCGGGCCAGGCCCGTGCGGAGCTGGTTCTGGATCAGCTCGCCGACCGTGCGCATCCGGCGGTTGCCGAAGTGGTCGATGTCGTCGGGCTGGACCTCGATCGGCTTGCCGTCGGCGTCGAGGTAGGTCGTACCGGCCTTGTCGACCAGGTCGAGGTCACCGTTGTGCAGACGGACGATGTAGCGGATCGCGGCCACGATGTCGTCGACGGTCAGCGTCTGCTGGTCGAAGGCCTCGTGGAGCCCGAGCTTCTTGTTGATCTTGTAGCGGCCGACCTTGGCGAGGTCGTAGCGCTTGGGGTTGAAGTAGTAGTTGTTCAGCAGCGTCTGCGCGGCCTCACGCGTCGGCGGCTCGCCCGGGCGCAGCTTGCGGTAGATGTCGAGCAGCGCGTCGTCCTGGGTCTCGGTGTGGTCCTTCTCCAGGGTGAGGCGGATCGACTCGTAGTCGCCGAACTCCTCGAGGATCTGCTCGTTGGTCCACCCGAGGGCCTTGAGCAGCACCGTGACGTTCTGCTTGCGCTTGCGGTCGAGGCGGACGCCGACCATGTCGCGCTTGTCGATCTCGAACTCCAACCACGCACCGCGGCTGGGGATCACCTTGGCGGTGTAGATGTCCTTGTCCGAGGTCTTGTCGGCGGTCTTCTCGAAGTAGACGCCGGGAGAGCGGACCAGCTGGCTGACCACGACCCGCTCGGTGCCGTTGATGATGAAGGTGCCGCGAGGGGTCATCAAGGGGAAGTCGCCCATGAAGACCGTCTGGCCCTTGATCTCGCCGGTCTCGTTGTTGGTGAACTCGGCGGAGACGTAGAGCGGCGCGGAGTAGGTGAAGTCCTTCTCCTTGCACTCCTCGACGGTGTACTTGGGGTCGTAGAAGACCGGGTTCTCGAAGGAGAGGCTCATCGTCTCCGAGAAGTCCTCGATCGGGGAGATCTCCTCGAAGATCTCCTGCAGACCGGACTTGTGGGAGACGTCCTCACCGTTGGCCTCACGGGCCTCGACCTGGGCCTGCCAGGCGTCATTGCCGATCAGCCAGTTGAAGCTGTCGGTCTGAAGGGAGAGGAGCTTGGGAACCTCGAGAGGCTCGGTGATCTTTGCGAACGAGATGCGCTGCGGGGTGGTGGAGGCGATGGCGGTGGAACGCGCGGCCAAGAGATGTCCTTCGACAGACGCGGGCGGAGACACGCCGGCCAACCACACAATCGCCACCGGGCAGGCGATCTGCATTTGAGAGCGGGCGCAAAGACGAAGAGTACCGCACCGGCGCGCACACCACAAATGACGTCCGACCTGAGACCGAACGATGCACCGATGATGAACCCGGCTGACCCGCAGGTCAAGCACTTCTCCACAACCGGACCCCGCCCGTACGGCGTTCGTGCAGGTCAGCGCGCCGCGAGCCCCATCCCGCGGCGCGCCGTCCCGCCCCACCCCTCCCGGTCTCGGGGAGGGTGGTCAGCTCCGGGTGGTGGTCAGGCCGTCGACCAGCCAGGTGCCGCCGACCTTGGCCATCGAGACCGTCGCCTGGTTCTTGAAGACCACCGGGGTCCTGGGGTGAGCCTGGTTCGTGGTGACCTGGTCGACGAAGACCAGGACGTCGACCCGGTCGGTGCCGGACCGGACGATCCCGGAGGAGACGTAGCGGGCCCTGATCACGGTGCCGAGACGCGGTGCGTTCTGCTTGACCACCGCGAAGAGCTTCGCGTACTGCTGCTGCTCCTCGGGGGTCAGGTACTGCATCGCGCTCGCCTCGCTGCGCGCGAGGTGGTGGGCGTCGTAGGACAGGACCGGCACGATCGCCCGCTCCGCCGCGGCCTGGGCAGCGCGGGTGTCGTCGGCGACCGACGCGTCGGCCGGCCTGGTCAGCAGCACCCCGACGCCGACCAGGGCGAGCGCGACCAGCGCGGCCACCCCCACCAGCAGCCAGGTCGGCACGAGCGGCACGCGACGCCGGGCGGACGGCCCGGCCCCGGCCCGGGCGCCGGCGTCGGCCTGGACACCGGCGTCGGGATCGCCGGGCTCGGAGTCGGCCGGCGCCGGGATCTCGGCGGTCGCGGCCAAGCCCTCGTCGTACGACGCGCGACGGTCGGGGTCGAGCAGCACCTCGGCGGCCTCGTTGTAGAGCCGGAAGCGGCGCTCGGTCGGGTCGAGGTCGGAGACCGCGGAGCGCCAGGCGGTGCGGATCTCCTCGGTCGTGGCGGTGCGTTCGACGTCGAGCACGTCGTACAGGAGGGCGGTCATGACGTGCTCACCGTCCCGTCACGGGCGCGTAGGAGTCGACCAGCCAGCGACCGTCGATCCGGTCGAGGCTGACCCGCAGCCGGAACGGCGCAGGCTCACCGGCCGGCACCTGCCGGCCGTTCTTGCCGGGCCGGGTCTCGCTGATGGACCCGGCGACCAGCACCTCGGCGGAGTCGGCGTCGATCGCCTCGACGCCCGTCGCGTAGACCGCGCACCGCCGCGACACGTGGTAGCTGCGCACCGTCTGCTCGGTGCCGACCGCCCCCTGCTCGAACGACGCGGCGAGCTTGGGGGTGATCACCGCTTCCACCCGCGACCGGTAGGCGGTCATCTTGCCCTGGGGGTCGAGCATCGAGGGGCCGTAGGTGTTGGCGCGCAGCACGAACTGCTGGGTCTGGGCCATCGCTGCCTCGCGCTGCCCCTGCAGGGCATCGGCGTGGCCACGGCGGTGCGACCACAGGACGGCGGCGGTGACCATCGATGCCACGAGCGCGACGACGAGCACGCCGAGCAGGACCAGGCGGAAGCGGCGCGCGCGGGGCGGCCCCTCCTGCTGACCCGGACCGTCGGGCGGGTCCGTCCGTCCGGTGGGCGCCGGCTCTGGGCCGGCCTCCACCTCGGTCACGACGACGGGATGGTCAAGGGCTGGAGCAACAACCATTTCCACGACTCCTCTCCGAGGGTGGCGGGGGCAGGGGTGACCGGGTCGGCCAGGGAGGCGGGCACGTGGCCGCCCCAGGTCAGGCGGTGCCTCGCGGGGTCGTACGACGCGACGACCGGTGCGCGGTAGGACGCACCGGTGCGGTTCGCCGGCGCGTTCTGCGCACCGCGCGGGTCGGACCGGGTAGCCGGCTCGGCGCAGTGGGCGCGGGTGTTCATCGGCCGGTTGGAGCCGTCCTGCGGCACCCGGGTGTCGGTGCTCTGGTAGCCGCTGTGGCACAGCGGGGGGTCGTTGGTCAGCACCATCCCGAAGTGGGCGTCGTAGAGCCCGGTCTCCGGCGACTTCGAGACCACCGTGAAGCCGCCCTCGACGACGTAGGGGTAGAGGACGAGCACCTGGCGCAGGCCCGGGAGGTGTCGGACGACCACGTCTCCGGTGGTGACCAGGTTGTTGAGCAGCGAGGCCAGGTCGACCCGGTTGTCCTCGAGGAACCGCCTCAGCTCGGTCGCGGTGGCCGAGCCGTTGTCGATGACGGCTCGCAGGTCGCGGTCGTGGCCGGCGAGCGTGCCGGAGAACAGCCTCAGGTCGCGGGAGAAGACCCGGATGGCGTCGGCGGAGGCGATCTGGCCGCGCAGCACGGTGTTGCCGTCGCGGATCAGCGCGGTGGTGGTGTCGAAGTTGGCGTTGGCGGTGTGGATGAACGAGGTGCCGGTGTCGATGATCCGTTGCAGGTCGGGGCCGGTGCCGGCGAAGGCGAGCCCGAGCTGGTGGACGGTCGTGCGCAGGGAGCCACGGTGCACCGACTCGACGGTGTTCGAGATGTCGCCGAGCAGCTTCTGCGTGGGCAGCGGCGTGCGGGTGTCGTCGGTCGCGATCTGCGAGCCGTTGTGGAGGTAGGGCCCGCGGTCGACCTGCGGCTGGAGGTCGACGTACTGCTCCCCGACAGCCGAGCGGTTGCCCACCACGGCGAGCGCGTCGGCGGGGATCCGGCCGTCCCAGCCCTTGTCGATGGACAGGTAGGCGTCGACGCCCTGCGTGGTGAGCTGGAGCTTCTGGACCTCGCCGACCCGGACGCCGCGGTAGGACACCATGCCCCCGGCGTACATGCCGCCGGAGTCCCGGAAGTGCGCCACCACGGTGTACGACGTGTCGTGGACCAGCCGGTCGAGCCGCGCGTAGCGGGCGCCGACGAAGCTGACCCCGAGCATCGTGATCAGCGCGAAGATCGCGAGCTGCACCTTCGTACGACGGGTGATCACCGGTCCACCACCATCCCGGGGACGAGCAGGCTGACCAGGCCGGGGTCATAGATCCGTGACAGCTGCCGCATCGTGGGCCCCCGCGGGCCGAACGCCGGCCGGCCGAGGCCGTCGAGCAGGGGCAGCGAGGGCAGGTCGCTCGGGGCGAGGGTGATGCTCGGCAGGCCCGTGCCGGCGGTCGGCAGGCTGGGCAGGGAGTCGAGCACCTGGCAGACCGGGTTGGAGCGGTGCTTCTCCTGCCGGCACTTGGCGACCAGCTGGAGCAGCTCCTGGGGGTCGGCCAGCACCTTCTGGCAGGCCTGGCTGGTGATGTCGCCGCTCTTCAGGCACTTCCCGATGTCGCCGAGGATCTGGGTGATCTCCGAGGTCGGCAGGCTGGTCGGCAGCTGCGTGGGCAGGGTCGGCAGCGAGCGGCAGGCCCGACGGCAGCGGCAGGCTGCCCTGGTCGTCGAGGGAGAGGTCGAGCTTGATGTCCAGGTTGGTGTAGTCGCCCATCTGCAGGTTGCGGGCGACCTGGGGGTCGCGGCCGACGACCTGGTCGACGAAGGGGTAGGTCAGCGCCACCTGGAAGGCGTTGACGAAGTCGCTGCCGGAGGCCTGCAGCCGGCTGAGCACCGGGCTGAGCTGGCGCAGGGTCTGGATCGTGGAGTCCTTGGACAGGGCTATGACGTGGGTGCCGACGCCGCTGAGGTGGGCCAGGGCCTTCAGCATCCGGACCAGGTCGTGGCGCTGCGAGCTGATCGACCGCAAGGCCCCGGGCAGCTCGCCCAAGGTGGCGTCGATCGTGCTGCGCTGGCGGTTCAGCGAGCCGGACAGCCGGTCGAGCGCCTGCAGCGCCCGGACGATCTGGCCCCGGTGGGAGTCCAGCTGGGCGCTGAACGTCCGCACCCGGTGCAGCACCGAGGTGGCCGCGCCCTCGCGGCCGTGGAGGGTGCGGTTGAGCTCGTGGGTGATCGTCTCGAGCTGGCCCACCCCGCCGCCGTTGAGCAGGAGGCTCAGCGCGCCGAGCACCTCCTCGACCTCGGGGTTCTGCCCGGTGCGCGACAGCGGGATCGTGTCGCCGGTGGTCAGCGGGTTGCTGCTCTGCTCACCGGGAGGGGCCGCGAGCTGGACGAACTTCTCGCCGAGCAGGCTGGTCTGCTGGATCGTGGCGACGGCGTCGTCGGGGAGATGCGTGTCGTTGCGCAGCTGCATGGTGACGACCGCGGTGTAGCCCTGGAGCGAGATGTCGGTGATCTTGCCGACCGTGACGTCGTCCACCTTCACCGTCGAGTCGGGCACCAGGTCGAGCACGTCGCGGAACCTCGCGGTCACCGTGATCGGGTGGCTGCCGACGTCCGGCCCGCCCGGCAGCGGGAGCTGGTAGACGTCGAAGGAGCACCCGGACAGCGCCAGCGCCACGGCGGCGAGGGCGACCACGGCCCGGGTCAGGCGCGCGGCGATCGGGGAGGCAGGAGTCATCGCGGCACCTCCACGAGTCCCCCGAGGGTCAGGTCGGTGCGGTCCCCCGACGTACGGCGCGGGCCGGGGTACGGCTGCCGGCTGAGCGCCCCGGGCCGGCCGTTGCCGAGGATCTGCCGCACGGAGCTGCAGGCCTGACCGCTCTGGTTCGCCTGGTCGAGGATGCTGCACAGGACGGTGGCCGGGTCGGAGGTGAGCTGGTGACCGAGCTCGCCGATGTTGGCCCGGGTGTCGAGGGTGCCGGCCTGGGGGTTGTAGGTCAGGGCGAGGTTGTTCAGCGCCAGCGGCGCGTTGCGCAGCGTCTCGGCGAGCGCCCCACGCTGCTTGACCAGCACCTGGGTGACCCGGTCGAGGCCGGAGATGTCGTGCCCGAGCACCGCCCGGTTGTCGCGCACGAAGCCGGACACCTCGCGCATCGCGAGGCCGAGGTTGTGCAGAGATGCCGCGAGGTCTCCGCGCTCGCCCCTGAGCATGTGGGACACCTGCGCCAGCGAGGCGTTGAAGGTGCGCACGGTCCGGTCGTTGTGGGCCAGCGTGCGCACGAAGCCCTCGAGCTCGCGGACTGATCCGAAGAGCTGGTCCTTGTTGTCGGCCAGGGTGCCGCTGAGCCGGCTGAAGCTCTCGATCGTCCGGTGGAACTTCCGGCCCTGTCCCCCGAAGTTGCGGGCGGTGGTGTCGAGCAGGTTGGTCAGTGCACCCTTCTGGTTGGCGCCGCGCGGACCGAGGGCCACGGTCAGGTCGTCGAGGCTGGAGTAGATGTCGTCGAGCTCCAGCGGTACGGCGGTCTGCTGCTCGGTCAGCCGAGCGCCGTCGGCGAGGGTCGGGCCCCCAGTGAAGGCGGGGGTGAGCTGCACGAAGCGGTCGCCCACGATCGACGGGGAGATGATCACCGCCTTGGCGTCGCGCGGGACCTGGACGTCGGAGTCGTAGTGCATGGTCACCACGACCCGGGTGCCCGACGGGGTCACCGAGTCGACCTTGCCGACCGGCACACCGAGCACCCGCACGTCGCTGCCCTCGTAGAGCGAGACGGTCCGCGGGAACTCCGCGGTCAACGTCTTCGGCGGGCTGCCGCCGAGGAGGAACGACGCGAGCCCCGCCACCACGAGCGCGGCGACGATCAGGGGGGCGACCACTCTGGTCCAGCGCGGCATCTCAACCACCCACCTGGGGGACGGGCGGGAGGTTCTGGATGTAGGTGTCGAACCACGGTCCGTTGCCCAGCGTGTTGGCGAAGACGCGGTAGAAGGGCGCCATCAGCCGGATGCTCTGGTCGATCTGGTCGGAGTCCTTGTCGAGCACGTCGACCACGTCGGCCAGGTGGGTCAGCGCCGGCTTCAGGTCGGCGCGGCTCTGGGTGACCAGCGCCGTGAGCTGGACCGAGAGCTGGGAGGTGGAGCGGAGCAGGTCGTGGATCGCCTGCCGGCGATGGTCGAGAGCCTGGAAGAGGACCGCGGAGTCGCGCATCAGGCCGACGATGTCGTGGTCGCGGGCGTGCAGGGTGCCGGAGACGCTCCGCAGGTTCTGCAGCAGGGTGCCGATCTGCTCGTCGCGGGCCGCCAGGTTGGCGGACAGGGCCGAGACCCCGGCCAGCGCCCTGCGGAACGACTGCGGGGTGTTGCGGGTCAGGTCTGCCAGGGTGGTCAGGCTCCGTGCGAGCCGGCCGGTGTCGATGCGCTGCGTGGTGCGGGCGAGACCCGAGAACGCCTGCACCACGTCGTACGGCGAGGTGGTGCGGTCAGTGGGGATCTCGCTGCCCGCCTTCAGCTGGCCGGCACCGGCCGGCTCCAGGGAGAGGTACATCGCGCCGAGCAGCGTCTTCACCTTGATGGCGGCGCGGGTCTCGGTGCCGAAGTCGGCGTGGTCCTGGATCCGGAAGGCGACCTTGACGTGGCCGCCGTCGAGCGAGACCGCGTCGACCTTGCCCACGCGCACCCCGGCGATGCGGACCTCGTCGTCGACCTTGAGACCTCCCGCCTCGGTGAAGTCGGCGTAGTACGTGGTGCCGCCGCCGATGATCGGCAGCTTGTCGGCGTTGAACGCCAGCAGGATCAGGGCCAGCACGACGGCGAGGCTGACCGCCCCGACCACGACCGGGTTGCGCTCTCGGAACGGGATGCTCATTTGAGGTGACACCTGTCGGAGTTGGTGTCGTAGGTGATCGGGACGGCGGTCGTGCCGATCCGCACCTGGCCGGTGAAGTTGCAGAGGTAGAAGTTGAACCACGACCCGTAGATGGCGGTCCGACCTACTTTGGTCAGCTTGATCGGCAGCACCTGGAGCGAGCGGTCGATCTCGGCGCGGCCACGGTCGAGGTTGGCCGCGAAGCCGCGCAGGTGGTGGACGTCGGAGACGAACGGGCCGCGGATGCCGGAGACCAGGTCGGCGGTCTGGGTGGACAGGCGCGAGATCTGGTCGAGCGAGCCGAGGATCGCGCCACGGTCGTTCTTCAGGCCGCCCACGAACTGGCGGAACGTCGTGATCAGCTGGTCGAGCTGGTGGTTGCGCCGGCCCACATGGGCGAGGACCGAGTTGAGGTTGGTGATCAGCCGCCCGATCACCTGGTCGCGGTCGGCGAGGGTCTGGGTGATCGACGCGGTGTGTGCCAGCATCCCGTTGAGGGTCCCGCCCTCGCCCTGGAAGACCTGGATGATCTCGTAGGACAGCTGGTTGACCTCGGCCGGGGAGAGGGCCTGGAACAACGGCTTGAACCCGTTGAACAGCACCGTCAGGTCGAGCGCGGGCGAGGTGCGGGCGAGCGGGATCGTGTCGCCGGGCGGCAGCGGGTCGGTGCTGCCGATCTCGTCGGTGAGCGCGACGTACCGCTGTCCGACCAGGTTGCGATAGCGGATGTCGGCGTGCGTGGCGCGGGTCAGCGACGTGCTGGTGCTGACGTCGAACGTCACCAGCGCCCGGGTGCGGTGGACGATCGAGACGTCCTGCACCGAGCCGACCTTGACGCCGGCGATCCGCACGTCGTCGCCCTTGACCAGGCCGGTGGCGTCGGTGAACTCCGCGGAGTAGGTGTGCCTCGGCCCGAACGAGAGGTTGCCGATCACGATCGCGAGCACGCCGGTGGCCAGGGCCGTGACGACCATGAAGATCACCAGCTTGACCAGCGCGGAGAGGGTCCTGGCATCGAGACGGGTCATCGCAGCGACACCTTCGCGCCGCGGGCCATGGGCCCGACCAGGAGCACCGCCAGGTCGGGTACGTCGCGGGCCGGCTCGCCCAGCGGCGGGCCGAGCAGCCGCTTGAGGAGGATCGACTCGGCGGCGCTGCCGGCGTACGCGGCGCCGGAGGGAACGCCGTACGAGGGCGCCACCCGGTCGGTGCCCTTGCCGGTCGGGCTGTTCACCCCGTCGTTGAAGTCCGGCTGGTGCCGCACCGGGTGGGACTGGCTCCACGGGGGGTTCGTCAGGTGGAGGCAGGAGGGTCCGCGGTCGTCGCCGTACACCGGCTTGTCGGCGGCGGTGTAGCCGCGCGGTTGGTTCGGCAGCGTCTCGAGCACGATGTGGAGCGTGAAGCCGCGGAACGCCTGGGCCTCACGCTTGCCGCTCCGCACCAGTCCGCGCAGGAGGCACGGGTACTCCGGGGCGTAGCGGGCGAGCATCCGGGCCGTCGGCGCGCTGACCTGCCCCAGCCGGATGATGTTGGCGCCGTTGTCACGCAGGAAGTCGTGGGCGGAGTCGGAGAACGACGTGACGTCGGTGAAGAGCGTCTCGAGCTGCTGGTGGCGGTCCTGGAGCGTGCCGGTGGTCTTGATCGTGTTCCGCAGGATCTGGGCGAGCTCGGGGGTCACGTCGGCGTAGGTGTTCGACACCTGCGTGGTCAGCCTGAGATCCTGGAGGATCGCGGGGAGCTGCGGGTTGACCCGCGACAGATAGTGGTCGACGGTGACGAGGTCCTGGCCGAGCTGGTCGCCCCGGCCCTCGAGCGCGGTGGAGATCGCGTTGAGCGTGGTGTTCAGGTCGGCCGGCTGGACCGTCCGGAGCAGGGGGTAGAGGTCGGCGAGGACCTTCTGCACCTCGGTCGGGATCTCGGTGCGGTGGATGGTGGCACCGGCGCGGAGCGGCTGCGGTGACGGGTGCTTCGGCACCACGAGGGACACGTACTTCTCGCCGAACAGCGTCTTGGGCACGATCGCCCCGGTGACGTTGGCCGGGATCGTGTGCAGCTGACTGGGGAAGATGCCGAGCCGGACCGTGGCCCCCTGGGCAGTGGCGTCGAAGCCGAGCACCTCGCCGACGATGACGCCGCGGATCTTCACGTCGGCTCGTTCGGGCATCTGCAGCCCGATGGTCGACGCCTCGAGGGTGACCTCGTCGAAATGGGTGAACCTCTGGCTGAAGACGCCGTAGGTGAGCCAGACCCCGGCGAGGACCAGGCAGAGGAAGGCCACTCCGAGGAGCTTGAGCCGCACCGCAGCGAACATCAGCCGGCCAGCCTCACCGTCGTGGCCGCACCCCAGATCGCCATCGAGAGGAAGAGGTCGATGACGTTGATCGCGACGATGCTGGTGCGGACCGCCTTGCCGACGGCCACCCCGACGCCGGCTGGCCCGCCCGAGGCGTTGTAGCCGTAGTAGCAGTGGATCAGGATCACGGTCACCGCGAAGACCAGCACCTTGCCGAAGGACCACAGGACGTCGCCCGGGGGCAGGAAGGTGTGGAAGTAGTAGTCGTAGGTGCCGGTGCTCTGCCCGAAGAACCGGGTGACCGTCAGCCGCGTCGCGAAGTACGACGACACCAGCCCCACGACGTACAGCGGGACGACGGCGATCAGGCCGCCGACGATGCGGGTGCTGACCAGGAACGGCAGCGACGGGACGGCCATCACCTCGAGGGCGTCGACCTCCTCGGAGATCCGCATCGCGCCGAGCTGGGCGGTGAAGCCGCAGCCGACGGTCGCGGCCAGCGCGATGCCCGCCACCAGGGGGGCGATCTCACGGGTGTTGAAGTAGGCCGAGACGAAGCCCGAGAAGGCGGCGGTGCCGATCTGGTTGAGGGCGGCGTAGCCCTGGAGGCCCACCTCGGTGCCGGTGAAGAAGCACATCGCGGTGATCACGCCGACGGTGCCGCCGATCACCGCGAGGGCGCCGGAGCCCAGCGTCACCTCGGCAAGGATCCGCAGGATCTCCTTCTGGTAGCGGACCACGGTCTTCGGGGTCCAGGCGATCGCGCGCAGGTGGAACGCCAGCTGCGCGCCCAGGGCGTCGAGGGCGCCCAGTGGCCGCTGGTAGACGGCGCGGAGGTCGGTCACCGCTCGTCACCCACCCTTCGGCGGGACGAGCTGGAAGTAGATCGCGCTCATCACGAAGTTGACGACGAACAGGAGCATGAACGTCACGACCACCGACTCGTTGACCGCGTCGCCGACGCCCTTGGGGCCACCGCCGGCGTGCATGCCCTTGTACGACGCGACGATCGCGGCGATCAGGCCGAAGACGAGGGCCTTGGCCATGCCTTGGTAGAGGTCGGGCAGCTGGGCCAGGGCGGTGAAGCTCGCGACGTAGGCGCCCGGCGTACCGCCTTGCATGACGACGTTGAAGACGTAGCCGCCGGCCACCCCGACGACGCTGACCAGACCGTTGAGGAAGACCGCCACCAGCATGCAGGCGAGCACGCGCGGGACGACGAGGCGCTGGATCGGGTCGATCCCGAGCACCATCATCGCGTCCAGCTCCTCCCGGATCTTGCGGGCCCCGAGGTCGGCCGCGATCGCGGAGCCACCGGCGCCCGCGATGAGGAGGGAGGTCGCGATCGGTCCGGCCTCGCGGACCACGGCGAGCACCGACGCCGAGCCGGTGAACGACTGGGCCCCGAACTGCTTGATCAGTCCGCCCACCTGGAGGGCGATCACCGCGCCGAACGGGATCGCGACCAGGGCGGTCGGGATGATCGTCACCGAGGCGATGAACCACGCCTGCTGGATGAACTCGCGGAGCTGGAACGGGCGCCGGAACATCCCACGGGCGACGTCGAGGCCGAACGCGAAGAGCTTGCCGGCGGTGCCGATCGGGGCCAGCACCTTGGCCGAGGTCAGGGACGCCACGCTCAGGCCCCCGGACTCATCGTCATGTTCTCCTCGAAGGAGCCAGGTGGCGGCGTGACGCCGTGCCCGCGGCACCACTCGCCGGGAGGCCGCTGGCTGCGCCGGGGGATGCCGGTGGAAGGCTCGAGCTGGAGCGGGATCGGCGGCAGCGGCGGGAGCTCCTGGCCCTTCTCCGCCTCGAGCTCGTCGGCGTCCTTCTCCTCGGACATGCCGATGGGGCCGATGGTCTGGGCGTTGAGGAACTGGCGGACGACCGGCTCCTCGGACGACAGCAGCATCTCCCGCGGACCGAACATCGCGAGGTGACGGTGGTAGAGCAGCCCGATGTTGTCGGGCACCGTGCGCGCGGTGTTGATGTCGTGGGTGACGATCAGGAACGTCGCGTCGATCTGGGCGTTCAGGTCGACGATCAGCTGGTTGAGGAACGACGTACGGACCGGGTCGAGCCCGGAGTCGGGCTCGTCGAAGAGCACGATCTCCGGCTCGAGAACCAGGGCCCGGGCGAGACCTGCGCGCTTGCGCATCCCCCCGGAGATCTCGCCCGGCAGCTTGTCCTCCGCACCGAGGAGTCCGACCAGGTCCATCTTCTCCATCACGATGGAGCGGACCTCGGACTCCGACTTGCGGGTGTGCTCGCGCAGAGGGAAGGCGACGTTGTCGTAGAGGTTCATCGAGCCGAACATCGCGCCGTCCTGGAACAGCACGCCGAACAGCTTGCGGATCTCGTAGAGCTGCTTCTCGGGGCAGGCGGTGATGTCGACGCCCTCGATCACGACGCTGCCCCGGTTGGGCTTGAGCAGGCCGATCAGCGTCTTGAGCAGCACCGACTTGCCGGTCCCGGACGGGCCGAGCATCACGCAGATCTCACCGGCGGGGACGGTCAGGGTGACGTCCCCCCAGATGAGCTGGTTGCCGAACGACTTGGTCAGACCCTCGATCTGGATCTCCACGCCCATGGGTCTGCTGCCCTCCCGGAGTCGCCGACCACGCGGGGCTCGCGGCCGTGCTGGAGGGTTCAACGGACGAGCGCCGGGGAGGTTACGCAGCAGGTGACGGCCCGCGAGGGCTCGTCACCATCAGCCCCACCAGTCACATCGGACTGGCGCTCCAGTCACTTGTCGGCCGTTGCAACGCCTGACAAGTAGCGGGATCCCCGGTCAGCCGGGGATCCCGACGAGGTGCTCCCGGACGCGCAGAAGGGCGGGTGCCCCCGTGGGGACACCCGCCCTTCGGGCGAGCTGTGACCGGTCCTGCCAGGGCAGGTCCGGCTAGGGGGTCCTCAGACCGACGTCACTTGAGGGTGACGCTGGCGCCGGCGCCCTCGAGGGCCTCCTTGGCCTTCTCGGCAGCGTCCTTCGCGACGCGCTCGAGCACCGGCTTGGGGGCGGCCTCGACCAGGTCCTTGGCCTCCTTCAGGCCGAGGGAGGTCAGGGCGCGCACCTCCTTGATGACGTTGATCTTCTTGTCGCCGGCCGACTCGAGGATGACGTCGAACTCGTCCTGCTCGGCGGCGTCGTCGGAACCGCCGGCAGCGGCGCCGCCGGCGGCAGGCGCAGCGGCCACGGCGACCGGAGCGGCCGCGGTGACGCCGAAGGTGTCCTCGAACTGCTTCACGAACTCGCTCAGCTCAATGAGGGTCATCTCCTTGAACGCGTCGAGCAGCTCGTCGGTGGTGAGCTTCGCCATGATGGCGTTTCCTTCCGATCTGTGGTCCGGTGCAGTCGCGACGGACCGGGGTTTGCGGTGGGGTACGGCGGCCCGGCTTGCGGGTCAGGCCTCCGTGGTGTCGCTCTCGTCAGAGGCGGCGGTGGCCTCCGCGGCCGGGGCATCGGACTCGGCCGGGGCCGCGTCCTCTCCTGCCTCGTCGGCGGGGGCCTCGGTCACCTCGTCAGAGGGGGCATCCACCGCGTCCGCGGCTTCTGCCTCCTCGGCGGCAGCCGGCGAGCCGGCCCCACCTGCGATGAGGTCAGCGGGGTCCTGCCCTTCTTCAACGCGCTTGGCCTGAAGCGCACCGGCGAGCCGGGCAGCCTGGGCGATGGGAGCGTTGAGCAGGTAGACGGCCTGGCTGAGCGACGCGAGCATCGCGCCGGCCAGCTTGCCCAGGAGCACCTCACGAGACTCGAGGTCGGCCAGCTTGGCGACCTCCGACGCGTCGAGGGGCTTGCCGTCGAGGACACCACCCTTGATCACCAGGGTGGGGTGTGCCTTGGCAAAGTCACGCAGACCCTTGGCTGCCTCGACCACGTCGCCCTTGATGAAGGCGATGGCGGTCGGACCGGAGAGGAGATCGTCGAAACCGTCGATCCCCGCGTCCTTGGCGGCCAGCTTGGCCAGCGTGTTCTTGACCACGGCGTAGTGGGCGTTCGCACCGAGGGAGCGCCGCAGGTCCTGCAGCTGCTTCACGGTGAGACCGCGGTACTCGGTCAGCACAGCGCCGGCGGCATCGTTGAACGAGTCGACGATCTCCGCGACGGCGGCCTGCTTCTCTGCCCGCGCCATGGGTCTCCTTCCGTTGGTCGAGCTCTGGACCGAGCTCTGGTCACTCTCACCTCGACCACCGGCAGCACCCTCGAAGTCACGAACGCCCCGGGCACAGGCCCAGGGCGTGGACTGGCCGTCCCCACAGGACGGTCGGTACGTGCTCTGTCACCTGCGCGGGTCGCCCGCTCTCGCGGGACCTTCGATCACCACTGCGGTGCAGTCGTGACGACCAGCGGTCTCTGGTTACGAGTGAGGAGACTACGGCGTGGGCCGAGCGGCGCCAAATCCGGGCCGGTGGGGCGCCGAGCGCCGCGTCAAGATTTGACCATTCACCGAGGGACCGTCGACGGCGCGGACTGCTACCGTCCAACGACTAGAGACGTTGCTCGGAGACAACTATGACGCGGATGGCCCGATCCGGTCAGGTGGTCTGGTCCAGGCCTGTCCCGTTTTAGACGATCTTTACCCAACCGGCTCGATCCGTGCGTTAATCGTGTCATGGATTTCAAGCTGACCTCGATGTCTGCGGTGCTCGAACGCGCCGACGGACGTCTGCGCAGCCCCCAGGGGGGCGTGCGCTTGTGGCCGACGGGATTTCCTCTGCTCGACGACGCCATCGGAGGCGGCCTGAGGTCAGGGACCCTCAACCTGCTCGGTGGCCCCCAGGGCCAGGGCAAGACGATGTTCGCGCTCCAGGCAGCGCGCGCAGCGGTGCGGACCGGGCGATCTGCGGTGTTCTTCTCCTACGAGCTCGAGGCCGACTCGCTCGTGCAGCGTCTCGTGGCGATGGAGGCCGGCGAGCTCGACCCGTTCGAGGCCCCCAACCTGAGCCAGATCCGGACCATCTTCGAAGGCACCGACGGCGGCAGCGGCGGCCTCATCGAGCGGATGGCCACCACGACCACCGGCACCGAGGCCCTGCTCCGCGTGAGCGAGTACGCCGACCGCCTGGTCGTGCACCGTTCGACGGCCACCCACACCGACATCACCGAGATCAACGACACGGTGAAGAAGGTCATGGGGAACACCGGTGAGTCCCCCCTGATCATCGTCGACTACCTCCAGAAGGTCGCCATGCCCTTGGCCGACCTCGACGAGGAGGACCGGATCACCCGGATCACCGAGCAGCTCAAGGACGTCGCGATCGAGTTCGACTGCCCGGTCTTCGCCGTCGCGGCGATGGACCACGAGGGCCTCGAGCCGGGTGCCCGGATGCGGACCCGCCACATGCGGGGTTCCACGGCGCTGTCCTACGAGCCCGATGTCGTCCTGATCCTGGCCACCAAGTCCGACGTCGTCGCCCGGCACCACCTGATGTACGGCGGTGCCAACGCCGAGCACTTCAAGGAGTGGTCGGTCCTGACGGTCGAGAAGAACCGCTCCGGCAGCGGAGGCGCCGAGATCGAGTTCAAGAAGCGCTTCGACCAGGGCCGCTTCGACCCCGCCGGCAACGTCGTCACCGAGAAGCTGGTCGACGAGCGCGTCTACGTCGAGTAGCCGACGAGGGCCGGCCAACCCGGCCCCACCCGTGGCTCGAACGGGTCAGTCGTTCCACGCACTCCCTCGGCATGCGAAAGGGCCGGTCACCTGCTGGTGACCGGCCCTCTTCAACGCGGACGAACGGCTCAGACCTCGTCGGTCGCCGTGACGTTGCGCGTGCGGTTGGGGTCGACCTGGACGCCCGGGCCCATGGTCGTGGAGACGGTGACCTTGCGCAGGTAGCGGCCCTTGGAGCTGCTCGGCTTGAGCCGCAGCACCTCCTCGAGCGCGGCGGCGTAGTTCTCGGCCAGCTGCTGCTCGGAGAAGGACGCCTTGCCGATGATGAAGTGCAGGTTGGCGTGGCGGTCGACGCGGAACTCGATCTTGCCGCCCTTGATGTCGGAGACGGCCTTGGCGACGTCGGGCGTCACGGTGCCGGTCTTCGGGTTGGGCATCAGGCCACGGGGACCGAGCACCCGCCCGAGGCGGCCGACCTTGCCCATCATGTCGGGGGTGGCGACCACGGCGTCGAAGTCGAGCCAGCCACCGTTGACCTTCTCGATCAGCTCGTCGCCACCGACGACGTCGGCGCCGGCCTCACGAGCGGCATCGGCCTTCTCGGCGTTGGCGAACACCAGGACGCGGGCGGTCTTGCCGGTGCCGTGCGGCAGGTTGACCGTGCCGCGGACCATCTGGTCGGCCTTGCGGGGGTCGACGCCGAGGCGCATGACCACGTCGACGGTCTCGTCGAACTTCTTCTTGCTGCTGCCCTTGGCGATCGTGATCGCCTTCATCGGCGAGTAGACCTCGTCCTTGTCGAAGGTCTCCGCCGCGGCGCGGTAGCTCTTGCTGCGCTGCATGAACTTTCACTTCCTGTGAATGTGGTCAACGGGCCAGCGCGGCCCTGCCACGGGTGTGGTGTTACGTGTCCGCCGAGGCGGAGCGGGTCACTCGGTGGTGACACCCATCGACCGGGCGGTGCCCTCCACGATCTTCATCGCGGCGTCGATGTCGTTGGCGTTGAGGTCGGGCATCTTGGTCTGCGCGATCTCGCGGACCTGGTCCTTGGTGAGGCGACCGACCTTCTCCTTGTGCGGAACCCCCGAGCCCTTCTGCAGACCGGCGGCCTTCTTGATCAGCTCGGCAGCAGGCGGGGTCTTGGTGATGAAGGTGAAGGTGCGGTCCTCGTAGATCGTGATCTCGACGGGGATCACGTTGCCGCGCATGGACTCGGTCTGGGCATTGTAGGCCTTGCAGAAGTCCATGATGTTCACGCCGTGCGGACCGAGAGCGGTACCGACCGGCGGCGCCGGCGTGGCGGCGCCCGCCTGCAGCTGGACCTTGACCAGTGCGGCGATCTTCTTCTTGGGAGGCATTGTGCGTGTGTGTCCTTCTGGGTCGTACGTCGTGGTCATCGCGAGCCGGACCGGCCCTGCCACCTGGGTTGTTGCTGGGAGTTGTCCGTCCTGCTGGGCAACCGGACCATTCTGGTCCCTCAGCGGCCCAGAAGCGAAATCCACCCTGCTGGCGCAAGCGGGCCGATCGCTGGAAAACGCGGAAGAACCGGCCCGCCGCGCCCCAGGTGAGTGCCGATTCCTCAGCATTTTGTGGGTCCGGCATCGGCGGGCTCGGTCACCGGGTTTCGAGACGCGTCACCCAGCCCCTCGCTGCGCTCGGGTCTGGGTCGACGCTCCTCAACCTCTTCGGCTCAGCGGACCCTCGCACGCTCGGCTCCGAGCCTCACACCTTCTGGATCTGGTTGAAGCTCAGCTCGACCGGGGTCTCGCGACCGAAGATCTCGACAAGGGCCTTCACCCGCTGGGCCTCGGCGTTGATCTCGGTGATCGTCGCGTGGAGGGTGGCGAACGGGCCGTCGACCACCATCACCGAGTCGCCCTCGTCGAAGTCGGCGACCTCGACGGGCTTCTTGGTGGCGGTGGCGGTGCCACCGGAGGCGGCACCCGCTGCCGCAGCCGCAGTCTCGGCCTTGGCGACGACGGCCGGGGCCAGCATGTTCTCGACCTCGGACATCGACAGCGGGACCGGCTGGTGGGCCTGGCCCACGAAGCCGGTGACCGACGGGGTGTGCCGGACTGCGGCCCACGACTCGTCGGTGAGGTCCATCCGGACCAGCACGTAGCCGGGGAGGACGGTGCGCTTGACCATCTTGCGCTGGCCGTTCTTGATCTCCGCGACCTCCTCGGTGGGGACCACGATCTCGTGGATGTAGTCCTCCATGTTGAGGGAGACGATGCGGTTCTCGAGGTTCTGGCGGACGCGGTTCTCCATGCCGTAGTAGGTGTGGACGACGTACCAGTCACCCGGCTTGGCCCACAGCTCGCGGCGGAACTCCTCCAGCGGGTCGTCCTCGGCGGGCTCCTCGGCGGGCTCCTCGGCGTCGAGCGCGTCGTCGGCCACCACCTCGGCAGCCTCGTCGGCGAGCTCCTCGCCGGCGAGCTCCTCGTCCTCGAGTGCGGCGACGACGTCCTGTGGTGCGTCCCCGCCGGCCCCGTCCTCGGGGGTGGTCCCGTCCTCGGGGGTGGTCTCGTCCTCGGGGGTGGTCTCGCGCCTCGGGGGTGGCCTCCGCCTCGACGGAGTCCACGAGCTCCTCGTCCACCAGCTCCTCGGTGGTCTCACTGGTCTCGGCAGCACCCTCGGGGGTGTGCTCGACGTCGTACTGCGACACGTTGTGCTCCATGTGTTGGTGGGGGATCAGCCCTTGGACTGTCCGTTGAACACCCAGAAGACGAGCTTGCCGAAGCCCAGGTCGAGCCCGGCGACCAGCGCCATCATGAAGACGACGAAGACCATGACCACGAAGAAGTAGGTCACCAGCTGCTGCTGGGTCGGCCAGACCACCTTGCGCAGCTCGGCGACCACCTGGCGCACGAACAGCGCCGGGCTGGTGCGCTCGGACTTCCGGCCGTCACGCGAGCGGACGGCGTTGCCTCCCGACACGTGAGCCACCTTCTTCCCTCGTCTCGCGCGGCCGGCGCGGATGCCGACCACTCAGGGTGTTGCCTTGCAGGGCACGAGGGACTTGAACCCCCAACCTTCGGTTTTGGAGACCGATGCTCTGCCAGTTGAGCTAGTGCCCTTCGGTCCTCCCGCGTCCTGCCGCGCCGTGCTGTGGGCATGACAAAGCATCGGGGAGAACCACCAAGGGGCCGAGTCTACGGGCACGAGCGAAGGCGAGTCCAAACCACCCCTGACGGCGGCCGGCCAGCACCCCTTCCGAGGACCGAGCCACCGAATCGGCCGTCCCGACGGCCACGCCTACGATGGGCCCATGACCGCCGAGTCCCCCAGCAGCCCCGTCGAGCGCCGTGTCTCCCGCCGGATCGGCGCCATCGCCGAGTCGGCCACGCTCAAGGTCGATGCCAAGGCGAAGGCGCTCAAGGCGGAGGGCCGCCCGGTCATCGGCTTCGGGGCGGGCGAGCCCGACTTCCCGACTCCCTCCTACATCGTCGAGGCGGCTGTTGAGGCCTGCCGCGACCCGAAGAACCACCGCTACACCCCGGCCGGGGGCCTGCCGGAGCTCAAGCAGGCGATCGCCGACAAGACGCTGCGCGACAGCGGGTACGCCGTGCAAGCCGGCCAGATCGTGGTCACCAACGGTGGGAAGCAGGCCATCTACGAGGCCTTCGCCACGATGCTCGACCCCGGCGACGAGGTGATCGTCCCGGCGCCGTACTGGACGACGTACCCCGAGGCGATCCAGCTCGCCGGCGGCGTCGCGGTCCCGGTGGTCGCCGACGAGACCCACGACTACAAGGTCACCGTCGAGCAGCTCGAGGCTGCTCGCACCGCGCAGACCAAGGTGCTGCTCTTCGTCTCGCCGTCCAACCCGACCGGGGCGGTCTACACCGCCGACGAGATCCGGGCCATCGGCGCCTGGGTCGAGGAGCACCGGCTGTGGCTGCTGACCGACGAGATCTACGAGCACCTCGTCTACGACGACACCGAGACCGGGTCGCTGCCGGTGCTCTGCCCAGGCGTGGCCGAGCGGTGCGTCGTGGTGAACGGCGTCGCCAAGACCTATGCGATGACAGGCTGGCGGGTGGGCTGGCTGATCGCTCCGGCCGACCTGGCTGCGGCCGCCACCAACCTCCAGTCGCACGCGACCTCCAACGTCAGCAACGTCGCCCAGCGCGCGGCACTCGCCGCCGTCGCGGGCGACCTGTCGGCGGTCGCGGAGATGAAGGCCGCCTTCGACCGTCGCCGCCGGACGATCGTCTCGATGCTCGGCGAGATCGACGGGGTCGTGTGCCCGATGCCCGCGGGCGCGTTCTACGCCTACCCGTCGGTCAAGGGGCTGCTCGGCCGCGACTACGACGGCCGGGTCATCGAGACCTCCGCCGAGCTGGCCGAGTACATCCTGGAGCAGGCCGAGGTGGCCGTCGTCCCCGGCGAGGCGTTCGGGACGCCTGGATACCTTCGCTTGTCCTACGCGCTCGGTGACGATGACCTGGTCGAGGGGATCACCCGGCTGCAGAAGCTCTTCGCCTGAGGTGGCGATCGGCCCGCGCCTCGGTTTCGAGACGGTCGCAGAGCGACCTCCTCAACCAGCGGCGGCGGCTGGCGCACAGCGACCACCTCAACCAGCGGCGGAGCGAACTCCGGAGGAGGCGGCGGGGCGGCGGGACCTGCGCAGCTTGCCCAAGGCGCACCTGCACCTGCACTTCACCGGCTCGATGCGACACGCCACGTTGCTCGAGCTGGCCGAGCGGGACGGAATCCAGCTGCCCGACTCGCTGGTGAGCGAGTGGCCGCCGCAGCTCTCGGCGGCCGACGAGAAGGGTTGGTTCCGCTTCCAGCGGCTCTACGACGTCGCGCGGTCGGTGCTGCGCACGGAGGACGACGTACGCCGGCTGGTGCGCGAGGCGGCCGAGGACGACGTCCGCGACGGAGGCCGCTGGCTGGAGATCCAGGTCGACCCGTCGGGGTACGGCGCGCGGTTCGGCGGGATCACGGCCTTCACCGACCTGGTGCTCGACGCCGTCCGCGAGACCTCGATCGCCACCGGGCTCGGGATCGCGGTGGTGATCGCCGCCAACCGCACCCGGCACCCGCTGGACGCGCGGACGCTCGCCCGGCTCGCCGGGCAGTACGCCGGCCGCGGGGTCGTCGGCTTCGGGCTCTCCAACGACGAGCGACGCGGCGTGACCTCGGAGTTCGCCCCGGCGTTCCGGATCGCCGAGCGGGCCGGGCTGCTCCTGGTGCCCCACGGTGGCGAGCTGATGGGCCCGGTGTCCATCCGCACCTGCGTCGACGAGCTCCACGCCGGCCGCCTCGGCCACGGCGTCCGCTCCGTCGAGGACCCCGATCTGCTGGCCCGGCTGGTCGACGCCGGGATCGCCCTCGAGATCTGCCCCGTCTCCAACGTCGCCCTGGGCGTCTACTCCGACCTCACCTCGGTGCCGCTGCCGACCCTGCTCGAGGCGGGGGCGACGGTCGCACTGGGCGCCGACGACCCGCTGCTCTTCGGGTCGCGGCTGGCGGCCCAGTACGCCACCATGCGCGCCGCCCACGAGCTCACCGACGCCGACCTGGCCGGGCTGGCTGCGATGTCGGTCCGCGCCTCGTGCGCACCCGACGACGTGAAGACCGCGTTGCTGGCCGACGTGGATGCCTGGCTGTCCGCGACGCCGGCGTCTGCCACCATGTCGCCATGAGTGACGACGACCTCTGGTCCCGTACGCCGTCTCCGGAGGACGAGCCCCCCGCCGACGAGCCGGCGCCGGAGCCCCCGGTGTCCGACGAGACCCAGCCGTTGAGCGGCGTCGGCGGCCAGCCCGAGGCCGCAGCGGACGCCGAGCCCGCGGCTCCCCCGCCACCGCCCCCACCACCGGCCTCGCCGCCGCCGCCGTCGGGCCACGTCCCGCCGCCCGCCAACCCCTACGGCGCGCCGAGCGAGCACACCGCCCCACCCGCGCAGAACCCCTACGGCGCGACGACGCCCTACCCCACGGCGCCGCCCGCCTACGGCCAGCCCTACGGCCAGCAGCCCGATCCCGCTCAGCCCTACGGCGCGCCGTACGGCCAGCCCGGCGGCGCCTACCCGCCCCCGCCGGTCAACCCCTATCCGCAGCCGGGCTCCTTCGACCAGCAGCCGCCGCCCAGCCCCTACGGCTCTCCCTACTCCCCGGCGTACGCCGGGGGGACGGTGCCGGACCACCCGTCGGCGACGACGGCGATGGTGTTCGGGATCATCGGCCTGGTCGGCATCTTCATCTGCCAGGTCCTGCTGTTCTTCTCGCCGGTCGCGTGGGTCATGGGCTCGCGCGCGGTCAAGGAGATCGACCGTGAGCCCGGCCGCTACACCGGCCGCGACAAGGCCATGGCCGCCAAGGTGATGGGCATCATCGGCACGGTGGTGCTGGTGCTGGGGATCGCGGCACTGGTGGCCTTCTTCGCCTTCGCGGTCTCGTCAGGATCCTCGAGCAACTACTGAGGGCGGCTCCTGACGCCTGCCCGCCGACGACCGGCGATCAGAGCTCGCAGCCGACCAGCACCGGCTCGTTGACGAGCCGGATGCCGAAGCGCTGCTCGACCCCGTCGCGGATCTCCCGGGCGAGGGCGAGCAGGTCGGCCGTGGTCGCGTGCCCGCGGTTGGTCAAGGCCAGGGTGTGCTTGGTCGACAGGCGCGCAGGCCCCGCGCCGTACCCCTTGCCGAAGCCGGCCTGCTCGATCAGCCAGGCGGCGCTGGTCTTGACCAGGCCGTCGGGCTGCGGCCAGGCCGGGGCGCCCTCCGGAAGGCTCTCGGCGGCGACGACCGGGTTGGTGAAGAACGACCCGGCGCTCCAGGTGTCGTGGTCCGCCGCGTCGAGCACCATCCCCTTGCCGCGCCGGAGCCCCAGCACGGCCTTGCGGACCTCCGTCATCGGGGCCCGGCTGCCGGGCTCGACGCCGAGGGTGCGCGCCAGCTCGGCGTAGGCCACGGGGGCGCCCAGCTCGCCCTGCCGGAGCTGGAAGGTGACCTCGAGGACCACGTGTCGCCCGGGGTCGGCCTTGAACCTGCTGGTGCGGTAGCCGAAGCCGCAGTCGGCGGCGGCGAAGGTACGCAGACCGCGCAGCTTCCGGTCCCAGACCCGCACCGACGCGAGGGTCTGGGAGACCTCCTGGCCGTAGGCGCCGACGTTCTGGATCGGGGTGGCGCCGACCGAGCCGGGGATGCCCGAGAGCGCCTCGAGCCCGACCCAGCGCCGCTCGACCGAGGTGGCGACCAACGCGTCCCATGACTCCCCGGCGGCGACGGTCACGACGACGCCGCCGCAGGTCGGGTCGTCCCCTTCGTGGTCGGCGCGGACGCCCGACGTGGCGACCTCGACGACGGAGCCGGCGAACCCGTCGTCGGCGACGACCAGGTTGCTGCCGCCGGCGAGCACGAGGACCGGCTCACCCTCCTCGTCGGCGCGTCGTACGACGTCGACCAGGTCGGCCTCGGTGGTGGCGCTCACCCAGGACCTGGCCGGCCCGCCGAGCCGCAGCGTGGTGTGGTCGCGCAGCTGCTCGGTGGCCTCAGCCACGCAGGACCACCGTCGGGTTGCCGAGGACGGCCTCGTCGCCGCAGGTGACGGTGAGGCGCAGGGTGCGCTCGTCGCGCCACTCACCCGCGATCCGCACCTCGGTGCCGTCGGGAGGAACGACGACGGGCCGGGTGAACTTGGCACCGAGCTCGGCGATCCGGCCCGGCTCGCCGAGCTGCTCGTCGACGTAGCGGGCGGCCAGCGCCAGGGTGAACATGCCGTGTGCGATCACGTCGGGGAGCCCGACGCTGCGGGCCACCTCGGGGTCCTGGTGGATGGGGTTGTGGTCGCCGCTGGCCTCGGCGTAGGCGACCAGGTCGGCCCTGGTGACGGCGTAGGTCGTCGGGGTCAGCTCCTGCATCAGGCGCCCGCCTTGTGGACCAGGGTCGCCTCGGCCGTGCAGACCAGGGCTCCGGTCTCGTCGGTGATCGCGCTGGAGGTGGTGATGATGTCGGCGCCGCCGATCTGGCGCAGGCCGCTGACGGTCAGGGTGGCGGAGAGCCGGTCGCCGACGGCGATGGGGCGCTCGGAGACGAACTTCTGCTGGCCGTGCACGACGTGGTGGAGCTCGATGCCGACGTCGGGCTCGACCATCAGCCGCTGCATCGCGTCGAAGGCGACCACGATCGGGTACGTCGGCGGCGCCGGGTCCCCCGCGGCGTACGGCGTGCCGCTCGCGGCGGCGAACGCGGCCACGCCCTGCTCGGTGACGTCGTAGGGCGGGGTCGGGGGGAAGGTGCGGCCCGCCAGGGACGCGTCGACTGCCATGCCGGGAACGCTAGCAGCGAGGGCGCGCACGCCCCGAACGCGACGACGCCCGCCCGGCAGAGCCGGACGGGCGTGGTGCGGGCGAAGAAGAGGTCAGCGGGTCTCGCGGTGCGGCGTGTGCTTGCGGCAGCGCGGGCAGAACTTCGACAGCTCCATGCGGTCGGGGTCGTTGCGCCGGTTCTTCTTGGTGATGTAGTTGCGCTCCTTGCACTCGGTGCAGGCGAGTGTGATCTTGGGGCGGATGTCACTGGTCTTGCTGGCCACAGGAAGTCCTTCTGTCGTGTTGCTGTCTCGTCGAAGCAGACCGCGGTAGTGGGGGCGGGATTCGAACCCGCGACACCACGATTATGAGCCGTGTGCTCTAACCACCTGAGCTACCCCACCAGGAGGGGCGGGACCCCACCTCAGAGCCCCTTTACGGAATCGAACCGTAGACCTACTCCTTACCATGGAGTCGCTCTGCCGTCTGAGCTAAAGGGGCAACGGTCGAGAAGGATACACAGCGCGCGAGGCGATCCCGAAATCGTCCCCGGGCGCCTGGGCGAGGCTCCGGCACGGGTCGCGGGGCCGGGTCAGTGGCCGACGTCGGCGATGTCGATCAGCACCTTGCCGACCGCGCCCTGCTCCACGGCGTCGTGGGCTGCCGCGGTCTCCTCGAGCGGGTAGCGGAGCAGGGGCAGCCCGTGCTCCTCGCCGACGTCCAGGGCACCGTCCTCGAGGGCGGCGGTGACGTCGTCGGCTGCAGCCTGGAGGACGTCCTCGCCCACCGTGTAGAGCAGCACGAACTGCAGCCGTGCGTTGAGCGCCATGAGGGCGCGGACCGGCAGGGTCACCTCGGTGCCACCGGTGTTGGCATAGCTCGCAACCACCCCTCGCGGCTTCAGCACCCGGGCGACGAGGTCGGTGTTCTGGATGATCGCGACGTCGACCACGAGGTCGACTCCGTCGGGGGCGAGGGCCCGGACCTCTGCCGCAGCGTCGCTCTCCCGGTAGTTCACGACGTGGTGGGCTCCCGCGGCCTGCGCGAGGGCCGCCTTATCCTCGCTGCTGACGGTGGTCAGGACGGTCGCGCCGGCCCAGGCGGCCAGCTGGATCGCCGCATGACCGACCGCGCCGGCGCCGCCGGTGACCAGGACGATCCGGCCGTCCAGCGCCCCCGGTGCGAGTCGGCTCGGCCCGTCCTCGTGCACGGTCAGGCAGCGGTGGGCCGTCATCGCCGGTACGCCGAGGCTCGCGCCCACGTCGTACGACGCCCCGGACGGCAGGCGGACCGCCCGCTCCGCCGGGACCACGACGTAGTCGGCAGCCGTGCCGTAGGGCAGCTCGTGCTGAGCCAGGAAGACCCAGACCCGGTCTCCGGCCACCTTGTCGTAGACGCCGTTCCCGACCTCGTCGACCACACCGGCGCCGTCCTGGCCCGGCACGACCTCGGGCGCCGGCATCTCGGCAGCGGTGGCGCCCGCCCGCGCCTTCCAGTCGGTCGGGTTCACCCCGGCGACGGCGAGCCGGACCCGCACCTGACCCCAGTGCGGCGTGGGCAGGTCACGTTCGGCGAGCTCGAGGACGGAGGAGGAGCCGAGCTCGGAGTAGACGACAGCGCGCATGTCCTCGACGCTACCCCGCAACGGGTCCACTCATGCGTGGCTCAGGCGTCGCGCAGGAGCGGCCAGGGCCGGGCCTCCTCGAGCTCGTAGGCGAGCTCGAGGAGCAGGGTCTCGCGGCCGTGCCCCGCGGAGAGCATCATCCCCTGGGGGAGGCCCGAAGCCGTCGTCGCGAGGGGCAGCGAGACGGAGGGCA
Organism: uncultured Actinomycetota bacterium; assembly: GCA_963820015.1. GTDB lineage: Bacteria > Actinomycetota > Actinomycetes > Propionibacteriales > Nocardioidaceae > Nocardioides. The sequence goes on along the minus strand of CAWFYO010000008.1, from coordinate 48,331 downwards.
CGCCCGCGGCGTTCTGGATGGGCGTGTAGGCGACCCACTGCAGCAGGCGCTCGAGCACCACGTCGTACTCCTGCATCGGGTCGAGCCAGCCCACCTCGGGCGTCTCGCACGCCAGCGTCGGAGTGAGCAGGACGTCGTACTGCGTCGCGAGGTCGGCCATCAGGTCCGCCGAGCGACGGAGCCGCCGGATCGCCCCGGGCAGGTGCACCAGGTTGCGGCGGCAGTGCCGGTCGAGCCCCAGGGTGAGGCGGTCGAGCTTGTCCTTGTCCCACGAGCGGCCGTGCTCGAGGCGGCCGGTGGCGACGATGCCGGAGGCGAGGAGACCCCAGTAGAGCAGGAAGTCGTCGCGGAACGACGCGGGCACCGGCTGGTCGATCCACTCGACGTGGTGTCCGAGCGACTCCATGAGCTCGGCCGTCTGCCGGGTCAGGTCGGCGACCTCGGGGCTGGCGCTGACACCGACGCCGTCGCTGACGACTGCGACCCGGCGGCGGGCGCGGCCGGGTCGGGTGACGTCACCGATCGGAGCCAGGCTGAGGTCGCGGTAGACCTTCTCGGCCTCGCGCAGGAACGCCGCGGTGTCGCGGACCGAGCGGGTGACGACCCCGTCGGCCACCACCCGGACCGGCATCTTGCGCAGGACGGCGTCCTGGGCCAGGCGACCGCGGGTCGGCTTGAGGCCGACGAGGCCGTTCACGGCGGCCGGGATGCGGATCGAGCCGCCGCCGTCGTTGGCATGGGCGAGGGTGACCGCACCCGCGGCCACCAGGGCGGCCGAGCCCGACGACGAGGCGCCGGCGGTGCGATCGGTGTCCCAGGGGCTGCGGACGGCGCCGAGCCGCGGGTGCTCCGCGACCGCGCTGAAGCCGTACTCGGAGAGCTGGGTCTTGCCCAGCGGTACCAGGCCGGTGGCCAGGAACATCCGGGCGAAGTCGCCGTCGCGCTTGGCCGCGCGCGGCGCGAACGCGTCGGCGCCCTGCATGGTCGGCAGACCGGCCAGGTCGGAGTTGTCCTTGACGAAGGTCGGCACGCCGGCGAAGTAGCCGCCGCGCGGGTGACGGGCCTCGGCCCGGGCCCGGTCGAAGCACTCGACTGCCAGGGCGTTGAGCCGACCGGCCACCTGCTCGGTGCGGGCGATGGCCGCCTCGACCACCTCGGTGATCGAGACCTTGCCGAGGGCGAGGTGCTCCACCAGCCCGACGGTGTCGAGGTCGGCGAGGGCGTCGTCGGCATAGGCGTGCACGCGGGACATGAGCGGAGGCTAGCGCCCGCAGACCTGACGACGGCCGCCGGTGTGGGCCGGCGGCCGTCGGGTGGTGACGCCGAGGCGCTCCCACAGGGATGCGGTGGACCCCCGTCGACCCGCCGCACCCCTGAGGAGCCGGTTGCCGGGCCGGAGATACATCGGATCTCGAGTCAGTCGGCGGACCCGCGTCGGTAGCAGCCGACCAGGTGGTCGTCGACGATCCCGAGGGCCTCCATCAGGGCGTGCATCGTGGTCGGTCCGACGAAGGCGAAGCCGGCCTTCTTCAGCGCCTTCGACAGGGCGATCGACTCGGCCGTCTTCGGGAGGAGGTCGCTTGTCGAGCGTGGCCCCTGGGGCGCGGGGTCGGGCCGGTGGCGCTCGATGAGGGCAGCAAGGCCCTCGCCGTCGCGCAGGGCAACGGTGGCGCGGGCGTTGACGATGGCCGCGTCGACCTTGGCGCGGTTGCGGACGATGCCGGCGTCGGCCATCAAGCGCACGCGGTCGGCGTCGTCGTAGGCCGCGATCCGCTCGACGTCGAACCCGTCGAACGCAGCCCGGAACGCCGACCGCTTGCGCAGGATCGTCCGCCACGAGAGCCCGGACTGGAACGCCTCGAGCGTCAGCCGCTCGAAGTAGGCCGCCTCCCCCTCGACCGGAACCCCCCACTCGGTGTCGTGGTAGACACGCATCTCCTCGTCGCCGGCGCCCCACGGGCACCGGGCCATCCCGTCGTCCCCCACCACCACACCTGCCATGCCCCCGATCCTGGCAGACCCCACCGACGGGCCGCTCCCGATAGTCCCCGACGAAATGGCTGCCCCGCAGGTCCTTGACCCCACCAGAACGTCGGGGACTACCGGAAGGCGGCAGAGGTCAGCGGCGCGGCTTGAGGCGGGCGTTGGGGAGGGCGGGGGCGGGGATGGGAGGCAGGTGGTCCTCGACCACGCCGAACCGACCGTCGTAGGCCTCCGCACTGTCGGCGATCGGGCCGGTGTTGTCGGTGATCTGGGCCATCCAGTCCGCGCGGGCCTCGACGATCTCGTCGTGGTCGCGGCCCACGAAGTTCCACCACATCACGATCTCCTCGCCGAACGGCCGGCCGCCGAGCAGGACGATGTGGGAGGTGTCGGCCCCTTCGAGGTCGAGCGGCTCGCCGGGGGCGACGTAGGCGAGCTGGTGCTCGGTCACCTCGACGCCGTTGACGTGGATGCTGCCGAAGTCGACCAGCACGCCGTACTCGAACTGCGGGTCGGCCTCGGGGCTGAGCCGCGCGCCGCCGTCGAGGATCAGCTCGGCGCCGAGGAGCGGGCTGAAGGTCTCCACCGGCGAGGTGCTCGCGAGGAGGGAGCCGAGGAACACCAGCGCGTCCCAGCCCTCCCCATGGATCACGGGCGGCGCGTAGTGGGCGAAGGTGGGCTCGGTGTTGCGGTGCGCCTCCGGCAGCGCCACCCAGAGCTGTACGCCGTGGAGCACTGTCGTGCCGTCGGTGGAGATCTCGGAGTGGGCGATGCCGCGCCCGGCCGTCATCAGGTTGAGCTCGCCGGGCTTGATCAGGGAGTGGGTGCCGATGCTGTCGCGGTGCTCGATCGTGCCGCCGAAGAGCCAGCTGACGGTCTGCAGGCCGATGTGCGGGTGGGGCGCGACCTCCATGCCACCGGTCTCGTCGACCCGGTCGGGGCCGTAGTGGTCGAGGAAGCACCACGCCCCGATCAGGGAGCGCTGCCGCTGCGGGAGGGTGCGCCGTACGGTCATGGCGCGCAGCCCGCCGAGCGGTACGTCGCGCGGGGTGAGGATCTCGACCATCAGCGCCTCACGAGTTGGAGAACACCGCCGGGCCGCCGTCGTGGCCCGAGCCGCTCTCACCGGTGTGCCGCCCGGCCCAGGTCCAGGCGTACGCCGGGTCCTCGGCGGCCAGGCCCCCCTCGCCGAGCTCGAGGGGCTGGAAGGTGTCGACCATGACAGCCGTCTCGTCGAACGTCTCCGCCCCGAGCGAGGCCTCGATCGCGCTCGGTTGGGGTCCGTGGGCGTAGCCGCCCGGGTGCACCGAGATCGACCCGAGCCCGATGCCCGAGCCCTTGCGCGCCTCGTAGTCGCCACCGACGTAGAACATGATCTCGTCGCTGTCGACGTTGGAGTGGTAGTAGGGCACCGGGATCGACAGCGGGTGGTAGTCGACCTTGCGCGGCAGGAAGTTGCAGACCACGAAGTTCCAGCCCTCGAAGACCTGGTGCACCGGGGGCGGCTGGTGGATCTTGCCGGTGATCGGCATGTAGTCGTCGAGGTTGAACGTGTAGGGATACATGCAGCCGTCCCAGCCGACCACGTCGAACGGGTGGGTGTCGTCGGTCATCCGGGTGCCGACGACCTGGCCGCCGACGCGGTGCTTGACCAGCACCTCGACGTCGCTGCCGTCGACGACGAACGTCTCACTCGGCCCGTGCAGGTCGCGCTCGGAGTACGGCGCGTGCTCGAGCAGCTGCCCGTAGCGCGAGAGGTAGCGCTTGGGCGGGGAGATGTGGGAGTTGGCCTCGATCGCGTAGAGCCGGCTCGGCTCGGCGGGCACCCAGCGGTGGTCGGTGGAGCGCGGGATCAGCACGTAGTCCTGGGCGCGGTAGGGGATCACCCCGAAGACGGTCTCGACGGTGCCCGACCCGGCCTCGACGTAGACGCACTCGTCGCCGATGGCGTTGCGGTAGAGCGGCGAGGCCGTGGCGCCGGTGACGACGTAGGAGATGCGCACGTCGCTGTTGCCCAGCACCAACCGGCGGCCCTCCACCGGGCACGCGCCGTCGCCCTCGCCGGGAGCCGGGAAGAGGCCGTGGAGCTTGAGGTGGCGCGGCTTGAGCGGGTGGTTGGGGGTGCGCGACTGGTCGGGCAGCTCCCAGACCTGGGAGTCGACGATCGCCGACGGGACCCCTCGGTGGTAGAGCAGCGACGAGTCGGACGAGAAGCCCTCCTCCCCCATCAGCTCCTCGCGGTAGAGGTGGCCGTCGGGGTCGCGGTGCTGGATGTGTCGCTTGGGCGGGACCGACCCGACGCAGCGGTAGTAGGGCATGGCGCCAGACTAGGACGTCGGGCCAGGGCCGGGAGCGTCCGTCATTGAGCCTCGGGTCCGCGCTCAGCGCGGAAACCGAGTCGCTGGCCGGGCACCGCGACCCGTACCCTCGAACCGCCATGCGCGACTTCCCACCGGAGATCTCGGTCTTCTACAGCGCGGCCGGGGAGGAGCTCGGTCCCGCGCCGGACACGCGCACCCCGGCGGCCCTGCTCCGGTGGTTCCTGAAGCTGCAGTGGCGCCTGATCCTGCTGACCACCGCGGTCGGGGTCCTGTGGCAGCTCCCGCTCACCGTCGGGCCGTGGATGTTCGGCAAGGCCATCGACGACGGGATCGTCCCCGGGTCCGTGAACGGCACCCTGACGTGGGCCGGCCTGCTGCTCCTGGTCACCCTGATCGGGGCCACCTTCGGGATCGTGATGCACACCCTGATCGTGCGCAGCTGGTTGATCGCGCTCTACGGGACCATGAAGATGGTCACCCGCAAGGTCGCACAGATGGGCCACGTCCTGCCCCGTCGTACGCCGACGGGCGAGGTGCTCAGCGTGGCCTCCGCCGACTCCGACGAGTTCGGCGCCCTCACCGAGATCGTCTCCCGCGCCGGCTCCCAGCTGATCTCCTACCTGGTGATCGCGTTCATCGTGCTCAGCACGTCACCCGAGCTCGGCGCCCTGATGCTGATCGCGGCCCCGATCCTCGTCGGCGCCGCGCTTCCGCTGCTGCGTCCGCTGCACCGCCGCCAGCAGCTCGAGCGTGGCCGCAACTCCGACCTCACCTCGATGGCGACCGACATCGTCGCCGGGCTGCGCATCCTGAGGGGCATCGGAGGCGAGCGGACGTTCGGCCGCAACTACGACCGCCAGTCCCAGCTGGCCCGGCAGGCCGGGGTCAGCGCCGGCTTGTGGCAGGCCGCGATCGAGGCCGTCGGCGTGCTGTTCTCCGGCGTCTTCATCGTGCTACTGGTGTGGCTCGGCACCCGCCAGGTGATCTCGGGCGATCTCCAGATCGGCCAGCTGATCAGCTTCCTCGGCTACGCGCTGTTCATGATCTACCCGATCCAGACGTTCTTCGAGCTCGCCCAGAAGGTCACCCGCGCGATGGTGTCCGCCCGTAAGGCGGTGGCGATCTTCGAGGAGCAGCCCCCGTGGCCGGACCGCTCCGAGAGCACGCCGCTCCCGCAGCACGCCGACCTCTACGACGAGCTGACCGGCTTCATGGCCCGCGACGGTGAGCTGACCGTGGTGGTGTGCGCGGTGCAGGAGGAGACCGCCGCTCTCGCCGACCGTCTCGGCCGCTACCTGCCGGCCGACACCGAGCCGGTCAGCCAGGAGCTCGACGAGGGCATCAAGGGGCGCGCCGCTCGGCGCGCGCGCGCCCAGCGGCTCGCGGAGCGGGCCCGCCTCGCCGCCCTCGACGAGGAGCTGGCCAACCGCGAGTGGGGCGTTCGCCTCGGCGGCGTCGACCTCGGCGCCGCCTCGCTCGAGGACGTGCGACGTCAGATCCTGGTGAGCGACACCGGCAGCCAGCTGTTCGCCGGCACGCTGCAGGACGCCATCGACCCGCATCGGCGACTGACCCGGGCCCAGGCCGAGGAGGCCGTGCGCGTGGCCAACGCCGAGGACGTGTACGACGCGCTGCCGGGCGGCTGGCAGGGCGTGCTCGACGAGCGCGGCCGTGGGCTGTCCGGCGGCCAGCGCCAGCGGGTCGTGCTGGCGCGGGCTCTCGCTGCCGACGCGCCGATCCTCGTGCTGGTCGAGCCCACCTCGGCGGTCGACGCGCACACCGAGGCCCGGATCGCCTTGCGCGTGGCGGCCGTCCGCCACGGCCGCACCACCGTGGTCAGCACGGTGTCGCCGCTCTGGCTGCATCACGCAGATCGCATCGTGCTCTTAGAGAACGGCCGGGCGACCGACAACGGCACGCACGAGGACCTGCTCCGCGACAGCCCGTCGTACCGCCGCGTCGTCACCCGCGCCGCGATGGACGCACCCGTGGAGGAGGTGGCCGGCCATGAGCACAGCACTGTCTGACCCCTTGGCGACCTCGGCGGAGACCTGGCGCGAGCAGCCCGACCCCGAGCCGGCGGTCCCGCCCGCGCTCGTGCCGCCGCGCGGGGTCTCGTGGCGCGAGCGACTCTCGGCCCTCCACCGTCGTCACCTGCTGCGCGAGGAGCGCGCCCTCGACACCTACGCCGCCTCCCGCAACCCGGTGCGGGGCTGGCCGGTGGCCGACAACCACGTGGTGATGGCGTTCTTCCGCGGCCTGCTGCGCGAGCGGAAGGGCATCTTCTTCTGGCTGATCGTGCTCAACGCCCTCGCGGCGGGCACCGCGCTGATCGTCCCGCGGCTGCTGGGCGACCTGGTCAACCGCACCGTCGACGGCGGCGGCGCGGCCGCCCAGCTGGCCAGCCTCGACCGACTCGCCTGGGTGATCGTGGCCGTCGTGTGCACCCAGGCGGTGCTGACCTTCCTGGCCCAGGGCATCTCGACGATCTTCGGCCAGGACCTGCTGTCGTCCGCTCGCGAGTTCATCGTCCGCACCGTGCTCCGGCTGCCGCTGGGTCGCGTCGAGGGTGCGAGCACCGGCGACCTGGTGACCCGGGTGACCCGCGACGTCGGCACGATGAGCCGCTCGGTGCAGTTCGGGGTGCCGCAGGCGATCATCTCCGGGCTGACCGTGGCCCTGTCCGTCGTCGCGATGCTGCTCAACTCAGTGCTGCTCGCCGTGCCGTCGCTGATGATGATCGGCTCGTCGTGGTTCCAGGTACGCCGCTACCTCCAGCGCGCCCCCAAGGGCTACATCACCGAGGGCGCGACCTACTCCCGGATCAACACGACGCTGACCGAGACCACCGAAGGGGCCCGCACCGTCGAGGCGCTCGCTCTGTCCGACCTGCGAGTGCGGGCCGGCGACGACGACATGGCTGTGTCGGCGCAGGCCGAGCGCTACACGATGACGCTGCGCAACCTCCTCTTCTGCGTCATCGACGTCGCGTTCAACACCCCACGGGTGATCACGCTGCTGGTGGGCGGCTACGGCTACCAGCAGGGGTGGGTCAGCCTGGGGCAGATCACCGCTGCCCTGCTCTACGTCGAGTCCCTCAGCGGGCCGCTCGACCGGCTGGTCGGCGAGATGGACCGGCTCCAGGTCGGGGTCGCCTCGACCAGCCGGCTGCTCGGCATCGCCGAGGTGCCGGAGGACCGCACGCCCGGCGAGGACCGTCCCGACGGGCCGCACCTGGTCGGTGAGGACCTGCGCTTCGCCTACCGCGAGGGCCACGACGTACTGCACGGCGTCTCGCTCGACCTCGAGATCGGCGAACGGCTGGCGATCGTCGGGCCGTCAGGGTCGGGCAAGTCGACCCTCGGCCGGCTGCTGTCCGGCATCAACGGACCCCGGACGGGCTCGGTCAAGGTCGGCGGGGTCGACCTGGTCGCGCTGCCGCTCGAACAGCTGCGCACCGAGGTCGCCCTGGTCACCCAGGAGCACCACGTCTTCGTCGGCACCGTGCGCGACAACATCGTCCTCGCGCGCGAGGACTCGCCCGACGAGGCGGTCTGGTCCGCATTGTCCGCAGTGGGCTCGCGCGACTGGGTCGAACGGCTGCCCAAGGGCCTCGACACGGTCATCGGGTCGGGCAACCAGCCGTTGACGCCGGCTCAGGCCCAGCAGATCGCGCTGGCCCGGTTGATCATCGCCGACCCCCACACCCTGGTGCTGGACGAGGCGACCTCGCTGATCGACCCGCGGACCGCCCGCACCCTGGAGGGCTCCATGAACGCCCTGCTCGACGGCCGGACCGTGGTCGCAATCGCCCATCGCCTCCACACCGCCCACGACGCCGACCGGATCGCGGTGGTCATCGACGGCGAGGTCGTCGAGCTCGGCTCGCACCAGGAGCTGGTCGAGCAGGACGGCGAGTACGCCGCCCTCTGGCACGCGTGGACCAGCTGAGGTCCCGGCCGGCCTCGCCCCAGCTGTAACGCTCCGTTATATGCGCTCGTGCGCCCGTGCGTGGGCGCACCTGCGTTGATAACGGGGCGTTACAGTCGGCGGCCGGCCCCGAGACGGTCCACAGGCCGGGGCCGGACCGGCCTGATCCCCAGGTCGCACGCCGCCGGCTGCCGGAGCGCCGTACGACGAGCAGAGTCGCCGCATGGACCCTCGGATCAGCGGTGTGATCGCAGGCCAGCACGGCCTGATCAGCTACCTACAGGCACGGCAGCTCGGCCTGTCCGATCGCCAGGTGGCCGAGCTCCTGCGCCATCATGTGTGGGTCAGGGTCCGGCGCGGCATCTTCTGCGACGCCGAGGTGTGGGCCTCCTCCGACGCGTTCCGGGGACAGCCGCTCCTGCGGGTCCGCGCGGCCCACCTCGTCGTCCGAGCTGCCCACTGGTTCAGCCACGAGTCGGCCGCATTGGTCCTCGGCGTCCCGCTGCAGGACCCGCGCACCGCTCCCGTCCACCTCACGCGGCCCGGCGTCCTCGGCGACCGCTCCAAGGCCGGCATCGTCCATCACAAAGCCGTCTTCCACCCACGTCAGGCACTCGTGGTGGAGGGGCTGCCCGTGCTCGACCTCGCCCGTACGGCGTGCGACCTCGCGCGCGGCAGCGGGCTCACGGCGGGACTCGCGGCGTGTGACCACGCGTTGCGCCACGGAGTCAGACGCGAGCACCTCCGAACGGTCCGCGAGCAGATGCGGTGCTGGCGGGGCGCCTCGACGGTGCAGACCGCCATCGACCTGGCCGACCCCGGGGCCGAGAACTTCGCGGAGTCGGCCATGCGGGAGCTCGTGCACGAGCTCGGCATCGGCTGGCCGACGACGCAGTTCGGGCTGCGGGCTGAGGGGCACACGGCGTACGCCGACGTCCGCGTCGGCCGACACCTCTTCGAGCTGGACGGCAAGGTCAAGTTCGTCCCCGTCGCCGACGGCGGTGTCGCCGACGGGGTTGGTCTCGAGCTCCTGTGGGCGCAGAAGGAGCGGCAGGACTTCCTCACCGGGTTCAAGCTCGGGATGTCCCGCGTGACCTATCGCGACCTCGGGGCCGACCGGGCCCAGGCCAAGGTGCGGCTGCGCCGGGAGTACGAGAGCACCGTCGCCCGGTTCGGCACCGACATCGGCGACCTCGCGCCGTACGTCGTGCGCCGTCGGCTGTAACGCTCCGTTATCCACGCCGAGGCGCCTGTGCACGGGCGCACCCGTGCAGATAACGGCGCGTTACAGCTGGGGAGTCAGCGACCCTGGTAGGCGCGGGCGAGGTGGGAGACGAAGTGGTAGACGCCGTCCTCGTCGGGTGCGAGCGGGCCCGCCTCGTAGTGCGGCGCCCTCATGCCGCGCTGCACCGACTCGCAGGCCGACCAGTCCTGCCGGTTGGTGAGGTCCCAGAAGTCGACGGCGTAGGCCGGGCTGAAGCCCTCCTTCTCCGCGACGTCCTTCGGGAAGGCCCACGAGCAGGTGATCCGGGTCTTGTCCGGCGAGATCGGCACGAGCATGTGCGTCATCACGTAGTCGGGGTGCAGCGAGATCAGCAGGTTGGGCAGCACCGCGACGTACATCACCGTCGAGAGCTCGTGCTCGTCGAGCCGGGCCATCGCCACCCCGCCGCTGCGGCCGTCCAGCGACATCGTCTCGGCACCCTGCCGCAGCTCCATCCAGCCGCCGACCCAGTTGCCGTCGCGCTCGAGGTTCTCGCCGCTGGTCGGCGGCGAGACCCGGCACAGCTCTGGGTGGATCATCGAGCAGTGGTAGCACTCCTGGTAGTTCTCGACGATGACCTTCCAGTTGGCCTCGACGTCGTACTCGTGGGTCTCGCAGGTCACCAGTGAGCCCGCGTCGTACGGCGCGACGATGTCCTCGAGCTCGCCGATGTGCGCGGCGAAGTCCTGGTCGGCGCCGGAGCGGTCGACGAACACCCAGCCGTGCCACTCGGTGACCCGGACCGGCTTGAGCCCGAGCGTCGACTTGTCCAGCTCGTCGATCTCCTTGAAGTGCGGAGCGCCGATCAGGCTGCCGTCGTGCTGGTAGGACCACGCGTGGTAGGGGCACACGATGGCGCGCCCCTGCGCCGCGCCGCCGCACGGCAGGAGCTCGTGCCCGCGGTGCCGGCAGGCGTTCTCGAACGCTCGCAGCACCCCCTCGGCGTCCCGCGTCAGCAGTACGCCGTAGTCGCCGACCGACTCGGCCCGGAGCCCGCGGGGCGGGATCTCCGAGGACCGGCCCAGGCACATCCAGCCGTCGAAGAGGTAGCGGCGCTCCCACTCGAGGACCTCCGGCGACAGGTAGGAGTCGCGCGGGAGCATCCGGCTCGACCCGAACGGCGCCAGGGACTGGGCGACCTGGGCCGGGTCGAGGGGCGCAGCAGGGATCGAGGTCATCTCGCCTCCTTCAAGGCAGCATGGCTGAACGGCTGTTCAAGCAAGTCTAGGGCTCGCCGGCGAAGACGTCGATAGCGCCGGCACTCCTTCTCACCACGGGTGAACCAACGGTAGGCCGAGGTAGCCCACGGTGACCGCGACCAACGAGGCGGCCAGGAGCAGCGTCGTCAGTGCGTTCAGCGCCGGGGTCGGCGCCGCCCGCGCGGTGTTGTAGACCTTCATCGACACCGTCTCGGTGCGAGCGTCGCCCGACAGGTAGCGGACCAGGATGAAGTCGTCGATGACGTCGGCGAACACCAGCACGGCGCTGGCGAAGATCGCCGGCACCAGCATCTGCAGCAGCACGCGTCGTACGGCGCCGGCGGGCGAGGCGCCCAGGTCGACGGCCGCCTCCTCGTAGTCGCTGCCGATCGTGAGCAGCCGCGCCCGGACGATCACCACCGGCTAGGACAGCTGGTAGGTGACCAGGCCGATCACCTGGCCCCACGTGCCGAGCCGCACCGGCGTACGAGCACGGTGGCCACGAACAGCAGGGAGACCGCCAGCAGGATCTCGGGCAGGACGAACGACACGATCACCGCGAGGTTGGCACCCGACGGGATCCGGCCGCGCCAGCGGTCGAGCCCCAGCGCCATGGCCACCCCGAGCGGCACCGTGATCGCGGTGGCCAGGACGCCGAGCCAGAGGGTGTGGGTCAGGGCCGTGTGGAGGCTGGCGTCGTGCCACACCGAGCGCAGGGGGTCGCCGTAGTACCACCGCATCGAGAAGCCCTGCCAGCACCTCGCGACCGGCCGGCGTTGAACGAGAACAGGACGGCGACCAGCACCGGCAGCAGTGACCAGACCAGGTAGCGCGACGGTCATCGCCGCCAGCACCCACGGCCGCCGCCAGGGGTTGCGCCACCAGGAGACGGGTCGGTCATGACGCGAAGTCCGTCGCCGGTCAGCGGGTGCTGCGCAGGTAGAGGAACATCGGCACCACCGAGACCACCAGGATGATCAGCACGAACGCGCCGGCCTGGCCGGTCTGGCCGGGGGTGAGCACGGAGTTGTTGATGAGGTTGCCGATCATCGAGTTCGACGGCGACCCCGACGAGCAGGTCGACGGTGAAGTAGTCGCCGAGCATCGGCAGGCTGGTCACCAGCAGGCTGACCACCACCGCGGTGCGGGTCAGCGGCCAGGTCACCCGGTAGAAGGTCTCGAACCGGCTGGCCCCGAGGTCACGGGCCGCCTCCAGCATCGCCGCCGGCGCGCGGTCCAGGCCGGCGAAGAGCGGCAGGATCATGTAGGGCACGTAGCCGTAGGCCAGCCCCAGGATCACGGTGCGGCGTGGCCGCCGAGCCACCGACGTGGACGTCGAAGATCGCCGATGCTGAGCGCCTTGTTCACCAGGCCGTCGGTCTGCAGCAGGTTGACCCAGGCCAGCATCCGCATCATGTAGCTGATCCAGAACGGCGCGATCAGGGCGGCCAGCAGCAGCCCCTTCCACCGGCCGGCGAACCGGGCGGTGAAGTAGGCCACCGGGTAGGCGATCATCAGGCACAGCAGGCTGGAGACGTCGACGTAGACGACCGTGCGGACCAGGGCCGGGCGGAAGAAGGCGTGCGGCGCCGACGATGTGGTCCCACACGTAGAGGAACTGGGTGAAGTCCCAGTTGAGCGGGTTCCACACCGGGACCGGCTGCCGCAGGATCGGGTCGACGCCGCCGAACAGGATCGCCAGCACGACGTAGAGCGGCGCCACGAAGAGCAGGGCGAGCCAGATGTGCCGGGCAGAGCGAGGACGGGCCAGATCCGCCGGCCCTCCGGGAGCGGACGGCGCGACTCCGCGTCAGCCACCGGCCTTGAACTCCTGCCACATGTTGTGCCACGCCGCGTCCGTCTCGGGCGGCAGCTGCAGCAGCGGTAACCCGATCGTGAAGTCCTCCTCGCGCACCACGGCCGTCGCCAGGTTCTTCGGCATGTAGCCCGTCGGCGACCAGGTGTCGGGGGTGAACTTCTGTCAACGGCGGCTGGTAGCCGGTGAAGCCGAAGTTCTGCCCGGCGACCTTGGTGTCGAGGATGTCGTTCATGAAGAAGTGGGCGGCGACGGGGTTCTTCCCCTGGGCGAGCAGGACGACCAGGTCGTTGTCGACCTCGCCCTTGCCGTCCGGGGGGAACCAGTAGCGCATCACGTCGGCGACACGTTCTTCGGCAGGTAGTACGGCGTGTTGATCGCGTCGCCGGACCACATCTGGCACAGGCCGTACTGGCCGGCCGGCATCTCGGTGTACATCGCGATCGTGACCTTCGGGCTCATCGTCTTGCGCAGGTCGAGCAGCTGGTTGCGGACGATGTCGAGGTCCTTCTGTGTCGTGCTGTTGATGTCCTGGATCCCGTTGCGCAGCAGCACCATCGACATCGCGGTGTGCCAGTCGTCGAGGATCGCCATGTTGCCGGAGTACGTCGTGTCCCAGAGCACGTCGTAGGGGTTGTCGATCGCGGCGATGTCGGTCTTGACCATGTCGGTGCGCCAGCCGATCCCGGTGGGTAGATCGTGTAGGGCACCGTGTAGCGCGCGCCCTGGTCGTACCAGGGGTCGTGGAACTGGTCCAGAGGTTGTGATGTTGGTCAGGTAGTCGTGGGTCAGCGGACGCACCAGGTCGGCCTGGACCAGCTTGCCCAGCAAGTCGTAGCTGGGGAAGTAGAGGTCGAAGCCGAGCTCGCCGGAGGCGATCTTGGTCAGCGCCTCGTCGGCGTCGTTGAAGGTCGAGAGCCGGACCTCGACGTCGTACTTCTTCTCGAAGTCCTTGATCACCCGCGGCGAGAGGTAGTCGGCGTAGTTGTAGATGCGCAGCGTGCTGCCGGGCTCGGGCGTCTGTCCGGCCGCGATCGGCGGGTTGGCCGTGCTGATCGGCCAGGTGACCGGGTTGGTCGGCGAGGGGATCTTCACGGCGCGCCCGACGCCGTCGGGCTCTTGGTGCCGCACGCAGGTCAGGAGCGGGACCATCGCAAGGCCGCGAGGCCCGCCCTGAGCACGGTCCGGCGCGCCATCGACGCGGCGCGCCGGAGAACGCCTGGACGGCGCTCCGGCTCGAGCCGCTCCTCGCTGCGGGACCAGTTCCTTGCTTCCCGCCGACACAGTCACATAGACTGAACAATCAGTCAATGACCCTCCGAGGCGAGGAGCGACCATGACCGCGAGCCCGAGACCGCACCGCCAGCTGTCGACCGACGAGCTCGACGCCCTGATCGCGGACGAGACCGACGCCTTCCTGGCGCGGCAACGCAGCAGCGAGGCCATGTCCGAGCGGGCGCACACCCTGGCCGGCGGCGCCACGTCCAACTGGCAGATCGCCGAGCCGCACGCGGTCTGGATCAGCCACGGCCGCGGCTCCAAGATCTACGACGTCGACGGCAACGAGTACTCCGACTTCCACGGCGGCTACGGCGTCTCCCTCGCCGGGCACGCCCATCCGGCGATCGTCGAGGCGGTGCAGGCCGGGTCGCGCCGCGGCACCCACTTCGCCCAGCCCACCGAAGACGCGATCGTGGTCGCCGACAACCTCGCCGCGCGCTTCGGCCAGCCCCTGTGGCGCTTCTGCAACTCCGGCACCGAGGCGACGATGGACGCGGTCCACCTGATGCGCGCCGCCACCGGCCGCGACCGGATCCTCAAGGTCGAGGGCGGCTACCACGGCCACCACGACTCCGTGAGGTCTCGGTCCTGCCCGAGCCGGCCGACGACATCGGCCCCGCCGACGGCCCCGCTCGGGGTCACCGACAACTCCGGCATCCCCGAGCGCGATCCTCGCCCTCACCGACGGTCGTGCCGTTCAACGACCTCGACGCGGTGGAGCGGAGTGCTCGAGGCCACCCGGGCGAGGTCGCCGGGATGATCCTCGAGCCGATCATGATGAACGCCGGGATCATCCACCCCCGCGACGGCTACCTCGAGGGGCTCAAGGACCTCTGCCACGCGCCACGGCGCGCTGCTGACCTTCGACGAGGTGAAGACCGGCCTGACGGTGGGCCCCGGCGGCGTCACCCGCCTGCTGGCGTCGACGCCCGACCTGGTCTGCCTGGCCAAGTCGCTGGGCGGCGGCGTATCCACCGCGGCAATCGGCGGCACCGGGAGGTGATGGGGCTGATCGCCAGCGGGGCGCTACGAGCAGGTCGGCACCTTGAACGGCAACCCGCTCTCCATGGCGGCGGCCCGGGCGATGCTGACCGAGATCCTGACGGAGCGGCGTACCCCGATCTCGGCCGGCTGGCGACCGGATGGCGGACGGCGGCAGAACGTCATCGACGGCCACGGCATCCGTGGCAGGTGGTGACCGCCGGCGCCAAGGGCTCCGTGTCCTTCCCCCCCGACCCGATCCGGAACTATCCGCGACTTCCTCGAACTCGACGGTCGCTACGGCTACGGCGCCTGGCTGTTCCAGTATAACCGCGGCGCGTTCCTCCCGCCGTGGGGCAAGGTCGAGCAGTGGCTGATCTCGGTGCAGCACACCGACGCGGATGTCGACCGCTTCGTCGCCAACTGTGACCACTTCGCCGGCCGCCTGCACTCGGGCGCCTCGGCTCTGATGGCCGGTGCGCTGTCACGCCGGCGGCCTGGTCAAGCACTTCGGCGACGAGGTCGCCGTCGACGGCCTGGACCTCGAGATCGGTGGGGGAGTTCTTCTCCTGCTCGGCCCGTCAGGTGCGGCAAGACCACGACGCTGCGGATGGTCGCCGGCTTCGAGCTGCCGGACGCCGGCACCATCCCCCTCGACGGCCGCGACCTCGTCGACGTAGCCCCGCACAAGCGGCCGGTCAACACCGTCTTCCAGTCCTACGCACTCTTCCCGTTCCTCACCGTCCAGGACAACGTCGCCTTCGGGCTGCGCTACCAGCGCGCCACCAAGGACGACATACGGCGCCGCGTCGGCGCCACGCTCGAGCCTCGTGCAGATGGGCTCGATGTCGCGCGCAAGCCGCACCAGCTCTCGGGCGGCCAGCAGCAGCGGGTGGCGCTCGCCCGGGCGCTGGTCCTCGAGCCCACGGTGCTCCTCCTCGACGAGCCGATGGGCGCCCTCGACGCCAAGCTCCGCAAGCAGCTCCAGCTCGAGCTCCGCTAGCTCCAGGCGGCGTCGGGACCACGTTCGTCTACGTCACCCACGACCAGGACGAGGCGCTGACGGTCTCCGACCGGCTCGCCGTGATGAGCAGGGCCAGGTGATGCAGGTCGGCACCCCGAGCGAGGTCTACACGCCCCGCGAGCCCGTACGTCGCCACCTTCCTCGGCACGGCCAACCTCTGGGAGGCGGAGGTGGTCGCGGCCGGCGACGGCACCGTCACCTGCAAGGTGGCGGACGTCGAGCTCGAGGTGGAGGGGACAACACCGCCAAGCCGGGCGACCAGGTGTCGGTGATGGTGAGAGCCCGAGCGGGTCGAGGTGACTCCCGGCCCCCACCGGCGACGTCGCGGGCCGCAACGTGCTGCGCGGCCGGGTGAGCACGATGACCTTCCGCGGAGCCCACACCTACGTCGCCCTCGACTGCGGCGACCTGCCGATCGAGTCGCAGGTGGCCAACGCCGGCGGCGAGCCGCCCGACTGGCTCGCAGAGGGCCTCGAGGTCACCGTGCTCGTGTCGGCGCGGGCGCTGCGGGTGCTGGTCGACTGACCGTCACGCGCGGGCCAGCACCACCCACGCCCGCGCCTGCTGCTCGAAGGGCGCCTCCGGCAGCACCTCGCGGCAACGCTGCTCGATCGCCTGCCGGCGCTCCTCGTCCAGCGTCTCCATGTAGTCGCCGGTCGTGCCGACCCCGAGCAGGTAGGGCGCCCACCAGTCCTCGAAGGTCGCGAAGGCCCACCCGCACCGTCAGCGACGTGGAGGTGACCTCGCCCAGGCCGGCCGACTCTGCGAGCTCTGCCAGGTGTCCCTCGCGGCTGCCTGCCAGGTCGGCCTCGCCGGGAGCTGACGGGTCGACGTCTCGCGCCGCGCCCCAGAACGGCGAGAGCGGCCCGGTGCCGGTGGTGTGGTCCCAGACCGACGCACCGACCGACGCCGCCCGGCAGGGCGACCCTGGCCAGTTCGCGCAGGCCCGCCACCGGGTCTGCCATGAAGTGCACGACCAGCTGGGCCAGGCACAGGTCGAACGAGTCGTCGGCGAAGGGCAGTGCCTCTGCCGTTGCCTGGTGGACCTCGACCCCGGGCAGCCGCTCGCGCACGGGCGTCCACGAACGGCGCGGACGGGTCGACCGCGCAGACGCTGCCGGCGCCGCACCGGGCCGCGAGCCGGGCGGTGAGAGCGCCCGGCCCGCAGCCGACGTCGAGCGCCCGCTGCCCACGTCGTACCCCGGCCAGCTCGACGAACTGGTCGGCCGGCGAGCTCGGAGTAGCGGCCCATGAACCGCCCGTAGGCATCCCCGGGGACGTCGAAGCCATTAGGGCCGGTCAGTCTCCCGTCAGGCCGACTCGAACCAGGGGTCGTGGAGGTCGTAGAACCTGGCGCCCACCATCATCGACTCGAGCTCCGAGGGCGACCTCCGGAGGCGGCGGCGTCTTCTCGCCCTCGCGGGCGCTGTCCTCGTCGCGGAACGCGACCGTCTCGATGAAGCTGCCGTCGGCCTCGATCGCGAGCGTGCCGCCGATGATCTCGGGCCGCATCTCGTGGAGCATCGTGGTGTCGGCGGCCTCGCCTTGATCCGGCTCGAGTCGTCCCCCCTGCCCTGGAGTGGCCTGGACGAAGCCGGCCTGGTCGGACCCGCCTTCCATGAGAGCATCACGTCGTCGCAGTCGTGGAACTCGTCAGGACCGTCCATCAGGCCCATCATCTTTCGGCCCAGGCGGGTTCGGGCCGTTCGGAGTTGGCCATCGCGGCCTCACGCGACTCCAAGCGGATCACGCCGATGGAGTCGTCGTCGCGGTGATGCCGTAGGTGCCTCCGAGCCAGCCCACCGCACCTCGCCGAGCTCCTCGCGCCAACCGTCCGCCATCGCCAGCTCGTCGTGGCGGGTGCACTTGCCCTGGATCACTTGGATGAACACAGCATGGCCTCCTGTCCTGCAGGCCATCTCTGAATGAGGTGGTCTTGTGTCCACGACGACGGTAGGACGGGTGACGACGACGCGCCAGACCCCCGTTGAGGGGAGGGTCGGCTCAGGCTTTCTTCCTCGTCGTACGCCGCGCGGCCGGCTCGGCGTCGAGGCCGAGCTCATTGAAGGCGACGTCGACGGCGATCTTCCGGGCGGCTTGCCGGTGACCACCGGGTCGTCGAGGGCGACCTGGACGACGAGTCCGTCGAGGAGCGAGCCCCACATGATCGCGAAGGTGTCGACGTCGATCTCGCCGATCTCGTCGGCCTCGATCGCCGACCGGATCACGCGGGCGATGAGGTCGCGCCACTGGGCGTCGAGCTCGGCACGGTCCTTCTTCACCTCGGGGTGGCGGAACGCCTGCGCCCACAGGTCGAACCACAGGCCCCAGTCACCGGTGAGCTCGGTCTGCTTGTCGGGCACGATGACCCAGTCGACCAGGGTCTCCAGACGCGAGCGCAGGCTCGTGGTGGAGCGGAGCATCTCCTCGGTCTCGGAGTAGAAGAAGCGTTCCGACCAGCGCAGTGCCTCGGTGAGGAGGTTGTCCTTGGTCTTGAAGTAGTAGATGACCAGGGCCGGGCTGGCGCCGACCCGCTCGGCGACGTCGGCGATCCGGGTCTCGCTGAATCCGCGCTCGGCGATCAGGGTGGCGGCCGCAGCGAGCATCTGGTCGCGTCGTACGTCGGCGACGGCATCACCGCTGTGGTCCCGCGTGGCCATCACCCGCATCGTCTCCCCGTACCGGTGTCGCTCCTTGTGACAAAACGCTAGCACGTCTTAGACTGAACAGTCAGTCAGGACCCTGGCCGCAGGACCCGGCGGCCCCGACGAACGGTGACCGATGCCCCAACCGCCGGCCCGGCTGCGGGCGATGATGTCCGCCCGGTCGGTGGCCGTGGTGGGCGCGAGCGAGCGGCCGGACAGCTTCGGCTGGCGGGTGACCACCGAGGTCCTGCGCTCGCCGGGTCTCGAGCGGGCCCACCTGGTCAACCCCGGCCGCGCCACGGTGCTCGGACACCCGTGCGTGCCGTCGCTGGCCGACGTGCCCGAACCTGTGGACCTCGTGCTGCTCGGGGTCCCGGACGCGGCGCTGGTGCCGACCCTCTCGCTCGCGGCCTCGCGCGGTGACGCGGGAGCGGTCGTCTACGGGCCGGCGTACGGGATCCGCGACGAGGTGGTCGCCGCTGCCGGCGAGCTGGCGCTGATCGGTGGAGGGTGCATGGGCTTCGTCGACACCACGACGGGCGTGCGGGCGATCGGCTACCTCGAGCGCGACCCGCTGCCGGCCGGACCGGTCGCGCTGGTCACCCACTCGGGCTCGGTGTTCTCGGCGCTGCTGCGGACCCGGCGAGCGCTGGGCTTCTCGGTCGCGGTGTCGTCGGGGCAGGAGCTGGTGACGACGACGGCCGATCACCTCGCCTACGCGCTGTCGCTGCCGTCGACGCGTGTGGTCGGGCTGGTGCTGGAGACGATGCGCGACGCCCCCCGGCTCGCCGAATGCCTGGCCGAGGCGGCTGCCCGCGACATCCCGGTCTGCGCGCTGACGGTCGGGACGTCGACCCGCGGCCAGTCCCTGGTCGACGCGCACTCGGGGGCGATCGCCGGGTCCGACGCCGGCTGGGAGGCGCTGTTCGCGGCGTACGGCGTCCACCGGTGTGGTGACCTGGCCGACCTCACCGACAGCCTCGAGCTGTTCGCGATCGGCCGCCGGGCCCTGCCGTCGGCGGGGCGCGGGCTCGCCACGGCGCACGACTCGGGGGCCGAGCGGGTGCTGGTCGCCGACGTCGCCGAGAGGCTCGACGTTCCACTTGCGCCGCTCGCGCCGGCGACCGTCGCCCGGCTCTCCGCCCGGCTCGATCCGGGCCTCGAGCCGACCAACCCGCTCGACGTGTGGGGAAGCGGCGCGGACACCGAGACGCTGTTCGGCGAATGCCTGGCGGCGCTGGCCGACGACCCGGGGGTCGGCGCCGTGGCGCTGGCGGTGGACCTGGTCGAGGAGTACGACGGCGACGAGAGCTTCCTGTCCGCGCTTCTCGCCCTGCTCGCCCGCACCGACAAGCCGGTCGCGGTGCTCTCCAACCTCGCCTCCGCCGTCGACCAGACCGGGGCGGCCCGGCTGCGAGCGGCCGGGATCCCGGTGCTCGAGGGGACGGCGTCCGGCCTGCGAGCCCTGGGGCACCTGCTGGCGCCTCCGCCTCCGGCTCGGGCGCGCGTCGAGGTGGACGCCGCCCGGCAGGCGCACTGGGCCAGGCGGCTCGACGGCTCGTGGGCCGACCTCCTCGGCGCCTACGGCATCCGGCCGGTGCCCGGGGGCGTGGTGACCGGTCGGTCCGAGGCGGTGGCGGCCGCGACGTCGTACGGCTTCCCGGTGGTGCTCAAGACCGCGGCCGCTGCGGTGCATCACAAGACCGAGGCGGACGGCGTACGGCTCGGGCTGGCGTCGGCCGAGGCTGTCGCCACGGCGTACGACGACCTGGCCGCGCGGCTGGGACCCGAGGTGCTCTTGCAGCGCCAGGTCTCCGGCGTCGAGGTGGCCCTCGGGATCGTGGCCGACCCCCTGCTCGGGCCGCTGGTGGTGGTGGCTGCCGGCGGCACTCTGGTCGAGGTGGTCGCCGACCGGGCAGTGGCGCTGCCGCCGGTCTCCCACGAGCAGGCCTTGGAGATGATCCGCTCGCTCCGTCTGGCCACACTGCTCGACGGCTTCCGCGGGGCCGGCGCCGGCTGACGTCTCCGCCCTCGCCGACGCCGTCGTGGCCCTGGGTCAGCTGGCGGTCGAGCTCGGCGACCACCTCGCCGGACTCGACCTCAACCCGGTCGTGGTCACCCCCGCCGGCTCGGGCCGGGGCGCCTTGGTCGTCGACGCCCTCGTCCTCCCCCGCTGACCCGCCTACCGCGAGCCGGCGAGGCGGCCAGCTGCACGCCTGTTATCTCCACCTGCGCGCCCGTATATGGCCGCACGGTGCAGGTAGCGGAGCGTTACAGCGGCGAGGGCCCGGCCGCAGGGCGAGTCGGGGTGCTCGTGGGGGGAACGGGAGGGCGATCGGGTCGGGGTCGAGGCGCGACGGCCGTGCTCGTCGAAGCGGTCGAGCCCGAGGTCAGTGACGTCGACGACCTCGGTGGTGCCGGAGAGCGTGAGGTCGGCGGCGGCCTTGGCCACGCCGGGTCCCCACATCATCCCGTGGCCGCCGGCCGCCGCGACGACCGTGCCCTCGACAGCGCCATCGTTCCCGAGCGCCGGGCCGAGGATCGGCAGGTGGTCGGGGGTGAAGTCGATGGTGGCCGCCCACGTCTTGCGCAGCCCGACCTTCGCCGTCGTCGGCACCAGCTTCGCCATCCGCGCGGCCATCACGTCGTAGTACGCCGCGTCGAACTCCATGGCCTCCCCCGGTGCCTCCTCGGGGTTGCTCATCCCCCAGAGAACGCCGCCCTCGCACGGCCGCCAGTAGATCCCCGACGCCACGTCGAAGACCATCGGGAGCCGCTCGGCGGCGAAGTCCGGGTGCGCCTCGGTCACCACGACCTGGTGGCGGGCCGCGCCCGCGGGGATCTGCACGCCGGCCGCCTCGCCCACCGCAGCCAGGGTCGGCCCGCCGGTGAGCACGACCCGGGGCGTGGCGATGTGGCCCGCCGAGGTGTGCACACGGTCACGTGCCCGCCCGCGACGTCGAGACCGGTGAACGCCGTCCGCTCGCACACCCGGACACCCGAGGTGAACAGGGCCGCGGTGTAGGCGAGCACGTTGCGGGGCGGGTCGATGTAGCCGTCCTCCGCGGCGTACGACGCCCCCAGCGTCTGCGCGGGCGCCATGGCCGGGTTCATCGCGTCCACCTCGTCGCTGCTCGACCCAGCGCACGTCGAGGCCGAGCCCCTGCTGCATCGCGATCCGGGCGCGAGCCTGCGAGACCTCGGCGTCGCTGAAGCACGGCATGAAGTAGCCCTGGGCCACGAACCCCGAGTCGATCCCCAGCTGCTCCTGCTGCGCGGCGTAGAAGTCGCGGCTGAACATGCCCAGCCGCACCGCGGCCTCGGTGCCGCCCTGCGCCCGCACCATGCCGGCCGCCCGCGAGCTCGCGCCCTGGCCGAGGGTGTCCCGCTCGACGAGGACCACCCCACCGGCGCCCGACTCCTTCAGGAACCAGGCGGCCCAGGCCCCGATCGTCCCCCCGCCGACGACGACGACATCGGCTGTGCGCGGCACAGTGGTCATGCCCGCGAGCGTGACATAGACTGAACAGTCAGTCAACGACGGAGGAACCGTGTACGGACTCACCCCCGACGACCTCGAGCTGCAGGCCCGCGCCCGCGGCTTCGCCGACGAGCTGATCCCCCACGAGGAGTACGCCGAGGCGCACGAGGGCGAGCTCCCGCCCGACGTCTCCCACCGGCTCGAGGCCCGCGCCCTCGAGCTCGGCCTCACCGCCACGAACATCCCCACCGACGTCGGCGGCCGCGGCTGTACGACGCTCCAGCAGGTCCTCGTCCAGGAGCAGGGCGGCCGGGTCACCAACGCCCTCGCCTGGTGCCTGACGACGCCACCGGCGTGGTGGCCGGCGGTCGCCAACGAGCACCAGCGCGAGACCTTCCTGATCCCGACCGTCGAGGGCCGGCGCGAGGAGTGCTACGCCATCACCGAGGAGCACGCCGGCTCCGACGTCTCCGACCTCCAGGCCACGGCGGCCCGCGACGGGGACGACTACGTCCTCAACGGCGTGAAGTGGCACGTGACGTCGTACAACAAGGCCGACTACGTCTTCTTCCAGGCGGTGCTGACCACCGGCGACCACGCGGGCGAGCAGGCCCTCTTCGTCGCCGACAAGGACACGCCGGGCATCCGCGTGGTCCGCACCCCGGCGTACACCCACACGATCGCCCATCACCATCCGGTCGTCGCGTTCGAGGACGTCCGGGTGCCGGCGACCCAGCTGATCGGGTCGGAAGAGGCCGGGATGTCCTTCGTCTACGAGTGGTTCCGGTTCGAGCGGCTGATGATCGCGGCCCGCTGCCTCGGCGCGACCGAGCGCCTCCTCGACGAGATGACCGCCTTCGCCACCCAGCGGAAGATCGGCACCGAGCGGCTCGCCGACAAGCAGCTGGTGCAGGGCATGCTCGCCGACAGCCTCACCGAGCTGTTCGCCGCCCGCTCGACGGTCTACGGCCTCGCCCGCAGCCTCGACGCCGGCCTCGACCTCAAGGTCGCCCACGCGCAGTGCTCCATGGTCAAGCTCCTCTGCAGCGAGATGGCCGGCCGCGTGGCCGACCGGGCCGTGCAGGTCTTCGGCGGCCGCGGCTACATGCGCGAGAACGTCGCCGAGCGCTTCTTCCGCGAGCTCCGCGTCGAGCGGATCTGGGAGGGCGCGAGCGAGGTGCAGCGCGTGATCATCGCCGACCAGCTCCACAAGCGGGGGCGCGCCCGGCTCGTCTGAGCTGTGGAAGGGTGGGACTCGTGACCACCCCTCCAGCCATCCCCGAGGCCTGGTCCGGGCTCGTCGACGACGCGGCCGTCTTCCCGCCCGGCAACGCCGCGCTCGCTGACGCCCTCACGGCGTACGCCGCCCGCCGCGGCGAGTGGTACGCCGACCTGGTCGGCCCCCTCGTCGTCCGGGACACCGACCTTCCCGACGTGCCCCCCGACGTACCGGTCTCCGTGGTGCTCACCGGCGGTGCCGGCGCGGTCGCCGGCGTCGCCCGGCTGGCCGCGTCCAAGGGCCACCGGCTGGTCGGGCTCGAGGCGGCGGTGCGCGACCTCGACGACCTGACCGGCAACGTCCGCCGGATCACCGCCGCCGTCGACGCCGCCCGCGCCGACGGGTACCTCGACGACACCGCCGTCCATGTCGAGCTCCCTCAGGCCGACCCGACTCCCGACTGGCTCTCGGCCGCCGACGAGGTCGCCGCCGCCGAGCACCACCTCAAGCTCCGCACCGGCGGGCTCGAGGCCCACCTGTTCCCCACCGCCGCCACGGTCGCGGCCTGGATCGACGCCGCGCTCGACCGCGAGACGTCGTTCAAGTGCACGGCCGGCCTGCACCACGCCGTCCGGCATCGCGACCACGACACCGGCTTCGAGCACCACGGCTTCCTCAACGTGCTGCTGGCCACGCGGCTCGCCTTCGACGGCGGTACGCCGACCGAGGTCGCCCGGGTGCTCGACGACCACTACGCCAACGACCTGGTCGCGATGGCCCGGCAGTCCGACCTGGCCGGGGCGCGACGCTGGTTCACGTCGTACGGCTCGTGCAGCGTCTCCGAGCCAGTCGACGACCTCGTCGGGCTCGGCCTGCTGGAGGCACCGCATGCCTGAGTCCTCGGGGGGTCGGGCTTCGGGCTCGACCACCTCCCCTACGGCGTCTACTCGACCGAGGGCACGGCGCCCCGCGTGGGCGTCCGCTACGGCGACACGGTCGTCGACGCCGCCGGCGTGACCGGCCGGGCCGAGCTCGCCGAGCCGGCCCTCAACGCCTTCATGGCGCTCGGCCCGGAGGCCTGGGCGGAGACCCGGGCCGTCCTGACCGAGCGGGTGCCGGACGCCGAGGCGGTGCCTCTCGACGCCGTCGCGCTCCACCTGCCGTTCCGGGTCGGCGACTACGTCGACTTCTACGCCTCGCTCGACCATGCCTCCAACGTCGGCCGGATCTTCCGACCCGACTCGGAGCCGCTGCTGCCCAACTGGCGGCACCTCCCCGTCGGCTACCACGGGCGCGGCGGCACCGTCGTGGTCAGCGGTACGCCGGTGGTCCGGCCGTGCGGGCAGCGCAAGGCGCCTGCGGAGGACGCGCCGACGTACGGCCCGAGCCGCCGGCTCGACATCGAGGCCGAGCTCGGCTTCGTGGTCGGCGCCGGCTCCGGGCTGGGCGACCGCATCTCCGTCGACGCCTTCGCCGACCACGTGTTCGGCGTCGTCGGCCTCAACGACTGGAGCGCCCGCGACATCCAGGCCTGGGAGTACGTGCCGCTCGGCCCCTTCCTCGGCAAGTCGTTCGCGACCTCGATCAGCGCCTGGGTCACCCCGCTGGCCGCCCTCGAGGCCGCTTGGTGCGACCTGCCCGGGCAGGACCCGACGCCGTTGCCCTACCTGCAGGGGGGACGCGGGCTCGACATCGACGTCGAGGTGGTGCTCGACGGCGAGGTCGTCAGCCGACCGCCGTACCGCACGATGTACTGGTCGCCCGCCCAGATGCTCGCCCACCTCACCGTCAACGGCGCCAGCACCCGCCCGGGCGACCTCTTCGCCAGCGGCACCATCAGTGGGCCCGAGCCCGAGACCCGCGGCTCGTTCCTCGAGCTGAGCTGGGGCGGGAAGGAGCCGTTCGCCGGCGGCCGGACCTTCCTCGACGACGGTGACCAGGTCACGCTGCGCTACTCCGCCCCCGGCACCGCCGGTGGGCGGATCACCCTCGGCGAGGTGACCGGCCGGATCGACCCGGCCCGGGAGTAGGGCGCCGTGGCCACCCGCCGTACGACGGTGCTCGTCGTGGTCGCGATGCTGGGCTGCGTCCTGACCGTCGTCGGGGCTCTCCTCGTACTCGACGGGTTCCGCCACGACCATTCCGGCCGCACGGTCGGTGGCATCCTGCTCGGCCTGGCCGGCCTGATCTGCCTCCGGATCCTGTGGTGGGTGCGGAGGATCCGGCTGATGACGCAGGCGGGGATCGCCCAGCACGTCCCCACCGAGCACGATCCCGAGCAGTGACGCGGTTGCCTCGTCGCCGTGGTCGACCGCCGAGAACCACGGCGGCCACGCGGTGCGGTTGCCGTGGTTGCGAGACGGGCGCGGAGCGCCCTCCTCAGCAGATGGCAGCGGCGAGCGCCGTACCCTCTCGTCGTGATCCAGTTCGGCCAGCTCGCTCCCCCGTCGCACGTCGTCGCGCACGTCAGCGACACCCATCTCCTGGCCGGCGAGGGGCGGCAGTACGGCGTGATCGACACCGTCGACCGGTTCGGGGCGGCGCTCGAGCGGCTGGCCCGGATCGACCCGGCGCCTCAGGCGCTGGTGTTCACCGGTGACCTGGCCGACCTGGGCGAGCCCGAGGCCTACCGGCAGCTGCGGGCGATGGTGGAGCCGCTGGCAGAGCGGATCGGCGCCCAGGTCGTGTGGTGCATGGGCAACCACGACGACCGGGCGGCGTACTCCCGCGAGCTGTTCGGCGAGGAGTCGGAGCAGTCGCAGGATCGGGTGTACGACGTGGCGGGCCTGCGGATCGTCGGCCTCGACACCAGCGTGCCGGGCTGGCACCACGGCGAGCTCTCCGACGAGCAGCTCACCTGGCTGCGCGACGTCCTGGCGACGCCGGCGGAGCACGGCACGATCCTGGCCCTGCACCATCCGCCGATCCCCTCTCCGCTGGTGCCGGCCGCGGAGATCATCGAGCTGCTCGAGACCGAGCGGCTCGCCGACGTGGTCCGCGGCTCCGACGTGCGCGCGATCATCGGCGGGCACTACCACTTCACCTCCCACTCGACGTTCGCCGGCATCCCGGTCTCGGTGGCCGCGGCCACCTGCTACACCGTCGACACGGCCCCCCTCGACCGGCTGATCTCGGCGGTCGACGGGCACCAGGCCTTCAACGTGGTGCACGTGTACGCCGACCGGGTCGTCCACTCGGTGGTCCCGGCGCCGGTGGCGCCCGAGGTCGACGGCTTCGGCACCGACGTGGCGCCGCTGATCGAGGCGATGAGCGTCGCGGAGCGGCGTGACCTGGTCTCGCGCAAGGACTCCCCGCTCAACACCGGTGAGCTCACCGGCGAGCTGCCGCCGCTGGGTGGCTGACGCCGATTCTCCCGGCCCGTCCGCAGCAAGTTAGGGTCGCCTTACTTCATCGGAAGGAGTCTCCGTGCACGGACGTGTCGCGTCGACCGAGCGGCTGACGCCGAGCCTGGTCAGGGTCGTGCTCGAGGGCGGCGACCTGACCGAGCTCGTCATGCCCGAGGCCACCGACGCCTACGTCAACCTCGCCTTTCGGCCGGCGCACGCGTCGTACGACGAGGTGTTCGACCCCGCGGGCCTGCGCGACACCGCGCCCCGTGAGGAGTGGCCGGCGCGGCGTCGCTACACGGTGCGGGCCTGGGACGCCGACGCCCACCGCCTCACCCTCGACTTCGTCGTGCACGGCGACAGCGGCGTCGCGGGCCCGTGGGCGGCCGGGGCGCACCCCGGCGACGTGCTGGTGTTCACCGGCCCGAGCGGCGGCTACCGCCCCGACCCGGCTGCCGACTGGCACCTCCTGGTCGGCGACGAGTCGGCCCTGCCGGCGATCGCCGCCTCGCTCGAGGCGCTGCCGCCCGGCGCTCACGCCGTCGTCCGGCTGGTCTGCGACGGCCCCGACCACGAAGTGCCTCTCGAGAGCGCGGCCGACCTCGACCTGCGGTGGCTCCACCGCCGCGGCGACGCCGGCGACCTGGACCTCCTCGACGACGCCGTGCGCGCGCTCGACTTCGCGGCGGGCCGGCCGTTCGGCTTCGTGCACGGCGAGGCGGACGAGGTCCGCGCCGTACGCCGACACCTCCTCGGCGACCGCGGCCTGACCCGCCAGGACCTCTCCTGCTCCCCCTACTGGCACCGCACCATGACCGACGAGGACTGGCGGATGATCAAGCGCGACTACGTCGCCGCGATGGAGTCCGAGCAAACCCTTCCTGACCCGGCGGTAGTCCGTGACGATCTCGAGGCGACCGGGCCCCCATTCGGATGCAGATTGTCACGGACTACCGGAAGGGGTCAGACGCCCTCGCGCTCGTGGAAGCCGAGATGGGCGACGGCCTCGCCGCGCTTCATCTGGTCGACCGCGCCGGGGTGGAGGTGGTCGAGGTGGACCAGGGCCTTGCGACGGTAGCGGAGGATCTGGGCGATCCCGAAGGCCCAGAAGAAGTACTGGACCGAGAGGGCGAACCGGAAGTCGCTCAGGTCGTACGACGCGCTGCCGCCCCCGCCGCTGTGCCAGTCCAGCAGGACGCCGATCAGCCCCATCGTCAGCAGGCTGGCCGTGAAGCCACCGATGTTGACGAACCCGTTGGCCCGGCCCGACGCCTCCACCGGGACGAAGGTGCGGGCCAGGTCGAAGCCGACCATCGAGGCC
The DNA here is from genome assembly GCA_963820015.1 of uncultured Actinomycetota bacterium. Lineage (GTDB taxonomy): Bacteria > Actinomycetota > Actinomycetes > Propionibacteriales > Nocardioidaceae > Nocardioides. The sequence continues at coordinate 20,519 of CAWFYO010000008.1, read as the reverse complement.
GGGCCGCCGGTCGCCATCAGGCAGACCAGGGCGACCAGCATCCAGGTCGGGGCCGGGGTCGACCGCAGCAGCACGGCGGTCCAGCCCAAGGTCATCGCGACGCAGATCCCGATCACCATGTAGGAGCGGTAGTAGGGGAAGCGGGCGACCATCGAGCCGAGGACCAGCCCGCTGATCACGACCCAGACCGTCATCACCATGAGCAGCGTGCTCGCCGTACCGGACGACAGGCCCTCGCCCCGCACCAGGAACGGGAAGCCCCACAGCAGCGCGAACACGGTGGCGCTGAACTGGGCGGTGAAGTGCGACCACATGCCGAGCCGGGTGCCGGGGTTGCCCCAGACCAGGCGCAGGGACCGGGTGAGGGCGCCCATCTTGATCCGGGCGACGGACTCGCGTCGGTAGGGCGAGTCCTTGACCATCAGGGCCACCGCGACCATCAGCACGACGCCGATCGAGGAGGCGAGCGCGAAGGTCTTCGTCCAGCCCAGCTGCTGCAGGGCGTAGGCGAGCGGGGCGGCGGCGATGATCGCGCCCACCTGCCCCACCTGGCCGGTCAGCTGGGTCACCAGCGGCGCCTGCCGGACCAGGAACCACAGGGCGACCAGCCGGATCACGCTGACGAAGATCGTCGCGTCACCGGCCCCGAGGACCACGCGGGCGACCACGGCGACGTCGAAGGACTGCGCGAAGGCGAACATCGCCTGGCCGAGCGTGAGCAGCACCAGCCCGACCAGCAGGAGGGCTCGGGAGCCGAAGCGGTCGAGGAGTACGCCGATCGGGATCTGCAGTCCGGCGTAGACCACCAGCTGGAGCACGACGAAGAAGGACAGCTGGGTGGCGGTGATGCCGAACCGCTGGGTCGCCAGCAGGCTGGCGACACCGAGCGAGCTGCGGTCGAAGACCGCGAGCACGTAGACCGACAACGCCACCAGCCAGATCACCCACGCCCGGCGCTTGCCGATGGCGTGGATCTGTTCTGGCACCGCCCCATCATCGCGGACGGCGTGCGCGGTCAGGTCAGCGGACGACGATCACCGAGCAGCGCGCCTGGTGCAGCACCTCGTGGCTGGTCGAGCCGAGGATCAGGCCGGTGAGCGCGTTGCGCCCGCGGGTGCCCACCACCACCAGGCTCGCGTCGGCGGAGCCTTCGACCAGCGCCCGCCCGGCGGGCAGGGTGACGACCTCCTCGGTCATCGTGACGTCCGGGTGGGCTGCCCTGGCCTGAGCCGTCCAGAGGGACAGGTCGCGCTCGCGCTCGAGGATGTGGGCGGACATCTTCTCCGGGACGTTGCCACGCTTGTCGACGGGGACGTCGCGGGAGACCCGGAACCCGCTGACCGCCGCGACCTCCTCGCCGGTCTTCTCGGCGCGCCGGCAGGCGACGTCGAGCGCCCGCGAGGCGGGCCCCGAGCCGTCCATGCCGACGAGGATCCGGGCCGAGTCGGGCCGGGACGCGGGACGGGCGACCACGACGGGGCACGCGGCATGGCCCGCGAGGTGCTGGCTCACCGAGCCGAGCATCATCTCGCCGACCCGTCCGTGCCCGCGGGAGCCGACCACGAGCAGGTTCGCCTGAGGTGCCAGGTCGAGCAGGGCCTCGAGCGGACGCCCACGGAGACGGTCGACCTGAGGGTCGGCGACCCCCAGGGACCGCAGGGTGGCGCGGCCGCGTTCCTCGACGCCGTCCCAGTACTCGTCGGTCCACAAGCCGGAGCCGTCGTTGACGCTCACGTCCTCGACGATGACGACCCGGAGCGGGTCATGGGTGTGCTCGGCGGTGGCCACGGCCCACTCGAGAGCGACGTCGCCGTCGCTCGCGCCGTCGTAGCCGACCAGGATCCCCTGCGGTGTGCTCACGCCCCCAGCGTGCACCAGCGGCGGGCCACCTGTCAGGGGCCAGTGTCCCGACGCGCCGGGTCCTCCGGCCAGATCAGCTGATCGGGACCGTCCAGACGATCGTCGTACCCCCGAGGTCGGGGACCTCGGCCAGCACCATCGACCCCGCGCGGTCCTCGGCCCGGCGACGCATGTTCTCCAGGCCGCTGACCCGCGAGACCGGGCCCATGCCCTGGCCGTCGTCGCTGATCGTCACGGTGAGCTGCGACGTCGTCGCGTGCAGCGACAGGTGGGCGGAGCGGGCCTCCGCGTGCTTGGCGACATTGGTCAGCGCCTCACGCACCACGGCCGTGACGTCGCGCGACAGGTCCTCACCGCACACCGAGTCGATCGGCCCGTCCAGGTCGATCGTGGGGTCGAACCCCAGCCCGGGTCGCACCTCGGAGACCACGTCCATCACCGACGAGCGCAGCCCCGTGCTGGCGGGAGGCTGGAGCTGGAAGATCGAGACCCGGATCTGCTTGATCGCGTCGTCGAGGTGGCTGACGACGTCCTGGAGCGCGGTGACGTCGACGAGGCCGTCGAGCCGCGACGCCGTGGCCTGTACGACGAGCCCCGCGGCGAAGATCTGCTGGATCACGTGGTCGTGGAGGTCGCGCGCGATCCGGGCCCGGTCCTCGAGCAGGAGCACCCGCTGCTGGTCGCGCCGGGCCTCGACCAGCTCGATGGCGACCGAGGCGTGGTTGGCGAACGTGGTCGCCATCTCCATGTCCAGCTCGGTGAACGGGCGGCGGCCACGGTCACGCGTCGCCACCAGCGAGCCGCGGACCTGCTCACGGCCGAGCAACGGCAGGATCATGACCGGACCGACCTGGAGCTGGCCGGTCACGAAGACGGTGCGGCCCGCGACCTCGGTGGTGTCGGTGGCATCAGCGAGGCGGACCGGCCGTCCGGTCTCCAGCACCAGCTCGCTGAGCGTCTCCTCGCGGTCGTAGTAGCTGCCCTCGACATCGCCGGCGCCGCGCCCGTCGGCCACGGCGACCCGCAACCGGTCCCCGTCGGGGAGCACGAGGGTGATCAGGTCGCTGTCGGCCAGGCGGCGGACCTCCTGGGCGATCAGCCGCAGCGCACTGTCGTCACCGGTGAGCAGCCGTCGGCCGACGTCGGCGGAGGCCGCGAGCCACTCCTGCCGGTGCACGGAGTTGGCGAACAGCCGGGCGTTCTCGATCGCCACCGCCGCGGTCGCCGCCAAAGACTCGACGATCTCCTCGTCCTGGGCGGTGAAGCCCCCTTCGGAGCGGGTGAGGTAGAGGTTGCCGAAGACCTCGTCGCGGATCCGGATCGGCACGCCCAGGAACGCCTTCATGGGCGGGTGGCCGGCGGGGAAGCCGACAGAGCGCTCGTGGTCGGACAGGTCGTCGAGCCGGATCGGTGTCGGCTGCTCGATCAGCAGACCGAGCAGTCCCTTGCCCTCGGGCAGGTGGCCGATGACCGCCGCGGTCTCCTCGTCGATCCCGACGTGGATGAAGTCCTCGAGCCCCACGCCTTCGGCGGCGATCACGCCCAGCGCGCCGTACTCGGCATCGACCAGGTCCACCGCCGCCTCGACGATGCGGTGGAGCACGTGGTGCAGGTCGAGGTCGCCCACGATGGTGCGGTTGGCCTCGAGCAGCGAGCGGAGGTGCCGCTCGTCGGTCGAGGGAGCGGCATCGCTGCGTGCGTCACCGCGTGCAGGACTGCGTGCCCCCGCATCAGCGCTGGGCAGCGGTCCCGCACCGCCGTCGTCCACACGCTCAGGGTAGGCGAGAGGGGCACCCGCGGGCGAACAACGGGTCACCTGACGACGGCGACCGGGCTCTCCGCCTGCACCAGGAGTGCATGGCTGACCGAGCCGAGCCGCTCGGTCTCGGCGAGCCGAAGGCCGCGGGAGCCGACCACGACCAGGGCCGCACGCCGGGACGCGTCGACCAGGGCCTCGACCGCGGACCCGGTCACGACCTCCTGCGTCAGAGGTACGCCGGGGTGGGCCCGCTCGGCGGCCGCGACCATGGCCACGATCCCCTCGGGCGCCGGGCCTCCGGGCGAGCCGCCGTGCACCACCAGCACCTTCTGGTCGCTGAGTCCGGCGTGGACGCAGGCGAACTCGAGAGCCTTCCGGCTGGTCTCCGACCCGTCGACCCCGACCACGACCAGGTCGTCGGCGGGCGCCTGCCGCACCACGACCACCGGGCACGGCGCCAGCCCGGCCGCGCCGGCTCCGGCCGACCCGACGAACACCTGGCCGGCCCGACCACGGCCGCGGCTCCCGAGGACCACCATCGTGGCCACAGAGGCGCGGGCGACCAGCGTCGGCACCAGCGCTCCGGTGTGCCGCTCGACCCGCGCGTCGACGACTCCGGCCTCCACGAGGAAGTCCGTCGCCTGGTCGGCCACCTCGCGGTAGTGGCTCTCGGGCCACCACGCCAGCGTGCCGGCGCCGGTCCGGCGCCCGGTCCGACCCCGACCCGCCGACTCGTCGGCGACGACGACGATCACCGGCTCTGCGCGGCGCAGCGCCACGTCGGCGGCCCACGCAAGAGCCCGCTCGGCGTCCTCGGAGCCGTCGTAGCCGACCAGGATTCCGTGCCGCTCGGTCATGTCTCCAGCGTGGCGGGCGGAGCCGAGGGCGACGTCAGGGTCGAACGGCCCCGGCAGGCCGGTCAGGGGTCGTCTCCTGCGGGCCGGCGCAGCTCGCGGACCACGACCACGACGGCGGCGACCATCACCACGGTGCTGGTGAGCGCCGCCGGCAGCCCCGTCACGGCGGTCGCCGAGGTGAAGTTGTACGCCGTGGGCCACAGCGCGACCAGCAGGACGCTGCGGCCACCGGCGGCCCGTCGGCCAGGGGTCGCCCCGGTGAGACGACCGATGACCGCGGGAGCCAGCAGGCCCAGGAGATGGCCCACGCCAGGCCGACGTACGTCGCCACCGGGTGACGGCGGGCGAGGTCGCGCACGGCGCCCCCGCGGACGGCTAGGACGTGCGGGCGAGCGTGATCACGTCGGCCACGGTCTGGCGACGACGCACCCGCTCGGGCTCGGGGACCACCACGACGGGCACCGGCGAGTGGCGGACGCAGTACTCGGAGACCGAGCCGAGCATCTTGGTGGCGGTGGCGCCGAGCGAGCCGGCGCCGACGACGAGAGCGGCCGCGCCCTCGGCCCGCGCCACGAGCACCCGGCCGGCGTAGTCGTGGACGACGGTCTGGGTGACCTCGGGCAGCGCGCCGAGACGCTCCGCTGCCCGCGCCAGCACGCCGTCCTGGACCTGCTGGACCGCAGCCCGGCCCTCGACGAGGTCTTCGGGCGACTGGGCGTCGGAGGAGCCCACCCACAGCCACCCGGTGACGACCTCCACGCGCCAGCCACGCTCGAGGCCCGTCTGCAGGGCATGGTCGAGGGCGGCGTCGGCGCCGGCGCTGCCGTCGACACCGACCACGATCAGTTCGCGTGCACCCTGGGAAACCATGTCCCCACCGTGCCCGAGCCGTCTGCTGCGTCACAGCGGCCCTGGTCCTCCGTTGCCGGGACGTTGTGCCCCACCCGGAGTGGTCCTTCGGGACCCGCGCGACTGAGCCGGCATTCAGCCAGATCCGGTCGACGCGCGCCAGAGGTCTTTGGTCCCGATCGGTCGTGGGCCAACGCCCCTGATCGCCGGCGCGGGTGCCGGGTGACCGTGGAACGTATGAACCGCAGCCGTGCTCCGCACTCCTGGTACGACGTCGGCTGGCCCCTGCTGGCCGGCCTCGTCGCGGCCGTGGGTGTCGTCGCTGCGTACCGCAGCCTGGGCCTGTTCGCCGTCGTCGCCGCGTTCGTGCTCGTGGAGCTCACCGTGGCGCCGACTGCTTGGAGCATCGTCACCGAGCTCGGCAAGCCCGGCGGCCCGGCGATCTTCGAGATCGGCCCCGCCTGCGCCCTGGCCACCGTGGTCGTGATGGGGCTGGTCAGCGCGCTGGGTGTCGGGTCGCTGGTGATGATCGCCCTCGTCGTGCTGACCTCGCCGATCATGCAGCGTCGTGGCCGCCAGCAGGTCATCCGGCGTTACGGCTCCGACCGCGCCGAGACCCGTCGCGCCTTCGACGACATCGTCGCCCACGGCTGGGTCACCCCGCCGGCCGACGACGACACCGACCACTGACGTCGGGACACCCATGGGCCACGCGTCGGTTCACGCGTCGCTTCACGCGTCGGTTCACGCGTCGAGGCGCACCCGCTCGCCGTACCGCGGGACGACGGCGTTCCAGTGCAGGGTCTCGGTCACCAGGTGTGCCAGCGCGGCGGCCGAGCGAGGCTCGCCGTGCACGACGTAGAGCGTGTGCGGCGGCTTCAGCGTGCGGCCGAGCCAGGCCACCAGCTCGCCCGAGTCGGCGTGCACGGAGAAGTCGGAGATCTGCACCACCTCGGCATGCACCGGCACGTAGCGGCCGTGCATCTTGACCTGCCGCGCGCCGTCGAGCAGCTGGCGACCTCGCGTCCCCTCGGCCTGGTAGCCGGTGAGCACGACGGTGTTGTGCGGGTCCGGTAGCTGGTGGCGAAGGTGGTGGACGACGCGCCCGCCGGTGGCCATGCCCGAGGCCGACACCAGGATGCACGGGTACGACGGCGCATTGAGGCGGGCGGACTCGGCGGCGTCGCGCACCGCGTGCACATCGGTGATCCGGAGCAGGTCCTCGCTCGCGGTGCCCTTGCGGACGCCCCCGTCCGCGTGCCGGGCGGCCGCGCGGTAGACCTCGAGCGCGGCCAGGGCCATCGGGCTGTCGACGTACACCGGCACGCTCGGGATACGACCGGCCCGCCGCAGCCGGTCGAGCTCGAGGAGCACCAGCTCGGTGCGGTCGACGGCGAACGCCGGGATCAGCACGGTGCCCCCACGCTTCACCGTGCGGCGGATCGCGTCCGCGAGCAGCTCGTCGTCCGGCTCGCGGGTGGACCCGGTCGCCGTAGGTGGACTCGACCACGATCACGTCGGCCCGGGGCGGGTCGGCTGGTGGCAGGAGCAGGGGGTGGTGCGGCCGGCCGAGGTCGCCGCTGAAGAGCACCCGGCAGTCGTCGACCTCGACCAGCGCGGTGGCGGAGCCGAGGATGTGACCGGCGGGGCGCAAGGTCACCGCGATCCCGGCGGCGAGGGTGACCCGCTCGTCGTACCTCGCGGGCTGCATCAGCGGAAGGGTCTTCTCGACGTCGGCGAGGTCGTAGAGCGGAAGGGCCGGGCGGTGCTTGGAGAATCCCGCCGCGTTCGCGTAGCGCGCGTCCTCCGCCTGGAGGTGGGCGCTGTCGCGCAGCACGATCGCCACCAGGGCGGCGGTCTCCGGGGTGCAGACGATGCGACCTGCGAAGCCGTCGCGCACGAGCCGAGGCAGGTAGCCCGAGTGGTCGAGGTGGGCATGGGTGACGACGACCGCGTCGAGCGTCGCGGGGTCGAGGTCGAGCGGCTCCCAGTTGCGCCGCCGGAGCTCGCTGAACCCCTGGTAGAGACCGGCGTCGACCAGCACCCGACCGCCGACACCCTCGACCAGGAACCGGCTGCCGGTCACGGTGCCCACGGCTCCCAGGAACCTCAGCGTCGGACCCGGCACGGCGCACCTCCTCCACGCGGATCTCGCGACTCCAGCCTCCCGCGCCCCGGCCACCCACCCCAGCGGACGAAGTCATCAGCCGCTGGGCCGTTGGACCTGCCCCGATAGTCCCCGCTCCGATAGTCCCCGACGTTCTGGCTGCCCCCAACGACCGAAACCCCACCAGAATCGTCGGGGACTATCGAGCGCGACCTGACGGCTGCCGGGGTGGGGGTTTGGGGGGTGGGGGTGGGGTGGGGTGGGGGTGGGGGCGGAAGGAGGGTCAGGCGAGGGTGAGGACGGCGGCGCCGGTCAGCCGGCCCTCGGCGAGGTCGTCGAGGGCGCGGTCGGCGTCGGCGAAGGCGTACGGCGTGACGGTGGCGCGCACGCCGAGCCGCTCGGCCAGCACCAACAGCTCCTCGCCGTCGGCCCGGGTGTTGGCGGTGACGCTGGTCAGCGTCCGCTCCCGGAACAGGTGGCGGTCGTAGTCGAGCACCGGCACGTCGCTGAGGTGGATCCCGGCCACGGCCAGGGTCCCGCCCTGGTCGAGGGCGGCGAGCGCCACCGGCACCAGGGCTCCGACCGGCGCGAACAGGATGGCGGCGTCCAACGGCACCGGCGGCTCGTCATAGGCCCCGCGCGCCGAGGCCGCGCCGAGCTCGAGTGAGAGCTGCTGTGCCTGCGGCTCGCGGGTGAGGACGTGGACCTCGAGACCCTGGGCGACGGCGAGCTGGGCGGTCAGGTGGGCGCTGGCGCCGAACCCGTAGATCCCGAGCCGGCCGCCCGGCGGCGCACACGCCCTGCGCAGCGCGCGGTAGCCGATGATGCCGGAGCAGAGGAGGGGCGCTGCCTGGAGGTCGTCGACGCCGTCGGGCAGCCGGTAGGCGAAGGCCTCCGGCGCCACGGCGTACTCGGCGAAGCCGCCGTCGGCGTCCCAACCGGTGAAGAGGGCGCTCCGACAGAGGTTCTCGCGACCGCGACGGCAGGCGTCGCAGGACCCGCAGGTACGACGCAGCCAGGCGATGCCGACCCGCTCCCCGGCTGCGAACCGGGTCGCCGCAGCACCGGCGCGGACGACCTCGCCGACCACCTCGTGCCCTGGAACGCGCTGCGGCGACCGGGACGGCAGCTCCAGGTCGGCGAGGTGGAGGTCGGTCCGGCAGACGCCGGAGACCCGCACCCGCACGAGGACCTCGTCCGGGCCCGGCTCGGGCACCGCACGCTCGACCTGCTCGAGCCGCCCCGGCCCGCCGGGGCGACCGCTGACGGCCCAGGCCCGCATCGTCGTCATCAGCCCTCGCTCCCTGGCGCGCCCAGCACCTCGGCGGTCTCGCGGGCGACCTCGAGGTCCTCGGCCGCGGCCACCACGACGGTATGGGCCCGGGCGCCGTCCCGGGTCACGTCGGTGTCGCCGTCCACCTCGATCTCCGGGTCGACCTCGACCCCGAGGTGGAACAGTCCCTCGGCCGCTGCCGACCGCACCTCCGGCGAGTGCTCCCCCATCCCGCCGGTGAAGACCAGCAGGTCGAGACCGCCGGCGCTCGCCACCATCGACCCGATCTCCCGCACGAGCTGGTGGACGTAGACGTCGAGGGCGAGGGCCGCGTCGGCGTCACCGGTGGCGCGGGCGGCGAGCACGTCGCGCAGGTCGCCGGACGTGCCGGAGAGTCCCTTCAGCCCCGACTGGTGCTCGAGGACGCCGCCGAGCGTCTCGACGTCGACACCGCCGTGCTCGAGCAGCCACAGCAGGATGCCGGGGTCGACCGAGCCGACCCGCGTCTGCATGACCAGCCCGGCCAACGGAGTGAACCCCATCGTGGTGTCGACGGACCGGCCCTCCCGGACCGCGCACAGCGACGCGCCCGCCCCGAGGTGGCATGAGACGATCCGGAGCTCCTCGGCGGGGCGTCCGACCAGCTCCGTCCCACGTCGTACGGCGTGGGCGTGGGACAGGCCGTGGAAGCCGTAGCGACGAAGGCCGAAGCGATGGTTCCACTCCCGCGGCAGGGCATACGTCGCCGCGGCTTCCGGCATGGTCGCGTGGAACGCCGTGTCGAAGGCCGCGACCGCAGGCAGGTCGGGCAGCAGCTGCCCCATGGCACGGATCGCGGCAACGGCCCGCGGGTTGTGCAGCGGTGCCAGGTCGGCGATCGAGTCGAGGTAGTCGACCGCCTCGTCGCTGAGCCGGACCGGCTCCCGGAACCGCGGTCCGCCGTGCACCACCCGGTGCCCGACGGCGTCGAGGCCGGCGCCCTCCGAGAAGCCCGCGTCGGACAGGAAGGCACGTAACGGGTCGAGGTCACCGGCACCGTCCCACCGCTCGACGGTGTGCGCGGCGACGGCGCGCTCGTCGTCGAGCACGCTCAGCTTGAGACTGCTCGATCCGGTGTTGACGACGAGGACGCGCACGGGCGCTCAGGCCTCCGGGGTGTTCCGCGACGGATGGCTGGTGTGGACCCGCGGGCCCTCGCCGTGCCCCCACTGCCAGTCGCGGACGTCGGGCAGGTCCTCGCCGTGCTCCCGGATGTAGAGCGCGTGCTCGATCAGCCGGTTGCGCAGCCACTCGCGGGCCTCCCCACCGCGCGCCTGCAGACCAGGGACCCGGTCGATCACGTCCATCGCGAGGTTGAACCGGTCGATCTGGTTGAGCACCGTCATGTCGAACGGCGTGGTGGTCGTGCCCTCCTCCTTGTAGCCGCGCACGTGGAAGTTCATGTGGTTGGTACGCCGGTAGGTCAGGCGGTGGATCAGCCACGGGTAGCCGTGGTAGGCGAACATCACCGGCTTGTCGCGGGTGAACAGGGCGTCGAAGTCCGCCTCGCTGAGCCCGTGCGGATGCTCGCTGCGGCCTTGGAGCCGCATCAGGTCGACCACGTTCACGACCCTGATCTTGAGGTCGGGGAAGAAGCCGCGCAGCAGGTCGACCGCCGCCAGCGTCTCCATCGTGGGAACGTCACCTGCGCAGCCCATGACCACGTCGGGCTCCTCGTCACCGGACGTGCCGGCCCAGTCCCAGATGCCGATCCCCTTCGTGCAGTGCACGATCGCCTGGTCCATGTCGAGGTACTGCAGCGCGGGCTGCTTGCCGGCCACGATCACGTTGACGTACTGCTTGCTGCGCAGGCAGTGGTCGGCCACCGACAGCAGGGTGTTGGCGTCGGGCGGGAGGTAGACCCGGATCACACCGGCCTTCTTGTTCACCACGTGGTCGATGAAGCCGGGGTCCTGGTGGGAGAACCCGTTGTGGTCCTGCCGCCACACGTGGGAGGTCAGCAGGTAGTTCAGTGACGCGACCGGGCGGCGCCACGGGATCCGGTTGCTGCTCTCCATCCACTTGGCGTGCTGGTTGAACATCGAGTCGACGACGTGGACGAAGGCCTCGTAGCAGGAGAAGAAGCCGTGCCGGCCGGTCAGCAGGTAGCCCTCGAGCCAGCCCTGGCAGGTGTGCTCCGAGAGGATCTCCATCACCCGTCCGTCCGGGGCGAGATGGTCGTCGTAAGGCAGGGTCTCGGCGTTCCAGGTCCGGTCGGTGACCTCGAGGATGTCCTGGAGGCGGTTGGAGTTGTTCTCGTCGGGGGAGAAGACCCGGAACCGGTCGGAGTTGCGCGCCATCACGTCGCGCAGGAAGGTGCCGAGCACCTTGGTCGACTCGACCTCGCCGGTGCCCGGGTGGGCGACCGGCACGGCGTACTCGCGGAAGTCGGGAAGCCGGAGGTCCTTGAGCAGCAGGCCCCCGTTGGCGTGCGGGTTGGCACTCATCCGGCGCGGCCCGTCGGGGTGCAGGTCACGGATCTCCGGGACCGGTGCGCCGGTGGCGTCGAAGAGGTCCTCCGGGCGATAGCTGCGCATCCACTCCTCGAGGATCGCGCGGTGGCTCTCGTTGCCGCGGGCGTCGGCGAACGGCACCTGGTGGGAGTGCCAGTAGCCCTCGATCTTCGCGCCGTCGACCTCCTTCGGCCCGGTCCAGCCCTTGGGGCTGCGCAGCACGATCATCGGCCAGGCGGGACGGCCCTCCAGCCGGCCGGCGCGGGCCCGTTCCTGGAGGTCACGGATCTCGTCGAGACAGTGGTCGAGGGTGGCGGCGAAGGCCTGGTGCATGGCCTCGGGGTCGTCCCCGGAGACGACGTACGGCGTGTGGCCGTAGCCGCGCAGGAGGGCGTCGAGCTCACCGTCGGGGATCCGGGCGAGCACCGTCGGGTTGGCGATCTTGTAGCCGTTGAGGTGCAGGATCGGCAGCACGGCGCCGTCGCGCACCGGGTCGACGAACTTGGTGGAGTGCCAGCTCGTCGCGAGCGGACCGGTCTCGGCCTCGCCGTCGCCGACCACGGCGGCGACCACCAGGTCGGGGTTGTCGAACGCGGCGCCGTAGGCGTGGGAGAGCGAGTAACCGAGCTCGCCGCCCTCGTGGATCGACCCCGGGGTCTCCGGCGCCACGTGGCTCGGGATGCCGCCAGGGAAGGAGAACTGCTTGAACAGCCGCTGCATCCCCTCCTCGTCGAGGGTGATGTCGGGATAGGTCTCGGTGTAGCTGCCGTCGAGGTAGGACGACGCCACGAGCCCCGGGCCTCCGTGCCCTGGGCCGATCACGTAGATCATGTCGAGATCGCGCTGCGCGATCGCCCGGTTGAGGTGGGCGTAGACGAAGTTCAGCCCCGGGGTCGTCCCCCAGTGGCCGAGGAGCCGCGGCTTGACGTGCTCGGGCCGCAGCGGCTCGCGCAGCAGCGGGTTGTCCATGAGGTAGATCTGCCCCACGGACAGGTAGTTGGCCGCGCGCCACCAGGCGTCGATCCGGGCGAGCTCGGCGGCGCCGAGGGGCGTGGCAGTCGAGTGGCTGACGGCGTGCGTGGTCATCGGTTCTCCATGTTCTCGACGCTAGAGGGTCGGCGCGGACCTTTCCACCGACGTCGGTCCCTACACCCGCCCGCCCCGCAGAGCGTGCGGTCCGGTCACTTGATGCCGGTGCCCGCGATCGACTGCACGAAGTAGCGCTGCCCGGCCAGGAACAGCACGAACACCGGGATCTGGCTGATCAGCGTGGCCGCCATCAGGACCGGCCAGTTCGTGTAGTGGGCGCTCTGGAACGTCGCGAGTCCGAGCTGGACGGTCATGTGGTCGGGCGTCGCGATCACCACCAGCGGCCACAGGAAGTCGTTCCACACCGACAAGAAGGTGAGCACGGCGACGGTGCTCAGGGGCGGGCCCATCAGCGGCAGGAGGATGCTGCGCAGGATGCGCAGCCGGCCGGCCCCGTCGATCAGGGCGGCCTCCTCGAGCTCGACGGGCAGGGAGACGAAGAACTGGCGCAGGAGGTAGATGCCGAACGGCGTCGCCAGGTTGGGCAGGATGAGGGCCGGCAGGGTGTCCACCAGGTGCAGTTGCTTGACGATCAGCAAGGTCGGGATCATCACCACCTGGAACGGCACCATCAGCGTCGCCAGGATCGCGATGAACGCCACCTGGGAGCCGGGGAACCTGAGCCGGGCGAACGCATAGCCCGCCAGGCTGCACAGCACGAGGTTGCTCACCACGCAGGTGGTCGAGACGATCGCGCTGTTGAGCAGCCACCGCGACATCGGCGAGTCGGTCCACGCCGTCGCGTAGTTCGCCCAGTGCAGCGAGCTCGGCAGACCGGGTGGGAAGCGCCGGGTCTCCTCGAGGGTCGACAGGCTGGTGATCAGCATCCAGACCAGCGGCGTGGCCATCACCAGGGCCGTCGGCAGCAGCACGAGGTGCCAGAGCGAGGGCGGGCGGATCCGCCGGCGAGGGCGCGGGGCGTTCCGCACCCGTCGTAGTCCGGCCAGGGTGCTCATCGCGGGACCCCACCTGGCGCCGAGTCACGCGTCAGCCGCAGCTGGACCAGGGTGATGGCCGCGATCACCACGAACAGGGCGACCGCGATGGCTGCCGCGTAGCCCGCGTGGAAGAACTGGAACGCCTGGATGTAGAGGTAGTACACGACCACGGTGGTGGCATGGATCGGGCCGCCCTTGGTGGTCACGTAGACCTCGTCGAAGAGCTGCAGGGCGTTGATGGTGAGCCAGACCAGCAGGAATGCCGAGACCGGACGCAGCAGCGGCACCTCGATCCGCCAGAAGGCGCCGGCCCGCGAGCAGCCGTCGATCTGCGCGGCCTCTATCAGGTCGGCCGGGATCCCCTGCAGCCCGGCCAGGAAGATCAGCGCTCCGAAGCCGACCCAGCCCCAGACGGTCATGATCACCACGGAGAACAGTGCCTGACTGGGCGAGGAGAAGAAGCCCAAGGTCGGTAGGCCGAGCTTGCTCAGCACGGCGTTGATGAGCCCGAAGTCGGGGTCCATCAGCCAGGTGAAGATCACGCCCGTGGCGACCGTCGAGGTGACGACCGGAATGAAGACCGCGAGGCGGTAGAAGGTGATGCCGCGGAGCTTGCGGTTGAGGGCGGCGGCGGTCAACAGCGACAGGATGAGGGTGCTCGGGACGAACAGCACCGTGTAGACCACGGTGTGCCGCACCGAGTCCGCGAACACGGGGTCGTGCAGGAGCTGTCGGTAGTTGTCGAGCCCGGCCCACTGCCCCGGCGTCTGCAGGTCGTTGTGCTCGAAGGAGAGCACGAACGCCCACGCCACGGGCAGCAGGCCGAACAGCCCGATCAGCAGGACGCTCGGGCTGACCATCGCCCAACCCGAGATCGCGTCGCTGCGGGTGCGCCAGGACCGGGTCCTCCCAGGGCGCGGCGGACCGACCGTCTCGACCCGGCGCGGCGGCAGGATGGTGGCCCGCCGACGAGCCTGGGTCACGAGCCGGCCAGCGCCGCGTTGACCTGGTCCGAAGCGTCGCTCAGGGCCTGGTCGGGGCTGGCCTGGCCGAGCAGCACCGACTGCACCATGGTGCCGATGATGGAGGAGACCTGGGAGTAGGAGGCGATGTTGGGCCGCACGTGCTTGACGTTGTCGAGGTTGGCGACGAACACCTTCTCCGCCGGGAACCTCTTCAGGAAGGTCTGGTAGCCGGGCAGGGTGGTCTCGGACTGGCGCAGGGGCAGGTCACCGGTGGCGATCGCGAACTTCAGGTGCTGCTTGGCCGACGTCAGCCAGGTGACGAAGTCGAACGCCGACTTCGCTCGGGCCGACGAGTGGTCGAACAGCATGTAGAGGTCAGGGCCTGAGATGGTCTCGTGGTTTCCGTTGTAGCCCGACAGGTAGGTCACGCCGTACCGAACGTCGGAGTTGATGCTCGACAGGTCCCACGGCCCGGTCCAGAGCATGGCGATCTTGCCGCTGTTGAAGAGGTTGAGGTACTGGCCGTTGCCCTGGTCGAGGTAGACCGACTTGTCGGTGACGGCCATGTCCGCCAGCTGCTGGAGAGCTGCCTTGCCGGCTGCGGAGTCGAACGCCGCCTTGGTGTTGTCGGGGGTGAGCAGGTCGCCACCGGCCTGCCAGAGCAGGGCCAGGAAGCGCCAGACCGTGTCCTCGCTGCCGTCGTTGACGTAGGCCCAGCCGTAGGTCTTGGTGCTCGGGTCGGTCAGCTTCTTGGCCGCGTCGCGGAAGTCCTGCCAGGTCCAGTCGTTGGTCGGCGGGGACACGTGGGCCTTGGCGAACAGGGCCTTGTTGTAGACCAGGCTGAGGTTGTCGATCAGGGCCGGTACGCCGACCACCTTGCCGTCGACCGTCGACGCCTCGCGGGCCGAGGGGTAGAAGTCGTTCCAGTCCACCGAGGGGGCCTTGACCTGGTCGGTGAGGTCGACCAGCTTGGGCTGCTTGGCGAGCTGGCTGGCCGAGGAGCCGTACTGGTAGGCGACGTCGGGGTAGTTACCGGCAGCGAAGCCGGCCACGGTCTTCTGCAGGGCACTGTCGTTGCCGCCGTTGAACTGCAGGCTGACCTTCTCGTCGGGGTGTTGCGTGTTCCACGTCACGACCGCGGCCTTCATCGCCGTGGCCTCGGCGTCGGTGTAGCCGTGCGTCACCACGATGGAGACGCTGCCCCCCGAGTCGTTGCTGCCTCCGCACGCGGTCAGGGCACCGGCGACCAGTGCGACGGCCACCAGGGCGCGCAGCGGGCGGGTGGGCCGAGATGCGGGACCCGGGTTCGGTGACATCGCGCTCTTCCCTTCGCTGAGGAGGAGGAGATCAAGCAGATTCGATCGTGAACCTTGTTCAGCCTTGCACGGTTGACGGGGACCGGTCAAGGGATCGACGCCCGAGGGGATGCGCGAAATGAGCACGAACGGACGGCTACTGTGCACCTATGCGCCAAGACGTCCGCCTGGGGCTGATCCTGCAGCAGCTCAACGAGAGCGGCTCGGTCGGCGTCACCGAGCTGGCCGAGCGGCTCGACGTGTCCGAGGCATCCGTACGCCGCGACCTCCACCGGCTGGAGGAGCAGAACCTGCTGACCCGCACCCACGGCGGAGCGGTCGCCTCCGGCGTTCTCTACGAGCTGCCCATGCGCTACCGCGGCGGCCAGCACCACGATGCCAAGCGGACCATCGCCGCCGCCGCGGCCGAGCTGGTCACCGCCGAGATCATGTCGGTCGGGCTCAACGGCGGGACCACGACCACGGAGGTGGCCCGGGCGCTGTCCGGGCGGCCCGGCCTGCGAGTGGTCACGAACGCCCTGAACATCGCCTCCGAGCTCGCGGTCCGCACCAACATCGAGCTGGTCGTCTGCGGTGGCAGCGCGCGCGCCGAGTCCTACGAGCTGGTCGGCCCGCTCGCCGAGCTGACCCTGGCCAACCTCAACCTCGACCTGGCCTTCATCGGGGTCGACGGCATCAGCCCTGATGCTGGCCTGACCACCCACCACGAGGTCGAGGCCCAGACCAACCGGGCCCTGGTCCGGGCCGCGGCCCGGGCCGTCGTCGTCGCCGACTCGAGCAAGCTCGGTCGCCGCGGGTTCGCCAAGATCGGCGACCTCGAGCTGGTCTCCGACCTGATCACCGACTCGGCTGCGCCGCCGGACGCCGTCGAAGCGCTACGCCGCGCCGGGCTCGAGGTCCAGCTCGTCGACGCGCCCTGACCTGACGGCCCGGCGCCGTCAGAGGCGGACCGGCGCCCGCAACGCCTCGGGCAGCAGGGAGCCGTGGGCGGCCACCATCGCGTCGGCGAGCTCCCAGATCGCCCCGACCGACAGCGTCGCCGCCGTGTTCGGATCGACCATCAGGGCGCGCCGTACCAGCTCGGGTCGCTCCTCGACCGCGGCCCGCACGGTCAGCTCGACGACGGACAGGAAGCTCCGGTTCAGCGCCGCACAGGCGGCCGGCAGGGCCTCGACCGCCAGCGGCCGTACGCCGTTCGCGTCGAGGAGGCACGGCACCTCGACGCCCGCTCCGGCGGGCAGGTTCGGCACGAGCCCACGGTTCGGCACCGTCACCTGGATCGTGCGAGGCGTCCCGGTGACCAGGCTGTGCACCACCTGCGGCGCGTACTCCGCCGCCTCCTCCTCGGGCTCGACGTACCGACCAGCGGCGACGTCCTGCTCGAGCGTGGCGATGTCGGCCACGTTCGCGGCGCTGATGCCGATGTAGTCGTCCACCGGGATCCGCAGCCGCTCGATCTCGGCGTCGTCGTGCAGGTACCACGGCACGTACTCACTGGAGTGCTCGCTGGTCTCGGTGGGGTAGTAGCCCAGCCGCCGGTACAGGTCGACGCGCACCCGGCGCCGGAGCTCGGGGTCCGCGGCGATGCGCGCGTCGAGGAGCGGGTAGAGGCTCTCGCCGTCGCGCTCCCAGCGCAGCACCCAGGCCTGGTGGTTGACGCCGGCGCTGTGGAACGTGACCTCCTCGAGTGGTACGCCGACCAGCTCGCTGAGGTCGTGGACCGTCCAGTAGACGGAGTGGCACAGGCCGAGGGCCTTGACGTCGGGATGGCGGTCGCCGAGGTACTGAAGGTTCATCGCCATCGGGTTGGTGTAGTTGAGCAGCCACGCGTCGGGGCACACCTCCCGGATGTCCTGCGCCAGCGCGTCGAGCACCGGGAAGGTGCGCAGCGCCCGGAAGACGCCGCCGACCCCGAGGGTGTCGGCGATGGTCTGACGGACGCCGAACCGTGTCGGCACCTCGAAGTCGGTGAGAGTCGCGGCGTGGCCGCCGACGTTCACGGTGTTGACCACGAAGTCGGCACCGGCCAGCGCGGCCCGGCGGTCGGGCTCGGCCCGCACCTCGACCTCGCGCCCGTGGTGGGCGACGGTCAGCCGGGCGACGTCGTGGGCCAGCCGGAGCCGGCGTTCGTCGACATCGTGCAGGACCAGCGTGAGCGGGCCGAGGTCGTCGTAGGAGAGGAGGTCGCGGAGGAGCTGGCGGGTGAACTCGGCCGACCCGGCCCCGACGAAGCCGATCGTCGTCATCCTCGGAGCATGGCACTTCCTCCGGAAACGATCAAGAAAGAGCAATCACACTGCTTGTTTCTGGACAGATGTGCCCATGATCGGCCACGATAGGACGGTGTCCCGCGCTCAGGAGCCCGTCGTCGACCGGGTGCTCGTGGTCGGCGATGCGAACCCCGACCTGGTGCTCACCGGTGACGTCGTGCCCCGCTTCGGCCAGGCAGAGCAGCTTCTCGACGAGGCCTCGCTGGTGGTCGGCGGCTCGGCCACGATCACCGCGCACGGCCTGGCCCGGCTCGGCCGGCCGGTCTCCCTGGTGGCCGCCGTGGGCGACGACCAGTTCGGCGCCTTCCTGACCGGGCAGCTCGCCGCGGCCGGCGTCGACGTACGCCGCGTCGCCGTCCGCCCAGCCCTCCCGACCGGCCTCACTGTGGTCCTCAACCGCGGCGACGACCGAGGCATGCTCACCCTGACCGGCGCTCTCGACTCCCTGACCCAGGCCGAGCTCGACGAGGCGCTCGAGGCGCTCCTGCCCGAGGGCCTGCGGCACGTGCACGTCGGGTCGCTGTTCCTGCTGCCCGTCCTGGCCGGCCTGCTGCCCGCCTTCCTCGGTCGGGCGCGCGCGCACGGCCTGACGACCTCGATGGACACCAACGACGACCCGACCGGCCGGTGGCAGGGCGTCGACGCCCTGCTCCCCCACCTCGACGTCCTGCTGCCCAACCGAGCCGAGGTCGTCGCCCTCGGGGGCGACCCCGACCCACGCGCGGCGGCAGCCGCCCTGGCTGCCCGCGGCCCGTTGACCGTGGTCAAGGACGGAGCCGCCGGCGCCTTCGCGGTCGCCCCCGGCGGCACGGTCACCGAGGTCGGCGGTCAGGTAGTGCTCGCCGTCGACACGACCGGAGCCGGTGACACCTTCGACGCCGCGTTCCTCGACGCCTGGCTCGACGCCGTCCCCCTCGCCGACGCCCTCACCCGGGCAGTGAGCGCCGGCGCGCGCAGCGTCGGCTTCGTCGGCGGTACGTCGGGGCAGCCGGACCGCGACCAGCTCGCCCTCGACCCACGTGCAGGCACACCTCAGGCAGGAGACGGCCATGAACACTGACCCCGCAGCCGACGCCCCGTACGTCCGCGAGGAGATCGCGCTCCAACCGGACGCCTGGACCCGGGCGGCCGGGCTGGCGCCGAGCCTGACCGGCGTCCTTCCCCGCTCCGGTGAGTCGGTGGCGGTCATCGGGTGCGGGACGTCGTGGTTCATGGCCGCGGCGTACGCCGCTCTGCGCGAGGCGGCCGGGCAGGGGCCGACCGACGCCTTCCCGGCCAGCGAGCTGCCCCTGGGCCGGGCCTACGACCGCGTCGTGGCCATCTCCCGCTCGGGGACGACGACCGAGGTGGTCCGCGCGGTGGAGTTTGTGCGCTCGCCGGTGCTGGCGGTCACCGCCGTCGCCGGCACCCCGGTGGCCACGGCCGCCACGGACACGGTGCTGCTGGACTTCGCCGACGAGCGGTCGGTGGTGCAGACCGTGTTCGCGACCACGACGCTGATGCTGCTGCGGGCCTCGCTCGGCGAGGCCGTCGAGCCGGTCGTCGCGCAGGCGCGCGAGGTGCTCGCCGGGCGGCACCCCGTCGGCCCGGCCTTGACGACGGTCGAGCAGATCTCCTTCCTCGGCCGGCACTGGGCCTACGGCATCGCCCAGGAGGCCGCTCTGAAGTGCCGCGAGGCGTGCCGGCTCTGGACGGAGTCCTACCCCCAGATGGAGTACCGGCACGGTCCCGTCGCCATCGCCCAGCCGGGTCGCGCTGTCTGGGTGTTCGGCCGACCGGTCGCAGGCCTGGCCGACGAGGTGGGCCGGACCGGCGCCCTGCTGGTGGACGGCGACCTCGACCCCGTGGCCGACCTGGTGCGGGCCCAGCTGCTCGCGGTGGAGCGTGCCGAGGCCGCCGGTCTCGACCCCGATCGACCCCGCAGCCTGACCCGTTCTGTCGTCCTCGCCGAGTCGTGATCCTCTGCGTCTGCCCGAGTCCGGCGGTCGACGTGACCTACCACGTCGATCGCCTGCACCCGAGCGGCACGACCCGGGTCCGGGAGCTGACCGAGCGGCCGGGAGGCAAGGCGGTGAACGTGGCCCGGGTGCTGCACCGGCTCGGTGAGCCGACCCGGCTGGTGGCGCCCGCCGGTGGCGAGACGGGCGACCAGCTCCGACACGGCCTGGAGGCCGCGGGACTGGAGGCGGTACTGGTTCCCAGCGGTGCGGCGACGCGTCGTACGGTCACGGTGGTGGAGCGCGACGTGTCCGGGGTCACGACGCTCGTCGAGCCGGCCGTGATCGACTGCTGGCCGGCGCTGCTCCGTGCCGTCGAGGCGAACCTCGACGGCGTTGACGTGCTCGTCCTCGGTGGCAGCGTCCCGGAAGGGGTGCCGGACGACGGCCTGGCGGCGCTGGTCGCCGCCGGTCGCCGACACGGCATCCCGGTGCTCGTCGACACCCACGGTCCGTGGCTGCTCTCGGCGCTCGCCGCCGGCGCCGCCGTGGTCAAGCCCAACGCCCACGAGCTCGCCGCGGCCACCGGCGACCACGACCCCCTGCGGGCGGCCCGCATCCTGGCCCGGTCCTCGGAGGCGACCGTCGTGGCCTCGCTCGGCGAGGACGGCGTCATCGCCGCCACCGCGACCAGCGCGTGGGAGGCCCGGCCGGCGTCCGTGCTGGCCGGGAACCCCACCGGCGCCGGGGATGCGTTGGTCGCGGGGCTGGCGCGCGGGCTGCTGCGCGACCCCGGCGCGGCCAGGC
>CAWFYO010000007.1:0-143106 GCA_963820015.1 uncultured Actinomycetota bacterium | reverse complement strand
ATGGTCGGTGCGCACCCGCCGCGTCGCCTCGACCCCGTCGCAGACCGGCATCCGCAGGTCGGTGAGCAGCACGTCGGGGCGAGGCTCGGCGACCAGCGCGACCGCGCGCTCCCCGTCGGGCGCCGCCCCGACCACCCGGATGCCCGGCAGCAGGCCCAGCAGCGTGACGAGGCCTTCGCGGACGATCGTCTGGTCGTCGGCGAGGACGACCCTCAGCTCGGCGTCGGGCGAAAGCGCAGCCGCACCCGCCATCCGTCCTCCACCGGTCCCGCGGCGAGCTCCGCCCCGGCCAGCGCGGCGCGTTCGGCCATTCCGACCAGACCGTAGCCCCGGTCGACGGCGGCGGGGGTGAGCCCGGGTGGTCGCGGACCTCCAGCTCGGTCGCCCCGTCCCGGTGGGTTCGCCGGACCGAGACCGGCGCGCCCGCCGCGTGCCGCCGGGCGTTCGTCAGCGCCTCCTGTGCGGTGCGCAGCACGGTCTCCTGCGCGGTGGCGCCAGAGGCCGCGGGCTCGCCCTCGATCTCCAGGGTGGCGTCGGGGGTCTCGGCGACCAGCGCGCGCAGTCCGTCGGCGAGGTCGACAGGCTCGCTGCGCAGCGCCGTCACCGCACGGCGGGCCTCGGCCAGCCCGTCGGACGCCAGCCGCTGCGCGCGCTCGACCTGGGCGAGGGTGTCGGGGGGGGGCCGTCGCGCAGGAGCATCAGCCGCGCGCCCTGCAGCTGGACGGCGAGCGCGGACAGCGAGTGGGCGAGGACGTCGTGCACGTCGCGGGCGATGCGGGCGCGCTCGGCGAGCGCTGCGGCCCTGGCGTGCTCCTCCTGCACCCTGGCCGCCGCCACCAGCTGGAGCTCCCGCTGTTCCGTGCGGCGCAGGCTCTCGCGGCGGCCCATCCCGAGCAGCAGCACGGCAGCCAGGCCGAGCAGGGCGACCGTCAGCCCGCCCGGTGGGCGGCTCCCGCAGCACCGGCGCGCGCCGACGGTCGTGCCGACGAGCGCCGGACCGCCGCCGTGCCGGGCACCGGGTGCCCGCCGCGACCACCGCGAAGAAGCGGAACGCCAGCGGGGGCGACCCCGCCGCCCGCGGCCGCGATGAAGCGACCCCCGCCGCCGCCAGCACGATGATGGCACTCGGGTGCAGCCAGGCGGCTGGGTCGGGCGCACGGAGACGACCACCCACGCCACCCCGCCTACGGACAGCCGCGACCGCCGACGGCACACGGGTGGGCCACCGGCGGGTTGTCGAAGTAGGCGCGAGCAGGATGACCGGCAGCCAGACCAGGCTGGCTCGCCAGGCGCACCGGACCGGTCACCGCCGAGTGTGGACCCGGCGCCGCCCGGGCGATCGGGCGGCCGTGGGGCGATGCGCGGCGGGGCTGACGGGGCGTCGGGACGCGGCGAGCGTGGCGCGGCAGGTGGCGCCGGAGGACTCCGGCGCGCGCCGCGCTCGTGTGCACAAGGCCGCGGCGCCACGCGCCGGCGATCGCCCCCGCCGGAGCCGGACGCGCACCACCCGCGGCGGTGGACAGATGCCCGCGGAGGGTGAGCGGGTCCACGCCACGGGGCACGGCTCAGCCCGACGACGCCAGGACGACGGCGAGCGGATGGCGGCCACGCGGCCGGCCTGCCGACCCCCGACGACGAGGCGGCGGGCCAGGACGGCGGGCGGCCCATGCCGGAGCGTGCGCGAGCGGCGGGCGTACGGCGTCGGCTCGCGGGCTGCCTTCGGGGGGTCGGTCCACCGGGGGGGTGGAGCTCGTGGCCAGCCCGGGGGGGAGGTGGGCCAGGCGACCGCCAGGCGGCGACGCGGGTGCGGGGTGGGGCGGTCGGTCCACGGCTCGTGCTGCTCGCGGGGTCGGGCGCCGCGACGCGAGCGCGGCGAGCACGACGGTCAGCGCGGCCACCTCGGCGTCGTCGGGCCGCGCGGACCACCCGGAACAGGCGCGCCGCCTCGGCGGTCACAGCGGGATGTTCCCGTGCTTGCGCGCGGGGCCCGGCCTCGCGCTTGGTGGCCAGCATCCGCAGCGCCCGGGCGACGTAGCCGCGGGTCTCCGACGGCGCGATCACGCCGTCGATGTAGCCGCGGTCGGCCGCGATGTAGGGGTTGGCCAGCGTGTCCTCGTACTCCTGCTGCAGCTCGCGCGCGCCGGGCCGCGAGCTCGTCGCCCTCGAGCCCGGCAGCTCCTTGCGGTAGAGGATGCTCACCGCGCCCGCGGCGCCCGGTGACGGCGATCTGCGCGGTCGGCCAGGCGAGGTTGACGTCCGCGCCGAGGTGCTTGGAGCCCATCACGTCGTACGCGCCGCCGTAGGCCTTGCGGGTGATCACCGTGACCTTCGGGACGGTGGCCTCGGCGTAGGCGTAGATCAGCTTCGCGCCGCGGCGGATGATCCCGTTCCACTCCTGCTCCGTGCCCGGCAGGAACCCCGGGACGTCGACGAACGTCAGCACCGGCACGTTGAACGCGTCGCAGGTGCGGACGAACCGGGCGGCCTTCTCCGAGGCGTCGATGTCGAGGCAGCCGGCGAACTGGGTCGGCTGGTTGGCCACGACCCCGACCGACCGGCCCTCGACGCGGCCGAAGCCGACGACGATGTTCGGCGCGAACAGCGCGTGGACCTCGAGGAACTCCCCGTCGTCGACCACCCGCTCGATCACCCCGTGGATGTCGTAGGGCGTGTTCGGCGAGTCCGGGACGAGCGTGTCCAGCTCGAGGTCGGCGCGGTGAGCCGTCCAGGCCGTCGGTCGGGGAAGACGCGGCGGCTCGGAGAGGTTGTTCGACGGCAGGAACGCCAGCAGCTCCTTGACGTAGGAGATCGCGTCCTCCTCGTCGTCGGCCGAGGTAGTGCGCCACCCCGGAGCGGGCGTTGTGCGCGCGGCCGCCGCCGAGGTCCTCCATCGTCGACGTCCTCGCCGGTCACCGTCTTGATCACGTCCGGGCCGGTGATGAACATGTGGCTGGTGCCGTCGACCATCACGATGAAGTCGGTGAGCGCGGGGGAGTACACCGCCCCGCCCGCCGACGGGCCCATGACCAGCGAGATCTGCGGGATCACGCCGGAGCTGCGCACGTTGCGGACGAAGATCTCGCCGTAGAGGCCGAGCGCGACCACACCCTCCTGGATCCGCGCGCCGCCGCCGTCGTTGATCCCGATCACCGGGCAGCCGATCTTCGCGGCGAGGTCCATGACCTTGACGATCTTCTCGCCGTACACCTCGCCGAGCGCCCCGCCGAACACCGTGGCGTCCTGGCTGAACACGGCGACCGGCCGGCCGTCGACGGTGCCGGTGCCGGTGACGACGCCGTCGCCGAACGGGCGCTTGCCCTCCATCCCGAAGTTCGTGGAGCGGTGCCGGGTCAGCGCGTCGAGCTCGACGAACGAGCCGGGGTCGAGCAGCATGTCCATGCGCTCGCGGGCGGTCTGGCGGCCCTTGGCGTGCTGGCGCTCGACCGCCTCCGTGTCGGTCTGCACGGCCGCGTTGCGCCGGCTGCAGGTCGGCCAGCTTGCCCGCGGTGGTGTGGATGTCCGGCTCCGCGTCGGCCTCCTGGCACGTGACTCTCGGCGCGGCGGTCATGCGCGGAGCCTAACCCGGCCGGTGACGGCGTGGACGCGGTCTCCGTCACGTCGGTCGGCGACGCTGCGGGTCGCACTGCGTCGCGGTCGCGCCGCGTCGCGTCACGCACGGATCACCCCGACGCCGGTAGCGTCCGCGCGCATGAACCGGACAGCCGGCCGCTCGACCAC
Organism: uncultured Actinomycetota bacterium; assembly: GCA_963820015.1. Classification (GTDB taxonomy): domain Bacteria; phylum Actinomycetota; class Actinomycetes; order Propionibacteriales; family Nocardioidaceae; genus Nocardioides. The sequence continues at coordinate 139,368 of CAWFYO010000007.1, read as the reverse complement.
GACGCCGTCCGCGCCGCGCTCGTCGGTCTCTGGGCGCGGGTGGACATCGTCGACCGCACCGGCTCCACCAACGCCGACCTGCTCGCCGCCGCCGCCGCGGGCGCCCCCGACCGCACCGTGCTCGATCGCCGAGCACCAGGACGCCGGGCGCGGCGGCTCGCGCGGAGCTGGGTCTCGCCGCCCGGCTCCGGGCTCACGGTCAGCGTGCTGCTGCGCCCCGACGGCGTGCCCGCGTCGCGGCTCGGCTGGCTGCCGCTGCTCGCCGGGCTCGCCGCCTACGACGCCGTGCGCGCGCTCGACGGCCGTGCCGTGCGGCCTCAAGTGGCCCAACGACCTGCTGCTGGGTCCGGCGCAGCGCAAGGTCGCGGGCATCCTCGCCGAGGTGGCCGACCGCAGCGGCCCGCGGTGGTCGTCGGCATCGGGCTCAACGTCGCCGCCGCGCCCGCCGACCAGCCGGGGGCGACCTCGCTCGCCGCCGAGGGCGTCGACGTCGGGCAGACCGAGGTGCTCATCGCGCTGCTGACGGCGCTGGCCCGGCGCGAGTCGGCGTGGCGGGCCGGTCGCGGCGACCCCGACGCCACCCGGCTGCGCGCCGACTACCGCGCCGCCTGCCTCGCGCCTCGGCGCCGCCGTGCGGGTCGAGCTGCCCGGCGGGGCGATCCACACCGGCATCGCGGAGGACGTCGACACCGACGGCCGGCTGCTCCTGCTCGACCCCGCGGGCCACCGGCGGGCGGTTGCGGCGGGCGACGTGGTGCACCTGCGCCCGCGGACAGCATCGGCTCTAAGGTGGCCGGTGGCGTATCCGGACGAGCTGCTCGTCCCTGGTGAAGAGATCGTCATGCACCGGCACCCGCACTGGAAGATGATGGTGGTGCCGGTGCTGGTGCTGCTCGTCGTCGTCGGGCTGGGCAGCTACCTCGCGGCGCTGGTCGGCGCCCAGTCGTGGGCGCCGTGGGCGCGGCTCGTGCTGGCGTCATCGGGCTGGGCTGGTGGTCTGGTTCACGCTGGTGCCGGTGATCCGCTGGCGCACCACGCACTTCGTCATCACCACCCGCCGGGTGCTCGTGCGCGAGGGCCTGCTCGCGCGGCGCGGCATGGACATCCCGATGCGCCGCATCAACAGCGTGCAGTTCCGCCACTCGCTGTTCGAGCGGCTGTTCGGCGTCGGCACGCTGGTCATCGAGTCGGCGTCGGACGACGCCGCTGGAGTTCCACGACATCCCGGGCATCGAGCAGTTCATGCACTGCTCTACCAGGAGGTCGCGAAGGGGGCCTGACGCGGCTTACGGTCGAGGTGCAGACCGTCAGCGACGACAGGAGCACCGTGGCAGGCTGCGTTTCGGCATCTTCCTGGCCCCGTTCCACCCGCGGGTGAGAACCCCACCGTCGCGCTCCAGCGCGACCTGCGGCTCGTCGAGCACCTCGACGAGCTGGGCTGCGACGAGGCGTGGATCGGCGAGCACCACTCGGCCGGCACGGAGATCATCGCCTCGCCGGAGATCTTCATCGCCGCCGCCGCGGAGCGCACGAAGCACATCAAGCTCGGCACCGGCGTCATCTCGCTGAGCTACCACAACCCGCTGTGGGTGGCCGAGCGATCGGTGCTGCTCGACCACCTGACCCGCGGCCGGGTCATGCTCGGCGTCGGGCCGGGTTCGCTGCCCACCGACTCGGTCGATGATCGGGCTCAACCCCACCGACACCCGCGAGCTGCTCGAGGAGAACCTCGACGTCATCATGCGGCTGCTGCGCGGCGAGAGCCGGTGACCGCGCCAGACCAAGACGCACAACCTCGTCGACGCCCGGCTGCACCTGCGGCCCTACTCGGACCCGCTGTTCGACGTCGCCGTGGCCGCGGTGGCCTCGCCGACCGGGCCCGCGGCTGGCCGGCCGGCACGGCGTCGGGCTGCTGTCCATCGGCGCGACGCTCAGCCCGCGACGGGTTCGACGCGCTCGCCCACCACTGGGACGTGATGGAGGAGCGCGCGGCGACGTTCGGCACCGACCGTCGACCGGGCGAAGTGGCGCCTGGTCGGGCTGATGCACATCGCCGAGACCCGCGAGCAGGCCTACCGCGACGTCGAGTACGGCATCGAGCAGTGGTTCCGACTACTTCCAGAAGACCGCGGCGTTCCCGCAGATGGCCGTCGAGGGCGGCGACGTCAAGGAGATGATCGACTTCATCAACGAGGCCGGGCATCGGCGCGATCGGCACCGTCGAGGACGCCGCGCGCGCAGATCGAGCGGCTCGTCGACCAGTCCGGCGGCTTCGGCTGCATGCTGCTGCTCGGCCCACGAGTGGGCCAACCCGCAGGCCACCCGGCGCTCGCTCGAGCTGATCGCCCAGCACGTGCTGCCGAAGTTCCAGGGCCAGGCCCAGCCCACGCTGGACGCCAAGGCGCGGGCCGCCGAGATGCGCGCCGGGCACACCGAGGCCCAGCACGCCGCCGTCGCGCACATGACGGAGAAGTACGAGAAGGAGCTGGCCGAGAAGGACGGCTGAGCCTGCCGCGGTGCGGCGGCCATGGGCCGCCGCACCCCGTCAGGCCTGCTCGCGGGTGCCGAACATGCCGGTGAAGGTGCTGCGGAACACCAGCATCGTCGCCGCGGTGCAGGCGGGCGCGCAGCTTCACCAGGCCGAGGCTGGGGCGGCTGCGCGAACGGCGGGCTTCCAGCACCTCCATCGACGCCCGCAGCTCGTCGCCGGCGAACACCGGGGCGGGCCAGGCGATCTCCTCGCCGCCGGGCGAGCCGAGCGAGGTGGCCTTGTTCAGCACCTCGTCGACGTAGAGCGCGCATCCACAGCCCAGCGGTGAACCAGCCCGACGCCGCCAGCCCGCCGAACAACGACTTCGGCCGCCTCCTCGTCGACGTGGAAGGGCTGGGGGTCGAAGCGGCGCGCGAACGCCACCATCTCCTCGCGGTCGACCACGGTGCCGTAGCCGAGCTCGAAGACGCGACCGGGGGTGAAGTCCTCGAACGCGTCTATGGTGAGCTCGCAGCTCGCTCACGTGAGCGCGGCCAGCCCGGCCTCGGCGACTTCCTGGTCCTGGGTGTAGTGGCCGCCGCTCACGCCGATCGCGCCGACGATCGCCTCGCCGACGGTGATCGGGTAGCCGCCACCGAAGATCACCAGCCGCTGGATGCCGCCGACCGCGCCCGCGGCGAGCGGGGCGTCGTCCTTGATGAAGTCGTGCCAGCCGTGGGTCGGCATGCCGAAGCCGACGGCCGTGTAGGCCTTGTCCTGCGCCACCTGGGTGGACAGCAGCGCGGCGCCGTCCATCCGGGAGAACGCCTTGAGGTTGCCGCCGGTGTCGGCGATCGCGATGCACATCGGCACGCCGATCTCGGTCGCCTTGGCCTCGGCGGCGGCGATGACGCGGTGGGCGGCCTCGGTGGTGATGGTGGGGACGGACATGGTGTCGGGCATGGGGCCTCCGTACTTTTCGACGTGACTTCGGCATCTTCGCTCTGAGCGAACAGCTGTCAGGGGAATTGAGTCGACTCGACTCATGTTGCACGGAGTGCGAGGCCGGGCGGGACCGGCCCGGAGCATCGAGGAGCACCCATGAGCACTCTCACCCTGTGGACGCGGCGCGACCCCTTCGCCGAGTTCGACGCGATCGTGCGGCGGGCCTTCAACCAGGACCCGTCCGGCTTCACGCCGAGCGCCGAGATCGCGCGTGACGGCGACGACGCGGTCATCCGGCTGGAGCTGCCGGGCATCGACGTCGAGAAGGACGTCACCGTCGAGATCAAGGACAACGCCGCTGGTCGTGCGGGGCGAGCGGCGCGACGAGCGCGCCGAGGAGCGCGACGGCCGCAGCCTCCGCGAGGTCCGCTACGGCGCCTTCCGCCGCAGCTTCGGCCTCCCGGCCCACGTCACCGCCGACGCGGTGGCCGCGACCTACGACGCAGGCGTCCTGACCGTCCGTGTCCAGGTGTTTACGCCGACACCACGTGCGGCAGATCCCGGTCACCACGGCCCAGCGCCGTCGAGCCCCCGCCGCCGAGGCCCCTGCCGCCGCGACCCCGGCCGCCCAGACCCCCGAGGCCTGATCTCCGTCTCGACGCCCACCGCTCCCGGCGCCGACCGCCGCCCGACGGCTACCCTCACCTCGTGGCGTCACCCGCATCGCGGCCCGGCCCGCTGTCCGCCACGGCGCCCGACGGTGCGGGCGCCCCCGCCCCCCGCTCCCGCTCGGCGGGCCGCGCCTACCGCCCGATCACGGCCAGGGCCGCGTCGTGCAGCGTGCCGTTGCGTCGTCAGGCCGTCGCCGCCGCGTAGGTGCGGCGCCGGTCAGGTCGGTGAGCCGCCGCCCGCCTCGGCGACGATCGGGACCGAGCGCGGCCAGGTCCCACGGGTTCGCCACCGGGTCGACGGCCACGTCCAGCACCCCCTCGGCCACGAGGCAGTGCTGCCAGAAGTCGCCGAACGCCCGGGTCTCCCACACCGCGTCGACCAGCGCCAGCCAGCGGTCCATCCGCCCCTGCTGCCCGAAGACGCGCAGGTCCGTCGTGGACAGGTAGGCGTCGCCGAGCTCGCTCGACCCGCGAGACCGAGATGCGCCGCGGCGCCGCGCCCGGCCGCGTCGGTCGTCCACGCCCCCTGCCCGTCGCGCCCCACCAGCGCCGGCCCAGCGCGGGCGCGCTCACGACCCCGACCACCGGCTCGCCGTCCACCGCCAGCGCGATCAACGTCGCCCACACCGGCATGCCGCGGGAGAAGTTCTTCGTGCCGTCGATCGGGTCGAGCACCCAGCCGCGCGCCGCGCCCGCCACGCCGCCGCCCCCCTCCTCGCCGAGCACCGCGTCGCCGGGCCGCTCGGCGGCGATCAGCGCCCGCAGCGCCTCCTCGGCGGCGGTGTCGGCGTCGGTGACGGGGGTTCGGTCCGGCTTGCGCGTCACCCGCAGGTCGGCGGCCCGGAACCGGGGGAGCGTGACCGCGTCGGCGGCGTCGGCGAGCCGGAGCGCGAGCGCGAGATCGTCCGGGGAGTCCATGCACGACACCCTGCCGCACCGTCCACACCGGTAGTCACGCCGACCCGGCCTAAGCTGGGGCCGTGACCACCGTCCTGCTCGCCGAGGACGACGCCGCCATCGCCGAACCGCTTTCCCGCGCGCTGCAGCGCGAGGGCTACGAGGTAGGTCGCCGCCGACGGCCTCGCCGCGCTGGAGCGGGTCCGGCTGGCGGGATCGACCTGCTGGTGCTCGACCTCGGCCTGCCCGGGATGGACGGCCTGGAGGTCTGCCGCCGCGTCCGGCTCGACTTCCCCGACCTGCCCGTCCTGATGCTCACCGCGCGCACCGACGAGGTCGACTTCGTCGTCGGCCTCGACGCCGGCGCCGACGACTACGTCGGCAAGCCCTTCCGCCTCGCCGAGCTGCTGGCCCGGGTGCGGGCCCTGCTGCGCAGGCTCACGCCGGAGACGGTCGAGGTCGGCGGGGTGCGGATGGAGCTGTCCGGGCGCCGGGTGCTCGTCGACGGCGCCGAGGTCGGGCTGGCCAACAAGGAGTTCGAGCTGCTGCGGGTGCTGCTGCTGCGCGCCGGGCAGGTCGTCACCCGCGAGGAGATCCTGCGCGAGGTGTGGAACGACCCGGACATGAAGACGTCCAAGACGCTGGACATGCACATGTCCTGGCTGCGCCGCAAGATCGGCGGCGAGCAGCGGATCGCGACGGTGCGCGGCGTCGGCTTCCGCTTCAACCACGACTAGCCGACGTGCGCCGCCGGATCCTGCAGTCCACCCTGCTCGTCGTCGCGATCACGGCGCTGGTGCTCGGCGGGCCGCTCGCGATCACCACGTGGCGGCTGGTCGAGGACATCACCCGCGCCGACCTGACCGTCGCTCCTCGAACGCGTGGAGGCCCGCCTCGAGGACGAGGGCTCCACGATCCCGGACGCGGAGCTGCAGCTCGCCGTGCCGTCGAACGGGCGGCTGGTGGTGGAGCGCCCGGCCAGCCGGCGCGGCGCATCGGCGTCGACGTCGGCGAGAACCCGGTGGCCGAGACCCTGCCGTTCGGGCATCGGCGGCGCGATCACGCTGGAGGAGCCGCGCTCGGTGATGCGCACCCAGCAGCTGCAGGCCACGCTCGTCGTGCTGCTGCTGGTGCTGCTCTCGGTGGCGGCGGGCACGGTCGTCGCGACGGTCACCGCGCGGCGGCTCGCCGAGCCGCTGTCCGACGTGGCCGACCGGGCCGCCCGGCTCGGCGCGGGCGACTTCCGCTCGGCCCCGCGCAGGCACGGCATCCCCGAGCTCGACCGCGTCTCCGACGTGCTCGACACCTCGGCCGCGGCGCTGTCCGAGCTCGTCCAGCGCGAGCGCGAGCTGGTCGGCGACGTCTCCCACCAGCTGCGCAGCCGGCTCACCGCGCTGCAGCTGCGGCTCGACGAGCTGGCCACCCACCCCGACCCGGACGCCCGCCGCGAGGCGACGGCCGCGCTGGAGCAGACCGAGAAGCTCTCCGCGGTGCTCGACGAGCTGCTGGAGGCCGCCCGCGCCGCGCGCGCCGCGGGCGCCGAGCTGATGGACCTGCGGGAAGGGCTCACCGCCGTCGCCGACGAGTGGCGGCCGGCCCTGCGCGCCGCGGGCCGCGCGCTCAAGGTCCGCGCTGCCCGACGGCCTGCTGGCGCGGGTCACGCCCGCCCGCATCCGGGAGGCGGTCGGCGCGCTGGTGGACAACGCCCTCCGCACGGCGGCGGCACCGTCACGCTCACGGCGCGCGCGGCCGACGAGCAGCCTGGTCGTCGAGGTCGCCGACGCCGGCGCCGGGTGCCGGAGGAGCTGGTGCCGCACGTGTTCGACCGCGGCGTGTCGGGCGGCTCGTCCACCGGGCTGGGGCTGGCGCTCGCCCGCGCTCTGGTGGAGGCCGACGGCGGGCGTCTGGAGCTCTCGCGGGTCCGCCCGGCGCTGTTCACGATCTTCCTGCCCGCCGCTCGCGCGGACGACGTGGTGGGCGCCCCCCGACCGGCGCGCGGGCCCCGGCGGTAGCCCTCGCTGACAGGTTGTGCCGTCGTCGCGGGCCTGCAGCACGTGCGAGGACCGGCCAACTCCGCGCGAGGACGTCAGGTGCTCGGCACCTGGCGGCGGACGTCCTCGTGCGGGAAGACGAAGCGGCGGAACGCCCACCAGCGGAACGCCATGCCGACGAGCGTGCCGATGATCTGGCCGCTGACGAAGTCGGCCAGCTCCTGCGGGAACAGGGAGACGTCGGGCACCTGCAGGTCGAGCACGTAGCGCGAGACCGCGAGCGGCGCGGTGTAGACGGCCACGCCGATGCCGCTGATCAGGAAGAACAGCAACGCCTCGTGGTGGCGCTCGCGGCCGCCGCGGGTGCGGAACGACCACTCGCGGTTGAGCACGTAGGACACGATCGTCGCGACCAGCACGGCGATGATCTTCGCGGTGAGCGGCTTGGTCTCCAGCACGGTGGACTTGAGGCGCAGGAAGACGGCGGTGTCGATCACCCAGGTCGTGCCGCCGACGATGCGCGAACTTCACCAGCTCGCGGTGGCTGATCGCGACGCCACGGTAGGGCTCGGGATGGCGCCCAGCACCGTTTCGACCACCGACACTCCTTCGATCGTGCCAGACCCGCCCCGGCGGTGCCGCGCCGGTAGGCTCCCCGCTTCGTGGACGACCGATCGCGATCCCCCCTCCCCGTCGTCGGCATGGTCGGCGCCGGGCAGCTCGCCCGGATGACCCACCAGGCCGCCATCGCGCTGGGGCAGTCGCTGCGCGTGCTCGCCGCGGGCCCGGGCGACCCGGCCGCGCTGGTCTGCGCCGACGTCCGGCTCGGGGGCCGACGATCTCGCTGCGCTGCGCGCGTTCTCCCGCGGCTGCTCGGCCGTCACGCTCGACCACGAGCAGGTCCCGCCAGGAGCACCTGCGCGCGCTCGTCGCCGACGGGGTCGCCGTCCACCCGGGCCCGGACGCGCTGCTGCACGCCCAGGACAAGCTCGTCATGCGCCGCCGGCTGGCCGGGCTGGGCGTCGCCGTGCCGGCGTTCGCCGAGGTCCTCGAGCCCGGCCGACGTCGGCGGGTTCGCCGCCGCGCACGGCCCGCCGTGCTCAAGGCCGTCCGCGGCGGCTACGACGGGCGCGGGCGTCTGGCTCGACGCCCACCGCCGACCTGGTCGCGAGCTGCTCGACGCGGGCACGCCGCTGATGGTCGAGCAGCGGGTGCCGATGCGCCGCGAGCTGGCCGCGCTGGTCGCCCGCTCGCCGTTCGGGCAGGCCGCGGCGTGGCCGGTGGTCGAGACCGTGCAGGCGCGCGGCCAGTGCGTCCAGGTGCTCGCCCCGGCGCCCGGGCCTGCGACGAGCGCGCCGCGCTGGCGCCAGCAGCTCGCCCTGCGGATCGCGCCGAGCTGGGCGTCACCGGGCTGCTGGCGGTGGAGCTGTTCGAGCGGACCAGGGGCGAGCTGGTGGTCAACGAGCTGGCCATGCGCCCGCACAACTCCGGGCACTGGACGATCGAGGGCGCCCGCACCTCGCAGTTCGAGCAGCACCTGCGCGCGGTGCTCGACTACCCGCTCGGCGCCACGACGCCCACCGCGCCCGCCGTGGTGATGGCGAACGTCCTCGGCGCCGCGCAGGCCCTCGCGATGAGCACCGACGAGCGGCTGCACCACCTGTTCGCCCGCTTCCCCGACGCCAAGGTGCACCTCTACGGCAAGGCCGAGCGGCCCGCCCGCAAGGTCGGCCACGTGACGGTCCTGGGCGACGACATGGCCAAGGTCCGGGCCCGGGCGGCGCTGGCGGCCGGTGGCTGTCCGAGGCGACCTGGGCCGACGGCTGGTCGGTCCACGCCGGTCGCTCCGGGTCGCAGCAGGGTGGCACCGCTGCGTCTGGATCGGACAGCCCCGCCCCGTCGAGGAGGTCGCTCGTGCCGGTGAGCCGCTCGTCGGCGTGATCATGGGCAGCGACTCGGACTGGCCGGTGATGCAGGCCGCAGCCGAGGCGCTCGCCGAGTTCGACGTCCCCTACGAGGTCGGCGTCTACTCCGCGCACCGCACCCCGCAGCGGATGCTCGACTACGCCACGGCGGCCGCGGGCCGCGGCCTGAAGGTGATCATCGCCGGGGCCGGGCGGCGCGGCGCACCTGCCCGGCATGGTCGCCGCGCCACCCCGCTGCCGGTCATCGGCGTGCCGGTGCCGCTGGCGCGGCTCGACGGGCTGGACTCGCTGCTGTCGATCGTGCAGATGCCCGCCGGGGTTCCCGGTGGCGACCGTGGCGGTCGGCGGCGCGCGCAACGCCGGCCTGCTCGCCGTCCGGATCCTCGGCGGACCGACGCCCCCGTCTGCGCGCCGGATGGCCGAGTTCCAGGCCGAACTCGAACGATCCGTGCTGGTCAAGGACGCGGCCCTCAAATCGCCTGTGGCGCGGCGGCCCGGGGAGCGGTCGTAGGCTGGCGCTACACAGGAGAGGAGGTGGTCCAGCAACTGCTGATAGTCCGTCGGCGGCTGGTCGGGGTTCAGGCCCGCCTCCCGGAACATCTGCTTGTTCCACACCATGGGCGACCCCGAGGAGGTAGAGCGGCATCGCCCACAGCTTGCCGTTCCACATGTTCTCCTGGGTGCCGATCCAGTTCGACCATTCGCTCTTCGGGACATAGTCGGAAATCGGTGCGATGTCCCGTTGAACGCCGGCGTCAAGGTGGGCAGAGTCGCCCACTGCGTGGCGATGTCCGGCCCGCTCTTGGTCTGCGCGGCGGCGGTGAACGCGCCGATCAGCGTGGAGTCACCCCTGGGGCACGAGGTTGATGTGCACCTGCGGGTGCAGCTTCTCGTACTCGGCGACCATGGAAGTCATTCATTTGTCCGCCCCTGGCGCGTCGCTCTGGGCCCAGTACCCCGTAGGTCATGGTGCCTGCGTAAGCGCTATCGGTCGACGAACCGCTGCTGTTGCCCCCGCAGGCCGCGAGGCCCGCGCCGACAACTGCCATCAGCGTGGCTGTGATCGAGAAGCCGGCGCGGTCCCAGGCTCCCGGTCGTGCACCGGACCGGCGGGCCGACGTCGTTCTGTGGCCGCCGGACATGCGGCCGCACTCTGCTGTCCTGGGGAGTTCCTCGTCAATGCTGGACATATCGCTCCTTGGGAGCTGCGAAGTACCCGGGCCCACCGGAAGCTCCAATCCCGTGGGTGCGGTTGTAAAGTGCGAGGAGGTGCACCGAGGCTCCAGGTGCAATGTTCAATTGCACCTGGCACAGGTGATGTCAACGGCATCTCGGGACGTCATCCACCCGCTGAAGATTTGATCGCCAACCGTCTCGACCATCAGCGCGACGCCGCGATCTTCACCTCGCTGCCTCGCTCTGGTGGGCCCTGCCGCCGCCTGCGGCCACTCGAGCAGCAGTCCGGGGAGCCGGCCGTGCCCGTCGGCAACCCAGCAATGTCGGACTGGCGGCGCGGCGTGTGCGGCGGGCCGACCTGGCGCCTGAGCAGTGGGCGGTGAGGCACCGTGGAACCGCTCATGCAGCGACGGCCGGTCTCCTCGACGTCGGTTCATCCCTCCGGCCACGCGGCAGGATATCGAACGTTTGTTCGATCTAGCCTGGGTCGCGAGTTGCCCCAGCGAGCTCACGTGCCAGCGCCCGCCCGGCGTCCCCCCGCAGCCAGACGAGCGCTGAGCTGGTCAGGCGAGAGGGAAACCCCCGACTGCCCAGCCGAACCGGACGCTAGTGAAGGGTTCTGATACTTCACTGATTCAACAGATGCCCCTTCGGCGGCTCGTCACAGGCGGCGCCCGCGGAAGCATGGGGCGAAGCAGAGGGCGCCTACTCGGGAGGGGGAGGCCCGAGCCTTCCGACGCTAGCCCCGTGCGCCAAAGGGGGGCGTCACTCGCGGAGTGACTCACCTCGACTCCGTACCTGAGCCGACTACTCTCCGCGAGGCGCCGTCGCGGTGATGCCGGCGCGGCCTCGCCATCAAGACCTATGCCTCTCGCTCGCCAGGCAGTTTTCTAGGCGCCCCTCTCAGCTGCCTGGAACGGCTCCTGAATCAGTTGGGCTCGGGGAGGTGCCCAGGACGTCCCACCGGTCCCTCCATGCAGTGAGGCGGTTCGTCCTTATCGCATGATGCTGGCTCTGGTCGTTCACCGCTCGGTGGCCCCCATGCTGTCGTTTTCGACCCACCATGCAGGTGCGATGTAGTACTCGGGGTGCTCCGGTTCGAGGTCACGAAGATCCAGAACTTCTCCTAGAGCGGGTTCTCTTCGCGGATGTGGCCGTCCCGGGCAATGTTGGCGTGCCAACTGCCCCGAGTCTTGGTCTTGACTTGGATGGAAATCTTGCGGTCGTGCTCGACGTCGCTGGCCAGGAGGTCGATGCCCTTCATGTTCCCGCAGAAACTGACGGCGCGGCCTCGGCGGTGAATCTCAGCCGCTACGTAGTGTTCCCCGGCTGGGCCATCTCGGGGTACCAGATAGTGAATCGGGGACAAACGGGTCATCAACTCGTTCGTTGGTCGAGGATGGAGGACTGCGTGAGGAACCCGCAAGTAATGGCTGACTTGCGGGTACCTATTAAGATCGATAGTTCTAAGGAGCCGAGCGTTCGGACAAGCGTGGCCATCGCCACCAATCTGCAATCCGCAATCGGCGCTACTGACATCCAAGCAAGCTTGCAAATAGCCAAGGACGTTGAGGAGTACTTCGCACAGTCGGGCATTGATGGTCTCCGCTACGAGCGCCAGAACCGGGGCAAGGCTCTAGAGTTCGCTCGCACGCGCGTAGTCACTACACCCGAGTTGAACCGGGCAGTTGCGGCAACTCTGTTCGGCGAGTCATCTCGGTGCCGTTGCGTCACCGAAAGAAGTTGAGGCCGAGGACGCGTTCGTTTGGGGTGACTTCCCAGTGGAGATGTACTATTACGCGGCATGGATAATTTACCGCATTGATAGATACTTTGCCTGAACGCCCGAGTCGACCACCCTAAAGGCTGCAAAGTACCATGTTGCGATGATGGTGTCAGCGATCATCAATCCCGAGCTTGCGCCGGTGTTTGAGGCGGGGGATCTGTATGCCACCGGCCAAAGGCTGAAGAAGCCCAAAAAAGTTGAACTTTTGGGTTTCAGAAGGTGCTTTCTGAGCGCCTCGAGGCGGCGATCAGTAGTGCTATCGAGCTCGCTGCGGAAGTATTTCAGAGCATCCTCGACAGGGTCGAAGTCTCCGCAAAGACGACGTTCGAAGTAGGCGGAGCCAAGAGGCGCTCCTAGAGAAGGCAACGGGACACATCGATCGTGGCAGTCGCTAGCGCCATCCCTAGGAAACGCTTCCTAGCGCGACGATCCGGGCGGTGTGAGTGACCATCCGACTCTGGCACCCTATGTGCGAGCGCAACCTCGCCGGCCGATCGCCGTTTCCGAGATGGCCCCACAGGTGGGTGACTGGACGAACGGGCTGGGTCTATCTGGGCGATGTGGGTTTCGGCATGAGAGGCGATCTCGCAAACGACGCCGGCCGACGCCGCTAGTCGACTGACGCGCCTCCGAACCGACTCCGACCGGGTCCATTGCCCGATGGACCCTCTCACGCCCGCGGCCAGCGAAGTTCTCCACAGAGGGACGGCTCTCCTTAGGCCTGGGGCGCTTCGACGGCTCTGATCGGACCCTTGACGTCCGTGGGCAGCGAAGTCATCCACAGAGGGACGGCCTTCGTTAGGCGTCGCGGACCCGAACCGTTCTGCTTCTTGCGGGGTCGGAACCGTCGAAGGAGGTCGTCATGTCCATCAGCGTGGTCGCCACCGGCCTTGTCGCTGGAAGGCCCCACCCAGCTGCTGGGGGAGGACGCGCGGGTGGTGTTCGTCCTGGACCCGTTCCCCGGGTCGCCGGGATCCCGGCTGGCGCATGCTTGCGAGGTCGTGTGTCGCAGCCAGGACCTGGCGTCCGCGGCTCTCGAGGACCCTCCAGTGGGGCGATCGGGTGGAGGTGACCGGGCAGCTCGTGATGGAGAGGGTCGATGGTCCCGTCGAGGACGACCTCAGCGCGGTCCGCGTGTGGATCGAGGCGACCCGGGTGTCCGTTCTCGAGTAGAAGAGGCGTGACTCCTCGGCCCGGTCAGTCGCGCTGCTTGGACCAGGCGTCGTAGGTCGCGCCGATCCGCTCCGCCAGTGCCTTGTCGCGGTCGAGGGTGGCGTGCTGGTAGATCGCCATCGCGGCCAGGGAGGCGTGGCCGGCGCGGGCCTGGAGCTCGGCGGCGGTGGCGCCGTGCTGGCCGGCGAGGGTGAGCGCGGTGTGGCGGAGGTGGTGGATCGTCAGGTCCGGCCGGTCCGCCTTCTCGCGGGCGGCGCGGAAGCGGTCCATCAGGTAGCGGACGCTCATGTGGTCGGTGCGGTCGCCGGGGAAGAGCAGGCCGTTGCGACCTGGCGCGCAGTGCTCGATCAGGTGTCGTCTGGAGCATCGGCAGGAACGGCGGCGGCACGTGGACGATGCGGGTGCCGCTGGCGGTCTTGGGCGAGCTGATCGGGCGGCCGCACTGGGGGCATGCGCCGGCGGCTGCGGGCTTGGCCTCCTTGTCGACCTTGCGGCTGACGCTGATCCGGCCGGTGACGCCGTCGACGTCGGAGCGGCGCAGCTCGAGCAGCTCGCCCTGGCGCAGACCGACGAACGCCGCGAGCACGATGAGGAGCTTGAGGTGGTCCGGCATCGCGTCGGTGATGACGTCGATCTCGTCCAGGGTCGCCGGCACCGCGATCCGCTGGACCCGCGCCGTGCTGGCACCGCGGATCTTCGGAGGCGCGCGGTCGATGAGCTCCTCCTCCTCGGCGGCCACCAGCATCGAGCGGAGCAGCCGGTAGGCCGCGGCGTTGCTCGACAGCGTGGACTCGGGGAGCGACGCCCGCCAGTTCTTGATCTCCGACAGGGTGACCTCGCTCAGCGGCATCTCGCCGAAGTAGGGCAGGATCCGCCTGTCCAGGAGAGCCCGGTAGCCGTGCAGCGTGTTCGGACGGAGCTGGCGCTCCCGCAGGTAGCGCTCGGCGTACCTGCCGACCGTGTTGTGCTGGGCCTGGGCGTGCCTGCGCTGCTCGGCCACCTTCCGGAAGGTCGGCGGGGTCCAGGTGTCCTGGTCGATCAGGGTGCGCTCGTGCATCAGCCAGGCCTCCGCGTCCAGCTTCGTGCCGACCGTGCGGGAGTAGCGGGTGCCGTCGGGCATCGTGTAGCGGGCGCGGTAGGTGACGCCGGCCGGGCCCGACCTGCGCTCGACCTCGCCGAATCCTCGTCGTCTGACCATGTGACCATCCCTCCCGATCGGGTTGAGCCGGCTGGACCTGCGGGCCGCATTTCTATCCCCCTGCTTGAACAGCAGGATCTGGGGGTGGCTTGGGGGTAGGAACGGCAGTTCCTGCCCCCAAGCGTCGTACTACGTCCATGTGTTTCCGCAGGTCAGAGCCATATTACTACCTCCAACCCCCTGCTTCCAGGCCCGTTTGCAAGCAGGGGGTTAGGGGTTCCACCCCCCAGGCTCCACCACCCTGGCCCAGCTCAAGGGGCACTCTTGAATGGTCCGGACACTCCAATTCGCTTCGTATCGGCCTTCTTGGGGGGTCTGGACGGGGTAAGGCCCGGCCTACCGCGCAGCCGTGTTCAGCTCGCAAGGTGTACCCCCCAGTGATTGCCCGGGCACCAGTGATTGACTATTGCCGTGGGCGAGTCGAGCCAAGTCCGACGCCTTGTGGAGCAGTTGGTGGCTGGCGCCACCCCCGAGGAGAACCGTGCGTTGCTCGACGCGTTGATGAGCGGGCAGGTGACCAGCATCTTCGAGAAGCTGCAGGTCGACCAGCCGCCGACCTTGCGGCCGATCCCGACCGAGGTCGGCGGGTTCCGGGTGCGGTTGGATCTGCACGGGTCGAAACCGCCGGTGTGGCGCCGCCTCGAGGTGCCGGGCGACCTGACCCTGCCTCGGCTGCACGACGTCATCCAGGCGGCGATGGGCTGGTACAACAGCCACCTGCACCGGTTCCGGACCGGCCGGGACCACCGATCACGGCACTTCGTGACGAGCTTCGACCTCGAGGAGGGAGAGGACGGCGTCCTGGAAGACGACGTACGCCTCGATCAGCTCCTGGTCGAGAGGGGTGACGAGCTCTGGTACGAGTACGACTTCGGCGATGGTTGGGACCACAGGTTGGTGGTCGAGGAGGTGCTCCCGGAGCCACCACCGACCGTCCGTTGCGCGGGCGGGCGGATGGCCTGCCCGCCCGAGGACTGTGGTGGCCTCGGCGGCTACGAGGAACTGGCGGCTTGGGTCCGCAGCGGGTACGACGACACGCAGCTCCCCGGTGTCTTCGACGACGCCGCACACGCCCACGACTGGCTGCCGGTCGACTGGCACCCCGACCACTTCGACGTCGAGCAGACGAACGCTGCTCTAGCGATCGCGGTCGCCGAACCGGTGACCGTCACCGGCGAGCTGGCCGAGCTGCTCGATCAGCTCGAGCACCGCGGCATCCGTCTGCTGAGGGAGGTGCTCGGTCGTCCGTTGTCGTATGGCCCAACCGATGTCTCTGAGGTGGAGGCGGCCCGGCTGACCAAGAGCTACCGGCTCCTCCTCGACGTCATCGGCGAGGGTGTCGTGTTGACCGGTGCCGGCTACCTGCCTCCCGCCGTCGTCGAGGAGTTCGCCGAGCGCAGCGGGATCACCGAGTGGTGGATCGGCAAGGCGAACCGGGAAGACCTGACGCCGCCGGTGGCGGAGGTGCGCGACACGGCTCGCGCACTCGGGCTGGTCGGTGTCCGCAAGGGACGGCTGACGCCGACTGCATCAGCCACGCGCTGCCGACAGGATCCCCAGGCATTGTGGCGGCACATCGTCGGTCGACTTCCGCTGGGCCTGAAGGGCGCCGATCGCCAGGCCGGCTGGATGGCCCTGGCCGTGGCCGGCAGCGGCGTACCCGCGCAGGAGTGGCGCAGCGAGATAGGCGACCTGCTGTTCGCGCTCGGGTGGCGGAGCGGACGCGACCCCAACTCCTCGCCGCCCACGGACAGCCCGACTCTCGACGTCCTCGAACAACTGGCCGGCGCCGCCCGTACCGGTTGGGGCCGGATCGAGGGCGTCGACTTCGCGGTCGCCGCCACTGCAAGGGCGGCCATTCGACCGACCTGAGTGAAACCCGTCTCTGCTGCTCGGACGTGCTCGTGCGAACAATTCAGAGCGTGTGGCTCCTCGCCGGGCCAACTCCGTTCGCCGTACTCCTCGGCTTTACCCTGGATGTCCGTGAAGGCGTCCAGCGTCGGCTCCCTGCCGTGGAGCACGGGAGGTCGCCGCCCGGCGCCAGGGCGGTACGAATGATGACGGGGTCCACCGCCGCGGAGTGTCAGACTTTATGAGGCCGTATATCGGCAACTCTTATACGGAGCCACCATGCCTGATTGGATCCGGGCGCATACCCCGGAACGGTCTTCTCCTCGGCGAGGACCTGTCTTCGAGTTGTAGCCGACAGCCAGCGGAGTGAGGCCGTCTGGATCGGCACGAGGAAGTGCTTGCGCTAGCCGTGCGGAAGCGCCACAATTGTGGCCATGAGTACCGAGTCGTTGCGTGACGTCCGTGACCACTTCAGTGAGGTCGTCGACCGTGTCGAACACGAGCACGACCGGGTGACGGTCACCCGCAACGGTCGTCCCGCCGCGGTCATCCTCAGCCCCGACGACCTCGCCCAACTCGAGGAGACCCTCGAGATCCTCAGCGACCCCGAGGCCTTGGCCGATATCCGCGAAGCCGACGCCGCCTACCGTTCTGGTGACGTGGTGCGCGGAAGCGCCGCCGTCCGTTCGTTGCGGCCGTGACCACCGACGGGCCCTACGAGCTCGTCGTGACCCCGCCGGTCGTGCGGTCCATCCAACGGCAGTTGCCCGAGGCCGTTGCGACCGCGGTCATCGAGTTTCTGACGGGCGCCTTGGTGGAGAACCCTCAGCGCGTGGGGAAACCGCTCCGCGGTGACCTGGCCGGGATCTACTCCGCGCGTCGCGGCACCTACCGAGTCCTGTATCGAATCAACGAAGGCCCCCACGAAGTGGTCGTGCTCCGCATCGACCACCGACGCGACGTCTACCGCGGCTCCTGAACTACTAGGCATCCAGCAGTACACCCGACGGGCGGCGTTATGACGCGCCTTCGATGTGATCACGTAGCCATGAAGCGACGTCCGGGACGTCGAGGTCTCCGGTGGCGGCTGTGAGCATGAGTGCCTCGGCTTCGTCGACGGTGTAGGCGAGGTCCCGTCCGTTGAGGAGGTAGAACACACGGGTGGCGGCCCAGGCCAGACGCTTGTTCCCGTCCACCAGGGCATGGTTCCTGACCAGCGAGTGCAGCAGGGCGGCTGCCTTGTCCTCGAACGTCGGGTAGGCGTCATCGCCGAAGACCGTCACCCGGGGGCGTCCGGCTGCCGCGGCGAGGAGGCCGGCATCCCGGACGGCGACCCCGTCGATGATGCCGGCAGCGATCTCGAGGAGGTCCTCGACGCCGAGGTAGTCGATGTGCTCGTTGCTCACTGCGCGAGGCGCTCGAGGAGCTCGCGATCCTCGTCGCGCACGCGCTCGACAGCCTCTCGGAGACGCTGGGGGCGCTCGGAGACGTACTGTGCGATCGCGGTCCGAGCCACCTCCTGCATGGATCGGCCTTCCTGGTCTGCTTTGGCGCGCAGCGCCTCGCTCTCGGCGTCGGTGAGCCGCAGGTTCATCGCCATGTGCCTATGGTACCAGTGCGGTACCGCTCCAGCCCGTGGCCATCTGGACTCTGGCGCCGGCGCCGCGACGCTAGGGACATGGCCCCTCTCGCGGCTATGGGACACGGCCCACGTCGTGACGAGCCCGGACTCAGTCCTCGGCGGCCTGCTCGAGATCCTTCGCCAGCTCGAGCTCGTCTCGAAGTGGCAGGGTGTGTTGTTGACGTACTCGTCGGCGAAACAAGCGACGATGCCCTCGACGTCGTGGTCATTGGTCGCCGCCAGGAGGCGGTTCAGGAACTCGGGACGGGTCACGCGGATCGCCAGCCCTCAGCATTCGTTACAGTTCTTTGTAACGAATAGGAGTGTGGTCCTTGTGACTGCTCACGTCAAGAGTCGCCGGTACGACAGCTCTGGACGCCGCGCCGCGGCCCGGGCACGACAGCGGCGCATCATCGAGGTGGCGGGTGGGCTCATGGAGCGGGACGGGTACGACGCGACCACAGTGGCTGCAATCGCGGCCGAAGCCGGCGTCTCTGCCGAGACGATCTACAAATCGTTCGGCGGCAAGCCAGGACTGGTTCGCGCCCTCTTCCAGCAAGCGCTGGAGGGTGCCGGACCGATTCCCGCGGAGACCAGATCAGACGCCCTACGAGACACCGATCCGGTGACCCTGGTGTCGGGATGGGCCCGGCTCGCCAGCGAGGTGGCGCCCAGAGGCACAGCTGTGATGATGCTGGTCCGAGCCGCGGCGTCCTCCGACCCGCGGTTGGGTGAGTTGTACGACGAGATGGACGCCAGGCGCTTGAGCCGAATGCAGGACAACGCCAGGGCGCTGGACGCGATCGGTGGCGTCCGCGAAGGGATCACGATCGAGGAGGCGGGCGACGTGCTGTTCACGGTGTCGTCACCAGAGATGTATGAGCTGCTCGTCACCCGTCGCGGCTGGTCGCTCGAGCGATATTCCAGGTACGTACGCGACACGATCACACACGCCGTCTTGCCCTGAGCTGCGCAACCCGATCCAACAAGGCCCGGCAAGAAGACGCGCCTCATCGCAGCAATAGCGTGCGATTCATCAGGCTTCATGTCATGGAGGCAGTGCGGTTCGCGCCACGGGTTTGTAGGCACTCCCGGTTGCCTAGGCAAGGCCAATACCCGCGTCTCGGAGGCTCAACCTGCAGCAGCGCAATACGTCGCTCTCGGTGCTCAGCCGGGCGGGCACTCGAGAGGCGGACGACACGACATCGTGGAAGTGCGAGCTGTGCCCAGGGGGTCGCGATGTCAGTTGGTGCTTGGGTGGCTGGCGGAGCTCTCGTTTGTGGGTGCATGGCGGGCGGTGTCCTCGTCTACCAGCAGAATGGCGGACCGTGCACGCTGACTCTTGAGTCGGCGCCCAGCCAGCTCAGCACCACCCTCCGGCGATTCTGTTTGGCGCGTCAGAGGTGTGGACCCGACGGCATCGTCACGGGTGCGTGCACGTCTGTCACCCTGAGGCACGTCGTGCCCCGCACGGCGTCGACGAGACCCGAGGGAGATTCTGAATGGACAGTTTCGTCCTCATCGCGATCCTCCTTGTCGGCGTCGTGGTTCTGACTCCGCTGGCCCGACGGTGTCGGCGTCCCGCAGCCGGTGCTGCTCACCATCTTCGGGCTCTGCCTCGCGGCGCTTCCGTTCGCTCCCGAGCTCGAGCTGGACCCCGGCCTCATCCTTCCAGTGGTGCTGCCACCGTTGCTGTTCGCGGCGACCCAGCGAGCCACGGTCCGTGAGTTCCGCGACAACGCTGGCGCCGTCTTCTTCCTCGCGGTGGGTCTCGCGCTGGTCTCGATGGGTGCCGTGGGGTTCGTGGCTCACCGCTACGACCTGCCGTGGTGGCCTGCGCTCATGCTCGGCGCGATGGTCACTCCGCCGGACCCGGTCGCGGCCACGGCCGTGGCCAGGAAGCTAGCGAGCAGGTGACGGCGGCTGCAAGTGTTCGGGTGGAGATGTGCATGGTGACCCCTTCGGCTGGACTGCGCCGAACGTACGTAGGCCGGCCGAGCCGGCGCGTCGGCCGCGGGTGGTCGATGCGTCGTCGTCTCGTCGTCTCCGGGTCGTTCCACGGAGGCGGCGACGTACGCCGAAGGGATGAGCCGGCAACCGCGGAGAGATGACGCGCAGTCGCGCGCTGGGCGTCAACGGTGTGTCCGCGTGAACAGCCGCGGCACCTTCGCGACGGCGTTCGCCCGCGTGGGGCGCGGCGACGTGGCCCTTGCGCTCGCAGTGGCCCTGGTGGGTCAGCAGGAGGTGTGGCTTCCGGCGACCGGATTCTCCGCGGGGGTGGGCCCTCGCCCGGCGGTCTCGGTGGCGTACTGGATCGCCGCGCTGGCGCTGATGTGGCGGCGGACGGCTCCGTTGACTGTGCTGGTCGTGGTCACGGTGGCCTTGAGCGCGGACTACGTCGCCTTCGGGGCCCCGGAAGGGATGGGACGGTGTTCCCCGTCGTCGTGGTGCTGCTCAACCTCGTCCAGGTCTCCGACTACTCCGCGCGCTCCCAGGCCATGAGCGAGCTCGCACTCGGCCGCGGCGGTGGGCTCATGTTCGTGGCCTTCACTCTGATAGGAGCCGGGACGCTGATGCTCGCCCTCCTGCTGCACCGCGAGCTTCCGCGGGCCAAGGTCGCCCCGGCGGCCCTGGTCGTCGCCGGCGTGCTCGACGTGACCTCAGCGATCTTCCACACCAACCGGACCGGCACGCCTGCCACCATGACCTCCGACATCCACCAGGCCGCCGGGATCGCCACCTTCGTCCTCGTCGTCATCGCGATGTTCTCCACGATCCGTCATTTCCGCCGTGACCCGCGCTGGGCCGCCTTCGCCCCCCGGACCCTGGCCTGGTCGATCGCGGCGCTCGTCGCCTTCTTCCTCATCCCGGCCCTCGGCAACGCCTCCCTCGGCCTCGCCCAGCGGATCTTCGTCGCCACCTGGCTCAGCTGGATGATCGCCACCAGCATCCGAGCGCGCCGCTCGACCGCCCGAAGGCCCCACGGCCGCGCAGCGCTCGCCGGTCCGCAGGATCGCTGGCCCGCGACCTGAGACTCGCTGGTCATCCGTCCGCTGAGGGCACAGCGGCAGCTCGGGTGCGCACGGCGATGACCACCCGGAACCCGTCGGGATCGAGGACGGTGTGCCCCATCCGATTCCAGTACGGGTTGGCCGCGGACGCTCGGCGCTCCCCACGCATCCAAGGCAGCAACGCACCGCGCCAGCGCCGCAGGATCGGGGACGTAGAGCACCAGCAGGTCGAGCCAGTCGGCCCACTGGGTGTCGTGGGGCGCCGAGCCGAGTCCGCCGGGGAGCAGTCCGAGGTGGTGCAGGACGACGTACCCCACCGCCGTGACGGCCAGCCACCGGTGGCAGACGGAGGGCAGCATGCCAGCCGGGTCAGGCAGGGGCGCCTTCTTCGGGCGTCGGGTGGATCGACCGGTTGGTACGACGCCGCTCCCGGCGGTGCCAGACGTCGCTGACGTGGACCCGCGGCAGCATCTTCGCGATCGCCAGCGCGACGTACATGACGGTGTTGATCGCCACGAACGCCGACAGCACCGCGAACCACTGGCTGGCCAGGATCGAGGCGGGGAGGAAGATCCCCCACGCGGTGACCAGGGTGCTCATCACTCACCCACCGCCACGTGGCGTCGCGGCCTGGACTGGACCACGTGCTTCCACCGGGCCTGGTGGCCGAGGCTGATGTCCAGGACGCCCTTGACGTAGACCACGTTGAGGAACATCGCGTAGGCCAGCTCGGGGAAGAGCGCAGCCGCGAGGAGGCGCGCCGGCCAGCCGCCCTTCCACACCGTGACCACCCGCTCCAGGCAGAACACCAGACCGAGCCCGATCCAGAACGGGAACCAGACCCAGGTGTCGACCGAGAGCACCATGAGGACGATCAGCACCAGGTAGGAGCTGAGGGCGAGCACGCCGTAGCCGATGCCGAGCTGCTGGGCCCAGTAGCGGAACGTCTGCGGCAGCACGCCGTACTCGCCGAGGTTCTCCAGGGCTCCGCGCTGCCAGCGCAGCCGCTGGGCCCACAGCGCCTGCCAGGTGGGCATCACCTCGGTGACCACGGTGCACTCGGCCGGCGAGATCATCAGGCCGCCGAGGCACTTGAGAGCCAGCGTGAGCTCGTTGTCCTCGGTCAGGGCCAGGGTGTCGTAGACGTCGCCGTGCACGCCGGGGATCAGGTCACCACGACTGTCCGCGACCGTGCGCAGGGCGTGGGGGCGGAAGAGGGAGGCGGTGCCGGTGAGCACGAAGACCCGGCCACGGCGGCGCTTCATCTCGCGGGCGTAGCGGGTGTACTCGTTGCGCTGGAACTGACCCAGCAGGCCCTTGCCCTCCTCGCCGTAGAACAGCCCGCCGACCGACATCAGCGCGCGGTCGTCGGTCATCCGCCGGACCGCGGCCTCGAGGAAGCCGTCGTCGAGGGTGGTATCGGCGTCCATCACCATCACGAGGTCGTTGTCGCCCTGACCGGGCAGGATCCGGGCGAGCACCTGGTTGAGGGCACCGGCCTTCTTCTGGGTGTTGCGGTACGACGCGAACACCTCGACGCCCGCAGCCCGGGCCAGGTCGGGCGTGCGGTCGCTGCAGTTGTCGGCCACCACGATGATCCGCTCGGGAGGGTGGGACTGGCTCTGCAGCGAGCGGATGGTCTCGCTGATGCAGGCCTCCTCGTCGTGGGCCGGGATCAGCACGGTGACGGTGACCGGGCCGGCGTAGACGCCGGCGGTCTGGCGCATCACGACCTTCGGCGCGAGGGGCAGGTCGTCGGGGACGAACGAGCGGCGGTCGCGGTTGCTGATGCGGCGCTCGAGGATCGCGACGCCGGCGGCCGCCACGAGGGCGAGGCCGCCGGCGGCGAGCAGGATCTGCGGGGAGGGGGCCTGGGTGTCGTAGGCGACCTGCCAGACGCCGAAGAGGAGCCCGTGGGTCGGGCTGCTGGTGGCAGTCGGAGCCGACAGCGTGAGCGCGAGTCCGAGGAGCAGCGCGCCGAGGAGCGCGCCACCGAACACCACGACGCCGATGGCGCGGTGGAACTTGCCCATGAGGGGATGCCTCCACTTTCCCGGTCGCACCCCCGTGCGACCGTCCTGCCCCCTCGACTCAGGTGACCGGCTCCCGCGGTGGCGGGTGGCGGTGAGAGCATGAGCCTGTTCGAGCGCCATTGTCTCGCGCCCGGGCCGCTTCTGTCAGCGTAAAGAAAGAACCCGTTCGAGGGCGGCAGGCGTCGCCCCGGCCCGGCCCGGGTCCGCCCCCGTAGCCTTGCCCGCGTGTCACCGGCCCCGCTCGCTCCGCGCTACTGGCCGGTCCATCTGCTGATGCTGGCGGCCGTGGCCGCCACGCTGCTCCTCGGCCGCTGGCAGTACGACGTGTGGCACCAGCACCGCGCGGACAACGCCGCGTCGGTGACCCGGCAGCGCGCCGTACCGCTCGACGAGGTGCTCGGGCCGGACGCGCCGTTCCTGGCGTCGGCGGTGGCCGAGCCGGTCGTCGTGACCGGCGTCTGGGACCCGGCCGGCACCGTCTACGTCTCGGGTCGCGAGCAGGCGGGCCGGACCGGGGTCTGGGCCGTCACGCCCGTAGTGACCGCGTCGGGATCGGAGATCCCCGTCGTCCGCGGCTGGGCAACGAGCCCCGAGGCCGCACCCGCCGCGCCCGCCGGGCGGGCCGCCCTGGTCGGCCTGCTCCAGCCCCCGGAGAGCTCCGGGGTCGTCGACGACAACCCCTCCGACGACGTGCTCCCGGACCTCTCGGTCACAGACCTCTTGCAGCGCACCCACCGCGACCTCTACGGCGGCTACGCCGTTGCCACGGCCCGCGCCGTCCCGGACGGGCTCGCGCCTGCGACCGGCATGGACGGACTCGCCGCCGTCACCCCCGAGCGCCTCCCCGGCGCGGACTCCGCGACCTCCCTGCGCAACATCCTCTACGCCTTCCAGTGGTGGGTCTTCGGCGCCTTCGCGGTCTTCATGTGGTGGCGGTGGCTACAGGAGGACGTGCTCGGACGGCCTCGCCGCGGGGCCGCTACGGCCGGCAGGTAGGTTCGACGCCGTGTCCGCATCCCCGCCCGTCTCCCCGCCCGTCTCGCCGCCCGTCTCCAAGGGCCTCTTCGTCGCCTATCGGGTGCTCGCCATGGTGGTGGGCGTGCTGCTCGCGTTCTGCGCGCTGATCGTGTTTCCGGCGCGCCACTTCGCGACGGAGGGGTCGGCGCTGCAGTCGTTCGGGGAGACCTGGAGCATCTTGTGGGTCGCCCACGGCTGGGTCTTCATCGCCTACGTCGTGGTCTCGTTCCTGCTGTGGCGCCAGACCCGCTGGTCGGTCCCGTTCGCCCTCCTGGTGGTGATCTCCGGCCTGATCCCCCTGGTGATCTTCTGGGTCGAGCACGTCGTCACCCGCCGGATCCGCGAGGAGCACCCCGAGCTCGCCCCCACCGGCTGACCCGCCCTTCGCGGTAGTCCGTGACGAAACGCAGGTCGTGGACAGACCCCCCGGAACCTGCTCTTCGTCACGGACTACCCCAGAATGGCCGACATGACGACGGCGTTCGTGCTCGGCGGTGGGGGCGTTCTGGGCGCCGCCGAGGTCGGCATGCTGCGGGCGTTGTTCGAGGTCGACGTCGTCCCCGACCTGGTGCTCGGCACCAGCGTCGGCGCCCTGAACGGCGCGCTGGTGGCGCGCGACCCGACGCCGGCGGTGATCGGCCGGCTGACCGATCTCTGGCAGGACACCAACACAGCGCGAGCGGTGTCCGACCGGCCACTGCGCACCGTCCGCCGGGCCGTGTCCACCGGCACCCACCTGTACTCCTCGGCGTTCCTCCAGCAACGGCTGGTCGAGGAGTTCGGCGAGACCCGCTTCGAAGACCTCCCGGTCCGCTTCCAGGTCTGCGCGGCCAGCATCGAGCGCGCCGCGGAGCACTGGTTCAGCAGCGGTCGGCTGGTCGACGCGATCATGGCCAGTGCCGCCGTACCCGGCCTCCTGCCACCGGCCGAGGTGGACGGCGAGCACTTCCTCGACGGCGGCATCGTCAACTCGATCCCGCTCGGCCGGGCGGTGGCCCTGGGCGCCGACCGGGTCTTCGTGCTCCAGGTCGGCCGGATCGACCGCCCGTTGTCGGTGCCGAGACGACCGTGGGAGGTCGCCCGGGTGTCGTTCGAGATCGCGCGGCGCCACCGGTTCGCCCGTGAGCTGGCCGAGGTCCCGGCCGGGATCGAGGTGCACGTGCTCCCCGCCCGCGGCACGTCGGCGAGTGACGACTCGCTGCTGGCCCACCGGAACTTCTCCACCGTCGCGGCACGGATCGAGGGCAGCTACCAGGCCTCCCGGGACTACCTGGCGGCCCTGCCGTGACCTGGTTCGTCCGGCGGTTCGTGCTGGCCCCGGCGATGATCTGGCTGACGTTGACCGTCTGGGTGACCCTGCCCGTGTGGCTGCTGGTCGCCGCGGCGCTGGCCCCGGTGCTCCCCGGCCGGTGGCGGGCCCTGCGGCTGCTGTGGATGCTCGTGGTCTACCTGACCGCCGAGAGCGTGCTGCTGGTGGTGCTGCTCGGGCTGTGGCTCGCCGCGGGACTCGGCAGGCGCATCCGCACGCCGTACTTCGAGGGCATCCACTACGACCTCGTGCAGGGCCTGCTCTGGGTGCTGTTCGCCGAGGCGCGGCGGGTGCTCGCGCTGAGCATCAAGACCGACGGGCCCACCCCTGACGCCTACCCGGGGACGCCGCTGATCGTGGCCTGCCGCCATGCCGGGCCGGGCGACTCGTTCACCCTGATCCACGCGCTCATGGACTGGTACGACCGCGAGCCCCGCGTCGTCCTCAAGGACACGATGGCGTGGGACCCGATGATCGACGTCATGTTGAACCGGATCCCGGCCCGGTTCATCACGCCGAGCGGCAAGGCCGGGGTCGACTTCGAGGCGCAGATCGCCGACCTCGCCCACGGCCTGGACGCCAACGACGCGTTCGTGATCTTCCCCGAGGGCGGCAACTTCACCCCCGACCGCAAACGCCGCGGCATCGAGCGGCTGCGCAGGCTCGGGCTCGAGCGGATGGCCGGCCGGGCGGAGCGGATGAACCACGTGCTCGCCCCCAAGCCGGGCGGCCTGCTGGCCGCGCTCGACGCGGCACCCGAGGCCGACGTGGTGCTCGTGGCGCACACCGGTCTCGACCACCTGTTCACCGTCCGCGACCTCTGGCGCGAGCTGCCGATGGACAAGGTGCTCGTGATGCGGTGGTGGCAGGTTTCGCGCGCCGACATCCCGGCGGACCGGGACGGACAGATCGAGTGGCTCTTCGCGTGGTGGGAGCAGATCGACACGTGGGTCGCCGAGAACAAGCCACAGGACCTGCCCCGCAAGCGCGGCCGGGCCCCGGCGACCGCCGCGCCCTGACCCGTCGTACGACGTCGGGAAGGGGGCCGCGCGGCGGTCAGCGGCCGGTCACGGCTTGCGGGAGGACTTCTCCGCAGCCTCTTCGCCGGGGGCGAGCTCCACGACCTCGGCCGGCTCGTCGGGCGTGGTGACGGGGTGCTGCTCCTCGTCCGCGTCCGCGAGCGCCTCGTCGGGCGAGGCGCCGGCCTCGTCGTCGGCCTGCTCGGCCGAGGCCGCAGCCGCGGCGTCGGCGATCGGGGTGTCTGAGGACTTCGCGGCCGGCGGCGGGGGCGGAGTGTAGGACGACTGCCAGTTGTCCTGGCCGGAGCCGGACGTCAGCTTCTTGACCACGAACCCGAGCGCCGCCGCGATCCCGGTGATCAGGATGAAGGTGCGCAGGCGGTGCTTCTTCTTGCCCGTGCCCTCGAGCTCGGCGGCCTTGGCGTTGGCCAGGTCGCGACCCTCCGCGGCCTTCTGCGCCGCGAGGTCGGCCGCAGCGGCGGCGCCCTTGGCGGCAGCGGCGGCACCGGCGGCCACGAGCGGCACGGCCTTGTCGCGCGCATCGGCGACCCGCGGCGCGGCCTTCTCCTTGGCGTCCTCGAACGCCCCCTCGGCCATCTCCATCGCCTCGGCGATCACGGGTGCGAGATTCTCCCGAGCGCTCCCGTAGGCAGCTTCGACGGCTTCGGTCGCCTGCTCGACGAACGTCTTGTTACGGCGGATCCCCATGGCCCTCTTCCTCTCGTGTCGGACAACCATCCCATCACGACTGCCCCCGTACCCAACAGGGACCTTCCTACCGACCGTGCGCCGGCTGCCCGACGCGCAGTCGAACCCGGACCGGACGCCCACCCGGCTGGGCCGAGGTGGCAGGATCGGCGGCACCAACGACATCCACCGACGCCGGTGCGACACCGACGTGTGAACCGACGTGTGAGAGGCAGACATGGCTGACCAGCAGGCGGTCCTGAAGACCAACCGGGGCGACATCACCATCAACCTGTTCCCCGACCAGGCTCCCGAGACCGTGGCGAACTTCGTCGGCCTCGCCGAGGGCACCAAGGACTACCGTGACGACGCGGGCCGCAGCGGCGAGCGCTACTACGACGGGCTCACCTTCCACCGGGTCATCGACGGCTTCATGATCCAGGGCGGCTGCCCGCTCGGCACCGGCACCGGCGGCCCGGGCTACACCTTCAAGGACGAGCCCCACCCCGAGCTGGTCTTCGACCGCCCCTACCTCCTGGCCATGGCCAACGCCGGCCCGGGCACCAACGGCTCGCAGTTCTTCATCACGACGTCGGCGACCTCGTGGCTGAACTTCAAGCACACGATCTTCGGCGAGGTGGCCGACCAGGCCTCCCGCGACGTGGTCGACGCGATCGGCACGACCGCTACGGGCGCCGGTGACCGCCCGGTCGAGCCGGTGGTCATCGAGTCGGTCGAGGTCAGGACCTCCTGAGCACGCCGACCGGCCCCGGGTCCGGGGCGGAGACGCCGGCGGGGGACCCCGCCGGCGTTCCGACCTGCTACCGGCACCCGGACCGCGAGACCTACGTCCGCTGCCAGCGCTGCGACCGGCCGATCTGCCCGGACTGCATGAACGACGCGGCGGTCGGGTTCCAGTGCCCGTCGTGCGTGGCCGAGGGCCGCAGGACCACCCGCAGCGGCCGCACGCCGTACGGCGGGCTGCGGCCCTCGCGCGGGGGAGTGGTCTCCCAGGTCCTGATCGCGATCAACGCGGCGGTCTGGGTGCTGATCCTCGCCACCGGCGCCACCGCCAGCGTGTGGGTCGACCGGCTGGCGCTGCGGCCGGCCGGGCTGTGCCAGGCGCCTCGCGGCGGCTACTTCGACGTCAGCCAGGCCTTCTGCACCGCGCAGGGCGGGACCTGGCTCCCGGGCGTCAGCGACGGTGCCTGGTGGCAGCTGGTGACCAGCATGTTCACCCAGGTGGCGGTGCTGCACATCGGGTTCAACATGCTGGCGCTGTGGATCCTCGGGCCGCAGCTGGAGCTGTTGCTCGGGCGGGCGCGCTACCTCGGGCTCTACCTGCTCGCCGGACTGGTCGGCTCGGCCGCGGTCTACTGGCTGTCCCCGGAGTTCACCCCGACGCTCGGCGCCTCGGGCGCGATCTTCGGGCTGATGGGCGCCCTGCTGGTGTTCGCGCTCAAGGTCCACGCCGACGTCAGCCAGCTGATGGTGTGGATCGGGCTGAACATCGCCTTCACCTTCTTCGGCACCGACGTCTCCTGGCAGGGACACTTCGGCGGGTTCTTCGGCGGGATCGTGCTGGCCCTGATCCTCGCCTACGCCCCGCGGGCGCGCCGGACGGCGTGGCAGGCGAGCGGCTTCGCCGTCGTGTTCGCCCTGGTCGTCGTCGCGGTGGCCCTGCGGACGGCCGCGCTCACCTGACCCAGGACCCAGCGGGCGGTTGTCCCCAGCTGGGGATGAACCTGGGGAGAACTACAGCGATGTGATTCTCCACAGGTCGGTCCACAGGTGTGGAGAGAACCGGGCCGGCAGCGTCCGGGCTCACTCCCACTTGGTGGCGAAGGCGAAGCCGACCGCCATGAAGCCGATGCCCACGAGCAGGTTGAGCTGGTCGAGGTCGTTGAACACGGGCACCTTCGACAGGTTGTTGCCCGAGATCACGTAGAAGGTGCAGATCCAGATCAGGCCCACGAGGAAGCAGGTCAGCATCCCCACCACGACGCCTCGGCCGCGTCCGAGCGGGGTGGAGGGGTGGGCCGAGACCAGGAACCCGGCCAGGATCAGGCCGAAGCCGATCGCGTAGTTCCACCGCTTGAGGTCGGCCATGAAGGCCGGTGAGCCAGGCTTGCCCGGCGGCACCGCGGTCGGGTCGACCCGCACCACGACGTAGTAGTAGACGATCCAGGCGATGCCGAGCAGCACCAGCGCGATCGCCACCACGAACCGTGGTGTGAACAACCGCCCTCGGTCGGTTTCGGCGAACTTCTGCCTCGCCTTGAGCTTGGCCACGGGTCTCCTCTTTGCACGACTCTGTTGCACGACGTCGACGAAGACGCCCTCTCACACGACGCGGGCTACCTTAGTCGGCATGACCGATCGACCCCATCGCAGGCTCCGCGGTCTGCGCCGGCGGTCGGCCGCTGCCCAGGACCTCTCGTCGTACGACGCGGCGGAGGGCGGGCCGCAGCCCGTGCCACAGCCCCGGCCGCAGCGCTCGTTGGTCTGGCGGGTCGCCACCCCCGTGGTGGGGCTGCTGGTCGGGCACGCTCTTCGTGGTCAGCGCGCACAGCAGCAAGGGCACCGACCTGCGCCCGGGCCGGTTCACCGACCTGGCCTCGCTGGTGCGCAGCGACGCCTCCTCGGTCGACGCGCTGAAGAAGCGGGTCGCCGACATCCACCAGCAGGTCAACCTGCTCAGCGGGGCGGTGAACAACAAGCAGGTGGCGAGGTACAACCGCCAGTCGGCCCAGATGGCCAGCCCGGCCGGGCTGCTGCCCCAGATCGGCCCCGGGGTCACGGTCACCCTCAGCGACGCGCCGTCGGGCCAGGAGGTCGCTCCGGGCGACAACCCCAACCTGCTCGTGGTGCACCAGCAGGACATCCAGGCGGTGGTGAACGCGATGTGGAAGGGCGGGGCCACCGCCGTCACCGTGCAGGGCCAGCGGATCGTCAGCACCACCGGCATCCGCTGCATCGGCAACTCCGTCCAGCTCCAGGGCGTTCCCTACAGCCAGCCCTACGTGATCTCGGCCGTGGGTGACCAGGCCGCCATCGTGAGCGAGATCGACCGCGACCCCTTCCTGCAGGTCTACCGGGCCGACGCCGCCGACCCCGACGTCAACGTCGGCTGGGGGATGACTCTGTCCGACCGCGTCGTCGCCCCGGCGTACGACGGGCTGCTCGGGCTGTCCTACGCCCGCGTGCTGCCCGCGGCCGGCAGCGGTGGCGGCTCGCGATAGGGCACGTCTCTCCATTCGGAGAGCCTGCTGCGCGGGCCTTCGCCGATCTGGCGGCGTTGTCGGCGACTCGACGGGCCTCCGGCCCGCCTTCGCGCCTCCGCCTTGCCGGGTAGGGGCGAAGACCCGCTCGCGACGGCGTCGAATCGAGAGACGCACCCTAGGGAAGGACCCCCTTGGACGGTGCCGCCGAGCTCGGCGCCGACGAGGGTGGGGTCGTGGGCGGCGACGACGTGGGTGGCGTGGTCGGGCCGGAGGAGACCACGATGGTCACCTGGGTGCCCTGCTGCTCGGGCTGACCGGCGGCCGGCACCTGCTGGATGACCTGGCCCTGCGGTGCGTCGGAGGTGGACGACGTGACCGGGACCGGCACGAACCCGGCGTCGCGCAGCGCCTTCTCGGCGTCGGCCTGCTGCATGCCGACGACGTCGGGGATCTTCTGCGGTCCCTTCGAGAGGTAGACGTCGACCTGCGAGTCGCGCGGCATCTGCTTGCCGGCAGCGGGATTGGTGCGCACGACCGTGCCCGCCGGCTGGTCGGACTTCACCTGGTGGAACACCCCTTGGAGATGGGCGTCGTCGAGCGCGGTCTGGGCCTGGTCCCTGGTCTGCCCGATCAGGTAGGGCACCTTCGTGGGATGGGCGCCCCGCGAGATGGTGAGGTCGACCGCCGTCTCCTTGTTGACGTAGGCGTCGGCCGCGGGGTTCTGGCTGATGACGTGGTTGGCCTTGACGTTCGCGTCGTAGGCAGTGCCGATGTCGCCGACGGTGAGCCCGGCGTCGCCGATCGCGGTCCGGGCCTGCTGCTCGGACATCCCCACCAGCCGGGGCACCTGGACCTGGTCGTTGGGGCTGGCGAACATCTTGGGCAGCAGGTAGGCCGCCAGCCCGATCACGATCAGCAGGAGGAGGGCCAGGAAGATCAGCAGCCCCGGACGCGTACCGCGGTCGTCCTCGAGGTCCTCCTCCGGAGGAGGCACCGGCGCGACGATCGCGGTCGGCTGGGTGACCGTGGTCGGCGGGTCGAGCGGCGGCGGAGGGATGACGTGCACCGGGTGGCCGGCCAGGTAGCGCTCCATGTCTGCGCGCATGGCACCGGCGGACTGGTAGCGGTCCTCGACCCGCTTGGCCAGCGACTTCATCACGATCGCGTCGACCTCGGGCGGCAGCTCGGTGTCGTGGTCGGACGGCGGCGAGGCCGGCTCGCGGACGTGCTGGTAGGCCACGGCTACGGGGGAGTCGCCGACGAACGGCGGTCGGCCGGTGAGCAGCTCGTAGAGCAGGCAGCCGGCGGAGTAGACGTCGGAGCGCGAGTCGACCGGCTCGCCGCGGGCCTGCTCGGGGGAGAGGTACTGCGCGGTCCCGACCACGGCAGCGGTCTGGGTCATCGTGCTCGAGGCGTCCGACATCGCCCGGGCGATGCCGAAGTCCATCACCTTCACGTCGCCGGAGGGGGTGAGCATCACGTTGCCCGGCTTGATGTCGCGGTGGATGATCCCGGCCCGGTGGCTGTAGTCGAGGGCGGAGAGCACGCCGCTGGTGATCTCCAGCGCCCGCTCGGGCAGGATCTTTCGACCCTCGCGGAGGATGTCGCGCAACGTCCGGCCGGCGACGTACTCCATCACGATGTAGGGCTGCGCGACGCCGGAGCCGTCGGTCGCCTGCTCCTCGCCGGTGTCGTAGACCGCGACGATGGCCGGGTGGTTGAGGGAGGCCGAGCTCTGCGCCTCGCGGCGGAACCTGGCCTGGAAGGTGATGTCGCTGGCGAGATCGGTGCGGAGTCGCTTGACCGCGACGACGCGCCCGAGGCGGGTGTCGGTGCCCTTGCGGACCTCTGCCATGCCGCCGCGGCCGAGCAGCTCGCCTAGGGCGTAGCGTCCGCCGATCAACGGCTGTCCGTCAGGTCTGGTGTCGGGGCTCACTGCTGACCCTTCCCCTCGTGTGGGTGGTGCTGGGTGCTGCTGCCGGCGCGGACGCTGCCCGGGCCGGTGGAGGTGCTCCGGTGCTCATCCACTGGTCCGCAACACCGCCTCCATGACCGCCTTGGCGATCGGTCCTCCGAGAGTGCCGCCGTGGATCTCGTCGGTCGAGCGGTTGACGTGCTGGATCATCACGCACACCGCGACCTTGGGATTGGGGTTGGCGGGGGCGAAGCTGACGAACCACGCGTAGGGCGGCACCTCGGTGCCGTCGGGGTTGTGCAGTCCGCTCTGTGCCGTGCCGGTCTTGCCGGCGACCTGGACGCCCGGGATCGCCGCCGGCGACGCCGTACCGCCCTGGACGGTGGCGACCATCAGCTTGGTCACCTCGTCGGAGGTGGCTTTGGACGTCGCGTGGCTGAAGCTCTCGACCGGCGTCGGCGCCAGCGGCTGCTGCGATGGCGACTCGAGCTCCTCGACGAGGTGGGGCTTCATCACGACGCCGTTGTTGGCGATGCCGGCGGCCGTCATCGCCATCTGCAGCGGCGTCGCGGTAACCGAGCCCTGGCCGAAGCCGGCGATCGCGGTCTGGGCCGGGTCGAGGCCGGCGGGGTAGCGGGAGATCGCCTGGTACGGCAGCTGGTCGGTGTCGAGGTAGTGCTGGTTGAAGCCGTAGCCCTCCGCCTGCGCGTGCATGTCGGTGGCGCCGACCTTGACCGCCATCGGGGCGAAGGAGGTGTTGCAGGAGAACTGCATCGCCTGCACGAAGGGGATCTTGGTGGTGCCGCAGCCCCCGATCACGTCGTTGTGCACCACGTTGGACGACTGCGGCAGGGTGTACGAGGCGCCGCCGGGCACCTGGGACGACGAGGTGTAGACGCCGTTCTCGATGGCCGCCGACGCGGTGACGATCTTGAAGGTCGATCCCGGAGGCAGCGTGGTCTGCACCGCGCGGTTGAGCAGCGGCTGGGCCTTGTCGCGGTTCAGCTCGTCGGCATAGGCGTTGGCGGCCTTGAAGTCGTGGCTGGCGAGCTTGTTGGGGTTGTAGGACGGCAGCGACACCATCGCCAGGATCTTGCCGGTGGACGGCTCGATCGCGACCACGGAGCCCTGCACCTCGGGGCCGAGCGCCTTGAGCCCGTCGAAGGCGGCCTTCTGGGCGGCGGGGTTGATGGTCAGCACGACGTTGCCGCCCTTGGTGGCGTTGCCGTTGACGAGGTCGACCAGCCGGTTGACGAAGAGGCGGTCGTCCTCACCGGAGAGGAAGCCGTCCTGGGCGCGCTCGACGCCGGTCTCGTTGCCGAAGGTGTACCAGCCGGTGACGGCGGCGTACATGAACGGCTGACGGTAGGTGCGCTGGAACTTGTACTGGTCGGTGGTCGGGACGCTCTGGGCGATGGCCGTGCGGCCGACCAGGATCGCGCCGCGGTCGCGGGAGAAGGTCGCGGCGGCCACCCGGCCGTTGCCCACCCGGTCGTTGAGCGCGTTGGCGTGGTAGTACTGCAGGTACGTCGCGTTGAGCGCCAGCGCCAGGAAGAGCAGCAGGCAGAACACCGACACCGTGCGGATGGGCTTGTTCACAGTCGAACCACCTGGGTGGTCTCGACGTCGGCGTCGTCGGGGAGGGTCAGGTCGGGCGGTGGCCGGCGTGCGGCGTCGGAGATCCGCAGCAGCAGCGCGACGATCACCCAGTTGGCCACCAGCGACGACCCGCCGTAGGACAAGAACGGCGTGGTCAGGCCGGTGAGCGGGATCAGGTGGGTCACGCCACCGATGACGACGAAGACCTGGAGCGCGATGGCGCCGGCGAAGCCGGCGGCCAGCAGCTTGCCGAAGTCGTCACGGCAGATCAGCGCGGCTCGCAGGGCGCGCTCGACGATGAGGCCGTAGAGCAGGATCACCGCGAGGGCGCCGGTCAGCCCCAGCTCCTCGCCGATGGCGCCGAAGATGAAGTCGCTCTCGGCGAAGGAGATCCGCCAGGGCGAGCCCTGGCCCAGGCCGCGGCCGAGCAGGCCGCCCCATGCCATCCCGAACATGGTCTCGACGGTCTGCCGGCCCTTGTCGTCGGTGTGGGCGCCGTAGTGGGCCCAGACGTTCCACCACAGCTGGAAGCGCTCCTGGACGTGCCCGATGAAGACGTAGGTGAGGTAGGAGCCGACCACGAACAGCCCGGCACCGACCACCAGCCAGCCGGCTCGCTCGGTGGCGACGTAGAGCATGATCAGGAACAGGCCGAAGAACAGCACGCTGGAGCCGAGGTCGTGCTGGAAGACCAGGATCGCGAGGCTGACCACCCACATCGCCAGGATCGGGCCGAGGTCGCGACCGCGGGGCAGGTCGATCATCGCCACCCGGCGGCCGGCGAGGGCCAGCGCGTCGCGGTGGAGCACCAGGTAGCCGGCGAATGTAATGACGAGCAGCACCTTGGCGACCTCGCCCGGCTGGAAGCTCATCGGGCCTACCTGGATCCAGATGCGCGCGCCGTAGACGTCCTTGCCGATGCCGGGGAGCATCGGCAGCAGGAGCAGCACGATCGCGGCCAGGCCGCAGGTGTAGGTGAACCGCTGGAGCACGCGGTGGTCGCGGATCACCAGCAGCGTCGTCACGAAGAGCGCGACGCCGATCGTCATCCACATCAGCTGCATCCGGGCGAAGTGGTGGTTGAGCGCGAGGTCGAGGCGGTGGATGACGGCCAGACCGAGTCCGTTGAGGGCGGCCACGACCGGGAGCAGCACCGGGTCGGCGTAGGGAGCGACGGCGCGCACGGTGATGTGGGCGACCACGATCAGCGCGGCGAGCCAGCCGCCGTAGGACACGATGTCGGCCGGCACCTCGCCCTTCACGCCCAGCCCGACCGCGGCGTAGGCACCGATGCCGACCGCGAGCGCGAGCACGAGCAGGAACAGCTCGGCGCCCCGGCGGCGGCGGTGGACGAACTGCATGAGGGCCCCCGGCTGGGCCGACCGCTGGGACGACCGCTGGGCCGATCGCTGGGCCGATCGCTGGGCCGATCGCTGGGCCATCTCAGCTCACCGGCTTCCGGTTGTCGGCGAGGCGCTGCACCGTGCGCTCGGCGTCGGCGACGTCGCTGGCCCCGATGCCCTGCTCCACCGACCGCGCGCTGTAGGCGTCGAGCTCGCTGACCTGGACGTCGGTCGTCTCGTAGGGGTGGGACAGGTCGAGGCCGGGCACGTCGGCCTGCACCCCGCGGAAGATGGTGACCACGCCGTCCTGCTCGCCGACGTAGTACTGCTTCTGGCTCCAGCTCCAAGCAGCGGCGCTGACCATCCAGACCACCCCGAGGATGCCGGCCAGGATCAGGCCGCGGCGCAGCCAGGGGTGCCGGCGTGGCGGGCGCGGTGCGTAGCGCGCAGCCTCGGGGTCGGAGTCGAAGGCGAACGGGACCCCCGGCGGCAGGTCGTCGGGGATGTCGGCGGCCACCGGCTCGAGCTCGCCGGTGTCGCCCGCGCGGTGGCCGCGGAAGAAGGACGTACCGGCGCGAGGCCGGCGGCGCAGCTCGGCGGCCGAGCCGACGACGATCGGCGTGGCCGTCTCGTCGTTCTGCCCGTCGACGGGTACGACGTCGGCGACGATGCAGGTGACGTTGTCGGTGCTTCCCGCCTCGAGGCTGGCGCGGACCAGCTCGACCGCGGCGAAGTCGGCGGAGCCGGTGGCCAGGATGTCGGCGAGCCGGCGGTTGTCGAGGGAGCCGGAGGCGCCGTCGCTGCAGAGCAGGATCCGGTCGTGCTCGGCCAGGCGCACGGTGAACAGGTCGGGGTCGTAGTCGTGGACGCCGTCGAGGGCCTTGAGGATCAGGTTGCGATGGGGGTGGGTGCGGGCGTCGGCCTCGGTGATCCGGCCTTCGTCGATCAGGCTCTGGACGAACGTGTGGTCGCTGGTGAGCTGGCTGATCTCCCGGTCGCGGAAGAGGTAGGCCCGGCTGTCGCCGATGTGACCCATCGCCAGGCTCTCGCCGTCGAAGAGCGCGACCGTGCACGTGGTGCTGGTGCCGCTCAGGGCGGGCTGCTCGTCGACGAGGTCGCCGATCTTGTCCGAGGCCTTGTGGATGGCGCCGGCCACCAGAGCGAGGCGCTGCTGCTCGGCGTCGCCCTCGGCCGGCGGCTGGTCGAGGGCTTTCAGCTGACTGATCGCGGTGCTGGAGGCCAGGTCGCCGCGGGCCGCGCCGCCGACGCCGTCGCAGACGGTGAGCAGCCAGGGGCCGGCGTACCCGGCGTCCTGGTTGTCCTTGCGCACCCTCCCGACGTCGGAGATCGCGGCGAAGTGGAGTCGGAACGTCACTTCCGCAGCTCCAGGATGGTCTTGCCGATGCGGACCTGGGTGCCGAGGGTCAGAGTGGTCGGCTGGGTGATCCGGGCGCTGCCGATGTAGGTGCCGTTGGTGGAGCCGAGGTCTTCGACGAACCACTGGTCACCGCTCGCGGCGATGCGGGCGTGGCGGGTGGAGACGTAGTCGTCGTCGAGCCGGATCGCGGCGTCGGAGCCGCGGCCGATCAGGATCGGCGCCTCCGCGAGCTCGGCCCGGTCACCCCGGTTGGCGCCGTCGACGACCAGCACGTGGGTGGGGGCGCCCTTCTTGGCCTTCTTCGGCTTGGCCTGACGGCGCGGCTGCTTGGGCGCGGCCGCCTCACGCGCGCCTTGGGGGAGACGCGCACCGAACATGTCCGAGCGCACCACCGAGATCGCCGAGAGCACGAAGATCCAGAGGATGGCGAGGTAGGAGATCTTGATCAGGAAGAGGGTCAGCTCAGACATCGGCGTCCTCCTCGACCTGGACGGTGAGGACGGTCCGGCCGACCTTGACCTCGGAGCCGTCGCGGAGCGGGGCCGTGGCCACGCGGTGGCCGTCGACCAGGACGCCGTTGGTCGAGCCGAGGTCCTGGGCGCTGATGCTCACCCCGCCCGCCGGGCTCTCCTCGACCACGAACTCCACGTGGCGCCGGCTGACCCCCGGGTCGCTGATCCGCAGGTCGGCCTCGGTGCCGCGGCCGACCACCAGGCCGGGAGGCTGGAGCGGGTGGCGGGTGCCGTTCACCTCGAGGAACGCGCGGGCCCGGCGTACCTGGGTATGGGTGGCGTTGCTGACGACGGCGGCGTGGGCCTGGCTGCGGATGCGGAACCGGCCGATGGTCAGGTCGTCTGCCGCCTCGAAGGCCACCGCGACCGGGCCGGCGAAGACGTAGCCCTGGGTCTCGGCGTGCTCCTCGAGCTGGGTGGTCAGCTCCTGGACGAGGGCGGAGTCGTAGGGCGAGAGGCGGTCGAGGTCGGCCTGCGAGAGCTCGACGGTGAAGTCGTTGGGCACCATCCGCCGCTGCCGGGACAGGATCTGGGTGTTGTTGTCGCACTCGCGCTGGAGGGCGGCCGCGATCTCGACCGGCTGCACCGCACTGCGGAACGCCCGGGCGAACGCGCCGGACACCAGCTGCTCGAGCCGTTGCTCGAACCTCTGCAGGCCGCTCACGCCGCACCTCCTCTCAGCCCCGTGCATGCGTGTCCCCCGCCCGCGCGTGGGACGAGGCCCGAGTTGGTCGGGTTGCGCCCGATCGTATCGGGGCACGCCGCGTCCCCCGTCCCCGGCGAGCGCGCGGCGACACCCTGCGGTTGCCGTCCCTGCCCGGGCGGACGTGCTGGTGACCTGCGACCCGGCGCGAGGCAGATGGCACCGGGATCACCCGTCGAGCACTGCGAGGAAGGGGTCGGATGCCCCCTTCCTCGCAGTGCTCGCACACTGGGCCCGGCTCTCCATCCGGAGCGCCTGCTGCGCCGGCCCTCGCCTCCGAGCTGGCGGCGTTGTCGGCGACTCGACGGACCACCGGTCCACCCTCGCGCCTCCGCCGAAGGGACGCACGCACCCCGGCCGCCCGAGGCCCACCTCCCCGTGCACGACCCGACCTGCCGGTTTGGGCGGCGTGAGCGGGCTGGGATAGCCTTGCGGCGCTTCTGGCGCGAGTGGCGGAATAGGCAGACGCGCACGGTTCAGGTCCGTGTGTCCGAAAGGACGTGGGGGTTCAACTCCCCCCTCGCGCACAACAGCTCGGCGGGCTCATGTGCCGAAATCTGTGCTGAGCCTCCGGCGCCGGGCCACCGCGGCGCCGTGTCGCTTCGGAGATGAGTCGCTCGCCCGGTGCTCGACCACCGGCCGCTCGGGTTCGGCTTGACGGAACAACCTCGCGAGGGTTGCGGCCACTGCGATCCTGTCTCGATGGCGACCAACGACCCTCAGATGACGGCGGACTCTCTCGGCACCGGTGGCGGCGACGCGAGTCGGCCATGGATGGAGCTGGCGTCCGGCTACGAGCAGGCTCGCGCCAGGGAGGACTCACTGGATCGGCTGGTTGAGTGGCCCGCGCAGCGCGATCTGCTGGGGGACATCACCGGGTTGTCGGTGCTCGATGGCGGCTGCGGCAACGGAGCCAAGGTCGCGCAGCTGGTCCAGGACGGCGCGGCCGCGTCGGTCGGAGTCGATATCGGCGGCACCTTCATCACCGACGCGCCGCCTGGCCTGGAGCTCGTCCAGGGTGACCTCTCCGACCTGGCCGTGGTACCGGGCGTTGCCGGTCGACAGTTCGACCGGATCTTGTTCCTGCAGTCCTTCGGGTACGCCAAGGATCCGGTCCATGCGCTGCAGACGGCACGGACGATGCTCAAGGACGACGGCTTCATCCTGCTGACCCGGACGCAGCCGATCCGCTACGCGATCGAGCGTGCAGAGGAGAACGGGACCACGCTGGGCGAGGAGTACTTCTCCACCGATGCATTCTCCTACCGACACCGCAACTGGAACGAGGACGTCACCCTGACCAAGCGGCCCTACACCATGTCTGATCTGCTCAACGTCTTCAGCGCAGCGAGGATGTGGATCGACGCGACGGTCGAGCCACAGATGCCGGCCGAGGTTGGTCAGCGGTACCCGCACAAGCAGGCGGTCATGAACAAGTATCTCGGCATCTTGATGTTCAAGCTCCGACCGCTGCCGGATCGGTCCTGAACGAGAGGTCTGTGCCCCGGCGGAGCCTACGTCGAGGTGCGCGGCGAAACGGTCGATGGCGCTCTTCTGCATCGTCGGCGTGACGTGGCTGCTGATGTTCATCGACGTGGGGATGGTGGAGTGGCCGAGCCGCTCCTGGGCGACCTTGGGGTGCTCGCCCCAGCTCCAACAGTAGTGTCGCGTGGGTGTGGCCTGACCGGTTCATCATGCGCGCCATTCCGGAACTGGTCGTCCCGCCCCTCAGACCCTGGCACCCCCCACGACGTACGTCGTCACCCCTGGCCCCGAGGTGGACTCCATGAAGCACTCCGGTGAGACCCCGACCGCTCAGCAGCGCCGGGTCTGGGATGCCTCGGCTCCCCACTACGACCAGCAGATGGACTTCGTCGAGCGCCTGCTCGGCTCGGGAGACCGGGAATGGCTGGGGGAGCGGGCCACCGGCCGGGTGCTGGAGGTGGCCATCGGCACCGGGCGGAGCCTGCCGTTCTACACCGCCGCCACCAGCCTGACCGGGGTCGACCTCAGCCCGGAGATGCTCGCGGTCGCGCGCCGGCGAGCCGAGGCGCGCGGGCTTCCGGTCGACCTGCGCGAAGGGGACGCGAGCGCACTGCCGGTCGAGGACGCGTCGTACGACACGGTGCTGTGTGCGCTGTCGCTGTGCACGATTCCCGATGCCGCAGCGGCGGTCGCCGAGATGACGCGAGCGCTGGTCCCGGGTGGCCGGCTGCTGCTCCTCGACCACGTCGGCAGCACCTGGCCCCCGATCTACGCCCTGCAGTGGCTGTTCGAGCGGATCAGCATCCGTGCAGCCGGCGAGCACTACACGCGGCGCCCGCTGCTGCTGGTCGAGGCTGCCGGCCTCGAGGTCGTGGAGACCCGGCGGTTGAAGTTCGGCGTGATGGAGCGGGTCCACGCGGTCAAGCCGGGCTGACCGCCGGAGCTCATCGCAGCGGGCTGTAGGAGCCCGCCGCGGCGACCGGCAGATCGAGCACGCCGGGGTCGGCGGAGTCGGTGGTGACGGTGACCCCGACCCCCGGGTTGGGCAGGGCGCAGGAGCTGTCGCTGCCTGCGACCACCAGCCGGATGCGGTGCCCCGCAGGGGACCGGTGGGCGATACCGGGGAGCGAGACCGTCACGCTGCCGGGGCCCGGGTCCCTACCGGCTGGAGTGAGGCGGCCCGGTTCCGTCGGCCGGGACCAGCACGGCCAGCAGGGCAGCCTGCACGTCATCGAGCGCGAGCGACCATTGGGCGGTCTCGCCGTCCACCAGGAGCGCGGCCATCCGCTCGCGCGCGGTGCGGACCGCTTCGCCGAAGGCGGCGGCCCGAGCCCGGCTGTCGTCGTCCGGCGCCGTCGTCTCGAGCCGGGTGAGCCGGTCCTCCAGCGCCTGGGCGCGTGGCGACGCCACCGTCCAGCCGCCGCTGACACCCGCGAACGACGCGGAGCTCCGCAGCGCGGGCACGAGGTCGCGCCCGAACCAGGCGACCTCGAGCTCGGCCTCCTCGAGGTCGGCCGTCCAGGCCCGCCTGCTGCGCGCACGGCGTACCAGCAGCACCGTGACCACGGCCGCGGCGACCAGCGCGGCGAGCAGCAGCCACCACCAGGCGGCGCTGCTCCCGTCGCCCGTCGAGTCGTCGGGGACCACCGGGGCCGCCGACTCGGAGGGCTCGGTGACCACGGACTCGGTGACCTGCGACGAGACCGCCTCGGTGGGGCTCTGCGTGGTGGGGCCGCTGGTGGGCCGGCCCTGGGTCGGTCCGGTGTTCGGGCCCGAGGTCGACGCGGACGACGTGGGCTTGGACGTGGGCTTCGTGCTGGGTTCCGAGGTGGTGGGTCCGGTGGTGGGTGCCTCCGACGCCGTCGGCCGGGTGGTCTCGGACGCGGTAGCCCGACTCACGGTCGGCAGCGACCTGGTCGGCGAGAACGACGCGGTGACGCTGGGCCGGGTGATCGGACCGCCGCTGCTGCTGCCGGTGCCGCAGCCCGTGGCCAGGGCCAGGAGCACCGCCACCGCCAGGGCGCCGCGCGTGGTGCGTGCCGACATCCCTGCCTCCTCCGTCTCGGAGCTCCCACGATCGCGGTCACGGGCGGCGGCGTCCTCGCCCGGGGCGGGTGAACGCGAACTGGCGGGCGATGGCCGGAGCGGCCGGAAATGAGAGGCGCCCTCGCCTGCTGTGCAGGCGAGGGCAGTTGGCGCCGTAGCTCGCGTCCCCCCGGTCGTGAGCTGCATCGCCCCCCTGGTTCGGTCTCGTCCCCCCGGTCGTGACCGAATCCCGAGAGCCGCAGTCTCCTGCGGCCCTACGACTATGAAACGACCGTTCAGTCCGTTCATGACGCGCTTGACGACGATTTTTCCGGAATTTTCTGGTTGCGGGCGCGCAAACGTGGCGTCTGCGGGCCGCGGGACGCACCTTTTCGCGGGCCAGGCGGTCTCAGCGCAACGGTTGGTCAAGGAAGGCGGCCAGGATCCGGTCGCCGACGTCGGTGAGGACCGACTCCGGGTGCACCTGCACGCCCTCGACCGGCAGGGTGGCGTGCCGCAGGCCCATCAGGACACCGTCGCCGGTGCGGGCGGTCGGGTGCAGGTCGACGGGCAGGTCGGCGACCACCAGCGAGTGGTAGCGCGCGCCGGCGAACGGCGCGACCAGCCCGTCGTAGACCCCGAGGCCGTCGTGGTGGACCAGCGAGCGCTTGCCGTGCACGGGCTGGCCGCGCACGACCTGGGCGCCGTAGGCCGCGGCGATGCACTGGTGGCCCAGGCAGACGCCCAGCACAGGTGTGGTCGGGCCGAGCGCCCGGATGACGTCGACGCTGATCCCGGCGTCCTCCGGCCGGCCCGGCCCGGGGGAGACGACGACGTGGCTGAACGCCCCGGCCGAGATCTCGGCCACGGTGGCGCGGTCGTTGCGCACCACCTCGACCTCGGCACCGAGCACGCGGAGGCGCTGGGCGAGGTTGTAGGTGAAGGAGTCGTAGTTGTCGACGATCAGCACCCGGGCCGTGCGGGCCGGCTCGCGGCCGGTCACGTCGTACGACGGGTGGTCGCCCGGGCGGTCCGGGTGCTCGCGGACCCAGGCGGTCATCGGGCCGGCCGGCCAGGTGCCGACGCCCTCGACCGCCACGACGGGCTGCACGCCGCGCACCGAGCTGGTCTGGAACACCTCGACCGCGTCGCGCAGCGCCGCCAGTGTGACCACCTCTTCGGCGAGTGGGACGTCGTGACTGCGGAGCAGGTCGAGCACCCGGGCCCGGACCGTGCCGGCGAGGATCCGCCCGTCGAGCGGCGGGGTGACGACGCGGTCGTCGAGGACGACGAAGACGTTGGCCGTGCCGACCTCCAGGACCTGGTCGTCGGCGTCGACGAGCAGGACGTCGTCGGCGGTGCCCGGGTCGGCGACGAGCCGACGGTCGGCCCACTTGTGCGCGCCCAGGGCGACCTCGACCCGACGGGGCGCGAGCGCGCGCGGCTCGAGGCCCGGCTCGGTGATCGCCGTGACCGTGACCTGCCAGGCACCGTCGTAGACCGTGCGGACGCGCGCGGTCGTGAGCCCCGCGACGTCGGCCCGGATCCGGTCGGCGAGGGCAGACCGGTCGACGGGCGCGCCGGTCAGGGCCTCCACGTCGCGGACGAGGCGGTCGAGGTGGGAGTCGAGGTCGACGGGGTGTCCGTCGCGGACGAGCAGCGTGTCGAACACCCCTCGAGCCCGGTCCGGCGACGGTGCCGAGGCGGCCGGCACGTCGAAGGTGACCCTCGTGGGTGCGGGCGGCGGGGCCGGTGCTGGAGTGCTGCGGGTCGCGCCGACCGCGGCCAGCAACGGGTCCATCTTGGTGAACACCTCGGCCAGCTCGGCCTCCGGGTCGGAGTCGGCGACGATCCCGCACCCGACGCCGACCCAACAGTCGGCGCCCTCGACCTCGAAGGTCCGGATCACCACGCTCGCCTCGAGGCCGGCGAGCGGGCCGAGGATCGCGACCGAG
Source organism: uncultured Actinomycetota bacterium (assembly GCA_963820015.1). Taxonomy (GTDB): domain Bacteria; phylum Actinomycetota; class Actinomycetes; order Propionibacteriales; family Nocardioidaceae; genus Nocardioides. Next base: position 96,449 of record CAWFYO010000007.1, on the reverse strand, counting down.
CCGGTGTAGAGCTCGCGCCCGGTCGCCTCGAGCTCGTGGATCAGCTCCATGGCGCGGACCTTGGGCGCGCCGGTGACCGACCCCGGGGGGAACGTCGCAGCCAGCAGCGCGCGGTCGGCGACGCCGTCCGGGAGCGTGCCGCGCACCTCGGAGACCAGGTGGGTGACGCCGGCACCCCGCTCGGGGACCGCCAGCGCCGGCACCCTGACCGAACCGGTCGCGCTGACCCGGCCGAGGTCGTTGCGCATCAGGTCGACGATCATCACGTTCTCGGCCCGGTCCTTCGCCGAGGCCGCGAGCACCGCCCCGTCGTGCCCGGCCGGCGCTGTGCCCTTGATCGGGCGGGTCTCGACCTCGCGTCCGGCCCGGCGTAGGAAGAGCTCTGGGGAGAGGCTGACGACCTGGCGGCCGCCCGTGTCGACGTACGCCGCGTGGCTGGGCGAGAGCGCCTCGACCCCGGCGCAGAAGACGTCGAGCGGGTCGCCGTCGAGCCGGGCCTCGAAGCGGGTGCAGACGTTGACCTGGAAGACGTCGCCGGCCCGGATGTGCTCGACGGTGGCGGCGACCGCTTCGCGGTAGTGCCCGGGCCCCGGGGTCATCGCGAACGGCGAGAACCCGTGGGGTCGCTGGCGCCGGGTCGCCGTCAGCCAGCACCCGTCGTACGGCGTCGAGGGCGGCCGCGGCGGGCTCCGGGTCGAGCAGCGACTCGAACGACCAGGTGGCTCCGTCGTTCCGCAGGAACCAGTCGTAGCGGGCGACCCAATGGGGCGGCTGGGGGTGCGGTCGCGGTGGCGCCTCGGGCAGCCGCTCGATGCGGTGGGCGAGCGGGTAGCCCCACAGCGCCACCCAGCCCCCACCCACCGTCGCGACGCCACCGGGAGCCGGGTCCCACACGTCGGCGAGGTCGAACGGGTCTGCGTCGGCCGCCAGCACCTCGGCCGGCCGGCACCCGAGTACGGCCTCGCCGCCGCACCAGTCGCCGACCAGCGCCACGAGGCCGGGCTCACCGCGGAAGCGCCGCAGCACGGCCGTGGGTGGCTCGGTGAGGTCGAGGGGTACGACGATGCCCGGACCCCCCATCGCCCACCTCCGGCTCGTGCGCGCCCGCCGACTCGGTCGAGCCGATCTCGCAGGGGTGATCCTCCCGCATCCCGGCGGCCGACGTCGCCGTCGCGGCTCGCCGTCGGCCGTCATACTGGCCCGCATGAAGGGACGGGGCGGCTGGGGCAGACGGCGCATCCTGCTCGTGGTGCTGGCGCTGCTGGTCATCAACCTCCCCTGGCTCCTCCACGAGTGGCAGCTGCACCGGGCGGCCACCGACGGGGTCCGGGTCGAGGCCACCGTCGTCGGCCTCAGCCGTGCCGGCGACCACGCGATCGTGGAGTTCCGGTTGCCGAAGTCGCTCGACTCGTCGCAGCAGGCGCGGAGCGCCGTGATCGACCTGACCACGGCGGCGTCCGCCGCGCGGAGCCGGTGAGATCGGCGTCCGCGTGCTCGCCGGGCACCCGTCGGTCTACCGCGTCGACGGGCAGGTCCGGAGCTGGGGCGCGACGGCCATCACGCTGACCGCCGATCTCCTGGTGCTGGTCCTGATCGCGCTGTCGCTGCGGCTGGGTGGCCGGATCCGGCGGCCCGGCCTGGTCGCCCTGGCCCTCGACGACGTGCGCGAGGGCGACGAGGGGTCGCTGCTCGACAAGCAGGACGACGGCACCTACGTGATCAACGGCGAGGTGAGCGAGGCCGACGCCTCGACCCTCGTGGTCAGGCTGCGCGACCGTGACGTCACCGTCCGGCTCGAGGGCTACCGCAACCCGGTCGAGGTCGGCGGGCGGGCGCGGGTGCGGGCCAGCCTCGTGGGCTGAGCGGTCAGGGAAGCCCGGTGCTGCAGAAGGTCGTCGACACGCTCCTCAGCGTGCCGCCCTGGATCGCCCTGCTGATCATCGCGGCCCTGGTCTTCGGGGAGGCAGCCCTGTTCTTCGGGTTCGTGGTGCCCGGCGAGACCGCCGTCGTGTACGGCGGGGTGCTGGCCGCCGCGGGGAAGGTCTCGGTCGTGGTGGTCCTGGTGGTCGTCTGGGTGGCGGCCGTGGTCGGCGACAGCATCGGGTTCGAGGTCGGCCGCGTGCTCGGACCGCGCCTCACCCGGGCGCCGATCCTGCGCAACCACCCCGACCGCATCGCCGGCGCCCAGACGTACCTGCGGAGCAAGGGCGGCCGGGCCGTGGTGATGGGGCGCTTCACCGCCTTCCTGCGGGCCGTCATGCCCGGCCTGGCCGGGGCGAGCCGGATGCGCTACCGCCGGTTCCTGGTATTCAACGTGATCGGCGGCGTTCTCTGGGGCACCGTCTGCGTGCTGCTCGGCTACTTCCTGGCCCACTCCATCAGCCGGGTCACCCAGTACCTCGGTGTCACCAGCGGGGTCGTCGCCGCCGTCATCGCGCTCGGCCTGCTCTGGGCGTGGCATCGCCATAGCCGCGATGTCTGAGTCGGCCGCCGCCTCGCCCGCCTGGGCGGGATGGCGGACCGTGCTCTGGCTGGGCGTGGTCAGCCTGCTCGTCGACCTGGTCTACGAAGGGGCGCGTTCGATCACCGGGCCGTTCCTGGCCTCGCTGGGCGGCTCGGCGCTGCTGGTCGGCCTGGTCACCGGCGCCGGCGAGGCAGCCGCCCTCGGGTTCCGGCTGTTCTCCGGCCCCGCCGCCGACCGCTCGGGCCGCTACTGGTGGTGGATGGTCACCGGGTACGCCCTGACCGCCGCGTGCGTCCCGCTGATGGCGCTGGCGCCCGCGCTCGGGGCCGCCGGCCTGGTCTGGGGCTCGGCGATGGTGCTGCTCGAGCGCACCGGCAAGGCGGTGCGCAGCCCGGCCAAGTCCGTGCTGCTCGCGTTCGCCGCCAGCGACGTCGGCCGGGGCCGCGGCTTCGGGGTGCACAAGGCGCTCGACCAGACCGGGGCCCTGATCGGGCCGCTGGTGGTGGCCGGTGTCATCGCCCTCACCGCCCAGATGTGGGCCGGCCTGCTCGTGCTCGTCGTCCCGGGTGCGGTGGCGCTCGGGGTGCTGGCCTGGCTGCACCGGTCGGTGGGCGACCCGCGGCACCCGCAGCCGGCCGCGGAGGACGTCGTGCTCGAGAAGCTGCCGCGGGCCTTCCACCGCTACGCGCTGGCCTGCTCGCTGACCACGGTCGGGCTGATGACCTTCGGGATCATCTCCTTCCACCTGGTCACCGACGACCTGGTCACCGCCGCGGTGGTCCCGATCGTCTACGCGGCCGCGATGGGCGCCGAGGCGCTGGCCTCCCTCGGCACCGGCTTCGCCTACGACCACGTCGGCGCCGGCACCCTGCTGGTGCTGCCGGTGGTGGTCGCGTGCGTGCCGGTCCTGGTGTTCACCGACCACGTGGGGGTCGTGGTGATCGGCGTCCTGCTGTGGGGGGCGGCGACCGGCGTGCAGGACTCCACGATCAAGGCCCTCGTCGCCGACCTCGTACCCGGGCGCCCGGCTCGGGACGGCCTACGGCGCGTTCGCGGCGTACCAGGCGGTCGCGGCGCTGGCCGGCGGCCTCCTCGCCGGCTGGCTGTACGGCGCCCACCGGGCCTGGCTGGTCGGCGTGATCGTCGTCGTGCAGGTCGTCGCGCTGGTCCTGCTCGCGGCCGTGCTGGCCGGGCGGCGACGGGACCTCAGGGCCTCGCGGACCCCCGGCTAGGGTGAGCAGCATGTCGGCCACCCCGTCGTCGTACTCCATCACGATGCGGCTCTACACCGCACCCGACCACGGAGTCGTCGGCACCGTCGCCACCACGATCTCCCAGGCCGGCGGCATCGTCACCGCGATCGACGTCGCGGACTCCAGCCACGACCGGCTCGTCGTCGACGTCACCTGCTCGGCCTCCGACGCCGAGCACGCCGAGACCATGGTCGACGCCGTGCGCGAGGTCGAGGGCGTCGAGGTGCACCGGGTCAGCGACCGCACCTTCCTGCTCCACATCGGCGGCAAGATCGAGGTGCACTCCAAGGTGCCGCTGCGCACCCGCGACGACCTCTCCATGGCCTACACGCCGGGGGTGGGCCGGGTCAGCCTGGCCCTGGCGAACAACCCCGAGGACGTGCTGCGGCTGACCATCAAGGGCAACTCCGTCGCGGTCGTCACCGACGGCTCGGCCGTGCTCGGTCTCGGCAACATCGGCCCGGGGGCCGCGCTGCCGGTGATGGAGGGCAAGGCGGCGCTGTTCAAGCGGTTCGCCGGTATCGACGCGTGGCCGATCTGCCTGGCCTCGCAGGACACCGACGAGATCGTGCGGGCGGTGGAGATGATCGCGCCCGGCTTCGGCGGCATCAACCTCGAGGACATCGCGGCGCCGCGCTGCTTCGAGGTCGAGCAGCGGCTGCGCGAGAGCCTCGACATCCCGGTCTTCCACGACGACCAGCACGGCACCGCGATCGTCGTGCTCGCCGCACTGACCAACGCCCTGCGCTGTGTGGAGAAGAAGCTGCCCGACGTGCGGATCGTCGTCTCGGGAGGCGGCGCCGCCGGTTCGGCGATCGTGTCGCTGCTCCTCGCAGGCGGAGCGGGCGAGGTCGTCGTGTGCGACCAGCAGGGCATCCTCGCGGCCGACGACCCCGACCTCAGCCCCGCGCACGCCGAGCTCGCGCGGCGTACCAACTCCCGGCGCCTGCACGGCGGGCTCCACGACGCCCTTCAGGACGCCGACGTCTTCATCGGGGTCAGCGCGCCCGGGGTCCTGCCCGCCGAGTGGATCGCCGACATGGCCGAGCGCGCGGTCGTCTTCGCGCTGGCCAACCCCGACCCGGAGGTCGACCCGGCCGACGCGGAGAAATACGCCGCGGTCGTGGCCAGCGGCCGGTCGGACTTCCCCAACCAGATCAACAACGTGCTCGCGTTCCCCGGCGTCTTCCGCGGGCTGCTCGACGCACGGGCCCGCCACATCACCACCGATATGCTGCTCCGGGCCGCCGACGCGATCGCGCACGTCGTCGACGACGACGAGCTGAACCCGAACTTCATCATCCCGAGCGTCTTCAACACCGACGTCCCCAAGGCCGTCGCCGCCGCCATCAGAGGAGCCGACACGTGATCACCCCACCGCGTTCTTCGCCTCGCCCGCTGCGGTCCTCCAACGAACGCCGCCAGGGCCCCGCATGACCCGAACCCTGGCCGACTTCCATGCCGTCACCATCGACGGGAAGGACCAGGATCTCGGTTCCTATCTCGGCGACGTCGTGCTCGTGGTCAACACCGCGAGCGCCTGTGGCTTCACGCCCCAGTACGAGGGGCTCCAGAAGCTCTACGACACCTACGGCGACCGCGGCTTCGTGGTGCTCGGCTTCCCCTGCGACCAGTTCGGTCACCAGGAGCCCGGCACCGAGGAGGAGATCGCCGGCTTCTGCCAGAAGAACTACGGCGTCTCCTTCCCCATGTTCGCCAAGATCGAGGTCAACGGCGACGGCGCGCACCCGCTCTACCAGTGGCTCAAGGACGAGAAGCGCGGTGTCCTCGGCGGCGCGATCAAGTGGAACTTCACCAAGTTCCTCCTCGGCCGCGACGGCACCGTGCTCGCCCGGTTCGGCTCGACCAAGGACCCGGCCGACCTCACCGACGACATCGAGAAGGCGCTCGCCGCCGAGGCCTGAGCGAGCCGCCGGTCAGTCGTTGCTCTCCGTCGCGTAGAGCGCGGCGCCGACGATGCCGGCGTCGTTGAGCAGCTGGGCCGGGATGATCTCGGTGTCGATGTCGACGAGGTCGAGGAACTTGTCGGCCTTCTTGCTCACCCCGCCGCCGACCACGAACAGCTCGGGGGAGAAGAGCTGCTCGAGCTTGCGGTAGTAGGTCGTCAGCCGTTCGGCGTAGTCCTCCCAGGACAGCTCCTCCTTCTCCTTGGCACTGGAGGCGGCGCGCTTCTCGGCGTCGTGGCCGTCGATCTCGAGGTGGCCGAGCTCGGAGTTGGGCACCAGGACGCCGTCGTAGACCATCGCCGAGCCGATCCCGGTGCCCAGGGTGGTCACGATGACCAGACCGCTGGCGGCCCTTGGCCGCGCCGTACCGGACCTCCGCCAGGCCGGCTGCGTCGGCGTCGTTGACGACGTGGACGTCGCGTCCGGTGCGCTCGGTGAAGAGCCGGTCGGCGTCCTCGCCGATCCAGGCCTTGTCGATGTTCGCCGCCGAGTGGACCACGCCGTGGACGACGACGCCCGGCACGGTGACCCCGACCCGGCCGTCGGAGTCGTCGAACCTCGTCAGCAGCTCGGCGAAGACCTCGGCCACCGCCTTGGGGGTCGCCGGCTGGGGGGTGTCGATGCGGACCCGCTCCTCGGCGAACTCGCCCTTCTCGAGGTCGACGGGGGCGCCTTTGATCCCGCTCCCGCCGAAGTCGATCCCGAACGGGCGGTGCGAGGCGGCGGAGGTCATGGGTCCAATCTCCCCGGCCCGGGCGATCGGAGCAACGGGGGGTTAGTCCCTCTTGAACCAGAACTTTACAAATCATATGGTCCTGTAAACCTGTTCGGCCTCGAGGCCCCGCCGCTCCTGACCGGCTCGATCATCCGAGGCCCTTGCGGAGGCACGACCATGACGTCGTACGACGGACTCGCGAACACCACGGTCCCCGAGGGCTCGACCGAGCGCTGGCGTGACCACAAGCGCTACCTGTGGCTGATCGGGCTGGTCGTCCCCTCGCTGGCGTTCATCGCGATCGGGATGTGGGAGCTGACCGGCTGGGGCGTGTGGTTCTGGATCGGCCCGATCGTGATCCTCGGGATCGTGCCGGCCATCGACCTGGTCGCCGGCCTCGACCGCTCCAACCCGCCCGACGACGTGATCGAGGCGCTGGAGAAGGACCGCTACTACCGGTGGATCACCTACCTGTTCCTGCCGATCCAGTACGCCGGCTTCGTCGGCGCGCTCTGGCTGATCGCCTCCGGCGACCTGACCACCCTCGACCGGGTCGGCATCGCGGTCTCCATCGGCTGCATCGGGGGCATCGGCATCAACACCGCCCACGAGCTCGGTCACAAGAAGGAGTCGCACGAGCGCTGGCTGTCGAAGATCGCGCTGGCGCAGAGCTGCTACGGCCACTTCTACATCGAGCACAACCGCGGCCACCACGTCCGGGTCGCGACGCCGGAGGATCCGGCGTCGTCGCGGCTGGGCGAGTCGTTCTACGCGTTCTGGCCACGGACGGTGGGCGGGTCGCTGCGGTCGGCGTGGAACCTCGAGAAGGGCCGGATCGCCCGCCGCCAGCAGCACCCCTGGCGGCTGTCCAACGACGTGCTCAACGCGTGGCTGATGTCGGCGGTGCTGTGGGGGGTGCTGATCGCCTGGCTCGGCGTCGGCATCACGCCGTACCTGGTGATCCAGGCGGTCGTGGGGCTCTCGCTGCTCGAGGTCGTCAACTACATGGAGCACTACGGGATGCTCCGGCAGCGGGTAGGGGTGGGGGAGCGCGAGCGCTACCAGCGGGTCGACCCGTCGCACTCGTGGAACTCCAACAACATCGCCACCAACGTGCTGCTCTACCACCTGCAGCGGCACAGCGACCACCACGCGAACCCGACCCGGCGCTACCAGTCGCTGCGCGACTTCGAGGAGAGCCCGGTGCTGCCCACCGGCTACGCCGGGATGATCCTGCTCGCCCTCGTCCCGCCGCTGTGGCGGCGGGTCATGGACGAGCGGGTGGTCGCCCACTTCGGGGGCGACGTCACCCGTGCCAACCTCTCCCCCCGCAAACGCGAGCGGCTGCTCGAGCGGTACGGCGCCTCGGGCCAGGCCGGCGCCGCTGGGCCGGCCGGCGGCTCGGAGGAGCCTTCGGGACTGGGGCGGCGCATCGGCCGGACGGAGGCTCCGCGGGTTTCGAGACGCTCGCAGAGCGAGCTCCTCAACCAGCGGAGGGATCCTGACGCGGGGGCTCCGCTGGTTGAGGAGGGCCGACAAGGCCCGTCTCGAAACCACGCGGACGTGCGGAGCGGGCCGGCCGCGGAGGACGAGGCGCTCGCCTGGCGGTGTCCCGGCTGCACCTACACCTACGACGTGGTCGCAGGGGAAGAGCGGGAGGGGTTCGCGGCCGGGACGGCGTGGGCGGAGATCCCCGACTCCTGGTGCTGCCCCCGCTGCGGGGTGCGGGAGAAGGTCGACTTCGTCGCGGTCGAGCAACAACGCGCTTCCTAGACTGGTGGGGTGTCCCCCGCTCTCGACCCCACCATGCACGAGCGAGTGGTCGCGGCGGCGGCCGAGCTGACTCTCGAGGGCGGCTGGTCGAGCGTCACCATGGGCCGGCTCGCCCAGCGGGTCGGGGTCTCCCGGCAGACCGTCTACAACGAGGTCGGCTCCAAGCCGCAGCTGGCCGAGGAGATGGTCCTCGCCGAGCTGGCGAAGTTCCTCACCGTGGTCGACGCCGCCTTCGACGAGCACCCGGGCGAACTGGTCGAGGCTCTGCGTGCGGCAGCGCGAGGGGTGTTGGAGCTCGCGGTCGGCAACGCGTTCCTGCAGGCCGTCGTGTCCGCGTCGTACGGCGCCGCGACCGAGCTGCTGCCTCTGCTGACCTCGCGCAACGACGCCCTGGTGCAGACCGCGACCGACGTCCTCCGGCGCCGGGTCCTCGCCTACCGCCCGGACGTCACCGACCGCCAGCTCGAGGCCGCGATCGACATGGTGGTCCGGCTGGTGCTCTCCCACGTCGTACACCCCACGGGCGCGCCGGCGGACACCGCCGACGACATCGCCTGGATCTCGGGCCGGACGCTGACTCCGTGACCTCACCGTGAGCGCCCGATGACGGCGGGCACCATCACCTACACCTCCGCCACCGGTCGCGGGGTGATCCTCGCGGCGGTCCTCGGCTCGGGGATGGTGATGCTCGACGGCACGGTCGTCAACGTCGCCCTCCGCACCGTCGGCACCGACCTCGACGCCTCGCTTCCCCAGCTGCAGTGGATCAGCAACGCCTACCTGCTGGCCCTGGCCAGCCTGATCCTCCTCGGCGGCGCGCTCGGCGACCGGCTGGGCCGCCGCCGGATGTTCGTGACCGGTGTCGTCGCGTTCGCCGCGGCCTCCGTGGTCTGCGGGCTGGCGCCCGGTCCCGGCACCTTGATCGCGGCGCGTGCCCTCCAGGGGGTCGGCGGTGCGCTGCTGACCCCGGGCAGCCTGGCGATCATCGAGGCCGTGTTCGACCACGAGGACCGTGGCCGGGCGATCGGTGCCTGGACCGGGCTGGGCAGCATCGCCGCCGCCGTCGGGCCGTTCGTCGGCGGCGCCCTCGTGCAGTACGCCGACTGGCGCTGGATCTTCTGGATCAACGCCCCGATCGCCGCGGTCGCCGTGCTGGTGACGTTGCGCTACGTGCCCGAGACCAGGGCGCCGAGCGAGGCCCGCTTCGACGTGCCGGGGGCCGTGCTCGCGGCGGTCTCCCTCGGCTCGCTGACCTACTGGCTGATCGAGTGGCACAGCAGCCTCGCGGTGCCGGCCCTGGTCCTCGGGCTCGTCGCCGGCGCGGCTTTCCTCCTGGTCGAGCACCGGACGCGGTCCCCGATGCTGCCGCTCGAGCTGTTCTCGTCGCGGGTCTTCTCCGCCGCCAACGCGATGACCCTGCTGGTCTACGCCGCGCTCGGGGCGATCCTGTTCTTCCTGGTCATCGACCTGCAGACGGTGCTCGGGTACGGCGCGCTGGCAGCCGGGCTGTCGACGCTGCCGATCACCGTGATCATGCTGCTGCTGGCCGCTCGCGGAGGGGCGCTCGGCACCCGGATCGGGCCCCGCATCCCGATGACCGTCGGGCCTCTGGTGATGGCGGTCGGGGTGGCCTGGCTGTCGCGGCTCGACGGCGGGGCGTCGTACTGGACCGCGGTGCTGCCGCCGCTCGTGGTCTTCTCACTCGGCCTCGCCCTGATGGTCGCGCCGTTGACCATGACCGTGCTCGCGGCCGCCTCCGACGAGCGGGCCGGGATCGCCAGCGGCGTCAACAACGCGGTCGCCAGGGCCGGGTCGCTGTTCGCCGTGGCTGCGCTGCCGGTGGCGGTGGGCCTCAGCGGCGACCAGTACGACCAGGCGGCGGCGTTCAGCAGTGCCTTCCAGTCGGCCCTGCTCGTCTGCGCCGGGCTGCTGGTCGCGGGCGGACTGGTGTCGTGGGTGACCATCCCGGCCGGACGGCTCGCTCGTCTCGAGCCCGCGGAGGTCGGACGGGAGCCGGTGCGGGTGGTGGCGCCCCAGCTCGACTGCCCGCAGCGCGGCCACTGAGCACCCGCGAACTACCCTGCCTGCATGCAGGCGGGGGCGGCTCGGACGTGGCTCACGCTTGCGTGCGCTGCGCTGGTGCTGGACGCCTGCGGTCACGCGGGAGCCGGTGACTCGTCCGGTACGGCGGTCCGCGCGCCGTCCCCGACCAGCCCGACCAGCCAGAGCAGCGCGAGCAGTCCCGCGTCCCCTACGACGGCCCCTGCCGACCCGGCGCACGCCGTGGCTGCGCCGGGCCCTTTCCGGCCGCCCTTGCAGACCCCCGACATCCTGGTGTTCCGGCAGCGGCCGCTCAACGCGGCGATGGTGAGCCGGATCCGGCACCTCGATGGCGTGACCCGGGTCGAACGGTTCTCCCTGGCCCAGGTCAGCGTCCAGGACCACGCGATCAACGTCGCGGCGGTCGACCCCGCGACGTACCGCGCCTTCAACGCCGAGCGCAGCGCGCGGTTCCAGCAGGAGTGGGACCGCGTCGCCGGGGGAGAGATGGCGCTGAGCCCGCGCTTCCGCAGGCAGGTGCAGCGGGACGGCTACGTCCGGATGGGGGCCCGGTCCGACGCGCCGCAGGTCCACGTCGGTGCCTTCGCACCCCAGATCCCCCAGGTCGACGCGGTCGTGAACCAGGCGTGGGCGCACGACCTCGGGATGCGCCCGGGCAACGCGCTCCTGGTCTCGACCGGCATCCGGACGCCGCTGTCGATCCGCAAGCCGCTGCAGCGGATCGTCGGCCGGCAGGCGTCGGTGACCCGGATGGACGCGGCGGCGCGCTACGGCCTCGACACCAGCGTCGCGCAGACCGCGTTCCTGGTCGGGTCGGCCTCGGACGCGGTGGGGTCGTTCAGCTACACGGTGCTCGGCGGCGGCCGGATCGCGCCGCAGCAGTCGTGGGTAGCCGGCCACATCTCCACCGAGACGTTGCCCGTGATCGGGCCGATGACCTGCAACACCGCGATGTTCCCCCAGCTGAGGGCCGCCCTCGACGCGATCGTCGCGCAGGGCCTCGCGGGCGCGATCCACCCCAGCCAGTACGGCGGGTGCTTCGTGCCGCGCTTCATCGCCGGCACCACCACGCTGTCCAACCACGCCTTCGGCCTGGCCTTCGACCTGAACGTCCCGGAGAACCTGCGCGGCACCCGCGGACGGATCGACCGTCGGGTGGTGGCGATCTTCGAGCAGTGGGGCTTCACCTGGGGCGGTACCTGGCGCTGGACCGACCCCATGCACTTCGAGCTCAACCGGATCGTGCGCGCCGGCTGACGGCGCTCGCGAGGCGGCCTGACCTCGACCCGACATCGACCGGACATCGACCGGGCATGATCTCCCCATGCGCGCTGTCCAGGTGATCGAGCCCACCGGCCCCGCCGACGTGAGGGTGGTCGAGGTCGATCGCCCGGCACCGGGTCCGGACGACGTCGTGGTCGAGGTGCACAGCGTCGGCATCTCGTTCCCGGACCTGCTGCTGAGCAAGGGGCAGTACCAGCTCAGGCCCGAGCCGCCGTTCACCCTCGGCGTCGACCTGGCCGGCACGGTGCTGTCGGGTCCCGGCTTCGCGCCGGGAGACCGGGTGGCAGCCGTGGTGGGTTACGGGGGCGCGGCGGAGCGGGTTGCCGTCCCGGCGTCCGCGGTCTTCCCGCTCCCCGACCGGCTGTCGTACGACGAGGGCGCGGCGCTGCCGATGAACTACCTGACCGCACTGTTCGCGCTGCAGGAGCGCGGTGAGGTGCAGCCCGGCGAGACGGTGCTGGTGCACGGCGCGGCCGGTGGTGTGGGGACGGCCACGCTCCAGGTGGCCAGGGGGCTCGGCGCGCGCACAGTCGGTGTGGTCTCCACCGAGGCGAAGGCCGCCTATGCCCGGGGGGTCGGTGCCGACGAGGCCGTGCTGGTCGACGGGTTCAAGGACGCCGTCCTGGAGCTGACCGGCGGTCGCGGTGTCGACGTCGTGCTCGACGTGGTCGGCGGGGACTCCTTCACCGACTCGCTGCGCTGCCTGACCGAGCAGGGTCGGCTCCTCGTGGTCGGCTTCGCGGCCGGCCAGGGGATCCCCGAGGTCAAGGTCAACCGGCTGCTGCTCAACAACATCGACGTCCGCGGTGTGGGGTGGGGTGCCTTCGCGATGACCAAGGCCGGGTTCATGCAGCAGCAGTGGAAGGACCTGCTGCCGATGATCGAGTCTGGTGTCGTCACGCCACCGATCGGGGCGACCTACGACCTCGAGGACTTCGGCCAGGCGCTGCAGGACATGGACGACCGCCGCACGGTCGGCAAGAGCATCGTCCACGTCCGCTGACCCGTCGTCGACGTGCGGTGAGTCACAGCCTCTGCGTAGGCTCGTGCGGGTGAGCACGCTCGACGACGCCCGCGAGGGCATGGACCTGTCCATCCGCCCCCAGGACGACCTGTTCGGTCACGTCAACGGCCGGTGGCTCGAGACCACGGAGATCCCGGCGGACAAAGGCGGGTGGGGACCGTTCGTCCAGCTCGCCGACGTCGCCGAGCACCAGGTCCACGCGATCATCGAGGCGCTTGCAGAGCGCGTCGTCAGCGGCCACCCCGACCTCGATGATGACGCGACCAGGATCGCCACCCTCTACGCCTCCTTCATGGACGAGGCGCGGATCGAGGCGGCGGGCTACGAGCCGATCAAGCCGCTGCTGGCTGCGGTCGACAGCCTGCGCGACATCCGTGACCTCTCGGCGTTCCTCGGCGAGCTCGAGCTGATCGGCGGCAGCGGCCCCTTCGGCGTCTACGTCGACGTGGACGGCAAGAACTCCGACCGCTGCCTGGTCAACCTCCTCCAGGGCGGGATCGGGCTCCCCGACGAGTCCTACTACCGCGACGAGAAGTTCGCCGAGACCCGCGAGAAGTACGTCGCGTTCCTCACCACCATCTTCACCATGGTCGAGCACGCCGACCCGGCCACTGCTGCCGCCACCGTGATGGCGGTCGAGACGAGGCTGGCCGAGGGTCACTGGGAGCGGGCCGAGACCCGCGACGTGCAGAAGACCTACAACCTGACGACGCTCGAGGAGCTCCACGCCCTCTGCCCTGCGTTCGACTGGGAGGCCTTCATCCGCAACCTCGGTGGGTCCGAGGTCACGATCGCCGAGACCTGCGTGCGCCAGCCGTCCTACCTCCAGCACCTCTCCTCGGCCCTCGAGGAGATCTCGATCGACGACTGGCGCACGTGGCTGGCCGCCCGCGTGGTGCGCGCCGGCGCGCCGTACCTCTCGGCGCCGTTCGTCGAGGCCAACTTCGACTTCTACGGCCGCACCCTCAGCGGCACGCCCGAGCTGCGGGAGCGGTGGAAGCGTGGCGTCGCGCTCGTCGAGGGCTCGATCGGTGAGGCCCTCGGGCGCGAGTACGTCGCCCGCCACTTCCCGCCGGCGTCCAAGGCGATGATGGAGGAGCTGGTCGCCAACCTGCTGCAGGCCTACCGCCAGTCCATCTCCCGGCTCGACTGGATGAGCGAGGAGACCAAGCAGCGGGCCTACGCCAAGCTCGACATGTTCCGCTCCAAGATCGGCTACCCGGAGAAGTTCCGCGACTACTCCGAGATCGAGTTCACCCTCGACGACCTGCTCGGCAACGTCGCCGTCGCCAACGCCTTCGAGACCAGGCGGCAGCTGGCCAAGATCGGCTCGCCGGTCGACCGCGACGAGTGGCTAATGCTCCCGCAGACCGTCAACGCCTACTACCGCCCTGGCATGAACGAGATCTGCTTCCCGGCCGCGATCCTGCAGAGGCCGTTCTTCGCACCCGACGCCGAGGCCGCGGAGAACTACGGCGGCATCGGCGCCGTGATCGGCCACGAGATCGGGCACGGCTTCGACGACCAGGGCTCGCAGTACGACGGCGCAGGCAACCTCCTCGACTGGTGGACGCCCGAGGACAAGGAGCGCTTCCAGCAGAAGGCGCAGACCCTGATCGAGCAGTACAACGGCTTCTCGCCCCGCGCGCTGCCCGGTGAGAACGTCAACGGCGCTCTGACCGTCGGCGAGAACATCGGCGACCTCGGTGGCCTCACCATCGCCCTCGAGGCCTACTCGATCCACACCAACGGCGATGTCAGCCTCGAGGACGCCGAGAGGCTGTTCTTCAACTGGGCCTACTGCTGGCGCACCAAGCGACGCCCCGAGCTCGACCGTCAGTACCTGACCATCGACCCTCACAGCCCGCCGGAGTTCCGCGCCAACATCGTGCGCAACCTCGACGAGTTCCACGCCACCTTCGGCACCGCGCCAGGCGACGGGCTGTGGCTCGAGCCCGAGGCACGCGTCCGCATCTGGTGAGCGGGCCGGGCGCCGTCGGTGCGCACGGGCAGGCGGCGTACGCCCGCCGGCTCGACTGGGGCCTGGCCGGCGCCCACGCCCTCGTGGCGGACGCCCGGCCGGGCGACGTGGCGGTCGTCGTCGACGTGCTCTCCTTCACCACGACGCTCACGGTCGCAGTCGAGCGGGGCGTCGCCGTCCATCCCTACCCCTGGCGCGCGGAGCAGGCCGCGGCGTACGCCGCCGAGCGTCGCGCGACGCTGGCCGTCGGCCGCCGCGAGGGCCTGGCCACGCACGCGGTCAGCCTGTCGCCGGCGTCGTTCCTGGACGCCCCCCACCTCGAGCGCGTCGTGCTGCCGTCGCCCAACGGCTCGACGATCGCGTTCGCCCTGGCCGAGGCGGGAGTGACCGTCGTCGGCGCTGCCCTGCGCAACGCCCGCGCCGTGGCGGCGTGGCTGGACGACCGGCGGGCGGCGACCGTGTCGGTGGTCGCGGCCGGCGAGCGGTGGCCCGACGGTCAGCTGCGTCCCGCGGTCGAGGACCTGTGGGGTGCCGGAGCGGTGCTCGCCGCCCTCGGTGGGCGCCGAGCGAGCCCGGAGGCCGAGGCGGCGGTGGCGGCGTTCGGGACGGTCGAAGAGGCGCTGGGCGACGCGCTGCCTCGGTGCGCGAGCGGCCGCGAGCTGGTCGAGGCCGGCTTCGCGACCGACGTCGACCTGGCGGCGGCGTACGACGTGAGCCGGGTGGTGCCGGTGCTCTACGGCGACGCGTTCGTGGACGGCTCGTCGTAGATCTTGCAGTGGTCCTGCAGGGCGAGCCAGGTGTCGGCGTCGACGACCCCGGTGACCGGGAGGTTGCGCTCCTGTTGGATCCGGCGCACCTGCGCGGCCGTGGCGAGGCCGTAGACACCGGTGGCGGAGGACTGGTCGGCGCGCCCCATGTCGATCAGCAGGTTCTGGAGGGCGAAGATCCACATGCCGTCGACGATGCTCGGCGTCATCCCGGTCCGGAGCGTGGGCATCGTCTTGTAGTCGAGGTAGCACAGGCAGCGGATCGGGCTCGCCGTCGACCTCTGGAGGCGCGACACGCTGGTGCCCTTGTGCTCGGCGGTCATCCGGACCGTGCAGGCATGCGCGCCTGAAGCGTAGGGACCCAGGTAGGCCACCCAGCGAGGGGTCGGCTTGCCGTCCACCCGCCACGTGATGGCGCAGGACTTGCGGGTGTCGAGGTAGTGGGCCTGGGGGTTGGCGGCCAGCCCCGGTGCCAGAGCGGTGCCGCCCTCGCCCTTGCCGATCGCGAGCACGAAGGCGCCGGTGCAGGGCTGGTTGACCAGCGGGACGTCGAGGGAGAGCGGGTCGGCGAACGGCTGGTGATCAGCCGACTGCTGCCCACCGTCGAGCGCGAGGCCGCCACCGATGCCCAGCGCCACGCCGAGCACGGCCGACACGGCTACGGCGAGTAGCGAGGCGGTGCGCACCCGCGCAGGATACGGCGATCAGCCCACCATCATCGCGCTCTGGTCGACGGGCTTGTCGGCGGGCTTGCGCGGCAGGAAGAACGCCGGGATGAAGCACAGCCCGACCAGGATCGCCGCCACCAGGAACACGTCACCGAAGGCCAGGCCCATGTAGTGCAGGCCGGTGGCCACGATGGCGTCGACCTTGCCGGTCGGGATGCCGAGCTGGTCGAGGACCGCGGCCAGTTTGTTGGCGTCGCCGCCGGCGCTCTGGATGGCCAGGGTCGCGTTGACGCTCGGGTGCTGGTTGTAGGCGTTGGTCAGCAGCACCGAGAACAGGGCCGTGCCGATCGAGGCGGAGACCTGCTGGGTGATGTTCATCAGGGTGGACCCACGGGCCACGTCGTGGTCCTTCAGGCTGGCCAGCGCGGCGGTGAAGACCGGCATCATGGTGGCGCCCATGCCGAGGCCCATGATCACGAACGCGGTCATGATGTAGGGGTAGGGCGTCTGGTCGTCGATGAACGCCAGCATCCCCATGCCGACGGTGTCGCCCAGCAGACCGGCCAGCACCACCTTTCCGGGGCCGATCCGATCGGCCAGGAACCCGGCGATCGGCATGGTGAGCATCGCCGCGAAGCCCTGCGGCGCGACCAGCCAGCCGGAGGCCAGCGGGGTCTCGCCGCGCACCTGCTGGAAGTAGAGGGTGAACAGCAGGCTGCCACCGAAGAAGGCGACCGCGAACAGCGACATCGTGATCACCGCGACCGTCATGTAGCGGTTGGTGAACAGGCGCAGCTGGATCAGCGGGTGGATGTTGTGCTTGCGCAGTGCCCAGGGCACGAAGGCGATCACGAGGGCCAGGCCGAGTACGCAGCTGACCACCACCCTCGTGGTGAACATGGTGCCCTCCTCCTGCTTGGCCGCGGGGATCGAGCTCACCCCGAAGAGGAAGAGCGCGAGGCCGGGCGAGAGCAGCAGCATGCCGACGAAGTCGAAGCTCTCCGACGGGTGGACCTGGTCGCGGTCGAGGACGCGCCAGGCGTAGATGACCGCGACGATCCCGATCGGGACGTTGATCAGGAAGATCCAGTGCCACGAGGCGACGTCGATCAGCCAGCCGCCGAGGATCGGGCCGAAGATCGGGCCGAGCAGCATCGGGACCCCGAGGATCGCCATCACCCGGCCGAGCCGGGCCGGGCCGGCCGCGCGGGTCATGATGGTCATGCCGAGCGGCATCAGCATGCCGCCGCCGAGGCCCTGCAGCACCCGGAACGCCACCAGCATCTCCAGCGACGTGGCGGTCGAGCACAGCGCCGAGCCGGCCGTGAACAGGACCAGCGCGAGGATGTAGAGGCGCTTGGTGCCGAACCGGTCGGCGCCCCAGCCGGTCATCGGGATCACGGTGGCCAAGGCGAGGGTGTAGGCCGTCGACGTCCAGGCCACCTGGGCCTGGGTCTTGTCGAAGGTCTCCTGGAAGGTGCGCTGCGCGACCGCCACGACCGTGATGTCGAGGATGGACATCACCGCGCCCAGGACGACGACTCCGGCGATGACCATCACCCGCTTGTCGAGTCGCCCGTCGTCCGGCTGCTCGACCGCGCCGCCGGCCCGGTCGTCGATCTCGGTGCTCATGTGTGGAACTCCCCTCGAGAAACGTGCCGGTCGAGCCTAGGCCCGACCGCCGACATCGGTCGAACTCCTTTCCCCTGACCGGCCTCGGCCGCGCGGTCAGAGCTCAGTGGGTGTGAGCGGTGGGCTGAGGTCGACACCTCCGGGCTCGACCTCGTCGCCTGGTCCGTCGGCGTCGTGGGGACGACGTCGGTCGGCACCGATCTGGGCGTGCAGTGACGCCACGACGTACACCGCCGCCGCGGCCGTGACGATCGCCATCACCAGGAAGATCAGCCGGTAGCTGATGAGCACGACGAGCAGCGAGCCGATCGCGAGCGACAGGGCCTGGGGCGTGGCCATCACGACCTCCACCGCTGTGGAGACCCGACCCATGATGGCCTGGGGAGTGCGGCGCTGGACGAGCGTCATGAAGGCGACGGTGAACAGGGGCAGGGCGATGCCGAAGACCGCCGCGGCCACGCAGACCACGACGATGCTATGGGTGGCGGCCATGACCACGACGCCGACGGCCACCAGCGCCAGCCCCAGCGCACAGGCGGCGACCTCGCCGAGCCGCCTGATCACCCACGACGAGCTCAGGCCGCCGATCACGGCGCCGACGCCCTGCACGGAGACGATCACCGACACGAACGTCGCCGGCCGGTCGAAGGCGTCGAGTAGGGCGTAGATGGCCGACTCGGTGAAGCCCAGCACCAGGATGCACAACCCGAACCCGATCAGCACGTGCTTGAGGACCCGGTCGCCGGCCAGGAAGCGCAGCCCGGCGGTCATCTGGCCCCAGAAGTGGGCGTCCTCGGCGACCGGCTCGTCCTCGTGCACGGTGAGCGCGGCGATCACCGCAGCAGCGACGAAGAACGTCGTGGCGTCGAGGATCGCCACCGCCCAGCCGCCCAGCCAGGCGAAGAGCAGGGCGCCGATCAACGGGCCGAACAGGCGGAAGGACTCCTTCGTGGTCTGCAGGGAGGCGTTGGCGTCGACCAGGAGGTCCTCGGGCACCAGCTCCTTGAGCAGGCCGTTGAGGGCCGACGGCAGCACGATGAACGAGACGCCGTAGAGCGCGGCCACCATCCAGATGATCCAGACCTGACCTGCCCCGTGGACCAGCAGCAGGGGCAGCACCATCACGCCGGACGCGACGTGGCCCCAGACCAGCAGGGGCTTGCGGCGGACGCGGTCGATCCCGATGCCCATGAGCGGAGCCAGCAGCGCCGGGATCACCATGAAGAAGAAGGTCAGGCCGGCCTGGGCGTTGGAGCCGGTGATCGTCTTGACCCAGATGGACAGCACCAGCAGCATCACCGAGTCGCCGAACATCGACGCGGTGAGGCCGGCGTACAACCGGGTGAACCCCGGCTGCCGGAACGCCTGTCTCACGACGCGTCAGCTCCTGTCGCGGCCTCCGGCGCCGGGGCCTCGACGTCGGGGATCGCCTCGACGCCGGGCAGGAGCAACGGCACCCCCCACGCGACCAGCTCGCAGAGCCGAGAGCCGGGAGGGCGCTGGTCGGGGTCGGTGATCCGGACGGCGTACCGCTCGAGCATCGAGCGCAGCTCGTCGTTGAGCTCGTCGAGCTCGTCGGCGGTGAGCCAGCTCGCGCTCTGGGTCACCGAAGTGGCGTCGGACCACGTCTCGTCGCCGTCGTCGCGCAGCTGGGCCCGCGAGGCGTGCAGCCGGGCGACCTGTCGCTCCATGAGGAGCTCCTCGAGGGCGCGGCCCGCGCGGAGCTCGCCGGGCGTCGCGTCACCCTCGTCCCACGCGAGCCCGACGCTGCGCACCTGCCACGGACGCTTGCGCCCGATGCCACCGCCCGCCTCCTCGACGAAGTCGTGCTCGGCGAGCTTGCGCAGGTGCCACGAGCAGTTGGCCGGCGTCTCGTCGAGCCGGTCGGCGAGCTCGGTGGCGGTCAGTGGTCCGGAGACGGTGAGCAGCTCCATGATCCCGAGCCGCACGGGGTGCGCGAGCGCCTGGAGCTCGCGCGGGTCGCTCAGCCGTCGGTACGACGGTCCTGGCGCGGCGTCTCCGCGCTCGTGTCCGCGTGCACGTCCCCGCTCGGTCCCGCGTGCCGCTGCGGCGTGCTCCGTGACGTCGAGCGTCGCCTGGCCCGCCTCCGCGCCTGCCCCTTGCGTCGTGTCGTCACGACGTCCTCCCCTCTCCGACATACCTCGAAAGTATCCTTTCGAAAGGATCCTTGCAATACCTGGGCGGTAGTCCGTGACGATTCGCAGGGCTTGGATCGTTCCACCACGTGCCGATCGTCACGGACTACCGGAGGAGGGCTGTCGGAGGGGCGGGCTAGGTTCTCGAACAGACGTCGGACGGCGAGCGGAGGTGCCGGTGAGCTTCGTGCCCCTGACCGGGCCGGCGACCCTCCATGCCGGGGAGGCACCGCGCGACGGCACGGTCGAGTTCACCGACGCCCGCGCCGGCAACCGCACCGTCACCTTGCCGATCCGGGCCGCGCTGCCGGTGCTGGCCAAGGCCCGCGACGACGCGGCGGCCCATCCGTCCGTAGCGCTGCTCGCGGCTGCGTCGCTGCTGGCGATGCGGTTCGTGGCGGCCGGGAAGTTCGAGCCGGGCGACGGCTCGTGGCGGCTCGCCCCGCTCGAGCCGGCCGACGCCCAGCGCCTCCAGCAGCTGGCCGAGTCCCGGGCCTACGACGGGCTGGGCGCCGACGCCGCCGAGGCCGTCGTACGCCGCGTGGTCGACGCGGTGGTCGACTGCATGCCGCGGTCGGCTCCCACTGGCCCGGTCCGACGCCAGCTCGACGCGCAGCGACCCGTATCGAGGCGCGCCGGAGGCGACGACGACTTCACGCGCCGGCTCCAGACCGTGGTCAGCCGCCACCGCGAGGCCGCCGAGCTGCCGCAGCTGGTGACCCTGTCGCTGCGCGTCGAGGCCGACGAGGAGGAGCTGGTCGCCGGCGCCTGCCGGCTGGTCCTCCAGGTCCACGACGAGCGCGACCCGCTCCACGTGCGCGACGCAGCCGGCCTCTGGCACGACCCGCCGTCCGTCCACGGGTTCGGCGACCGGGCCCGGGTGCACGCCGTCCTGGCACTGCGGGGGGCTGCCGAGGCGTGGCCGGTGCTCGAGGGGCTGTTGAGCCGGCCGGTGCCCGACGAGATCACGCTCGACGCCGACGACCTGGTGAGCCTGCTCGACGACGGCGTCGCGGCCCTGCGTGCGGTCGACGTCGACGTCCTCTGGCCGCGCAGCCTCGGCCGCGACCTCAGCGCGACCGCGACCCTCGACCGCGCTCCGACGCCCCACCGGCGTGAGGGCCAGCTCGTCGAGGGGGTGCTCAGCGGCGACGCGCTGTTCGCCTTCCGCTGGCAGGTCGCGCTCCACGGCGATCCCCTGACCGACGAGGAGATGGACCACCTCGCCCACGCGGCGTCGCCCATCCTCCGGCTCCGCGGCGGCTGGACGGTCGTCGACCCCGCGGTCGCGCGCAAGGCGAAGAAGCGGCTGATCCGCACCGTCCCGACCGCCCAGGCCGTCGCGGCGGCGCTGACCGGCGTGGTCGAGGTCGACGACGCCCCTGCCGAGGTGGTGGTCGGGGCCAGCCTGCTGAAGGTCCGAGAGCAGCTCCTCGGCGCCGCCACGGCCCCGCCGCTCGACCCGCCCGCGGGGCTCGCCGCGACGCTGCGCGACTACCAGCGTCAGGGCCTCACCTGGCTCCACCACCTCACCTCCCTCGGCCTCGGCGCGTGCCTGGCCGACGACATGGGGCTCGGCAAGACCGTCACTCTGATCGCGCTCCACCTCCACCGGTCCACGGCTCGTCCCGGGCCGACGCTGGTGGTCTGTCCCGCGTCCCTGCTGGGCAACTGGGAGGCCGAGATCCGGCGCTTCGCCCCCGGAGTCGCCGTACGCCGGTTCCACGGCGGGCAGCGCTCCCTCGACGGCCTGGCGCCGACCGAGCGCACGCCCGACCCGGGCTTCGTGCTGACCACCTACGGCACGCTGCGACGCGACGCCGAGACGCTGGCCCTCGTCCCGTGGGGCATGGCCGTGGCCGACGAGGCGCAACACGTCAAGAACGCCCGGTCGGCCACCGCCCGTGCGCTGCGCACGCTGTCGCCCGGCGCCCGCGTAGCCCTGACCGGCACCCCCGTCGAGAACAACCTCACCGAGCTGTGGGCGATCCTCGACTGGGCGAGCCCCGGGCTGCTCGGCAGCCGGCAGGCCTTCCGGAAGGTGTGGGCCGGCCCGATCGAGTCCGGGCTCGAGCCCACCAAGGCTGCGCAGTTCGCCGGGCTGATCGGCCCGTTCCTGCTCCGACGGCGCAAGAGCGACCCCGGCATCGCGCCCGAGCTGCCGGCCAAGACCGAGACCGACCACCTGCTCGGGCTCACCCGCGAGCAGGTCGTCCTCTACGAGTCGTTCGTGCGCGACACGATGGAGCGCATCCAGCGCGCCGACGAGGAGACCCGCCGCGGGCTGGTCCTCAAGCTGCTGACCGGCCTGAAGCAGATCTGCAACCACCCGGCCCACTTCCTGAAGCAGACCGGCGGCCGGCTCTCGGGCCGGTCGGAGAAGCTCGACCTCCTCGACGAGCTGCTCGGCACCGCCCTCTCCGAGGGCAGCTCGGTGCTGGTCTTCACCCAGTACGTCGCGATGGGCCGCCTGCTCGAGGACCACCTGACCCGGGCGGGCATCGCCCTCCAGTTCCTCCACGGAGCCACGCCGGTCCGGCAGCGTGAGGCGATGGTGGCGTCGTTCCAGGCCGGTCCGGAGGGCGGCGGACCGCCGGTCTTCCTGCTGTCGCTGAAGGCGGGCGGCACCGGCCTCAACCTCACCCGCGCCGACCACGTGATCCACGTGGACCGCTGGTGGAACCCCGCCGTCGAGGACCAGGCCACCGACCGCGCCCACCGGATCGGCCAGACCCGCGCGGTGCAGGTCCACCGCATGGTCACCGAGGGCACCGTCGAGGAGAAGGTCGCCGAGCTGCTCCGTCGCAAGCGCTCGCTGGCCGACTCGGTGCTCGCGCGAGGCGAGACGGCGCTCACCGAGCTGACCAACGACGAGCTGCTCGACCTGGTGTCCCTGCGGAGACACCCGTGAGCGAGCGCACCGGCACGGCCGTCACCTTCGCCCGGATCCCGCCTCGGCGCAGCACCTCCCGGGCGGCGACCTGGTGGGGACGCGCCTGGGTCCGCGCGGTCGAGGAGGCGTCGTACTCCGACCACGACCTCCACGCGGCCCGGGTGCTCTCGCGCAGCGGCGCGATCGGCGGCATCACCGTCGACGCCGGCACCGTGGTGGCCGCCTGCTACGACCGCGCCGACGTGTGGTCGGTGACCGCGACCGTGCCGCCCCTCGACCCGATCAGCCGGCGGGCGATGGTCGAGGTGGTGGCCGGGGAGGCCGGCCACCTCGCCGCGATCCTCGCCGGCGAGCTGCCCCACCGTCTGGTCGAGCACGCCGAGGAGGCCGGCGTCGAGCTGTTGCCCTACGGCGGCGAGCTGGGCTCGTCGTGCCCGTGCGGGTCGTGGGTCGATCCCTGCGTCCACGCCCTCGCGGTGCTGCTCCAGGTGGCCTGGCTGGTCGACGGCGACCCGGGGGTGCTGCTGCGCCTCCGCGGCCTCCCCGCCGACGAGCTGCAGGCGGCCGTGGCCGCCGAGTCCGCACCGGCCTCGGCCGCCGAGGTCATCGAGGGTGACCTGGCCGCCGCGGTCGACGCGGCCGCGCGGGCGGCCCGCATCCTCGCGCTCGCCGACGAGCCCGCGGCCGAGCTCGGCCACCTGTTCTGAGTCAGCTCACCTGGCCGAGCGCCTGCTCCTGGCCCACGGTGCTGTCCAGGACCACCTGGAGGCCGTTCGGGAGGACCGCGGAGAGGTCGGTCATCAAGGTCTCGGTGTCGGGGAGCGGCCGGGTGTTCCGCACGTAGATGTGCACCGTCCGGCCGTCGATATGGACGCTGCTCACGGCCGCGCCCGGGTCGGCGCCCAACCAGGTCGCGGTGGTGGACTTCACCTCACTGGTCCAGTGGCTGACCAGGTAGGTCGCCAGGCTCTGGCCGGCCAGCGGCAGCGCCACCAGGACCAGCATCACCGTGAGCACGACGTAGGGCCGGCGCCGGGCGAACGGCCGGGAGTTCAAGGCCTCCATCGTGTAGCCCAGGACGGTGTAGGTCAGGACGCCCGCGATCACGAGCGCGAGCAGGTTGGACAGGAACAGCAGGGCCGCGCCGATGGCCAACGACCACGCCGCCTGGCCCAGGCACACCCCGACCACCGCCAGCGGCGGGACCAGTGAGATCGCGATGGCCACGCCCGGCAGGACGGCACCCACGTCGCTGCGCGACAAGGCGACCGCACCGGCGAAACCGGTGGCGATGGCCGCGATCAGGTCGAGCAGGTTGGGCGAGGTGCGACCGGCGATCTGGCTGTTCGCGAGCAGGTCCGTCCCGCTGGGCACCGCCAGCGACCCGATGATGCCGATCACGACCACCAGGGTGACTCCTTCGAGCACGAGCAGCCAGGAGCCGTTGGGCTGTCGCTTCACCACGGACAGCGCCATGCCCATGATCGGAGTGGACAGCGGCGCGATGATCATGGCGCCGATCACGGTGGCGGTGGAGTCGACCAGCACCCCGGCGCAGGCGATGATCGCCGACAGCGTGAGCATCGTCCAGAACGCCGAGAGCTTGGCCGCCGAGTCGCCGGAGCGCAGGTCGAGGTCCTCGGTCAGCTCCGCCAAGGTACGGCGCTTGTGCTCGGGGAGGACGCGGGCGCGCAGTTGCGACAACATGCTCGAGTATCCCGGCGCCGAGCGCGCCAGATCCTGCGACGCGCCCGGGTTCGCTCAGGTCAGGGCGCCGATCGCCATCCGGTGCAGGACTCCGCGCATCGCGTCGTCGGGGATCACGCTGCTGTGGGGGGTGGAGTTGATCAGGCCGAAGGCCGCGTGCGCCATCGCCCGGGCGCGGTCGGTGTGCAGGCCCCGGTGCAGCCGCCGCAGCTGGCCCGCCCACACGTCGACGTACTCGCGCTGGAGCGCGCGCACGCGCTCCCGCGCCTCCGGCGGCAGCGACTGCCAGTCGCGGTCCTGGACGATGATCAGGGCGCGATGGTGGAGCGCGAAGTCGATGTGCCACTCCACGAGGGCCTCGACGGCCTGCCGGGCGTCGCGGGCCTGTGCCACCCGGGCCTGGCCCTCCTCGAGCAGCTGCTCGCTGATGCCCACCAGCATCGCCGCGAGCACGGCGTCCTTGGAGTCGAAGTGCTTGTAGAGCGCCGGCCCGGACATCCCGCACGCGCGACCGATCTCCCCGACGGACACGCCGTGGAACCCCTTGGCCGCGAACAGCTCGGCTGCGGTGTCGACGATCTGGTCGCGCCGGTTCACCCGGTCAGGTTAGCGGTCGTTAACGTCGGGGCCGCTCGCAACCGCGCGACGGGCGGGTCATGATGCTCCTGTGCCCGATCGTCCACAGCAGGGAAGGCCGAGATGCGCTCCATCCTCGCGTCCGCGAGCCGTCGCGCAGGGATCGCCGTCGCGGTCGTGATGCTCGCCGGTGGCACCACGATGCTCGACACCACCGCTGCGACGTCGGCCGCACCCCGGGCGTCGGCTGCCCCTGCGGACCGCGTCCACACCTGGTCGGTGCGGGTGCATCGCGGCGGACCGAACGCGACCGTCATCTTCCACCGCTCCCGGGTCGGGGAGGCGTTCGTCGTCGCGACCGTGTCGGCCCGCGGCGTGTCCTGGGCCGAGCCGAAGAACGAGTCCGCCGTGGTGTCGGTCTTCGTCGACGGTCACTACGCGACCGACATCGTGATCACCTCGTCCGGTCCGGTACGGCGCGAGTTCGCGCTCGGCTCGCTCGGCAAGGGTCGGCACACGTTGCGCCTGCACTACGCCGCGCACCGGTCGCTGAGCCGGGCCGGCGTCGCGAGCCTGAAGGACCTCAGGTTCCGCACCATGGCGGCGTCGAACGCCGGGTACGCCGCCGCGAGGTACGCCCCCGTGCTCTACGGCCGCAACCTCCCGACGTACGGCGGCCGGTTCGCCAACAACCGCACCGACACGCCGCTGGTGGCCTGGCACCGGGTGCTGCCGGCGGCCCGGCCCGGGCACTCGGTGATCGAGTACTCCGTCATCTGGAGCAACGAGGACGGCGGCACCAACACCCCGGCGCTGATGGCCCAGTGGGGCCGCACCACCGACATCGAGTGGGTCTACCGCGTCGAGATCGACGCGGCCGGCCGTCGCGTGCCCGGCTCGGGCGTGATCCAGGCACCGGCGCACCAGACGCTGCCCTTCAAGGGGCGGTACGACGGCACCCATCCGCTGATCCAGACCTGCACGGCGAACAACAACGTCTGCGACAAGGTCGACGACCCCATGCGCTTCGCCCTCTCCACCCGGGGCGTGCTGCCGGCCGGCCAGCCGCGCGAGCACGAGATGGACACCCACCCCTGGACCTACCAGGTGATGGCACGCGAGATGCTGCGGGAGCGCAAGATCGAGTCACCCTCCGACCCCGCAACGCAGGCGGTCGGTGACCAGCGCAGCTACCTCTATCTCGCGGTCGACCACGACACCGTGCCCCCGACCTCGGCCTCCGGCGTCGGGCTCGTCGTCGAGGTCCACCTCGTGGGCGACCCCACGACGTACACCTCCCACCACGAGGTCGTCTTCTGGTCGATCAACCGGGACGGCCCAGCCGCGACCACGGTCGAGCTCCCCGTCGGGACCACGCCTGCCGACGTCGCGTCGATCTCGGTCCGCCGCCTACCGCTGGTCTCCGACGACGGCGCGACGCTCGAGGTCACCGGCGTCACCCGGGCCTTCTTCCTCCGGAGCAGCTATCTGCCCGGGCCGTCCTTCGCCTCCTGGCACGGCAGCGTCTCCCTCACCACGGCGTCGCCGACAGCCGAGCTGTGGCCCGTTGCCTGACCGGTACCTTGGCGCGCCAGGTTAATGGTCGCTAACCTGGGCGGGTGAGCGAGCTGCCGTCCCCCGACCTGCGGAGCCTGGTCGCCGAGCTGCGCGAGCGGCTGGCCGTCGTACGACGTGGTGGCAGCGAGTCGTCGCGACGCAAGCACACCGACCGCGGCAAGCTCCTGGTGCGCGACCGGGTGGACCGGCTCCTCGATCAGGGCAGCCCGTTCCTCGAGCTGAGCCCGATGGCGGCCTTCGGGATGTACGGCGCGGAGGGGGACGACTACGCCGTGCCGAGCGCCGGCATCGTCACCGGCATCGGCCGGGTGATGGGTCGTGAGTGCGTCGTGGTCGCCAACGACGCGACGGTCAAGGGTGGCACCTACTACCCGATGACGGTCAAGAAGCACCTGCGGGCGCAGACCGTCGCGCTGGAGAACCGGCTGCCCTGCCTCTACCTCGTCGACTCCGGCGGTGCGTTCCTACCGATGCAGGACGAGGTCTTCCCCGACCGCGAGCACTTCGGCCGGATCTTCTTCAACCAGGCCAACCTCTCGGCGAAGGGGATCCCGCAGATCGCCAGCGTGATGGGCTCGTGCACGGCAGGCGGCGCCTACGTGCCGGCGATGAGCGACGAGTCGGTGATCGTGCGCAACCAGGGCACGATCTTCCTCGGCGGCCCGCCGCTGGTGAAGGCGGCGACCGGCGAGGTCGTCACCGCCGAGGAGCTCGGTGGCGGCGACGTGCACGCCCGGACCTCCGGCGTCGTCGACCACCTCGCCGACGACGACGCGCACGCGCTCGCGATCGTGCGGTCGATCGTCGACACGCTGCCTCGGGTCCTCTCTCCGTCGGTTGAGGAGGGCCGCCAAGGCCCGTCTCGACACCACGGGGCCGCCGCGATCGAGGAGCCGCTGGAAGACCCGGAGTCGCTCTGCGACGTCGTGCCCGCCGACACCCGCACGCCGTACGACGTGCGTGAGGTGATCCGGCGGGTCGTCGACGGCAGCCGGTTCCACGAGTTCAAGAAGCTCTACGGCGACACCCTGGTGTGCGCCTTCGCACGGATCTGGGGGCGCGACGTCGGCATCGTGGCCAACAACGGGATCCTCTTCAGCGAGTCGGCGCTCAAGGGCGCGCACTTCATCGAGCTGTGCAACCAGCGCGGCATCCCGCTGGTGTTCCTGCAGAACATCACCGGGTTCATGGTCGGCCGCGAGTACGAGAACGGCGGCATCGCCAAGGACGGCGCCAAGCTGGTCACCGCCGTCGCCTGCAGCGTCGTCCCGAAGCTCACCGTCGTCATCGGGGGCTCGTTCGGCGCCGGCAACTACGGCATGTGCGGGCGCGCCTACGACCCGCGGTTCCTGTGGATGTGGCCCAACGCCCGGATCTCGGTGATGGGCGGGGAGCAGGCGGCGAGCGTGCTCGCCACCGTCCGCCGCGACGGGTTCGAGGCCCGCGGCGAGGAATGGAGCGCCGCCGACGAGGAGGCGTTCAAGGCGCCGATCATGGACCAGTACGACCACCAGGGCTCGCCCTACTACGCCACCGCGCGGCTCTGGGACGACGGTGTGATCGACCCCGCCGACACCCGGCGGGTGCTCGGCATGGGCCTCGCCGTCGCGGCGAACGCC
This sequence comes from uncultured Actinomycetota bacterium, assembly GCA_963820015.1. Classification (GTDB taxonomy): domain Bacteria; phylum Actinomycetota; class Actinomycetes; order Propionibacteriales; family Nocardioidaceae; genus Nocardioides. Next base: position 68,331 of record CAWFYO010000007.1, on the reverse strand, counting down.
CCGATCCCGGCCCCCTCCTACGGCATCTTCAGGATGTAGGTCACCCCATGACGTACTTCGCTCCTCCGCTTCGCTCCCCCGCGAACAACGCCACGGGGACCCCGACCCTTTCGCAGAGGTGACCTGACATCGACACCAGCGACCCCGTGACCCAGGTGATCCGGACCGTCCTCGTCGCCAACCGCGGCGAGATCGCGCTGCGGGTGTTCCGCACCTGCCGGCGCCTCGAGGTGCGCACGATCGCGCTCTACACCGGCGTCGACGCGTCGGCGCCGCATGTGCGTGCTGCCGACGGGGCCGTGCACGTGGGCAGCTACCTCGACATCGACGCCGTCGTCGCAGCTGCGGTCCAGAGCGGCGCCGACGCGATCCACCCCGGCTACGGCTTCCTCTCCGAGCGCGCGGCGTTCGCGCGCGCCGTCGAGGCCGCCGGTCTCCGGCTGGTCGGTCCGACCGCCGAGGTGATGGATGCGATGGGTCGCAAGGACCGGGCCCGCGAGATCGCCGTCGCGGCCGGCGTACCCGTCGTGCCGTCCTACGGCGTCGGCGACGACCCCGCGGCGTTCGCCTACCCGGTGCTGGTCAAGGCCGCGGCAGGCGGGGGTGGCAAGGGGATGCGGGTCGTGCGCACTGCCGAGGCGTACGCCGAGGCGCTCGCGGCCGCCAAGCGGGAGGCGGCGTCGGCGTTCGGCGACGACACGATGCTCATCGAGAAGTACGTCGAGTCCGGGCGCCACCTCGAGGTGCAGGTGCTCGGCGACACCCAGGGCCACGTGCTCCATCTCTTCGAGCGCGACTGCTCGACCCAACGCCGCCACCAGAAGGTGCTGGAGGAGGCGCCGGGCCCCACGGTCGACCCGGACCTGCGGCACCGGCTCACCGGCGCGGCCGTCGCGCTGGCGACCGAGGTCGGCTACACCGGCGCCGGCACGGTCGAGTTCCTCCTCGACAACGACACCGGCGACTTCTACTTCCTGGAGATGAACACCCGCCTCCAGGTCGAGCACCCGGTGACCGAGGCGACCGTCCTGGTCCGAGGGGAGGGTCTCGACCTCGTCGAGGAGCAGCTGCGGGTCGCGACCGGGGTGCCGCTGCGGTTCGTCCAGGACGACGTCACCCAGAGCGGGCACGCGATCGAGGCCCGGGTCTATGCCGAGGACTCCTTCGGCGGCTTCCTCCCGCAGGCCGGGGCCACCAGCCTGGTGCAATGGGCGACCGGTGAAGGGGTGCGGGTCGACCACGCGCTGGAGCCCGGCCAGGTCGTGAGCACCGCCTACGACCCGATGCTCGGCAAGATCGTCGCCCACGGTCCCGACCGCGAGACCGCACGCCGTGCGCTGGTCGCCGCCCTCGACGACACCGCGATCCTCGGGCTGACCACCAACGCCGGGTTCCTGCGGGCGTTGGTGGCCAGTGACGAGTTCAGCGACGCGACGATCGACACCGCCTGGCTCGACCGGCACGACGTACCGGCTCCCGACGCCGACGTGCCCCGGGTCATGGCCGCGTGGATCTCCGCGATGCTGGCGGCCACCGACACCGGCCACCCCTTCCAGCGCGACGGCTTCCGGCTCGGCGCCGAGCCGGCCCCGACCATCGTCGCGCTCGACCGCGAGGTCGTGGTCGACCGGCACCGCGGCACCGTGGACGGTGTCCCGGTGCAGCAGGTCAGCGCGGAGAACCACGTGCTCGAGCTCGCCGTCGACGGCCACACCGAGCGCGCCGTCGTCAACGTGCAGGCCGACGTGGTCGAGGTGTCCTTCCGCGGCCAGCGTCACGTGCTGACCGGGCCCGACCCGCTGGCCGACCACGTCGACGTCAGCGACGGCACCGTGCCGGCGCCGATGCCCGGCACGGTGCTCGAGGTCCGGGTCGCCGAGGGCGAGACGGTCGACGAAGGGCAGGTGCTCGGCATGATGGAGGCGATGAAGATGGAGCTCTCGCTGAGGGCGCCGTACGCCGGCACGGTCACCGCCGTGGGCGCGGTCGCCGGCGACCAGGTGCCGCTGGGAGCCACGCTGTTCCTGGTCGAGGGCCTGGTCGAGGGCGTGGTCGAGGGCGTGGTCGAGGGCGGGGTCGAGGGCGGGTCGAGGGCGGGGTGGAGGGATGATGACCGGCCTGCCGATGACCGTCCCGGAGTCGGGCCTGCCGGCGCGGGTCACGATCTACGAGGTCGGCCCGCGCGACGGCCTCCAGAACGAGCCGAACCTGGTGCCCGTCGAGGTCAAGGAGGAGCTGATCCGGCGACTGCTCGCGGCCGGGCTGCCGGTCGTCGAGGCCACGTCGTTCGTGCACCCGCGCTGGGTGCCGCAGCTCGCCGACGCCGAGGACCTGATGACGAGGCTCGGCGACCTCGGCCGTGACCTCCCGGTGCTGGTCCCCAACGAGCGCGGCCTCGACCGGGCGCTCGAGCTCGGCTGTCGCCACGTCGCGATCTTCGGCAGCGCCACCGAGACCTTCGCGCGCAAGAACCTCAACCGCTCCCTCGACGAGCAGTTCGCGATGTTCGAGCCCGTCGTACGGCGCGCTCGCGACGCGGGCCTCGACGTGCGGGCCTACGTGTCGATGTGCTTCGGCGACCCGTGGGAGGGCGCCGTCCCGATCGCGCAGGTCGTCACGGTCGGCCGTCGGCTGCTCGAGCTCGGCGCTTCTCAGCTCAGCCTCGGCGACACCATCGGCGTCGCGACCGCCGGACACGTGTCGGCGATGGTCGACGGGTTCGCCGCCGCCGGCACCGACGCCACCGACCTCGCCCTGCACTTCCACGACACCTACGGCCAAGCCCTCGCCAACGTCCACGCCGGGCTGCGGGCGGGGATCACGACGTTCGACGCCAGCGCCGGCGGGCTCGGTGGCTGCCCCTACGCCAAGAGCGCCACCGGCAATCTGGCCACCGAGGACCTGGTCTGGTTCCTCACCGGCCTCGGCATCGAGCACGGTGTCGACCTCGACGCCCTCGTCGCGACCAGCGCCTGGCTGGCCGGCCACCTCGGCCGCCCCAGCCCCTCGGCCGTCGTCCGCGCCCTCTCCGCCTGATCCCGGTAGTCCGTGACGTTCGGCAGGTGGTGCCACGCTCAGGCCACCTCCACTTCGTCACGGACTACCGGGCAGGGCTGTTGGGAGAGGGGGTGGTGGGCGACTGGCAGAATCCCCGGCATGAGCCGGAGGGTGTACGTGCACGTCGGTGCGCCCAAGACCGGGACGACGTACCTCCAGGACCGGCTCGGCCGCAACGTCCGCACGCTGGCCCGGCATGACGTCCACATCCCGTCGCGCTCCCGGTTCGTCCAGCCGGGCAGCTTCCACTTCCGCGCCGCGCTCGACCTGCTCGACCAGGACTGGGGCGGGCCTCCGGGCCACGCCGAGGGCGCCTGGGACGCGCTGGTCCGCCGGGTACGACGCCTCGACGGGACCGTGGTGATCAGCCACGAGATCCTGGCTCCCGCCCCCCCGGAGAAGATCGCCCGGCTCAGCCGCGACCTCGCCGGCAGCGAGCTCCACGTCGTCTACTCCGCCCGCGACCTGGCCCGCCAGGCGCCGGCCGGCTGGCAGGAGAGCATCAAGCAGGGCCGGCGCTGGACCTACAACCGCTACCTCAACCGCGTGGTCCGCGGCCGCCCGTGGTTCGCCCGCGCCTTCGACCTGCCGACCGTCCTGACCCACTGGGGTGAGGGGCTCCCGCCCGAGCACGTCCACGTCGTGACCGTGCCGCAGGCCGACACCGTCGCGGCCGAGCCCGACCTGCTCTGGCACCGCTTCTGCCGGGCCTTCGGGATCGAGCCCGGCCTGGGCGCCGGTCGACAGCGACTCGACCAACGCGTCGCTCGGCAGTGCCGAGACCCAGGTGCTGCGCCGGCTCAACCAGCGTCTGGGGCGCAGCGTCCGCCGCGACACGCAGTACGACGAGCTGGTCCTCGGCATGCTCGCCACCGAGACGCTCGGTCGTCGTTCGCGGCCGATCCTGCTCCCGCCCGAGCTCCACGGCTGGGCCGAGGAGCGCGGCCAGGAGTTCGTGGAGTGGCTCGGGCAGAGCGGGGTCGACGTCGTCGGCGATCCGACCGACCTCCTGCCGGCCCCCGTGCCCCCCCGGACCTTCAAGCACCCGGACCGGGTCCCCCAGAAGGCGCAGCTCCGCGCCGCCCTCGACGCGCTGGCCGCGATGACGCGCGAGGCCGCCGAGCGGCCCGACCCCGACGACACCCTGCTCGGCAAGGTACGCCGGGCCCGCAAGGCCGCCGCGCGGTGACCGGCGACGGTGAGGCGCGCGGCTGGGGCTGGGTCGCCCACCTCCGCGGCGGAGGCGCGACGCCCTGGGCCGACTGGCACACCCCGGCACCGCCCGCTGAGCAGGGCGGCCTCTATCTCCCCGGCGCCCAGCAGCTCGAGCTGCTGCGCCGGCTCAACGCCGTACGCCGGCCCACCCCGGCGCTGGTCGAGCGGGTGCTCGCCACCAGCGCACCCGGCCGCGGCCGACCCGACCTCGGCCTGGCCGGCGTGCTCGCGGAGTCCCGCTTCGGCCCGCCGCCGGTCGACCCGGCCGACCTGCCGACCCGCGAGCTGGTGCGGGTCACCACCTCGCTGATCGCGGAGGACGTCGCCCGCGCCGGCGACCCGGCCCCGTCACGTCCGGCCCGGCTCCTCCGCCGCCGCTACCGCGTGCTCGGCGACCCCGAGCTCGCTCGCCCGGTGCGGGAGGCGCTGATGGCCGACCGGCGCCCGCCCGGTGGCAGGTCGGCGGTCGTGGTCGTGACCGGCACCGACGTGGCCTCGATGCTCGTCCACGTCTGGACCGCGCGCTCCCTCGGCGCCGGCGCCCGGCCGTGGCCCGAGTGGATCTCCACCGAGGTACGTCGCCCCACCCTGCTCGCGGGCATCGACCTGGCCACGGTCGCGGCCTCCTGGGCCGGCCGGGTCGGGCCAGCCCGTGTCCACGTCCTGCTCGGCGACCCGCGTCCGGCGACGCGGCTCGCCGGCGCCCGCCGAGTCCGCCCGTTGCTCCTCGACCTGTCGGCCGACGCGGTCGAGCTGGCCCGCAGGACCGGGCCGGTGCTCGGTTCATTGGTGAGCCCGGAGCGACGCACGCAGCTGATGTGGCACCGGCTCCGCCCGGTCCTGGCCGCCACCGCAGGACCGCCGCTGGTCGTCCCCGACCGACACCGGCCCCGGCTCGTCGAGCAGACCGCCTCCCTCCGACGGCGACTCGCCCTCGGTGACTACGCTGTCCACGGCGAGCTCGCGGACCCCTCGGACCGGCCCGGTGTGACCGCCCCCGACGAGGAACGGGTGCTCGGCCTGGCGATGCGGCTGCTCCTGGACGCCCCCTTCGCCGCTCCCGGAGCCGAGACCGGTGCGGGAGGCGAGGCACCCGCCGACCCGAGAGACACCACGACCGAGGCAGGTGAGGACACGTGAGCAGGCGGGTCCTCCTGCACGTCGGCACCCCCAAGACCGGCACGTCGTACCTCCAGCACGTGCTGTTCCACAACCGCCGCGCCCTCCGCGAGCACGGGATCTCCTACCCCGCCGACCGGTTCGACGCCCACTTCCTGGCCGCGCTCGACCTGATGCGGATGCCGTGGGGCGGGCTCGAGGTCGACGCGATCGGCGCCTGGGACCGGCTGGCCAGATCCGTCCGCGGCTGGGACGAGACCTCGGTGATCAGCCACGAGATCCTCGCCACCGCCTCACGGTCCCAGATCGGCCGCGCCCTGGACTCCCTCGGCCACGGCACCGAGGTCCACCTGGTGCTCTCGGTGCGCGACCTGGTGCGCCAGATCCCCGCGGAGTGGCAGGAGAACGTCAAGCACCGCGCCGCCCTCACCTACGGCGCGTTCCTCGACCGGATCCAGGACCCACGACGCGAGGGCCGGATTCCCACGTGGTTCTGGGGCGTGCAGGAGATCCCCGACATCCTCGAGCGGTGGGGCCACGACCTGCCGCCCGAGCACGTGCACCTGGTGACGGTCCCGCGCGCGGGCGAGGCGCCCGACCTGCTGTGGAAGCGGTTCGTCACCGCGTTCGGGCTCGACGGGATCCCGCTCGAGCTCGACGGCGAGCGGGTCAACCCGTCCCTCGGCGCCCCCGAGACCGCCCTGATCCGTCGGATCAACCGGGCCGCGAACGAGGAGCTCGAGCCCCACTACTACCGACCACTGGTCCGCGAGCTGATCGCCCACCAGACCCTCTCGCGCCGTACGACGTCGCCCCGGCTCGCGCTGCCACCCGACGTACACCCCTGGGCGACCGCCCTGGAGGAGTCGTGGATCGAGGAGGTCCAGGCGCGTGGCTACCACGTCGTCGGCGACCTCGACGACCTCCGCGGCGGCCCGCCGGTGTCGTCGTACGCCGACCCCGACCACCCCGACGAGGCGCTCGTCGCCGGTGCGGCGGTGGACGCCCTCAAGGCGCTGCTCCTCGACAACGCCCAGCTCCAACGCGAGCTCGAGCAGCGGGCCACCGAGCTCGACGGCGCCTACCGGTCGCTGGAGCGGTCCTACCTGCGACCGACCTACCGGTTCCGGCAGAAAGTCGTACGCCGGCTGGAGGCGAGCACGACGGGCCGCAACGCGATGAAGGCCTACCGGCGGGCCAGAGGCAGGAGCTCGCGGTCGGCGTAGCGGCCGATCCGCCAGGTCGCGTAGCCGTCGACACCCGCGCCGATGAAGCCGCCCACCAGCGGGACCCGCCGACCAGCCTTGCCCGCCACGCGCTTGCCTGCGACCTTCGCCACCAGGTCGGCGGCGACCTCGGCCGAGACGACCTGGTCGAGCGTCGGGTCGTGAGCGGGAGCCGTGGCTATCGCCATCGGCGGTGCCGGGATCGACCGGTCGCCCACCCGTGCCTGGACCGTCTCCTCGCCGAGCAGGCAGACCAGCACGGCGTTCTTCACCCGCGGGTCGCTCAGGTCGTAGCCGCGCAGGTGGGCGATGCCGGCGATCATCCGGCACTGCACCAGCGCCAGCCCGGAGATGTTGGCCGGCACCATCACTGTCATCAGCGCCAGGCCGCCGAGGTTGGTCACGAAACCCTGCGCGCCGGCGTAGCGGACGTGGTTCTCGATCACCTCGTGGATCGCACGTTCGACGCTGCCGTGCTGCTCCCGGAGCTGTGCCTCGGCGGCCGCCGCCGCGGGCGGCAGCGGACCGACGCCGTGGATGGCCCGGTGCAGCGCCTGGCGGACGAACGCCGCAGTCAGGCCGGGCGCGAGCTCGGTGAGCCGGGCGGGCTGCCGCTCGGTGCTCGCTGTGGTCGCGTTGGTGCCCGCCATGCCTGTGATCGTACGTCGGGGCGCGGGAGGCTAGCGTGGAAGTCGTGCCGGTCGAGCCTCCTCCCAGCGTCTGGGAGTTCCCGCCGCCACAGCGTTTCCACCCCGGTGACGACCTGGTCGCCACCGGCGCCGACCTCGAGCCGGGCACGGTGCTGGAGGCCTACCGACGCGGCCTCTTCCCGATGCCGGTGGGCGGTCGCCGGTCGCCGATGGCGTGGTTCTGCCCGACCCGGCGAGCGGTCCTGCGGCCCGGGCAGCTCACCGTCTCCCGGTCGCTGCGGCGCTCGGCGCGCCGGTTCGAGACCCGCGTCGACACCGCCTGCGCGGAGGTGATCGACGCCTGCGCCGACCCGCGTCGCCCGTCCGGTTGGATCGACGGCCGGATCCGTGCGGCGTACCTCCGGCTCCACGGCCTCGGCTGGGTGCACTCGATCGAGACCTGGCGTGACGACCGCCTCGTCGGGGGGCTGTACGGCGTCGCGGTCGGCGGGCTGTTCGCGGGGGAGTCGATGTTCCACCACGAGACCGACGCGTCGAAGGTGGCGCTGCTCGCGCTGGCCCGCCTGATGGACGACGGCCAGGACCGACTGCTCGACGCCCAGTGGCTGACCCCCCACCTGGCGTCGTTGGGGATGCGTGAGGTCGGGCGGTCCGACTACCTCCGGCTGCTCGAGCAGGTGCTCCGCACCCCCGACCTCGACCTGGCCCGGCGCCTCCCCGCCGTTCCGCCCGCGCCGGCGACCCGGCACAGTGGTGCCTGAGACCCGTCGACCGGGCGACTCCGAGGACCGAAGGGACCGACCATGGACCTCCACATTTCCGCGAGCAGGACGCTCGCCGCAGCAGTGCTGCTGGTCGCCGGCTCCGCGAGCCTGACCGCGTGCGGAGGCGGGAGCTCGAGCAGCGCCGGAGGCGGGGGCGCCGCCGGGGCGCCGACGGATGCCGCCAAGGCCGACTTCTGCGGCACCCTCCAGAGCTCCGGGACCGACGCGAAGCCGTCCGAGGTCGCCGCCTCGATGTCGACCGTCGGCACCCCGAGTGACATCGACGCCTCGGCTCGACACGGGTTCGAGGTGCTGGTCGGCAAGATGGCGCAGATCAGCTCGTCGAACCCCAGCGACAGCGACATCGCCAAGATCGCCCGGGACTTCAAGTCGCAGGACCTCGCCGACGTCCAGGCGTTCATCACCTACTACGTCAAGGAGTGCGCCGGCGGCCTGCTGCCGAGCGCGGGGTCCTCCTGAGGCGCTACCGCACCGTGGGAGGCGCGCCGTCGTCGGTGACCAAGGGCCGTCCGGCGCGCTGCCAGGCCAGCAGGCCGCCGTCGCGGTTGACCGCCTCGATGCCCTGCTGACGCAGGTACGCCGTGGCGTGGGCGGAGCGGTGGCCCGACCGGCACACGACCAGCGTCTGGGCCCCCGCGGGCAGGTCGACGTAGCCCTCGCCGAGCTGCATCAGGGGAACGTGCACCGACCCGTCGACGTGGCCGGGACGTGGCCGGGACGCGGCCGGGACGTGGCCGGGACGTGGCCGGCGTCCCACTCGTTCTGCTCGCGTACGTCGAGCACCACCAGCCCGTCGGGCAGCGGGGTCGGGCACGCCGGAGACGGGAGCGGTGGGGATCTGCACGCGCCTCCACCAGGACCTACTTGAGAAGCCGCGACATCCGCCGGTCGGCGAGGGGCTTGCCGCCGGTCTGGCAGGTCGGGCAGTACTGCAGCGAGGAGTCGGCGAAGCTGACCTCGCGCACGGTGTCGCCGCAGACCGGGCAGGCCTCGCCGGTGCGACCGTGCACCGCCAGGTGGGTCTTCTTCTCGCCCTTGAGCTCACTGGCGGCCAGGCCTCGCGACCGCTCGACCGCGTCGCCGAGCTCGTCCTTGACGGCCGCGAAGAGCTGGTCGAGCTCGGCGGAGGTCAGGCTGTTGGCCGGCTTGAACGGCGACATCCTGGCCGCGTGCAGGATCTCGTCGCTGTAGGCGTTGCCGATGCCGGCGATGGTGCCCTGGTGGCGCAGCACGCCCTTGATCTGCGAGCGGCCGGCGTCCTCGAGGATGTTCACCAGCACGTCGCGGGTGAAGGCGTCGTCGAGCGGGTCGGGTCCGAGGCCGGCGATGCCGGGCACGTCCTGCGGTGACCGGACGACGTAGGCAGCGAGGCTCTTCTTGGTGCCTGCCTCGGTGACGTCGATGCCGGACTGGTCGTCGAGCACCACCCGGACGGCGAGCCCCGACTTGCTGCTGGGCCGGGGCGGAACGGTCGGCAGCTCGTCGCGCCAGCGGATCCAGCCCGCGCGGGCGAGGTGGAGGATCAGGTGGAGGCCGCTGGCCTCGATGTCGAGGAACTTCCCGTGCCGGGTCACGCCGTCGACGAGCGTGCCCTCGAGCGCCGAGACGGGCGGGTCGAAGGTCTTCAGGGCGCTGAACGCGGCCAGGTGGATCCTGGCGATCGCGTGTCCGTCGAGGCGGCCCTTCAGGTCGAGGGCCAGGGCCTCCACCTCGGGGAGCTCCGGCATGTCCCCGAGGGTAGCCGCGGTCGGGGCCACCCTCGACCATCCGCCCGGGCCAGTGACATCGGGCCAGTGACATCGGGCCAGTGACAGCGGGCCAGTGACAGCGGGCCAGTGACAGCGGGCCAGTGACAGATGGCCCACGCGGGCGGACAATCACGAGGTGGCCACTGCGAGACCGTTGCCCGCGGCCGGGGAGATCTTCCTCGACGCCCGCGGTGGCGACCGCGCGCTGCGGGTCTCCTGGCACCAGGAGTCGGGACTGGTGGTGCTGTCCCTGTGGCGGGAGAACGTCTGCGCCGGGTCGTTCCGGCTGGCGGTCGACGAGGTGCCGGCCCTGATCGACCTCCTCCGCCGCGGCCTCGACACGGCGTACGACGCCGCCCTGGCCCGCCGCCACGCCTGAGCGAGCACGGGCCTGATCCGGCGAAGCCGGGGCGCAGCGCACGGCGACGCGAGGTTGCTCGCGAGCCCCCGCGCCGGTCAGCCCTCGACGTGCCGGTCGGCCAGCTTGCGGAGTACCGGGACGGCCGTCTCGAGGGCGGCCTGCTCCTCCGGGGTCAGGTCGGCGAGCTCCTCGCTCAGCTGACCGGTCGCCTCCTCGCGGAGGGTGTCGAGGGTCTTGCGCCCGGTCGGGGCGAGCCGGACCAGCAGCGCCCGCTGGTCGTCGGGGTCACGCAGCCGCTCGACCCATCCCGCCTCGAGCAGGATCTCGACGAGTCGGGTCATGCTCGGCGCCGACATCCCCATCAGCTCGGCGAGCTCGCCCTGCCGGAGCCCGTCGGGGTGGCGGGTCAGCGCCGCCAGCGCCGCCAGCCGGGTGGGCGTGATGCCGGAGCGGGTTGCCGGGGTCCGGAGGTGGTAGGCGAGCCGGTGGACCTCGGTGCGCAGCTCGCCGGCCAGTCGGGTGGGCGCCGGCGCACGTCGTACGGCGCTCACGGGCGCGCGCCTTGGGTCTCGGTCGCCCGGGTGCCGACCTCGGGCTGCGCGAAGTCGATGACCACCTCGTGCTCGTCGTCGGCGTTGACGAACCTCTCGCCCATGAACCACGACGCCGCCGCGGCGACCAGGCAGGCCGTGATCGCGAAGACGAACGCCACGATCAGGCCGTCGTGGAACGGCCCGGAGATCAGCGAGGGGAAGAACGTGTGGCCGGTGAGGTAGTGCGCGTCGGCCGGGTGCAGCCCCGCCAGCGTCTGCTGGCCGAGCAGCGACTGCACGGGGTTGTAGCCGAGCAGCGAGGCGAACAGCACCGCGACGGGTGGCAGCCCGGCGACCGCGTGCGCCTGAGCCGTCGGAACGCCGTGGGCCGCCAGACCCGCCTGCATGGTCGAGGGCAGCGAGCCGGAGAGGCCCGCGATCATCAGCGAGAAGAAGATGCCGATCGAGAGCACCATCGAGGTGTTCTGGAACGTCGTGCTCATGCCGCCGCCGACGCCGCGGCGGTTGGCCGGGAGAGAGTTCATGACCGCGGCCCGGTTGGGGGAGGAGAACAGCCCCATCCCGAACCCGTTGAAGAACAGGGCGGCGGCGAACATCCAGTAGGTGAAGTCGACCGGCATCGCTGCGAACGCGAAGAACGACGCGGCCGCGATGAGCATCCCTCCGGTGGCGAACCAGCGAGCGCCGTAGAGGTCGGAGAGCCAGCCCGAGAGCGGACCGGCCACCAGGAAGCCCACAGTCATGGGGAGCATGAAGATGCCGGCCCACAGCGGCGTCGACTCGAAGGTGTAGCCGTGGCGGGGCAGCCAGATGCCCTGGAGCCAGATGATCAGGATGAACATCAGGCCGCCGCGGCCGAGACCGGCGAGCAGGCTGGCCAGGTTGCCGAAGGTGAAGGCCCGGATCTTGAACAGGTCGAGGTGGAACATCGGGTGCTCGATCCGGGTCTCGATCACGCAGAAGACCGCGAGCAGGGCGAGACCGCCGAACATCGAGGCCAGCACCCAGGGGTTGGTCCACCCCATGATGTGGTCGCCGTAGGGCTGGATGCCGTAGGTGATCGCGACCAGGACGCCGATCAGGCCGAACGCGAAGGTGAGGTTGCCCCACCAGTCCATGACGTGGTGGCGGCGCGGGCTGAGGTCGCGGAGCTTGAGGTAGCCCCACGCCGTTCCGAACAGGCTGAACGGCACCGAGACCAGGAACACCAGCCGCCAGTCGACCGGCGCGAGCACGCCGCCGATCACCAGGCCGAGGAAGGACCCGGCGATGCCGGCCACCATGTTGAGGCCGAGCGCGAGGCCGCGCTGGTCGGCGGGGAAGGCGTCGGTGATGATCGCGCTGGAGTTGGCCATCAGCAGCGCTCCGCCGACGCCTTGAAGCAGGCGCATCACGATCAGGTAGATGACGCCGGCCGTGCCGGTCATCCACACGACGCTGCAGGCGAGCGAGAAGAACGTGAAGATCGCGAAGCCGGCGTTGTACATCTTCACCCGGCCGTACATGTCGCCGAGCCGGCCGAAGGTGACGACCAGGACGGCGGTGACGACGAGGTAGCCCATGATCAGCCACAGCAGGTAGCTGGAGTTGCCGGGCGCGAGCGGGTCGATCTGCAGGCCACGGAAGATGTCGGGCAGCGCGATCAGCAGGATCGAGGCGTTGATCGTGGCGATCAGCACGCCGAGCGTGGTGTTGGACAGCGCGATCCACTTGTAGTGCGGACCGAGGTCGCGGAGGGTGGCGGTCGAGGTCATTTAGTTCAAGGGTACTAACGAATGGAGACGCTCTCCACCCTGTTGTCCACCGGGCGCCCTCGACCGCCTTCGACCGCCTTCGACCGCCCTCGACCGCCCTCGACCGTTCACCTGGCCGACTCCGGCCCGTCGGGCCCTCGTCGTACGCCGTGCACGGACGGCCTGCACGCTGGGCACTGGTCACAGGTCCATGCCTTTCCCATGGAACACCCGGGCTCCCCGACACGCGCTGATCGGGGAGCCCGGCTCGTGTGTGGGGGTGCCGGCTGGGACTAACCGGCACACAGACCGGACTTCGGCCATCCGGCAGATGACGGTCTGGATGCCAGTTGGTGCCGCGCGGGACGGAGTCTAGGGAATCGGCTAGAGAGCCCGATACGGTCCGAGCATGGACCCGATCCGGAACCCCTACGCCCCGGGAGCCGGCCAGCGGCCGCCCGAGCTCGCCGGGCGCGACCCGCAGCTCCGGGCGTTCGACGTCGTGCTCGAGCGGGTCGCCCACGGGCGCCCGGAGCGGAGCGTCGTCCTGACCGGCCTGCGCGGGGTCGGCAAGACCGTGCTGCTCAACGCCCTCCGGTCGGCTGCGGTGCGACGCGGGTGGGGCACCGGCAAGCTCGAGGCGCGGCCCGAGCAGGGGCTACGTCGCCCCCTGTCCTCGGCGGCGCACCAGGCGGTCCGCGAGCTCGGTCACACCGACGAGGAGTCGGTCACCCATGTGCTCGGCGTGGTGCGGTCCTTCGCCGAGCGCGACGCCGGCAGCAGCGCCAAGCTCCGCGACCGCTGGCATCCCGGCATCGACGCGCCGTCGGTCCGCGGCCGTGCCGACTCCGGCGACGTCGAGATCGACCTGGTCGAGCTCTTCACCGACCTCGGCGGGCTGGCGGCCGACCGCGGCCGGGGCCTGGCGGTGTTCATCGACGAGATGCAGGACCTCGGACCCGACGACGTCTCCGCCCTCTGCGCGGCCTGCCACGAGATCAGCCAGTCGGGGCTGCCCCTGATCGTGGTCGGAGCCGGCCTGCCGCACCTGCCGGCGGTGCTCTCGGCGGCGAAGTCCTACTCCGAGCGGCTGTTCGGCTACCAGCGGATCGACCGGCTCGACCGCGACGCCGCCGACCTCGCCCTGCGCCTTCCCGCCGAGGCCGAGGACGCGTCGTACGACGAGGAGGCGCTGGACGCGCTCTACGCCGCCACCGGGGGCTATCCCTACTTCATCCAGGCCTACGGCAAGACGGTCTGGGACCTGGCCCCGCACTCGCCGATCACCGCGGCCGACGTGGCCGTGGCTGCTCCCGAGTCCGAGCGCGAGCTCGCGGTCGGCTTCTTCGGGTCCCGCTACGAGCGGGCGACGCCGGGGGAGCGGGAGTACCTCCGCGCGATGGCCGACGCGGCGTCCCGGCTCGCCGCCGACGGCGAAGCCCTCGACGAGGTCGAGTCGGTGCCCACGGCCGACGTGGCGGAGGTGCTCGGCAAGAAGCCGCAGTCGTTGTCTCCGGCGCGCGACGCGTTGTTGAAGAAGGGCCTGATCTACTCCGGAGAGCGCGGCCGGATCGCCTTCACCGTGCCCCACTTCGGTGCCTTCCTGCGGTCCCGCTGAACCTCCTCGCGAAAGGCATGAGCCGGGCTACTCGTGGGTACGCTGCGCGCAGGGCATCGGCCGGTTCGCGGGGGACGAGAGCACGCCCCGAGCGAACGAGAGGACCAGGCATGAGGTGCACGTGGTGACCCAGGTGGGTCCCGGGCTTTCCCTCGGCGGTCGCTACCTCCTCGACGAACGTGTCGCCTCCGGCGGGATGGCCGACGTGTGGGCGGCCGACGACGAGGTGCTGCAACGGCGGGTCGCGGTGAAGGTGATGCGTCCCGACCCCGACCACGAGGAGCTCTTCGCCCTCCGCTTCCGCGACGAGGCACTGCACTCCGCGGCCCTGATCCACACCAACATCGCAACCCTCTTCGACTACGGCGAGGACGACGGGGTCGCCTTCCTGGTCATGGAGCTGGTCGACGGCAAGCCGCTCTCGACCCTGATCCAGGAGCGTGGCCGGATCGAGCCCGACCAGGTGCGCTCCATCGTCGGGCAGTGTGCGCTCGCGCTCGGTGTCGCCCACGAGGCCAAGGTCGTCCACCGCGACGTCAAGCCCGCCAACATCCTGGTCCGCGACGACGGCCTGGTGAAGCTCACCGACTTCGGCATCGCCCGCGCCGTGGACGCCTCGGGCCACACCCGGGCCGGTGACCTGCTCGGTACGCCGAGCTACCTCAGCCCCGAGCAGGCGCTCGGCCGGCCGGCGACCGGCGCCAGCGACCTCTACGCCCTCGGGGTCGTCGCCCACGAGATGCTCAGCGGCGCCAAGCCGTTCGACAAGCCGACCCCGATCGCGACGGCGATGTCCCACCTCCACGAGGAGCCACCTCCGCTGCCCGACGACGTACCGGAGGACCTCGCCGGCGTCATCGAGGACATGCTGCAGAAGGACCCGCGCGACCGGCCGGAGAACGCCCGCGCCGTTGCGATCCGGCTCGGGCTCGCCGACCACGAGATCATGGGGCTGTCGCTCGGGCTGGCCCAGGCGGTGTACGGCGAGTCGTCGCTCGAGGACGACCTCGTCGACCCGGACCCGACGCCGGTCGAGGCGACCGGCACGATGGCGGTCGATCGCGCCGCCATCCTCGACGACTGAGCCTCAGCGGAAGGCGTCCGCGGCAGCCTGGATCCGCCCGACGTACGCCGTCCACGCGTCCGCGTCCATGGCGGACGCGTCGCGGCCACCGCGGCCGTCGACCGTCTCGCGCAGGATGTCGCAGTGGCCGGCGTGCTGGGCGGTCTCGGCGACGACCCGGACCACGAGGTGGCCGAACGTCGTGCGCCGGCGCTCCTCGGGCCACCAGCCCACGGTGGCCGGCGCATCCAGCGGGAGGGTGGCCAGCGACTCGTCGCTGTGGCGCCAGGCGGCGCGGTAGAGGTCGAGGAGGTAGTCGCGGCTCTGGTCGGGCGTCGCCCACAGGTCGGCCGACTGCCACACCGATCCGTCGTCCTCCCACGGCAGCGCTACCGGTGACGGCCGGCCGACGCAGGCGCCGAGGTAGCCGAGCTCGATGCCCGAGAGATGCTTGACCAGCCCGAGCAGGTTGGTCCCCGAGGGCACCAGCGGGCGGCGGGCGTCGTAGTCCGAGATGCCGTCGACGGACCGGACGACGGCGTCGCGACCCTCCTGGAGATAGCTGCGGAGGTCGTCGCTCACGCCGCTCATCGGCGGGTGAGGTCCTGGTAGTCGGGGTGCTTGCGCAGCCAGTCGCGGACGAACGGACAGCTCGCAGCCACCCGGATCTCCGGTCGCTCACGCACCTGGTCGAGCGACTGGCGCACCAAGGCCGAGCCGACGCCCTGCCCCTCGTAGGCGTCGTCGACCTCGGTGTGGGTGAAGGTCATCGTGCCGCCCGCGAGCAGGTAGGCGGAGAAGCCGGCGAGCTGCCCGTCGACGCGTGCCTCGAACCTGCTCTCGTCGGGGTGGTCGCGCACCTCTACGTCGGTCATGGTCCCGACGCTAGCCCGGACCGCCCTCGGTCACCCAGGACGGGACGTCGGGCACCGGCCGGTCCTCGGCCAGGGCCGCGAAGCGGTCGAGCAGGATGCCCCACTCGGTGAACCGCGACCGCCCGGCGACGTTGCCGGCCGTCCAGCCGCCATGGGCGAACTCGACCCGGCAGCCACGACCGTGTCGCTCGAAGCGCACGTCCAGGGTGCTCGGGTGCTCCGAGTCCTGGGCGAGCGTGAAGGTCTGGGCGTAGTGGCGGGGCAGGTCCGCGACGGTCACCGTGCCCCACGGGTACGTCGTGCCGTCCGCCAGCCGCATCCGGGCGCTTCCGCCGACGACCGGGTCGATCTCGACCTCCACCAGCCCTTCCGGGGCGTAGGCAGGGTGCCACCACTCGTCGATACGCCGGACGAACGTGTCCCAGGCGAGCTCCGGTGAGCAGGTGAGGTCGTAGGTGAGCTCGATCGGCGCGGCGGCCTCGGACGGGCGCGGCTCGACCGCGGTGGCCACCGGCTGGTGGAAGACGATCCGGTTGTGGAACGGGTCGACCACCACCATCACCCGGCCCCAGTCCTCGTCGCGGATGCCCGGGCGGGCGTAGGCGTAGTCGTGCCCTGCGAGCCCGGCGTGGAGGGCGGTCAGGTCGGCGACCGGGACCAGCGCAGCGCCCCCTGGGCTCGCGTCACCGTGGTGCTCGCTGAGGTGCAGGAGAGCGGGGCCGCGGGAGACCTGGGCGTACAGCGGGGAGTGGTCGGCAGGACCGCCGTGCTCCCAATCGAGGTGGAACCCGAGGTAGTCGACGTAGAACTCCAGCGCCTTGGTGCGGTCGAAGATCCGCAGGATCGGCACCGCAGGTCCGTCCCCGGGGGCGTCGACCCCGGCTGGGGGCCCGGCCGCCAGCGTGTTCCAGTCGCGCGCGCCGTACTGGTGCGCGACCAGCTCGAGGGCCTCGCTGTGGCTGACGACGACCCCACGGCCGGCGAGGTCGTCGCGCAGCCGGCGGGCCATCGACTTGGGCGAGAGGGACTCGGTCATGACGCTGCTTCTCTCCGGCGGACCTCCGCTGACGCGGGATCAGGGGCCTGCGTTGCCTGGCGGGTCCGCCCGGTGAGGGCGCATCACGGACATGGAAGGACGTGCGGGGCATTCACCGTCCCCGCGTCGCGGGGTGCAGGCGGCCGGCTGCCCTGGCCGTGGCCAGGCTAGCCCCGGGCGACCGGCGGTGGAAGCCTCGGTGAACTCCGGCCTCGCAGGCGGGTGCTCTCCTTAGCCGGCGACCGCGATGGGACACAATGCAGCCATGCGGCCCCAGGTCGTCGCACACCGCGGCGCCAGCTTCGACAACGCCGAGCACACGTTGGGGGCCTACCTCGAGGCGATCCGCAGTGGGGCCGAGGCACTGGAGTGCGACGTCCGGCTCACCGCCGACGGCCACCTGGTCTGCGTCCACGACCGCGACCTGCGCCGTACGGCGTCCCGGCGCGGGCTGGTCTCGACGATGGAGCTGGCCGACCTCGACCAGCTGGAGTTCGCCTCCTGGAAGAACCCCTGGGCCGGGCTCGACGACGAGGAGCCGGACCGCGACCCCGGTCTCGACAAGGTGCTCACCCTGCGCCGGCTGATGGAGACCGTCGCCGACGCCGACCGCCCCATCGAGCTGGCGATCGAGACCAAGCACCCGACGCGGTACGGCGGGCTGGTCGAGCGCCGGCTCGTCGAGGCGCTCGCGGAGTTCGGCTGGGCCGGCTCCGACAGTCCGGTGCGGGTGATGAGCTTCTCCTACGTCGCGTTGCAGCGGATGCAGCGACTGGCGCCGGACCTGCGGCTGGTGATGCTGATCGAGAAAGCCCGGCACTGGCCGATGCTGAAGCCCGTGCTGGAGGACGGCTGGCTCCTCGGGCCGGGGATCTTGAGCCTCACCAAGCACCCGAAGTTCGCGCAGCGCCTGGTCCGCACCCGCCGCGACCTCCACGTCTGGACGGTCAACACCCACGAACAGCTGGACCTGTGCCAGTCGCTGGGGGTGCGCGCGGTCATCACCGACCGACCGCGCCAGATGCTCAGTTGGCTCGACGACGAGGGCGGGGCCTAGCCTCGCGGCATGGCCAAGAAGTCGCGTACCAAGGCTCGGGAGCGAGCCGCCACGGACCCCGGAGCCGGCGCCGCGGACGGGATCGGGCCGCGCCAGCCCTGCCCGTGCGGGTCGGGCAAGCGCTACAAGGCCTGCCACGGCTCGGCCGGGGGCGCCTACGTTGCTCGTCCGTTCGCCGGCCTGGCCGCCGAGCGCGACCTGGTCGCCCTGCGCGAGTTCGTGTCGTCGGCGACCGCGCCGCTACGGGTGGGCGAGCGCACTGTGCGGCTCGGCACCATGCTGCCGACGGCGGCGCCGGCGATGGTCCGCGACAGCGGACAGGTGTGGCTCGGCCTCCAGGTGCGCCACTCGTTCGGTGACCCGTCCCGCGACCTGGGAGCGGTGCTCGAGGAGGCTCTGGCCACGAACGAACCTGGCATCGTCGGGCTGGTCGACCCGCCCGGACCCGGTCCCCGCCTCCAGGACCTGGTCGCCGACGAGCCGCTCGAGGTGACCGTCCACGAGGGCTTCGCCTGGTGGCTCGACGACATCGAGGAGCAGGACGACGCCATGGCCGCCGCGCTCGAGCAGGCCAACGGCGCCGTGGCGCCGTCGGCGCGGCTGACGACCGTGGACGCGGCGTACTGGACCCACATCGGCGCCAAGGAGCACCTGCGCTGGGTGATGCCGTACGACGAGGCGCCGCTGGTCGACGCCCTCGCCCGCCTGCACGCGCGGCGCGCCGACGGCGTCGGCGCGGAGACGAAGCTGGTCGGGATGTTCCGTGCGCACGGGCTCGTCGTACCGGTCTGGGACCTGCCGGTCGGCACCGGCGCCGAGGCGCTGGAGGAGCCGGCAGCGGCGTTCGGCGTCCGCCTCGAGGATGCCCTCGCCGAGACCGGCGACCTCACGCCCGACGAGCGGGCGGCCCGGGTCGAGCTGGCCAACCGGCAGGTCACCTTGCGTTGACCCCGTCTCGCCGCCGAGAAATTCTCCGTCCCGGGTGCCGCTGACCTGCGTTCATGCTGCGCCGATGCAAATGGGTACCGGTGGTGGTTGAACACCCGATCAGGGGTCGATAGCGTCACCGTCGGCCCGGTCGTTGTCGCATCCCCCGTCGACATCGGCCGGGCTGTCTTCCTGCCGGGCAGGTCGACCGGCCGGACTAGGCCAGGACCTGCGACTGTTCCCCCCGAGCGCTGGAACCGGTAGGCAAGGGCCATGAACAAGCCGATACCGAGCAGCCTGGAGATCGCCCAGGCCGCCACCCTCCGCCCCATCTCAGACGTCGCGGCCGACCTCGGTGTCGGCGAGGAGCATCTCGAGCACTACGGACGCGGCGTCGCCAAGATCGACCTCGCCGCGCTCGAGGTCCCCGACGAGAGGGCGGGGCGGGCGAAGTACGTCGTCGTCACCGCCGTCACCCCGACCCCGCTGGGGGAGGGGAAGACCACCACCAGCGTCGGGCTCGCCCAGGGGCTCGCGCACCGCGGCACCAACGCGGTCGTCGACCTGCGGCAGGCCTCGATGGGACCGACGTTCGGGATCAAGGGCGGCGCGGCCGGCGGCGGCTACAGCCAGGTCGTCCCGATGGAGCGGATCAACCTCCACCTGACCGGCGACTTCCACGCCGTGACCGCGGCCCACAACCTGCTGGCCGCGATGGTCGAGAACGACCTGCACTTCGGCAGTCCCTCGGGCCTGGACCCCCGCAACGTGACCTGGCGCCGGGTCCTCGACGTCAACGACCGGGCCCTGCGCAACGTGGTGATCGGGCTCGGCGCGCGCCTGGACGGCGTACCGCGTCAGTCGGGGTTCGACATCACCGCGGCCAGCGAGATCATGGCGATCCTCACCCTCAGCACCTCGCTGTCCGACCTGCGCGAGCGGCTCGGACGGATCGTCGTCGGGACCACCGCTGCCGGTGAGCCGGTGACCGCCGAGGACGTCAAGGCCGCGGGAGCCATGGCCGTGATCCTCAAGGACGCCATCAAGCCCAACCTCCTCCAGACCCTCGAGGGCGGGCCGGCGCTGGTGCACTGCGGACCCTTCGGCAACATCGCCACCGGTACGTCGTCGGTGATCGCCGACCGGATCGCGCTCTCGCACGCGGACGTCGTCGTCACCGAGGCCGGCTTCGGGTCGGACATGGGCGCCGAGCGGTTCTTCGACGTGAAGTGCCGGGCCGGCGGTCTCACCCCCGACCTGGCCGTGATCGTGGTGACCGTGCGCTCGATGAAGGCCCACTCCGGGCGCTACGACATCCGCCCCGGCAAGGACCTTCCGCCGGGCCTGCTCGAGGAGAACCCGGACGACGTACGCGCCGGCCTGCCCAACCTGCGAGCCCACATCGGAATCGTGCAGCGGTTCGGGATCACCCCGGTCGTGGCGATCAACGCCTTCGCCGACGACCACGACTCCGAGCACGAGGCGATCCTCCAGACCTGCGACGAGCTGGGCGTCCGCTGTGCGGTCAGCCGGCACGTCGTCGAGGGCGGCCCGGGAGCGAAGGCGCTGGCGGACACCGTGCTCGAGGCCCTGGACGAGGGCTCGGACTTCCGGTTCCTCTACGAGCTCTCGATGCCGCTGGTGGACAAGATCGAGACCGTCGCGACCCAGATCTACGGCGCCGACGGCATCGACCTGTCACCCGGTGCCGCCAAGGGGCTGGCCGAGTACGAGAAGCTCGGGTTCGGCGAGCTGCCCGTGGTGATCGCCAAGACGCACCTGTCGATCAGCTCCGATCCCAAGCTGCGCGGCGCCCCCACGGGCTGGCGGCTGCCGGTCCGGGAGGTGCGGTTGGCCGCCGGGGCCGGCTACGTCTACGCCATCTGCGGCGACATGCGCACCATGCCCGGTCTGCCGTCCCACCCCAACGCGGAGCGGATCGACCTCGACGCCGACGGCAACATCGTGGGGCTGTTCTGAGCGGCTCGCCCCACAGGCCCCGTCCGTCACATCTCGCAGGCGCTCCCTGCACTTGTCGGGGGTTGCAACGGCCGACTGGTGCAGGGATCCCCGGTCAGCCGGGGATCCCGACGGCCGGGCGCCCCCCACAGGTCAGGCGAGGGACTCCCGGGCGATCGGGCAGCTCATGCACCGCGGGCCGCCGCGGCCGGACCCGAGCTCGGAGCCGGCGATCCGGACCACCTCGATGCCGGCGTCCTCGAGCCGCTCGTTGGTCTCGTCGTTGCGCTCGTAGGCGACCGCCACCCGCGGCGCCACGGCCAGGGTGTTGTTGCCGTCGTCCCACTGCTCGCGCTCGGCGGTGACGGGGTCGAGCCCGGTGTCGATCTGGTGGAGGGTGTCGATGTTCATCGCCTTGGCGGCCGCGATCAGGAAGTGCTCGGCGTCGGCGACGTGGAGCTCGAGCCCGTCGTCCTCGGCGTCGGGGTCGGGCGTCGAGCCCGGCGCCATGGTCACGGCGTACGCCGTCAGGGTGTCGGCGACGTTGGGGTACATCACCACCTTGTCGACGTCGACCATCGTGCAGACGGTGTCGAGGTGCATGGTCGCCCGCTCCTGCGCGATCGGTACGGCGAGCACGGTGTGGGCGAGCCCGGCCCGGAAGACCTCGCGGGCGAGCTGCTCGGCGCCGGCCGGCGTGGTCCGCTCGCCGACGCCGATGGCGAGCACCCCGGGACCGAGCAGGAGGACGTCGCCGCCTTCGACGTGCTCGTTGCGCCAGCCGTGCAGCCGGGTGGTGCCGGCGAAGCGCGGGTGCCAGGTGTAGATCAGCTCGGTCAGCTGGGTCTCGCGCGACCGGGCGGGCATCGCCAGCGAGGTGATGGCGACCCGGTCGCGCACCCACACCGACGAGTCGCGGGTGAACAGCAGGTTGGGAAGCGGGTCGATCAGGAAGTCGTCGCTGGCCAGCAGCGACGTGACCAGCCCGAACCCGCCGCGCGCCTCGTCGTTGCGCACACCCGCGGTCAGGTGGGAGGCCAGCTCGGCCGGTGTGGCGTCGCGCAGCATCGGGCCGAGCCAGCGCCGCATCGTCTCGCCGAGGTGGAGGCTCACGATCGCGGTGTCGATCGCCCGGTCGCGCGCCCGCTGGTCAGCCAGGGTCTCGGTGAGAAGGTCCATC
The DNA here is from genome assembly GCA_963820015.1 of uncultured Actinomycetota bacterium. Classification (GTDB taxonomy): domain Bacteria; phylum Actinomycetota; class Actinomycetes; order Propionibacteriales; family Nocardioidaceae; genus Nocardioides. The sequence continues at coordinate 46,168 of CAWFYO010000007.1, read as the reverse complement.
AGGTAGAGCACCTCGACCCCGCGCTCGCGCAGGGCGGACGCGAAGGCGTCGTGCTCGTCCTGCGCGCGAGCGACCCACGGGATGCCGTCGAAGAGCAGCCGGTCGTTGTTGCGAGGCGTGAGGCGCGTGAGCTCGGGGCCCGGCCGGTGGAGCATCACCGTGCCGAGACGGCCCACCTCCGAGTCGGCGCCGTGAGGGTGACGGCCGCCGGACGCGTCGGCCAAGGGGTGAGTCGACATGGGGCGCAGCCTAGGGCGGCAGCACCCGCACGGTCACCCCGTGACGATCTGGTACGCCGTCAGGAGCGCGAGCAGGAAGCACACCGAGGCACCGACGTAATGGATCGTCGACAGCCGCAGGTGGCGCAGCAGGAAGCGACCGGCCACGCACGCCAGGCCGGAGACCACCAGCAGGGCCGTCCAGGCCCCGACGAAGACCGACCACGCGTCGTGGTAGCGGCCGACCAGGCTGATCGTGAGCAGCTGGGAGAGGTCGCCCCACTCGGCGGCGAAGAGCACGAGGAAGCTGGCCCCCACCGCAGCCAGGCCCGACTTCGGCGAGGTCGCCTTGGCGGCGTACTCCTCCTCGGTCTCGGCCTCCTCCGCGTCGGCCTTGGGAGCCTCGCGCAGGAGGAGCACCGCGCCGGCGAGGAAGATCACGCCCGTCACGATCTCGACGACGGTGTGCGGCAGCAGGGTCACCAGGCCGCCGACCGTGCACGCGATGGCGGTCTGCACCAGGAAGGCGAGACCGACCCCGACCCACACCGCGAGCGGCCGGTAACGGGTGGACAGCACCAGGGTGGCGACGAAGGTCTTGTCGGGGAGCTCCACCAAGAAGATCGCCCCGAAGGCGACCGCGATGACGGCCGGGTCCACGCGTCGAACCTAGCGGGCGGTCTTCGCCCGCCGTTCCTCAGCGGCCCGTTGCCAGCGTCGGTGGCCAGGTGTTGAGTGGGACCGGGGTCGACCGACCCGAGGGGAGCACGAGATGGCGACGTTCGAGCACTACGACCAGGGCACGCCGAGCTGGGTGGAGCTGTCCACGACTGACCAGCAGGCGGCCCAGGCCTTCTACGGCGGCCTGTTCGGGTGGTCCTTCGAGGACAACGACATGGGCGAGATGGGCCACTACTACATCGGGCAGATCGAGGGCGACGACGTCGCCGGGGTCGGGGGGCAGCCGCCCGGGATGGAGGACCATCCGGCCTACTGGGGTGTCTACCTCGCCGTCGACGACGTCGACGCCGCCACCGCCAAGGTCGAGGCGGCGGGCGGCAAGGTCGAGGCCGGTCCTTTCGACGTGATGTCGGCGGGCCGGATGTCGGCCATCCAGGACCCGACCGGGGCCCGCGTGGGGCTGTGGCAGGCCGGCGAGACCATCGGCACCCGACGTGCCAACGAGCCCGGCACGCCCACCTGGAACGAGTGCGTGACCGCCGACGTGGCCGCCGCCACCCGCTTCTACGCCGAGGTTCTGGGCATGGGCAGCGAGGCCATGGACATGGGCGAGGCCGGCACCTACACCTTGCTCACCAACGCCGAGGGCCGCCAGATCGGCGGGTCGATGGACCTCGCGATGCTGCCCGCGGGGACGCCGCCGCACTGGAACATCTACTTCAACGTCGCGGACGTCGACGCCAGCGTCGCCCGGGCAGAAGAGCTCGGCGGGAGGTCGGTCGCGCCGGCGATGGACGTTCCCGGCGTCGGTCGGATGGCGATGGTCGCCGACCCGCAGGGCGCGATGTTCTGGGTGATGGCCGCCCCCGAGGCTGCCTAGGCCTCCGAGCGGAACGGGTCGGCGGGGTAGACGCCGAGCACCTTCACCTCGGTGGTGAAGAACTCCAGCTCCTCGAGCGCGCGCTTGACCGGGAGGTCGTTGGGGTGGCCGTCGACCTCCGCGAGGAACTGGGTCGCGGTGAACTCCCCGCCGACCATGTAGCTCTCGAGCTTGGTCATGTTCACGCCGTTCGTGGCGAAGCCGCCGAGGGCCTTGTAGAGAGCGGCCGGGAGGTTGCGGACGTTGAAGACGAAGCTGGTGACCACGGGTCCCCCGCCTGACGGCGCCTGCTCGAAGTCGCGCGAGAGCACGACGAACCGGGTGGTGTTGTGGTCCTCGTCCTCGACCTCGTCGAGCAGCACCTCGAGGCCGTAGATCTCGGCCGCCAACGGCGGCGAGATCGCGGCCTGGGTGGGGTCACCCGCCTCCTTCACCTCGCGGGCGGCCCCGGCGGTGTCGCCGGAGATGACCGGCGCGAAGCCGTGCTCGCGGATGACCCGGCGGCACTGGCCGAGCGCGTGCACGTGGCTGTGCACGGTCTTCACACCCTCGAGCGTGGTGCCCGGGACCCCGAGCAGCGAGAAGCGGATGCGCAGGAAGTGCTCGCCCACGATGTGGAGCCGCGAGGTGGGCAGGAAATGGTGGATGTCGGCGACCCGGCCGGCCAGGGAGTTGTCGATCGGGATCATCGCCAGGTCGGCGTCGCCGTTCTCGACCGCCGCGAAGCAGTCCTCGAAGCTGGCGCACGCGACCGCCTCGGCCTGGGGGTGCCACTGCTGGCAGGCGAGGTGGGAGTTGGAGCCGGGCTCGCCCTGGTAGACGATCCGGCGCGCAGCCGACGTGGGTGTCACGCGCGTCAGTGTCCCAGACCGGCCACCTGCGCGATTAGGCTCGCTCAACGTGTGGATCCTCGACGTGGTGACCCTGGTCGTTGCCGTGGCGGCGGCCGGGGTGGCCGTGGTCGCGCTGCGTCGCCAGGCCGGGCCACGTCGTACGACGGGGGCCGAGGCGCTCCCCGAGGACGTGCTGGGCCTGCGGCAGGAGGTCGCCGCTCTCCGCGCCGAGGCCGGCGACTCGCTGCGCCACCTGGCGGTGGTGCGCTACGACGCGTTCGGCGACATGGGCGGGCACCTCTCCTGGTCGCTGGCCCTGCTCGACAACGCCGGCAACGGAGTGGTGCTGACCTCCATCCACGGCCGCTCCGAGGCCCGCACCTACGCCAAGAACGTCACCGACTGGTCCTCCCAGCAGCAGCTCTCCCCCGAGGAGGAGGAGGCCGTCGCGCACGCCCGACCGGCGTGACGGCGACTCGGGTACGGTCCGGGGTTTCGAGACGGCGCTGGCGCGCCTCCTCAACCGCCGGACCAGACCCGGCACGCCTCCTCGACAGGGGTGTGCCGTCGGTCGATGAGGTCGCTCTGCCGTCCCCGCCGATGGAGGAGGTCGCTCTGCCGCAGCCGTCGGTCGAAGAGGTTGCGCTGCCGTCCCCCGCCGGTTGAGGAGGTCGCTCTGCGACCGTCTCGACACCACGGCCACGCGCGGCCGGGAGCCTTGCCCGCCAGCGGGCCGCGGCGCTCGGTGCGGCCGCCGCCCCGACTGCGTCGGTCGGCCCGTCCTACCTCGGGACCCGCACGAGCACGCGGCCGTGCAGGCAGGTCATCCGGAGCTCCCGGCCGGCGCCGAGGGGGTCGCCGTCCAGCTGGCGAGGGGTGGGTGAGGCAGCGCGAACCACGACCGTCCGGCCACGCATCCGCTCGATGGTCTCGTCGGTGCGCGGCCGCTTGGCGACGACGCGCCACGCCAGCGGCACCCACGACCAGAAGCGCTTGGGGTAGAGCAGGACGACGTCGAGCAGGCCGTCGTCGATGGCCGCGTCGGGCAGCAGCGGCATGCCGGCCTGGAGGAACCCGACGTTGCCGATCACGACGGTGCGGGCGCGGTGGTGGGTGAACTCCCCGTCGTCGACGGAGACCTCGAGCCGGACGACAGGTGACATCATCGCCTTCACGCCCGACAGCACGTAGGCGAACCAGCCGACCTTCGCCTTGATCTGCTCGTTGACGCCTTCCATGATCGCGGCGTCCAGCCCCATGCCGGCCATCACCAGGAAGTGGGTCTCCTCCATGTCGTCACCGCTGACCCGTACCAGGTCGATCGCGCGGTCCTGACCGCTGATGGCCACGTCTACGGCGGCCCGCAGGTAGAGCGGGATGTCGAGGTTGCGGGCCAGCAGGTTGCCGGTGCCGGCCGGGATGATCCCCACCGGGATGCCGGTCCCGGCGAGCTCGGCGCAGACCTCGCGGACGGTGCCGTCGCCGCCGCACACCATCACCAGGCTGGCGCCGGCGATCGAGGCGGCCTCGGCCATGCCGGTGCCGGGGTCCGCGACGGTCGTGTAGTGCCAGGTGGGCTCCGGCCACCCGGCCTCGGCGGCCCTCGCCGACACGATGGACCGGAACTGGTCGGCGTCCTCGATCTTGGCCGGGTTGAGGATCACCGCGAGGCGGTGCTCGGACGGGACGGCCTCCGGCAGCGGTTCCGCGCCGTCCGCACGGCTGCGTGGCTGAGGGTCGAAGAACGAGAGCCACAGCAGGACGACGCAGGCGCCGAGCAGATAGCCACCGATGACGTCGGTCGGGTAGTGGCGCCCGAGCAGCACCCGGTCGGACCCGACCACGAGCGCCAGCAGTACGGCGCCGACGTAGATCGCCCGCCGCCAGAAGGCCTTGCGCACCAGCATCACGGCCAGCACGATCAGCACGCCCGCCAGCGCCGCCGAGCTCGACGCGTGGCCGGACGGGAACGACTTGGAGACCAGCTTGCCGACCGGGTCCTGCCAAGTCGGTCGGGGCCGTCCGTAGAGGAGCTTCACGCCGGTGGTCAGCAGCGAGGTCGAGATCATCACCCCGACGGTGAACACGGCAGCGCGCCGGTAGCCGCGGAGGAACAGCGGGACGGCGATCAAGGTCGTCCAGACCGCCATCCCGATCGTCGCGAACCCGGCCTCGATCCGGCGTAGCGGCGGGACCAGCCAGGACCGGTCCCGCGCCCACTGCTCGGCCGTGCGGCCGAAGTCGTCGAACCCGAGCAGGGGCGCGCGCTGGAGGTGGACCAGGAACGCGAGGAGGAGGAACAGTCCCGCGCACACCCCGGCCCATGCCAGCGTGACTGGACGGGGGCGGACGAGCACGGGCGTCAGTATGCCCGGCGGCTCGAGAGTCAACCGTCGCGGTGGCGTTACTGATGTGCCGACCACGACCCCCCGTGGATAGCCTGGCCGCATGACCGGAGGAGTGGCCCGATGATCGACCCCAAGGTGCTGCGCGACGATCCCGACCGGGTCCGCGCCGCGCAGGCCAAGCGAGGCCTGTCCGACGACGTCGTCGGCCGGGCGCTGGCCGCCGACTCCGCACGCCGTGCCGCCATCTCGACGTTCGAGGCCAGGCGCGCCGAGCAGAAGCAGCTCGGCAAACAGATCCCGCAGGCTGAAGGCGCGGAGAAGGCCGCCCTGCTCGCCCGCACCAAGGACCTCGCCGCCGAGGTGAAGGCCGCCGAGGCGGCGCAGACCGAGGCCGAGGAGACCTGGCGCGCGGCGCTGATGGACATCCCCAACCTGGCCTCCGACGAGACGCCCGCCGGGGGCGAGGAGGACTTCGTCGTCCTCGAGACCGTGGGCACGCCGCCGGAGTTCGACTTCGAGCCGCGAGACCACGTCGAGCTCGGTCGGATGCTCGGGGCGATCGACCTCGAGCGCGGCGCCAAGGTGTCCGGCTCGCGCTTCTACTTCCTGACCGGCATCGGTGCGCAGCTGGAGTTCGCACTGATCAACATGGCGATGGACCAGGCCCGCGCGAATGGCTTCACCCAGGTCATCCCCCCGTCGCTGGTCAAGCCGCGGGCGATGGAGGGCACCGGCTTCCTCGGGCAGGCGGCCGACGACGTCTACCGCATCGAGGGCCAGGACCTCTACCTGGTCGGCACGTCGGAAGTGCCGATGGCGGCGTACCACTCCGACGAGATCCTCGACGCCCGGACGCTGCCGCTGCGCTACGCCGCGTTCAGCCCCTGTTTCCGCAAGGAGGCCGGCTCGCACGGCAAGGACACCCGCGGCATCTTCCGGGTGCACTGGTTCGACAAGGTCGAGATGTTCGTCTACACGACCCTCGAGGAGTCCTACGCCGAGCACCGGCGCCTGCTGGAGTGGGAGAAGGAGTTCCTCGACAAGCTCGAGCTCTGCTACCGGGTGATTGACGTTGCGGCCGGCGACCTCGGACTCTCGGCCCAGCGGAAGTTCGACTGCGAGGCCTGGATCGCCAGCCAGGGCCGCTACCGCGAGCTCACCTCGACCTCCAACTGCACCGACTTCCAGACCCGCCGCCTCGACACCCGCGGCCGGTTCCCAGACGACGGCGGCGGCAAGGACGGCGAGATCAGGCCGATCGCCACCCTCAACGGCACGCTCTGCTCGACCAACCGGCCGATCATCGCGCTCCTGGAGACCCACCAGCAGGCGGACGGCTCGGTCCGGGTGCCCGAGGCACTGCGTCCCTACCTCGGCGGGCTCGAGATCCTCAAGCCCATCGAGCAGTGACGCACCCGGACGGCTGGCGACCGAGGCTGGTCGCGCTCGACATCGACGGCACGCTGCTGAAGTGGGTCGAGGGCGTCGGGACCGCCTACGAGCAGGTGAGCCCGCCGGTGTACGCCGCGGTGCACCGCGCGCTCGAGGCCGGCGTGCCGATCGTGCTCGCCAGTGGCCGCTCTCCCCACGGCATGACCCGGATCGCCGACCTGCTCGACCTGCACACCGACGGAGCCGACCCGGTCTGGATCGTGGCCAGCAACGGCGCGGTGGTGTTCCGCTACCCGCCCCTCGACGTCGTCCACGAGGTGACGTTCGACGCCGCCCCGGCGGTGAAGGCCGTCCTGGAGCACCACCCCACGGCCCTCGTCGCCGTCGAGGAGCGCGGCGTGGGCTACCGGGTCAACCGGCCCTTCCCGCCCGGCGAGCTGACCGGCGAGATGACGATCGCGCCGGTGGAGGACCTCGTGGCCGGCCCGGTCAGCCGCGTCATCATCCGCGACCCCGACGCGACCGCCGACGACTTCGTCGCCCTGGCCCAGCGGCTCGGGCTGCACGGCACCGACTACGTCGTCGGCTGGACGGCCTGGCTCGACCTCGCACCGGTGGGCGTCAGCAAGGCCTTCGGGCTGGAGCTCGTCGCCGACCGCCTCGAGGTCGACGCGGCCGACGTGCTCGCGATCGGCGACGGCCGCAACGACATCGAGATGCTGCAGTGGGCCGGCCGAGGCGTGTCGATGGGTCAGGCGGTCGAGGTGGTGCGAGCCGCCGCCGACGCGGTGACCGGCACCGTGCACGAGGAGGGAGCGGCGACCGAGCTGGCCCGCTGGTTCCCTGAGACGGCGTCGTGACCGCCGCGTCATGACTCGTCCGCGCCTGGTCGCCTCCGACCTCGACGGCACCCTCCTGCGCAGCGACGGCACGATCTCCGAGCGCACCGCCGACGTGCTCCGCGGCGTGCTCGACCTCGGTGTCGACGTCGCGTTCGTGACCGCGCGACCGCGCCGCTGGATGGACCACCTCTGGCCCTACGTCGGCTCGCGGGGGCTGGCGATCGTGTCCAACGGAGCGCTCCTCCTCGACGTAGCCACCGGCGAGGCGCTGGAGGTCCGGGCGCTCGAGATCGGACCCGGCCTCGCCCTCACCGAGCGCCTCCGCGCCGCCCTGCCGGGGGTGCACTTCGCGGTCGAGCTGATCGACGGCATCGCCCTCGAGCCGGAGTACCTCGAGCCCGGACACGCCCCACCGGGCAGCCCCACCGGCGCGATCCACGAGGTCTGGACCGCACCGGCCCTCAAGCTCCTCGTCCGGCACGAGCACCTCGACCCGGTGCTGCTCCGCGAGCAGGTGTTCGCGACCGTCGGCGACGCTGCGGTGGCCACCTGGACGGTGGACGGCCTGGTCGAGATCAGCGCGGCCGGCGTCACCAAGGGCGACGGGCTGGCCCGGTTGTGCACACGCCTCGGGGTCGACCCGGCCGACGTCGTGGTCTTCGGCGACATGCCCAACGACCTCCCGATGCTGACCTGGGCAGGCACGTCGTACGCCGTCGCGAATGCGCACCCCTCCGTGCTCGAGGTCGCCGATCGCGTCGCGCCCGCCAACGACGACGACGGGGTCGCCGAGACGTTGTCGGCACTCTTCGGTCTGTGACCCGGGACGTGACCCGGAAACGTGAGCCGGACTGTGAGCCGGAACGTGAGCCGGAACGTGAGCCGGGGCGAGACCGGCGCCTGTGGTGTGATGTCCCGGTGATCTCCGCCGTACGACGCGTGCTCGACGCACGCCTGGCCGCGGGCCGGGCTGCGGGTCGGGCTGCGGGTCGGGCTGCGGCCGGCGTCGTGACGGCCGGTCTGCTCGCGGCCGGTCTGCTCGTGGCGGGCACCCTCGTGGCGGGCCTGCTCGTGGTCGCCGGCTCCCCGCCGGCGCAGGCCGCCCGGCCGTGCCCGGATCCCACGCTCGACCAGGACATCACCCACGCCGACGTCGTGTTCCGCGGCGAGGTCACCAAGGTCCGGCCGCTGCAGAACCCGGGCAAACGCGCCACCCGCACCTACCAGGTCACCGCCGACCGGGTCTACAAGTCCTCGCTGGTCCAGGACCAGGTCGTGGTGACCGCTCTCGCCGGCACCCGGTGCGCGCTGCCCACCCTGCGGGAGAACACCCGCTACATCTTCTTCGTGACCGAGCACCGCTCCTGGCTGCTGGCGACCTCCGGCACCGCGCGAGCCACGGCTCGGCTCACCCACCAGGTGGTCAAGCGGCTGGGCAACGGCGCGCAGCCGGAGGTGACGCCACCTGCGGCGGCCCAGTTCACCCGGGTGGCCGGCGCCACCCCGCCTGCGCTGTCGCGCTTGCTCGCGCCCGGAGCGGCGCTGCTGATCGTCAGCATCCTGGGCCTGCTGTTCGTGGGACGACGGAGCAGGCGCACCGCCTGAGCGGCGGGTTTCCTACTCGGAGGAAGGAACGTACGTACGGTGAACGGTGGGTACGGGGCTGGCGGCCGTCGCGTCGTCGTCATCGAGGACGCCTCGGATGTGCGCGACCTGCTGGCCACGGTGCTCGGACAGGCAGGCTGGACGGTCGACGCCGCCGCGACCGGCCAGCAGGGCATCGACCTGGTCCGCGAGACCGAGCCCGACCTGATCACCCTCGACCTCGCCCTCCCCGACATCGACGGCATGGAGGTCTGCCGCAGGCTCCGGGCGTTCACCGATGCCTACCTGGTCATGCTGACCGCGCGTGCGGCCGAGATCGACCGGCTCCTCGGCCTGCAGCTGGGAGCCGACGACTACATCCTCAAGCCGTTCAGCCCGCGCGAGCTCGTGGCCCGGGTCGAGGTGCTGATGCGACGGCCGCGCACGCTGGCCGACCAGCCGATGCGCGGCACGCCGTTCCGGCACCGCGGCCTGCTCATCGACCGCTCGCGGCGCGAGGTGCGGGTCGACGACCGGCCGATCGAGCTCACCAAGACCGAGTTCGACCTGCTGGCCGAGCTGGTGCGGGGCGAGGGCCGCGTCTGGACCCGCTCCGAGCTGGTGGCGACGGTGTGGGGCTCGGGCTGGGACGGTGGCGAGCACACCGTCGACGTCCACATGGCCAACCTGCGCCGCAAGCTCGGGCAGTCGGACGAGGGGACGTCGTACGTCGAGACGGTGCGGGGCGTGGGGTTCCGGCTCGGGGGCTGAAGGTCCGGCGACGAGCCGTGCACAGGCCCCACGCGCCCGGGCAACCCGACCCGCGTCGCGGGACCATGGTCCTGCCGCGCTTGAAGAGACGTTGTGCCGATCTTGGCTGCAGCCCTGTTACCCCGTCGTGCGGCGACACCTAGGCTCGTGTCATCGGACAGGTCCCCCGGACCGACACCGATGCGGTGGCAACACACATGGGGTGCGTCACCACCTACAACTGGAAGCCGCTGGCGAGGTTCATCCCCCCTACCTCGCGAAACGCCTCCATCATGGCTGCGACCCGGGAGCACTCCCCCCGCGTTTCCGGGCGCAGCCCACGGGGCTCCTCGAGGTGGGATCATCACAGGAGCGACTGCGGGCATCGACCACGAGAGGAACGCGGTGGGGGATCCACGACGTGGAGCGCGACCGGCTGGCACCTGGGCGTTCCTGCAACCGGAGGCCGCCCGCGAGGTTCCTCTCCCCACCTCGCGAAACGCCTCCGCCATGGCTGCGGCCCGGGAGCACTCCCCCCGCGTTCCCGGGCGCAGCCCACGGGGCTCCTCCGAGCGGGAAGCTCGCAGCAGCGACTTCGGGCATCGACCAACGAGACGAACGCGGTGGGCGATCCACGACGCGGAGCGCGACCAGCCGCCACCTGGGCGTTCCTGGTGATGGTCCTCCTCGCCTTCGTCGGCAGCCGGACCGGAGACCGGTACACCTACCCCGGCGGGAAGATCACGGTCGGGCTCGATGCCCCCGACCAGGGACTCGGCTCGGCTGTCAGCGGAGAGCTCAGAGGTACATCCCGCTCTGGCCGGTCCCCGGCTCCTGGGGCTGCTCCGGGCCGCGCGGGGCCGGGCGCCCCTGGGCTCCCGGCAGAGCGCGGCGCATCTGCTCGAACTGTGCTCGCGCCGAGACCTGCTGGGCGTAGATCGCGGTCTGGATGCCGTGGAAGAGCCCTTCGAGCCAGCCGACCAGCTGGGCCTGGGCGATCCGCAGCTCGGCGTCCGACGGCGTGGCGTCCTCGGTGAACGGCAGCGAGAGCCGCTCCAGCTCCTCGACCAGCTCGGGGGCCAGCCCGCTCTCCAGCTCCTTGATCGACGAGCGGTGGATCTCCTTGAGGCGCTGCCGGCTGGCGTCGTCCAGCGGGGCGGACTTCACCTCCTCGAGCAGCTGGCGGATCATGCTGCCGATGCGCATCACCTTGGCCGGCTGCTCGACCAGGTCGGTGAGCTCGCGCAGGTCGTCGCCGTCGCTGTCGTCGCCGGTCTCGGCCTGCTCGACGAGCTCTGCCGGTACGGCGACCGGCTGCCCGTCGGGGCCGACCACGATGATGTGCTGCTGCCCGGCGTCCTGCTCGCTCATGCCGCCACCCTACAAAGGCGGGCCCGAGCGCCTGCGGCCGAGCCCGGTGCCCCGCTCGCCCCACCGCTCAGGCGACCAGCACGATCTTGCCGATGTGGTCGCCGCTCTCCATCCGGCGGTGGGCCTCGGCCGCGTCGGAGAGCGGGAACCTGCGGTCCACGACGGCGCGGACGGTGCCGTCGGCGACCAGCGGCCAGACGTGCTCGGCCACCGCGCGACAGATGGCCGACTTCTCGCCGACGGGCCGGGCCCGCAGCGTGGTGCCGACGACCGCGGCGCGCTTGCGCATGAGGGCGTTGAGGTCCAGCTCGGCCTTGGTGCCGCCCTGCAGACCGATCACGACCAGTCGGCCCTCGAGGGCGAGGGCGGAGACGTTGCGGGCGAGGTAGGAGGCGCCCATGTTGTCGAGGATGACGTCGACGCCTCGACCCTCGGTCGTCTCGCGCGACCACCGCGACGAAGTCCTGGTCGTGGTAGTCGATGGTGACGTCGGCGCCGAGCTCGGCGCAGAAGGCACGCTTCTCGCGCGGTGCCGGCCGTGGTCAGCACGGTCGCGCCGACGGCCTTGGCGAGCTGGATCGCGAACGTCCCGATCCCGCCCGCTCCTCCGTGCACGAGGAAGGTCTCGCCCGAGCGCAGCCCGGCCACCATCATCACGTTGGACCACACCGTTGCGGCCACCTCGGGCAGCGCGGCGGCGGTCACCAGGTCGACGCCCTCGGGCGCGGGCATCACCTGCCCTGCGGCCACCGCCACCCGCGTCGCGTAGCCGCCGCCGGCGAGCAGGGCACAGACCGGGTCACCGACCGCGAGTCCCTCGACCCCGTCGCCGAGAGCGGCGACGGTGCCGCTGCACTCGAGCCCCAGGACGTCGGACGCTCCGGGCGGGGGCGGGTAGTGCCCCTGGCGCTGCAGCAGGTCGGCTCGGTTGACCGCGGTCGCCACGACGTCGAGGAGCACCTCGCCGGGGCCGACCTCGGGGTCGGGCACCTCGGCGTACTGCAGTGCTTCCGGCCCACCCGGGGTGGGGACCACGACGGCGTGCATCTGGTCAGTCGTCGAACGCGTCGGTGCTGTGGTCGACGCCGCTGTCGTCCGGCAGCTCGTCGTCGATGTCGTCGGGGTCGGGCGCCCCGGACGGATGGTCCCAGCCCTCGGCGAGGGCCTGGGCCCGCCCCGCGAGCTTCTCGATCTCGTCGGAGTCGGCGTCGGCCGCGCCGGCGGCGTAGCCGAGGAGGTAGGTCGTGATCGGAGCCGCGGGCCGGACCACGTTGGTCGCCGCGACCTTGGCGAGATCGAGGATCAGCCCCTCGTCGACCTCCGTGTCGATGTCGAGCACGTCGCAGAGCTCGTCGATCCAGTCGTGCAGGTTCACGAGGCCCAATGTCCCGGAGTGGCGGCGGGTGTTCAAGTCCGATGCGACGTGTCGCGGGTGATCCCGAGCCGCGAGGCGTCGTCCCAGGTGTCGACGTCGGCTCCCTCGGACCCGTCGGCGGCCACGTCCGCGCAGCTCCGGGTGGGCCATCAGCACGCGCATCGGCAGCCCGGCCGCCTCCTCCAGGAGGCGGCACGAGGTCACGGCGTACGACGCCGGCGAGCTGGCGGCGCCCGTCGCCGTCGACGAGCCAGGAGCCCGGCCTGCCCTGCGCAGCTTCCAGCAGCCGGCGCGATGGTGGCGGCCGTGACGTGCGGCATGTCGACGGCCAGGACGACCACGGTCGCGGCTCGCCGGACAGAGCCGCGACCCCGGCGCTGAGTCCGGCCAGCGGTCCGCCGCCGGCCGGCTCCTCGCGGGCGAACGTCACCGCTCGAGGGTGGCGCCTCCGGCCCGACGACGACGGTCTCGCGGGCCCCCGCGACCGCCTCGAGGGCGAGGTCGAGCAGGCGCCGCCCCTGCCGGTTGAGGGTGGCCTTGTCGGCGCCGCCCATCCGCGACGCCGTACCACCGGTCAGCACCACCGCCACCCAGCCGCCGTCGTCGCTCACGCCGCCATGGTGGCAGGCTGGTCCCATGCAGGTCGTGCTGGTGCAGGAGGCGTCGTCGCTGGATCCCGCTGTCAACCGCGGCCGGTTGGCCGAGCTGGTGCCCGATGGGGCCGACCTCGTCGTGCTGCCCGAGAGCTTCGCCCGCGACTTCGGCGACCCCGGCTCCGACGTGTCGCCTCACGCCGAGCCGCTGGACGGGCCCTTCGCGACCGAGGTCGCGCGGGTTGCCGCCGAGCGCGGCACGACGGTCGTGGCCGGGATGTTCGAGGAGGCCGGTGAGCGTCCCTTCAACACCCTCGTGGTCCGCGGCGCCGCGACCGCGGACTACCGCAAGATCCACCTCTACGACTCCTTCGGCTACCAGGAGTCGCGGGTGCTGGCGGCCGGCGCGATCGAGCCCGTCGTGCTCGAGCTGGGCGGCTTCACGGTCGGGATCATGACCTGCTACGACCTGCGCTTCCCGGAGCTCGCCCGCCGCCTGGTCGACGAGGGGGCCGAGGTGATCGTGGTCCCGGCGGCCTGGGTCGCCGGACCGCGCAAGGTCGACCATTGGACGACGCTCCTGCGGGCGCGGGCGATCGAGAACACCGCCTACGTCGTGGGCGTGGGCCAGCCTGGGCCGCGCTACTCCGGTCACTCGATGGTGGTCGGGCCGCTCGGCGACGTGCTGGTCGAGGCCGGCGACGGCCCGGCGGTGCTACGTGCCGAGCTCGACCCGGCCGACGTCGTCGCGGCCCGTCGGACCAACCCGTCCCTGGCCAACCGGCGCCTGTAGCGTCGCCGATCGTGTCCAGGGTCGAACCCCGCCGGCGTGGCGGCAAGCGGGCCGCCCGCCCGCCCTCGCGACGCCGGAAGCTCAGGACCGAGCAACCGGCAGAGGCGACGTCCGCGACGGCATCTGCGCCGAGCTCTCCGCCGCCTCCCTTCCCCTCAGGTGCTGGAGCCGGCTTCCCGAGCGGAGCCGTCCGAGCCGGCCTCGGCGCCGTCGGGTGCCGCGGACCGCCACCACCGGCTCGGGGTCACCGCCTGGCTGCTGGTCGTGCTGGCGTCCGCCGGAGTGCTCGTGCTCGGCCTCGCCGGTCATGTCGGGACCTGGGTCGCCGACGTCGGCGCCGTCGCCGCCAGCACGGCGTACACCTGGGGGCTGGCTGCCCGTACCGGCGGTCGACCACTCCTGTTCTCGGCGTTCACGCTCGTCCTGGGCGGCCTCGTGGTCGCCCTCGACAGCGACTCGCTGCGCAGCGGAGCGGCCGTCGTGACCGCGGTGCTGGCCGCGGTCCTCGCGGTGATGGCGACCGCGCCGGCGGTGCACTTCGCCGGCGCGGTCCGCGAGACCGTGGTCGCCCTCGTGATCGCGGCGATCGGGGCGATGGCCACCCTGGCCTGGGCCCCCGTGGTCAACCTGGATCGCTTCGAGTACACGGTGCTGGGCCTGTCCTTCGTCGCGGCCTTCGTGATGGTCTACCGGCTCGGCGCCGGCTTCCACGGCCTTGGCACCCGAGGCGTGCTCACGGTCGTCCTCGGGGGAGTCATGCTCGGCCTCACCCTCGGGTACGCCGAGCTGCTGCGTCGCTACGGCACCGCCGACCTCGTCTCGACCCTCGACGACGCGGTCCGCTGGAGCCATCACCACCTCGGGGCCTTCCCTCGGCCGATCATCGCCCTGCTCGGGGTCCCGGCGCTGACCTGGGGCACCCACATGCGCGCACGTCGTCGCCAGGGCTGGTGGGTCTGCGCGTTCGGGGTCGCGGTCACCGCTCCGGTCGCCTACGGCCTGGTCGACCCGGGTCGGAGTGTCCTCGAGGTCTCGCTCGCCGCGGCGTACGGCGGGGTGATCGGTCTGGTGCTCGGCTACCTGCTGATCCGGGCCGACCTCCGGCTCACCGGCCCGCGGGGCCGGCGGCTGAAGGAGACCGAGGAGGCCACCGCGGTCCGGCCCGAGCCCGGGCGCACCCACGCCCTCTGGTGAGGCCTACCGGGTGGTATCCACTAGGTTCGTGACGTGGCACGCGAGCAGACGGTCCGGATCCTGGCCGAGATGGTCGCCAACGTGATCGTGGTGGAGGTCGAGGTCGGCGACGCGATCGACGCCGGCGACTCGGTGTGCCTGCTCGAGTCGATGAAGATGGAGATCCCGGTGCTGACCGAGCACCCCGGCACCGTCTCCGCCATCAAGGTCACCCCGGGCGACGTGGTCCAGGAGGGCGACATCCTCGTGGAGCTCAACGGCCCGCGCTGACCGTCACACCTATCCGTCGGCCCGTGGTCGATAGCGGATCCATTTGTCGGTCTCCCGGTGTCGGGGTGGTGGGGAGAACTCCGGTTTCCGAGCACGGTCGCGCGGCGCGATCTCCTCGACCAGCGGAACTGCCCGCGGTCAGCGGTGGCGCAGGTGGGATCGGCAGAGGGGGCGGGATTCGAACCCGCGGCTGACATCTCTGCCAGCGACCGCTTTCAAGGCGGTTCCGATCGGCCACTCCGGCACCCCTCCGAGCGCGCCACCGGGCAGGCCCGTCAGCGCGCGGCGCCGAGTCTAGGAGATCGTCACTCCGAGCCGCCGATCTCGAGCTCGACCTCGTCGTAGGCCAGGTCGCTCAACCGCTGGGCATGGCGCTCGATGTCACCCAGCAGCCGGCTCAGGTCGGAGCGCACCCGCTCGACGTCGTGGGCGACGAGAACCTGCGAGGCCAGTCGGTTGAGCCTGGCCAGCAACGTGTCGCGCTCGCGGAGCGTGCGCGCGGCCCGCGCGGACAGCCACGCCTCGCGGCGACTGGGCGGCTCGTGGGCGAGCCGGTCGCGGACCGGCACGAGCTGGCGGCGTACTGACCAGCGCCAGGCATCGATGTTGTCGTGACCGTGCTGAGGCCGCAGAAGTTCCTGAAGGGTGCCGGTCGTTGCCGCCATGGGACCTCCCAGGTGGGGCCGGGACCCGCCGACGAGGGGGGCGGGCGGTTGCTGACCACTGTCCACCCTTCGCGGCCGCCTGGGCAAGGTCGGGAACCGTGGGGATTGGCCGATCCGGCAACGGTTTCAGTTGAATCGTCTCGTGCCCGACTCGCCCGCCGCATCCTCGTACCGCCTCGCCCCCGCTCTGGGCGCCCGCCTGGTGGGGCGCAGCCTGATCACGCTCGCGGTCCTCGTGCTCCTGGCCACCGGGGTCGGTCTCCTGGTCGGGGGCGGCTGGCTGCCCGCGGGGATCATCGCCGCGGTCGGGCTCGTGCTCGTGGGCGGCTGGGCGTGGTGGCTGCTGCGGGTCGCGTGGGCCCTGCGCCTGACCTCCGAGGGGTACGTCGTACGGCTGCTCGGCGGGATCGGGGCCACCGCCGCGCGGTGGGCGGACGTCACCGAGCTGCTCGCGAGCAGCCCCGGCGGCGAGCCGTGCCTGGTACTCCAGCTGAGCGACGGTCGGGCGACCCGGGTGCCCATGGCCGCGCTGGCGGCCGACCCCGACGCGGTCGCCGTCGACGTGCGGCGCCGGCTGCGCGACGCGCACGGCGACGGCACGACCTCAGCCGGCGGCGCGGGCGACCCGGCCTGATTCGGAGCGCGAGGTGCGGGCCTTGTAGCCTGTGCTCGCTGTCGGGAGGCGTCGCCTAGCCCGGTTTATGGCGCCCGCCTGCTAAGCGGGTTGAGGTTCATCCCTCTCGCGGGTTCAAATCCCGCCGCCTCCGCCAGTACGCCGTCGGGCCTCGTCGCAGACAACGACGGGGCCCGAGGCGTATGGTCGGATCCCGTGCAGCGGTGGCTTGCCACGCTCGGGCACTGCAGGAATGTGCATTGCAAGTTTCTGAGCCACCGCTACCGCGGCATGCTGCCAGGACCTCCCTGACAATGGGGTACGGGTGAGCAGCACCCGACAGGGAGGACGTGGAACTCATGAACAAGATGCGCACGATCGGACTGATGGCCGTCACCGCGGTGATGAGCCTGGGCACGTTCGGCATCGCGGCGCCCGCTCACGCGGACACCAGCTGGTACTGCCCGACCTGCTTCGCCGCACCGACGCCACACCGCTGACCACGACGACTCGAGGGCGTCGGCCCCGTCCCCCACACGGGCTGCCGCGCCAGATCACTGGGCCGCGCTCGGGTCGGCACGGGGGGACGGACCACGTCCGTCCCCCCGTTCTTCGTCTCGGGGAACAGGACCGCCGACGAGATCACGACCGCCCAGGGGTCAGTCGGACTCGAGTCCGGAGACGCCCATCTGCCCCATCGTGTAGCCGAGCTGGAACCTGGTCTCGGCGTCGTACTCGGACTTGAGGTCGGCGACGTAGCCGGCGAAGGTCCGGGCGCTGACCCCGAGGCGCTTGGCGCTGACCGGGTCGGAGTGGCCTTCGATCAGCATCCGGATCGTCATCGCACGCTGCTCGCGGGCGATGTTGTTCATCATCGAGCGCTCGCTGTTGGTGAACGGGCGAGCTCGCTCCCAGGCCCGCTCGAAGACGTCGGCGAGGTAGGCCACCAGGCCGGGCTCGCGGACGGCCATCGCGACCGAGAGGTCGGGGTTGCCCGGGATGATCGCCAGCCGGCGGTCGACCACGATCATCCGGTTGAAGAACTCGTCGAGGGTGCGCACCTCGGCACCCAGGGCGCTCACCTCGGCGACGTATTCCCGCGTGGGCGTGTTGCGGCGGGCACTGTGCTGGTAGAGGGTGCGCATCTTCACGCCGCGGTCGAGGGCGGCGCTGTCGCGCTCCAGGGCGGCTTTGAGGCTGGCACGCTGCCGGTCGCGGTCGGCCTGCGGCTGCGCGGTGAGCAGCTCGAACTCGGCCTCCGCGACGGCCCCGGCGATGAACGTGCCGATGGCGGCGTCGCGGAACTCGGAGATCGGGCCACGGGAGGCCGTGGGTGAACGCCGCCAGGCCTGCGACAGCTGTCCGAACGCGCGAGCCCACTCCGAGGACTCGTTGAGCAGGTCGGTGCCCTGCTGGCTCAGCGGCCCGACGACGTGGGACTGGACCGTTGCCGGGTCGACCGGCACGTAGCGCTGGTTGGCGCGGTCGCGTGCCAACAGGTTCATGGAGACGAGCAGGTCGAGCGCGGCCCGCTGCGGGCCGCCGGTGGCGATCCGGGGATCGGAGTCGGGGAGGCCACCGCTGACCGCGGCCTCTTCATACAGAGCCGCTGCCACTGTTGCGAAGAGCTGGCGCTCCTCAGGACCGAGCGCAGTCACCGGACATCCCTTGGGTCCCCACGCGCGCATCGTCGCACATCGGAGGTTTCCGTCGTGACAGAGCGCAGCGGCGGGGGCCACCCGTGCGATGGCCCCCGCCGCTGCTGGGCTCAGGCGTCGAGACGTTCCTTCAGGCTGTCGAGCTCGGTCCAGAGGACGGCCGGAAGCTCGTCGCCGAACTTCTCGAACCACTCCTGGATCTGCGGGATCTCGCGCACCCACTCCTCGCGGTGAACCGAGAGGGCCTGGCGCACCTCCTCCTCGGTGAGGTCGAGGCCGTCGATGTCGAGGGCGCCCGGCGCCGGCACCAGGCCGATCGGGGTCTCCACGGCGGCCGCGGTGCCTTCGAGACGCTCGATGATCCACTTCAGGACCCGGCTGTTCTCGCCGTAACCGGGCCAGAGGAAGCCGCCGTCCTGGGAACGACGGAACCAGTTGACGTAGTAGATCTTCGGGAGCTTGGACTCGTCGTTGTCCTTGCCCATGGTGATCCAGTGGTTGAGGTAGTCGCCGGCGTTGTAGCCGATGAACGGCAGCATCGCCATCGGGTCACGGCGTACGACGCCGACCTGGCCGACCGCAGCGGCGGTCGTCTCGGAGCTCAGGGTCGCGCCCATGAAGGTGCCGTGGTTCCAGTCGCGGGCCTCGGTCACCAGCGGGACCGTCGTGGGACGACGGCCGCCGAACAGGATCGCGTCGATCGGGACGCCGCGCGGGTCGTCGTACTCCGGAGCGAGGATCGGGCACTGCTTGATCGGCGTGCAGTAGCGGCTGTTGGGGTGGCTGGACAGCTCGCCGCTGTCCGGGGTCCACGGCCGGCCCTTCCAGTCGGTGGCGTGGGCCGGGGTGTGCTCCAGGCCCTCCCACCACACGTCACCGTCCTCGGTGAGGGCGACGTTGGTGAACACCGAGTTGCCCTGGTTGATGGTCCGCATGGCGTTGGGGTTGGTGTGCTCGTTGGTGCCAGGCGCGACCCCGAAGAAGCCGTACTCGGGGTTGACCGCCCACAGCCGGCCGTCCTCGCCGATCCGCATCCAGGCGATGTCGTCACCGACCGACTCGACCTTCCAGCCCGGCACCGTCGGCTGGAGCATGGCCAGGTTGGTCTTGCCGCACGCGCTCGGGAAGGCTGCCACGACGAACTTGGTGACGCCCTCGGGGCTGGTGAGCTTGAGGATCAGCATGTGCTCGGCCATCCAGCCCTCGTCGCGGGCGATGGCGCTCGCGATCCGCAGGGCGTAGCACTTCTTGCCGAGCAGGGCGTTGCCGCCGTAGCCCGAGCCGAAGCTCCAGATCGCCCGCTCCTCGGGGAACTGCACGATGTACTTGGTGTCGTTGCACGGCCACGACACGTCGGCCTGACCGTCGGCCAGCGGCGCGCCGACCGAGTGCAGGCACTCAACGAAGGAGGCGTCGATCTCCTCCATACGGCGCAGGACCTCGGTGCCCATGCGGGCCATCACCCGCATCGAGACGGTGACGTAGGCCGAGTCGGTGACCTCGACCCCGAACATCGGCTTCTCGGCGTCGAGGTGGCCCATCACGAACGGGATGACGTACATCGTCCGGCCCTTCATGCAGCCGGCGTAGAGCCCGCGCATGATGTCCTTCATCTCGTCGGGGGCCATCCAGTTGTTGGTGGGACCGGCGTCCTTCTCCTCGACCGAGCAGATGAAGGTGCGGTCCTCGACCCGCGCGACATCCGAGGGGTCGGAGGCGCAGTGGAAGGAGTTGGGCTTCTTGGCCGGGTCGAGCTGGGTGAAGGTGCCCGCGGCCACCAGCGCCTCGGTCAGCTCGGTCCACTCCTCGTCGGAGCCCGTGCACCAGTGGATGCGGTCGGGCGTGGTGAGCGCGGCGACCTCGGCGACGAAGTCGAGGATCCCCTGGTGGGTCGTCGGCGTCGCGTCTCCGCCGTCGCCGGCGGTGGGTCGGGTCTGGGTGTCGGCAGTCATGAGCGTTTTGTCCCTCTCGTACGTCGCGGCGGCCGACCTGCGGTGCTGGCCCGAGAGGCCCCCGGTCCGTCTTTCGACGGGGTGAACGTGAAGTTGTCGTGATCGGCCGGCGTCGTTGTCGCCCGACTGGTGGCCGGGACGTTACCCGTGTCAGGACTCCGGACATATTGGATCGATCAAGCCTCAGTGGCCCGGATCACACCTCTGCCGAGGCGTCGTACGGCTCGGCACGGAGGCGAGTTTTCGCCGCCGACGCCCGATTCGGCGGCGTACGACGGGTCGGCTATCCTCGTGCAGTCCTCGTCGGGGCTTCCACCCGGCGCGGACACTGCGCCCGTAGCTCAACGGATAGAGCATCTGACTACGGATCAGAAGGTTGGGGTTTCGAATACCTCCGGGCGCGCCACATCTGGATGCTCCCGGCCCACCCATCGGGACCAGAACGGGTCAGCAGGCTCGTCGCGGGGGACTTGGGTGAGGCTTGGCGGCCGTTCGGCAGGTGAGGGGGTGACCTTCGTCCTTGACCATCATCAGTGGTGGCCGCGAGAGTGGTGTGGGAGACGACACCCACGGATGCCACGCCTAGGAGGGCGACATGAGCGCTACCGCTCCTTCGGCCGCCCCCGCCATGCCCGCGACCGTCCTGAGCGCCGACGACCGCTGCGACCGTTGCGGGTCGCAGGCGTACCTGCGGGTCGAGCTCGCCACGGGGGCTGAACTGCTGTTCTGCGGTCACCACGCACACGAGTACGGCCCGAAGCTCTCCCAGCTCGCCGTGGCCGTCCATGACGAGAGAGACACGCTCGCCCGACTCTCATCCAGGTGACCACGTCAGGGCGTCTGGTCCCGCTCTTGCGGTCACCCTCCTCAACGCCACTGCGGGCGCGGTCGGGCGGCGCTCGCGCACGCTGGAGGCCACCCGCAGGACGCCCCGGAGCTGGCGCCCGGGTCCACGGGCGGCTGGCCAACCACCAGACGGTCTGGACCGCCGAGAAGACGGTCCCGAGCGCGTGGGACGTGGGTCGGGAAGAGGTCACCGGATGCGCCGAAGGGTTTTGTCCTGCGCCCGAGACCCCCTACTCTCGCTTGGATGCCCCCCCAGCACCGCAAGCTCCCTGCGCTCGTCGGCGGCCTGATCCTGACGGTTGCCGCCCTCGTCGCCGCCCTCGTCGCCACCCTCGTCCCGGCCCCCGCGCAGCTCCACGCGCGCCCTGTCTTCGTCCGTTCGTGCGTCGGCTACTGCAAGCACCCGACGAACGCCGCCAAGGTGTTCCGCTGGGGTAGCCCGGCCTGGGGCCAGGAGTTCGAGTCCGGTCGCCTGAGCCGCCACTGGCGGTCCAACCACCGGCGAGACGTCGGCCAGCAAAAGGGGATGCTGACCCTGCAGGCGGGCCGTCGTACCGGCACGCTCAAGGTCTGGGCGGACAACCACGCGGCGACCCTCGGTCGGTGGGAGGCGCGGGTCCGCGCGCGCGAGTTCTCCAGCGTCGGCCAGCACTACCGCTACACCTGGGAGCTCGTCCCTGCCAACCTGGACACCCGGTGCGGCGCCAAGGAGATCGTGCTGGCCACCTACCTGCCGGGCCAGCGCCGCGTGCGCGGCCACGTGCGGACGCTCCCCGACAACTCCTTCACCTTCTCGCGGGCTCGGGACCTGCGTAACCGCGCCTGGCACACCTACGCCGTCGAGATCACCAAGCGCCACATCTCGTGGTTCGTCGACACCCGGGTGGTGCGCACCGAGACCCGCCCCGCGGCCCTGTCGGGCGTGAAGTACCGCCCGCAGTTCGTGATGACGGCGGTCCCGCACAAGTCGATGCGGCCGTCTTACATGCAGATGGACTGGGTGCGCTACTACACCCTGGCGCGCCACAACGCGCGGTCGATCGCAGCGCCGCCGATGCACCGGACGGCGTTCCACCACGGCTGCTGATCCTTCGCGTCCCGGCCCACCCCGGCCTCGGGCAGGGCGGGACGGAATCCGCACAGTTCTCTCAATCCGCCCGCACGCAGCCCGGTTGACCTCGACACTGGTCGCGTGTTCCCCCCACACAGAGCCCGGCGACTCGCCAGCCGGGCGATCGGTGCCGCCCTCGCAGGCGGCGCCCTCGTCGCCGCCGCCCTCGCCGCACCGCATGCCGTCCGTACGCCGGCGCCCCGGCTCGAGTCGGTCGGCTTCGCGAGCACCTGCATCGGCTACTGCCAGTACCCCACCAACGCCGCCGCGGTGTTCAAGTGGGGCACCATCGCGTGGCGCCAGGAGTTCGAGACCGGCACCCTCGGCTCGAACTGGCACACCAACGGCGTGGGCACGATCGGCCAGCAGCACGGCATGATCACCGTCCGGGCCGGGTCCGACCCCGACCCGGTCGAGGTGTGGCCGAGCGACGCCGGCGCTGCTGCCAAGACCGGGCGCTGGGAGGCGCGCATCCGAGCCTTCGAGAAGTCGACCACCGGCACGCAGTACCGCTTCGTGTGGGAGCTGGTGCCCACCAGCGGTGACGACAGCTGCGGCACCAACCGGATCGTCCTCGCGTCGTGGGTTCCCGGCGCCACCTGGGTCCACGGCTTCGTGAACACGCTGCCCGACTCCTCGTTCACCTACGCCAGGAAGCGTGACCTGCGGTCGCGGGCGTGGCACACCTACGCCGTCGAGCTCACGACGGACCACGTCTCGTGGTTCGTCGACACGAAGGTGATCCGCACCGAACGACGTCCCGCGGCCCTCTCCGGGGTGACCTACCGTCCCGAGCTGGTCATGCAGGCGGTGCCGGGCGCCACGATGCGTCCGTCATGGTTCCAGGCCGACTGGGTGCGCTACTACACGCTCAAGCGGCCGAATGCGAAGTCGATCGACGCACCCCAGATGAATCTGACCACCTCGACGCCTGCCTGCTGAGTGCCGGACGGTCCGAGGCCCGGGAGGCCGGGCGATCCGCACCTGTCGTAAACCCGCCAACGCCACGAGCGGTCGAACTGTCCCGCTTCGGATCGGAGTCCATTAGACCCATCGAGGAGACCCAGATGTTCTTCGTCACCAATGCCGCCATGGCCAAGGTCCTCGCCCTACGATGATGCGGGAAGCCGGCGCCGAGGCTCACCCGCGGTCGGAGGGACCCAGCCGCGCCCCGCGCCGGGCCACCCGGGCCGCTGCTCCGGTACGGGTCCGCCGCCACCGGGTCCCCGGGCCCTCCACCTGGCTCAGTGACCGCGGTGGGGGCTCAGGCCGGCGAGCCGTAGACCTCCGCCGTGCCGTCCGCCCACACCACCAGGCCGGCCCGCCCGCGGCGCTGCAGCCAGGCCGGCCCGGCCCGGCCCATCGCGTACGCCGCGGTGGCATCGACGTCGGCGGTGACCAGGTCGGCGGCCACGACCGTCACCGAGGCGATGTCCTCGGGAGGTCGACCGGTGCGCGCGTCGACGACGTGATGGCCGCGATGGGCGTGGCCGGACGTGGCGACCGCGCCACGTCGTACGGGCACGACGGCCAGCACGCGGGTCGGGTCGTGGGGATCCTCGATGCCGACGCTCCACGGCTCCCGCTCGGCGACAGCGACGTGGCAGACCATGTCGCCGCCGGCCGACAGGCAGACGTCGGTGTCGTCGAGGGCGAGCAGGGGGACCGCGGCCCGCTGGACCGCCCAGCCCTTCACGACCCCGCTCGGGTCGAGCACGACGGCGCCGTCGGGACCCGGACGCCGTACGTCGAAGGCACCGCCCGACTCGGCCTTGGCCCGCTCGGCGATGGCGAGCACCTCGGCGACCTCGGGCGGGCACTCCTCGACGGTGAGCTCGCCTCGACCGAGCCGGGAGACGAAGGAGTCGTCGCGGTAGGTGCTGAACACCCGGTCGGCCTCGTGCAGCATCTCGAGGCACGCCTCCCAGGCGTGGTGGGCCGCGTCGTCGTCGGTGTGGCGCCCGCGCAGGGCGAGCGAGACGGGCAGGCCCATGACCTGCTCGACGAACCGGTGCTGCGGCTGGTTCGTCACCGTCACAGGTTGGCCTGGTCGAGCGCACTCTGGAGGGACTGGAGGTAGCCCTCGCTGGTGTACGTCGCTCCGCTGACCACGTCGATCCGGGCGCTCTGCTTGGCCGTGGTCTCGTTCATCAGGATCGGCAGGGCGTACTGGGCGAGCTCGACGTCGCGGGAGTTGCCGTTGGGGTACTGCAGGATCCTGACCCCGGTGATGGTCCCGGCCTTGACCGTCAGCTGCACCTGGACCGGGCCCCAGATGGTCTGGGCGACGGCACCGGTGACGGTCTTCGCCGCCGGGCTCGGGCCGGACTGCGAGCCGCCGCCCGAGTTGCCGGAGCCGTTGCCCGAGCCGTTGCCCGAGCCGTTGCCCGAGTTGCCGGAGCCCGAGCCGGAGCCGTTGTGAGTCCCCTGTCCCGAGCCGTTCGTGGTGCCCGACCCCGACCCGCCCGTCGTACTGCCACTGGTCAACGGTCCGGTGGCGGTCACCGAGGCACCGTGCTGGGAGGCGTCGAAGCCGACGAGGAGGACGACGGCGGACAGGGTGCTGAGCAGCCAGAAGGAGATGCGCTTCACGGGGTCACCAGGCGAACGTCTCGAGGTGGAGCCGGTCCTCGGGGAGACCGACGCGGAGAAGGGAGTCGCGGACCAGGTCGGTCCAGGGCTCCGGACCGCACACGAAGACGTCGCGGTCGGCGATGTCGGGGACCCAGTGCCGCAGGGCGGTGGCGTCGTCGACCCGGTCGTCGACGCCGACCGGGAGCCACGAATCCTCGTGGCGCCGGTGCCCCGGGAGGTTGAGGAGGGCCAGCCCGCGGTGGCGCGCCAGCTCGTCGAGCTCGCGCCCGAAGATGCGTACCTGGGTGTAGCGGTGCAGCACCACGCAGTCGCCGTACCGCACGTCCAGGCCCTCGGCCAGCGCGCGGATCGGCGTGATGCCGGCACCGGCGCCGATGAGGGCGACCTGACGCCGGGTCCGGGCCCGGGCACTGAGCCGTCCGAAGGGGCCCTCGACCAGCACCCGCGTGCCCGGGCGCAGGGCGAACGTCGAGGCGCTGCCGTCGCCGACGGCCTGGACGGTGATCCGCAGGCTGCGCCCGTCGGGGGCGGCGGACAGGGAGTAGGGGTTGGCGCGCGTCCAGCCGGGCCGGCCGAGGAAGCGGAAGGTGAGGAACTGCCCGGCCTCGACCGGCAACCGGTCGAGGCGGCGGCCCGTGAGGTGGACCGAGACCACGTCGCGCGACTCACGGACCACGGAGGCGACGACGAGGCGGTGGCGCAGGTTGCGCACGACCGGGACCCCGAGCCGCCAGACCAGGATCGCGGCGGCCGCGACGGCCCAGGCGGTCCACCAGAACGCCGTCCTCGCCGGGGAGGTGAGGAACTGCTGGCCCGTCCAGAGCTGGTGGGGGAGGGCCAGCCCGACGCCGAGGTAGGCATAGAGGTGGAGCAGGTGCCACGACTCGTAGCGGAGCCGGCGTCGGGCGACCTTGACGCTGGTCACCGCCACCATGACCAGGGCGGCCGTGCCGCCGACGGCGATGAGCATCCCGGGGTACGTCGTGACCAGCCGCCACAGCATGGCCGGCGACCCGGTGACCGAGGCGTTGGCGTATCCCCAGGTGATCAGCACGACGTGCGCCACCATCAGGTTGAACGACGTGAATCCCACGATGCGGTGGAGGTGGGCCAGCCGGTCCTGGCCGTACGCCGACTCCAGCAGCGGCACGCGGGCCATCAGGACGACCTGCGCGAGCAGGAGCACCGAGGCGACCAGTCCGGTCAGGCGGCCGAGGGAGGTCAGGCCGGCGGTCGCGCCGCCGACGAGGTCGCGGATACCGCCGTCGCGGTCCCACCAGTAGGTGACCAGGAGCAGGCTCAGCCAGAGGGTCGCGGCGGCCAACCCGCGCACGGTGGCGTCGCGGCCGGCGCGGCGTCCGAGGTAGCGGTGCCGCGACGAGTGCTCGAGGGTGAGGTCGCGTGCAGGTGCGCTCATCGGATCCCGTCCCCGGGGCCGGGCCGGGACGCGCGGCCGCTGGGCACCTGGGTCATGGACCCATCCTGGCGGTGCCGGGTTGCCGTGCGATGGGAGCGACCTGTGGCCTTCCTGTGAATCCTGGCCAGGCCCTGTGCCTTTTACGCAGCCCTCCCGGCCTGTCCAGCGTGGGTGGGGGACCATCTGGAGGAGATCGCCAAGCTCATCCGGAACGGCCGCTTCGTGGAGCGGGTGCACGAAGGTCGCGTCCAGGGCACGGCGGTCGGTCCGTCGGCTGGTCCGTCGGGTGAGGCGAGCACGCGGGTTCACCCCAAGCGGTGAGGTCGGAGGCCCCGGATGGACACCACAATCCGGCCATGCCCGCGACGAGCCGGTTCACCCCGCCCTCCGGTCGGCCCCTGGGCCGCACCCTGGTGTGGCTGGTCGTGGCCTGTGTGCTGATCTGCGCGGCGCTGGTCGGGGTCGGCTGGCTGATCACCCACCCGCTGAAGAGCACGATGACCCACGAGAACCCGGTCAACACGTGGTTCGTCGACCAGCGCACGCCCGACCTGACCCGTGCCGCCGACGTCGGCACGCTGATCGGGCAGACCCTCACCGGGCTCATCGCCCTGGCCGTGATCGGCCTGGTCTTCGCGCTGTGGAAGCGCACCTGGTGGCCGCTGCTCTTCGTGGGCGCGCTCGACGCCGGACTGGGCCTGTTCTACCTCGCCGGTACGACGCTCGACCCACGCCTGCGTCCGCCGGTGCACATCCTCCAGTCGGGGCTGGTGCCAGACCACAGCTTCCCGTCCGGCCACACCGGTACGGCGGTCGCGATCGGCGGGTCGCTCGCGGCACTGCTGTGGGCCTACACGCGGGTCTCCGGAGCCGTGATCGCGCTGCTGCTGGTGGTCCCGGTGTGGACGATGCTGGCCCGGCTCTACGAGGGGGCCCACCACGTGAGCGACGTACTCAGCGCGTTCGTCGCCGCGTCGGTGTGGCTCCTCGTGTGCGCCCGACTGCTGCTGCCGCACCGGCGCAGGGAGAGCGACGCGGAGGCCGTGCGGGCGGAGGGCCAACGGAGCGTCGCGGCCTAGCGTCGTGACAGTCAGCGGCGCTGCAGCCGGCGCGGGAGGACAACCAGCAGCGCCACCAGCACCACCAGCAGGAGCAGGCCCGTCACCAGGCCCGCGGCCCAGCTGATCACCACCGAGAAGATCAAGGTCGCCGTGCCGGTCACCAGGAGCGCGACCGCTCCGATCACGACCTGGCTGACGACGTGGCCGACCCGTACGACCCGGTCCTTCACGTGCTCCCCGAACACCCGGCGGTGCAGCATGATCGGGGTCAAGTTGAGGCCGACCGCGATCCCGGCGACGACGACCAGCGCCAGGTAGAGCCCCTGCTGGCTGTCGTCGAGGCCGCCGAAGACCTGGGTGAACGGCAGCGTCAGCAGGAAGCCGGACAGCAGCTGCAGACCGGTCTGGGTGATCCGCAGCTCCTGGAGCAGCTCGTCCCAGTTGCGGTCGAGCTGCTCGTTGCGGCTCTCGTCGCGACCGTCACTCGCGGACATCCCACCTTCTTCCCTCGCGCTTCCCCCGCGCTCGTCCCGGGTCAGCGCGCGTCCTCCAGGTCCTCCCCGGACATCCAGGAGCGGTCGGGCTGGAAGCCGTGGTCGATGCCCCACAGGATCGCCCGTGACCGCGAGGTCACGCCGATCTTGCGGTAGGCCGATCGGATGTAGGACTTGATGGAGTTGATCGACAGCATCGTGGTCTCGACGATGTCGTTGTTGGAGTACCCCTGGGTGATCAGCGACAGCACCTCCGACTCGCGAGCGGTCAGCCCCTCCTCACGGCCGGGCCAGTCGCCCCCGACCAGCGGCCCGTGGCCGGCGTCGTGCAGCTTCACCGGGTCGCCGGCATGGATCCGCTCGAGGGTGTCGACCAGCTCGGAGGCGGCCAGGCGCTTGCTGACGTAGGCCGCGATCCCGGGCACGCGGGTCGCGCCGACCGACGGGTCGTCGGCACCCCAGGTGTAGACGACGACCTTGCCGATGCGGGGGTCGGAGACCAGGCGCGCGATGCGCTGCCGGTCGCGGAAGCTCTGGGCGAAGGTGTCGAAGAGCGCGATGTCGACCGCCGTCTTCGGATGGGTGTTGGCATCGACCTCGACGACATCGACGCGGTCGCTGTAGGAGCGGAGCATCGCCGCCAGGCCGTGCACGACGACCTCGTAGTCGTTGACGATCGCGAGTCTGATGGCCATGGTCCGTGAGGGTATGAAGCCCCACCCTTTCTGTGCTCACCCCCCGGGGTGTGTCCGACACCCCGGGGCTGCGGCAGGGTCCAGGGGTCATACACCTACAGGAAGGGTGGCACCACCATGATCATCCTCGGACTCATCCTGCTCGTCCTCGGCCTGATTCTCACCATCCAGTGGCTCTGGGTCATCGGAGCGATCCTGCTCGTCGTCGGTCTGGTCCTGAACTTCGTGCCGATCGGCGGCACCCGCCGCAGGTACTACTAGCAGCAGGTACCGGGTCGCGGCCGGTGGCGATCCTCCGTCCCACCGGTCCCTGCAGGCCCCCGTCCCGATCGCCGGGACGGGGGCCTCGTGCGTCCCGCCCGTCGAAGGGAAACGTCGGTCCCACGGCTTAGGGTCGGGCCGTGAGCCTGCACTTGCACCGCGCCCTGCGTGCCGACGCACTGGCCGACGGACTGGGCCGCCTGCTCACGTCCCCGCTGCCCGACCCCTTCGCCCGTGAGCTGGTCGTGGTGCCGGCCCGCGGGATGGAGCGGTGGCTGAGCCAGCGGCTCTCCCACGCGCTCGGCGCCGGACAGGCCGGTGACGGCGTCTGCGCGGCGGTCGACTTCCGCTCGCCCGGGTCGCTGGTCGCCGAGGTCACGGGCACCCGAGACGACGACCCGTGGGCTCCCGACGCCCTTGCCTGGCCGGTGCTGGAAGTGCTCGACGCCTCCCTCGACGAGCCCTGGGCAGCGACCCTCGCCCGCCACCTCGGCCACTCCGACAACGGCGAGGAGGCCGACCTCAGGCTCGGCCGTCGGTTCTCGGTCGCTCGGCGCCTGGCCGGACTGTTCGCGTCGTACGCCGGGCAGCGGCCGGGGCTCGTGGCCGACTGGTCGGCAGGGCGAGACACCGACGGCGCCGGCGCGCCGATCGCCCCCGACCTCGCCTGGCAGCCGGAGCTGTGGCGACGGCTGGTCGCCCGCGTCGATGCGGCCTCACCCGTGGAGCGCCACCTCGAGACCGTCCACCGCCTGGTCGAGGATCCCGAGGCGTTCGACCTGCCGACCCGGCTGTCACTGTTCGGCCACACCCGGTTGTCGGTGACCGAGATCGGGCTGCTCGACGCCCTCGGCCGGGAGCGGGAGGTCCACGTGTGGCTGCCCCACCCGTCTCCTGCGGTCTGGGAGGCGCTGCGGGGCCGGGCCGGCGCCGTACCCAGGTCCGACGACGACAGCCACCGGGTCGTCGGCCACCCGCTGCTGGCCGGGCTCGGCCGCGACACCCGCGAGCTGCAGCGTGCGCTCGCCGCCGCCGACATCGCCTCCGACACCGCCGAGGCGGAGCCGGCGCTGCCGGAGACGCTGCTCGGACGGCTGCAGGCCGACCTCGCGGCCGATCGGCCGCGGCCGGAGGGGCGGGTCCTCGACCCGGCCGATCGTTCGGTGCAGGTGCACGCGTGCCATGGGGTCGCCCGGCAGGTCGACGTCCTGCGCGAGGTGCTGCTCGGGCTGCTGGCCGACGACGCCACCCTCGAGCCCCGCGACGTCCTGGTGATGTGTCCCGACATCGACACCTACGCGCCTCTCATCGAGGCCGGGTTCGGCCTCGGCGACGTCGTCGGTGAGCGCGGTCACCCGGCCCACCGGCTGCGGGTCCGGCTGGCCGACCGGTCGCCCGTGCAGACCAACCCGTTGCTCGGGGTCGCCCGGGCGCTGCTCGAGATCGCCGGCGGCCGTGCACCGGCCACCCAGGTGCTCGACCTCGCCCGCACCGAGCCGGTGCGCCGGAGGTTCGGGTTCACCGACGACGACCTCGAGCAGCTCGACACCTGGACCCGCGAGTCCGGCGTGCGGTGGGCGTTCGACGCGGCCCACCGCGCCGACTTCGGCCTCGACTCCTACGTCGCGAACACCTGGGAGTTCGGCCTCGACCGGCTCCTCAGCGGCGTCGCTCTCTCCGACGACTCCTCCGCCTGGCTCGACCGGGCCCTGCCCCTCGACGACGTCGGCAGCGCACAGGTCGACCTGGTCGGTCGGCTCGCCGAGTACGTCGCGCGCCTCCGCGACGTCACCGACCGGCTCACCGGCACCCACCCCCTCGACCACTGGCTCGAGGCGCTCGACGACGGCGTCACGACGCTGACGGCCGTCTCGGCGGCCGACGGCTGGCAGTCCGGTCAGGTGCAGCGTGAGCTCGGGCGGGTGCGCCACGCCGGTGTCGGCGGCGTCGACCTGCGGCTGCCCGACGTCCGCGCCCTGCTGTCCGAGCGGCTGGCCGGCCGTCCCACGCGAGCCAACTTCCGCACGGGCACCCTCACCGTCTGCACGATGGTGCCGATGCGCTCGGTGCCCCACCGCGTGGTCTGTCTGCTGGGCCTCGATGACGGCGTGTTCCCTCGTCAGGGCTCCGTCGACGGTGACGACGTGCTCGCCCGTGACCCGCTGACCGGTGAGCGCGACGCCCGCAGCGAGGACCGCCAGCTGCTGCTCGACGCGATCCTGGCCGCGACCCAGACCCTGGTGGTCACCTATACCGGGGCCAACGAGTTCTCCGGTCAGCCCCGGCCACCGGCCACCCCGCTCGGCGAGGTGCTCGACGCGCTCGACCGCACCGCGACGCCCGCCGGCGGTGGCCCGGTGTCAGCGTCGGTCACGACTCACCATCCGCTCCAGCCGTTCGACGCCAAGAACGTCACTCCTGACGGCCTCGTGGCCGGCGAGGTGTTCTCCTTCGACCTCGCAGCCGCGGCCGGCGCCCGGGCCGCCACCGGGCCGCGGGTGCCGCCGACGCCGTTCCTGACCGGACCGCTGCCGGCGGCCGCGCCGACCGACGTGTCGCTCGCCGACCTGGTGCGCTTCTGGTCCGACCCGGTCAAGGGGTTCCTGGGGCGCGACGGCGTCGACCTCGCGCTCCCGGCCGACGGGGAGCATCCGGAGGACGGCCTGCCGGTCGAGATCGACAGCCTCGCGCAGTGGGCCGTCGGTGACCGCGTCCTCGGCGACCTGCTCGCGGGCCTCGACCCCGACACCGTCAAGCAGCGCGAGTGGCGGCGGGGGCTCCTGCCCCCCAAGCGCCTGGGATGGCGGCTGCTCGACAAGATCCTGGCGGCTGCCACGCCGCTGTGCGCCCAGGCCGCCACCCTGCGACAGACCGAGCCCCGAGCCGTCGACGTCAGCGTCCACCTGGGCGGCGATCGCTGGCTGCGCGGCACCGTCCCCCAGGTGTACGGCGACCGGGTCGTCGCCGTGACCTACTCCCGCCTGGCCGCCAAGCACCGCCTCGCGTCCTGGGTGCAGCTCCTCGCCCTGTCCGCCTCCGACGAGGACCGCAGCTGGACCGCCCACACGATCGGCCGGCCACGTGGCGGGTCGCGCGAGGAGACCGCCACCTCGCTGCTCGGGCCCCTCGACCACACCGCGGCCGACGTCCTGCGTGACCTGGTCGCGCTGCGTGACCGGGGTCTCTGCGAGCCCCTGCCCCTGCCGCTCAAGGCCTCCCTCTCCTACGCCCGGGCGCGCCGTACTCACGCCGACTCCGCCGAGGCGCTCCGCAAGTCCGGCTACGACTGGTCCGACGGTAGGTTCCCCGGCGAGCAGTCCGAGCCCGCCGCACTCCGGGCCTGGGGGCACGTCGACCGGCTGCCCGGAAGGGCCGAGCCGCCCCGGCCGGGTGAGGAGTTCGTGGGTGAGACCAGCCGCTTCGGGGCTCTCGCGCTGAGGGTGTGGAGCCCGTTGCTGACCGCGGAGCAGGGGAGCTGGTGATGGAGTCGTTCGACCTCGCCGGACCACTACCCGCCGGCACCACGCTGCTCGAGGCGAGCGCCGGCACGGGCAAGACGTTCACCGTCGCGGCGCTGGTCACCCGCTTCGTGGCTGAGGGCCACGCGACCCTCGACCAGCTGCTGGTGATCACCTTCGGGCGGGCTGCGAGCCAGGAGCTCCGCGAGCGCGTGCGGGAGCAGCTGGTGGCCGCCGAGCGCGCCCTCGCCGACCCCGGCATCGCCGACCGCTCCCACCCGGTCGTCGACCACCTGCTGAGCGCCGAGCCGGCCGAGGTCGCCGAGCGTCACCGCCGTCTGCGCGACGCGCTGGCGTCGTTCGACGCGGCGACGATCGCGACCACCCACCAGTTCTGCCAGACCGTCCTGCGCTCACTCGGTGTCGCGGGTGACACCGACACCGGGGCCACCCTGGTCGAGTCCCTCGACGAGCTGGTGGTCGAGGTGGTCGACGACGTCTACCTCCGCAGGTTCGGCCACGAGGCGATGCCGCCGCCGTTCACCCGGGCCGAGGCCCTCAGCCTGGCGGCGACCGTCGTCGGCGACGCCCACGCGCGGCTGGCCGAGCCCGACGACCCGGAGAGCGCCGGAGGGCAGCGGGTCTCCTTCGCCCACGAGGTGCGCGCCGAGATCGAGCGCCGCAAGCGCCGGCTGGGCATCTTGTCCTACGACGACCTGCTGGGCAGGCTCGCCGACGCCCTTGCCGACGACGACGCGCCGGCCCGGCAGCGCATGCGCCAGCGCTGGAAGGTCGTGCTGGTCGACGAGTTCCAGGACACCGACCCCAAGCAGTGGGAGGTGCTCGACCGCGCCTTCAGCGGCCACGCGACCGTCGTCCTGATCGGTGACCCCAAGCAGGCCATCTACGCCTTCCGCGGTGGCGACGTCGTCACCTACCTCGGCGCGGCCGCCACCGCCTCGACCCAGGCCACTCTCGACGTCAACCGTCGCACCGACGCCGACCTGGTCCAGCGCCTCCAGGTGGTGCTGCGCGGTGCCGCCCTCGGTGACCCCCGGATCGAGGTACGCCCGGTCACCGCCGACCACGGCGGGTCGCGGCTGGCCGGCGCTCCGCATCCCGCGCCGTTCCGGATCCGGCAGGTGCGGCGCGACGGCTTCGCGCTCGCGAAGGGCAAGGTCAAGGCGTCCGACGCCCGGGCCCACATCGCGGCCGACTGCGCCGCCGACATCGCCGAGCTGCTCGGCTCCGACGCCACCTGGTGCGGCGACCCGATCGAGGCGCGACACGTCGCGGTCCTGGTCGGGGAGTGGTCGCAGGCCGAGCTGGTCCGCCAGGCGCTCTCCGACCAGGGCGTCCCGGCAGTCGTCGGCGGCGGCAGCAAGCTGCTGACCTCACCGGCCGGCGACGAGTGGCTCTGCCTGCTCGAGGCGCTCGAGCAGCCACACCGGTCGGGGCGCGTGCGTGCGGCCGCCCTCACGTCGTTCCTCGGGCTCAGCCTGCCCGAGCTCCACACCGGCGGCGAGGCGCTCACCGACCGTCTCGCCGACCGGCTCCGAGGCTGGGCGCTCCTGCTGCGCGGCCGCGGCGTCGCGGCCCTGATGGAGGCGACCGAGGAGCAAGGACTCAGCGCCCGCGTCCTCGCCACCACCGGTGGCGAGCGCCTGCTCACCGACCTGCGCCACGTCGGTCAGACCCTCCACGAGACCGCGCGCCGCGACGGGCTCGGGCTCACCGGTCTCCTCGAGTGGCTGCGCTCCGAGCGCGAGGCGGCGTCCTCCGAGCGGGTCCGCCGGCTCGACAGCGACGCGGCTGCGGTGCAGATCACGACGGTCCACCAGAGCAAGGGCCTGCAGTACCCCGTGGTCCACCTGCCCTTCGTCTCCATGAAGTACGTCTGGCCGGTCGAGGTCGCACGCTTCCACGACGCCGACGACGTGCGCACGCTCGACGTGTCGGGCAGCGGGCCGTCGTGGAAGCCGCACGCCGACGCCCACCTCCGCGAGGAGGCCGGGGAGGAGCTGCGCGACCTCTATGTCGCGCTCACCCGTGCCCAGTCGCAGGTCGTCGCCTGGTGGGCCCCCACCGCGATCACCCCGGCCGGCGGTCTCCACCGGCTGCTGTTCGGTCGGCGGCCGGAGCAGGCCGAGGTGCCCGACGAGATGGTGATCAAGGACGACGACTACGTCGCCGCGGTGCTCGGCATGCTCGACCAGCTCGGTGGTCCGTCACCGGAGCCCTCCACGCCGGCTGCGGCCGTGAGCCGGTCGACCCCGACGGCGCGGAGCGACCTGGCCGCGCGGGTCTTCGACCGCGCGGTCGACACCGAGTGGCGGCGCACCTCCTACTCGGGGCTGATCCGCGTGCAGGAGCAGCCGACCGGAGTCACGTCCGAACCCGAGATCTCTCCCACCGAGGACGAATCCGATCCCAGCGAGACCGAAGCGCGCGTGCTCGCGAGACCGCCTGGCTCCGGCCCGACCGGACCGGAGCCCGCCATCCCGTCCCCGATGGCCGACCTCCCGTCAGGGGCCACCTTCGGCAGCCTGGTGCACGCGGTGCTGGAGCACGCCGACCCCGACGCACCCGACCTCGCGGCCGAGCTCGAGGCGCGCACCCGCGAGCAGCTCTCCTGGTGGCCGGTCGGGATCTCGGCGGCCGAGGTCGCGGCCGGGTTGGTGCCGTCGCAGCTGACCTCGCTGGGCTCTCTGGCCGGTGGGCTCCGGCTGGCCGACATCCCGATGCGCGACCGGCTCTGCGAGCTCGACTTCGAGTTCCCCTTGACCGGCGGTGACCGGCCCGCCGCGATGCGCGCCGGCGTACACCTCGGCGACGTGGCGTCGCTGCTGCGGCGTCACCTGCCCGCCGACGACGCCCTCGCCTCCTACGCCGACCAGCTGGTCGGCCCGCTCGGGGAGCAGGCCCTCCGGGGCTACCTGTCGGGCTCGATCGACGTCGTCCTGCGGATCCCCGACACCGGCGTCGACGGCGGCTACCGCTACGTCGTCGTCGACTACAAGACCAACCTGCTCGGCGATCCGGGTGTGCCGGTCACCTCGGCCGACTACGGCCGGGCGGCGCTGGCGGAGGCGATGTTGCACAGCCACTACCCCCTCCAGGCCCTGCTCTACTCCGTCGTCCTCCACCGCTTCCTGCGCTGGCGGCTGCCGTCCTACGACGCCGGGCGTCACCTCGGCGGGACCCTCTACCTCTTCCTGCGCGGCATGTGCGGGCCCGAGACCCCGGTGGTCGACGGACACGTGGCCGGCGTCTTCGACTGGTCGCCGCCGGTGGCCCTGGTGACCGAGCTCAGCGACCTGCTCGAGGGGGTGAGGCTGTGACGACGCCACGCCTGGTCGAGCCGTTCGAGACCGACGACCCCGCTGATCGCCGCTATGCCCTCGCGATGACCGGGATCCTCGGGCGCTTCAACGCGTCCGGAGTCCTGGAAGCCTCCGACGTCCACACCGCCGCCCGCATCCGGGCCCTGGCCGACGAGCCCGACGACGAGGTGGCGCTGGCGCTGGCCTTCGTGGTCCGTCAGCTGCGCCACGGGTCGGTCTGCCTCGACCTCGGTGCCCTCACCTCCGACCCGCTGCCCCACGGCCTGACCTGGCCCGCCACGGGCTGGGGGCGGCGGGTCGCCGACAGCCGGATCGGCAGCGCTGGGGTGCTCCGCGTGGAGGGCGACCTGGCCTACCTCGACCGCTACTGGCGCGAGGAGTGCCAGGTGCGCGACGACCTGGTCGCCAGGCTCGGCCTCCGGCCGCCACCTGCCGACGAGGCGAGGCTCGCCAGGCTGGCGCCGGTGCTCTTCCCCAAGGGGTACGACGAGCAGCGAGCCGCCGCGCTCGCGGCAGCCCGGGCCTGGACCACCGTCGTGACCGGGGGGCCCGGCACCGGCAAGACGACCGCGGTCGCCGGGCTGCTGGCCCTGCTCGCCGACGGCTCCGAGCGACCCCTGCGGATCGCGCTCACGGCCCCCACCGGCAAGGCCGCGGCCCGGCTCCAGGAGGCGGTGGGCGAGGCGCTGCGCAGCGAGGCGCTCCGCGACCACGCGGCCCCCGTCGGGCAGCCCGTGGCCCAGACGCTCCACCGGCTCCTCGGGTGGAAGCGGGGCAGCCGCAACCGGTTCCGCCACGACCGCCACAACCGCCTGCCTCACGACGTGATCGTGGTCGACGAGACGTCGATGGTGTCGCTGACGATGATGGCCCGGTTGCTGGAGGCGGTGCGCTCCGACTGCCGGCTGGTCCTGGTCGGTGACCACCACCAGCTCGCCTCGGTCGAGGCCGGAGCCGTCCTGGCCGACCTCGTCGAAGGTCTCGCCGCCCGCGATGCCGGCAGCGTCTCGTCCCTGGTGACCAACCACCGCTTCGGACCCGAGATCACCGCGCTTGCTGCTGCCGTCAACGCCGGCGACGGCGACGGCGCCGTCGAGCTGCTCCGGGCCGGCACGACCCACATCGAGCTGCTCGATCCCGACGACCCCGAGATCCTGGCCACCCTGAGGGCGCGGCTGGTCGACCACGCCGTCTCGCTGCGGGCCGCCGCGGTGACCGGCGACTCCGACGCCGCGGTGGCGGCCCTCGACAGCCACCGCCTGCTGTGCGCCCACCGGGACGGGCCCTGGGGTGTCTCCCACTGGAACCGCGTGGTCGAGCGCGGACTTGCCGACCACACCGGGCTGCCGATCGGCGGGAGCTGGGGGCAGGAGTGGTACGCCGGACGGCCGCTGCTGCTGACCAGCAACGACTACGGCCTCGATCTGTTCAACGGCGACACCGGGGTCGTGCTGGCCGACGGTGCAGGCGTCCATGCCGCCATCGCCCGGCCCGGCGGACCGCGCCACCTCGCCACCTCGCGGCTGACCGATGTGGAGACCATGCACGCGATGACCGTGCACAAGAGCCAGGGCAGCCAGGCCCACACCGTCACGGTGTTGCTGCCACCCGACGACTCGCCTCTGCTCACGCGCGAGCTCTTCTACACCGCGATCACCCGCGCCGAGCAGAAGGTGACCGTGGTCGCCACGGCCGACGCCGTACGGACGGCGGTCTCGCGACCCGCCCAACGAGCGAGCGGCCTCGCGGCGCGGTTGTCCGGCTGAGGCAGCCCTCGGCTCACCCAGCGGAAGGCGAAACGCGCTCGTCATGTTCGGTCGCTAGCCTCGACGCATGCTGCTGCTGCGGGTCGAGCTGCCCAACGTGCCTGGTTCGCTGGGCCGGCTGGCGACTGCGATCGGTGCCGCGGGTGGCGACATCGAGGCCATCGAGATCGTGGAGAAGGGTCTCGACGGCACCGACGTCGACGACGTCCTGCTCGACATGGTCGACGGGGCGATGCCCGACTCCGTGGTCTCGGCCTGCAACGCGGTCG
The DNA here is from genome assembly GCA_963820015.1 of uncultured Actinomycetota bacterium. Lineage (GTDB taxonomy): Bacteria > Actinomycetota > Actinomycetes > Propionibacteriales > Nocardioidaceae > Nocardioides. Next base: position 8,839 of record CAWFYO010000007.1, on the reverse strand, counting down.
ACGGCGTCCAGGTGCTGTGGATCGGCCGCTACCTGGCCGGCGGGGGGCTCTTCCCCGACCTCGAGGTGGTCGAGTCGCTGACCCAGGACCCGGAGACCGCGCTCGACCGGCTGGTCGAGGTGCTCCCCGTCGCCTTCCGCTGCGAGTGGGCAGCGCGGATCCTGCGCGGTCCCGACGGCGTGGTCGTCGAGCACGCCAGTGAGGGCGCACCCGCCGACATCGACCTCAAGCCCGGCACCGGGCTCGACCGGCAGGTGATCGGCGACGACCTGCTCGCGATCGCGCCCGCCGGCCACAAGAGGGTCGTCGTCCTCGGTCGCCGCGGTGGGCCGGAGTTCCTCGACTCCGAGCTGGCCCGGCTGGCCCACCTGGTGGGCCTGGCCGCCCTCATCGCCCGCCGGCGCTGAGGGCAGCTCCCGTCGGGATCCCCGGCTGACCGGGGATCCCGTCACATGTCGGCCGTTGCAACGCCTGACAAGTGCGGGGAGTGCCCTCGCGCTGTGACTGCTGGGGCGGCTGGGGACGGTCAGCTGCGCTCGAGCAGGAACACCGGGATCTCGCGGTCGGTGCGCTTCTGGTACTCCCCGTACGTCGGCCAGGTCGCGACCGAGTAGTCCCACCACTCCTGCCGCTCGTCGCCGCCGAGCAGCCGTACGGCGTAGGTGTGCTTCTCGGGGCCGTCCTGGAGCTCGACCTCCGGGTGGGCCACGAAGTTGTGGTACCACTCCGGGTTGTCGTCGGACCCGCCCTTGGAGGCGATGGCGACGTAGCGCCCGTCGCGCTCGACGCGCATCACGGGGTTCTTGCGGAGGTGGCCCGACTTCGCGCCGACGGAGGTGATCACCACGATCGGGTAGCCGGTCTCGCGCAGCGTGTTCGCCTCGGCGCCGTCGGACGCCTCGTACGCCGCGACCTGGTCGCGGACCCACTGCTGCTTGCTGGGGACATAGGTGCCGGTCAGTGCCATGCCTTCCTCAACGAGTCCGTCGTGGCAGGCATTCCGCCGCCCCCTACGCTGCTGGCCATGAGCGCGATCGAGGGCGTCAGCGAGATCTTCGACCCCGAGCAGTGGGACGACGTCCCGGGCTTCGAGGACCTGACCGACCTGACCTACCACCGGGCCCGCGCCCACGGCACGGTCCGGATCGCGTTCGACCGCCCCGACGTCCTGAACGCCTTCCGGCCACACACCGTCGACGAGCTGCTGCGGGTGCTCGAGCACGCCCGCATCTCCAGCGACGTCGGCTGCGTGCTCCTGACCGGCAACGGGCCCAGCGGGAAGAACGGCAAGTGGGCCTTCTGCACCGGCGGCGACCAGCGGATCCGCGGCCGCGCGGGCTATCAGTACGCCGAGGGGGAGACCGCCGAGACCGTCGACAAGGCGAAGCTCGGCCGCCTCCACATCCTGGAGTGCCAGCGGCTGATCAGGTTCATGCCCAAGGTGGTGATCGCCCTGGTGCCGGGCTGGGCGGCCGGCGGTGGTCACTCGCTGCACGTCGTGTGCGACCTGACGCTGGCCAGTGTCGAGATGGCGAGGTTCAAGCAGACCGACGCCGACGTCGGCTCCTTCGACGGCGGCTTCGGGTCGGCGTACCTCGCCCGGCAGGTGGGACAGAAGATCGCGCGGGAGATCTTCTTCCTCGGCCAGGAGTACTCCGCCGAGGATGGCGTGCGCATGGGCACCGTCAACCGCGCCGTACCCCACGCCGAGCTCGAGGCGACCGGCCTGGAGTGGGGCCGGCTGGTCAACGGCAAGAGCCCCACGGCCCAGCGGATGTTGAAGTACTCCTTCAACCTCATCGACGACGGCCTGGTCGGCCAGCAGCTGTTCGCGGGCGAGACCACCCGGCTGGCCTACATGACCGACGAGGCGCAGGAGGGGCGTGACCAGTTCCTCGAGAAGCGCGACCCGGACTGGTCGCCCTTCCCCTGGTACTACTGATCTAGCGCGTTTATGCAGGTCAGAGTAGGTGTGGCCCCGTCAAGTCCGCACATAGTCCGCAACAGGTTCAACGCCTGCCAGCAAGAACGCTCTGCTTTGTGCGCCAACCGCCCACTGAACCGCGGCGTACACTCGCTCCGTGACCGCAGACCGACACGAGCTGTACGACCTCGTGGGCGAGCTCCCTGATGACCAGGTGGCCGCCGCGATTGCCGACCTGCGCCGGAGGCTGCCCAAGACGAAGTCGGAGGGCACCTGGCCACCAGAGTTCTTCGGGATCATCGACGGCCGCGAGGTTCCGACCGATATCGCGCGCAACGTCGATGACTTCCTGGCTGAGTCTGGGTTCGGTCGCGCTTCGTTGTGATCCTGGTCGACACCGGACCGTTGGTGGCCGCCGCGATCACCAAGCAGTCTGACCACCGTGCATGTGTGGACCTGTTCACCGGTCTCCGGCTGGCCGGCCGTGATCTGCTGGTCCCGCCAACAGTGGTCGCCGAAACGGCGTTCATGCTGGAGAAGTTGGGCGGCACGCGAGCCGAAACGGCCTTCATCCGGGCACTGTCGCGGCGGGACCTGGTCTCCGTCGACCTTGAGGACGACGACTACACCCGTATCGCCGAGCTGGTCGAGCAGTACGACGATCTACCACTCGGCACGACTGACGCATCCGTGGTCGCCGTGGCGGAGCGTTTGGGAGTCACCGAGGTTGCGACTCTCGACCGCCGCCATTTCACGGTGGTCCGGCCGCGCCACGTCAACGCACTGAGTCTGCTTCCGGAGCAGCTCGTGGGCTGAGCGCCTGCTTCATCAGCCCGCCGGCCGCCGCCCGGGTTCGATCCTCGGCCGTCGGCCACAGGTGGCTGTAGGTGTTCAGGGTCGTCGTGGCCGCCGAGTGGCCAAGAGCGCGTTGGACGGTAACGACATCGCAGCCTGCCGCAATCAACCCGGAGGCGTAGAAGTGGCGCAGGTCGTGGAGCCGCACGCTGGGGAGCTTGGCCGCCGTCCGAGTGGCCCGCCAGCGCCACGTGATGGCGTTGTCGTACATCGGCTCCTCGCCGACGGTGAACAACCAGGCGTCCGGATCTGTGCGGTTCAGCTGTCCGGCGACGTGCTCGGAAAGGATGGTGACCAGCTCGTCGGGCAAGTAGACCACCCGCTCGGAGCCGTACTTCGGCGGTCGCACGGTGTAGCTGCTGCCGTCGCGTTGCAACTGCCGAGACACGGTGAGCTGACGACGCAGGAAGTCGATGTCACCAACCTGCACCCCGGCGGCCTCGCCCTTGCGAAGCCCGGCAAAAGCGCACAGGGCGACGTACGCCCGGAAACCCTTGCGGGTGGAGACACGGTTGCTGTCGGCGTGCGTGACAAGTAGCCCGACGTCCTCGATAGACGGGATCTGCATCGCTGCTTCGGCCTTGCGGAGTCGTGGCAGGGTGACCCCGGTGCACGGGTCGACGGTGATGATCCGATCGGCGACTGCGGCCCGGAAGACAGACCGCACGATGACGAACCGGGTCTTGAGCGTGGTTGGCGCCAACTTTGTCGACATGACTTTGACCCACGCCTCGATATGCGAGCGCCGGATCGACTTCATCGGCAGCTCGGCGAACGTCACGGACCTGGTGGCGAGGTCAGCGTTGGCCCTGGTCGCCGGTACCCAGAGCTGCCGTCGCGACCAGTCGTCGTAGAACCCCTGGAAGGTGATCCTCCCTGCCGCAGGGTCAACGTACGTGCCCGACAGCACCGTCGAGCTGACCTGGTCGAGCCATTGCTGTGCGTCGATCTTGCGCTGGAAGTGTCGGGCGTGTTCCTTGCCCGCGTCGTCACGGTAGCGCGCGCGCCAGCGTCCGTCGGGTCTCTTGGCGATGTTTCCGGCCATGGTTCATGATGCCTCGTGCGTCCCGCGGTTGGTGGTTCGTGAGCGGCCGACGTGTGGGCGGGCGTGCGCGTGGTCGCCGTTGTCGCGACCTTGGGGGGCGGTGGATTCTTCGGCGAGCCAGAGGATGAGGTCGGTCTTCCAGTAGGCGACGTTGCGGCCGTGGCGGAAGCTGCGGGGTCCGATGCCGAGGTGGCGGTAGTAGCGCATGGTGCCTTCGGGCTTACGCACGAAGGCCGCGGCTTCGTTGAGGTAGAGGATCTCGTCGCCGGCCTTGAGGCGACGGGCGTACTCAGCGGGGTCGAGGGCGTGGGCGTCGTGGCGGTCGGGGTTGGGCTGGATGCTCATCGGGCTCTCCTTGGTGTGGTGGTGCTGGTGGATGGGTGCTCCTGGTACTGCAAGCAGGAAACGGGGGGCGAGTGGACACGCTGTAAGCCACTGTCCTGCGCGTGCGCACCAAAACTCGCCCGTCCCGGCTTCGCCCGTCCCGGGAGGGGCGCGGGACGGGCGCACGCCAGGGGTCGCTGTTTGTGCAGGTCAGGCTTCGCCCGTCCAACGAACGGGAAATCGTGGGTGGGTAGTCGTCGCTGGCGCTGATGTCGGTGGCAACGTCGGGGACACAGTCGGGGCCTGCTGTGGTCGTGGTGGGTGGTCATGGGCCCAGCGTTCGGGGGTGGCGTTACCGGATTCGTTCCCCCTGACCGACGACGGGCGGGGGGAACGTGGCGGGTGTTGCGGTGTTTGAGCTGGTCAGGCGGCGTTCCCCCGAAAGTTCGCGCCATGGCCCGCGACGGGGCCTGTCGGCGGTCGTCTTGGTGTTCGTTCATGCCGGCGTCCTGTGGTTGGTGGGTGTTGGGAGTAGCACGTCGTGGTGGGTCGGTTCGGACACCAGAGCGCGGGTTTCTTGTCGTGGGACTAGAACCCGATGCCGGGCCCGTAGTCCCGGCCAGAGGGTCGCAGCGGGTCGGGTGCTGGGGTCCGAAGTCGACGGGCGGCTTCCTCGGCGGCACGGGCCTGGGCCATGGCCGCCCGGCGACGCGCCTGGGCCAGGGCTGCCTGCTGATCTTCGGCCCGGCCGGCCCGCCACTGGTCACGTACGCCCTCGAGGCGCCCGGCGGGGAGGCTGCGGACCTCGGGGGAACCGGTGAGTCTGTCGACGCGCTCGGTGGCGGTGGCGAGCCGCTGGCCGAGGGTGTCGAGGTCGCGCCGGGTCTGGTCGAGCGTGCCGGGAAGATCGGCAGCGTAGGCCAGCCGACGATGGACCCTGAGCTCTTTGCCTTGCTGGTCTCGTAGGTCGGTGCGCCGCTGTTCGGTGGCGCGTAGTGCGTGCTCGGCGGCCTCGGCTTCGGCAACGACCGTGTCGTGTTCGCGGTGGGCGGCCGCGAGGATGTCCGTGGCGTAGCTGCTGATGGCTTGTCGTACCCGGTCCTCGCCGTTGGGTGCCTGGCCGAGCCGGTCCATGACCGCGGCGACGTGCTCGGCGCCGTGGCGAAGGTCATCGGTGTGAGGTGTCAGTTCGGGGAGGATCGGCTCCCAGCGGCGTGCCCATCCGAGCAGGTCCTTGCGGGCCTCGCGGACACGGGCCCGGTGCCGTGCCAGCGGCCTGTCGCCGTCGCGGAGGACATCCAATGCCTGGTATGCGTGGGGCTGCTCGGTACGCCAGGCCCGGGCTATTCCGGCGGTCAGGTCGCGCTGTTGGTCGGCGATGGCCACTTCGAGGTCGCGGGCACGGTGGTGGGTGGTCTCCCACCGCTGGTAGGCGGTCTGCTCGGCGAGACCGGCCCGGTCGAGCTGGGGCTGGTAGGTGGCGCGGATCGCCCTCACGTCTTCGATCTCCTGCCGCAGATGGTCGAGCTGGGTGTGTTGGTCGGTGAGGTCGGCCTGATTCGACCAGGCGGCCTTGAGCTGGTCGAGCAGGATCTGGCGGGGGCGTTGGGGTGCGTAGCGTTCCATCTCGCCGGCTGCGGCGCGCGCGGCGTGCGCGGGTCCGAGGTCGGCCCGGTCACGGCCCATCACCGCGTTCCAGGTGGCTCGGGCCTCGCCGAGGCTGTCGGCGACGAGGTGGGCGACGTTGTGGTCCCGTCCCCTGGTCATCCCCACATAGGCAGCCGACCCACTCGTGGCCTCGCCGATGAGCATGTGCCCGGTGCCGGTGGTCTGGCCCTGGGCGCCGTAAACGGTGCTGGCGTAGCCCAGCTCGACGCGGGTGCGGACATACCAGGCGGGCACCACAGCAGCCTGCACGTGACCGGCCGCGCGGTCCTGGGAGAGTGGCGCGAGCGTCAGCGAGCCATCGGTGGCGACCGCGGCCACGGTCCAGGTGTCGCGGTTGGCGACCCCCAGACCGGGGTTGTTGAGGCGGGTGGCGACCCGGTCGCCGACCCCGATCCGCTCGCCCGCGTCGGTAACCACGGCCCGGGTGTCGTCGACGTGTCCGGCGGCGACGAGCCGGTCCCGGATCACACCGTTCAGCGCGGCCACCTGGGCCAGACCGTCCGCCATCACCACCACACCCGCCCCCGCCCCGGCCGCGCCGCTGGACATGTTCTCGGCGATGGTGTGGGCGGCTTCGGCCGCGATCGCGTGCAGGCGCTCGGCGTCACTGGCGTGGACTCTGATCTGGTCACGATGCAACAGTGCGTCGAACACCTCACCAGCCCGCTCACCACACCGCTCACCAGGCGCCTCGTCAGCCTGCGGGCCAGGCTCACCAAACGCCTCACCAGGCGCCTGGCCAGGCCGCTTACCGGCCGGCTGCCTGCTCTGGTCACCAACGGGTCCACCGGGGTGTCGACCGGGGGGTACGCCGATGCGTTCACCGGTGCGCATGGCCTGGCTGATCGCGGCGTACTCCGGGTCGCTGAACCGGTGGACCACGTCAAGATCCACCACCGCCCCGGGCGCGGCCCAACGGGCTGCATGGTCGAGGACCCCACCGCGACCCACCGCGGGGAGCTGGTGCCGATCCCCGACGAATGCGATCCGGGCACCGCTATGGTCTGCGACCTGGAGCAGGGCGTGGGCGGTGTCTTGATCCAGCATCCCGGCCTCGTCGACCAGCAACAAGTCGCCCCGGCCCAGGGGTGCCTGGGTGCTTACTGCCGAGGTCGGGTCGTAGCGCCAGTGGCCGTCGTCGTCCCAGGACCAGCCGAACCGGTGGACCAGCGCCGCCGCCGACCACGCCCGGGTCCCGGTCTCGTGTTCGGCAACCTGGGCCGCCTTCAGCGTCGGGGTCACCACGACCATCCGCCGGCCTTGGTGTGCGAGCTCGTGGTGGACCGCGGCAAGGGTGGTGGTCTTGCCTGCTCCTGCGGCACCCTCGACCACGACCAGCCGGGCGTCACCCGCGAGCACGGCCACGGCGCCCTGCTGGGCCCGGCCCAGACCACCCAGCCCGGCTGCCGTGACGACCCTGTGCCCCGACCGCGCCGTCGGCGCCGACGGCTCTACCGGGTCGCTGGCTCGGTTGGCTCGGTTGGTCATGGAGGCCACCAGGTCGGCCTCGACATCGAGCACCCGCCGGGAGGTCAGGGAGCGGACGTGCTCGGGAACCCCGGGCGCGGCCAGCAGCGGTACGCACCGGTTCAGGGCGCGGGCGGTGATGTCTTGGGCCAGTTCGATCCGCACGGCCGCGTCGGCGACCAGGCCGGTGGCCGCGACCCACCGCTCAACACCACCTCGGACGTCGGCGGCGTTCCAGGCCGAGCGGGCCGCCCCCAACCGAGAGACCACCAGCCCAGCCGCCCCGTCACGGTCCAAGCACCCGACCCTCGGACCCCTCGAAACCCCCGGGCCCACCGCCCCCCGACTCGAAATGGTTTGGGTCGGCGGCCCAGCGTGGACCGGGTCGCGGAAGCCGAGCTCGCGCAGTTCCTGGTTCCACCGCGCCACGAGGTCGGCGCCGTCGGTGGGTACGACCTTGTCGGGTCGGGCTTGGGCCCAGGCGCGCCGGTCCCACGCGGCCCGCAGGCGCGGGCCCGGCTCGGCGCCCGGGTTCGCGGCACGCCATTCCGCCTCATAGCGGTGGACGTTGCGGCCGATCTGCGCGGCCCGGGCACTGAACCCACCCACATAGGGGGCGAGCTGCACGATCTCGCCCGACTCGGCGTCCACCTCCAGCCCGTGACCGGCCAGCGCGGTCCGGAAGCCGGGGTCGGTGAGCACCGCGGCGTGGCCGATGCCGTTGATCGCCTCCAGACTGTCGCGGACCCCGACCGTGTGCAGTCCCCGCCACTTACCCGCCCCCCACACCCGGGCGTTGATCTGGAGATGCAGATGGCGGTGCGGGTCCCCGGCCCGGGAGGTGTAGTGCCGCACCACGGCCGCCTCGATCTCCTGGACCGGAACCTGGACCTGCCGACCCCGCGGCCCCACCCGGGTGGTGGCGTGCTGGGCCAGCCAGCCGATGATCTGGGTCGCGGCCTTGTCCTGGGCCGCGTCGTAGGCCGCCGCGACGTCTGGGTGCAGGGCCGCGGCCAGGGACCAGGTCTTCGGGCCGTTGACCACGACCTCCACGAACCGGACCCCGTGCTCGTCGGCGCGCAGCCGGCCCTTCGGCTCCCCGGTCTCGACCCGGTAACCAGCCACCCACCGCTCATACGCTGGGCCGTCCAGCCCCCCCGCCTCACCGACCGTCTCTGGGGTCGCGACGTAGCGGGTGGCCAGGCCGGTGCCCTCGGCCAGGTAGTAGTCATCCGCGCGGGACCGGTCGGCCTCGACATAGGCCCGAGCGGCAGCTGCCGCCCCGCGGTAGACCTTCATCCCGCCATGCATACCGAGACCCCCTGCAAACCTTCGACAACAAGCACTCGCCAACAACAGCCGATAACGTCCGATAACAGCCATCAATTACCGTCAGAAATGCACGAAAGCCCGCCCAGGAAGGGCGAGCGATCTGCGAAATCACCGTAGCATGCGTGCCGCTTGTAGAGGAGGAGTTGAAGGGCTGGTCGACGAAGGAATCGAGGAGGATCCTGGGGACCGTGAAGAGTCAACTGTTTCAGGTGATCGCATAGGAG
>CAWFYO010000006.1:0-88713 GCA_963820015.1 uncultured Actinomycetota bacterium | reverse complement strand
CAGGCTGATCCGACTGGTGCCAGGACGGCACCGGCCACCCGAACGCGTTCCACCCAGGCGATCGCCGGTGCTACGGCTCCTGACACGTCGGGAGCCGACCCGTGAGGCCCGAGACCGGCGGGCATCGTCACGACCGTATCGAGGACGCGGCCCGGACGGGATGCCCCCCGCCCGGGCCGCGGACACCCGTGGGATGGGCCGGGGTGCCGAGGAAGGGACGCGGGGGCCTGCAGGACATGACGCGCGAGAGATGGCCTGACCATCTAATAGGCAGGTTCCGGGTCCTAGTCTCCACGTCAGGGGCCGCCGGAGTGTCGTACCTGCGAGCCGAGGCGCCAGTGGCCCCTGTCCAGCTCGATGCCCCGGTGTTCCCCCGTGCGCCGGGGCATCGTCACGTCTGGGCCGGCTCAGGATGTGGGGGTGACGAGAGCGTGGATGTTGCTGCGGTGGGCGTTCCGCCTACGGGTTCACCCATGCCGCGAGCGGCGGGTCTGGCCGGGAGCTGAGTGCGCTGGGCGTAAATGTCCCGTCAAGAGCGCCGCGCCCGGGTAGCGACTCGAGCGCGGCACCCCATACCGTGCCGTGGATTGCCCCGACGTTCCCCCGTGCGCCGGGGCAATCGTCTTTCCGTCACCCGGGAGGACGTGCGGGCGCGTTCCGCCGTACCGGAGGGAATGTCGGGAACGAAACGGACCCAACGCCCGTCGCGAACCCGAGACCGCGGCGGGCGTTGTCTGTCAGGCCGGTGATTCGCCGAGGACGCAAAACTCGTTGCCTTCTGGGTCGGCCAAGACGACCCACGGCCGATCCCCCTGACCGATGTCCACACGCTGTGCGCCATGGGCCAGGAGACGAGCCACCTCGGCGTCACGGTCATCCGGCCGGAAGTCGAGGTGCAGGCGGCTCTTGGCCACCTTGGCTTCATCGAGGCGGACGAAGTCCAACCCCGGCGTGCGATCCGGCTCCGGGCGGATCTCGAACTCATCAGCAGAGGAGTGAACGACCACCCAACCAAGAGCGTCGGCCCACCACTGCCCCAGAGTCGCCGGATCCGTCGAGTGCACGATCACCTGTTCCCATTCCAAGGCCACCGGCGAACCCTAGACCGGCCGGGCGCTCGAGGACCACGCATTTGGTGGCGGACCAGCCCGGTGGCCGAACCCTTCTCCAGGGCGCCAGCGGGGTGAGGGGACTCACCACATCGAGCGATGCTGGGGGTGGATTCGCGACCTAGGCTGCTGTCCGATGCCCCTGGCGTAACCCCCGTGACGCCGGGGGCATCGCCATGACTCGTGGCCCGTTCCGGCCATGTCCTACCCAGGTCACGCGGCGTACCGTTTCTGTCTTCAGTCGCTCGGGCGGCCTGGGTGAGGTCAACGGGTCAAGGCATGTCCCGCCGGACACCGGGGGGGAGAACGGCGGGGCATGTCGACGCGCGACACCTGACCGGATGTCCCGGTGGCGCGGAACGCCGGGGCATCGCCAGGCCCGCGGATCGGCGTTCGCCGGAATCGGGCGTGGTCGGCGTCACCCTCGGGTTCGGCCGCTGCGCAGTGGCCGCTCGACTACGACCGTCCCCCCGAGGATCGAGCAGAGGATCGAGCCAGGTCGAGGTTCGACCGGTGGGGGCCGGCGAGCCAGTCCTGCTGCAGACGGGGATCCACCGGGTCCTCGCCCTGTCGCAGCGCGTCGATGTAGGCGCGGTCGGCGGCGAGCCGCGCCTCCACCTCGGGGCCCTCCGCAACGGCGCCGTGGCCGGGGATCACGACGTCGACGTGCCGGGCCGCCTCACCCAGCCGGTCGAGGGCGGTCTCGTACGCGCTCACCTGGTCGGCCCGGCGCGGGTCGAGGAGCGGGATCAGGACGTCGGAGAGCATGTCGCCGGCGAGCAGGACACCCCGGTCGGCGAGAAGGAGCGCTGCGTGGCCGACGGCGTGTGCCTGATGCCCGATGATCTCGCCCGGCAGGGGTCCCCCGTCCGCGGGCAGCGTGGTCAGGAACCCGATCAGCTCCAGAGGGATGCCCGACGCGCTCGCCGCCGCCATCGCCTGCGCCCGCTCCCGGGCTTCGTCGGCCATCCGTACGCCGTCGGGCATGGCGTAGCGCGGCACGTCGCCGAACCGGGAATGCCAGAGCAGGTGGTCCCAGTGCGGATGGGTGGAGAACCCGGCGACCACCGGGATGCCGAGCCGGTCCACGTCGTCGGCGAGCTCCTCCAGATCGGCGCCGTCGATGCCGGGGTCGACGAGGACCAGGCCGTCCTCCGCGCGCACCACGGTGGCGTTGCTCCAGACCCACTCGCTCTGCCGGATCCAGACGCCGTCGGCCACGTGGTTGAGCATCGGGTCACTGTGCCAGGTGCCCTCGCCCGGCGCGAGGACAGCGGGGCTGACTCGACGCAGGACGGCTTCTCCTAGCATCGCCTGCATGAGCTCTCTCCCTGACGTCGAGGCCTGGATCACCGAGCAGCTTCCCCCGTTGATCGAGCGGTACGGCGTGCCGGGCGCGGCGGTGGCCGTGCTCGCCGGGGGCGAGGTGATCGACGACGCCGCCGGCCTGCTCAGCACCGTGACCGACGTCGAGGCCACGTCCGACTCGCTCTTCCAGATCGGCTCCATCACCAAGGTGTGGACCGCGACGCTGGTCCTGCAGCTGGTCGACGACGGGCTGGTCGACCTCGACGTCCCGATCCGTACTTACCTGCCCGAGTTCCGCATCCGCGACGAGGCCGCGGCCGCGCAGATCACCACCCGCCAGCTGCTCGCCCACACCGCCGGGTTCGAGGGCGACATCTTCACCGACACCGGCGTCGGCGACGACTGCGTGGAGAAGTACCTCGGCGTGCTGCACGACGTACCCCAGCTCTTCCCCCCTGGCGACCAGTTCTCCTACAACAACGCCGGCTTCGTGGTGCTCGGCCGCCTGGTCGAGGTGCTCCGGGGCACGCCGTACGACGAGTGCCTGAAGGAGCGCCTGATCCAGCCCCTCGGGCTGACGCACACCGCGACCGGGCCCTACGAGGCGATCCTCCACCGGGCTGCCGTGGGCCACATCGAGCTCGAGCCGGGCGCCGGCCTGGCACCGGCGCCGATGTGGGCGCTCGTGCGCTCCAACATCCCAGCCGGCTCCATGCTGGCCATGCGCCCGCGCGACCTGCTCGCCTTCGCGGGCATGCACCTGAACCACGGTGCGGCAGCAGACGGGACCCAGGTCCTGGCGCCGCGGACGGTGGCCGCGATGCGGGAGCCACAGGTCACGCTGCCCGACCTCGGCCTGATGGGCACCCACTGGGGCCTGGGCTGGGAGCTCTTCGCGACCCCCGACGGCACCGTCGTCGGGCACGACGGCAGCACCATCGGCCAGTCGGCGTTCCTGCGGATCGTCCCCGAGAAGGGCGTGGCCGTCGCTTTGCTCAGCAACGGCGGCGACACGTTCTCCCTCTACCGCGACATCGTCTCCCACGTGCTCTCCGAGCTGGCCGACATCGACCTGCCCGCGCTTCCGGCACCGCCGGCAGAGCCGGCGCGCATCGACGCAAGCCGCTTCGTCGGCACCTACTCCGCCGAGGTCGCCGACCTGGTGGTGACCCAGGACGACGACGGCCGGATCTGGATCGACATGACGCCCAAGGGAATTGCCAAGGAGTTCGGCGAGAGGGCCGAGCGCAAGGAGCTGGTCCACTGGTCCGGCGACAGCCTGATCCCCGTCGAGGCAGACCGTGGCATGTACCTGCCGCACGCGTTCGTCGGCGATGACGGACACGGCCGCGCCAAGTACCTCCACGTCGGTCGCGCCGTACGTCGCGTCGACTTCTGACGCCGGGCCGGGCCGCCACCGTGTCGATCAGACCACCCGAGTCCCGCTCGTCGTGCTCGATGAGGAGCGCGACCCCAAGGGTGAAGGTCCTGCGCCTTCCTCCCGCTCGAGAGCGGGAGTATGTTGCGAGACGTGAGCGCTCCGGCCAATGGATCTCGGCAGGCGGGGCGCCAGTCTTCGGGTAGACGCGTCCCGCCAATTGGGGGGTAACACCGGCGGGACGTGTCGAAGGCTCTCCCTCGACCCGTGGCCCGATCCGGCGATGGTCGGCGACGGGACGGACCCCCTATTTTGGGCGCGCGCGACGACGCCCCAACCCCATGCAGCGGGCGACCGCGTGTGAGCCTTCGGGGGGCTCCGGAGCCCCACTTGCACCCCCGTGGCAGTGGGGCTCCACAGATTTCGGGTCACCGGTCCCAGGTCAGACACCCTCCTGGACCCGATAGATCTCGTCGGCGACCAGCCCATGAGCGTCACGATGAACGGCGGCCGCCGCCTCCGCGTCCGGGGCGTCGACCAGGCAGAACATCCTGCCGCGGGTCTCGTCGACCCAGTAGCGCAGGTACTGCACGTCGTGGACGCCCTGCACCGCCAGGTCTGCCTGATGTGCCTGTGCGACGTCGTCGACACTCTCGCCACCGGCGAGGCGATGGAAGTCCATGAAGAGAGGCATGTCGTGCTCCCGGTCGAGGTATGAGCCAGTTCCTCGACGCTAGGGAGCACTCAGGCGGGACGGATCGGTATCGGTTGCGCAGGTTGGCGCGGCGATGCCTAGGTTGCGAAGGTGGCCGCGCGCCGGGCGGCCTCGGTCCGGCTGCTGACGCCGAGCTTGGACAGCACCGCCGAGACGTGGTGATCGACGGTACGGCGTGAGACCACGAGCCGCTCGGCGACCTCGGCGTTCGTCAGCCCCTCGGCGATGAGGTCGAGCACCTCGGCCTCGCGGGCAGTGAGCCCGGCCGGATGGGCGGCCGTCGTCGAGCGGGGGCCACGTGGGAGTGCCGTGGGCACGCCGTGCGAGCGCAGCAGTCGCCGGACCTTCGCGGCGGCGGGCTGTGAGCCCAGGTCGAGGAAGATCGCCAGCGCTCGCTCGAGGGACTCGACGTCACCGGCCCAGGTGAGCGAGACGGCACTCTCGAACGGGCAGCCCAGCCCCTCCCATGCCTGGGCGGCCGCGAGGTGGTCGCCGGCCAGGTCCAGCGAGTAGGGCACGGGCACCACGTGATCCCGGTCGACCGGCTGGTCGAGGAGAGCCAGCCACGCGCTGAGCTCGCCGTGGACCCAGGGGTCGTCCTGGAGCCCCAGCGTGTAGACCTCCCGGACCTGGTCGCTCACGAGCGAGAGGTCGTCGCAGAGCCAGGCCCCCTGGGCAGCGGCAGTGGCGACCTGGATGAGCCAGTAGGTGTCGCCTTGGCGCGTGGCGAGATCCCAGGTCTCGGCGAGCCACTCGCGGGCCTCGGGGCGGCCCAGTCGGAAGCCAGCCGCGGTGAGACCGATGTCCAGGTGCATCCGGTTCACCGGCGAGATCGTCTCCTGCATGGTGGTCAGGGCCAGCTCGATCGCAGCGGCGTTCGACCCGCGGCGCACGAGCTCGGTGACCCGTGCGCCACGCAGGCAGACGCTGAAGGTGTGCTCCTCGTGGTCGAGGCAGAAGGCCAGCCCCAGCTCGTACATTCCGGGATAGTCGTCGAGCCGGAGCCGGTCCAGGGCAGCCGGGTACAGGTTGCTGTAGACGCACGCAGCAAGGTGCGCGTCGTTCGCCCTCAGCCCGAGGTCGAGGGCCTGCTCGAGCAGCGGGAGGTCGACAACGCCCGCGACGCCGTCGGCGAAGGCCAGGCCGAGCAGCGCCGTACCCACGACCGTGTCGTCATCCAGGTCCCGGCCGATCCGCAGGCACTCCTCCAGGAGGACCCGCCCCTCGGCCGGGGACCCGGCCGCGAAGTTCGCATGGGCGGAGAGCACGTCCGCTTTGACCTGGCTGTCCGGGGCGTTGCGCATCAGCTCGAACGCCTCCGTGCTGGCGGCTCGTACGTCGTCTGCGCAGCACAAGCGCCAGAGGCAGGTGGCGTAGCGGCGCAGGCATCGGGCGAGGGGCACCGGGTCGCCCACCTCACGCCGCAGCTGGATCGCGCGCTCCCAGTGCTCGCGGGCCTCGGCCCACAGGTCGCGGGTCGACAGGGAGTCGGCCAGGGCCTCCTCGACGTCGGCGTGCTCGTCGGTCGGGATCCGGTCGGAGTACGCGAGCGCCCGCTCGAGCTGAACCACGGCCTCGCGGTGGGAGCCCGCCGCCGCCGCGTCACGTCCGGCGCGCCGTGCGTGACGAAGCACCGCGTCGGCGTCGGCGCACGCGAACGCGTGATGGGCCAGCTCCGCGGCGTCGGCGCCCTCGCGCTCGAGCGCGAGCACGGCGATCCGATGCAGCTCGCTCGCCTGGACGTGCAGGACGCTCGCCTCCACGGCACGTCGGGTGAGCTCGTGGCGGAACGCGACGTTCGGTCCCTGCACGACCAGCGCTCCCGACGCGACGCACTCGTCCAGCGCCGTCGTCGGGACCCCCGTGACGGCGGCGGCCAATGCCGCGGGCACGGGCCTGCCCAGGACCGCAACGCCGGCCAGCATGCGCTGAGCCGGGGGCGAGTGGCCCAGGACCCGACTGCGTACGACGTCCGCGACCGACGGCGGGACCTGGTCGGAGGCGCCGGCCAGCACCTCGGTCACCAGGAACGGGTTCCCGCCGGTGACCGAGAGCACCTCCGCCGCGTCCCGCTCCCCGCTGATCCGGCGGATCGAGTCGAGACCCAGCGGCGGCAACGTCATCCGCCGGGTCGAGCCGTGTGCGGCGACCAGGCCCAGGACGCCGGCCAGGAGGTCGTCGACGCCTGGATCCGCGTCCCGATAGCTCGCGATGACCAGCGCGGGGAGCCGGCCGACCCGCCGGGCGACGTACGACAACCAGTCGAGGGTCGCCTCGTCGGCCCAGTGCAGGTCCTCGACCACGACCCCGACGGGACCGCCGCGGGTGCCGAGCAGCTCGGTGGAGGCGGCGAACAGCTCGTGGCGGTCGGCCTCCGCTGCGAACAGCTCGCCGAGCCGTCCGCCTGCGGTGGCGGCGATCTCGCGAAGCGGTCCTAACGGACGCGGTGTGAAGCCGGGATCGCAGGCTCCCCACAACCACGCCAGCTCACGGTGGGACTCACGGAACGTATCGACCAGCGCGGTCTTGCCGATCCCCGCCTCGCCGGCGACGAGCACCAGGCGACCGTGGCCCGAGGTGGCATCTGTCGCGTAGTCGCCGAGCGCGTCGAGAAACACCCTGCGCTCGAGCAGTTCCATCCGCCGAGTGTAGGGCCGAGAGCGCCGGGCGGCTCCCATACCGGACGGACCACGCGTGCTCCCCCCGAGGGGTGAGTTCTCCCGCTGCATCACCCGAGAGACTGTCCGCTCGCGGCGAGCCCCACCGGGCACCGTCAGCGCCCCGGACTCGCCGTCCGGGAGAACGCGCCCCGCCACTCGGGCCGAGCCGGGGCGCGTTCGTGTGTCCGGGTCCGGACACGGCGGCGGAGGCCCTCGGCCCCGTCGACCTCGGGACCTTCGACTCGGTTCCACAGCCCGTCCGGGCGCCTAGGCTCGATGCCAAGCCGGTTCGAGACGTCTCCTCGTGGATGCGGGCCCAACATGCTGCGGGGACCCGACGACTCGAACCGGCTTACCCAGGCCCGGAATGAAGCGGCCCACGGGCCCGTTGCTCCCCCATGACCACCCTCGGACTCATCGGCAGCGGACACATCGGCAGCACGTTGGCACGACTGGCGGTCGACGCCGGTCACGAGGTCGTCGTCAGCAACAGTCGCGGCCCCGAGACGCTGCAGGACCTGGTCGACGACCTCGGTCCGCACGCCCGGGCGGCCACGGCGGAGGAGGCGGCGGAGGCCGGCGACCTGGTCGTCGTGACCGTTCCCCTTGTCGCGGTCGACCAGGTGCCGGCGTCACCTCTCGCGGGCAAGATCGTGATCGACACCTCCAACTACTACCCCCAGCGTGACGGCCGGATCGCCGCTCTCGACGACGGGTCGATGACCACCAGCGAGCTGGTGCAGTCCCTGCTCCCCGACAGCCGGGTCGTGAAGGGCTTCAACAACATCAACTTCCTCCACCTGGGTTCGCTCCAGCGGCCCGCCGGAAGCGGTGAGCGGTCGGTGCTGCCGATCGCCGGCGACGACGCCGAGGCGAAGGCCGCGGTCGCCTCGTTCGTCGACAGCCTGGGGTACGACGCCCACGACGCCGGCTCGCTGGCCGACAGCTGGCGCTTCGATGTCGGCACGCCGGCCTACGGGCGTCCCTACAGCTCCGACAGCTCGGGCGCCTTCCCACCGCCGGCCGACAGCGGTCGGCAGGCGACGGCCGAGACGCTGCGGCAGGCCCTGGCGGCCGCCGAGCGCTGACCCGGCTCAGTCGTCGACGTCGGTCTCCTCACCGTGGGTGCCCGGGCGGGGCGCCCACGGCAGCTCCTTGGCAGGGCGTACGACGATCAGCCGGTCCCCGCGGGCCAGCTGGGTGACCGTCGGGTCGAAGTAGCGGTAGACGTTCTCGTCGCGGACGACCGCGATCACCTGGTCGGGCAGGGCCCGGGGCTGCTGCCCCACCTCGGAGACCAGCAGCTCGCGCTCGGCGACCTCGAGCCCCTCGCCGTAGGTCAAGAGGTCCTCCATCACCGTGCCGAGCGTCGGCGACAGCGACGACAGCCCGAGCAGCCGGCCGACGGCGTCGGACGAGGTGATCACCGAGTTGGCGCCCGACTGCTTCATCAGGGGGGCGTTCTCGTGTTCGCGCACGGAAGCCACGATCCAGGCGTCGGCGTTGAGCTGACGCACGGTCAGTGTCGCCAGCACGTTGGAGTCGTCGCGGTCGGTGGTGATGATGACCTGCTGGGCCTCCTCGACCCCGGCCCGCTGGAGCACCTCACGTCGCGTCGCGTCGCCCGTCACGATGGCCAGCCCGTCCTCGTGGGCGTCGGAGACTGCCTGGCCGCCCTTGTCGACCACGACGATCTGGTCACGCTCGACGCCGTTGTTGACGAGGGTGTCGACCGCGCTGCGGCCCTTGGTGCCGTAGCCGACGATGACGACGTGCTCGGACATCTTGTTCCTCCAACGGGAGATCCGGAACATGCGCCGACCCTGGGTGGCCAGCACCTCCAGCGTCGTACCGATCAGCAGCACCAGGAACGCGATGCGCAGCGGCGTCACCACGAACGCGTTGGTCAGCCTGGCGACCGGGGAGACCGGCGTGATGTCGCCGTAGCCCGTCGTGCTGAGGGTGACGGTCGAGTAGTAGATCGAGTCGACCAGGTTGACCGTGTGGTACGGCGGGTCGTTGTTGTCGCGGTAGCCCCCGCGGTCGACCCACACCAGGAGCACGGTGAACGTGATGATCGCCAGCCCCAGCAGGAGGCGGCGGCCGAGCACCCACCACGGCGAGCGGTCGGGCTCGGGCAGGAGGACGTACCCGGAGCTGGTCTGCTCGGGATCGACGGGCACGAGGGGAACCTACTGCACCGGGTCGTCCGGCTCGTCGCCCCGTGCACGCCGCTGCCGGAGCCGCTGGACGAGCTCCGATCGAGCCTTGGCGGTCTGCTGCTGGGGGAAGACCGTGTCAACGCGGCGTTGAGAGCCGCCCCGACCAGGACGGCGATCGAGAGGATGTAGAGCCAAAGCAGGATGGCGATCGGCGCTGCGAGCGGTCCGTAGATCGAGCGCGAGTCCGCGGCCGTCACGGTGAGGAAGGCGCGCAGCAGGAAGCTGCCCAGCACCCACACGCCCAGGGCGAACGTCGCGCCCGGGAGGTTGATCCGCCACTTGGTCCGCACCGGGATCGAGACGTGGTAGAGCGTGGCCAGGAAGCAGATGCAGAGGACCAGCACCACCGGCCAGTAGAAGCCGACCAGGAAGTCGGCGCGGTCCGGGAGCCAGCGGTGGACCAGGCGCGGTCCGGCCACGACCAGCGGCAGGGCCACCACTCCAGTGACGATCGCCAGCAGGTAGAGGCTGAACGACAGGGCGCGGGTCTTCACGATCCCGCGGTGACCGCTGAGCCCGTGCATGATCGTGATGGTGTCGACGAAGACGTGCATCGCCCGTGACCCCGACCAGAGGGCCAGCACGAACCCCACCGAGATCACGTCGAACCGGCCGCCCTCGAGAACGTCGTCGATGGTCGGCTGGATCACGTTGCTCACCGCGGAGTCGGTCAGGAACCGCGACGCGAGGTCGAGGAGCGCCGTCCGGACGTGATCGACCTGGTCGGGGCTGAACGACTGCGTGACGTAGCCGATTGCGCCGGCCAGGGCGAAGATCAGCGGCGGCACCGACAGCACGGTGAAGAAGGCCGCCTCGGCAGCCAGTCCGGTGACGCGGTACCTCATCGAGGACCCGACGGTCGAGACGATGATCCGCCAGCCGGTCTCCCGGCTCCGCAGGACCCATGCGGGCCACCTGAGACCTTCGCTCCCAGCGGCCTCCACGGACCGCGAAGGCTCGGGTCCCGACATGGGCTCTACCGTAGCCACATGACCCCCCGCAGCCGGGTAGCCCACAACCAGGCACCGCCACTCGAAGGTCACAACGTCGTCTCGGCCGACGCGGCGCTCGTGGAGGCGGTCACCCGGCACGCCGGCCCCGAGGTGGTGGAGGACCTCCTGTCGATCGGCGCCCAGGCCGGCGCCGCCGAGGCCCGCGAGCACGGCCGGCTGGCCAACCGCCACGAGCCGGAGCTGAGGCCCTACGACCGGTGGGGCAACCGGGTCGACGAGGTGGTGTTCCACCCGTCGTGGCACTGGTTGATGGAACGCGCCGTCGGGCACGGCCTCCAGGCCGCGCCCTGGGAGCAGCAGGATGCCGGCGCGCCCCACGCCCACGTACGCCGGGCGGCGGGGTTCATGGCCTGGTCCCACACCGATCCGGGCCACGGCTGCCCGATCTCGATGACCTACGCCGCGGTTCCGGCGCTGCGGGTCGACGAGTCGCTGGCCAAGGAGTGGACCCCGGCGTTGGCGTCGAGGTCCTACGACCCGGGGCTACGGCCGGTCGCCGACAAACGCGGCGCACTCGCCGGCATGGGCATGACCGAGAAGCAGGGCGGCTCGGACGTCCGCGCGAACGTCACCGAGGCTCGGCCCACGTCGGTCGGCGGCGAGTACACCCTGCACGGGCACAAGTGGTTCACCTCGGCGCCGATGAACGACGTGTTCCTCGTGCTCGCCCAGGCTCCCGGCGGACTGACCTGCTTCCTGCTCCCCCGCGTCCTCCCCGACGGCACGCGCAACCCGCTCGACGTCGTCCGGCTCAAGGACAAGCTCGGCAACCGCTCGAACGCATCGTCGGAGCTGGAGCTCGACGGCACACTGGCGGTGCGGCTCGGCGACGAGGGCCGCGGCGTACGCACGATCATCGAGATGGTCGCCGCGACCCGGCTCGACTGCGTGCTGGGGTCGACCTCCCTGATGCGGCACACCCTCAACGAGGCGTCGTGGCACGTCGCCCACCGCTCCGCGTTCGGCGGGCTGCTGGCCGACAAGCCGCTCATGCAGAACGTCGTCGCCGACCTCGCCGTCGAGGCCGAGGCGGCCACCGCGCTCGCCCTCCGCCTGGCTGCCGCAGTGGACGCGGCGGGCGACCCCCACGAGGCAGCCCTGCGTCGGATCGCGCTGCCGCTGGCGAAGTTCTGGGTCTGCAAGCGCACGGCCGGCTTCGTGGCCGAAGCGCTGGAGTGCCTCGGCGGCAACGGCTACGTCGAGGACTCGGGGCTCCCCCTGCGCTACCGGGAGGCGCCGCTGAACTCCGTGTGGGAGGGCTCGGGCAACGTCAACGCGCTCGACGTCCTCCGGGCGCTCTCCCGCGAGCCCGAGGCGCTGAGCGCCTGGATCACCGAGGTCGGGCACGCCCGCGGCGGCGACGCCCGGCTCGATCGCGCGGTCGAGGACACGCTGGCGCTCCTCGGTGACACCGGCACCCTGGAGGTCGGTGCCCGCCGACTGGCCGGCCGGATGGCCGCCTGCCTCCAAGGCGCGCTGCTGGTGCGCTTCGCACCCGCCGAGGTCGCCGACGCCTTCTGCGGCTCACGTCTGGGCGCGTCGTACGACGGCACCTACGGCACGCTGACCTCGTCGACCGCCGATCTGAGGGCCATCATGAAGCGAGCCACACCCGTCCTCTGACCCTGGAGGTCACCGATGAACGACGTCGTCCCCATGCTCACCTACGCCGACGGGCCCGCGGCCATGGACTGGCTGGCCTCCGTGTTCGGCTTCGCCGAGCAGACCCGCTGGCTCGACGACGACGGCCGGGTCGCCCATGGCGAGATGCTGGCCGGTGACGGTCTGGTGATGATCGCCTCGACCAACCCGGCCTACGAGGGACCGACCGCCCACCGGGCCCACTGCTCGGCTGCCGACGCGTGGTTGCGGTCGCCGTACGTCGTCGACGGCGCTCTGGTCCGGGTCGACGACATCGACGCGCACTACGCCCGCGCCGTGGCTGCCGGCGCTCCCACCCTGTCCGCCATCGAGGAGGGCGGCCCCGGCCGGCTCTACCGCACCGAGGACCTCGAGGGCCACCGCTGGATGTTCATGCAGCGCTCCTGAGCGGTGGGAGCCGGCTGTGGCTCAGTCGCCGCTCGGCCGCGCGGACGAGTCAGGCGAGGTCCAGCCCCGGGTAGAGGGGGTGGGCGTCGAGCAGCTCGGCGCTGGCGGCCTTGACCCGGTCGGCGACGCCGTCGGCGAGGACGTAGGACGCCTTCGAGGGGGCGCCGGCCTTCGTGGTGCCGGGCTGGGTGTTCGACAGCACGTCGACCATGAGCTCAGCGACCTTGTCGAACTCAGCGGCACCGAAGCCACGGGTCGTCAGGGCCGGCGTCCCGAGGCGGACGCCGGAGGTGTACCAGGCGCCATTGGGGTCGGCCGGGACCGAGTTGCGGTTGGTGACCACGCCCGCCTCGAGCAGGGCCGACTCGGCCTGGCGACCGGTGAGCCCGAACGAGGACACGTCGAGCAGCACGATGTGGTTGTCGGTGCCGCCGGTGACCAGCGTGGCGTCACGGGTGAGGAACCCTTCCGCCAAGGACTTCGCGTTGTCGGCGATCGCCTGGGCGTAGGTCTGGAACGAGGGCTGCCGCGCCTCCGCGAGCGCCACCGCCTTGGCCGCCATCACGTGCGAGAGCGGGCCGCCGAGCACCATCGGGCAACCGCGGTCGACGTCGGCGGCGTAGTCCTCCTGCGCCAGCACCATGCCCCCGCGCGGACCCCGCAGCGACTTGTGGGTCGTCGTCGTGGTGACGTGGGCGAACGGCACCGGGTCCTCGTCGCCGGTGAAGACCTTGCCCGCGACCAGGCCCGCGAAGTGGGCCATGTCGACCATCAGCGTGGCGCCGACCTCGTCGGCGATCTCGCGCATCTTGGCGAAGTTCACCCGCCGGGGGTACGCCGAGTAGCCGGCGATCAGCACCAGCGGCTGGAACTCGCGCGCCTTGGCCCGCACCACGTCGTAGTCGAGCAGCCCCGTCTCGGGGTCGGTGCCGTACTGCTGCTGGTGGAACATCTTGCCGCTGATGTTGGGCCGGAAGCCGTGGGTCAGGTGCCCGCCGGCGTCGAGCGACATGCCCAGCAGCCGCTGGTTGCCGAACTCGTGCCGCAGGCTCTCCCAGTCGGCCTCCGAGAGCTCGTTGACTCCTTTGACGCCGAGCCGCTCCAGCGCCGGCGTCTCGACGTGGTGGGCCAGGATCGACCAGAAGGCGACCAGGTTGGCGTCGATGCCGGAGTGCGGCTGCACATAGGCGTACGGCGCGCCGAACAGCTCGCGGGCGTGCTCGGCCGCGATCGCCTCCACGGTGTCGACGTTCTGGCAGCCGGCGTAGAAGCGGTGACCGACCGTGCCCTCGGCGTACTTGTCGGAGAACCACGTGCCCATGGTCAGCAGCACGGCCGGAGAGGCGTAGTTCTCGCTCGCGATCAGCTTCAGCGAGCTCCGCTGGTCGGCCAGCTCCTGGCGGGTCGCCTCGGCGATCCGGGGCTCGACGGTGGCGATCACCTCGAGCGCCGCGTCGTACGCGGTGGAGGCGGTCTTGGCGACGGTGTCGGCGGTCGGCGTCTCGCTCATGCCCCGCAGCCTAGAACCTCGCCGGGCCTCCACCGCGACCCCGCCCATCCGGACCTCCCAGCGTCTCACATGTCGGTCGATTGTCTCACTGAGCGAGATTCGGGTTTGTGGAAGGGGGGTCCACCCGCTGAGACTGGCTCCATGATCAGCCTCGCGACCGAGCTCCATCTCGTGGTCCGTCGCCACGTGGACCTCGGGATGACGCGCAGCATGATCTGTTGGCCCCGCTGACCGTCCACGCCCCGCCGATGACGCCGCCCCCGATGACGTGCGTGGCTCTCGGCTCCCGGAACAGCAAGGACCGACCACCTGCCATGTCTGACCTCCGCTTCACCGCCTCTCCGGCCACGCGCACGGAGATCCCCCGCCCCAAGCGCGGCGAGGGCCAGTGGGCGCTCGGCTACACCGAGCCCCTGAACAAGAACGAGCAGTCCAAGAAGGACGACGACCCGCTGCACGTGCGGGACCGGATCCTGCACGTCTACTCCCGGCGCGGCTTCCACTCGATCGACCCCGCCGACCTGCGCGGCCGGTTCCGCTGGATGGGCCTCTACACCCAGCGTGCGCCCGGCTTCGACGGTGGCAAGACCGCGATGCTCGAGGAGGAGGAGCTCGACGACGAGTTCTTCATGCTCCGGGTGCGATCCGACGGTCGGCTGCTCTCCCACGAGACGGTGCGGGCACTCGGCACCATCGGCGCCGACTTCGGGCGCGACACCGCCGACGTCACCGACCGGGAGAACATCCAGTACCACTGGATCCGGATCGAGGACGTCCCCGAGATCTGGCGGCGGCTCGACGAGGCGGGCTTGTCCAGCCTCGAGGCCTGCGGCGACTCCCCGCGTCCGTTCCTGGGCTCCCCTGTCGCCGGCATCTCCGCCGACGAGATCATCGACGGCACCAGCGCTCTCGACGAGATCGCCCGCCGGGCGCTGGGCAACCCGGCGTACTCCAACCTGCCGCGGAAGTTCAAGACGGCCCTCACCGGACACCCCGGCCACGACGTGTCCCCCGAGACCAACGACGTGTCCTTCGTCGGCACCGTGCACCCCGAGCACGGCCCGGGTTTCGACCTGTGGGTCGGCGGTGGCCTGTCGACCAACCCGATGCTGGCCCAGAAGGTCGGGGTGTGGATCCCCGTCGACGAGGTGGCCGAGGTCTGGGAGGGCGTGGTCTCGGTGTTCCGCGACTACGGCTACCGACGGCTGCGCTCCCGCGCTCGGTTGAAGTTCCTGGTCGCCGACTGGGGCGTTGCCAAGTTCCGCGAGGTCCTGGAGAACGAGTACCTCGGTCGACGCCTGGTCTCGTGCGAGTCCCCCGGGTCGCCGGTGGGCCACCGCGACCACGTCGGCGTGCACGCCCAGCAGGACGGCCGGTTCTACGTCGGCGTCGCGCCCACCGTGGGCCGAGTGTCCGGCACCCTGCTGGTCCGACTGGCCGACCTCATGCAGGACTACGCCGTCGCCGGCGCCCGCCTCACGCCGTACCAGAAGATCGTGCTGATCGGCGTCGAGCCCGAGATCGTCGACGCCTTGGTCCGCCGGCTCGACGAGATCGGGCTCTCCGCCCGGCCCTCGGCCTGGCGCCGCAACACGATGGCCTGCACGGGCATCGAGTTCTGCAAGCTCGCCATCGTCGACACCAAGAACCGGGCCCGCGACCTGGTCGCCGAGCTGGAGCGTCGCTTCCCCGACCTCGACGTGCCGATCACGGTCAACGTCAACGGCTGCCCCAATGCGTGCGCCCGCACCCAGGTCGCCGACATCGGCCTGAAGGGTCAGCTGGTCATGGACGGTGACCGGCAGGTCGAGGGTTTCCAGGTGCACCTCGGTGGGGCCACGGGGCTGCAGGCCAGCTTCGGCCGCAAGCTGCGCGCCCACAAGGTGACCAGCGCGGGGCTGGACGACTTCGTCACCAGCATCGTCACCAACTTCCTGGCCGACCGGGGCGGCGACGAGACCTTCGCCGGCTGGGTGGCGCGAGCCGACGAGGATCTCCTGCGCGGAGACAAGACGCTGGCGGCCCTGACATGACCGAGCGCGCCGTGCCGTTCCACTGCCCGTACTGTGGGGACGAGGATCTGCGTCCTCACGAGGGGGCACACGGGTCCTGGGAGTGCCGCGCATGTCTGAGAGCCTTCTCGCTGAAGCTGATCGGTCTGCTCCGACCGACGGGAGTCGAGAGGTGACCACGCTGAGCACCGAACAGGCCCGGAAGTTCCGCGGCACCCACACGGAGGGTCGCAGTCCGGAGGAGCTCCGCGAGCTGGCCTCCCACGTGGGGGCGGAGCTGGAGCTCGCGCCCGCCGAGGACATCGTCGAGTGGGCGGTCGCGACGTTCGGTGGGCGCTTCTGCATCACCTCGTCGATGGGGGACGCCGTCCTCGCCCATGTGGCAGCCCGGGTCGCCCCCGGCATCGACGTGGTCTTCCTCGATACCGGCTACCACTTCCCCGAGACGGTCGGCACCGCCGACGCGGTCGGAGCCACGATGGAGGTGACCCTGATCCCGATCACCCCGGCGCAGACGGTGGAGGAGCAGGACGCCCAGTACGGCCCGGACCTCCACCGGCGCGACCCCGACCTGTGCTGCGAGCTGCGCAAGGTCATCCCGCTCCAGCAGACGCTGGTGCACTACGACGCCTGGGCCACCGGTCTGCGGCGCGCCGAGACCCGTAACCGGACGATCGCGCCCGTGGTGGGCTGGGACGCCAAGAAGGGCAAGGTCAAGGTGTCCCCGCTCGCTCGGTGGACCGACGACGACGTCGACCGCTACATCGACGAGCACGGCGTGCTGGTCAACCCCCTGGCCCACGACGGCTACCCCTCCATCGGCTGTGCGCCCTGCACCCGCAGGGTCGCCCTCGGCGACGACCCGCGCAGCGGGCGCTGGGCCGGCACCCCCAAGACCGAGTGCGGGATCCACTGGTGACCCGCCCCGACAACCCCGATCAGATCGACAGCGTCGTCGGTCACCCAGCACCGAAGGTGACTCACGAAGGGAGGCCCTCCTGATGGCCGCTCCTGCCCTGTTGGCTCTGGCTCACGGAAGTCGTGACCCGAGGTCCGCCGCCACGATCAAGGCCCTGGTCCAGGAGGTTCGCGCCCTGCGCCCCGACCTCCGGATCGAGACCGCGTTCCTCGACCTGTCCAAGCCGTCGCTCGACACGGTCGTCGACAAGCTCGCCCGGGCGCGCTTCGAGGAGGTCGTGGTCGTCCCGCTCCTCCTCACCGACGCCTACCACGCCCAGGTCGACGTACCGGCAGCCGTGGCCGCGGCCGACGCCCGCCACGAGCACGTCCAGGTGCGGGCGACCTCGATCCTCGGGCTCGAGGCGTGCTTCCTCGAGGTGCTCGACGTGCGGATGCGGGAGGCGCTGAAGGAGGCTCGGGTGCGTGAGCTCGACGCGCTCGTGCTCGCGGCCGCCGGGTCCAGCGACGCCCTGGCCAACCAGTCCGTGGCCCGCCTGGCGCGCCTGTGGGGCTCCCACCACAAGCTGCCGGTGACCGCGGCCTTCGCCTCGTCCACGCCTCCGGCCACCGGAGAGGCGGTGCGCGCCTTCCGCAAGGAGGGCCGCCGCCACGTCGCCGTGGCCTCGCTGTTCCTGGCGCCGGGCTTCCTGCCCGACCGCGCCAAGGAGCTCGCCGTCGAGGCCGGGGCCGTCGCCGTCGCCGAGCCGCTGGGCGTCCACGAGGCCGTGGCGCGCACCATCTTGGCCCGCTACGCCGTGGGTGCCGTCGAGCTGGTCCCGGTCTAGACGGTATGGAGTGACCGGCTCGGACTGAGACGGTTGCGGGCCGGGGCCTCACTCACAAGATTCGTGGGTTACCGAGCAGGGGCTGCCTGCTCGGCCTATCCGACAATTGTGGGAGGCCCCGGTTGTTTACCGAGCGTACGAGTGTGGGACTCGACGTGCACGCCAGATCTGTCGCGGCGGCGGCGATCGATGGCGTCACGGGCGAGCTGTTTCAAGCCAAGCTGACGCCGTCACTATGACCTCATCACGCTCCTGGCTGCAGGACAAGCCAGGGCCGGTGGCAGTGGCCTATGAGGCCGGGCCGACCGGGTTCGGGCTGTATCGGCACCTGACCGACGCGGGGATCCGTTGTGAGGTGGTCGCGCCGTCCAAGCTGCAGAAGCCCGTCCGGCGACCGGGTCAAGACCGACGCCAAGGACGCGATCCACCTGGCCCGGCTGCTGCGGCTCGATGAGATCACCGCGGTGTCAATCCCCACCCTGGAGCAAGAAGCCGCCCGGGACCTGGTCCGCGCTCGTGAGGACTGCCGCGGTGACCTGATGCGGGCCCGTCACCGACTGTCCAAGCTGCTGCTGCGCAACGGGATCGTCTACTACGGCGGGGACGCCTGGACTGGCAAACACGACACCTGGTTGCGCCGCGACGCGCTGCCGCAGCTGGCCTGGCCAGCGACCCGGCTGACCTTCGAGAACGACTACGAGGCCGTGCGCGGCCACCTTGGCTCGACGAGGCCGCCTGGATGCGGCGATCGCGGAGATGGCCGGCGGACTCCGAGTTCACCCCGCTCGTACGGCGGCTGGGCTGCCTGCGCGGGATTGGCACCCTGACCGGGTTCGCGTTGGCCGTCGAGATCGGCGACTGGCACCGATTCACCGGCAACTCGATCGGCTCCTTCGTCGGGCTGGTCCCCAGCGAGCACTCTTCGGGCGCGACCCGCAGCCAGGGGTCGATCACCAAGACCGGCAACACCCACGTCCGCCGGCTGCTCGTCGAGGCCGCCTGGCACCACCAGCCCCGCTATGTGGTCGGCAAGACCATGCGCGACCGCTGGGACCTCGCCCCGGCAACCGCAAGGGTCACGCGGCGATCAGCCGGCAACCGACGACTCCATGCCCGCTGGATCGCGGTTCACCGCGCGCCGCAAGACGCGCAACACCATCGCCGACGTCGCCATCGCCCGCGAGCTCGCCGGCTGGTGCTGGTCCCTAGCCGATGCTCGAGGAGTAGCCAACACCACGATCTGCTTCGTCGTCCACCGGACGCGGTGGCAGCGCTTGGAGCGACCCGCGATTCAACTATGAGCAGCGAGCCCTCACTCGGCTGCACGCTCGACCCTAGACACGCGGTCGCGCTCCTGCCGAACAGCACCGTCCTGCGGTAACCAACCCGCGCATATCAGTCTGACCGCGCGTCGCCAACGACACGCTCACCAGTCCGCACGCACGACGAAGCACGAGGCGCTCGCCCCGAACACCCTCGGAGCGGGCGCCTCACCCTGCCCCTTGACAGGTATGTCACTCCATATCAGCTGACCAGCCGCTCCAGCAGGTGCTCGAGCTGGCGGGCCGGGTCGGTGGTCACGCCACCGTGCACCGGGCCGGGCTGGA
The DNA here is from genome assembly GCA_963820015.1 of uncultured Actinomycetota bacterium. Taxonomy (GTDB): domain Bacteria; phylum Actinomycetota; class Actinomycetes; order Propionibacteriales; family Nocardioidaceae; genus Nocardioides. The sequence goes on along the minus strand of CAWFYO010000006.1, from coordinate 69,385 downwards.
GCACGGTGCTGCGTGGGGCCTTGAGGAAGCCGAAACGGGTGCCCGGCGGGGTGCCGGCCGCGGCGCCGACCGACTCGTCGCCACGACACACGCCCTCGACGAAGGCCAACCCGTCGCAGACCGCGTCGAGGTCGAGCCGCGGGTCGAGGACGGCGAGCCGCTCGCGGTCGACGTGCCAGGCGACCTGGAGGAAGCCGGCGTCCTCGCAGTAGAGAACCACCCCGACGTTGAGGAACTCCTCGCGGTCGGCACGCGGCACACACCGCAGCGCGACGTATTGGTAGGGCTGCTGGCCGGCGCTCATGCGGCGCTCACCCTCGGCAGCCAGGCGCGGGTCCCCAGCCGCGCGGTGAGGAACTCGACGTAGGCCGAGCGGAGGGCGGCGGCGGACTCGGCTCCCGGCACCGGCTCGAGCCAGGCGTTCGGCACCTCGGCGACCACCTCGGTCAGGTCGGCGGGGGTCAGCTCCACCGAGTCGTCGACCGCCGGGAGCAGGTCGAGATGGGTGCCGAAGACGTGGTCGCGCACGTCCCACGGCTGCTGGGCGAAGCGCGACGGGTCTCCGACGCCACCGGACCAGCCGTGGTGGAAGTAGAGGGACGCGCCGTGGTCGATGACCCACAGGTCGTCGTGCCACAGCAGGAGGTTGGGGTTGCGCCAGGTGCGGTCGACGTTGGCGGTGAACGCGTCGAGCCAGAGCACCCGGGCGGCGACCTCGGCCGGCGTCGAGGTCTCGCCCTCGTAGCCGAACGCCCCCGGCAGGAAGTCGATGCCGAGGTTGAGCCCGGGGCTGGCGTTGAGGAGGTCCTGCACCTCCTGGTCGGCCTCGTAGCGGGCGATCTGTGGGTCGAGCTCGAGGGCCACCAGCCGGGGCGTGCGCAGGCCGAGCCGGAGGGCGAGGCCGCTGACGATCACCTCGGCGACCAGCACCCGCACCCCTTGGCCGGCACCACGGAACTTGCAGACGTAGGTGCCGAGGTCGTCGCCCTCGACCAGGCCCGGCAGGCTGCCGCCCTCGCGCAGTGGGGTGACGTAACGGGTGACCGCGACGGAGTCGATCACACCGAGCCCTCGTCGAGCAGGCGCCGGCGCTGCTCCCGGACGTCGAAGTCGGGTGGCGGCCAGCTCAGGGCCATGCCCCGCAGGTGCTCCAGCAGGAGCCGGCCGACGACCAGGTTGCGATACCACTTCTTGTCGGACGGTACGACGTACCAGGGCGCGATCTCGGTGTTGGTGCGCTCGAGCGCCGCCTCGTAGGCCGACCGGTAGTCGCTCCACCGCTCGCGCTCGTCGACGTCGCCGGGATTGAACTTCCAGTACTTGTCCTCGTTGTCGAGCCTCGCCAACAGCCGCGCGCGCTGCTCGTCGGCACTGAGGTGGAGCATGCACTTGACGATGACCACGCCCGCTGCGGCGAGCTCCGCCTCGAATTCGTTGATCTGGTCGTACCTGCTCTCCACCGTGCGGGGGTCTGCCAGGCCGCGCACCCGGGCGATCAGCACGTCCTCGTAGTGGGACCGGTCGAAGACCCCGAGGTAGCCGGGGTGGGGCAGCGCGTTGCGGATCCGCCACAGGAAGTGGTGCTGCCGCTCCTCGTCGGTCGGCGCCTTGAAGCTGGTGATCTTCACGCCTTGGGGGTCGACGAGGCCGACCGTGTGGCGCAGGACCCCGCCCTTGCCGGAGGTGTCCATGCCCTGGAGCACCAGCAGCACCCGGCGTGGTGACCCGGTGGTCTTCTCCGCCCAGAGCCGCTCCTGAAGGTCGGACAGCTCGTCGCCGAGGGCGAACAGCGCCGCCTTCCCCTTGGTCTTCCCGCCGTCGAAGCCGGGGGTGGCGTCGGTGGGCATGGTGGAGAGATCGACCGCGCCCGGGGACAAGCGGTGGAGGTGGGGGTTCACTGCTCCATCATGTCGGAGTCGACCGCGAGCGTTGCGAGCTCACCGCGGACCACGGCGAAGGAGACTCCTGGGGAGTAGCCCTTGCGACCGAGCATCCCCACCAGCCGCCGGGTCGCGGTGGTCGGGTCGACCCCACGCATCGACCGCAGCTTCTTGCGGACCAGCTCTCCAGCGGCCGCCTCCTCGTCGTCGGGGTCGACCTCGTCGAGCGCCGCCCGGGCGGTCTCGTCGTCGACGCCCTTGCGACGCAGCTCCTGGGCCAGGGCCCGCCGGGCGAGCCCGCGGCTGCGCTGCCGGCTCTCCACCCAGGAGCGTGCGAACGCGGCGTCGTCGACGAGTCCGACCTCGGTGAACCGGTCGAGCAGCCGCTCGGCCAGCTCGTCGGGCACCTGCTTCTTGGCGAGGCGCTGGCGCAGGTCGTGGCGGCTGCGGGCCTGGCCGGTCAGGGCGTCGAGCAGGATCTTGCGGGCCACCGACTCGGGGTCGGCGTCGGGGCCGTCGGCGACCGGGTCGGGAGGAGGCTCGCCCGCCCAGGCGCGAACCCCCACCCCGACATCGCCGCGCCAGGCCTCAGAAGTCATCGACACCGATCGGCTCGTCGGACAGGTCGTCCCCGGCCTCGGCCGGAGCATCGACGGTCGGGCCGACCCCCAGCTTTTCCAGGATCCGCTTCTCCAGCTCGTTGGCGAGATCGGGGTTGTCGGCGAGGAACTGCCGCGCGTTCTCCTTGCCCTGGCCGAGCTGGTCGCCCTCGTAGGTGTACCAAGCGCCGGCCTTGCGGACCAGGCCGGCCTCGACGCCGACGTCGATCAGGCCACCTTCGCGGCTGATGCCCTTGCCGTACATGATGTCGAACTCCGCCTGCTTGAACGGCGGGGCCACCTTGTTCTTCACGACCTTGACGCGGGTGCGGTTGCCGACCATGTCGGTGCCGTCCTTGAGCGTCTCGATGCGGCGCACGTCGAGGCGGACCGAGGAGTAGAACTTCAGCGCGCGGCCGCCGGTCGTGGTCTCGGGCGAGCCGAACATCACGCCGATCTTCTCGCGGAGCTGGTTGATGAAGATCGCGGTGGTGTTGGAGTTGTTGAGCGCACCGGTCATCTTCCGCAGCGCCTGGCTCATCAGGCGGGCCTGGAGGCCGACGTGGCTGTCGCCCATCTCGCCCTCGATCTCGGCCCGCGGCACCAGGGCGGCCACCGAGTCGATGACGACCAGGTCGAGCGCGCCGGAGCGGACCAGCATGTCGGCGATCTCGAGCGCCTGCTCACCGGAGTCGGGCTGGCTGACCAGCAGCGCGTCGGTGTCGACACCGAGCGCCTTGGCGTAGTCGGGGTCGAGGGCGTGCTCGGCGTCGATGAAGGCCACGATGCCGCCGGCGCGCTGCGCGTTGGCCACGGCGTGCAGCGCCACGGTGGTCTTGCCGGAGGACTCCGGACCGTAGATCTCGACCACCCGGCCGCGTGGCAGGCCGCCGAGGCCGAGCGCGACGTCGAGGGCGATCGAGCCGGTCGGGATGACCTCCAGCGGCGCCCGGGTCTCGTCACCGAGGCGCATCACCGAGCCCTTGCCGAACTGCTTCTCGATCTGGGCGAGGGCCACGTTGAGGGCCTGGTCGCGGTCTCCAGCCATGTCTGTCCATCCTTGTCCGGGATCGTGGTCCCGTCGGTCGGGTTGCGGGGTTCGGGATTGCGGTCTTCGTCGTCGGGCCAGACGCTAGACCGGGCCACCGACAACCCGCTCGGACCAGCGCGGGGGCTGTGGATGACCCGGACCGGGGCCGTCTGTGCGCACCATCTAACCCGAACACGTGTTCGATCCCGACCCGACACGCCGCACAACTCGCCGCCCAACTCGCCGCCCAACTCGCCGCACAACTCGCCGCACAACTCGGTTGCGCCGACGCGCCACCGCTCGGCACGGTGAGCACCGTGCCCGCGATCGAGATCCGGCCCATCGACCCTCACGACGCCGCCGACATGGACGCCTTCCAGGACGTGTACGCCGCCGCGGAGCTCGCCGAGGACCCCGAGGTGGGGCTGTACTCGCGCGAGGACGCCTTCGCGATGCTCACCTCGACCGACACCTCGAGCTTCTTCGACGCGTTCGGCGGCTACGTCGAGGGGCGGATGGTGGGCGAGTGGATCCTCATCGGCGGTCAGCGCGACAACCGCGACCTGGCCCAGCTCCTGCTGTGGGTCGACCCCGCCCGTCAGCGGCAGGGGCACGGCGGCCGGCTGCTGGCCCACGCCGAGGAGCACGCGCGTCGGACTCGTGGACGCACCGTGCTGCGGACCCAGGCCCGCATCGGCGCAGGGCTCGAACACAACCGGGCCTTCGCCCAGAGCCACGGCTACACCCTCGCCATCACCGAGATCGAGCGACGCCTGCCCCTCCCGGTCGACCCGGTCATCCTCGACCGCCTCGCGGCGGAGGCCGCGCCCCACCACCGCGACTACCAGATCCATGCGTTCGTCGGCGACGTCCCGGTCGGGCTGCGCGCGTCGTACGTCGACCTCGAGAACCTGCTGGTGGTCGAGATGCCCCACGGCGACCTCGAGCTCGAGGTGGCTGCCCACACCGTCGACGACCTCACCGCCCTGGAGCAGGAGCGGGCGACCGCGGGGCGAACGGCGGTCCACGGTTTCGCGGTGCACGACGGCGTCGTGGTCGCGTTCGCCGATGCGGCGGTTCCGGGTGGAGACGCCCGGCACGTCGACCAGTACGGCACGCTGGTCCACCCCGACCACCGCGGACACCGGCTCGGGATGGCCGTCAAGGTCGCCCAGCTGCGGCTGCTCTCCGAGCGCTTCGCCGACCGTGACTACATCGGCACGAGCAACGCCGAGACCAACGCCCACATGGTCGCGATCAACGAGACGCTGGGCTTCACCGTGCACCAGGTGTGGGGCGAGTTCGAGAAGCGCCTGGTCTGAACCGGTCCGGCACTCAGCGTTCGGAGGCCGGGAGCTCCAGCGCCCGCCAGACCGCCGCCCAGACGTTCTTGGCCGGCTCGCCCCCGTTCAGCGCCTCGACCACCGTGCGCGACCCGAGGTCGCCGAGGACGACCCGGTCGGCCCAGGCGCGGGCGTACGACGGCCCCAGGGCCGCCTCCATCCGCGCCCAGAACTCCGTCAGCCTCATGCCCGCCTCACCAGGAGCTCGAGCCAGCTCTCGTCGCTCTCGTGCCGACCGAGGTGCTCGACCGACCAGCCGGCGCCGGCGACGACATCGCGGAGAGCCCCCTCACGCCAGTAGACGAAGTGACGCGGGGACGCGACGTCACCGTGGGTCGACCAGCCCTCGCCGTCGCCCTCCTTGAGCGTCAGGTGCAACAACCCACCGAGCCGGGTGGCGTCCGCCAGGCGGCGCAGCACCGACGGCAGGTCGTCGCGGTCGACGTGGAGCAGCGACGCGTTGGCCCACACGGCGTCGTACGGCGTGCCGGAGGTGGCCGGGTCGGACAGGTCGTCGACGAGCGGGTCGAGCAGGTCGGCCCGGTGGCCGGCCCGCTCGAGCACCCGGACGAAGCCCGGGGTGATGTCCGTGCGCCGCACCACGAGCCCTGCCTGCTCGAGCGCCTCCGCATCGCGGCCGCTCGCGCTCCCGATCTCGAGCACCCGGGATCCCGGCGGCAGCAGCGCGGCCAGCCGCGCGACCGCGGTCGCCACCACCGGGGGCAGCACGTCGTGGCCGGCGGCGTACTCCGCCGCGAAGTCGTCGTAGGCCCGGATCGTGGCCGCGCCCGCCGCGTCGCGCACGTCGTAGAGGTGGTGGACGACGTCGTGCAGGTGGTAGCGCCCCAGGGTCTCGACGGTGAACTCGCTCCCGTCGCTGCGCACTCCTCGTCGCTGCCAGGCCAGCGGCGGCACCGACGCGTAGAGGTCGCCGACGGCGTAGGCGGACGCGACCAGCGTCGGACCGACGATCGCGGGCAGCTGACCGGTGTAGTCGTGCTGGGCGGCGGAGGCGTCCTGGTCCCAGCTGGCGAAGTGCGGCGTGTCCTCGGCGAGCATCGAGGCCACCCGCTCGTGGAAGATCTGATGGACGTCGTGGACGTGGCAGGCGTACTCCAGCAGGGACCAGCGTCCGGGTCGGGGGCGTCGGGCCGCTGCCGGCTCGGCCAGGAGAGCGAGCCAGACCCGAGCGTTCTGCCGGAAGGCGTGGGCGAGCTCGTCACGGTCGAACGTCGAGGCGTCGAAGCCACACTCGTCGCACCGGCGCTCGAGGACCCAGGTCCAGTCCTTGGTGTCCGGCTCGATCGGCCCCGTGCTGTCGGTCAACGTCCCGTCCTCTCGCTCGCGCCCTGCGGTGGTCCCGCGCCTCCGTACCCCGTCCGGCACGCCCCTCACATGATCCGGTACGCCGTGCGGCGACGCACCACCTACCCTGGCCGGCATGCGCACCACGACCCTGGCCGCCGGGCTGATCACCGCAGCTCTCGTCCTCCCGACAGCCCAGGCGGTGGCCCACACCGCACCCCGCTCGTCCGCCGACCCTGCCCCGCGCAGCGCGCAGGTGAAGCCGCGCAGCAACGCCTGGGAGGCGAAGGTCGTGCAGCTGACCAACGCCCGCCGCAAGGCCCACGGCCGCAAGCCGCTCAAGGCGGCGCCGTGCCCCGACAGCTTCGCGGAGCCGTGGACCCGTCACCTGGCTCGCACCCGGACCCTGACCCACCAGGACCTGACGCCGATGCTGGGCTGCCCGCACACGTCGTACGCCGGGGAGAACATCGCCTACGGCTACCAGACGCCCCGCGCGCTGGTGTCGGCCTGGATGCACTCGCCCGGTCACCGGGCCAACATCCTGAGCCCGCACTTCCACCGGATCGGCGTCTCGGGCTGGCGGGCGACCAACGGCGTCACCTACGCCACCCAGGACTTCGTCGGCTGAGCGTCCTCCCCGTCAGGTCAGCAGCAGTGTCTCGAGCCGTCGTCGTACGACGAGCAGGCCGACGAGCCCCATCGCCACGAGGTAGACCACCGAGACCCCCGACTCCCAGGTGATCACGCCGGTGGTCAGCTCACGGCACAGCACCACGCCGCGGTAGAGGGGCGTGAGCTCGACGACCCATCGCAGCACGCCGTGGAAGGCGGTGATCGGGAAGAACGTGGCCGAGAACAAGAACAGCGGGAGCTGCACCAGGGTGATCTTGTCGAAGTCCTGCCAGGACTTCATGTAGGTCGTCAGGCCCATGCAGACAGCGCTGAACGCGAAGCCGATCAGCAGCGCGGCGGGGAACGCCAGCACCGCCCACCAGGAGTGGACCAGGCCCATCGCCCACATCACCACGAGGAACGCCGCGGAGTAGGACGCTCCCCGCAGCTGGCCCCAGATGATCTCGCCGCGGGCGATGTCGGTGGTGGTCAGCGGCGTGGCCAGCATCTGGTCGTAGAGCTTCTCGTACTTCAGCTTGAAGAACACGTTGAACGTCGAGTCGAGCAGTGCGCCGTTGAACGCCGACGCCGCCAGCATCCCGGGGGCGACGAACTCGGCGTAGGGGATCGAGTGGCCGTTGAACTCGAAGGCCGGGATGAGCTTCCCGACGCCGACGCCGATCGAGAACAGGTAGAACACCGGCTCGAGGAAGCCGGTCAGGAACAGCTTCCAGGCGCTCTTGTAGACGATGTAGTTGCGCAGGACCAGCAGGTGGGTGCCCTCGAAGGGGCGCAGCGGCGAGGAGGCCGAGGCGGCAGTGGTCGTGGAGGTCACTGCGCCAGCCTCCGGCCCAGCGTGCGGATCGCGACGAACCAGCCGACGACTGCGAAGCCGACCAGGACCGCGGCGTTGACCGCGGCGAGCGGCCCGTCGACGGTGTCGAGACAGAACATCCGGGTCAGGTTGACGCCGTGCCACAGCGGCGTGAGCCGGGCGACCGTCTCACCGACCGGCCCGAGGTTGCTGATCGGGAAGAACGACCCGGAGAACAGGAACAGCGGGATCAGGCCGAGCCGGAAGACCAGGCCGAACGACGCCTCGCTCTTGATGTGGGCGCTGAACGCGAAGGTCCAGGTGGCGAACGCCATGCCGGTCAGCATGGTCGCCACCCAGGCCACGAACGGGCCCCACCAGGTGGCGAAGACGCCGAACGGAGCCATCACCAGGAAGTAGACGCCGCACGTGCTGCCGACCCGGAAGAGGGTGAACACCAGCATCGCGTTGGCCAGGTCGCGGGTCTCCAACGGCGTGGCGAGCTGGGCGTAGAAGCTCTTCTGCCACTTGATCCCGGACATCACCGGGTAGGTGGTCTCGGCCACCGCGGTCTGCATCGCCTGCGCGGCGATCAGGCCGGGCACGACGAAGTCGAGGTAGGAGGTGGCCCCGTCGAGCTGCGAAGGCGGCGCGTGGACGAAGCCGCCGAGGAGCACGCCCATGGCCAGCACGTAGAACAGCGGCGAGGCGAAGGACGTGACGATCGAGCCCTTCCAGGTGCGGAGGTAGTAGGTCGCCCAGTAGTCGAGCTGCCGCCGGGCACCGGTCACCGGTGAGAGCCGGCCGCCGCGGGCCGGTCCGGCCGCACCTGTCGAGACTGCGGTCGCCATCAGTCGACCAGCGTCCGCCCGGTGAGGCGGAGGAAGACGTCCTCCAGCGTGGAACGGCGTACGAGCGTGGCGAGCGGCCGCAGACCACGGCGGTGGACCTCCTCGATCACACGCTCGCCGTCGTCGCTGTAGACCAGGATCCGGTCGGGCAGCACCTCGATGCGCTCGCCGAGGTCGGCGACCTTGTCGGCGGTGGCGTCGTGGTCTCCGACCGGGAAGCGGAGCTCGGCGACCTCGCGGGTGGAGTAGGCCCCGATCAGGTCGAGCGGCGAGCCCTCGGCCGCGATCACCCCGCGGTCCATCACCACGAGCCGGTCGGCGAGCTGCTCCGCCTCGTCCATGTAGTGGGTGGTGATCACGAGCGTGACGCCCTGCTGCTTCAGGCGGAACAACCGGTCCCAGAGCAGGTGACGCGCCTGCGGGTCGAGGCCGGTGGTCGGCTCGTCGAGGAGCAGGATGTCGGGCCGGTTGATCAGGGAGCGGGCGATGGTGAGCCGGCGCTTCATGCCGCCGGAGAGCTCCTCGACCTTGGCGACCCGCTTGTCGGTGAGCTGCACGAAGTCGAGCAGCTCCTCGGCCCGCTCTCGGACCTCGCGCCTGGGGATGCCGAAGTAGCGGCCGTAGATGTAGAGGTTGTCGAAGACGTTCAGCTCGTTGTCGAGGGTGTCCTCCTGCGGGCAGACCCCGAGCCGGGCGCGGATCGCCGGGCCGTCGACCGCCGGGTCGAGGCCCAGGATGCGCAGCTCTCCCCCGCTGACCGGGGAGACCGCGCCGATCATCCGCATCGTCGACGACTTGCCGGCGCCGTTGGGGCCGAGGAAGCCGAACGCCTCCCCGCGGCGTACGTCTATGTCGATGCCCTTGACGGCCTCGAACTCCCCGAAGGACTTGCGCAGGCCGGTGGCCCGGATCATGGAGTCACGGGCGTCGCTGGCAAGGTCGGGCACTCGACCGACCCTACAAAGGCCCGCCGACAGGGCCGCATCCCGATCAACCTTTCCCCCTGCCGGTGCGTCCCTGGAGTGTGAACGTGAAGTCGACGGAGCGCGAGCTGGTGACGTTCGACGACTTCGTGCGGGCCCGGCTGCCCGCCCTGCTCCAGCTCGGGCGGGCGCTGACCGGCGACGAGCACCGCGCCGCAGACCTCGTGCAGGACGCCCTCGTGCGGGCGTTGCCGAAGTGGGACCGCATCCACTCCGCCGATCCCGAAGGTTATGTGCGCCGGATCATGGTCAACCGCAACATCTCGGTCTGGCGGTCGCTGCGACGCGAGCGGCTGGTGCCGGACACCCCCGAGCAGGCCGCGGAGGATCCCCAGCAGGATGCCGCGCTGTTCGCCGCGCTGCGTCGGCTACCGCCCCGGCAGCGCACCGTGATCGCGCTGCGCTACCTCGCCGACCGCACCGAGGCGCAGACCGCCGAGCTGATGGGGTGCTCGGTCGGCACGGTCAAGCGTCAGGCCAGCACCGCGATGGGGACGCTGCGCACCCTGCTCGACGAAAGGCTCGACGAAAGGCTCGACGAAAGGGAGGTCGAGTCATGACAGATCTCGAGACGCGACTGCGCGACGGGCTCGACTCCGACGCCGCGCCGGTCTCTGCGGAGGCACTGCTGCGCGACGTACGACGCGGGGTCGCCCGGCGGCGGGCACGACGGGCGACCCGGGCCGTCGTACTCCTCACCGCCGCGGTCGTCGCGGGCTCCGTCGGCATCCAGCACGGCCGCTCGGCGCAGCCTCCGCAGCCGGCCCACAGCCCGAGCGCGACCCCGTCCACGACCGCCGACGTCGCCAGGCCCGGCCGGGTCACCGACCTCGTCGCCGCCGGCAGCTCGGTGTACCGGCTGACCTCCCACGGTGCCTGCACGGCCTGTAGCTCGGTCTGGCGCCGGACCGACTCCGGCTGGGCGCACCTGCACGACTTCGAGGGTCGCCTGGACTCACTCGTGATGTCGGCCGACGGCCGCAACGGCTTCGCCTGGGGGCGGACCCTGTGGGCCACCCACGACGGCGGCAGCACCTGGACCCTCGTGACGTCCGGGCCTGGACGACGCACGATCTTCGGGCGCGGGGTGGCCGTCGGGCCGCACGACGTCTGGGCGCTCCGGCGCAGCGAGGGCACCAGCTCGCTGTGGCACAGCGCACTCGGCTCGGACGCTTGGGAGCGGGTCGTGGATGCCCCACGGGTGCGCGACATCGTCTCCCTCTCCCCCTTGGTGTCCGGTGACCAGGTCGCCTTCCAGGTCGCCGGCGAGGGCGGCTCCGGCAACGCCCTGGTCGTCGGGCGTCCCGGGTCGTGGCGAGAGGTCGCGATCCCGTTCGGGGCGGAGGTGAACGTGCGCACCGACGGCACGACGTTCTGGGCGAGCAACCCGGAACCCAACGGGCTGCGGCTGTCACGGCTCTCCCACGACACCTGGCGGGACCTGGGCCGCGTCCGGGCGAGGAGCTGGATGCCACTGGACGGACAGCGGGTGCTGCTGGACCGGACGCCCGCGGCGGTCTTCACCGATCACGGCATCGAGCCGACCGACCTGCACCCGGGGGCGGGGATCGTGGCGCTGTCCAGGGCCGACGACGGGTCCTACTGGCTGCTGACCCTGGGCGGACGCGTGCTCACCAGCACCGACGGTGCGCACTGGACGCCGGACGCCTGAGTCTCGCTACCGTGTCCTCGTGGAACGACGACACGCGCGCTCGGGCTCGCCCTTCGAGGAGACGATCGGGTTCAGCCGTGCGGTGCGGGTCGGCTCGACGATCGCGGTCAGCGGCACTGCGCCGGTCTGGCCCGACGGCCACGTCGACCCCGACCCGGCCGTGCAGGCGCGTCGGTGCTGGGAGATCGCACTCGCGGCGCTCACCGAGCTGGGCGGGCGCGTCGAGGACGTCCACCGCACCCGGCAGTACGTCGTACGGCCCGACGTCGCGGACGCCGTCGGCGCCGTCCATGGCGAGGTGTTCGGGTCGGTGAGGCCGGCCAGCACCATGGTCGTGGTCGCCGGTCTGCTCGACCCGCGGTGGGTGGTCGAGGTCGAGCTGGACGCGGAGACTCCGTCCGGATGGGCGGAGAGCGGTCAGGCGACGAGCTCGACCGGGTAACGGACGTCGATCCTCAGGCCCGACCAACCCGGCGCGGGAGGGGCGCCCGATCGGTAGGTGCGTCCGCTCGGAGTGGTGATCTCCACGGTGTGCCGGTCACCCGGGGAAGGTCTGACCCGCCACCCGGGCGACTCCTTGGCGTAGTTGCACGCCTCGCAGAGACCCTGGCCGTTGGCCAGGCTGGTGGCGCCGTCGTCGACCACGCCGACGACGTGGTCGTGGTGGCGGATCGGGGCATCGCACCACGGCGTACGGCAGAGCCGGTCACGTAGGTCGATCAGCAGGGCCAGGGAGCGGGTGAAGAACCGCGACGCCGAGTCGGCGGCCACCAGGTCGCCGGTCTCGGGCGTGACGTAGAGGCGTCGCAGCTCGGCGAGACCCTCGGCGGCCGCGGTCGTGGCGAGCTCGCGCGCCAGCTCGCCCGGGACGGGTCCGAACCCGTCGAGATGGGCGGCGTCGTCCTCATGGCCGAACAGGACGTCGTCGGCGACGACCACGTGGCAGGTGACCGGAAGCGCGTCGGGCTGGTCGACGCCGAGCAGCCGGGTGACCAACGTGTCGGCCATCAGCTGGCTCCTGCTGCGCGGGTCGCCGGCGGCGCGCAGGGAGTCGGCGTGGTCGCCCAGCGTGCGGATCACCGCCACTCCTTGCGCGACGGGCAGCTCGGCCGACAGCCGGGACATCACGTCGGGCGCGGGCCGCAGCGTCACCCTGCGCTCGGACTCCGCGATCCGGCGTCGCGTCACCCAGGCCTCGGCATCGAGCTGGTAGGTCATCCGGCGCACCGCGTCGCCCAGCTCGCGATCCCCCATCTGCTCGAGGGGACCGGCGTCGCCCGCGAGCCGCTGGTCGACGAGCTCACGGTGCTCTGCCGAAAGGCAGGCCGTCTCGCGGGCCAGGATGGTCGCCCGCCACTCACTGAGGTGCCCCGAGCGCAACGCGGCCCGGGTGTGAGGCATCTCGGCGCGCAGCACCTTGCCCAGGCCCAGCAGCTGCTGCCCGCGGTGTGGTGACACCCGGCGCGCGAGCGCGACCTCGGCGGCCACTCCCCGGCCGCGACGGGCCTCCGCCACTCCCTGCTCGGCCTCCCGTTGTCGGGTCGAGGCATCGACGTCGACCGCGAGATCAGCCTGGAGACCCTCGGCCGCGCCCTTGAGCTCCTCCAGCGCCGAGATCAGGTCGAGACGACGAGCATCGTCTGCCGCCCCTGAGCCGCCGGCCAGCTGCGCGACCCAGTCGCGCACGAGCTCGGCGCTGCTGCGCCTGGTTGCTCTGCGCCTGGTGTCGGGCCGGGTCACCCATACCGAGATGGTCGAACATGTGTTCCATGCTAGCCGACCCCGCCGACACCCGGAGGACCCTCCCGACGCACCCGTCCCCGCCGGCGGGTGCCGACGGGGACGAGCAGGGTCGAGCAGGAACTAGCAGGGGCTATGGCGTCACGCTGGCGACGTAGGTCCCCCAGTTGGCGAGGAACGGCGGGAAGCCGTAGGTGCCCGGGATGTACTCCGAGGCGACCCACACGTTGCCGGACGCGTCGGCCACGGCTGCGGAGTAGTCACCCCAGCGTTCCTGACCGGCACCTCCGTACGCCGGGTACCCGGTGAAGCCGTCGGCCGGCACCGCACCCCTGGCGAGCCGCTGGATGCCGGACGTGATCGCACCGGACGCACCGAGGTGCACCACGGCCGAGGTCGGGTAGTAGCGCTTGCCGGTCAGCGTGAACGTCATCACCGCACCGCCGCCCGGGGTGGCCCCGATCGACGGGTAGATGGTGCTCTGGCCGGTGGCCGCGACGTAGCCCTGGTGGGACATCGCGGCCGAGACGCTCGACTCCTTCGCGGACGGCGACACCACGAAGTACGCGATGCCCGCGGTGGTGTGGTAGTTCGGCGTCTTGACCGCGGTGTTGAGGCCGCCCCAGAGCTTGCCGCCCGCGTAGACGACCTGGTTCATCCGGTCGTCGTTGGAGCTGATCAGGTTCTCCTTGTTCTTCAACAAGGTACCCAGCGGGGTGGGTCCGGCCTTCTGCTCGGCGGCCGGCGGCACGCCGTAGACCTCCGAACGGATCACGGTCTGCGACAGGCGGACGTCGGGCGTTGCGGTCGTGAGCGACGCCGTGTTGGTGAGCGCCCAGGTCGCGATCCGGTTGTCGAAGCCGCCGGTGAACTCCAGCGCCGAGAGTGCGTACTCGGTGCCGTTGTTGGCGTCGGACCACTGGTCGGCGGTCGGCGAGGTCGCCGGCTGCACGCTGTACGCCGTGCCCTCCGCCAGCGGGAGGCCGTTGCTCTCGATGCGCTGCACCCTCATGTCCCCGTTCGTCAGCGCGACCTTGTCGAAGGCGTAGATCTGGGCACCGTTGAAGCCGGCGCCGTCGATCGGGAACTCGTTGGTGGTGACGTAGAAGCCGTTGCGATCGGCGCCGATCAGCGGCTGGTCGCCCAGGCACGGGCATCCGGTGTGGGACGGGGTGCCCTGCGTGCCGTCGTTGCGGACGTTGAGCTGGTACACGTACCAGCCGCTGCTGCTGGTGGTCGGGGTGCTGGTCCTGCTGACCGCGATGTCGGTGAAGCTGTCACCGGTGAAGGCGCCCGTGGCGGGGTCGGTGCCGAGCTCGAGCTCGGTCATGAAGAACCGCTCGGTCGCCGGGTCGTAGTAGCACTTCGGGTCGGACATGAACGGTCCGTACGACGCGATCGTGCCGTCGGCGTTGCGGGTCACCTCGTCCCGGCCGGTGAAGAACGGCGCGTAGGACTGCGGTGCGGACGTCTGAGCTCCGGAGGCGGCGTCGTAGATCGAGAAGACGTTGTTGACGCCCTCGATGACCGAGCCGTTGCCGACACAGAGCGCCTGGTCGGGGGGCTCGAGGCTGAAGGAGTTGCCGTCGTTGGACAGGCGTTGGTCCTTCATCGTCAGACCGTCGATGCGCGTGCTCACGCCCGACGCGCCCGTGACGGGGAGGCCCGACACCCTCGGCACGTTCTTGGCGGGCACGCGCGACGGCGCGTGCGACTTGGGAGCCGGGATGTCGGGACCGGCCTCGTCCTCACCCGGCTGGTAGGGCCGGGTCTCCTGGCTTCCGGGGACGGTGGCGGAGTGGGCGGGTGTGCCGAGTGACACGAAGGCGAGCGCGGCCACCAAGGAACCTGCTGCGCCGAGAGCGAGCGCAGAGATCGGTCGGTGCCGGAGCGCCCTGGGGAATCGAGACATGCAGGGTCACCTCTCGGGTGGTGGGTGACGGGAGAGACGGACATCCCCCCGACGTCCGACGCGGGAGGTCGTCCCGCGTCATCAGGCAACGTAAGTCGGCCGGGCCCCCGTGCGCCAGACCCTCCAGGCAAATAGTGGCCGACGACAACCCGTGGGCTACGCCGACGCGGTCTCCGGCTCCGGCTCGGGCTCGACCTGTTCGTCCCCGTGACCGGGCCACCAGGCCGCATGGCCGATCAGCGCGGTCAACGACGGCGTGAAGAACATCGCCATCACGAACGCCGCGACGAAGATGCCGAAGGAGATCGAGAAGCCCATCGAGGTGAGCAGCGAGTCGCCGGCCAGCATCAGGGAGGCGAAGGTGCCGGACAGGATCAGCCCGGCCGCGGCGACGGTCGGGCCGGCGTGCTTGACGGCCTCGGCCGCGGCGCCGTGGGGGTCCTGGCCCGCCCGGGCCTCCTCGCGGAGACGCGCGATCATCAAGATGTTGTAGTCGGTGCCGAGGGCGACCACGAACAGGTAGATGTAGATCGGCAGCAGGAAGATCAGGCCGTCGCGGCCCAGGAGACCCTGGAAGACCAGCACGGCGGCGCCGAGGGTGGCGCCGAAGCCGAGGACGACCGAGGCCATGAGGTACCACGGCGCGACCAGGCTGCGCAGCAGCAGCGCCAGGATCACGAAGATCAGCACGGCCGCGACCGGGAAGACGATCGAGTAGTCGCGCGTCATCGCCTTCTGGAAGTCGGCGAACACCGACGTCGTGCCGCCGACCAGGGCCTCGGCGCCGGGAGGCGCGTGGGAATGAGCGGCCTCGCGGACCGGGCCCTTGATCGCGGCCAGGGCGGCGTCGGAGGTGGGGTCGCTGTCGAGGTAGACGCTGAACGACGCGGTCTGCTGGTCGGTGCTCAGCTGCGGCTGACCGACGTCGCTGACCCCGTCGGCCTGCCCCAGCGCCTCGCCGTACGACGTGAGCGCGGCCTGGTCGAGCGGCTTGCCGTCGGTGGAGTGCAGGAGCACGACCGTCGGGTCGGTCGTGCCGGGTGGGAAGCCCTTCTCCAGCGTCTTCAGGGCCACCGCTGACTCGACGGTCTTGGGCGAGCCGGAGTTGCCGAGGTCGAAGCTGGGGTTGAAGCCGAACGCGAAGACGGCCAGGACCGCGAGCGCGCCGCCGGAGGCC
This sequence comes from uncultured Actinomycetota bacterium, assembly GCA_963820015.1. Taxonomy (GTDB): domain Bacteria; phylum Actinomycetota; class Actinomycetes; order Propionibacteriales; family Nocardioidaceae; genus Nocardioides. The sequence goes on along the minus strand of CAWFYO010000006.1, from coordinate 53,464 downwards.
AGGGCGTAGCGACCGGGGTGACGACCGAGCGAGTTGCCGATCGCGGTGAACCTGGCGGACCTGGGCTCCTTCTTCCACGACTTCGACGGCCAGAAGATCGCTCGGTTGCCGATCAGGCGGACCACCGCGGGCACCAGGGTCAGCGCGGCGACCACGGTCACGCCGACCGCGATCGCCAGCGCCGGGCCGATCGACTTGAAGAGGCCGAGCGAGCTGAGCACCAGCGCCATGAAGGAGACGATCACCGCCCCGCCCGCGGAGATGATCGCCTCGCCGGCGCGGGAGACGGCCTGTGCGACAGCGGAACGGTGGTCCTCGCCGGCGCGCAGCCGTTCGCGGTACCGGAACAGGAAGAACAGGATGTAGTCGGTGCCGATGCCGAACAGCACCACGATCAGGATCACCTGGATCGAGCTGTCGGTCTTGAGGTCGAAGAGCTTGTTGGCCGCGCCGATCAGGCCGATCGCGACCTGTGAGACCAGCCCGATCGTCAGCAGCGGCAGCACCGCGAGGATCACGCTCCGGAAGATCAGCCCCATCAGGACCAGGATCAGCACGAAGGTGGCGATGCCGACGATCGCCTCGGCCTTGGCCGACGCGTCCTGCGAGTCCAGGGCCTGGGCGGCGGCGCCGGTGACGCCGACCCGGAGGTCGGTGCCGTCGACCAGGGCGTGCACGTCGGTGCGCAGCGCCTTGGCCGCGTCGAGGGCATCGGGGTCGTAGGGGTTCTTGTCGCGGGCGATGCCGACGACGGCGAGCTGGACCAGCTTGTTCTGCGACGGGGGCTGGGCCGCGATCCCCGCGAAGACCGGGTCGAGCTCCGGCTGCAGCCGACCGACGATCTGCTGCACCTGTGCCGAGTCGGCGGCGCTGAGCGGCCGGCCGTCGGCACGGTCGAAGACCACCAGGGCACCGACGTTCGACTGCTGCGGGAACGCCTTGGTCTGCAGGTTCGCCGCCCGGATCGACTCGTAGGACGCGGGGAGGAACTGCGACTGGTCACTGGTCGCACTGAGCTTGGGGGCGGTGAGGACGATCAGGACCCCCACGACGACCCAGCCGATGACGACGTACCAGGGATGCCGGGTCACGAGCCGGCCGAGCGCTGCGAACACCACGTCAGGATAGGGAGCGGGCGAAGCGCGCCCTCGCCTCTGGCCGTGCGTGTGGCCGTGCGTGTGGCCGTGCGTGTGGCCGTGCGTGTGGCCGTGCGTGTGGCCGTGCGTGTGGCCGTGCGTGTGGCCAGGCGTGTGGCCAGGCGTGTGGCCAGGCGTGTGTCGGTGGTCTGAGCAAGGATGGACGGCATGTCGGACGCGCCCTCCGCCCTCGAGCGGTTCAGCGCGCCCACGCGCACCTGGTTCGAGGCGGCCTTCGCCGAGCCGACCCCCGCCCAGTCGGGCGCGTGGGACGCGATCGCCGACGGGCGGCACGCGTTGGTGGTGGCCCCGACCGGCTCGGGCAAGACGCTGTCGGCGTTCCTGTGGGCGATCGACCGCCTGCTGACCGAGGGGCGGCCAGCCGAGAAGGGCACCCGGGTGCTCTACGTCTCGCCGCTCAAGGCGCTGGCCGTCGACGTCGAGCGCAACCTCCGGGCCCCGCTGACCGGCATCCGCCAGACCGGCGAACGCCTCGGCAAGACCCTGCCCGACCTCACCGTCGGGATCCGCTCCGGCGACACCCCGGCGGCCGAGCGGCGTACCCTCGCCCGGACCCCGCCCGACATCCTGATCACGACCCCCGAGTCGCTGTTCCTGATGCTGACCAGCCAGGCCCGCGAGAGCCTGCGCCACGTCGAGACCGTGATCGTCGACGAGGTGCACGCCGTCGCCGGCACCAAGCGGGGCGCCCACCTCGGGCTCACCCTGGAGCGGCTCGACTCCCTGCTCGCCAGGCCCGCGCAGCGGATCGGGCTGTCGGCCACGGTGCGCCCGCTGGAGGAGGTCGCACGGTTCCTCGGCGGCAGCACGCCGGTCGAGATCGTGGCACCGCCGTCGGCCAAGGAGTGGGACCTCACGGTCGTCGTGCCGGTCGAGGACATGGCCGCTCCGGCGCCCTACGACGACAGCGGTGAGGAGGAGGGTGACGCGCGCGCCGCCGCCTCGATCTGGCCCCACGTGGAGAACCACGTCGCCGACCTGATCCAGGCCCACCGCTCCACCATCGTCTTCGCCAACTCCCGCCGCCTCGCCGAGCGGCTGACCGCGCGCCTCAACGAGATCGCAGCCGAGCGGGCAGGGGGCGAGGTCGACGTGGACGGTCCGCCGCCGGCACAGGTGATGGCCCAGTCGGGTGCGTCCTACGGCGCTGCCCCGGTGATCGCCAAGGCCCACCACGGCTCGGTCTCCAAGGAGCAGCGCGCCCTCATCGAGGACGACCTCAAGCGGGGCCGTCTCCCCTGCGTCGTGGCCACCAGCAGCCTCGAGCTCGGCATCGACATGGGTGCCGTCGACCTGGTGATCCAGATCGAGTCGCCGCCCAGCGTCGCCAGCGCGCTGCAGCGGGTCGGCCGCGCGGGACACCAGGTCGGCGAGGTGAGCCGCGGCGTGCTCTTCCCCAAGCACCGCGGTGACCTCGCCCAGACGGCGGTGGCCGTCCAGCGGATGCGCGAGGGGTTGATCGAGTCGCTCCACGTGCCGGCCAACCCGCTCGACGTCCTGGCCCAGCAGATCGTCTCGGCCGTCGCGATGGACGCCTGGTCGGTCGAAGACCTCTACGCCCTCGCCCGCCGGGCCGCGTCCTACGCCCAGCTGCCACGACCGGCGTTCGACGCCACGCTCGACCTGCTCAGTGGGCGCTACCCCAGCGACGAGTTCGCCGAGCTGCGGCCGCGCATCGTCTGGGACCGCGTCACCGGTCAGCTCACCGGCCGGCCGGGTGCGCAGCGGCTCGCGGTGACCAGCGGCGGCACCATCCCCGACCGCGGGCTGTTCGGGGTCTTTCTCGTGGGCGGAGAAGGGCCTGGCCGGCGGGTCGGCGAGCTCGACGAGGAGATGGTCTACGAGTCGCGCGTGGGTGACGTCTTCGCGCTCGGCGCCACCAGCTGGCGGATCCAGGACATCACCCACGACCGGGTGCTGGTGACGCCCGCGCCGGGCATCCCGGGTCGGCTGCCCTTCTGGAAGGGCGACGCGCTCGGCCGGCCGGCCGAGCTCGGTGAGGCGATCGGCGCGTTCACCCGCGACCTCGGGTCGTCGCCCCGGGCCGCGGCGGTGGCGGCCGCCGAGGAGCGCGGGCTCGACGCCTACGCCGCGGCCAACCTGGTCGGCTACGTCCACGAGCAGGTCGAGGCCACCGGTGTCCTCCCCAGCGACCGCACGCTCGTGGTCGAGAGGTTCCGCGACGAGCTGGGCGACTGGCGGCTGGTCGTCCACTCCCCCTACGGCACCCCGGTCCACGCGCCCTGGGCCCTGGCGATCAACGCGCGGCTCCGCGAGCGCTACGGCGTCGACAACGCGGGGAGCCAGGCCATCGCCTCCGACGACGGCATCGTGATCCGGATCCCCGACACCGACGCCGAGCCGCCGACCGGCGAGGTGATCGCGTTCGAGCCCGACGAGATCGACGACCTGGTCACCCAGGAGGTCGGCGGGTCCGCGCTCTTCGCCTCGCGCTTCCGCGAGTGCGCGGCGCGGGCGCTCCTCCTGCCTCGTCGCGACCCCGGACGCCGCTCGCCCCTGTGGCAGCAGCGCCAGCGCAGCGCGGCCCTGCTCGAGGTCGCCGTCAAGTACCCGTCGTTCCCGATCGTGCTCGAGGCGGTCCGCGAGTGTCTGCAGGACGTCTACGACCTGCCCGCCCTGGTCGGCCTGATGCGCAGGCTCCAGCGTCGCGAGGTCGGCATCCACGACGTCGACACGCCTCAGCCGTCGCCCTATGCCCGCAGCCTGCTCTTCGGCTACGTCGCCCAGTTCGTCTACGAGGGCGACTCCCCCATCGCCGAGCGCCGGGCGGCGGCACTCGCGCTCGACCAGGGCCTGCTGGCCGAGCTGCTCGGCCGGGCCGAGCTCCGCGAGCTGCTCGACCCCGAGGTGCTGGCCGAGGTCGAGGCCCAGCTCCAGCGCACCGAGCCCGAACGACGGGCCCGCGACGCCGAGGGCGTCGCCGACCTGCTGCGGTGGCTCGGTCCGGTGACCACCGACGAGGTCACGTCCCGCAGCGTCGACGGCGCCGACGTCGCCGACTGGCTGCGTGGGCTCGCCGATGCCCGCCGGGCCGTGGTCGTGCGGATGGGCGGCGAGGAGCGCTGGTCGGCCGTCGAGGACGTCGGCCGGCTGCGCGACGGCCTCGGGGTGCCGGTGCCGCCGGGGGTGCCCGACGCCTTCACCGAGCCCGTCGACGACCCGCTCGCGGACCTGGTGAGCCGCTTCGCGCGCACCCACGGTCCGTTCACGGTCGCCGACGTCGCGGGCCGGCTCGGGCTCGGCGCGGCCGTCGTCCGCCACACCCTGCAACGCCTCGGGGCGCAGGGGCGGGTGCTCGAGGGCGAGTTCCGCCCCGCCGGCTCCGGCGCCGAATGGTGCGACGCCGAGGTGCTGCGACTGCTCCGGCGCCGGTCGCTGGCCCGGCTGCGCCAGGAGGTCGAGCCGGTCGAGCCGGCCGCACTGGGCCGCTTCCTGCTGGCCTGGCAGCACGTCGACCGCCCCGCCCGCGGGCGCCCGCGCGGCGTCGACGGGCTGCTGACCGTCGTCGACCAGCTCGCCGGCTACGCCGCACCGGCGTCGGCCTGGGAGTCGCTGATCCTGCCGACCCGCGTCGCCGACTACGAGCCGGCGCTGCTCGACGAGCTGACCGCCTCGGGAGAGGTCACGTGGTTCGGCCACGGCACGCTGCCGGGCGCCGACGGCTGGGTGTCCCTCCACCTCGGCGACCAGGCGCCGCTCACGTTGCCGCTGCCCGAGGGCGATCCCGCCGAGCTCGGCGAGCTCCACCGGGCGGTGCTCGACGCACTCGCGCCGGGTGGGGCGTGGTTCTTCCGCCAGCTCCAGGCCACCACCGGCGGCACCGACAAGGTGCTCGCCGACGCCCTCTGGGAGCTGGTCTGGGCCGGCCGCGTCACCAACGACACGCTGGCCCCGTTGCGTGCGCTCACCGGCTCGGGTCCCACCACCCACCGCACCCGCCGTACGCCGGGCCGGGCGCGGCCCGTCCGCGCCGGCATCCGTCCGGCTCCGGCCACGGTGACCGGCCGCTGGGCCAGGCTTCCCGAGGTCGACCCCGACCCCACCCGCCGCGCCCACGCGACCGCCGAGCGGATGCTCGAGCGGCACGGGGTGGTGACCCGCGGGGCGGTGATGTCGGAGCGCGCCACCGGGGGCTTCGCCGCCGTCTACAAGGTGCTGTCGGCGTTCGAGGACTCCGCCCGCTGCCGACGTGGCTACTTCGTCGAGGGCCTCGGCGCCGCCCAGTTCGGCACCGCCGGCGCCATCGACCGGCTGCGGACCTTCACCGACCTGGGCGACGGGTCGGCCAAGCCGGAGGCGGTGACCCTCGCCGCCACCGATCCGGCCAACCCGTTCGGTGGGGCGCTGCCCTGGCCGGAGCGCGAGACCTCCGGAGGCCACCGGCCGGGCCGCAAGGCCGGCGCGCTCGTCGTACTGGTCGACGGCGCCCTGACCCTCTACGTCGAGCGCGGTGGCCGCACCCTCCTCACCTGGACCGACGACGCCGCGCTGCTCGGCCCGGCCGCGCTCTCGCTGTCGGAGGCCGGTCGCCGCGGCGCCCTCGGCCGGCTGACGGTGGAGAAGGCCGACGGCGCGCAGATCCTCGGCGGCGGTTCGACCCCGCTGCGCGAGGCTCTCGACGCGGCCGGCTTCGTGTCGACCCCGCGGGGGCTGAGGTTGCGTGCCTGAGGGCGACACCGTCTGGCGGGCCGCACGCACCCTCGACGGTGCGCTGTCGGGCCACACCCTGGTCGCGACCGACCTCCGGGTGCCGGCCTACGCGACCTGGGACCTCGCCGGCTCGACGGTCACCGAGACCGTCTCGCGTGGCAAGCACCTGCTCACCCGCATCGACGGCGACCACGGGGCCTTCACCCTCCACACCCACCTGAAGATGGAAGGTGGCTGGCGGGTGCTCCGGCCCGGCCAGCGCTGGCCGCGGCCGGCGCACACGGCCCGGGTCATCCTCACCACCGACACGGCGGTGGCGGTCGGCTTCCAGCTCGGCATCGTCGAGATCGTCGCCCGTGACCGTGAGCCCGACCTCGTCGGGCACCTCGGCCCCGACCTCCTCGGCCCGGACTGGGACGCCGACGAGGCGGTCCGCCGCCTCCGTGAGCAGCCGGGCCGCCCGGTCAAGGAGGCGCTGCTCGACCAGAGCCGTTTGGCAGGCATCGGCAACCTGTATGCCAACGAGCTCTGCTTCGTCTCCGGCCTCGCGCCCGAGACGCCGGTCGAGCAGGTGCCGCCCGACCTGCGCCGGATCGTGCTGCGGGCCCACCAGATGCTCGACCTCAACCGCCGCCGCGCCCAGCAGTCGACCACCGGCGACCTGGCCCGCGGGCGGCAGTTCTGGGTCTACGACCGCGCGGGCGAGCCCTGCCGCCGGTGCGGCACCCGGATCGTGAGGTCGATGCTCGGCCCCGACGGCGAAGAACGTACGACCTTCGCGTGCCCGCGCTGCCAGCCCGGGTCGTGAGGTCTAGCCGCGACCGCCCGAGGGGGTCCAGTGCCGGTTCACGAGGTCGATCACCTTGAGCACCACGACGGTCCCGGCCACGACGAGCGCACCGGCGGCCAGCAGGGCGAGCTCCTCGGGCCGCAGGCCGGTTCCATCGGTCACCGCTTCGCCGATCCGGCGCGTCGACACCTCCATGCCGCCAGTGTGCGGGAGCCTCTCCACGGACGCCATCACCCGACGGGGGTGACGCCGCACGAGCGAGCCGCTGCGTAGCGTGCCCGGAGGACGTCGCATCACCCCGGGACCCACTCGACGACCACTCGACGGCCACTCGACGGCCAGGGCCAGGAAGGCGAGCTGCATGTGGGCCAACCTGATCCCGCTGATCATCGGCAGCGCGATCCTGCCGATGCAGATCGTGGTGACGATCGTGCTGCGCCGGTCGGAGGCCGGGCTCCTGGCCGCGGCCGCGTTCGTGGCCGGGATGACGGTGCTGCGGCTGGTGCAGGGAGTCGTCCTCGGGTTGCTCGTCGGGTCGGCGCAGTCGATGGAGACCGAGCTCCAGTCGGGAGCCGGGCCCGTGGTCAGCACCATCCTCCTGATGACCGGGATCCTGCTGCTGGCCGCGGGCTTGCGTGAGTACCTGACCGGCGCGGACGCCGACGCTCCCCCGCCGCGCTGGCGGGGCCTGGCCGTGTCGATGAAGCCCCGTACGGCGTTCGGCTTCGGCATGCTCCTGGTCGCGGTGGGAGGCAAGTGGTGGCTGTTCACCCTGGGCGCCGTGGGTGCCATCGCCGACGCCGACCCCGGAGCCCTCCACAGCGCCGTGGACTACCTGGTCTTCGTAGCTCTCGCCGAGCTCCCGGTGCTGCTGATCGTGCTCGGCTCGGCCCTCGCGCCGCGGCGCTCCGCGCCCCTGCTGGATGCGATCTCGACCTGGATGGAGAAGCACAATCACGGCATCGTGATCGCGGCCTGCGTCTTCTTCGGCGCGTGGTTCGTGGTGACGGCGCTCGGCGACTTCGGCGTGATCTGAGTACGCTGGTCTCGAGCCGGCGAAGAGCCTCAGGCGGCGGACGCGACCACCGGGCGCCGGGTGACGATCGGCGTCGGGGCGCTCGCGGCCTCCTCGACCGCGACCGCCTCGGAGACGTCGCGCAGCACCGCGGACAGCGGCGCGTCGAGGGCGGAGCAGAGCGAGGCGAGGAGCTCGGAGGAGGCTTCCTTCTGTCCGCGCTCGATCTCGGAGATGTAACCCAGGCTGACCCGCGCCTCGGCGGAGACCTGGCGGAGCGTCAGCCCCTGCTCGAGGCGGCGCTCACGGAGGACATCGCCGAGAAGTCGGCGGAACAGCGCCATCTCGTCCTCCCTGTGCCGATCCTGTGTCGACTGCTGGCCCCAACGCTACCCGAGCGGGGGTTGTTCCCGACGGAGGATGTTACACAGCGCGGCCAGCGCCTCCCGACAGGCGCGCTCCTGGATCTGGTGACGGTCGCCCACGAGCTCCATCGAGACCGCGGTGACGCCGTCCGGTCCGGCCACCCCGACGTAGACGGTGCCCACCGGTTTGCCCTCCTGGAGGTCGGGCCCGGCGACACCCGTCGTCGCCACGGCGTACGACGCGCCGGTGACCGCCCGGCAGCCCTCGGCCATCGCGCGGGCGCACTCGTCGGAGACCACGCCGTACTGCTCGACGAGCGCCGCCGGCACCCCGAGCAGCGCCTCCTTGAGCTCGGTGGCGTAGGTGACGAACCCCCCGACGTAGCTCTGCGAAGCACCCGGCACCGACGTGACCGCGGCGGCGAGGCGTCCGCCGGTCAGGGACTCGGCCGTGGCCAGGGTCGCGCGGGCCGCGACCAGCAGCGCCAGGGCCTCGGCGGCCACCTCGTCGGGGGACGTCCGGCGTCTCATGCCCGGCAACCTTAGTTGCCTGGTGGCGGGAGGCCGGGCGGCTACGCTCGCCTCCGTGAGCCGCCCGATCGAGAGCTACGCGATGATCGGTGACCGTCATACCGCCGCCCTCGTCGGCACCGACGGTTCGATCGACTGGCTGTGCCTACCGCGTTTCGACTCCACCGCCTGCTTCGCCGCGATCCTCGGCGACGCCGAGAACGGCCGCTGGCAGCTGTGCCCGGTCGGCGACTACGAGGTGTCCCGCGCGTATGTAGACGACTCGGCGGCCCTCCAGACCACATTCACCACCGACACCGGCGTCGTCACCCTGCTCGACGTGATGCCGACCGGCGACGACCGCATCGACGTCGTCCGCCGCCTGACCGGCGTCAAGGGGACGGTGCGGATGCACCACGAGTGGGTCGTCCGTTTCGAGTACGGCACGGCCAAGCCCTGGGTACGCCGACGCCGCAGGGACTCCGACGATCCGGTGATCACCGCCGTGGCCGGCCCGGACAAGCTCGTGCTCCGCGGGCCCCGGCTGCCGAACCCGTCGGACCACCGTCACGTCGACGACTTCGACGTGCACGAGGGCCAGGTGCTGACCTGGTCGACCACCTGGCTGCCCTCCCACCTGCGGACGCCCGGACCCCACCGCGCCCTCGTCGACGAGACGATCCACGAGTCGGTCCAGTGGGTCTCGGAGCTGGACCTGACCGACGTCCCCCACGCCGACGTCGTGCGGCGCTCCTTGCTCACGCTGCACCTGATGACCCACGCCGAGACCGGCGGGATCGTGGCCGCCCCGACCACCTCCATGCCCGAGGACTTCGGGGGCGAGCGCAACTGGGACTACCGCTACTGCTGGCTCCGCGACGCCGCCCTCACGATCAGCGCGCTGATCTCCGCCGGGGCGACCGAGGAGGCGAGGTTCTGGCGCGACTGGCTGCTCCGGGCCGTCGCCGGCGACCCCGCCGACCTGCAGATCATGTACGCCGTCGACGGCTCGCGCCGCCTCGCCGAGTGGACCGTCGACCAGCTGCCCGGCTACGCCGGATCGCGGCCGGTCCGGATCGGCAACGGTGCAGTGGAGCAGCGCCAGACCGACGTCGTCGGTGAGGTGATGCTCGCGCTCGAGGCCGCCCGCGACTCCGGACCCGGCCACAGTGACGACGCGTGGAGCCTGCAGCAGGTGCTGGTCGACCATCTCGCCGAGACCTGGCAGGACAAGGACAACGGGCTGTGGGAGATCCGCGGCCCGCTGCGGGACTTCACCCACTCCCGGGTGATGGTCTGGGCGGCTTTCGACCGGGCGGTCAAGGCCGTCGAGCGGCACGGGCTGCCGGGCGACGTCGACCGGTGGCGCGCCCTGTGTGAGCAGGTGCGCGACGAGGTGGTCACCCACGGCTACGACGAGAGCCGCGGCACGTTCACCCAGCACTACGCGACGACGGAGGTCGACGCCTCGCTGCTGATGCTGCCGCTCGTCGGGTTCGTCGACGGCAAGGACCCGCGGATGCTCGGGACGATCGAGGCGATCGAGCAGGACCTCATGCGCGACGGACTGCTGCTGCGCTACCGCACCCAGACCGGCGTCGACGGGCTCTCCGGCGACGAGCACCCGTTCCTCGCCTGCTCGTTCTGGCTGGTCTCGGCCTACGCCGGTGCTGGGCGGCTCGATGACGCCCACGCCCTCTTCGACCGGCTCTGCGCCCTGCGCAACGACGTCGGGCTGCTCTCCGAGGAGTACGACGCCCATCAGCACCGGATGGTCGGCAACTTCCCGCAGGCGTTCAGCCACCTCGCCCTGGTCCAGGCGGCGTTCAAGCTCCGTGAGGCCGCCGCCGGCTGACCGGCGACGGCCCCACGTTCGCCTCAGGCCTTCCCGTTGATGACGGTGACCGTCGTCGTCGCGTTGCCCGCCTTCGTCACATCGTCACCGAGGTAGCGCACCTCCACGTGCCGCGTGCCGGCCGACGCGAACGGGCCGACGACGCTGCTCGCCGTACCACCGCTGAGCTCGGCCGAGCCGACCCGGACGCCGTCGACCCAGATCTCGACGGTGCCGGTCGGGGTGACCCCCTGGGCGCCGGCGACGGTCACGTCGAGCCGCGAGGTGCCCTTCTTCTTCTGCACCGTGCTCGGCGTCGCGGTCACGCTGACCGTCGAGGCCTGCTGGCTGAAGGGCGCGTCGAGGCCGACCAGCTCCGGGTTGTGGTCGGAGGCCCGGAACTGGTCGGGCGCGTAGAGCGGCTCGGCGTTGTAGTTGTAGCGGCTGTACTCGAACGCCACGGACTCCTCGGCGTTGATCTGCCAGACGTCACGCCCGGTGACCATGGTGGCAGCCGCCGCGTTGGCGAGCACGTGGTCGAGAGAACCCGCCTGACCGTCGAACTCGTAGGAGCGTGTCGCGTGGGTCGTCGCTGGGCTGGTTGATGAACCCGTTCTGGTAGAGCACCTGCATCGGGTCCTCCTGGGTGTAGGAGTTGAAGTCTCCGGTCAGGAAGATCTTCTTGGTGCCGTCGCTGCGGGCCGTGGCCTTGGCGAAGTCGACGAGCGCGCGGGCCTGGCGGACGCGGTCGCCGTTGAAGGCACCCTGGATGCCGTTGGCGTTGTCGCCGGTCGCGGGCGGGTTGCTGTCGCCCTTCGACTTGAGGTGGTTGACGACCACCAGGAAGCCGTCGGAGTCGAGGGCGCCCTTGCGCTTGAACTCCTGAGCCAGCGGCTCACGCGCGTTGGCGAACGGCTGGCCGGGGGCGGACTGGTCGGACAGCACCGTCGAGCCACCGACCAGTGCGATCTTGCTCGGGTTGTAGATGAACGCCGTGCGGATCACGTCCTGCTCGGCCGGCGCCGGCAGCGCGGACGGGTCGGGCGAAGGGGCGTAGGCCCAGCGCGTCGTACCGGCATCGGCGTTGAGGGCGTCGACCAGGGACTTCAGGGCGTCGTCGCGGTCGCTCTCGCCGAGGGCCGAGGAGTTCTCGATCTCCTCCAGGGACAAGATGTCGGCGTCCATCGTGTTGATCGCCTTGACCTCCTTGGCCCGCTGCCGCTCGAGGTCGGCGTTCGGGTCGGCGAGGTCGGTGCCACCGCTCGGCTGGCTGGACGAGGACTGGGCCGCGCCCCGGGGACCGTTGTCGGAGCAGGTCCTGTCGGTGACCGGGTCACCGGTGCGGTCGTTGTAGAACGAGCAGGTGTGCCCGGCAGCGACCCAGTCCGTGCCGGTGGTGTTGAAGTAGTTGAGCACGTTGAAGGTGCCCAGCCTGAGGTCGCCACCCACCGCCTGAGGCCGCTGGTTGAGGGTCCGGGTGTCGCCGAACGTCGCAACGTCGGAGCCGTCGTCGGTGACCTGGTGGGTCGGCTGGAGCTCCCACAGGTCGTTGCGGAAGTCGAGGATCACCGGCTCGTGCAGCGTCGCGGAAGAGCCGATGCGGACCGGGTTGTCGGGGCGCAGCCACGGCATGACGACGTTCTTCGACGTCGTCAGGTAGTTGGCGCTGGACCCGTCGTTGAGGACGACACCGCGCGCGACGTTGTCGGCCTGGACCGTGGCGACCCCGGCAGGGTCGAGATGGGGGTTGTAGAGGTCGGTCGGCTGCCAGAGCTGGTGGTCGCCCGTGGCGAGGCCGATCTCGCCGTACTGGTTGGTGTCGTAGTTGTCGGTCACCGTGAACCGGTCGGTGGGGGCGATCAGCTCGCTCTCGTGAGCCTCGCGGTCCGACGTAGTGGCCGGGTAGGCGATCGCGCGGGCGGTCACGCCGCCGCGCGGCGGGGCACCGAGGTCGTGGACGTCGGCGGCGTCGACACTGAGCTCGGTCAGGCCGTTGTACTCGCTCACGGCGCCGGTGACCTCGACGTACTGGCCGACCTGGACCGTCACCGCTCCGGCCGGCTGGTGGACGAAGATCGCGTCGGAGGCGCCCGGGGTGGCGTCGTCGCCGGTGCCGGTGCCGTCGGTCTGGAGCACGTAGCCGAAGAAGCCGCCGGTCGGGTACGCCGCGGTCACGACGCCCTGGGTGACCGCGCGTCGGCCGGCCAGGGGCGAGGTGTCACCCGTGCCCTGGATCTCGGCGATCGTGGCAGCCACCGGAGGCGGGGGCGGCGTGGCGGGGCAGGCGCTGCCGCACGCCGTCGGCGTGGGCGGGTTGGACAGCGAGAAGTCGCTGCTGTTCAGGTTGGTGTCGGTGCCCGAGGCGGTGCGGGTCACGGACTGGGCGTTGCTGGTGCCAGGAGCCGGAGCGGTGCCCTCGTAGCTGGTCGCACCAGAGCCCCAGCCGACGAAGTCGAGGACGTGGGAGCTGGAGATGGCGTCGGTACCGGGGTCCAGCGGCCCGGCCTGGTCGGCGATGAACACCTGACCGGCCGTGCCGCCCATGCTGAGCGTGCTGGTCAGGTCGGGCGTGGGCAGGTCCTGGGTGCCGCCGGCACCGGCCACACCGCTGACCAGGAACGTGCCACCTGCCGGCAGGTCGACACTGGGCAGCGCGGCCACGTTGCCCCCGCTGGGCGCGCCCGTGCCGGTGGCGGAGCGGTACTGCACCGAGAGCCCACCCAGCGACACCGTGTGGTCGGTGGTGTTGCGCAGCTCGACGAAGTCGTTCTTGTACAGCGCGCCGGAGTTGCCACCGCCGCCGTACGCCTCGTTGACGACGAGGCCCGGGCCGGAGGTGTTGGCGTGGGCGGGAGAGATGCCGGCCAGGCCGGCCGCGGCGACGGCGAGGGTGGCCGTGCCGGCGAGCGCGCGCCGGATGAGCGCGCGGGTGTCGTGAGACATGGGATGGAGGAACCTTTCCGAGAGCCGAGAGCCGAGAAGCGGCCACGCGTCGAGAGCGACGCGGTGTGACCGCCGTCACCCTAGTCGGGAACGACGCCGAAGCACAGCCACCGCGCCCTGACGTCGGCGTGAACGTCAGGTGGCGCGGAGCGTGGCCCGCTGGCGCCAGACGTCGCGGAAGAACTCGTAGCCGGACCACATCGTCATCGCGACCGCTGCGGCCAGGGTCGCCTCGAAGGCGTAGAAGAGCACCAGACCGACCTGGTCGAGAGGCCCGGTCAGCTGACGCAGCGGCAGCGACAGCCCGGTCAGGGCGACCGCCTGGAGGACGGTCTTGACCTTGCCGCTGTAGGCGGCGGCCACCACCACGCGCTTGAGGATCGACAGGCGCAACAGGGTCACCGACCACTCCCGCAGCAGGACGATGATCGTGACCCACCACCAGATGTCGCCGACGATCGAGAGCCCGATGAAGGCCATCCCGGTCATCGCCTTGTCGGCGATCGGGTCGGCGATCTTGCCGAAGTTGGTGACCAGGCCACGGGAGCGGGCGATGTCGCCGTCGATCTTGTCGGTGACCATGGCCACGAAGAACAGGACCGCCGCGACCGTCCGCCACAGGACGGAGTCGCCACCGTCCTGCAGCAGCGCGACGCCGTAGAACGGCACGATCAGGATCCGGATCCCGGTCAGCACGTTGGGCAGGTTCCAGTTGCCGGAGGTTCCGACCTCGTCACTCACGTGTCGGCTCCCGTCGAGCCATCGGGCCGTCAGTCGGAGTGGCGAGCAGGTCGGCGCCCTCGCTGCCGACGACGACGGCAGCCACGAGGTCGCCCACCGCATGGTCGCCGTTGGTCAGGCGGGTGGTGCCGTCGACCTCGGGTCCCTGATGGTCGGCGCGGCCCTCGGCGCTGCACCCGTCGATCAGGTCGTCCACGCACTCGACCAGGACCGTGACCTGCTCGCCGATGCGCTCCTCGGCGCGCTCGGCGGTCAGCTGCTCGACCAGGTCGGTGACCTGTTCGACCCGGGCCCGGATCTCGTCGTCGTCGAGCTTGCCGGTGAGGGTCGCCGCCTCGGTGCCGTCCTCGTCGGAGTAGCCGAAGACCCCGGTCACGTCGAGCCGGGCGGCGGCCAGGAAGTCGCAGAGCGTCTGCAGGTCGTCGTCGGTCTCGCCGGGGAAGCCGACGATGACGTTGGAGCGGACGCCGGCACGCGGGCTCAGCGACCGCACCCGCTCGAGCAGGCCGAGGAAGCTGTCGGGGTCTCCGAAGCGTCGCATCCGGCGGAGCACCGTCGGGCTGGCGTGCTGGAAGGAGAGGTCGAAGTAGTCGCACACGCCGTCGGTGGCCGCGATCGTCTCGACCAGGCCCGGCCTCGTCTCGGCGGGCTGGAGGTAGGACACGCGCACCCGGTCGAGCCCCTCGATCGCGACGAGCTCGGGCAGGAGCGTCTCGAGCAGGCGGAGGTCGCCGAGGTCCTTGCCGTAGGAGGTGGTGTTCTCGCTGACCAGGAAGACCTCGCGGACTCCCTCGCCGGCCAGCCACCGGGCCTCGGCCATGACGTCGGAGGGGCGGCGGCTCACGAACGAGCCGCGGAAGCTGGGGATCGCGCAGAAGGAGCACCGGCGGTCGCAGCCGCTGGCGAGCTTCAGCGGGGCCATCGGTCCGCCGTCCAGGCGACGGCGTACGGCGCGCGGGCCGCTGGCCGGAGCACCGGCCAGGACCTCGTCGCTCGAGGCGGTGCGGGCGAGCCCCATCCCCGGCACCGACACCGTCGATGCGTCGCGCTCGACGGGGGTGATCGGCAGCAGGAGGCGGCGGTCGTGGGGCGTGTGCGGGTGGAGGGTCTCGCCGGCCAGGATCGACCGGAGCCGGGAGGCGATGTCGGGATAGTCGTCGAATCCGAGCACCGCGTCGGCCTCGGGCAGCGACGCCGCGAGGTCCTTGCCGTAGCGCTCGGCCAGGCACCCGACGGCGACCACGGCGCGGGTCTGCCCGCTGCCCTTGAGGTCGGCGGCGGCCAGGAGGGTGTCGACGGAGTCCTTCTTGGCGGTCTCGACGAAGCCGCAGGTGTTGACCACCACCGTCTCGGCCTCCTCCGGGTCGTCCACCAGGACGAACCCGTCGGCGGCGAGCCGACCGGCGAGCTCCTCGGAGTCGACGTCGTTTCGGGCACAGCCGAGCGTCACCAGGGCGACCGTGACGTCGGGGACGTCGGGGACGTCGCTGACGCCTCCGCGCTGGTCAGGGGTGGTGGTGGGCATCGCCCCCTGAGTATGCCGCCCCGCGCTCAGCGGACCCGCATCGCAGTCACCGCGCGACGTAGGACTGGGTGGCAGGTCTTCCCGCCGGCCCCATCCGCCCGCGGTCGTGACCGGCCACCGTCACCCGGACCGCGCCATCGGTGGACTGGATGCGGATCGGCGGGGCGGCACGGAGCGCGTGACTCTGGCCGTAGGCGAGGTCACCGGAGAAGACGAGTCGTTCGTTGCCGTCGCGGACGACGACGCGGGCCCCGCCCGAGGTCGCGGTCAGGGTCACCGGGACGGGCTTGGCGGTCGTCGTGGTCACGTGGTTGGGGCCGCCCGAGCCGCTCAGGACCGCGCGGTCCGCCACGGGAGCGGTGCCGCCGGTCGCCAACCGGGCGACCGACCAGCAGAGGATCAGCGCCATCACGGCGGCGACCAGCACAGACCAGTTGGGGCCGCCCCGCGTGGCGCGGATCGAGCCGGCGCCGGCCAGCTCGGCCTCGAAGACCCGGCGCGGGTCGATCGGCGCGTCGGCGTAGCGCTCGTCGTAGGAAGCCAGGAGCGGGGTGACGTCGAGGCCGAGCACCCGGGCGAGGGTGCGCAGGTGGCCGCGGGCGTAGAAGTCGCCGCCGCAGGCGCTGAAGTCGTCGACCTCGAGCGCCTCGATTACGTGGGGCCGGATCCGGGTGCGTTCGGCCAGCTGGTCGACGGTCAGGCCGAGGCGGACCCGGGCGGCGGCCAGCTCGGGCCCGATCACCGGGTCGGCAGGGGGCTCGACGACGTAGTCGTCGATGAGGAGCAGGCGGCTCCACCTCGGGGGGCTGCACCTCGAAGGCTGCTGCGGGCTCGGTGGCGAGCTGGTCCCAGACCTGGGTCTCCTCGTCGACCTCGGCGCGGACCTCGTGGTGGAGGTCGGCGCGGGCGGCGACCACGGTGTCGCGGGCCGGCTCGGGGGTCCGGCTGGCCACCAGCGGCGGGACCAGCGGGATCGGGGCGACGTCGGCGTCGGCGGGCTCGTCCCGCGACCGCTGGTCCGGGCCCTCGTACGTCCTGCTCGTCTTCGGCTCTGTCGTCGTCGCGGGTGCGGTCGAAGCGGGCTGCGACGTCGGAGATCCACCGGGCGACGGTCGGGCGCGGGTCGGGGAAGCGCCGGGCAGGCGCCTCGGCGTCGGTCTCCTCGACCTCGACGCTGCGACCTCGAGCCTCGACTCCGCGACCTCGGACGCCGGGCGCGGGCTCGGGGACGACGACGGTGGCGCGGCCGTCGGCCAGCGCCCGGAGCGTCTCGGTGAGGTCGGGGCCGGCGCCGACCACGCGCGTCGCCAGACCCAGCGGGGTGGCCAGCGGGGCGCCGCGGAGCCGGCGGTTGGTGCGGGCGATCCGCCGGGCGGGCGGGTCGAGGTCTTCGAGCACCCGGCCGACGCAGGTCGGGCGAGCCACCAGCAGCCCGTCGCGCCAGCCGCGACGTGGCTGGTACTCCAGCACCTGGAGGCCGGCCCAGGGCAGGCCGACCCAGGTGCGGCCGAGTCGCAGCCGGACCCCGAGCTCGTCGGCCACGAGCAGCGGCGTGCGCGCGTCGACCAGGGCCGCGAGCTCGACCACGCCGATCACGCCCAGCACGATCGCGAGCGCCCAGTCGACGACGCC
Source organism: uncultured Actinomycetota bacterium (assembly GCA_963820015.1). Lineage (GTDB taxonomy): Bacteria > Actinomycetota > Actinomycetes > Propionibacteriales > Nocardioidaceae > Nocardioides. The sequence continues at coordinate 36,281 of CAWFYO010000006.1, read as the reverse complement.
ACCGCCGTTGACGGCGCGGGCCAGATAGGCGACGGCGGTCAGAGAGGCGCCGGCGCCGAGCGCGACGGCGAGCCCGGACCGGCGTCGTACCTCGACGACCTGGTCGGGCGCGGTGAGCGGCTCGCCGATGGTCTCGATCGGCTCGCCCCCTCTCTGCCGTCGCCGGTGTCGCTGGTCAGGTCGGTGTCGATGCTCATCAGGCCCCCATCTCCCCGTGCAGGGTGGCGATCACGCTGTCGATCTCGTCGGGTTTGACCAGGACGTCGCGGGCCTTGGAGCCCTCGGAGGGCCCGACGACGCCGCGGCTCTCGAGGATGTCCATCAGCCGGCCGGCCTTGGCGAAGCCGACCCGGAGCTTGCGTTGCAGCATCGAGGTCGACCCGAACTGCGTCGACACCACCAGCTCGACGGCCTGGACCACGAGGTCGAGGTCGTCGCCGATGTCGTCGTCGAGCTCGCGCCTGCTCTGCTGCGGTGCGGTGACGTCGTCGCGGTAGCTCGGCTGCAGCTGCTTCTTGCAGTGGGCCACCACCTGGTGGATCTCGGCCTCGGTGACCCAGGAGCCCTGGACCCGCACGGGCTTCGAGGCACCCATCGGCAGGAACAGTCCGTCGCCCTGGCCGACCAGCTTCTCCGCACCCGGGGTGTCGAGGATGACCCGGCTGTCGGCCAGGCTCGAGGTGGCGAACGCCAGCCGCGACGGCACGTTGGCCTTGATCAGACCGGTGACGACGTCGACGCTCGGACGCTGCGTGGCGAGCACCAGGTGGATGCCGGCGGCCCGGGCCAGCTGGGTGATCCGGACGATCGCGTCCTCGACGTCGCGGGGCGCGACCATCATCAGGTCGGCCAGCTCGTCGACCACGACCACGAGATAGGGGTACGGCGCGACCTCGCGCTCGCTGCCCGGCGGCACCTTCACCTTGCCGGCCCGCACCGCCTTGTTGAAGTCGTCGACGTGGCGGAAGCCGAAGTTGGCCAGGTCGTCGTAGCGCAGATCCATCTCGCGCACGACCCAGGCCAGGGCCTCGGCGGCCTTCTTGGGGTTGGTGATGATCGGGGTGATCAGGTGGGGGATGCCCTCGTAGGCGTTCAGCTCGACCCGCTTGGGGTCGACCAGGATCAACCGCACCTCGTCGGGCGTGGAGCGCATCAACAGTGAGCTGATCATCGAGTTGATGAAGCTCGACTTGCCCGATCCCGTGGCGCCGGCGACCAGGAGGTGGGGCATCTTGGCCAGGTTGGCGACCACGAAGCCGCCCTCGACGTCCTTGCCGAGGCCCACCACGAGGGGGTGGTGGTCGGACCGTGCGGTGTTGCTGCGGAGCACGTCGCCGAGGGAGACGATCTCCTTGTCGGCGTTGGGGATCTCGATGCCGATCGCGGACTTGCCCGGGATCGGGCTCAGGATCCGCACGTCGGCACTGGCGACGGCGTAGGCGATGTTCTTCGACAGCGCGGTGACCTTCTCGACCTTGACCGCCGGGCCGACCTCGACCTCGTAGCGGGTGACCGTCGGGCCCCGGGTGTAGCCGGTGACCTGGGCGTCGATGCCGAACTCGTCGAGCACGGTGGTGAGGCGACCGACGACGTCGTCACTGGCGCGGGAGCGGGCCTTGTGCACCGACCCCGGCTTCAGCACCTCGTTGGGCGGCAGTGCGTAGATGATGTCGCCGGCCAGCTCGAGCTGCTCGGCCCGGTGTGGGATGGGCGCGTGCGGCGGGGCGACCAGGTCGGTGGCCGTGTCGGCCTCCCCGGCGTGGTCGGCGACCGCGATCGCCTGGGTGGAGTCGGCATCGGTGTCGTCCGCGCCACGGCGGCGACGCTTCTTCAGCTCGCGGTCGCTACGACCCTCCTCGCCGAGAAGAGGGCTGTCGTAGGCCGGGTCACCCGGCTCGCGGTCGAGGTCGTCGGGGAGCAGGCCACGGCGCCGACTGCGTACGCCGTTCTCCGGCAGCTCCGACTCGTCGTCGGCGGGAGTGCGCCCCAGCATCCGGTCGCGCAGCGCCCTGACCTTGACCGGCACCTGGTAGAGCGGGGTCGCGGTGATCACCAGGACGCCGAACACGGCCAGGAGCAGGAGCAACGGCACGACGACGTAGGGGGTGCGGAGCAGGTCGAGCATCAGGCTCGACACGACGTAGCCGACCGCTCCCCCGGCGCCCCGGAGGTCGGCGGTGTCGCCGTTGACCGGGTGGGGGTTGCCGGCGGCGATGTGGACCACGCCGAGGACCCCGAAGGAGAGCGCGACCCAGCCGACGACCTGGCGGCCGGCCGGCCCGTTGTGCTCGGGGTCGCGCATCGTGCGCCAGCCGACCCAGACCAGGATCAAAGGCACCAGCCAGCCGACCTTGCCGACCGACCCGTTGACCGTGGTGCGGGCGCCGTCCATGAGCGCGCCGGGGATCTCCCACCACACGGCGGCCGCGACGACCACGGCGAGGGCGAACAGGAACAGGCCCACCCCGTCGCGGCGGTGCTCGGGCTCGAGGTCACGGGCGGTCTTGCCGATCCGGCGCGCGACGGCGCCGACGGCGTGGGCGATCCCGAGCCAGAGGGCGGTGAGACCACGCCCGCAGCCCAGGAACAACCGCGCCACCGGACCGCGCCCGGACCGGACCGCGCGGGGCGCGGGACGGCGCTTGCGTGCGGACGTGCGGGAGCGTTTCGTCGTACTCCGCGAACGCGAGCTCGAGCCCGACCTGCTCCGAGAGCCCGACGAGCTCTTGGTGCCTTTGCTGGAGGTGCTCTTGCTTCGCGAACCCGGCGGGGAAGACGTACGGGTCGCCATGGTGAGGAATCTAGGTCACCGTCACACCAGTCACACGGACCACACGCCGCACAGGAGTGCGTCATCTGCGCTCGAGCAGGCCCCGGACGTACTGAGCCTGGCCGAGGTGGGCGTTCACCTCGTTGACCACGCTGACCAAGCGCACGCCGAGCGTGACGGGAGGGTCCCACCGCTCGTCGACGACCCGGTCGAGGTCGTCGGGCTCGAGGGTGATCACGTAGGCGGCGGTGCGGGCGGCGACCGCGTCGTAGTAGCCGGCGAGGAGGTCACCGCTGACCCGGACCTTGCCGACGTCGGCGCCGGTCATGCCGTAGCCGTGCTCGCCGGTCGCGAACGGCAGCCCGAACCGGTCGGCCCACCCCTCGGCGGTCCAGGCCTGCTCCTCGCCCGCCACGTCGGCGATGTGGTCGTCCTCGATCCGGGTGAGGTGCCACACCAGCCAGGCGATGGAGTTGGCCTCGGGGTCGGGCCGCCAGGAAAGGTCGTCGACGCCGAGGCCGGCCACGAGATCGGGCATCTGCTCTCGCACGCGGCCCAGGGAGTCGTGCAGGAGTTCGCTCACATCCATGCGGACACTCTGGCACTTCCCACCGACAGCCCGCACCGAGCACTCCACGGGTCTGCCATGCTCCGCGGGTGACCGGCGTCGAGCTCATCTGGCTGCTTCCCGGCCTCCTCGCGCTCGTCGACTGGTACGCCGTGTGGCGCGGCGACCACCGTACGGAGACCTGGGCCAAGCCCGCCGTCCTCGTCGCGCTGATCGTGACCGCGCTCGTCCTGGGCGCCACGGACTCGGAGGCCGGCAGCTGGCTGCTGGTCGCGCTCGTGTTCGGTCTGGCCGGCGACGTGCTCCTCCTGGAGAAGTCCGACCGCCGCTTCCAGCTCGGCCTGGCGGCGTTCCTGGTCGGTCACCTGGCCTTCGTGGTGTCGTTCACCCGGCTCGGTCTCGACCCCCCGACCTGGGCGTGGCTGGCCTGGGTCGTCCTCCTGGCGTGCCTGCTGCTCACCCGGCAGGTCGCACCCGCGACGTACGTCCGCTCCGGCTGGGCACTGGCGGCACCGGTCGCCCTCTACACCGTCGTGATCGGGGCGATGGTGATCCTCGCGTTCGACACCGGCGAGCCCTTGATCGCGATCGGCGCGACGGTGTTCGCGACCAGCGACTCGGTGCTCGCGGTCGACCGGTTCGTGAGCCCCAAGCCCTGGGCCCCGGTGGTGGTGATGGTGACCTACCACCTCGGCCAGGCGCTGATCATCGCCGGGGTGCTGGCTGCCGCCTCCTGAGTCGCCTCTCGACCGGCCATGATGGCGTCGTGACAGCTGCGCTCTCGACGTTCCTGGCTGCCGCGGACGCGTTCGTCGACCAGGTGGGTCGGATCCAGGCCCGCCCGGCTCACCGGTCCCGGGCTCGGCGACTGGGACCTTCGCGCGCTCGTCGGGCACGCGTCCCGGTCGCTGGTCACCGTGGAGACCTACCTCGACCGACCCGCGGCGGAGGTCGCCGTACCGACTGCGGCCGCCTACTACCTCACGATCGCCGAGTCGGGCGGCGCGAACGGGCCCGAGGTCCTCGAGCGGGGCCGCCAGGCGGGACTCGCCCTCGGCGCCGACCCCGCCGGGTTCGTCCGCGGCCTGGCCACGCGAGTCCGCCAGAAGCTCACTACGTACGACGACGGGTACGTCCTCACGACGATCGCGGGTGGGATGCCGCTGGGCGAGTACCTCCGCACCCGCACCTTCGAGCTCGTCGTGCACGGACTCGACATCGAGCGGGCGTGCGGTGTCGGCCCCCGGGTCGGACCGGCGTCGGGCTCGAGCGCTCTGGTCGACGCGACGACGCTGGCCGCGGAGGTGGCGGTGCTCAGCGGCCGGGGCCCGGACCTGTTGCTGGCCCTCACCGGACGGGCGCCCCTCGCGGAGGGCTTCAGCGTCGTGTGAGGCAACGGAGCGCCTGCGCGCACGCTCGCTGCGGCGGGCCGCTCGGACTTCGTCTGACCGGCCCGTCCTCGCTCAGGCTTCGATGACCACCGGGATGATCATCGGGCGTCGGCGGAGCTCGCGGTTGAGCCAACGGCCGACCACGCGGCGGACGACCTGCTGGAGCTGGTAGGTGTCGTCGGTGCCTTCGCGGATGGCCTGGTCGAGGGCGTCCACGATCGGCTGCTTGATCCCGTCGAAGGCGGAGTCGTCCTCGGCGAGGCCGCGGGCGTGGATCTCGGGTCCGCTGCTGACCTTGCCACTGACCGAGTCGATGACCACGATCACCGAGACGAAGCCCTCCTCGCCGAGGATGCGACGGTCCTTGAGGTCGGACTCGGTGATGTCGCCGATGGTGGAGCCGTCGACGAACACGTAGCCGCAGTCGACCTTGCCGGCGATGCTGGCCACCCCTTCGACGAGGTCGACGACGACGCCGTCCTCGGCGATCACGACGTTCTCGACGCCGGTCGCGCGGGCCAGGTCGGCGTTCGCCTTCATGTGCCGGAACTCGCCGTGCACCGGCAAGACGTTGCGCGGCTTGACGATGTTGTAGGCGTAGAGCAGCTCGCCGGCGCTGGCGTGGCCGGACACGTGGACGTTGGCGTTGCCCCTGTGCACGACGTCGGCGCCGAGTCGGACCAGGCCGTTGATCACCTTGAACACGGCGTTCTCGTTGCCGGGGATCAGGGAGCTGGCCAAGATCACGGTGTCACCGGGCGCGATGTGGACGAACGAGTGGTTGCGCTGGGCGATCCGGCTCAGCGCCGACATCGGCTCGCCCTGGCTGCCGGTGGAGATCAGCACCTGCCGTTCGGGAGCGAGGTCGGCGAGGTCCTTGGCGTCGACCATCACGTCGGGCGGGACGTGGAGGTAGCCGAGGTCCTGGGCGATGCCCATGTTGCGCACCATGGACCGACCGACGTACCCGACCTTGCGGCCGTGGGCGACAGCGGCGTCGAGCACCTGCTGCACGCGATGCACGTGGGAGGCGAAGCAGGCCACGATGATGCGCTGGTCGCTGTCGTGGAAGACCCGGTCGAGCACCGGGCCGATGCTCTGCTCCGATGTCGTGAAGCCGGGTACCTCGGCGTTGGTGGAGTCGGTGAGGAACAGGTCGACGCCCTCCTCACCCAGCCGGGCGAACGCACGCAGGTCGGTGATCCGGCCGTCGAGCGGGAGCTGGTCCATCTTGAAGTCACCGGTGTGCAGCACGAGCGAGGTCCCGGTCCGGATCGCCACCGCCAGGGCGTCGGGGATCGAGTGGTTGACCGCGATGAACTCGAGCTCGTAGGGGCCGAGCGTGAGCCGGTCGCCGGCCTTCACCTTGTGGTGGACCGTCTGCTTGAGGCGATGCTCGCGGAGCTTGGAGTCGAGCAGCGCCAAGGTCAGCTCGGAGCCGACCAGGGGGATGTCGCCGCGCTCGCGGAGGAGGTACGGCGTGGCGCCGATGTGGTCCTCGTGGCCGTGGGTGAGGACCAGCGCTTCCACCTGGTCGAGGCGGTCCCGGATCGCGTCGAAGTCAGGGAGGATCAGGTCGACGCCGGGGTGGTTCTCCTCGGGGAAGAGGACGCCGCAGTCGACGATGAGCAGGCGCTCGTCGTACTCGAAGACGGTCATGTTGCGACCGATCTCGCCGAGCCCGCCGAGCGGGATGATCCGTAAGCCCCCCTTCGGCAGCGTGGCCGGTGCGGAAAGCTCGGGATGCGGGTGACTCACAGGATGTCTCTTCCGTCAGTGCTGAGGGCGTGCGCCCTCAGAGCAGGTGGGACAGCTCGAGGCCGACGCGCAGGTCGTCGACCTCCTCGTCCGTCAGGGGGACGAGGGGCGAGCGCACGTTGCGGTTGTCGATCACGCCGAGCAGCTGCAGGCACGCCTTGGCTGTGGTGGCGCCGTAGTTGGGGACACCCATGATCGCCCGGGTGGCCGGCAGCAGCCGCTGGTAGGTGCGCAGCGCTGCGGTGGTGTTGCCGTCGAGGAAGTCTTCGATCATCGACCGGATCTGGTGCCCACCGACGTGGCCGACCACGCTGATCACCCCGCTGGCGCCGTGCGCCAGCCAGCCGAGGTTGGAGACGTCGTCGCCGCTGTAGACGGCGTAGCCCATCTCCTTGAGCTCGACCCCGCGGGCGAAGTCGCCGACGGCGTCCTTGACCGCGACCACGGTGTCGCCCTTGATCCGGGCGAAGGTCTCGAGGCTGATCTGGGTGCCGGTGCGACCAGGGACGTCGTAGAGAACGACCGGCGTGCCGGTCGCGGCCACGACCTGCTGGAAGTGGTGGAGGACGCCGGCCTGGCCGGGCTTGTTGTAGTAGGGCGTGACGAGGAGCAGGGCGTCGGCGCCCAGCTTCTCGGCCTGCTGCGCCAGCTCGATGGTGTGGGCGGTGGCGTTGGTGCCGACGCCGGCGACCACCGTCGCCCGGTCGCCGACCGCGTCCTTGACCGCCCGCAGGATCTCGCCGGTCTCGAAGACGCTGCAGGTCGGGCTCTCGCCCGTCGTGCCGCTGACGACGACGCCGTCGTGGCCGTGCTCGACGAGGTGGTGGGCGATCGCCGCCGTGCCGTCGAGGTCGACGGCTCCGTCGTCGGTGAACGCTGTGGCCATCGCCGTGAGCATCCGCCCGAAGGGCGCCGGTGACGTCATGGGGGTCAGGCTACTGCGGCATGCTGGGCTCATGGTGGTCCTGGTGCCGCGGCAGCTGCGGATGACGGGTATGACCGGCAACGTCCCCTACTACGGTGGACGGCTCTCCCCCGCGCAGGCGTACGCCGCCTCGCACTCGCGGGCGGCACCGGCCCAGCCACCGGCTCCCGCACCACCGGCGCCCGCTGCCCCGCGCCAGGACCCGGTGGAGGCGCTCGACGGGCTGCTCGAGTCGGGCGTGATCTCCGAGGACGAGTATCACCAGCTGCGCGACCGGCTGGCGCCATGACCGGGCCGGTCCAGGTGATCGTGGTCGGCTTCGAGCATCCGTCGTTCGGCGGCGAGGTGCTGGCCGAGCTCGCCAGGCTGCGGGAGGCCGGGGTGGTGCGGCTGGTCGACGTACTGCTCGTCAGCCGCGACGAAGACGGCGCCTTCGAGTCGCTGCCTCCACCACCGGGCGCCGACCCCGGATCGGGCAGCATCGCCGCCGAGCTGCTCGGGGCGGAGGAGGCCGTCCCCAGCGCTGATGACGACCCTGATGACGACCCTGATGGCGACCCTGATGGCGAGGGCTTCTGGTCACTGGCCGACGCGGTCCCACCCGGTGGCGTCGCTGCGGTGGCGCTGATCGAGCACCTGTGGGCCGGCCCCCTGGTGGAGACCATCCAGAGCGTCGGCGGGGTCACCCTGGCCGAGGGGTGGCTGACCGCGGACGACCGGGCCCGGTTGCCCGACGAGGGGGCATGATGACTACCCAGATCGGGTGATCCCAGCCCGACCGACGGCTGGCACCGTCGACCAGGACAACGACCGACGTGGGCCGACCCGGTTCCCGCAAGAGAGGTGACGCATGAGTGAGTTCGACGTAGGCCCCATCGACTACTTCGCGATCGAGTTCCCCACCCGCAACCTCCAGGGCGAGGGGATGGCCGTGCTGATCGACCTCGTCGACCGCGGCATCATCCGCGTGCTCGACGCCAGGTTCGCCGTCAAGGAGGAGGACGGCTCGTTCACCGCGGTGGCGCTCACCGACCTCGATGGCGACGGCACCCTCGACCTGGCCATCTTCGAGGGGATCCAGTCGGGTCTGCTCGACGACGACGACATGACCGATGCCGTCTCCCTGATCGAGCCCGGCCACGGAGTCGCCCTACTGGTCTACGAGAACACCTGGGCCGGCCCGTTCGTCTCCGCGATGCGCCGCGTCGGCGCCGAGCTGATCGCGAGCGGCCGCATCCCGGCCGAGGACGTCGTCGCCGCCCTCGACGCCCTCGAAGCCGCCGAAGCCTGATCCACCCGACAACGAAACCGCACCGAGGAGAACACCCATGGGACTCGTGAGAGGCATGGCCCGCACCGCAGCCGTGGCTGGGACGGCGACGGCGGTGTCCAACCGCGTATCGCGCCGGCAGGCCAACAAGTGGGCCGCGCAGGACGCACCGCAGCAGCAGTACGCCGAGCCGCCGCCGCAGCAGTACGCCGAGCCGGTCTACGCAGCACCTCCGCCGCCGGCAGCGGCGGCCCCCGAGGCCGACCCCCTGGAGCAGCTGAAGAAGCTCGGCGAGCTCAAGGCAGCCGGTGTCCTCACCGAGGAGGAGTTCGCCGCCCAGAAGGCGAAGATCCTGGCCCAGTAGGGACGCTGCTTCACCGCACGACCAGCACGAGCCCTGGCTCCCGGGTGGTACCCGGCGGCCAGGGCTCGTCGTCGTACAGTCCCTACCGCGACGAGCTCGGCCACAGCACCGAGCGCGCGGTGACCGGTGCCCGGGCGTGCGGCATCAGGTCGGTGCTGCACGTCGACAACCCGACCACGATCGCCGCCGTCGAACAGGCGCTCGCAGGCTGAGTCACACCTGGGGCAGGACCTCGGCGGCGATCAGCTCGAGGTGGTCGAGGTCGTGCAGGTCGAGCACCTGGAGGTAGGCGCGCTGCGTGCCGAGCTCGGCGAAGCGGCCGAGCTTGTCGACGACCTCCTGCGGTGAGCCCGCGAGTCCGTCGGCCCGCAGCTGTTCGGGCTCGCGTCCGATCGCGTCGGCCCGACGGCGCAGGACGTCATCGGTCTCGCCGCAGCAGACCACCTGGGCGACGGAGTAGACCAGGTCGGCCGGGTCTCGGTCGACCTCGCGGCAGGCGGCGCGGACGCGGTCGAACTGCTGGCCGCTGGTCTCCTCGTCGCTGAAGCCGACGTTGAACTCTGCGGCGTAGCGCGCGGCGAGCGCCGGCGTACGGCGTGGGCCGTGGCCGCCGACGATCAGCGGCGGGCCGGGGCGCTGGTGCGGCTTGGGCAGGCCGGGCGAGTCGATGACCTCGTGGTGGTGACCGGCGTAGGAGAAGGTCTCGCCGTCGGGCGTCGACCACAGCCCACTGAGGATCGCCAGGGTGTCCTCGAGCCGGTCGAAGCGCTCGGGGGTCGGCGGGAACGGGATCGCGTAGGCGGCGTGCTCCGCGTCGTACCACCCGGCGCCGAGGCCGAGCTCGACCCGGCCACCGCTCATCTGGTCGACCTGGGCCACCGAGATCGCGAGTGGTCCGGGGTAGCGGAACGTCGCCGACGTCACCATGGTGCCGAGCCGGATCGTGCTGGTCTCGCGCGCGAGGCCGGCCAGGGTCACCCAGGAGTCGGTCGGGCCGGGCCGGCCGTCGACGCCCATCGCGAGGTAGTGGTCGGACCGGAAGAAGGCACCGAAGCCCAGCTCCTCGGCCCTGCGCGCGACCGCGAGCTGGTCGTCGTAGGTGGCGCCCTGCTGGGGTTCGACGAAGATGCGCAGCTCCATCCGGCCACCCTCGCACACGGTGGTCAGGCCTCCGGCCGGCCGCCGGTCGTCCGGCAGGCCGCACCCGCGAGGGCGTGGCCGTCGCGCAGGCAGACCTCGGGCGAGGCCCCGCGGGCACTCGCGGCGAGGTAGCCGGCGGCGAACGCGTCGCCGGCGCCCGTGGTGTCGAGCTCGGGACGGTCGAGTGGCTCGGCGGCCATCGTCGCGACCGTCTCTCCGTCGCTCCACGCGGCGATGCCGGATCCCCCGGTGACCACGACCTGCCGGGCGGGTCGGGCCAGGGGTCGGGCCAGGTGTCGGGCCAGGTGTCGGGCCAGGTCGACGGCACCGGCGTCCTCTCCCACCAGGACGCCGGCCTCGCGCTCGTTGGCGAAGAGCAGGACGCCCTCGGGCAGCATCCGGAGGAACGCTTCGGCGCCGAGCTGCCCGAGCGGGGCCGAGGAGGCCGCGCCGACGGAGACGCTCATCCCGGCCGCCGACGCGGTGGTGAGCGCGTGCAGGCCCGCGTCGCGGGAGTCGCGCAGGAGCGCGTAGCCGGAGACGTGGAGGTGGTCGCCGGGGCGGAACTCGTCGACCGGCACGTCGTGCTCCAGCAGCGCGAGGTTGGCTCCGGGGTCGGGCACCATCGTCCGCTCCCCCGTCGGCGCCACCAGCACCAGACACGTGCCGGTGGGGCGGGTGCGGTCGACCCGGAAGCGCACGTCGACGCCGAGCCGGTGCAGGCTCTCGACCTGCGCCTGACCGGCGGGGTCGTCGCCGATCGCTCCGACGAAGACGGCCGTCTCGGCGACCCGGGTGAGCCAGGCGGCCGTGTTGGCGGCCGAGCCACCGCCGACGTAGGAGATGACGGCCGGGCTGTCGGAGCCCTCCGCCAGCGGCCCGAACAGTCGCGCGACGACGTCGACCATGAGGTCGCCGAGACAGTAGAACGTCACCGCCGCTCCGTCGCGGCGTAGGCCGACGACACCTCCGCGGCGAGCCTCGCGTTGGAGCGCACCAACGCGACGTTGGCGCGCAGCGACGCCCCTCCGCTCTCGCGGTGGAAGAAGTCGAGGAGGTACGGCGTGACGTCCTTGCCGTGGACCCCGGCGCGCTCGGCGGCCGCCAGGCCGGACTCGAGGAGCCGGTCGTGCAGGGCGCGGTCGAGCTCGTCGCCGGGCGAGATCGGGTTGGCGAGCACCAGCCCCAGCCCCGCCGTACCGACTCCGTGGCGGGCGGCGAGCACCGAGGCCACCTCGTCGGGCCGCTCCACGCGCCACCCGATCTCGTGGCCGGAGTCGGCGAGGTAGAAGCCCGGGAACCGGTCGGTGCGGTAGCCGAGGACTCCGACGCCCAGAGTCTCGAGCCGCTCCAGGGTGGCGCCGACGTCGAGGATGGACTTCACGCCGGCGCAGACGACGAGCACGCCGGTGCGCGACAGCGTGGTCAGGTCGGCCGACTCGTCGAAGGTCTCCTGGGCACCCCGGTGGACCCCGCCGAGGCCGCCGGTGGCGAAGACCGAGATGCCGGCCAGCGCCGCGAGGTGGGCGGTGGAGGCCACCGTGGTCGAGCCGACGCCACCGCGGGCCGCGACGGCCGCGAGCTCCCGGACGCTGACCTTGGTCGCACTCTGGTCGTTGGCGAGCCGGTCGAGGGCGGAGTCGTCGAGGCCGATCCGCGCCTGGCCGTCGATCACCGCGACCGTGGCCGGGACCGCTCCTCCGTCGCGCACCGCCTGCTCGAACTCGCGCGCGAGCCGCGCATTGTCGGGCCGGGGCAGGCCGTGGCTGATGATCGTGCTCTCGAGCGCGACCACCGCACGACCGCCGGCCAAGGCGTCGCGCACCTCCTCGAGCACCAGCACGGGCGTCCTCCGAGGGTCGGGGTCAGCTGCTCACGGGCCGGTCGAACGCGCGTCGTACCAGGTCCAGGGCGTCATCCTGCCGGATGCCCAGAGCTCGCATCACGTCGGCATAGCTGGCGGCGGCCTCCTTGGCCGCCCGGTCGGCGCCGTCGCCGTTGACGACCGTGCCGTTGCGGCGGCCGGTGGTGACGACGCCGGCGTGCTCGAGCTCGCGGTAGGCGCGGGCGACGGTGTTGACCGCGACGCCCAGGGTCTCGGCGAGGGCTCGGACCGTGGGCAGCTTGGTGCCAGGAGGGAGCTCGCCGCCGGCCACCTGGGCGGCGATCTGGGTCCGGATCTGCTCGTACGGCGGGTCGCCGGCCGAGGTGTCGAGGGTGATCAGGATGATGTCGCCCCTTCCGTCGGCACCGCATCTCCGGGCAGCAGGACCTGCCCCGGAGCCAGTCCCGGCCACAGCCGAGCGCGCATCCGTGCGACGGGCCTTTCCACCACCTGCAGCTCAATCACCAGCGCCGGAAGGAGGGCGGCGAGGAGCGCGAAGTCGAGCTTCCACGCGAGGTCGGAGTCGGCGAGCCTGACGATGGCCAGGCAGGTCATGCCCGCGGCCAGGTTGGTGGAGTTGATCGCCGACAGGAGCGCGTCGACGCGGAGGGCGTCCTGCCAGTAGAGGTGTGACGGGTCACCGGCGGGCTCCGGCATCCGCGCCAGCCGACGGCCCGTCACCTCGACCGCTGACGCGCCCAGCAGCAGGAGCCCGGCTGCCGGCGCGACCCACCACGTCGTCAGAGCGGCCGCGACGATGACTGATGCAGCACCGAGAACGACGACCACCCACATCACGGCACGCAGGGCGGTGGGGACGTAGTCCTCGATCGAGAGCTCGCGCAGCCGAGCGACTCGTGGACCCGGCGGCACGAGCTCAGGTCGAGTCACCTGGTATCCGCGCACCAACGCCAGCAGTACCGGCAGGCTGGTCAGGCAGATCAGGACTGCAGAGGCGGCCGGGAGGAGGACCCACAGGCCGACGAGGAGGATTGTCATGGCCGCCGTCCGAATCCGACGATCACGCTGCAGGCACCGATCGAGCTCGCCGACCCATCGGGCGTCGACGTACGCCTGGTGCCGACGAGCCCAGCGCTCCCCCTCGTCTCGGCGCTTGGCCGCGGGGCAGGCGCGGGCCTTCCACCCCAGGAACCCGACACCGGCGAGCAGCACCGGGAGGGTGGTGAGCAGATATCGCACCGTGTCCGAGGCTCATGCCGACAGACTAGGCACAAGCCCCGTTTTGTCGCAATACATACCCTGCGACAAACTCACCCGGGCGGCAGGTGGACGACCCGCAGCGTCCGGCCGCTCACCCCGTCGACGACGGTGCGGGTGCCGAGCGGGTGCTCGAGCGAGACCTCGACCTGCACCCGCGCGCACGTCACCGCGCCGCCCCGCAGCGCGGGGACGTGGAGGGTGATCGTCACGCGTGCGTCGGTCTCGCTCGCGCGAAGCGTGCCGCCGCACAGGACGACGCCGTGGAGACTCCGGCCGTCCGGGGCGAGCCCGATCGGTCCGTGCCAGGCTACGTCGGCTGCGCAGCGGCCGCCGGCCGGCGGCGGACAGGTGTCGGGAGCTTGCTGGTTGCCGATGACGGAGACGCGGCCACCGCAGGCGGACAGCACGAACCCCAGGAGGACGAGAGCGAGCAGCCGGCGCATGGGGGTGGGACGTCGGCCGGGTCAGGCTGGTTCCGTACGGCGCTCCCACCAGACCCAGTCCAGGTCGGTGCGCGACTCGCGGCGGGTCTCGACCCACTCGGCCAGGTCGAACTCCGGGTAGCGCGCGTCACCGTCGACGGTGAGGTGCACCTCGGTCAGCACCTGGTGGGTCGCGAGCGGCAGCGTCTGCTCGTAGAGCTGGGTGCCGCCGGCCACGAAGGTCTCCCCCGGCTGCCGGGCCGCGAGCGCCAATGCGTCGTCGACGGAGTGTGCGACCAGCACGCCCTCGGCGGTCCAGTCGGGGGTGCGGGTGACCACGATCGTGGTCCGGCCCGGGAGCGGCCGGCCGATCGAGTCGTAGGTGGCGCGGCCCATCACCAGCACCCCGCCCATCGTGGTGGCCTTGAAGTGGGCGAAGTCGTCGGGCAGGTGCCACGGGATGCGGCCGTGGTCGCCGATCACGCGGTCGGCGGCGTAGGCGGCGACCAGGGTGAGGCGCCGGGGCTCAGACCGCAATGGGGGCCTTGATGCCCGGGTGGGGGTCGTAGTCATCGATCTCGACGTGCTCGAGGTCGAAGGCGTCGATCTCCCGCACCGAGGGGTCGAGCCGCAAGGTGGGCAGCGGCCGCGGCTCGCGGGTGAGCTGGAGTCGCGCCTGCTCGACGTGGTTGGCGTAGAGGTGGGCGTCGCCGAGGGTGTGCACGAAGTCGCCGACCCGGAGTCCGGTCACCTGGGCGACCATGTGGGTCAGGAGGGCGTAGGAGGCGATGTTGAACGGGACGCCGAGGAACACGTCTGCCGAGCGCTGGTAGAGCTGGCACGACAGCCGGCCGGGCCCGCCGTCCGTGGACGGAGCGACGTAGAACTGGAACATCGTGTGGCAGGGCGCCAGGGCCATGTCGGGGATGTCGGCGACGTTCCACGCGGAGACGATGTGGCGACGGCTGTCGGGGTTGTCGCGGATCTGGTCGATGACCAGCTTGATCTGGTCGATGTGACGGCCCTCGGGAGCGGGCCAGGAGCGCCACTGGTAGCCGTAGACGGGCCCGAGGTCTCCGTTGGCGTCGGCCCACTCGTCCCAGATGGTCACACCCCGGTCCTGCAGCCACGTGACGTTGGTGTCGCCGCGGAGGAACCACAGCAGCTCGGCGAACACCGAGCGGGTGTGGACCTTCTTCGTGGTGACCAGCGGGAAGCCCTTGGTCAGGTCGAAGCGCATCTGGTGCCCGAACACGCTGAACGTGCCGGTGCCGGTGCGGTCGGACTTCTCGACCCCGTCGTCGAGGATGCGCTGGAGGAGGTCGAGGTACACCTGCATGGGCTCACCCTAGAGCGGCCCGCCGACGGCCCAGCCGGACCCGCCCGCGTGTCCGGCCACCGGTGTCCAGGTGAGCGGCAGAGAACGCTATCTACCGTCGCTTGCAGGATTGTCCGGACCCCTGGGAGCCCCGTGTGTCGCTCACCGATGAGTCTCCGTCGGAGGTGGGGCCCGCGCGGTCGCGACCAGGTCGGCGGCGGGCCGTGCTCCGGCGCTTTCCCCGCACGACGCGCGCGATCCTCGTGGGGCTCCTGGCCGGCCTGGTGTGGCTGGCCTTCTCGGTCGGACAGGCACTGCTGGCGCCGGGCACGGACTCCGTGGCGGCCAGGCTCGCCGGCTGGGCTCGGGACCACGGTCTCGGCATCGTCGTCCTCGAGATGGAGAAGCTGCGGTACCAGCTGCATCCGCCAGCGGTCGGGGGTAAGCCGTCGGCCTCGGACCTCACGGTGCTTCGTCCGCACCGTCCCGCCCAGAACCTCCCTCGTCTGCGCCCGTTCGCGCACCCGCCCCTTCCCGGCGAGGGCGAGTGGCACACGCTGGTCCGGGTGCACGGTCGGCCTGTCGTCCAGGCGTCGTACCTACGTCCGGACTCCCGCCACACGTCGTACCTCACCGGGGTCGCCTGGATGGATGCGAAGCGCCTGAGCTTCTCGCTCCACCCGGGCTTCCAGGAGCCGGGCGGGACGTGGCCGGTGCCGGACTGGGTGGCGCCGACCGACCGGCGGGGCCTGGTGGCGACCTGGAACGGCGGGTTCCGGATGGCCGACGCGCACGGTGGGTTCTACCTCGACGGCCGCACCGCCGACGCGCTGGTGGACGGCGCCGCCTCGGAGGTCTTCTACCGCAACGGGTCGATGACGGTCGGCAGCTGGAACCACGAGGTCTCGATGACGCCGAACGTCGTGGGCGTCCGGCAGAACCTCAGCCTCCTGATCGACCACGGGCGGATCGCCCCCGACATCGACGCCAGCCATCTCTTCGACTGGGGGCTGACCCTTGGCGGTGCCTACTACGTCTTCCGCTCGGGTGTCGGGATCACGGCACAGGGCGACATCGTCTACGTCTCGGGCGACGCGCTCTCGGTCTCGGACCTGGCACACATCCTGCGGCGGGCGGGGGCCGTCCGGGCGATGGAGCTCGACATCAACCCCGCCTGGGTTTCGTACATGACGTACGCGGCGCACGGTCACCCCGCGCAACCTCGCCCGACGAGCCTGCTGCCGGACTATCAGCGGCCGGCGTACCGCTACTACACCCATACCTCCCGCGACTTCGTGGCCGTGCACGCGCGCGGATGAGCCTCCCTGAGTCCTCCCTGAGTCCTCCCTGAGTCCTATGGACGAGCGCGGAGGTACTGGTCGGGCCAGTAGCAGTCGGCACCCAGCTCGGCCGCGGCCAGCTGGGGCCAGTGCGGGTTGCGGAGCAGCTCGCGGGCCAGGAACACCGCGTCGACCTCGCCGTCGGCGACGATCTTCTCGGCCTGCCGGGGCTCGGTGATCATCCCCACCGCCGCGACCGGCAGCCCGGAGGCCTCCTTCACCTCGGCCGCGAAGGGCACCTGGTAGCCCGGTCCGACCTGCACCTGCTGGTCGGGCGAGTTGCCGCCGCTGGAGACGTCGACCAGGTCGACGCCGTGGCCCGCCAGCACGGTCGCGACCTCGGCCACCTCATCCACCTCGAGACCGCCCTCGACCCAGTCGGTGGCGCTCAGCCGGACGAGGAGCGGTGAGTCGTCGGGCCAGACGGCGCGGACCGCGTCGACGACGTCGAGGAGCAGCCGGCTCCGACCGGCGAGATCGCCGCCCCACGCGTCGCCACGACGGTTGGTCAAGGGTGAGAGGAACTCGTGGAGGAGGTAGCCGTGGGCACCGTGGATCTCGGCCACCTCGAAGCCTGCGTCGAGGGCGCGCCGGGCAGCCTCCGCCCACCGGCCGGGGAGCGCCTCGAGCTCGGCGGCGCTGAGCTCCCGCGGGGCCGGCCAGTCGGCGTACCCCACCGGCGACGGGCCCACGGTCTGCCAGCCACCGTCGGCGGGCTCGACGTAGCCGCGGCCGAGCCACGGCGCCCGGGTCGAGGCCTTGCGACCGGCGTGGGCCAGCTGGATGCCGGGGACGGCGCCCTGGCTGCGGACGAACGCCGCGATCCGCTCGTAGTCGGCGGCCTGCTCGTCGGTCCAGATGCCGGCGTCCTGCGGCGAGATGCGCCCCTCCGCGACGATCGCCGTCGCCTCGGTCATCACCAGCCCGGCGCCGCCCTGGGCGAACGCCCCGAGGTGGACCAGGTGCCAGTCGGTGGGGCGGCCGTCGTGCGAGGAGTACTGGCACATCGGTGAGACCCACACGCGGTTGCGGAACGTCGTACCGCGCAGGGTCAGGGGCTCGAAGAGTCGGCTCACGTGCGGCGCAACCCCGAGGCGGTGCTGGTTGTTCCGGCCGGACGGCGTGGTCAGGCGGTGATGCCGCGCTCGACGAGCAGCTCGTCGCGCTTCCAGGCGTAGCCGACCATCCAGGTGGGGTCGAGGCGGTACATCACCACGTCTCCCCAGGAGAGCGGCGACGAGCCGTAGTGGGCGGTCCAGTGCCGGTCGACGGTCGCGAGCTCGTCGCCGGCCAGCTCGACGGCGCGACCGTGGGAGAAGACCGCCATCGCCTCGCCGTCCACGTGGGCGACCGACACGGCGGGACGCGCGGCGAGGTGGCGCGCCTTGGCGGCCGTGCGGCTGGTGGAGAAGGTCCAGGTGCCGTGCAGGAAGTGGCCGTCCATGGCGCTGATCCGCGGCTCCCCCGAGGCCGTGACGGTGGCCACCGAGATGACCTTCATGCCGGTCAGCAGGGCAGCGACCTGGGCCGCGCTCAGGGTGCGGTCGTCGTGGATGATGCCGCGCAGGTGCTCCGTGGCGCGCGCGTGGGAGGCGTCGAGGAGGGTCTGCAGCCGGGCGAGGTCGTCGGGTGTCTCGAGCACGGTTCGAGGCTAGGACCCCAGACCGACTGTGCCCTTGATCGTGGTCGTCGCGTCGCCACCGACCCAGACCGTGTCGCCCTGGGTCTCGATGTGGACGCGGCCGGCCCGGCCGAGCGCCGTACCTTGAGCCGCGACGTACGACGACGGCAGGCGGTTGCCGGCCAGCCACTGGGCGAGGCCGGCGTTGAGGCTGCCGGTGACGGGGTCCTCGACGATGCCCATGCCGGGGCAGAAGGCACGCACCTCGACGGCGCACCCCGAGCCCTCCGGGTGGGGTCCCACCACGCCGATGTCGAGGGTCCCGAACGCGCCGACGTCGGGCTCGACCGCGAGCACCGCCTCGGCGTCGCGGAGCAGCACCCCGACCCAGCCGGGACCATTGTCGACCCACGCGAGGTCGACGACGTCGTCGCCGCCGATCGCGAGCGCTCGCACGACAGCCGCGCGGTCGGCCCGGTCGACCGGGCCCGACCGCACCAGTGGCGGTGCTGCGAAGGCGAGCCGCTCGCCGCGACGGATCCGGACCAGCCCGGCCCCGCACTCCTGCACCACCTCGCCGTCGGAACGCGACACTCCCCCGCCCTCGAGCCACGCGTGGGCGCTGCCCAGGGTCGGATGACCGGCGAACGGCAGCTCGGTTCCGGGGGTGAAGATCCGCAGCCGGTAGTCCGCGGACGGGTCGGTCGGTGGGAGCAGGAACGTCGTCTCCGACAGGTTTGTCCAGTGCGCGAAGCGCCGCATCTCGTCGTCGCTCAGTCCCTCGGCGCCGTGTACCACCGCCACCGGGTTGCCCCGCAGCGGTTCGGAGGAGAAGACGTCGACCTGGCGGAACTCACGCATGGAGCGAGCGTAGGCCGCCCGTCCGGAACGGACCGCACGAAGGCCACCCGACCGGCCCCAGCAACCTGGTCGGCAACCCGGTCAGCTGACCGGGCGCCGCACTCAGGCGGAGAGCGACATCGGGCCGTAGACCTCGCGGTCGTGCTCGAAGAGGGTCACCGCGTCGACGCCGGCCGTCGACAGCTCGGCCCAGACCTCCCCGACCCACGACTCGGCGTCGGCCTGGGAGGCGAAGCGCTGGCTGGCGTACTCGTCCGGCACCCGCGCGTCGGCACCGGAGCCGTCGAGGAGCTTCCACCACCAGGGACGCTCGGCCGGCGAGGGCGCGCGGAAGGTGGTGGGCTGCTCGGGAAGATTCATGACTCGCGGACCGAGGTGTCGACGAAGGGCAGCTGGGTGGAGACGAACACCTCGCGCCGGGTGCGGATCTGGACGGCGAGCTCGGCGTCGGGATCGACGAACGTCGGGACGAGCGCGAGCCCGATCCCCTTCCTCAGGGTCGGCGAGAACGTGCCGGACGTGATCTCGCACAGGGGTACGTCGGAGACCAGGCTGACCGTCATCCCGGGCCGCGGGATGCCGCGCTCGACGGCGAGCAGGCCGCGCAGGGTGCGCTTGGGCCCCGCCTCCTTCTCGGCGACGATCGGGTCGCGGCCCCAGAAGGCGTCCTTCTTCCAGCCGACGGCCCAGCCGAGGCCGGCCTCGTTGGGGGTGACGTCGATGGTGATGTCCTGGCCGTGCAGGGGGTATCCCATCTCGGTGCGCAGCGTGTCGCGCGCACCGAGCCCGCACGGCAGCATCCCGAACTGCTCCCCGGCCGCGAGCAGCCGGTCCCACAGCTCGCCCGCGACCTCGTTGAGCGCGATCAGCTCGTAGCCGCGCTCGCCGGTGTAGCCGGTGCGGCAGACCACGACCCCGGTGTCCTCGAACTCCGCCTCGGTGAACGACATGTAGCTCGTGCCCGATGGGCAAGCCGATCGCCTCGAGGACCTCGTCGGACTTCGTGCCCTGCACCGCAAGCACGGCGTACTGCGTGTGGTGGTCGAGCACCTTGACGCCCTCGGGCGCCTCGGCGAGCAGGCGGCGGCAGACCTCGGCGGAGTTGGCGGCGTTGGGCACCAGCAGCACGTGCTCGTCGTCGTGCCAGTAGGCGATCAGGTCGTCGACGACGCCTCCGGTCTCGGCGTCGCAGCACAACGTGTACTGCGCCTTGCCCGGCCGGATCTTGGCGAGGTCGTTGCTCAGCGTCGCGTTGACGTACGTCGCGGCGCCGGGGCCGGTCACGAGCAGCTTGCCCAGGTGGCTGACGTCGAAGATGCCGACGGACTCCCGGACGGAGGTGTGCTCCTTGACGACGCCGGTGGGGTATTCCAGGGGCATCGACCAACCGCCGAACTCCGCGAACTTGGCGCCCAGGGCTGCGTGTCGGTCGTGCAGTGGCGACTGCAGGAGCGACGCTCCGGAGGTGTCCTCTCCCATGATCGCGAACCTACACCGGCCGGGCCGCCTGGCAGCGGCGCACACGGCGCCTTCGGCCTGACTATCCTGCCCCGGTGACCTCCTACCACCTCCGCGGCGCCAGTCCTGCCAAGACCCGTGCCGACGCGGTGGTCGTCGGGGCACACTCCTCCGCGCAGGGGGCCGTCCTGGCCGACGGCGGTGCGGACGTCGCCGACGGGTTCGGCCGCGGACTCCGGCCACTCCTCAGCACGCTCGGCTTCACCGGCAAGGCCGGCGAGGTCGCCCGGGTCCCCACCGCCGGCAAGATCGCGTCGCCGCTGCTGGTGCTGGTCGGGATGGGCCCCCAGGCCGAGGACCGCGCGTCCGAGCTCCTCGCCGTACGACGTGCGGCCGGGGTGGCGAGCCGGTCGACGGCCAACGCCGCATCGGTCGCCCTCGCCCTGCCGGCCGGCGACCCAGGGCTGGTCCGCAACGTGATCGAGGGCTACCTGCTCGGTGGCTACACCTTCACGCGCTATCTCTCCAAGCCCCCGGACAAGGACAAGCGGGCCGGCACGATCACCGTGCTCAGCCCGGTCGCCCGCCGCGGCGAGGCGACCACCGCCTTCGAGGAGGCGCAGATCGTCGCCGAGGCCGTCAACGCCACCCGCGACTGGGTCAACACCCCGCCGGGCGACCTGACGCCGCCGGTGCTGGCCGACGAGATGGTGGCCGCAGTCAAGGCAGTCAAGGCAGCCAAGGCCGCGAAGACCAAGGTGACCGTGCTCGACCACGAGAAGCTCGCCGACCTCGGTTGTGGCGGCCTGCTCGCCGTCGGCGGCGGCTCCAGCGCGCCTCCTCGGCTGGTGGAGCTGACCTACTCCCCCGCCGACCCGGTGGCCCACGTCGCCCTGGTCGGCAAGGGGATCACCTTCGACTCCGGCGGCCTGACCATCAAGCCGGGCAGCTCCATGGAGACCATGAAGTGCGACATGGCGGGGGCCGCCGCCGTCGTCCAGGCCACCCTGGCCGTCGCCCGGCTCGGGCTTCCGGTGAAGGTGTCGGCCTTCGCCTGTCTCGCCGAGAACATGGTCTCCGGCAGCGCGATGCGGCCCGGCGACGTCCTGACGACGTACGACGGTCAGACCGTCGAGGTGCTCAACACCGACGCCGAGGGGCGGCTGGTGCTCGCCGACGGGCTCGGCCGTGCCGTGGAGCAGAAGCCGGACGTGGTGATCGACGTCGCCACCCTCACCGGCCACATGACCGTGGCGCTCGGCACCAAGGTCGGCGCGGTCTTCGGCGACGACGACGTCGTCGCCGGCGTGGTCGGGGCAGGCCGTGAGTCCGGCGAGCGGCACTGGCCGATGCCGATCCCGCCCGACGTGGTGGAGCGCGTCCACGGGAGCAAGATCGCCGACATCGCCCAGCACGACTGGACCCGCTGGGGCGGGGGCCTGATGGCGGCGGCGTTCCTCCGGGAGTTCACCGGCGGCCTCCCGTGGGGACACCTCGACGTCGCCGGACCGGCCTTCCAGACGGCTGCCACCGCCGGCTACAACCCGACCGGTGCGACCGGCTTCACGGTGAC
Source organism: uncultured Actinomycetota bacterium (assembly GCA_963820015.1). Taxonomy (GTDB): domain Bacteria; phylum Actinomycetota; class Actinomycetes; order Propionibacteriales; family Nocardioidaceae; genus Nocardioides. The sequence continues at coordinate 14,396 of CAWFYO010000006.1, read as the reverse complement.
GACGCTGATCGACTACCTGCGCGCGATCAGCTCTCGCCCCGCTCCTGACGAGCCTTCTGACGCTTGATGTAGTCGCGCATGTGCTGCGGGATGCCGACGACCCCGGCCTCGTAGGCCCTGATCCCGCGCCGCTTGCAGAACTTGTAGGCCCAGTCGTCCGACGGGACCCGCCGCCGGGTGTACTCGCCGTCCCAGGCGACCAGCAGCAGGGTCACGTCGTTGACCGCGGTGCGCGGCTCGACGTACCCCTCGACCCCCTCGCGCGTGGACACGAAGTTCTCGAGGTGCTGCTCGTCGTCGCTGCTCGCCGCCCGCACCCGGGTCGAGCCGGTCCGCGCGGTATCGCCGGAGGGGCGCTTGTATCGGTCGCCACGACCTCGTCCGAAGAACTTCACGGCCACCAGTCTGCCCGAGACCTGGCTGTGGACGGCTGTCTGGCTGCGCGTGGCCGCACGTGGCCGAGGCGCGGAGCCCGGCCCGGTCTCCTTGCGAACGCGTCAGGGAAGGGTGCAAGGATGGGAAAGTGACCGACGGCGAGTTCGACGTACTCATTCTCGGGGCGGGATCCGGCGGCTATGCCTGTGCGCTCCGGGCCGCCCAGCTCGGCCTGTCCGTGGGCCTGGTGGAGAAGGGCGACCTGGGCGGCACCTGCCTCCACGTCGGCTGCATCCCGACCAAGGCCCTGCTCCACGCCGCCGAGGTCGCCGACCTGGCGCGCGAGTCGTCGCAGTTCGGCGTCAACGCCACCCTCGAGGGCGTCGACATGAGCGGCGTGAACACCTACAAGGACAAGGTCGTCTCGCGGCTGTTCAAAGGCCTCACCGGGCTCATCAAGGGCCGCGGCATCACCGTGATCGAGGGCGAGGGCCGACTGACCGGGCCCCACCAGGTCACGGTGGGTGAGACGACGTACGCCGGGAGGCACGTCGTGCTCGCTTCAGGCTCCTACAGCTTGAGTCTGCCGGGGATCGATGTCGACGGCAAGCGGGTGATGACCTCGGAGCACGCCCTGCGCCTCGACCGCGTGCCGGCCTCGGTGGTCGTGCTCGGCGGCGGCGTGATCGGCTGCGAGTTCGCCAGCGTCTGGGCCAGCTTCGGCAGCGAGGTGACCATCGTCGAGGCCCTTCCCCGACTGGTCGCGGCCGAGGACGAGGCGTCGTCCAAGGCGCTGGAGCGCGCCTTCAAGAAGCGGAAGATCCAGGTCCGCACCAGCACGCCGTTCCAGAGCCTCAAGGTGACCGACGACGGAGTCGCGGTGACCGTCGAGGGCGGTGACGTGATCGAGGCCGAGCTGCTGCTCGTCGCGGTCGGTCGCGGCCCGTCGACCGAGGGGCTCGGCTACGACGAGCAGGGCGTCACCATGGATCGTGGGTTCGTGCTCACCGACGAGCGCTGCCGGACCAACCTCGACGGCGTCTACGCGGTCGGCGACATCGTGCCCGGGCTACAGCTGGCCCACCGCGGCTTCCAGCAGGGCATCTTCGTGGCCGAGGACATCGCCGGACTCGACCCGACGACCATCGACGAGGCCGGCATCCCGCGCGTCACCTACAGCCACCCCGAGGTCGCCTCGGTCGGCCTCGACGAGGCCGCCGCCCGGTCGGCCTTCGGCGACGATCAGGTCGAGACCGTGACCTACGACCTCGGTGGCAACGGCAAGAGCCAGATCCTGCAGACACAGGGCTTCGTCAAGCTCGTACGTCGCACCGACGGGCCGGTGGTCGGCGTCCACCTGGTCGGCGACCGCGTGGGCGAGCTCGTCGGCGAGGCCCAGCTGATCTACAACTGGGAGGCCCACGCCGAGGACGTCGCGCCCCTGGTGCACGCCCACCCGACCCAGAACGAAGCCCTCGGTGAGGCCCACTTGGCGCTGGCCGGGAAGCCGCTGCACGCCCACGCCTGACCGCCCGTCCGACCCGCTCCACGCACAGCCGCGACCAGACAGGAAGAACGACACCCACATGGCCACCGAAGTCAAGCTCCCCGAACTCGGCGAATCCGTCACCGAAGGCACGGTCACCCGTTGGCTGAAGCAGGTCGGTGACCAGGTGGCCGTCGACGAGCCCCTGCTCGAGGTCTCGACCGACAAGGTCGACACCGAGATCCCCTCGCCGGTCGCCGGCACCCTCCTCGAGATCAAGGCGTCGGAGGACGAGACCGTCGAGGTCGGCGCGGTGCTGGCGCTGATCGGTGCGGCCGACGAGGCCGGCGGCGACGCTGCGCCCGCCGCGGACGACGGCGGCCAGGCCGAGGAGCAGCCCGCCCAGGACCAGGCCGCCCAGGACCAGGCCGCCCAGGACCAGGCCGCCCAGGACCAGGCCGACGAGCAGCCGGAGGAGACCACTCCCCTGGAGTCGGAGCAGAACGAGCGCGACGAGGCGCACGAGCAGGCCGAGGCCGCGGACACACCGGGCGAGCCCGAGCCCGAGCGAGAGGCAGAGGCAGAGGCAGAGGCAGAGGCCGAGCAAGGGGCAGAGGCAGAGGCTGCCCCGGCCGCCGAGGCCGCTGCGCCTTCGGGTGGCGGCGAGCAGACCGTGGTCCGGCTCCCCGAGCTCGGCGAGTCGGTCACCGAGGGCACCGTCACCCGCTGGCTCAAGCAGGTCGGCGACCAGGTCTCGGCCGACGAGTCGCTGCTCGAGGTCTCCACCGACAAGGTCGACACCGAGATCCCCTCGCCGGCTGCGGGCACCCTGCTCGAGATCAAGGTCAACGAGGACGAGACCGTCGAGGTCGGTGCCGAGCTGGCCGTGATCGGGTCCGGCGACGCGGCTCCGGCCGAGCAGCCACCGGCGGAGCAGCCACCGGCCGACCAGGAGGCCGAGCCCCAGGCCGAGGCCGAGCCCGAGCCCGAGGCCGAGCCCCCGGCCGAGCCTGAGCCCGAGCAGCCCGCCGAGGAGCAGCAGCCGGCGGCCGGCGGGGGCCGGGAGTCGTCGGCGTACGTCACTCCTCTGGTGCGCAAGATGGCCGCCCAGCACGGGGTCGAGCTGTCCTCGATCGTCGGCACCGGTGTCGGCGGCCGGATCCGCAAGCAGGACGTCCTCGACGCCGCTGCCCAGCAGGGCACCGACACCACGCCCAGCCAGCCCGCGGCCGCGGCCGCCGCTGCCGCAGCGGCTCCGGCCCAGCCGGCCACTCCTGCGGCGCCGGCAGCAGCACCCGCCGCCTCGGCACCGGCAGCCGCCGCCCCGGCGGCGCAGGCACCTTCGCCCCTGCGCGGCAAGACCGAGCCGATGTCGCGCCTGCGCAAGGTGATCGCCCAGCGCATGGTCGAGTCGCTCCAGGTCAGCGCCCAGCTGACGACGGTGGTCGAGGTCGACGTGACCTCCGTCTCGCGGCTGCGCGACTCGGTGAAGGTCGACTTCGCGGCGCGGGAGGGGGTGAAGCTGTCGTTCATGCCGTTCTTCGCCAAGGCGGCGATCGACGCGCTCAAGCAGTTCCCGAGCCTCAACGCCAGCATCGACACCGAGAAGGGCGAGGTCACCTACTACGACCGGGAGAACCTCGCGATCGCCGTCGACACCGAGCGCGGCCTGCTCACCCCGGTGATCAAGGACGCCGGCGACCTCTCGATCGCCGGCCTGGCCCGGAAGATCGGTGACGTCGCCGAGCGCACCCGCACCAACAAGATCACGCCAGACGAGCTGTCCGGGGGCACGTTCACGCTGACCAACACCGGCAGCCGCGGCGCGCTCTTCGACACCCCGATCATCAACCAGCCGCAGGTCGCGATCCTCGGCACCGGTGCGGTCGTGAAGCGGCCGGTGGTGATCGACGACCCCAACCTCGGCGAGACGATCGCCGTCCGCCAGATGGTCTACCTCGCCCTCACCTACGACCACCGCATCGTGGACGGTGCCGACGCTGCGCGCTTCCTGACGGACGTGAAGGGCCGGCTCGAAGCCGGTCAGTTCGAGGTCTGAGTGGTGCAGGTCGTCATCGGGGGCGCCTCCGGGTTCCTCGGGACCCATCTGGGTCGCGAGCTGGAGTCGCGCGGCCATGCCGTCACCAGGTTGGTACGCCGGCCCACGGCCGCTGCCGACGAGTCGCGGTGGGACCCCGCGTCGGGGGCGGTGGACCCCCAGGTGATCGAGGCGGCCGACCTCGTCGTCAACCTCGCGGGTGCCCCGACCGCGGGCAACCCGCACTCGCAGAAGTGGGCGGACAACCTGCGCCGGAGCCGGGTCGACAGCACCGCGACCCTCGCCTCGGCCATCGCTGCGAGCGGGGTGAAGCCGGCGTTCCTGGCGGGCAACGGCATCTCCGTCTACGGCGACCACGGGCCTGAGCCGCTCACCGAGGGCGCCGACGTCCGCGGCCACGCCCTGCTGACCGAGGTCTCCCAGGCCTGGGAGGCCGCTGCGGATCCGGCGAGGCAGGCAGGCGCACGCGTCTGCATCCTCCGCACCGCCCCGGTGATGGACCGCCGCAGCCAGCCCCTCAAGCTCCTGCGCCTGGTGTTCAAGCTCGGGCTCGGCGGGCGGCTGGGCGACGGTCGGCAGTACTTCCCGGTCGTCTCGCTGCGCGACTGGGTCGGGGGCGTGGCCCACCTCGCCGAGCACCCCGACGCGAGCGGTGCCTTCAACCTGTGCTGCCCGGTGACCCCGACCAACGCGGAGTTCACCCAGGCCCTGGGTCGCGCGGTCGGCCGGCCCACGCTGATCCCGGTGCCGGCGTTCGCGGTCAGCCTCGGCGCCGCGCGGATGGCGCCCGAGCTGCTCGGGTCCCTCAACACCGTGCCGCAGGCGCTGCTCGACGCCGGCTACGAGTTCCGCGACCACGACGTCACCGAGGTGCTCGCCGCCGGGCTCGGCCGCTGACTGCCCCCCGAAACTCGCACGACTCCGGGGGGTGGTCCGTCGTACCGTCGGGGACGCTGTGAGCGCCACCGACCTCTCCCCCGCCACCGTTTCGGCCGACATCTCGCCCGAGGCCGATGTCCGGCGCCCCGTCGACTGGCACCGCGTCGCCAGCCCGGTCGCCGCGGTCGCCTTCAGCGCCTCATTCCTGGCCGCGATCGGCACCGCCCTCGGCTCCGTCGTCTCCGGTCGGCTGGCCGAGGGCGCCACCAGCCGGCTGGTCGGGCTCCTGGCCCTCTGCGTCGTCGGAGCAGCGGTGCTCGACACCCTCGGCCGCACCCTGTGGGCCGGCGACGTCGACCGGGCGGAGGGCCTGCTCCGCTCCGACCTGCTGGTCGCAGCCCTCGAGCAGCCGCTCCACGAGCTGGGCGAACAGGCGGTCGGCGAGGTGCTCGACCGCATCGACGACGACACCCACGAGGTCGGGGTCCTGCTGCGGCAGAGCGTCTGGATGGCGGCGCGCACCCTACTGGCCTCCGGACCGCTCTGGCTGGTCGCCGGCCTGACCTGGTGGCCGGCGTTCATCCTGTTCCCTGCGGCCGGGGTCGCCGCGGTCACGATGGTCCGCCCGCTGCTGCCCCAGGTGTCGGCGAACAAGGTGATCGAGGAGATGGCCTGGACCGACCACGCGGCAGCCATGGAGGAAGGCGTGGCGGCCCGCGACGACCTCCGCACCAGCCTCGGCCAGCCCTACCTGATGCGCCACAACAGCCGGCTCACCGCGGCGATCCACGAGAAGTTCGCGGTGGTCACGGCCCTGGAGGCGAAGATCAGCCGGCGGACCGGCACCCTGCTGCACGCCGTCCTCGCTGCGACCGCCGTGATCGGGGTCGCGCTGGTCACCGGCGGGCACCTGTCCACCGGGTCGCTGGTGACCCTCTTCATCGTCACCACGACGTTCGTCGGCCAGGTCAACCAGCTCGCCCACCACCTGCCCGACCTCCAGGCCGGGCTCGGCGCCGTCATCCGGCTGCGCGGGCTGATGGCCTCACCCGCCGAGCCCCGCGGCGGTGGCGACCTTCCCGAGGGCCCCCTGTCGGTGGAGTTCACCGGCCTCCACTTCGCCTACGAGCACGGCACCTTCGCCCTGCGGGACGTCGACCTCGAGGTGGCGGCGTCGACGACGGTCGCCCTGGTCGGGCGCACCGGCTCCGGCAAGTCGACGCTGGCCTCCCTGCTGTCTCGCGCGGTCGAGCCCGAGCGAGACAGCGTGTTCCTCGGCGGCACCGACGTCCGCGACCTCGACCTCCACGAGCTCCGTTCGGCGGTCGGCGTGATCACTCAGCGCACCGAGATCCTCGCCGGCACCCTCGCCGAGAACATCGCGCTGTTCGCGGACGTCCCGCGCGAGGCGCTCAGCCGGGCCGTCGACGAGCTGGGGCTGACCGCCTGGGTGGCGGGCCTCCCCGAGGGGCTCGACACCACGCTGGGCCCCGGCGGCACGACCCTGTCGGCCGGCGAGGAGCAGCTGGTCGCCTTCGCCCGGCTGCTGGTGCGCGACGCGCGCGTCGTCGTCCTCGACGAGGCGACCGCGCGCATGGACCCGCTCACCGAGGCCCGGGTCGTGGCCGCGGCCGATCGGCTGCTGACCGGCCGCACCGGCATCCTCGTCGCCCACCGGCTCTCCACGACCGAGCGCGCCGAGCAGGTCGCGGTGCTCGAGCGCGGCCACGTGGTGCAGGCCGGCCGACGCGTCGAGCTGGCCCACACCCCGGGCCCCTTCGCCGACCTCCTCGAGGCATCCAGGGCCACCGGTGACCGGGCCCCCGCAGACGTGGTGACCACCGACGACGGCGACGTCACCTCGGTCGGGACCGCCCGGCGTACCGGCACGCCACCGCCGTCGCCCGTGCTCCGACCGCTGCCCACGCTCACCCGGGCCACCACGAACGCGCTGTTCATCCACAAGCGGTGGGGGCTGGCCGGCATGGGTCTGTTCCTCGCCTCCACCCTGGTCGGGGCCTTCGGGGTCGTCACCGGTTGGCTGTGGGGCCACACCATCGCCTCGCTGAACGACGGGGGCACCCCAGTCCTGCCGACGCTCCTGGTCGCCTCGCCTCGCTGCTCACCGCTCCGCAGCTCCTGGCCGTCGCCATCCGCATCTACCCGCAATGGTGGATCGCAGTGATGCTGCGGGCGCGCACCAGCGTGCTCCACGGCCAGACCAGCACCCGCCGGCTGACCCGGACGCCTCCGGGCGAGGTGGTGGCCCGGTCGATGGACGCCGACCGGATGGCGCGCTACGCCGACCGCTGGGTCGACCTGCTCAACGGGCTCGCCATCGCCGTCCTCACCGCCGTCGCCGCGTGGAACCTCCTCGCCGGCGGCATCCTGCTCGCCGTGATGGTGGCCTCGGCACTGGCCTCGTCGCTCGGGCGCCGGGTCGCGGGACGATCCGCGGCCGCCTCGTCCGCAGCGCGGGCCCGCTTCGGACGCTCCCTGGTGTCCGCCCTCGAGTCGGTGCGCACCGTCAAGCTGGCTGCGGCGACCCCCGACATCCACCGCCACCTCCATGCCGTCGACCACGGGCGCGTCGAGGCGGCGGTCAGGAGCACCGCGTGCAGGCGATGCTCGACGGCGTCCCGATCGTGATGGTCCAGTGCGGCGTGGTCGCCGCCTGGGCAGTGCTGGTCGCGGGGGGCTGGGGCCTGGCCACGGCGATCATGGTCGCCGGTGCCGTCGCCGGCTTCGACTGGTTCGGTCGGGTTGCCGGTACGGCGATCACCGAGGCCCCGGGCACGCGTGCCTGGATGCGCGCCACCAGCCGCCTGGCCGGCGGCGGCGACCTGATGGAGCTGCCCGACGGCATCGACCTGGTTGCCGGCACCGCGCCCGCGCCGGTGGAGCCCGAGCGTGACCCGCTGACCGAGCTGCTGCTGGTCGACGTCACCGCGGTCCACGACGACGGCACGATCGGCGTGAGCGGCGTCGACCTCACCGTCCGCCAGCGGCGAGCTGGTGCTGCTGGTCGGCCAGGTCGGATCCGGCAAGTCGAGCCTTCTCGGGGCGCTGGCCGGCCTGGTGTCGAGCACCGGCACCCTCGAGTGGAACGGCCGCCCCCTCGACGACCCCGAGCTGCAGCTGAGGCCCAACCGGGTCGCCCACGTGGCCCAGGTGCCGCGGGTGTTGTCCGGCACGTTCCGCGACAATGTCGCGCTCGACCACACCGGCCGCCGGGTCGAGGAGGCGATCGGGGTCGCCCGGCTCAACCGCGACGTCGCCGACGCCGGCGGTGTCGACGCCCTGGTCGGCCACCGCGGCGTGCGGCTCTCGGGCGGGCAGATCCAGCGCCTCGCGCTGGCCCGCGCGGTCGCCTGCGACGCCGACCTGCTGCTCGCCGACGACGTGTCGTCCGCGCTCGACGCCACCACCGAGATCGAGCTGTGGAACGCGCTGCGCGAGCGGGCCGCCACCGTGATCGGGGCGACCTCCAAGGAGGCCGCGTTGCAGCAGGCCGACCGGGTGGTCGTGCTCTCCGAGGGCCGGGTGGTGGCGGTCGGGCCGTGGTCGGAGCTGTCGCCGGTCTGGGGTCACCTGGCCGGGTGACTGGCAATGGCCGTCACCTCGGCCACCCGCCAGCGGCCGTTGACGCGGGCCAGCCACACCAGCCGGGTGGCGAGTCGGCCGTCGGGCACCGCCGACCGGACGCCTGCCCCGACGACGCGCGCGTCCACGAGCCGGTCGGTGACCACGATGCCGATGCGTCGCGGCCCGGACGAGACGACCCGCAGCCGCATCACCTGCCGGGTCATGCCGACGACCCGCAGCCCGCGGTCGCGGTAGGCCATCAACATGGCCACGTCACGCCCGCCGGTGGCCGAGCCCGGGAGGTAGAGCCGGGACAGGGCCGTGGGGTCGGCGAGCGCCCAGGCCGCGGCGCGGCAGTGGTCCCACGCCCCCAGCACCGCGCGGGCCCGGGTCGCCGGCGCTGCTCCTGCGGGGGTCGCGGCCACCACCTCCTGGCGTGGCGCGCGGTGACCGGCGGTCGCGGCCGCGACCACACCGGCGGTGAAGACCGCGACGACCAGCGCCGACAACCAGCGCCCCCGAGTCCGCATCCCACCACTGTGACCCGTCCGGCGAGCTCCGCGCAGCGTCCGTCCACAGGCACCTACTCTCCTCGCATGAGCCCCACCCGGCGCGGCCTGCTGCTCGGGGCCGGAGCCCTCGTCACGGTCGGCGTCCTCGGTGCCGTCGGGTTGGAGGAGGGGGTCCTGCCAGGACGCTCCCGGCTCCACCGGGTGCTCGGTCTCGACGGCCGGGCCGGCCACATCCCCGACGTGACCCCCGGGCTGGTCGTGTCGGGCTCCTTCGTGTCGCAGGCCCGGCTCGGAGCCGAGACCGGCTGGTCGGTCATCTATCCCGGGTCCGCGCGCGAGCGGCTCCCGGTGATGGTCTCCCTCCACGGTCTGGGCGGCGACCACACGACCGCTGTCGACGAGCTGGGGATGGACCGGTTCCTGGTCGCCGCGGTCGACGCGGGAGTCCCGCGTTTCGCCGTGGCCACGGTCGACGGCGGCACGTCGTACTGGCACCCACGGCCGTCAGGTGAGGACGCCGGGGCGATGGTCGTCGACGAGCTCCTGCCGCTCCTGGACGCGGACGGTCTGGACACCCGGCGCACGGCGTTCCAGGGCTGGTCGATGGGCGGGTACGGCGCGCTCCGGCTCGCCGGGCTGGTCGGCACCCCGCAGACCCGGGCCGTGGCCGCCCTCAGCGCCGCCTTGTGGACCGACCCCGCGTCGGCGTCGACCTCAGGGTTCGCCGACGCGGCGGAGTACCGGCGCTACACCGTCCTGGGTCACCAGCACGAGCTCGATGGCATCGCGGTGCGGGTGGACTGCGGCACCGACGACCCGTTCTACGACGCCGACCGGGCCTATGTGCGCGGCTTCACCCGCCCTGTCGTCAGCACCTTCCAGCCCGGTGCCCACGACGCGGCGTACTGGACCCGGATGCTCCCGGCCCAGCTCCGGTTCGTGGGCAGCGCGCTAGGGTCGGCGGAGTGAACGACCTGGTCTTCCGCGAGGGCGGCTTCGGCGCCGACGCCGTCGACTACCTCGCCGCGTGGGAGTCGCAGCGTGAGCTCCACGAGCAGGTGGTGAGCGGTGCGCGGCCCGACACGGTCTGGCTGCTCGAGCATCCGCCGACGTTCACCGCAGGCAAGCGGACGGCGCCGGAGGACCGGCCGGCCGACCCCGGAGGCGCGCCCGTGATCGACGTCGACCGCGGCGGCATGGTGACGTTCCACGGGCCCGGACAGCTGGTCGGCTACCCCATCGTCCGGCTCCCCGACCACGTCAAGGTCGTCGACTACGTCCGCCGGGTCGAGGAGGCACTGATCGCGGTCTGCGCCGACCTCGGCGTGACCACGGCCCGCGTGCCCGGCCGGAGCGGCGTCTGGCTGCCCGCCGACGAGCGCGGTCCGGAGCGCAAGGTCGCCGCCCTCGGCATCCGGGTCAGCCGGGGCGTGACCATGCACGGCTTCGCGCTCAACTGCGACGTCGACCTGGCGTGGTACGACCGGTTCGTGCCCTGCGGCATCTCCGACGCGGGCGTCACCTCGCTCTCGCGCGAGCTGGACCGCGACGTCACTGTGTACGACGTGCTGCCGGGCGTCCGCCGGCACCTCACCGACCTGCTCGCCTGGGCGCCGTACACCCCGACGCCGGACTACGAGCCCCGACCCGAGCCGGGCCGCGGTCCTCGCGTGCCGGTGCTCGGGCTGCCCGGCTGACCCGGTTCAGCGGGCTGCGAGGCCGCCGGCGTAGAGGTCGAGCCGACCGGCCCGCCAGCCGCTCCGGATGCCGTCGAGCTGGGGCCGCAGGTCGTCGCCGTGCCGCTCGAGGTGGTAGTGCCGGAGGTCGACCCTCGTGGTCGACGGGCCTTGGGCGACGAAGGAGACCTCGACCTCGCTGCACCGCTCGTGGTCGGGTAAGGCCCTGGTCTCGCCACCGGCCATCGGACAAGGCAGGATGCCCGCCGTGCCGATCACCGACGACCCCCAGGCCCTGAACCCGATCGCAGCCGAGCACTACGGCAGCCATACCGTGGCCGTCGAGCCAGGCGGGGTCGAGATCATCCCCGACAGCGAGCGCCACGGCCGGCCGATCAACCTGCTGTGGACGTGGATCTCTCCCAACCTCGAGTTCGCCACCATCGGGGTCGGGATCCTCGGCCCCCTCTTCTTCGGCCTGTCCTTCTGGCAGACGGTCGCGGCGATCGTGCTGGGCACCGCACTGGGCTCGGCCAGTCACGGCGTGCTGTCGTCGTGGGGTCCCCTCTCGGGGCTGTGCCAGATGGTGCTCGGGCGTACGGCGTTCGACGCGACCGGCAACGTGCTGCCGGCCGGCATCAACGCACTGGTCGCCGGGGTCGGCTGGTTCGCCGTCAACAGCATCAGTGGAGCGCTGGCTCTCCACGTCCTCCTCGGCGGCCTCTCCAAGCAGCTGTGCCTGGTGATCATCGTGGCCGTCCAGGTGATCGTGGCGTTCTTCGGGCACAACCTGGTGCACGCGTTCGAGCGCTACGCCCTGCCCCTCCTGGCGGTCGTGTTCGTGATCGGGGCGGTGATCGTCTTCGGCAAGGCCGACCTCGGCGCCCCGGGCCAACCGATCCCAGGTGCGTTCCTGATCGAGGCGGCCGCGGCGTTCGGCTACGCCTGCGGCTGGAACCCCTACGCCTCCGACTACACGCGCTACCTGCCGGTCGACTCCGACCGGCGGATGGCCGGCGTGTACGCAGGTCTCGGGATCTTCGTCTCGTGCGTGCTGCTGGAGTCGGCCGGCGCAGCGATGGTGTCGGCTGCGGGGAAGGCCGCCGACGTCGACCCAGGTGTCTACACCGACCTGCTCCCGGGCTGGCTCGGCAAGCTCACCTTGCTGTGCATCGCGCTGGGCGCGGTGTGTGCCAACGCACTCAACATCTACTCCGGCGCGATGTCGGCGCTCACGCTCGGCCTCGTGCTCCCGCCGCGTCGGGCCCGCGCGATCGTCGCCATCGTGTTCGGCGTCCTCGGTCTGGTCCTGGCGCTGTTCGGCATCAAGAACGCCGGGCAGAACTACGAGAACTTCCTGCTGATCATCGCCTACTGGATCGGGCCGTGGCTCGGCGTCGTCCTCGCCGACCGCTGGCAGCGCCGCGGCCAGAACTTCGCCGCCCTCGCGCTCAACGACCACTTCAAGAACCCCCGCGGCATCGTGGCGATGGCTCTGGGCATGATCATCTCGATCTGGCTGTTCTCCAACCAGGCCAAGTACGTCGGCGTTGTCGTCACCCACCATCCGGCGGTCGGCGACATCACCTTCCTGGTCGGATTCCTGGTCGCGGCCGGCGTCTACCTCGGCCTGACCACGCTGATGCCGGAGCGGAACAACCCGACGAGGACGGCCGCATGACCACCGACCGCGAGATGCTCGCCGTCGCCGTCGAGGAGGCACGGCTGGGCTTGTCCGAGGGTGGTGTCCCGGTCGGTGGCGCGCTCTTCGGCGCGGACGGGGCACTGCTCGGGCGCGGCCACAACCGGCGGGTCCAGGACGATGACCCGTCGGTGCACGGCGAGACCGCGGCGTTCCGGAACGCCGGCCGCCAGCGCAGCTATCGCGGCACCACCATGGTCACCACGCTGTCGCCGTGCTGGTTCTGCTCGGGGCTGATCCGCCAGTTCGGCATCTCGCGCGTGGTCATCGGCGAGGCGCGGACCTTCTACGGCGGGCACGACTGGCTGGCCGAGAACGGCGTCGAGGTCGTCCTGCTCGACGACCCCGAGTGTATCGAGATGATGACCCGGTTCATCGCCGAGAAGCCCGAGGTGTGGTTCGAGGACATCGGGCAGGACTGATCCGCCGGGTAGCATCGATCCACGTGACCCAAGCCCCTCCTGTCCCTGACGGCCGCAAGCTCCTGCGCCTTGAGGTCCGCAACGCCGAGACCCCGATCGAGCGCAAGCCGGAGTGGATCAAGACCCGGGCCAAGATGGGCCCCCAGTACACCGAGCTCCAGTCGCTGGTGAAGTCCGAAGGACTCCACACGGTGTGCCAGGAAGCCGGCTGCCCCAACATCTTCGAGTGCTGGGAGGACCGCGAGGCGACGTTCCTCATCGGCGGCGACCAGTGCACCCGGCGCTGCGACTTCTGCCAGATCGACACCGGCAAGCCGCAGCCGCTGGACCGCGACGAGCCGCGCCGGGTCGCCGAGAGCGTGCAGACCATGGGCCTGCGCTACGCCACGATCACCGGCGTCGCCCGCGACGACCTCCCCGACGGCGGGGCCTGGCTCTACGCCGAGACCGTACGCGCCATCCACGAGCTCACTGCCGACATGGAGGGGGGCGCCACCGGAGTGGAGAACCTGGTCCCCGACTTCAACGGCCGGCCAGACCTGCTGGCCGAGGTCTTCGAGAGCCGGCCCGAGGTGCTGGCCCACAACCTCGAGACGGTGCCCCGGATCTTCAAGCGGATCCGTCCGGCGTTCCGCTACGACCGCTCGCTCGCCGTGCTCACCGCGGCCCGTGACTTCGGCCTGGTCACCAAGTCCAACCTGATCCTCGGCATGGGCGAGACCCGCGACGAGGTCAGCCAGGCGCTGCGCGACCTCCACGCGGCCGGCTGCGAGCTGGTCACCATCACCCAGTACCTCCGCCCCTCGGTCCGGCACCATCCGGTGGAGCGCTGGGTCCGGCCCGAGGAGTTCGTCGAGCTGGCCGCCGAGGCTCACGCTAGCAAAGGACCTACGGACAGCCCGCATGCCGCTGCCCACCGGGTTGCGGAACGGCGCCGCGCGGCGCACCTCGCCCGCCACTACCGCGACCAGGAGGGTCTGTCGATCGCGGAGATCGCTCGTCGGCTGGGACGCGCAGAAGCGACCATCAAGGCGTATCTCTACGATCCAACCGGCGAGAAGGCACGCGCGGTCAAGGCGCGCTACCGGGGAGTGTGTCGCGGCTGCGGGGCGCCCACCGCGCCACGGAACGGCAAGGGCGACGCCTACGCGTATTGCAAACGCTGCCATCCCGGCGCGATCGCGCCGCAATGGACACGGGAACGGGTTCGCGAAGCGATGCGCGCATGGCGAGCGCGCTACGGCGCTGCGCCGTCCTCGTATGACTGGTCGCGCACGCACGCACGCCGGCGCGGCGGCGAAGCGCTCAAACGACTACAGGCCGCAGAATGGCCCGCACCGTCGACCGTCACCGATCTGTACGGCAGCTGGGCGGCGGCCCGCGCCGACGCCTTCGCCGGCGCCTGAACGCCCGGGCCACAATGCCGTTGTTATACGGACCGTCGCTTTGCGCTTGGTCATCTGTGAACGGGGCGCCGACGGTCGCCGCACACGCCACGGCCATTCGTCCCTGTAGCAGCAACGCGGGCGTCGGCGCCGGTGACTGCTGGGCCAGGGGAGCGACAGCGACGTGCGCTTGCAAGCCGCCGCGGATCGGGCTCGCCAGCAAGCACATCCGACGACTCCCGCAACCGCGGCAAAGCAGGGGCACAGTGGCGCGGTCGCGCCGCCGGGACCGTCGGCCGTCCCGAGATATTGCAC